>CBDEAP010000015.1:0-9692 GCA_965236125.1 Candidatus Pelagibacterales bacterium | reverse complement strand
TAGTCAATTAATGCAATATATTAATAATATTTTGGTTTAACAAAAAAATCATTTCTATCCATTGTGGTAATTTCAAAAGATAATTTTTTTTGATTTCTATCAATATCTAATTTTAATATGGTGCCTGGTCCACCAAATCCCCAAGCTGTCTTATAAAAATCTGACATATTGGATACTGCTTGGTCATTAACAGATAAAATTATGTCATTTGGCATAATACCTGCTTTAGCTGCAGGACCATTTTCGTTAACTCTAGTAACACTAACTTTGCCACTACTATCATCTGAAGATAAACCCATATAAGGTTTTATATCTTTAGTTCTTCGTCCATTAGTAATTAAATCAGTTAAAATTGGTTTTAAATCATTGATAGGTACAAATAAATTTCCTGGTGAAGAAAATCCTGGGGTCATTGCTTCAGAAATAAATAATGAACCTATACCTAATATTTCACCTTGTTGATTAATAAGTGGTGTTCCTGCCCAGGAATGATTCATCGGGTAGGTATAAATTGGTTTATCTAAATAATATTCCCACCAACCTGCAAACGCTCTTCTTGATACAGCATTAGCTGTTGAGGGTTGCCCTTGATCAGGATATGGCATGACAAATAAAATTTCATTAGCATTAATATTGTCAGAGTCTCCTAATTTTAAAGGAGTAAGTATTGTAGAACCAATAGTTCTTAATATTCCAAAACCACTTGTGTGGTCATAACCAATTAATTCTCCTGCAACTGTTTTACCGTCTGGTAAACCAATATTAATTGTTTCAGCTTCAACAACGATATAACCAATAGTTAAAATATGTTTATCATCAATAATAACCCCTGAACCACGTCTTTCAGTTCCTAAGGCACTAGCTGTTCTTGCATCAGGAGGTACAATGCTAAAAATTTTAACTATTGAATTATAAATCCTTTTAACATCTTCTTCAGTGGTGATTTTTTGCTCAGCAGCAATAGATAAACTATTGAATAAAAATAAAATAATTATTGTACAAATTATTCTCATAGAATTTTGAACAACTGTTAAATTAGAGGTTATAAAATTATTTTATTTTGTCAAATGAAGCTAAATTATTAGTTGAATCATTTAGAGCATTTAAATCTTCTCTTTTAGACAAAGTTAACACACTAATAATAAAAACTATGATTAAAACCAATGGAATTAAGGTGATGAATGTAATGTTGCTTGAAATTAAATATAAATAAATTGCATAAAATAAAGCTGATCTAAAAATCACATTTACTTTAAAAACTGCAATGATTGCTAAAGAATGCTTTACTAGATTTAAAAAATTCATTTTTGAAGGTCCAAAATATCTTGTGCCTCTTGTTGATGGAGATGCTTTTATGTTTTTTTCAACTTTAGTCAAAGCACCCGAGAAACTACTCCACGTAGCTTTATCTTTAATCATTTTTTCAACTGTTGATTTTGGTAAACACGTAAAGTTACCAAATTTAATTGATTGTCCAGTAAAAGTATAAGTAATTAACTTATGAATTGAATAACTTAGTTTAAATATTAAATTTTCTGATCTTTTAATTCTTTCACCCACAATGGCTTTATCAGGACTATAATTAGCTTCTTCAATTAGAAATTTAATTTCTTCTGGACGATCCTCACCGTCTCCATCCATAGGAATGACATAGTCAAATTCCTCATTTTCAAAAACATATTTCAATCCAGTAGCAATACATCGAGCATGACCTCTATTTTCTTTCATATTCATAACTCTGACTGATTTTAAATTGTCTAAATTTTCTAGCTGTAAGAGATTGTGCTTCAGTAGAAGCATCATTAATGACAATAATAGAAAATTCAAAATCTAAACCTTTAACGTTTATATTGATTTCATCTAATAGTTTTGAAACAGATTGCCAGTCATTGTAAACAGGTATTAATATTGTAATTTTTTTCATATTTATTTATTTGCAACACAAACTCTATCAATACATAAATAATTTTGATAACTTTTAATTTTATTTTCATCAATAAATCCCTCCCACACAGGTCTTGATTTTAAATGATAAGATAAATTTCCAGCATACCATTCATCACCAAAGACTGCAGTAATTGGAGTGTCAAATTGATAATCCCAAGCATATTGCACCTTTTGCGCAACTTCATTTCCAGGATAATCAGTACGCTTATCTGTTTTTGAAATTGAAACATAAGAATAAAGAATAGGTGATAAGAAAAATAAAATTACAAAACCATAAAGAAAAGAATTTAACTTTTTTAAATTAATCTGTGATTGCAATATGTAAACAAACAATGTGCCGAAGAATAAATAAAACGGTGTCATCCACATTGTTCTAATTTTTGAACCAGTAACAATAGATGTGATTGCCATCAACAAGATTGGTAAAATGTTTATAAAAATTAAAAAAATAAGTTTTTTATCTTTAAGATTTAATCTAAATTTAATTTTTTTAACTAATAGCCAAACTAGTACAAAAAATGGAATTAAAAGCCCAAATTGTTTTAAAATAAAGATTATTGGAAACTTTATATGATCTATAATACTAGATTGTTCTAATCCTGTTCGAGCTAGTCCATATTTAATTGTTATAAAATCATTGTTCATCAACCATATAAAATGAGGAATAAGTGCAACAATGAATACTTCTGAAATTATGAGATATTTAAAATCAAACTTTTTTTCTTTTTTAAAAAAGATTAAGTAAATAAAGAGTAATTTTATTGCAATTAGAAGATAAATAAAAAGATATTTGGATAAAAACCCAATTGCAGCAAACAATCCAATAAAAAAGCAATCCCAGAAACTAATTTCTTTATCACTTAGTATTTTCCAAGAAAAATAGGCCGTTAAAGACCAAAATGGCAGCTGACAGACATTGACGTTAAATTCAGGTGTGGTGAAATTGTAAAAGAAGATGCTTTCTAGTAATAATACTGAGATTAAACTTAAAATCTTATTATTAAAAATTTCATTCGATAATTTAAATACATAATAAAATGCAACCACTACGAAAATTTGGCTTAACAAATAATAAGCCCAGTCTTGAGATCCAAAAATTTGATAAAAAACTTCTGGAAAAAATGCACTCATCGGTGGATGTTTGTTAAATCCCCAGTCTAAATTACTTCCCCAGGCTAAAGCCTCAATTGTATCTAGTGGTAAATTTTTATTTGTTAAAGATGGAACTAAAGTCCAGATAATTAAATGCGCTAAAATGAAAATATAAAATACGTTATTTATATTTCGCGTATAACCTGTCATTTACAAACATTTACAGTAATTTACCCTGCTTGACACCTATATTTTGCTGAATATACTGCCGTGATTCAAAACCAGCTTATGGCAAAGACTACTAAACAAAAGAAAAAAGTTTCAACACCCAAAACTAAATCAGTTGCTAAACCAAAAGAAGTGGTTAAAGCACCTATAAAAATTTCAAAAAATTATATTCCTAAAGAAACTGAAAAATACATGTGTGAAAAACATCAAGTTTATTTCAGAATGAAATTAAATGAATGGCGAAAAGAATTAATTAAAGCCAACAATGAAGCTTTATATAATGGTAGCTTAGATGATAATAGTATTTCAGCAGATATAGTTGACCAAGCGAGCTCATACATTGATAAAAATGTAGAGATGAAAGCAATCAATAGACAAATCAAATTAATTTCTAAAATTGATCAAGCTTTAAAAAGAATTAAAGATGGCACTTACGGATTTTGTGCAGAAACTGCAGAACCAATTGGTTTAAAAAGATTAATGGCAAGACCTGTGGCTGAACTTTGTATTGCAGCACAAGAAAAACACGAAAAAGACGAAAAAGTTTACGCGGACGACTAAACTTTAGGGACTACTTGTCCTGTTTTCATAAAATCATATCCTTTAATTACCGCTTCTCTTTCAGAAATTACTGAATACCATTTTGCTAAATATTTATAATTGTTAAGACCAATATCATGCCACTCGTGTCTTGCTATCCAAGGCCAAGTTGCAATATCAGCAATCGTATACTTTTCTCCAGCAAGATATTTTGATTGCGCTAATCGATTATCCAGATCTTGGTATATTTTTTTAGTGATTTTAAAATAACGTTCTTCACCGAATTCACTTTTACCAGGATTATAGTGATGAAACTGATGATGTTGACCAATCATAGGTCCAACTAAACCCATCTGTGCCATTAACCATTGATTAATTTTAAGTCTATTGTCTTGATCATAAAACTTATTACTCTTTTCTCCAAGATACATCAAAATTGCACCCGACTCGAAGATTGACTCATTATTTTCATGATCAGTAATTACAGGAATTTTACCAAACGGACTGATTTTAATATATTCAGGATCAAATTGCTCATTCTTGGATAAATCAATTTTTGTGACTTTGTATTCAAAACCAATTTCTTCAAGCATAATCCCAATTTTTTTACCATTAGGAGTATCTGCTGAAAATAATTCTATCATTTTTTAACACCCAATCTTTCTTGAGCAGCCTTTGAAGTGGTTGTGAATTCAAATCTTAATTTTTCATCTGGTCGAGCATATTTAAAACAACCTCTTGCTGCTAATGCCCCTTCATGAAAGCCAGATAAAATTAATTTTAATTTTCCTGGATAAGAACAAATATCTCCAATTGCAAAAATCCCTGGCAGGTTAGTTTCAAAGTTTTCTGTATTCACCTGAATAGTTTTTTTATCTAAGTTCAATCCCCAATTTAAAATTGGGCCAAGCTGCATGATTAATCCAAAAAATCCTAAAACATAATCTGACTTAATTTCTTTAATCGATTCATCATCATGCTTGATAGTTACAGATTCAATATTTTTATCTCCTTTAATTGAACTTAATTGAAACTTTGTATAAAGATCTAGTTTACCTTCACCTTGAAGTTGTTTAACTTTATCAACACTTGCTTGAGCACCACTAAACTCATCTCTTCGGTGAACTAAATTTACTCTACTATGATTAGATAACTCTATTGCCCAATCTAATGCTGAGTCTCCACCTCCAAAGATGGTAATTGTTTTATCTTTAAATATATTTTTATCTTTTATCGAATAAAAGACTGAACTATTTTCAAATTTTTCAGCTTCTTTAACTGGAAACTTTCTAGGTTCAAAGGAGCCAACTCCTCCAGCAATAATAATACTTGCTACATTGAACTCTTTGCCATTATTTGTTTTGACATACCAATGGTTTTCGATTTTTTTAACCTCTTCTACTCTTTCATTTAAATGAAACTGAATATCAAAAGGTTTAATTTGTTGTAAAAGATTATTGGTTAATTCTTCTCCAGTGCACTCTGGCACTGCTGGAATATCATAGATGGGTTTATCTGGATAAAGCTCAATGCATTGTCCACCAATTTTATCTAGGTTATCAACAATCTCACATTTTAAACCAATGATACCTAATTGATGTGCACAAAATAAACCCGTTGGTCCTGCACCAATGATTAATACATCTGTCTTATTCATCTAGCCTTGTTTTGATGGGATGTTTACCTCTAAACCATCCAGTTCGTCTGAAACTATTAACTGACAACTCAATCTACTATTTTGTTTTGGCTCAAAAGCCATATCTAACATATCTTCTTCACCATCCTCTTTTTCTGGAAGCTTATTCAACCACTCTTCATTGACATAAACATGACAAGTAGCACACGCCATACCCCCACCACAGTCTGCATCAATTCCTGGAATATCATTTTGCACTGCACCCTCCATAACACTCAAGCCATTTTGAACATCTATAGTGTGAGTTTTATTATCGTGAGTGTGGTAAGTAATTTTTGCCATAAACTATATATAGGGACTTAAAAAAATAGGGCAAGTATGTAAAAACATACCTGCCCTACTTAAACTTTTAATTAGTAAAGCTTATTACTTAGCAGCTCTACCTGGTTGTTGCATAGCTGCTGCCCAAATGATCAGACCGAAAGCGATCTTGTTCAAGAAGTCAGCTGCGTTGTAAATCACGTTTAGTGAGCTAGCGTCTACTCCACCTGTTAGGTAACCAAAAATGTAACCTAATGGGTAAATAGCCCAACCTACTGTAACGATCATTCTCATTGCACCGAAAGCTGTAACAAGTGCTTTGTTACCACTTTTCGCTGCACGCTTGCCTGCCTCACCAGAGAATACTTCATAAAGAATGTATACCCAACCAGCCATACCGATAATGAAACCAAGTGTAGCGTTGATGTATCCAGCTTCTCCTAAGTATCCACCGATTAACATTACTAATGTTCCTAACATCAGTCTCCAGAAAATTCCTGAATCTGCTTTGTTTACTGCTGATAGAACAAAATAGAATTCTAACATCAATAATGGAACTGTAATTAACCAGTCAATATATCTGTAAACTGTTGGCGACTCACCAGTCATGATCCATACTTCTCTCATGTAAATGTAGTGTACGAATGCAATACCAGTTACTAGACCAGCAACAGTCATTGAAACTCTCCAACCTGCTGGAACTGAACTTCTTTCTAAGAAAAAGAATACAGTTGCTGCTAAACAAGCCATTGATACAAGCCAGAACGAAATTCCAACAAAATCATCAGAAGCTAACAACACAGTTTCTGCGTTTGCTACACCTGTAACACCCATTAGGGCAACAGCTGTAAGAGCAAACAATTTTAGTTTTTTCATAAAAAACTCCCTCTTTAGTTAGTTTTTATTTTTTTAGTTTATATAAACTAAGCTTTAGTTTCCTAAAGCCAAGATTGCGGTCTAATAACAAATAAATTTAGAATATTGAAGACTTAAATGACATTAATAAGCATTGATTTTACTTATTTTTTAAAATTAAATACAATTTATAAGTTAAAAACATAATAAAAAGTAAAAAACGAATCAAATTTGTATGTCAGACAAGTTTAACAAAATTTATCAACAATCTATTCAAAAACCTGAAAATTTTTGGGCAGAAGCAGCTAACGATGTCTTTTGGTTCAAAAAACCAACTAAAATTTTAAATAAAAGCAATCCACCTTTTTACAAATGGTATGAAGATGGGGTTACAAACACTTGTTATAATGCATTAGACATTCATATTGATAATGGGCATGGTGATAAAACAGCATTAATTTACGATAGTCCAATAACAGGTAACAAAGCTCAGTTCTCATATAAAGAATTAAGACATAAAGTTTCTAAATTTGCTGGAGCTTTGAAAAATCAAGGGATCCAAAAAGGAGATCGGGTTATAATTTATATGCCAATGATCCCTGAAGCAGTAGTTGCGATGTTGGCCTGTGCCAGAATTGGTGCGATCCACTCTGTAGTCTTTGGTGGTTTTGCTTCAAATGAGCTTGCAAGTCGAATTGATGACAGTAAGGCAAAATTACTAATAACAGCCTCATGTGGGTTTCGAACCTGGGAGAACTGTGGAATACAAACCTTTAGTAGATGCAGCTATAAAACAAGCGAAACATAAAATTGATAAGCTGATTTTATTTCAAAGACCAGGTCATGAAGTTAAATTGAATGGTCCAAAAGAACTAAGTTTTGATGAAGTAATGGCAAATGCTGCTGAAACTGATTGTGTGGAGATGAACTCCAATGATTATGCTTACATTTTATATACCTCAGGAACTACAGGAACCCCTAAAGGGATTGTAAGAGATATTGGAGGTCACATCGTTGCTTTAAAATGGACCATGAAAAATATTTACAACATTGACATAGATGATGTTTGGTGGTCCGCAAGTGATATTGGCTGGATTGTAGGACACTCTTATATTGTTTATGCACCTTTATTTAAAGGATGCACTACAGTTTTATTTGAAGGAAAACCAGTTGGCACTCCTGATGCTGGAGTTTTTTGGAAAATTATATCTGAATATAAAGTAAAATCTTTGTTCACAGCACCTACTGCTTTTAGAGCAATTAAAAAAGAGGATCCGGAAGGAAAATTTTTCTCAAAATATGATCTAAGTAATTTTAAAAGTTTATTTCTGGCGGGTGAAAGAGCAGATCCTGATACAATTAAATGGGCAGAAAACTTACTCAAAGTTCCTGTCATTGATCATTGGTGGCAAACAGAAACTAGCTGGGCAATCAGCTCAAATTGTACTGGAATTGAAATGATGGAAACAAAATATGGTTCGGCTTGTAAAGCTGTGCCTGGTTATGATGTAAAAATAATTAAACCTGATCAAACTTTAGCAAAACCAAATGAAATGGGAGATATTGTTGTAAAATTACCCCTTACCTCCAGGAACTTTTCCAACATCTATGGAATGCAGATCAAAGATATAAAGAAAATTATATGACTAATTATGAAGGTTATTATCAAACATACGATGCAGGTCATATCGATGATGATGGTTACATATGGATAATGTCTAGAACAGACGACATTATTAATGTTGCAGGTCACCGATTGTCAACTGGTGCAATAGAAGAAGTGTTATCTGAACATCAATCTATTGCTGAGTGTGCTGTTTTAGGAATTGCGGATAAATTAAAAGGTCAATTACCAATTGGTTTAGTAGTTTTAAAGTCTGGTGTTCAAAAAGATAATGAAACTATATCAAAAGAATGTGTGCAAATGGTTAGAGATAAAATTGGCCCTGTTGCAGCATTTAAAACAGTAATAGTTATTAAAAGATTACCCAAAACTAGATCGGGAAAAATTTTGAGAGGAACGATCAGAAAGATTGCTGATAATGTTGAATATAAAGTTCCTCCAACAATAGATGACCCAGCAATTTTAGATGAAATTAAAGAAAACTTAGTTCAAAATGGAATAATAAAATAATGTTAAAAACATATTTAATTTTAATTGCTGCTACCATGTTTGAAGTTTCAGGGACAATGCTTTTGCCTGTTACAAAAGGTTTTACAAAGCCATTGCCAACAGGAGCTTTAATATTTTTTTATGTTTGTGCATTTTTTTGTCTATCAATTGTAGTTACTAAACTTCCATTGGCAGTCGTTTATGCAACCTGGTGTGGCTTAGGAATTTTTACAATCGCTATACTTGGATATATTTTTTATGGACAGTCTTTAAGCTGGCAAGTTGTTTTGGGTATGTTCTTAATTGTATTAGGTTTAACGCTTGTAAATCTTTATTCTTCTAAAACAATTAACTAAACTGTAAGGGAGTTCCTTCAGGATCTCCTAAAATGTTACCATCTTGCATTTTAATTTTTCCTGCAATGATAGTGTGCGTTGGTGTTCCTTTAAATTTAAATCCATCAAATGGAGACCATGCACATTTACTCTCAATATTTTCATTTTTAATTTCAATTGTTTTATTCATATCTACAATTGTAAAATCTGCATCAAATCCTTCTTTAATAAAACCTTTGTTTTGAATTCCAAAAATCTTGATAGGATTTTCACACACTAAATTTACCAATTGATTTAAAGTTAGTCTTCCATTGTTGACATGATTAAGCATAACTGGCATTAAAGTTTGCACACCGGGCATTCCAGATGGTGAATTTGGATATTCTTTATCTTTATTAATCTTCAAGTGTGGAGCATGATCCGAGCCAATAGTATCATTTAGATTATTTTTTACTGCATACCATAATCTATCATAATGAGATTTATCTCTTAATGGTGGGTTCATTTGTGCATAAGTTCCAAGTTTATCATAGCAATCTGGCGCGTATAAAGTTAGATGCTGTGGAGTTATCTCAAATGTAATATTTCCTTTGTGCTGTGTTAAAAAATCCACTTCATCTTTTGT
>CBDEAP010000014.1:0-10070 GCA_965236125.1 Candidatus Pelagibacterales bacterium | reverse complement strand
TACGCTGTTCATCATCAGAAGTTCCAAGAGTTGCAACAACAATTGCTTGTGTTTCCCCTCTGGTAAATAATGCAGAACCATGAGTTCTTGGTAAAACTCCCACTTCACATGAAATCGGTCTTACATCAGATAATCCTCTACCATCAATTCTATTTTTATTTTTTAGAATGTCAGTTCGAACAATTTTCTTTTCAAGATTTTTAAGTTCAGAATTTACATCAAGATCTGTGAAATTTTCATTATCAGCAAAAAGTTGTTTTGCTTTATCAGTAATCTGTGAAATTTGATTTGATCGATCTTGTTTATCTCTTGTTGCAAATGCTTTGGTTAAATCAGCAGTAAACTCTTCTTCAAGTTTTTTCTTTACTTCAGATAAGTCTTTTTTTTCAACTACCCAAGCAGGTTTTTTACACTCTTTGGCTAGCTCTTCGATCATTTCAATTACCGGAACAAATCCCTCATGACCAAACTTAACTGCATTTAACATTTCTTCTTCAGTTAAACCATTGGCTTCTGACTCAACCATTAAAACTGCATCTTTAGTACCTGCCACAACTAAATCTAAGCTGGATTTTTCTAGCTCTGATTTTGAAGGGTTAAGAATGTACTTGCCATCGACAAAACCTACTCTAGAGGCTCCTACAGGCCCCATAAATGGCATCCCAGAGATAGCTAATGCCGCAGATGATGCTGTAATTGCCAGGATATCTGGTTGATTATCTTTATCATAAGAAATGACTGTTGGTAATAATTGAACTTCATTTTTAAATTCATCAGGAAACAAAGGTCTGATTGGTCTATCAATTAATCTTGAAATTAATGTTTCACTTTCAGTTGGTCTTGCTTCTCTTTTAAAATATCCACCAGGAATTTTTCCACCTGCATAATATTTTTCTTGGTAGTTTACTGATAACGGAAAATAATCCACATCTGGATTAACTTTTTTTGCACCTACCACTGTTGCTAAAATAACTGTTTCACCACTTGTTGCGATGATTGCTCCGTCTGCTTGTCTTGCTACTTTACCTGTTTCTAAACTTATTTTCTTTCCTGCTACTTCAATTTCCTTCTTGTATACTTTAAACATCTAATTTCCATTTCCTTCTGTCTATTTTCTCAAATTCAACTTCGTTAATACATTTTTGTAAGAATCCATTTTATTTTTCTTTAAATATTCTAACAATTTTTTTCTTCTATTTACCGCTCTCAACAATCCAACTGAAGAATGTTTATCCTTTTTGAACTGTTTAATATGTTTTGAAAGAGTTTCAATTTTCTCAGTTAGCAAAGCAATTTGGATTTCTGAAGATCCAGTATCTTTATCATGCATTGCTAGTTCTTGTGCCTTTTTGTTCATACCTCGTTTTCCTATTTATGTGTTTGTTTTATTAAGTTTTCTATTTTTTCCGCATACTCAAAAGATTCGTCTTTTCTAAAAAGTAGTTTTGGTAAAAATTTCATAATCACCTTTTGTGATAAAATTTTTCTTATTATAAATGAGTATTCTTTTAAGACTTTAATCACTTCATCAGCATCTTTGCCTCCTAATGGAAGGACATATGCTTTTGCAATTTTTAAATCTTGGCTCATTCTTACTTCAGTCACAGTAATTGTTTTTGTTTCTAAATTTGGCACCTTAGCCTCATTTCTCATAAAAATCATACTTAATGACTGCTTAATCATCTCTCCAACTCTAAGCTGTCTTTGGGTTAATGGTTTTCCAATTCTATCAGCCATTAAATAGTCCTCTCCTTAGAAGTTACACTAAATGCTTCTATTGTATCGTTTTTTTGAAAATCCATATAGTCTTTTACTGTAATTCCACATTCTTGACCATTACTGACCTGTTTTACTTGGTTTTTTTCTCTAAATAGAGTTCCAATTTTGCCAGTGTAAATGATTGCTCCATCTCGGATTATTCTTACATCAGAATTACTTAGAATTTCTCCCTCTGTAACTTTGGAGCCCGCAACCTTTCCAGCACCTGAAACTTTGAATATTTCTAAAATCTGCGCTGTACCTAAAGTTGTTTCTTGAACATCCGGAGCAAGTAATCCAGACATTCTTTGTTTAATATAATCTAGAACCTCATAAATTATATTGTATGAAGAAATTTTAATTTTTTCATTCTCAGCTAGTTTTTTTGCTTCCTTACTTGGCTTAACATTGAAAGCAATCAAAACTGCATTGGATGCTTTAGCTAAAGTTACATCTGTTTCTGTAACCATACCAATATCAGATAGAATGATTTTTGGTTTTACTTCATCATGTTTTATTTGACTAATTGCATTTTTAATTGCTTCAGATGAACCATGCACATCTGATTTGATAATTATGTTCAATTCCTCAGATGATTTGTTTGAAAAAGCAGACTCTTGAGTAGCAAACGTTAAAGGATTTTTTCCATCTTTACTTTCTTGAGCTCGGTTAGCACTTAAAGTTTTTGCCTCTTTTTCGCTATCTAGAACAATAAAATCATCACCTGCTTTAGCGGCTCCATTAATACCTAAAATCTCAACTGGTGTAGATGGCAAAGCTTCATTTATTGTTTCACCTTTATCATTAATAATTGCTCTTACTTTACCCCATTTTAAACCACTTACAAAAAAATCTCCTCTTTTAAGAGTTCCGGTAGTAACAATGATTGTTGCAACAGGGCCTCTACCAACATCAATTTTTGACTCTAAAACTACTCCAGTTGCTTTCGTGTCATAGTCTGTTTTTAAATCTAAAATTTCTGCCTGAAGAATAATTGACTCTACTAACTTATCTAAATTCTTTTTTGTTTTTGCAGAAATTTCAACCATCAAGGTATCCCCTGATAAATCCTCAGCAATCAATTCATATTCTAATAATTGGTTTTTAATTTTTTGTGGATCTGCATCTGGAAGATCACATTTATTTATGGCAACCACTATTGGAACATTAGCTGCTTTTGCATGTTTGATGGACTCTATCGTTTGAGGTTTTACACCATCGTCTGCAGCAACAACTAAAACCACGACATCAGTAAGCTTAGATCCTCTTGCTCTCATCTCTGTGAATGCAGCATGACCTGGGGTATCAATGAATGTTAGTTTATTTGACTGAGACTCAATTTGGTAAGCTCCAATATGCTGAGTAATTCCACCAAATTCTCCTGACACAACGTTGGCACTTCTTAAAACATCTAAAACAGATGTTTTTCCATGATCCACGTGTCCCATTACTGTTACTATTGGAGGTCTATTTTTTAAATTTTCAGATCGAGACTCTTTAATTTTTTTAATAATCTCTTCTGCTTTTTCTTCTCTTATAGGGTTATGACCAAACTCTTTAACTAAAAACTCAGCAGTATCTGCTGCTAAAGTTTGATTGATAGTTACGGTTACCCCCATACCAAACAAATATTTTATAACATTGCTTGATTGCTCAGCCATTCTATTTGCAAGTTCTCTGACAGTGATTGCTTCTGGAATATTTACATCTCTTTTAATTGGTTTTAAATTTTCTTTAGTCTCTTCTTTGGTTAAAACTTTATTCTGTTTTAATCTTGCTCTTTTAATAGATGCTAAACTTCTTGCTCGTGACTCAATATCATCATCATCACTAATAGCTCTTGAGATAGTTAATTTTAATTCTCTTTTTTTTGTTCCAAGTTTTGCTTTTTTACTACCACCATCATCTTCACCTTTAAGTCTTTTAGTTGCTCTTTGTTCAGCTAATTTTCTTTTCTCAAAATCATTTGCAATTGGAGATGCCTTTGGTGGAAATGAAGGTTTAATTGATGGTGCACCTCTATCAAAAGACGAGCTAGGTTTTGACTTAACGCCAGTGGGTCTAAAAGAACCACCTCTATTAGGAAATTTACTAGGTTGCTTTTCTATGACTACAGAGTTTTTTCCTTGAGTTTTTGCAATCTCAATATTTTGTATAGACTTCTTGGCTATGCCAGAAATTGTTAATTTTGTTTTTTTGTTTTCCATAACTCATCACTCAATCTTTGTAGACAATGTTTCTTGCAGACATAATTAAATCATCCGCTTCAGCTTTTGATAGTGCAAAATCCTCTAAATAACCTTGGATTTTTACTCTTTCACCTTTAACAACATCATAGCCACCAGTTAATTCATCTGATGCCAAATCAGCAAAATCCTCTAATTTTAATATTTTTTGTTCACCTAAAGTAACCAACATACCAGGTGTCAGCCCTTTAAGGTTAATTAAACCATCCTCTAAACCAAGATCTTTAATTCTTTGAGAGATATCCTCTTGATCCTTTTCATGAAACTCTTTTGCTCTTTCGATTAGAGCATTTGCAGTTTCTTCCTCTATTCCTTCAATTTTCATTAAATCTTCAGCACTACTATCTTTAATATCATCGATTGTTGAAAAACCTTCTGCTACTAAAAGTTGACCAAGTGTTTCATCTAGTTCTAAGTTTTTTACAAAATTTTCTGTTTTTTCCTTAAACTCTAATTGTCTTCTTTCAGAGTCCTCGGCATCAGTCATGATATTGATTTCATAATTTAACAATTTAGTTGCAAGTCTGACGTTTTGACCTCTTCTTCCAATTGCTTTACTTAAATTTTCTTCTGTAAGAATTACATCAAGTTTTTTTCTTTCGGTATCGACGTTAACCCTCTGAACTTCTGCTGGCGATAAAGCATTTGAAACTAAAATTGCTGGATCTTCAGACCAATTTACAATATCAATTTTTTCACCTTGTAATTCATTTACAACAGCTTGAACTCTAGATCCTCTCATCCCTACACAAGCACCCACTGGATCTAACGATGTATCAACTGCTTTAACACAAATTTTAGCTCTACTTCCAGGATCTCTTGAAGATGATTTTATTTCGATTAGACCATCATAAATTTCCGGAACCTCTTGTACAAAAAGTTTTTCCATAAATTTTGGGTGTGCTCTAGATAAAAATATTTGTTGGCCTCTAGGTTCTCTTCTTACATCAAAGCAATAAGCTTTAATCCTATCCCCAGCTTTAATGTTTTCTCTTGGAATTAATTCATTTTTTTGAATAATTGCTTCAGTTCTTCCTAAATCAACTATAACATTTCCAAACTCTAATCTTTTTACAATCCCACTTAAAATAGAGTCTTTTTTATCAATAAAATCGTTATATTGTCTTTCTCTTTCAGCTTCTCTGACATTAAAGCTAATTACTTGTTTTGCTGTTTGAGCAGCAATTCTTCCAAAATCAAATGCAGGTAATGGTTGTAAAACTTCATCACCAATTGCTTTACCTTTGTTAGATTCGTTCAAAGTAATTGCATCATCTAATCTTATTTCTGTATTAGAATTTTCTGGCTTTTCAACAATTGTTAACTTTCTAAAAATTTCAATATCTCCATTTTCTCTATTGATTAAAACTTTAATTTCATTGTCTTGACCAAACTTAGATTTTGCAGCTTTTGCAATTCCAGTTTCCATTGAATTGATGATTAATTCTTTATCAATAGATTTTTCTAAAGCTACCGCTTCAGCTATTCTTAATAATTCTAATTTATCTGCTCTTTTATTTAACATGTTTTTGTTTGCTCCAAAAAAAAATGGGCTAAAGCCCATTTTGTAAATTCAATAATGTAAAGGCAATATATTAAAGATTTTTTTTAATTCAATAAAAACTATTTAGAAAAAACCCCTGTTTTATCTGTTTTTTCCCATGAAAAAGCACCATCATCTTGTGGCATTCTTCCAAAATGTCCATAGGCAGCAGTTTTTTCATATATTGGTTTATTTAGCTGCAACATTTCTCTAATTCCTCTTGGACTTAAATCAAAATTTTCATTTATTTTTTTTATAACAAAATTATTTTTTTCTAAATCACCATCAAACAAATCTACATAAATTGACAAAGGTTTAGAAACTCCTATGGCATAAGCAAGTTGTATCAAGCATTTGTTTGAAATTTTTGATGCCACAATATTTTTTGCTATGTAGCGAGCTGCATAAGCTGCTGATCTATCAACTTTGGTAGGATCTTTGCCGGAAAAAGCTCCACCACCATGAGGTGCTGCTCCACCATAAGTGTCTACAATTATTTTTCTTCCTGTAAGACCACAATCACCATCTGGACCACCAATGACAAAATTACCAGTCGGATTTACATAAAATTCCTCTTCATTAAATCCTTCCAAAAATTTTTCAGGAATTGCTGTTAACATATAAGGTCTCAATAATTCTCTAACCTGTCCTTGATTTACTTCAGGTGAGTGTTGAGATGATATAACAACAGATTTAACTTTTGTTGGTTTGCCATCAATATATTCAAAAGTAACTTGGCTTTTAGAATCTGGCTCTATATTTTTAAGTTTTCCAGACTTTCTATCTTCTGCCATTAATCTTAAAATTTTATGTGAATAATGAATCGGTGCTGGCATTAACACATCTGTCTCATCACAAGCATACCCAAACATAATTCCCTGATCTCCTGCACCTTCATCTTTATTTCCAGACGAATCTACTCCCATAGCTATATCAGCTGATTGTGAATGAAGATGACTTTCAATTTTAGTTGCTTCTTTCCAAGTAAAACCCTCTTGGTCATAGCCAATATCTTTTATACAATTTCTAACTTTTTCAATTAATTCATCTTTTTTTATGTCTGGACCTCTAACTTCACCTGCTAAAACGACTTTGTTAGTGGTGGTTAGTGTTTCACATGCTACCCTGGAAAATGGATCTCCTGTCAAGATAACTATCGACAACCATATCAGAAATTCTATCAGACACTTTATCTGGATGTCCTTCTGAAACAGACTCACTTGTAAATAAAAAATTTTTTAGATTACTCATTATTAATTCTATTAAATGAAAAAATTAAAAAAATATACAATAAAATTATAAATATAAATATCTTGTTTCCAAATTTAGAAAAAACTGTAGGTGCAAATTTTCTAGATTTTACAAAATCAACATATCCATCTTTACCAAAATCAACTTGCCCCTCAATTTGTCCTATCGGGTTTACTACCGCAGCAGTACCATTATTAGCAGAACGCACTAAATATTTTCCACTTTCAATTGCCCTAAATATACTGTGAGTAAAATGTTGTTTTGGTCCAATCGACTTACCAAACCAACCGTCTTCGGAAATATTAATTAGATAATCAAAATTTTGATCTGAATAAAGTCTTCCAGAATAAATTATCTCATAACAAATTAAGGGTATCATCTTAAAACCGGATGACCCCCAGTTTACTTGTATAACGTCTCTTTTTTGACCTTTTGAATATGACTGGTAGTTATTTGTGAGATTTTTAAGACCAAATTTTCTAAATATTTGCTCAAGAGGCAAAAACTCACCAAAAGGAACTAAATTTATTTTATCGTAAGAATTTAAAATATTTAATTTGTTATCATAGATTGAAAATGAATTAAAAAACCTTGGACCATATTCATCATCAGATTTTTTATTAATACCAAGTCCGATTATATGGTTGGAATTAAAATGATCATTGAATAAATATTGGTACTGAACAAGCTCATTTTGATAAATATCTGGAATTATGCCCTCAGGCCATAAAAAGAAAATTTTTTTACTTGGATCAGGCTCACTAATTTTGATTAATTCATTAATTATCAAAGTAGGGTCAACATCTTGATAAAATCTATCTAAGTTAATATTTGAACCAATTACTCGAATTACAAAATTATTATTTGTTGCTTCTAAATTTAAAAATTTTTTTTTATAAAAAGTTCCATACATATAAAAAAGAATTGGTAATATTAAGAATAATATACAGACAATTAAATCTTTTCGACTATCTCTTAAAATAAAAATTGATGGACTAGCAAAAAGTGAAATACAAAATAGATTAAATCCAAATGTGCCAATTATTGAAGTTATACTTAATAATTCAGGATGATTAGAAAAACTAAAAGCAATTAAATTCCACGGAAAACCAGTTAAAATATATCCTCTCAAAAATTCAATAATTCCAAACAATAAAGAAAAAAGAAAAAATGAACTTACAATTTTTTTAAATTTTAAAATTTTAAACAGATATGTAACTATTCCATAAAATACTGCTAAAAAAGCAGGTATCAAAATAAGAGACAAAGGTATTAAAGCTTTAAAATTTTCATCGAATGTCAAAGAAATAGATATCCAGTAAATATTAGATATAAAATATCCAAATCCAAATGCCCATCCATATAAGAAAAAATTAAATTTATAATTAGAATTTTTTTTAAATAAAAAAATAAATAACAAACTAAATGTTAAAAAATTAATTATAAAATAATTAAACGGAGGAAGGCTAAAAGAAGAAACAACACCTAGAAAAAATAGGTATAACAAATCTAAATAAATATTTTTTTTCAATTAATTAAGTTTAGAAATTACTGATTTATAAATTTTATTTTCTTCAGTGATCATTTTTTTGTAATCTTTATCTTTGATGTGATCAAATCCTAGCAAATGTAAAAATCCATGAATAAAAGTTTTAATTACTGCTGTTTTAAACAATCTTTTTTCTTTGTCTTTATTCATATAATTAAAGCTAATGATTATGTCTCCAAGATAAGTGTCTTTTTTAATTGATGTTTTATGACTTAATGGAAATGAAAGGATATCAGTTGGTTTATTTTTATTTCTAAATTTTTTATTAAGTTTTTTGATGTTTTTGTTGTTTGAAAGTAACAATGTAAAACTAACATTTTTACTTGAAAACTTATATTTTCTTGGAAATGCTTCACATATAGATTGAAAGAAGATCTCTTTATTTTTTATTTTATTTGACCAATTATTGTCCTCAGAGAAAACATTAACATTAATCATCGTTGTTAGAATAAGCTTTTACTATTTTTGAAACTAGCGGATGTCTAACAACATCTGAATGATCAAAATCTACTACGGAAATTTCATTCAAGTGATTTAAAAGTTTCTTAGCTCTATTCAAGCCTGACATACTTTTGTTGGGAAGATCAATTTGAGATGGATCTCCATTTACAACTATTTTTGAATTTTCGCCAATTCTTGTCAAAAACATTTTGATTTGAGTATCCGTTGCATTTTGCGCTTCATCTAAAATAGCAAATGAATTTTTTAAAGTTCGACCTCTCATAAATGCCAACGGAGCAATTTCAATATCTCCAATTTCAATCATTCTTTGAATTTTTTCAAAATGAAAAAGATCATAAAGTGAGTCATATAAGGGTCTAAGATAAGGATCGACTTTCTCTTTCATATCACCAGGTAAAAAACCTAATCTTTCACCAGCTTCTACAGCTGGTCTCGAAAGTATTATTCTTTCTATTTTTTTTTCAAGCAACATTGTTAATCCTACAGCAACAGCTAAAAAGGTTTTACCAGTACCAGCAGGACCTGCAGAAATAGTAATATCACTTTGTCTTAATGCTCTAACATATTCTTTTTGTTTTTCAGATCTTGGAATAATTGATTTTTTTGGAGTTTTAATAATGTCTGTTACATTTTGATTTTTTACTTTTTCATTAATCATGAATTGATCCACTGATGATATAATATCCTTATTTTCAATACTGCCATTATTTATAAATTGATTAGTTAAAAACTGTATTGCATTTTTAACAAGTTCATTTTTTTCAGGAGAAGATTTGATCAATATTGAGTTTCCTCTTGAATACAAACTAGATCCAGTTATTTTTTCTAACTCTTTTAGATTCTTATTAAATTCTCCAACAACACCCATCAATAAGTCATTGTCATGAAAAATAACGCTTAAAGAGTTATTGTCTGAGTATACGAATTTTAATGTTGTATTAATATTTTTTTTTAAAAAACTACTCAACGGTTAAGCTACCTTTTGATTAGAATCTCTCACAGCCTCTCCAAATAAGGTGTTTTGATTACTTTTGTTAATTTTTACTTTCACAATTTGTCCTATACTTTGTTCATTACCACTAAATATCACTGAAGTCATGTGCTCAGATCTCCCAAAAAGTTTAGTTTTATCATCAGTTTGATTTTCAACTAACACGTCGATTATATGATTTTCTAAGGATTTATTTTTTTGAATCTGGTGCTCAAAAAGTTGCTGCTGTATTTTTTCCAGTCTTTTTAATGATATATCCCTGTCAATTGG
>CBDEAP010000013.1:0-12570 GCA_965236125.1 Candidatus Pelagibacterales bacterium | reverse complement strand
CTAGAAATGAATAATTTGATTGAAGAATATGAAATAAATAAAGATGACAAAGGAAATTTTATATTACCTAAGTATTATTAATTTCTTTCCCAAACTATAAATTTAATATCCTTTTGAAGGATTAATTATATTAAGTAGTTTTTTTCTTTTAGAATATTTTTGAAAATTATTAATAAAAAAATTTATTTTATCAATCATTTCATTTTTGTAGCCACCACCACTATGTTGAGTGAGAATCAGGTTAGGGCATGACCACAATGGATTATTCTTATTTAACGGTTCCTCTGCCGTTACATCTAATACAGCTCCTTTTAGGCTATTTCTTTTAAGTTTTTCTATCAAGACTTGTTCATCTATTAAATTACCCCTACCAACATTTATTAAAATAGTATTTTTTGATAAATTATTAAGAATTTGTTTATTGAAAAGCATCTTAGTTTTTTTAGTTCCAGGTAATGCGCAAATTATTATTTCTGATTTTTTAATTTGATTATTAATAGAATTCTTTTTTGAATTTGAGTCTATAAATGATTGATTACAATTAAATATTTTTAAATATTTTGAAATTTCAAGGTTTATTGAACCTTTGCCAAAAAAAAGAATATTTTTATTGTTCAATATATCCAACTCTGCTCTAATTGGATCTCCAATCCACTTTTTTTCTCTTTTCAATAATACAAAATTATCTATTCCTCTATATAAAGAAAAAATTCCAGCCATTACGGTTTGAGCCACTTGACGTGCAAAAAAACTTTTTAAATTTGTAATTATTACATTTTCGTTTAAATAATTTTTATTAGTATTTGAATATTCAGCGAAACCGGTTGACTCTAGTTGAATCCATTTTATTTTACTATTCTTACTTATCCAATTTGGTGGAATATTTCCAAAAACTACCTCACTATTGAGAAAATTTCTATCTGGAGTCTTTTTAAAATTTAAATTAGAAAAATAAATTTTATAATTTTTAAGTTTATTTTTAATAAAATTTTTTTCAAAAATATTTAACTCGCATGCTATATAAATATTCATAAATTTTTCTCTTTATAGTTTTATAACCAAATTTTATAATTTATATTTTTGCTTATTCTTTCCAATAATCATCATTGGGTTGACCTCTATCTACAACAACGCATGAATAAACAGCTTTTTCATCAAAAGGATAGTCCTTTTCAATTTCATTATTCATTGTAATTCCTATTCCGGGATTTTCAGGTCTTAAAAGATTTCCATTTTTAATATTTCTTTGGTCATTAAACATGAGTGGTTCAAGTTTATAGGGTATCATTGGATATTCTACCAAGCTACCGTTACAGCCAAATGCAACATGATAGTTTGCCATAATGGCCACAGGTCCACCCCAAGCATGTACTACAGGTTTTGTTTTAGTATATTGAAAAATTTCTTTTACTGCATACATACCACCTATCACTGATGCATCTGGTTGTACAAAGTCATAAATATTTAATTTTATTCTTTCAATCATTTCTGTTGGGGTAGTAATAACTTCGCCGCCACAAATATCTATATTTAAAGTTTCTTTTAATTTTTTAAATCCACTTATATCCATTGGTCCTACAGCTTCTTCTAAAAATAAAATTTTTTCTTTTGATATTTTTTTCACTAAATTAATGTAATTTATGACATCATCTGCGGTAATAGGTGGATCTGCAAGATTTTGACACATATCAATACCCACATCAATTTTATATTTCCTGGATTCTTTAAGAACCCAAGCGGTTTTAAATATATCGCTTGGAACAGCTCTAATTTTATATTTTTTTATACCAAGTGATTTTAAAAGCTCTAATTCTTCAATAAAATGTTCTTTTGAATCGCAAATTCCACCACTTCCATAAACTTCTATTTCTTTATTATTACTGTTGCCAAATAATTTGTATGCTGGGCAATTTTGAGATTTTGATTTTGCATCCACTAAAGCTATTTCAATAGCACTAGTTGTGTGTCTAGCTGCTCCTTGGAGAGACCAGTAATCACAAATACTGCAAAGATCTTTATATCTTCGGTTAATATCAAAACCATCTTTACCTATTAAATAAGGTGTGCAGAGTTCTATAATAGATCTAAAAACTTTTGGGGCAAATACACCGAGATAACCCTCGCCATAACCTTTTATACCATTTTCTAAAGTCACCTCTACCAAACCAATGGTTCTTTTTGGACCGTTTGGAAAACATTCTAAAACCTCAGGATGTTTTGCATGACCATAGTCTGCACTAAGCAAAATTGATCTTATATTTTCAATTTTACTCATTAAGATTTTAAATGAGGAACTTTAATTTTTTTCATGTATTGTAGAGTTTTTTCTCTATATTGATCTCGCATATCTCTTGTTGGAGGTCTACATCTACTTGAGGGCAGTCCTACAAGCTCCATACATAATTTATCTAAATATCCATCTCCAGATGTAAAATTAGTTTCAATTTCTACCCATAATTTATAAAAAGGCATAGCTTCTTCAACCATCATACGTGCAATTTCTTCAAAATTTTTATTTTTTACTTCTTTAATTAATTTTGCTCCCCATTCAGGCCAAAAATTACACATATGTACTTCAAAAGCTTTTGCATTCAATGAACTCATTGCTGAATAAGGAAAAAATAAATTGTTATCAATTATAGTAAATCTTCCTGAATAAGTTGAAGTGACATCTTCAAATTCCATCGCATCAGTCCTAGGGGTTGCCCATTTGAGTCCAACAATATTTTGAAGATCTTTTAATCTTTCTATAAGTTGATTAGAAACACTAGTTGATGTCCAAAAGGTATTATATAGAATTATACCTGGACCTCCTTCAGCTGCAATTGATGCTGTTTTAATATATTCTATAAAATCTTCTTCAGTATGTTTAAAATAAAAAGGGCAAGAAACTTGTAAAAAATCATATCCATAATCTTTTGCAATTTTAACAAGTTTAACTAGTTCTTGGGTATTAGTTGTCTGGCCACCTAATGCAATCGGTACTCTACCATCAACAATTTCTGCACCCTTTTTAGCTAAAGATTGTCTTTCATCAAAACTCATTGCTGAAAAATCACCTGCAGCACCACCAAAAAGTAGTGTACAATTTTCTTTATTTAAACCATTGCCCAACAAAAATTCTACATATTCTTTTAACGCTTCAAAATTGAGTGGTAAAGCTTCAGTATCCTTAAATGGTGTTGGAACTGTTACATAACAACCTTCTAATTTTTTTTTTAAATTTTCATAATTCATAAAATATCCTTTATTTGTTAATTCTTTTCATTGATATGTGCCAAGGTATTAATAGTTTTTCCATAATTGTAACAAAACCAAAAACTGCTAATCCCAAACAAGTTAGAAAAAATATTCCTGCAAAAGCTAAATCTGGTCTCATATTTCCTGTCACTATTGAAATATAAAAACCAAGTCCTTTATCAGATCCAATAAATTCAGCAATCGTAGCTCCAACAGTTGCATTTATTGCAGCATATTTAAATCCAACGAAACATTGAGGTAACGCAGCAGGCAATCGAATTGTGAAAAAAGTTTTTATTTTACCAGCTCCAGTAGATTGATAAAATAAAGTAAGTTCATTGCTCAAGGAATTAAAAGCTAGAATAGCATTTAATACGATGGGAAAAAAACAAACTAAGACTACAATTATAACTTTTGGCATTAATCCAAAACCAAACCAAGATATAAATAGAGGAGCAAAAGCTATTTTAGGTGTCATTTCAATACTTACAAAAAAAGGATAAAGAGTTCTTCTTAATATGGATGAGAAAGAGATAGCTATACCAAATCCTAACCCTAAAATTAAAGCTATAATGTAACCAAGTACTGTTTCTAGAGCAGTAACACCAGTGTAATACACTAGCTTATCAAAATCTGCTGACCCTTTTAAAATAATTTCTGACGGTGGAGGAAGAATATATCTTGGTATATCAAAAAGAGGTATTGAATATTCCCAAAATAAAAAAAAACCAATAAAAAATAAAATTAACATCCATCCGCTAAATAACCATTTAATAAATTTTTTCATATTTAAATAACCCCGTATTTATGAAACACTTCTTGTATCAAATTCACATACTCAACAAATTTAGGTGATCTTTTAACATTTAAATCTCTTGGATACGGAAGATCAATTTTAATTTCTCTATCTATTTTTCCAGGTCTAGGAGAAATTAAAATAACTCTACTAGATAATTGTACTGCTTCTTCTATTGAGTGTGTAACAAATATAACTGTTGGTTTTTTAACCATCCATAATTTTTGAAAATCTGCTCTAATTTTCTCTCTTGTCATTGCATCTAATTTTCCCAAAGGCTCATCAAGTAAAATTATTTTTGGATCATGTATCATCGCTTGACAAAAAGCCGCTCTTTGCTGCATCCCACCTGATAATTCACTTGGATATCTTTCAGCAAAATCTTCTAATTTGCATGATTTTAAGATATTATAAATTTGATCTTGATATTCTTTGATATTAAGACCTCTCAAATCTAATTGTAATTCAATGTTTCCCTTCACTGTACGCCATGGTACCAAGGTATTATCTTGAAACATTATTCCAATATCTGTCTTAGGTCCTTTAACAAGCTTTCCCTCAAATTCTACTTTTCCACTAGTAGACTCCATTAATCCAGCTACCATAAGCATAAGGGTTGATTTTCCACAACCAGATGGTCCCAAAATTGAAACAAATTCCCCATTTTCAATGTTAATTGATGCTGGACCAAATGCATGGACTTCTTCACTACCAGTTCCAAAAACTTTTTTTAATTCTTTTATTTCTATGAAATTTTTCATTTATTAAACTTAAAACTTGCCGAGTATTACTTATACCCGGCAAGTTCTTCAATATATTATTAATTTATAAATTGATTTGTATAAAAGTCTGTTGGCTTGGCATTTTTATCCAAGTCATTATATTCTTTCATCAATTTAACCATACTGTCCCAATCTGAGTCAACATTTAGACCAAGAACCTTGTTCTTATTCGCACCAGAATATAATATTCCAAGAGTTACGTCTAAAACTTCTCTAGATTGAGCTTTGCCAGCATCTTCAGCCATTGATCCACCAACAATATCTGCAATTGCATCTACTGCTGCATCAGGATTTTTTTCTGCTTTAGCATAAGCTTCCATTGTTGCTTTTATAAATCTTTTTGCTAAATCAGGACTGTTTTTAATTGTATCATTGTGTGTCGCTATACAATATCCAACTTGGTTAACACCATAATCAGAATAAGGAAAAGCTATTGGTTGTTCTCCACCATTAGCTTTAATTTCAGCGGGCTTATCATCTAGTCCACCTAAAATACCTACTGCATCACCACTACCTTGTAAATAACTTGATACAAGAGCTCCATCTGGAACTGATGTGACATTGATATCAGACTCTGTTAGGCCAGCATTTTTTAAAACAATTGGGAAAAAAGTATTCACACCAGCATTAGCTGTCGTTAATATTTTTTTTCCTTTTAAATCTTTAATTGTTTTAACACCACTATCAGGTCTAACAAGAATCGCCTCAGTACCCATAGCATCAATCACACCAATAGATTTTAAAGGTGCACCTTTAGATACTAAATTTACCATGGCTCCACATGAACCATAAGAAAAATCACTATCTTTATTAGCAACTAATCTATGGGCAGAACTTGAGCCATTACCAGATCTAATGTCTAAATCAATTCCGTATTTAGCATAAGTTCCGTCAACAAAACCTAAAGCGAAACCCGCATGAGATCCGTAGTACATCCAATTCAATCTTAGTTTAACTTTGTCTGCTGCAAATGAAGTGGATGTTGTTATTAAAAAAATAAATGCAACTCTGCAAATATTTATTAAGAGTTTATTTATCATGTATATCTCCTGTTGTTATAATAATAGCATCTCAATAATTAGGATAAAATTAACTACTTAAAACGACAAATTGTTAACTATAAATGACAAAAAAAAAATTGTTTATTTACAATAATTAAATTAAAATATTGACATAAATTTATAAATTTATGTCGTAAATTATTAACAATTTACATAATTAATAAAATGCAAAATAAAATATTTTCATTTGATATAATTCTCCAACCAGAATTCCCATCTAATTCTTTAGTATTAATTCAAGAAGCTTTAAGAATAACTAATCAATATCGAATAGATGAAATTTTCAAAAGTAAGCTGATATCTATTAATAAAAAAAAAGTTAGATCAAGCAATGGGCAATGGTGGAAGGTTGATGGTGGTTTAGAAGATATTCATAACCCAGATTTTATAATTGTGATAGGGGGCAACTTACCAGTTCAAATAAAATCAAAAAAATTATTTTCTATACTTAGAACTGCTCATAAAAATTTATCAAAAATAATTGCTGTTGATACCGGCGCTTTTTTAATTGCTGAATCTGGTTTAATTAACAAAGAAACTGTTGTTTGTACTCACTGGGAAACTAAAAGTAATTTTATAGATCGATATCCTCATGTAAGAATTGTTGATAATATTTATACAATAAATCCCAATGGATTAATGTTTGCTGCCGGAGGGATTTCTACATTAGATTTAATCCTTGAATGTGTTAAAAAAATTAAAGGAAAGAATTATTCTGATGAGATTGCACAAGCTTTAATTTATAAACCTAGAGAAAATTCTACTTTACAAAAAGAGGATCATTTTAATACTTCAATGGACAATCTTTGCCAAAAATCAATTTTAATAATGGAAAAAAATATAGAAACTCCAATAAAAATTAATGAAATTGCAAAAAAACTTAATGTTTCACTCAGGACTTTAGAAAGAAAATTTTATAAATTATATAAAATGTCGCCAATAAAATATTATGTGAATTTAAGAGTTAAATTTGCAAGAAATCTACTTTTTTATGATGATCGCAAAATTAATGAAATATCTAGTATTGCTGGATTTAATTATAATTCTGTATTCATAAATTCTTTTAAAAAAATGTATAATAAAACACCATCTGAATATAGAAAGCATTTTAGAAATCAACAATTGGACGAAACAATTACCGATAATTAAATTTAGTGTCCTAATAAATTAACCATTACAACGCCAATAATAATTAAACTTAAACCAATTATCGTATAGAGGTTAGGAAATTGATTAAAACGAATAACTCCAACAACTACAGTTGCAATTATAGTTAATCCTGCAAATGAAGCATAAGTAATACCCATTGGAATATTCTTCATCACCAAGGATAAAGCATACATACAAAGAACTATAGTAATTGCAGTAATAATACTTGGAATAATTAGGGTAAATCCCTCAGCACTTTTTGCAAAACTATTTGAGGTTACACCTAACAATACTGCTAATAACAAAAAAGCATATGAAGATGTAAGATTCATTCAGTTACCTTAATTTAAAATAATAGTAATTTATATAATATTTTTTTAATTAAAATTATTGTTTATAACCAGCTTGGATAAGGAAGTTTTTTTTCTTTTAAAAATTCTTTATTAAACATTTTAGAAGAATACTTGTCAGATTTGTCACATAGAATAGTGACAATAGTTTTTCCAGGACCCAATTCTTTAGCTAGTCTAATTGCTCCAGCTATGTTAATTCCACAGCTAGTACCAAGACTTAATCCCTCATTTTGAATTAAATCATAAAGTATTGGCAATGCTTCATGATCGTCTATTGAATAAGCATCATCAACTTTTGCATTTTCAAAATTTTTAGTAACTCTACTTGAGCCAATTCCCTCAGTAATAGATCCTCCTTCAGATTTCAGTTCACCAGTTTTAATGTAATTGTATAGAGCGGAACCTTTAGGATCTGCTAGGTAAATTTTAATATCTTTGTTTTTTTCCTTAAGAGCATTACTAACTCCTGAAATAGTCCCGCCAGTACCTGAAGAACATACAAACCCATCTATTTTACCATCTGTTTGCTCCCAAATTTCTTGACCCGTTCCTTCATAATGGCCTTTTGCATTAGCAACATTATCAAATTGGTTTGCCCAGATTACTCCGTTATTATTAGTTGGTCTAAGCTCATCAGCAAGTCTTGCTGCAACTTTAACAAAATTATTATCATCCTTATATGGCTTAGGTGGAACTAATCTTAATTCAGCACCAAGATTTCTCAATAAGTCTTTTTTTTCTTGAGTTTGGTTGTCATTCATTACAATGATGGTTTTATATCCAAGAGAATTTCCTAAGAGACCCAAACCTATACCTGTGTTGCCTGCGGTTCCTTCAACAACTATTCCTCCTTTACTAATTAATTTTTTTTCTTGAGCGTCTTTTAGTAAAGCAAGTGCAGCTCTATCTTTAACTGATCCTCCAGGATTTAAAAACTCAGCTTTACCATAGATATTACATCCTGTTAATTCTGAGGCAGCTTTTAGTTTGATTAAAGGAGTATTACCAATACCTGATATGAAATCTTCTTGAGTATTTTTCATTAGTTATTTATTTTCAGTTTCATCTGTAACCGCATAAGGTTTAAATTCTTCCGTAGCAGTACCAACATTTCTCGCAGGTATACCGATCATAACCGCATTATCAGGAACATCTTTAGTCACAACTGCATTAGATCCAATTTTTGCATTTTTACCAATAATAACAGGCCCTAAAATTTGCGCACCTGATCCAACTACGACATTGTCCATAAGAGTTGGGTGTCTTTTAATATTTCTTTGGTCGTTTGAATTTATACTTGGAGAAATTCCACCAAGAGTAACCATATGATAAATCGTAACATTGTCGCGAATCTCTGCTGTTTCTCCGATCACAACTCCCATGCCATGATCAATGAATAGATTTTTTCCAATGTTAGCTTTAGGATGAATTTCAATTCCGGTTAGAAATCTTGAAAATTGTGAAATGATTCTTGCAATAAGATCAAATTTTGCCACACAAAAAAAGTTAGCTATTCTGTGAAAAAAAATTGCTTTAACACCAGGATAAGTCAAAATTAGACTTAGCTTAGATTTTGCCGCTGGATCTCTGTCAATTATTGATTGTAAAAAATCATTCATTTAAATTTAATAATTTGTCCGGTTGATTAATTTTGAGATTTATATAGTGGTTATATATAATAATTAAAGGATTATAATGTATAAGAATACCAACTGTTTTCACCTTGCAATCCCTTGTGGAGACTTAGAAAAAGCTAAAAAGTTTTATTCTGAAGTTTTAGGTTGTAGGTTAGATAATTCAGCACAAGAGTGGGCAGATGTTGATTTTTGGGGAAATGAATTAACATTACATGCTAGTAAACATAAATTAGACAGCGAAAGACATGACGTTGATATGGGAAATGTCTCAGTACCACATTTTGGAGTTCATTTATCAAGAGCAGATTTTGATAATTTAAAAAAAAGATTAAATGAAAAAGGTGCAAAATATTATGATGAGCCTTATTTAAGATTTAAGGGTACCAAATATGAGCAAGAAACTTTTTTTATTAAAGATCCTAATGAGAACATATTAGAAATTAAAACCTTAACTTCTAATTCTAATTAGCACTTGCTAATTCTTTAGTAAGATATTAACTTAATATAAATTAATTATGGCAATCAATTATAAATCTATTGCAAAAAAACTTAAATTTGAAGGCAGAGCCTTTATCAATGGCAAATATGTGAATGCTGTTGATGGTGGAAAATTTTTAACAATCAATCCTGCAACTGGTGAAAAATTATGTGAAGTTGCAAAATGTAATCACAAAGATGTAGATCTTGCTGTTAAGGCTTCCAGAAAAGCTTTTAATAGTGGTGTTTGGTCTAGAAGTGCTCCTGAACATAGAAAAGAAGTGTTATTAAAATTTGCTGAGTTATTAAGAAAACATGGAACTGAAAACTCAGTATTAGAATGTGTAGATTCTGGAAAATTAATTGCAGATTGTATTAATGAGGTTGCTAACGATGCTCCAATGCACTTTCAATGGTATGGAGAATTAATAGATAAAGTATTTGGTAAAGTTGCTGCTACAGATCCATCAATTACTAGCCTAATTGTCAAAGAACCTATTGGGGTTGTAGCTGGAGTGGTACCTTGGAATTTCCCATTAATGATGGCGGTTTGGAAAATGGCACCAGCTTTAGCGGCTGGTTGTTCTATAATTATAAAGCCTGCAGAAGATACTCCCTTAACGGCAATAAAAGTTGCAAAGTTTGCTCAAGAAGCAGGGATCCCCGATGGTGTTTTAAATATTTTACCAGGTTACGGAGATGTTGGAGAGGCCTTAGGCAGACATAATGATGTCGATGCTGTTTCATTTACTGGCTCAACTGAAGTTGGCAGATATTTTATGAAATATTCTGGAGAGAGTAATTTAAAAACTATTGGATTAGAGATGGGTGGTAAAAGTCCATTTATCGTTTTAGAGGATGCAAAAATTAATGATGATTTAATTAATAATGCAATTAATTCGGCTTTTTGGAACGGTGGACAAAACTGTTCAGCAAATATGAGACAGATAGTTCATAAAAAAGTGAAAGATGAATTTTTAGATAAAGTTTCAAAAAAAATTAAAAAATTAAAAGTAGGAGATCCTTTAGATCTAAATTCTAATATGGGTTCGATGATATCAAAAGGGCATCTACAAGTTGTTGATGGATTTATCCAAAAAGGAATTGATGAGGGAGCTAAATTACTTTTAGGAGGAGTATCTGATAAAAAACAAAAAGGATTTTTTGCAAAACCAACCTTATTTGATGGCGTAAAAGAAAATATGACTATTGCTCAGGATGAAATTTTTGGACCTGTGTTAGGAGTGTTATCTGTCAATAATGATGAAGAAGCATTAAAAGTTGCAAGCAATTCTAAATATGGATTACATGCTAGTGTTTTTACTCAAGATATAAACCGAGCCTTTCATCTTGCGAAAAGTTTACCTTGTGGAACGGTTTCAGTTAATACTTTTTCTGAAGGAGATATTAAAACTCCTTTCGGAGGTTATAAACATTCTGGTAACACATCGAGAGCACAAGGGACTGAAGCACTTAATTCATATCTTCAAACTAAGACTATTTGGATCAGTCATTCTTAACAAGTTAAATGGAGTATCTGGTACTAGGCTTTTTAACAAGCTTAAGTTTAATACTAGCAATTGGTGCACAAAATATCTTTGTTATTGAGCAAGGTTTAAAAAAACAATTTATTTTTTTAGTTTGTATAATTTGTTCTATTTCAGATTTAATATTAATTTTTGCTGGTATATTTTTATTTCATTACTTTAATCAATTTTTTACTGAAGTTATTGAGTTAATTTTAAATATTTTATTAATTATTTTTTTAATTTATTTTATTTTTTCTAAGATAAAATCTTTCAATAAACCAGTTCATTTTGAATTAAATCTATCCAGTATATCAAAATCAAATATCATATTTAAAACTTTGGGGTTTACCTATTTAAACCCACACGTTTATTCTGATACTGTATTTTTTTTAGGAAATTTTTCTAAAAGCTTTCTATTTCATGAAAAAATAATATTTGGAGTTGGTGCTTCAATAGCCTCTTTTTTATTTTTCTTTTTACTTGGATATTTGTCAACTTTTTTTTCAAAATATGCAAAAAACCAATTTATTTGGAAAATTATTAATTTTTCAGTGATCGTCTTTATGAGTATTCTTACATCATATATAATTATTGATATCATTTAATGTTAAAAAAATTAGTTACTATAAGCAGAAGTGGATATATAGAAAGTGAACACTTTGGATGTGGAGCCATAGTCGACTCTGATGGTAAAATTTTAAAAGAATGGGGTGATAGTTCTCAATTAATATTTCCAAGATCTGCATTAAAGCCAATACAATCTTTAAACTTATATAAGGATGGATATATTGATAAAGTGAACCTAACTGAAAAACAGATAGCCTTCTCAACCTCATCACATTTTGCTGAAGATATTCATCAAGAACTCATTAACGATTGGTTAAAGAATTTAAACTTAGACGAGAGCATGCTTGCATGTGGAGAAGATTGGCCTTGGCAACTTCATAATAAATTTAAAGCTTATGAAAAATATAAAAAAAGAAGAAAAATTTTTCATAATTGTTCAGGCAAGCATTGTGCTCATTTAGCTGTATCAGTTGAGAGAGATCTACCTATTAATAATTATAATTCACAACTACATCCTTTACAAAAAGAGCTCTTTGATTTGATTGAAAATTTATCAGAATTTAAAATAAACCAAATTGGTGTTGATGGCTGCACTTTACCTAACCCTATGTTACCAATTAATAAGTTTGGGTATTTGCTTGCAAAATTTACTGATTATAAAAAAATAGATAACTTAGGATCAGTAGCCAAAAAAATTTTTGAGGCATGTGTTAATGAGCCGGATTATGCTGGTGGAGCAGAGAGTGACAATTCATTATTGACTAAATTATTTAATAAAAGAGTGTTTTTTAAAAATGGAGCTGAAGGAGTTTTTTTAGCAATTATACCTGAGAAGAAAATTTCTATTGTAGTAAAAATTTTAGATGGAAGTGCGAGAGCTGCAGCAACTGCAATTACGGGTATGATTTCTGAGTTAGATTTAATTGATAAATCAAAACTAGAAACTTATCTAAATCGAACTATATCAAATTCTATAGAT
>CBDEAP010000012.1:0-27634 GCA_965236125.1 Candidatus Pelagibacterales bacterium | reverse complement strand
GAATAGAAATTTTGTCTAATAACTCACCTACAGATACTTCAACTAAAATTTTATTCATAAAAATAAATACTATGTTAAGTTGTTAAAAAATGTCCAATATTTTAATAATCAAACATGGTTCACTTGGAGATATAGCCCAAGCAAGTGGTGCTATTCAAGATATTTCTGAAAATCATTCAAATGATCAAATTCATATACTAACCACTAAACCCTATTTGGAATTATTTAAAAAAAACACCAATATTCACAATGTTATTTTAGATAAAAGATTATCAAGATTTAATTTGATTTATTTGTATCTGTTAATGAAAAATCTCAAAAAATTTAATTTTACTAAAGTTTATGACTTGCAAAATTCTTCTAGAACTTCATTTTATAAAAATATTTTATTTCCAAAATCTGATTTTTCTGAGTGGTCAAGTTCAATCACTACTTTACCAAAAGATATAGTAAAAGAAGAATTTGATAAAAATCCAGTATTAGATAGGTTTGCTCACCAATTAAAAACTTCTCATCTCACAATCAAACATACTATGAGACCAGATTTTAGTTGGGCCTGCACTAATATTGATGAAATTAAAAAAAACTATAATTTAGATAAGTATATTATTTTATTTCCATTTTGCTCTGAACATTTGTTAATTAAAAGATGGCCTTTCTATAATGAGCTAATTCAATTGATTAAGGATAAGTACAAAGATGAATTTAAAATTATCACAGCACCAGGCCCTTCAGAAATTAAAAGTTCTAAAGATTTTAATGCAGAACCAATATTATTTAATAACAAATCTATTAATATTTCACAACTTGCGTCACTCATAAGAGATAGTTCTTTTGTGGTAGCTAATGATACTGGTCCAGCGCACATGGCAGCACACTTAAATTCAAAAGGAATAACTTTATTTGGAGCACACACTACAGCACATAAAGTTAGTATTGAAAGAGAAAATTTTAAAGCTATTCAGGTAAATGATTTATATAAATTAAGTCCGGAAAAGGTATTTGAAAAACTAGTTCAGAAAATTAATTAATAATCTTTTTATATTTCTCAATAATTTCTGACCACTGAAACTTTTTTACAAAATTTTTGGCATTTGATCCGTATTCTAAATATTTCTTATTTTCTAACATTGTATTTATTGATGAATAAATTTCATCTAAACTATTTCCATCACAGATAAGACCTGTTTTTTCATTCTCTATTGCATCGGAAGCGCCACCATCCTTACCCCCAAGGGAAGGTATTCCATATTGTGCAGCTTCGACATAAGCAATACCAAACCCTTCAACAGATGATTTGTGAATAACAGATGGCATCACAAAAATATTTGATTTTGCAATCAGGGCATTTTTTAAATTATTACTAATGTCCTTAAAAAACATTACTTGCCCAGTTAGATTAAGTTCATTTACTAATTTCTTTATATTATTCTCCTCATCTCCATAACCAATGCAAATGTAGACTATATCTGGGTAGATTTGTTTTAAATTTCTAAGAGCCATGATTACTTTTTCATGATTTTTTCTTTTATCAAATCTTGAAACTGTAATTAATCTCGGGGTTTTTACTTTTAATAGACTTTCAACTTTATCTAGAGATTTTTGGTCTAATTGTTCTGAAGGATCTACCCCTGGATTAATTACAATAATTTTATTTTCATTAACCCCACACTCTATTGCTAACTTTTTTGTATATTCTGAATTAGCAATTACTTTTTCTACATTATTCAATACGCCTAATATTCTCTTATTAATACTAGAATTCAATGGATGATTGATTTCTTTACCATGTATTAAGCAATATTTTTTCTTCGAAGTCTTAATCAATTCTAAACTTTTCCAATGATCAGCTATTATTCCTTGAACTTTATTTTCTTTTAAATATTCATTTATTAATTGAGCTTTTCGAAACTTTCTAAGAAGTTTCATTCCACCAACTCTTTCGATTGAAAATGTTGCCTGTTCATCAAATTTTTTATGTTCATTATGATAATCTGCAAAAACTTTAATTAAATAATTTTTAGACAGTTCTCTAGACAATCCCCATATTAAACTTTGCATGCCCCCAATTTCTGGAGGAAAATTTCTTGTTACAATTAAATACATTAATTATTTTTCCACTTTATACTGCATCCAATACTAGGTATTTGTTTACGAGGACCTTGGCCAGTTTCAGCAATAGTTTGCATTGCTAATTTTAATTCACTATCTTGATTACGCACTGGTACTAAATTTTTAAGTTCCATAATTCTTCCACGATATTGAAGTTTTAAATCTTGGTTGTAGCCAAAAAAATCTGGCGTACATACTGCGTCATAGATTTTAGCTGTTTCTTGAGTTTCATCATACAAATAAGGAAAACCAAAATTATTCTCCTTTGCAAAGTTAATCATATTTTCAAATGAGTCTTCAGGATAATTTGTTGGATCATTGGCAGAAATAGCAACTGCATTAACTCCAATTTTTTTTAATTCATTACAATCATCAACTAAATCTTTAATAATCGCTTTTACATACGGACAGTGATTACAGATAAACATAATCAAAGTTCCTTTTGAACCTTTAATGTCATTAAGTGAAATAAGCTTATTTTCAGTAGATTTTAATTTAAAATCAAAAGCACTTTTATTAAAATCACAAATTGGTGTTTGTAATGGAGGCATGATAGATATTATATAAGATATGTTTTACGATTTGGAAAATAAAAAAATAAAGAACTCAGGGGAAAATTGGGTCGCCCCTAATGCTACTATTATAGGTGATGTAACCTTAGATAAAAATTCTAGCGTTTGGTTTAATGCCACTATAAGAGGTGATATTGAAAATATTCATGTAGGTGAGGGTTCTAATGTGCAAGATGGCAGTGTACTTCATACCGATCCAGGTTATCCTTTAAAGATTGGAAAAAATGTAACTATTGGTCATTTAGTAATGCTTCATGGCTGCACAATCGGAGATAATAGTTTAATAGGTATAGGAGCAGTAATTTTAAATAATGCAAAAATAGGAAACAATTGCATTATAGGAGCCAAAGCTTTGATCACTGAAAATAAAGAAATCCCCGATAATTCCTTAGTTGTTGGTTCACCTGGAAAGATTATACGAGAAGTTACTCCTGAAGAAATTAATCTAATTACTGAAAATGCTAAACATTATCAATTAAATTGGAAAAAATATTCTAAATCAATTTTTTAAAATTTAATTTAAGGGACTAGCCAAATATTTTTATCGTTTTCTAAATCAAATCTTGCTCTTCGATGACCTTTAGCGGCTAAGTATAACCATTCAATTGATCTAATTTTACACTGTATTACAGTAAAATTTTTATAACCTTCTTCACTTTGATCTTTTGAATATTCAAAGTTATCTAATTCTGGTTTTAATCCAGAAGTTGGAAGGCTTGACTCTGTTCCGGGCCCATTATCAACTAGATAACATTTCCGACTAATATGTTGTGTTTTAGCCCAAGACTCTTCAGTTATTTTATTGCTATGATTGATAATACATTCAACTTTTAATCGAACTTGAATTTTTTCTTCCTTGTCATAAAAAAGCATTGAGGCTTTTTTATTTCTTTCAAGCTTTTCTATTTTATCAGACCTTATATCACTATGAAATTGAACAAGTTTATTTGTTTGGTCTGATTTTCTTAGGACAACAATTCTTCCATCAAAATCAGATTGATCTCCACAAATAAAAACTGGAATTCTAAATGAAGAATTTCTATTAGTCACTGCATCATCGAGCATAGACCAAATTTTATTCTTTATTTCTTCAAAGTCTTCATAGTATGCAGGTTGCATACAAATTTATTTTCTAAATCTTTTAATTAGACTTGATGTATCCCAACGGTTTCCACCCATACTTTGAACTTCTCCATAGAATTTATCTACGATTTCTGTAACGGGAAGGGCAGAGCCATTATTTTTAGCTTCTTCCATTGCTATTTTAAGATCTTTTCTCATCCAATCTACAGCAAAACCAAACTCAAATTTATCATCGATCATAGTTTTGTATCTATTTTCCATTTGCCAAGATTGAGCAGCACCTTTTGAAATAACCTCGATAACATCTTCCATATTTAAACCAGCCTTCATTCCAAAATTAATTCCTTCTGATAATCCTTGTACAAGACCAGCAATACAAATTTGATTAACCATTTTTGCAAGCTGTCCACTACCAGCAGCACCTAACAACTTCATTTTTTTGCTATAACAATCAATTATATCTTTAGCTTTATCAAAATTTTCTTGGTCACCGCCAATCATAACAGTCAAAGCACCATTTTCAGCACCCGCTTGACCTCCAGAAACAGGAGCATCTAAAAATCCAAACCCATTTTTTTGTGAGTGTTCATAAATCTCTCGAGCAATTGTAGCTGAGGCAGTTGTGTTATCAACATAGACAGCACCTTGTTTTATAGTTTTGAAAATTCCATTTTCACCAAATGTTACTTCTCTAAGATCATTATCATTTCCCACACATGTAAATACAAAATCAGCTCCTTCAGCAGCCTTAGCTGGAGTATCCGCTTTAGCACCCTTGTATTCTGTAACCCATTTATCTGCTTTTGCTCCAGTTCTATTATAAACAGTTACATTGTGACCAGCTTTTGATATATATCCAGCCATTGGATAACCCATGACACCTAAACCTATAAAAGCAACATTACTCATAATTTATTTATCCCTATGTTTAAAAGTTTGAATTTTAAAGTAATTTTATTTGGGTTTATTTTTACATTTTTTTCTAGTTTTGGACAGAGTTTTTTTCTTGGTTTGTTTAATTCAAGCATAAGAGATGCATTATCGATAACACATGGACAATTTGGTTCTATTTATGCTTCTGCCACTCTATTAAGTAGTTTTATACTTGTTTGGATTGGAAAAAAAATTGATGATGTAAATATTTTAAAATTTTCATCCTTTGTCATAATTTTACTAGCATCTTCTTGTTTTATTTTTTCAAAAATTTCTTCAGTAATTTTTTTATTTTTTGCAATATTTTTAATGAGATTATCTGGTCAAGGTTTGATGTCTCATACCGCTACAACAACCATTTCAAGATATTTTGATAGAAGTAGAGGAAAGGCACTAAGTACTACATGGCTTGGTTTATCTTTTGCAGAATTTACATTACCGTTATTTATTGTATTTTTATTAAGTATAATTGAGTGGAGAAACATTTGGATTTCAATTTCTATTATAGTTATTTTAATTTTACCATTTGCATCATATTTTTTAGTTAAGAATGTTAATTTAGAATCTCGAGAAGTTTCTTCTAAAGCGAAAGTATTCGAAAAAGAAATTAAACAATGGAAACGAATTGAAGTTTTAAAAGATTATAGGTTTTATATAATATGCATGAACATGTTGGCAATGCCCTGGATTGCTACAGGTACTTTTGTTTACCAATCATACATTTCAACTTCAAAAGAATGGGGACCTTACATAATTGCACAATCATTCATGGTCTATTCAGTTTTGTCAGTTATAACTTTATTCTTTTCAGGTTTTTTAATTGATAAATTTAGCAGCAGAAAATTATTGATCTTTATGAATATTCCTCTTTTATTATCAGCCTTTGTTCTTTATTACTTCAATAGTCCTATTTCATCATTCATATTTTTAGGATTAATTGGTGTGTCTAATGGTTTAGCAAACGTGCTTGGATCAGCTACATGGGCGGAAATTTATGGAGTAAGATATATTGGTTCTATAAAAGCTTTAACTACAGCGTTGATGGTTTTTTCAACAGCTTTTGGAACAGCGTTATTTGGCATTTTAATTGATAAAGGTTTTTCAATTGAACAAATAGCTCTTGTCTCAGCTACTTATATATCAATAGCCATAATAGCATTATTTTCAGTGAAAAATAAGCTTGATCCACATTATATATAGAAAATTCTCCTTGATTTTTAAACTTTCACTGTATAGATACTGCGCATGGCAAGAGTAACCGTAGAAGATTGTATCGATAAAGTGGAAAGCCCTTACGAATTAGTTTTGGTTGCAAAAGAGAGAGCAACACAACTTAATGCAGGCATTGAACCAACTTTAGATAGAGATAATGACAAAAACACAGTTATAGCTTTAAGAGAAATAGCTGAAGAAAAAATTAAAGTAGCAGATTTAACAGATAGTGCAGTTTATAAATTAAGAAAACATGTTGAGCAAATTGATGATGGCTCAGAGGATGATGAAGAAGTAGGTGATGACTTTGAAAGTCTATACAAAGGCGAAATTTCTAAAAGTGGAACACCAATACTACCATCTAAAAGAGCTAGAAAAACTCCAGAAAAAATTCAAGTATCACAAGAAGATATTGCTGAACTATCAGAAACAGCCGAACCTGATGTTGATCCTGTAGTTGATGGTGATGCTGGTACCATTGATGATGAAGTTTCACTTGATGATGTGTCAAGTTCAGAAGAAAATTTTGAAGACGAAGATACTTCAAACTCATAATAAAATAATATAAAGTCTCACCATGAATAGGAAAGTTTCAGTTGCTCCTATGATGGATTGCACAGATCGTCATGAACGATTTTTTTTGCGTTTAATTTCAAAAAATACTTTGCTTTATACTGAAATGGTAGTTTCAGAAGCTATCAATCGAGGAGATAAAAAAAAACTATTAGAATTTAACATTAATGAAAAACCTGTTGCTCTTCAAATAGGTGGATCTTCACCTAAGCTTTTGGCGGAAGCATCTAAAATAGGAGAGGATTTTGGCTATGATGAAATTAATTTAAATCTTGGTTGCCCTAGTAAAAAAGTTGAAAAAAATAAATTTGGTGCATGTTTAATGAAGGAACCAAATTTAGTTGCAGATTGTTTAAGCAAAATGCAATCAGCAACAAAACTACCTGTTACGATTAAAACTCGAATTGGATATGATAATGTAGAAGATTATGAAAACTTTTATAATTTTATTTCAATACTAAGAGATACAGGTGTTAAAACGTTTATTATACATTCTAGAAAAGCAATATTAGGAAAATTTACACCTAAACAAAATTTGAATATTCCACCCCTTAAATATGATTATGTGTATAATTTAAAAAAAGATTTTCCTAATGAGGAAATTATTATTAATGGAGGAATCACCTCTACAGAAGAAATTAAATCACACTTAACAAAAACAGATGGAGTAATGATTGGTCGTGCAGCTTACCATACACCTTATCTATTGGCTGAAATTGAAAAAGAAATTTTTAATAATGATGATATTCCTAGTAGACAAGAGGTTATAGAGAATTTAATTCCATACATCAGAGAAGAAATAAAAAAAGGAACCAGATTAAATCAAATTATGCGTCATACACTTGGCTTATTTCATGGACAAGCTGGTGCTAGTTATTGGAAAAGATATTTAAGTGAAAATATGTGTGTTAGAGATGCAGATGTTAAAAAAATTGATCATATAATGGATAAAATTAAATATAACAATATCGACAGAAGTGTAGGTCAATCTGCTTAATACAATTTTATCTAACGAATACACATATTTAATCTTCTTGATGGTACTAACAGCTGTCCCTGTTGGATTTGTTGCTGGATTGTTTGGAATTGGTGGAGGTTTAATTACAGTTCCTTTTCTTTACTATATTTTTAATACCGCTGGAATAAATCAAGATTATATAATGCATTTAGCTGTCGGTACTTCTTTTGCAATTATTATTCCAACCTCTACAGTTTCAGTAATGACTCATCATAAATTTAAAGCTGTAGATTTTGATATAGTTAAAAGTTATGGAATTTATGTAGTACTTGGGGTAATTTTTGGAACAATCTTTGCAGCATCACTAAAAACTAAATCATTAGTTCTATTTTTTTCAATTATTATATTATTATTAGGCATTTATTTATTATTACTTAAAGAAAAAGAAACAAACATTACACTTGAAATTAAATTACACTTAAAAGTTATTTTAGGTTTTTTAGCAGGGTTTATTTCTGCGCCAATGGGAATAGGTGGTGCAGTGATGAATGTACCCATCTTAAAGTTTTTTGGATATTCAATAAATAAAGCTATCGGAAGTGCAGCAGCTATTGGTTTTTTAATTGCATTATTTGGTGCAACAGGTTTTTTAATATCTGGAAGTTATTTAAATACTAACCTACCTCTAAGTATAGGTTTCTTAAATATCCCAGCATTTTTAATTTTTATTCCAATAACAACTTTTATGGCAAGAATAGGTGCTAGAACAGTTCACAAAATTGATAAAAATAAAATTAGTAAATATTTTGGAATATTTCTTTTGGTAATAGCAGCTAAATTTTTATATGAATATTTAAAATTATAACAATGCCAAACAAAGTTAATAAAAATTTTATCAAGACTTCACACTTGATTACTGAACTTAAACTTTGTTCTGTAAGATTAATTGATAATAAAAAATTTCCATGGATTATTTTAGTTCCTAAAAGATTAAATGTTACTGACATAACTGAACTCAAAACTAAAGATCAAAGTTTACTAATGAGAGAGATTGTTTTTTGTAGCAAAATTATGAAAAAAGTTTTTAAAACAAAAAAATTAAATGTTGAAAAGATAGGAAATATTGTTCCTCAGTTACACATTCATATAATTGCTAGAAAAAAAAATGATAGCTCATGGCCTTTATCAGTGTGGGTTGTAAAAGGTGAGAGTTATTCTGCTACACAATTAGAGAAAATTTTAAAAAAACTAAAAAGTTATTTTTAAATTAAATAAAAAGAGGTGACTTCAGTCTCCCTCCATCACCTCACAATCCAGATTAGATGATTCCCTATTAAAATTTAAACACCTTTTAATTGAATCTTATATTTATGCACTTAAGTGCATGTATTTTTGCTTAGATTTTCTGGTCATATTCACCAATTTTCCCAGTTTTTTTAAGTAAATCATCAATAAAATCAAAGATTTTCTTCATTCTTTCCTTAGAAGTTGGACTTTCAGTTACTATTACAAGTGATGGTTTATTTGATGATGCTCTAATAAGTCCCCAAGACCCATCCCAAAAAGAAAATCTAATACCATTAACTGTTAATACTTCACTAATCTCCATACCATCAATTTTAGTTTTGTTATCTTTAATAGCATTTACTTGTTTAACTAATTCATCAACAACTTGATATTTCTCTTCATCTTTGCAAAAGGGTGCCATCGTAGGTGTTTGAAAGGTATTTGGTAGTTCTTTTATAATTTCATTCATACTTTTATTTTCATTATCTAGTAAATGGCAAACTTGAATCGCCGAATTAATACCATCATCATAACCAAAACCCAAAGGTTGGTTAAAGAAAAAGTGTCCACTTTTCTCAAATCCAGCTAATGCTTTTTCAGTATTAACTTTTCTTTTTATATGTGAATGACCTGTTTTCCAATAAATGGTTTTACAGTCATTATCCAATAAAACTTTATCAGTTGCATATAGTCCAGTTGATTTTACATCAACAATAAACTTAGCACCTTTATGGGTTTTTGATAAATTTCTTGCAATTAATAATCCAATCTTATCAGAAAATATTTCATCACCTGTATTATCTATTACTCCAACTCTATCTCCATCACCATCAAAACCAAAACCAATATCAGCATTATTATCTTTTACAGCTTTAGCTATCGCATGTAACATTTCTAAGTCTTCAGGATTTGGATTATATTTGGGAAAAGTCCAATCTAAATTACAATCAAGTTCAATAACTTCACAGCCAATTCCTCTTAAAATATCAGGCGCAAATACTCCAGCTGTTCCATTCCCACAAGCAACAACAGCTTTTATTTTTTTTGAAATTTTATTTTTTTTAATTAAGTCTTCCTTGTAAATTTGTTGAAAACCATCTATTTTTTTTTCATCTCCTTGCCCTTTGATAAAATTTTGATTTAAAGTTATCTCTTTTAATTCTTTCATTTCTTCTGGTGCATGAGTTAATCCTTTTTTGATACCCATCTTAACACCAGTCCATCCATTTTCATTGTGGCTAGCAGTTACCATAGCAACAGCATCAGTATTAAGATTAAACTGTGCAAAATAAACCATTGGAGATAATGACAAACCAACATCTTCAACATAACATCCTGTTGAAATTAATCCTTTTTTTAAAGCAGATTTAATTTCTTCACTGTAAGATCTGTAATCATGTCCTACTACTACTCTTGGATTATTTTTTTTTGTATGATTTATAATTTGTGTACCTAATCCTTTGCCGAGATTCTCTATTCCTTGTGTGTTGATATCCTTTTCATACAACCATCGCGCGTCATATTCTCTAAAGCCATAAGGATCTATTTTTAAGTTTGTTGTCATGACTTACTTTCTTACATTTATTTTTATTTTTTTATTGAATTTTTTTTTTACTGTTCTATAAATGTTCTGTTGATATATAATTTATATAGTATATTAACCTTTTGTGCATACAACATATAGTTGTTTAAGCCAAAATAACAAAATATAATAAACAAATATGAATAAGATTCTATCTCAAGCCCTCAAGAAAGCTGTCTCCGAATATAGCCCAAACATTAGTGAAGTTTCGAAAGACAAGAGACCAGATCTTTTTTCTCTAAACAATGAAACCGAACTATTTCAAAACGATAAAGGAATTATCATAAAGATTGATCGTTCTCGTGATGCAAACTTAACTGATTTTGGTAAAGCAACATTAAAAGATAGATATCTAGGTCATAACGAATCTTATCAAGATTTATTTGCAAGAGTTGCAAGCACATACTCTGACGATAATTTACATGCACAAAGAATTTATAACTACATTAGCAACCTTTGGTTTATGCCAGCAACTCCAGTTTTATCAAATGGAGGAACTAAAAGAGGATTGCCAATTTCATGTTTTTTAAATGAAGCTTCAGATAGCTTAGGTGGTATACTTGATCTTTGGAGCGAAAACGTTTGGTTAGCTGCAAAAGGTGGTGGCATAGGAAGTTATTGGGGCAACCTAAGATCAATAGGTGAAAAAATAGGTAAAGTTGGAAAAACATCTGGAATAATTCCATTTATTAAAGTGATGGATTCTTTAACAATGGCAATTAGTCAAGGCTCTTTAAGAAGAGGCTCAGCTGCATGCTATCTACCAATCGATCATCCTGAAATAGAAGAATTTATTGAGATGAGACGACCAACTGGAGGAGATCCAAATAGAAAAGCACTAAATTTACATCATGGTGTTTTAGTCTCTGATGCTTTTATGCGTGCTGTTGAAACAGATGAGCAGTGGGCCCTAAAAAGTCCAGCAGATGGTTCGATACAACAAACTATTTCAGCAAGAAATTTATGGATCAGATTATTAACTGCAAGAATTGAAACAGGGGAACCGTATATAATTTATATTGATACAGTTAATAGACAAATTCCTCAGCATCATAAATTGGCAAATTTAACTGTTAAAACTTCTAACCTTTGTAGTGAAATTACTTTACCAACAGGAATAGATAAAGATGGTAGAGATAGAACTGCAGTGTGTTGCCTTTCTTCTTTAAATTTAGAAAAATATGATGAGTGGAAAGATGATGAATTAATTATCAGTGATGTAATGAGATTTTTAGATAATGTTTTATCTGATTTTATTAACAAAGCACCTGATCAGTTTAAAGATGCTAAATATTCAGCAGAAAGAGAAAGAAGTGTTGGTCTAGGTGTTATGGGCTTCCACTCTTATTTACAAAAACATAGAATTCCACTTGAGTCAGTAATGGCAAAAGCTTGGAATAAAAAAATATTTAAACACATCCATGAAAAAGTTAATCAAGCATCAAAAGACTTAGCTGATGAGAGAGGACCTTGTCCTGATGCTGCAGATTATGGATATAAAGAGAGATTTTCTAACAAAACTGCAATAGCGCCAACAGCTTCTATTTCAATCATTTGTGGTGGAGCTTCACCAGGAGTTGAGCCAATTGCTGCAAATAGCTACACCCATAAAACTTTGTCTGGATCATTTAATGTCAGGAATAGATATTTAGAAGAAATTCTTGAAAAACATGGAAAAAATACAGAAGAAATTTGGTCTACTATCACCACCAATCAAGGATCTATTTCTCATTTAGATTTTTTAACAGATTTAGAAAAAGACGTTTTCAAAACTGCGTTTGAATTAAATCAAGCTTGGATAGTTGAGTTAAGCGGAGATAGAACACCTTATATTTCCCAAGCTCAATCAATCAATTTATTTTTACCAGCCGATGTTCACAAAAGAGAACTACACAAAATTCATTTTGATGCATGGAAGAAGGGTTTAAAAAGTCTTTACTACTGTCGATCAAAATCAATTCAAAGAGCTGAAAATATCAATGATGCTAAATCAACAGATATTTTAGCCAATGTTTATAAAACTAAACCAAATACAAATAGCGAACCAGAATACGAGGAGTGTTTATCATGTCAGTAGCAGAAAAGATTATTAATGAAATTAAACAGCCACAAAAAAATAATAATGGCTTATTAGTTGGCAACCCAGTTTATAAACCATTTAGATATCCATGGTGCTATGATGCATGGTTAACACAACAAAGAATTCATTGGTTGCCAGAAGAAGTGCCTTTGGGAGATGATGTTAGAGATTGGCAGAAGAATTTAAGTGCGTCTGAAAAAAATTTATTAACACAAATCTTTAGATTTTTTACTCAAGCTGATGTTGAGGTGAGTAATTGTTATATTCGACACTACATGAATGTATTTAAGCCGACAGAAGTTTTAATGATGATGTCAGCTTTTGCTTCAATGGAAACAGTTCATATTGCAGCTTACTCTCATTTGCTTGACACGATTGGAATGCCAGAGTCTGAATATTCTGCATTCATGAAATATAAAGAAATGAAAGATAAGTATGATTACATGCAAGGCTTTGATGTAAAATCTAATCACGATATTGCAAAAACTATTGCTGTATTTAGTGCTTTTACAGAAGGTTTACAATTATTTGCAAGTTTTGCTATTTTATTAAATTTCCCAAGACATAATAAAATGAAGGGAATGGGGCAGATTGTAACTTGGTCTGTAAGAGATGAAACTTTGCATTGCAATTCAATGATAAGATTATTTAAAGATTTTATTAAAGAAAACCCTGAAACATGGACACCGCAACTTAAAAAAGAAATTTATGAAGCATGCAGAACTATCATTGAGCATGAGGATGCATTTATAGATTTAGCTTTTCAAATGGGGCCAATGCAGGGGTTAACTGCACAAAATGTTAAGGATTATATTCGATTTATTGCTAACAGAAGATTAGATCAGTTAGGTTTAGAGAGAATTTATGATATTGATAAAAATCCATTAACTTGGTTGGATACAATGTTAAATGCTGTTGAGCATATGAATTTCTTTGAAGGAAGAGCTACAGAATACTCTAAAGCATCTACTCAAGGTACTTGGACAGAAGCATTTAGTTAATTTATGGAGATAGTTATTTTTTCACTAGTGGTAATTGGCATTACTTCTTTAATGAATTTATAATTAAGAGTTTTTTAATTACCTTTGATTTAATTGCATCACTTGTCGATGCTTATTACCTTTGTATTTAGCTAAAGGTCTTATCAGTTTATTTGCTGCATGTTGCTCCATGATATGAGCAGACCAACCAGTAATTCTAGAAATTACAAATATTGGAGTGAAAAAATCAGTATCAAAACCCATTAAATGGTATGTTGGCCCAGTTGGATAATCAACATTAGGATAAATATTTTTTCTTTTAATCATTACTTTTTCAACAATGTCATAGATTTTTTCGTAAGTTTTATCCTTTTTGATTTTAGCCACTTTTCCAAAATATTCCCTCATTGTTGGAACTCTTGAGTCACCAGATTTGTAAACTCTATGACCAAACCCCATAACAACTTGTTTTTTATCAAGAGCTTCATTAATCCATTTTAATGCATTTTCTGGTTTCTTAATTTTTTTCATCATGTGCATTACTTCTTCATTAGCACCACCATGAAGAGGACCTTTTAGACTTGCAATTGCTCCAGTTATTGCACCATGTATATCAGACAGGCTACTAGTAATAGTTCTCGCAGTAAATGTAGATACGTTAAAACTATGTTCTGCATAAAGAATTAGAGACACATCAAATGCTTTAACAATTTCTTTTTGAGGAACTTTACCAAAACACATATAAAAGAAATTTTCTGAAAATGTTAAAGTTTTTTTAGGTTTAATAATTTTTTTTCCTTTTCTAATTCTGTAAAAAGCAGCGATAGCTGTAGGTGTTTTTGCAAAAATTCTTAAAGCTTTTCTCATATTAGCTTCATGAGATGAATTAGAGGTTTCTTTATCTTCTAATCCCATTACACTTACTGCAGTCCTTGCTACATCCATTGGATGAGATTTTTTTGGCATATGCTTTATAATCTCATATAAATTTTTTGTTAATTCTCTATTTTCTCTCTCTTCTTTTTCAAATTTTTTAAGCTGAATGGAATTAGGTAAATCTTTATTTAATATTAAATAAGCTACTTCTTCGAATCTGCAGGCAGCACACAAATCTTGAGCTGCGTAACCTCTGTAAGTTAATGAATTAATTTCTGGCATTACTTTTGAGACCTCAGTCTCATCAACAACTATTCCAAGTAACCCTTTTTTTACTTCATCATTCATTATTCATGTCCTTCTGTACTAAAATTATAAATTTTTTCGTCTAATGCATTATATTTTTCGTATTCAACTAATTCGTATAATCTTTTTCTAGTTTGCATTTTATCAATAATGTTATTCTGATGTCCATTAACATAAATGTCTCTCAACCCATCTTCAACATTTTTCATTGCTAATCTTTGTGTGGTAACTGGATAAATTACAATGTTATATCCAAAATTTTCTAATTCTTTATAATTAAATAATTTTGACTTTCCAAATTCCGTCATATTCGCCAATAAATAACATGAAAGTTCTTTTCTAACTTTTTCAAAGTCATTTTCGTCATAAAGTGCCTCAGGAAATATAATCTCAGCACCAGCATCAATATACGCTTTACATCGATCAATCATTTTATCAATCCCTTCAACTCCTTTTGCATCTGATCTTGCTATAATTTTAAAGTTTTCATCTTTTTTGGCTGAAAAACACTCTTTAATTTTTTTAACCATAGCTTCAGTTGAAATAAGTTCTTTGTTGTCTAAATGACCACATCTTTTTCTTTCAATTTGATCTTCTAAGTGTACTGCTGTAATTCCAAATTCTTCAAAAGTTTCAATTGTCTCTTTGCAAGATTTAAATCCAGTATCAATATCAACAATTGTTGGTAAGTTTGTTACTCTTGAAATTAAATAAGATCTTGTACTAACATCTTGAAGTGTTGTTAAACCGATATCTGGAAATCCAAGATCATTAGCCATTACTCCACCAGATACATAGACTGCATCATATCCTATTTCTTCAATTAATTTAGCAGTAAGTGGATTGTATGCTCCAGGAGCTCTTAATATTTTATTTGATTTTAATTTTTCAACAAAGTCTATTCTTTTTTGACTAGGTTCTTTTTCAATAAAATGCACTAAAAAATTCCTTTTTTTAAATTTCTTTTCAATTTGTTTTTTTTAATTTCAATATTTAGTTTCCACAATTCTCCATTTTTTAAATTCTTTAAATTTTGAACAACTTTTAAAAAACGATCACTTTCTTTTTTATCTAAGATATTTTCAGTAAGAGTTAAAAATTTGTTAATATAATTTTCTCTTTTAAATGGACGTGCACCATAAGGATGAGCATCAGCTCTATCGATTTGATCTATAATTTTTTTACCATTATTCATAGTTACAACGACTTTAGCACCAAAAGATTTATTTTTTGGATTTGGATCATGATATTTTTTTGTCCATTTTTTATCTTCATGAGTTTGAATTGAATGCCAAATTTTAATTGTACTTTTTCTATTAGCTCGTGCTTTTGTGTAAGATTTAACATGATGCCAGTCTCCATCTTCAAGAGCGACTGCAAAAATATACATTATTGAATGATCTAATGTTTCCCTACTTGCATTAGGATCCATTTTTTGAGGATCATTAGCACCAGTGCCAATAACATAGTGAGTATGATGACTAGTATAAATATCAATTTTTTTAATTTGATTTAAGTCATTAATTTTAGATTTTATTTTTTTTGCAAGATCTATTAATGCTTGTGACTGATATTCAGCCGAATATTCTTTAGTATAGGTTTCTAATATAGCTTTTTTAATTTCACCTTTTTTTGGTAGAGGCACTTTATATAAAGCATTTTTTCCATCAAGAATTCTTGCAATGACACTATCTTCACCTTCATAAATTGGACTAGGTGCTCCTTCACCACGCATAACTCTATCTACAGCTTCAATTGCAAGTTTTCCAGCATGTGCTGGTGCATAAGCTTTCCAACTAGAAATTTCTCCTTTTCTAGATTGTCTTGTAGAAATAGTTGTGTGAAGAGCTTGTTGTATTGCTTGATATATTGTTTCCGTATTAAGTTTAAGCATTGTTCCAAGTCCTGCAGCAACGCTAGGACCTAGATGTGCAATGTGATCTACTTTATGCTTGTGCAAGCAAATTCCTTTAACAAGATTAACTTGAACCTCATAAGCAGTGATAATTCCTCTTAAAAGATCTAGACCACTTTTTTTGTTTTGTTGAGCTACACTTAACAGAGGTGGAATATTGTCACCAGGATGACTGTAATCAGCAGCTAAAAATGTATCATGAAAATCAAGCTCTCTTACAGCTGTGCCATTTGACCAAGCAGCCCATTCACAATCAAAAGTTTCTTTTGAGCTAACTCCAAATAATGTAGCTCCATTTTTTCTTGAGTGTTTTAACGCCATCTCTCTTGATGAAATTACAGGGCTCCTATTTAGTGAGGCTATTGCAACTGAGGCATTATCGATAATTCTATTGATAACCATTTCAACTGCATCATTATCTAATTTCGCATTATCACTTGCAATTTCTGCAATTTTCCAGGCTAATTGATTTTTTTTAGGTAGGTTAATTTTAGATGGGTAAACTTTAACTTTATGTATTATCAAAAAAACTCCTTAGAATTAAAATTGTTTTAATTGGTAATTATAATTAATCAATATCAAAGATACTTTGATACAATTTTTTCAATATTTATAAAGTCTTTTACTAGATGGTTGTGATAAATTTCATCTGAATTCTTTTCCGTATAGCCATTTTCCAATAAGATCACTGGAATTTCTGCAGCTTTAGCTGCATTTGCATCAGTTTCACTATCTCCAATCATTAGTGTTTTTTTTACATCTCCATCCAATATTTCTATTACAGATGTGAGGTGTCTTGGATCAGGTTTACAATAATCAAATGTATCTGAACCTGCAACGTATTCAAAATAATCATAAATACCAATTTTTTTTAGAAGATCATTTGATAAATGCTCTTGTTTGTTTGTGCAGACTGCCATTGAAATATTTTGATTTTTACACCATTTAAGAAATTCTTTTACTCCAACAACTAACTTACTTTCTTTAACAATATTTTTGGCATAAAAATCTACAAAATCTAGCACCATTTGATCTTTAATTTTTTTATCTTCAATTTTACCAAATTCTTTTTTTGCTTGTCCCCAAATTGATCTTCCTATTAATGCACCAGCACCTTTACCAACTAAATTTCTAATATCCTCTGTTGATTTTGTTGGATAGCCATATTTTTTCATTACATGGTTGTGAGCTGACATAAGGTCAGGGGCTGTATCAACTAAAGTTCCATCTAAATCAAATAATATTGTAAATTTTTGTTTCATAGAGGTATTTTTAAGAAATAATATGTGAATTAAATTTAATATACACTTAATATACAGATTTTTCTAGTGAAACTGAATAATTTAGAAAACAATCAAAAAAAACTTAGAGACAAGTTTTTAAAAAATGGTGTCAAAATGTTGGGACCAGAAACTATTTTTTTTTCACATGATACGAAAATTGGTAAAAATGTAACAATTGAACCTTATGTAGTGTTTGGAAAAAAAGTTAAAGTTGGCAATAATGTAATTATAAAATCATTTTCTCATTTAGAGTCATGCAAGATAGAAAATAAAGTTGAAGTAGGGCCATTTGCAAGGATTAGACCGCAGACAATCTTAAAAGAAGGATCTAAAGTTGGAAACTTTGTAGAAATTAAAAAAAGTATTTTAGGAAAAAAATCTAAAGTAAATCATCTATCATATATTGGTGATAGCAATGTTGGAAAAAATGTAAATATAGGAGCTGGAACAATAACTTGTAATTATGATGGAATTAAAAAAAGTAAAACGATAATTAAAGATAATGTTTTTATAGGTTCTAATTCTTCTTTAGTTGCTCCTGTTAAACTAGATGAAAATAGTGTTGTTGGCGCAGGTTCTGTCATAACTAAAAATGTTAAAAAAAAATCTCTGGCATTAACTAGGGCTAAACAAATAGAAATAAAAAATTACAAAAGAAAAAAATAAAAATGTGTGGAATTATTGGAATTACAAGTAATAAAACAGTCTCTGCAGCAATAATTAATTCTCTAAAAAAATTAGAATATAGAGGTTATGATTCAGCTGGAGTTGCTACAATTTATAATGGAACTATCAGAGAAGTAAAATCGGAGGGTAGAGTAGACAATTTAGAACAAAATTCTTTGATAAAAAGTCTAGAGGGTACTGTTGGAATTGGGCACGTGAGATGGGCAACACACGGTGTTCCGAATAGTATTAATGCACATCCTCATTCTTCCTCAAATGTATCAGTAGTTCACAATGGAATTATAGAAAATTCAACATTGCTTAAAAAATTTTTGGAAGCAAAAGGTCATGTTTTTAAATCACAAACTGATACTGAGGTAATTGTACATTTAATTACCGAACATTTAAAAACTAAAAATATTTTAGAGTCTATAACAACAGCTCTTAAACAGCTTCATGGTAGCTATGCTTTAGGTATACTTTTTAAAGATGAACCTGACTTAATTGTCGGTGCAAGAAGAGGGTCGCCGTTAGCAGTGGGTTACGGTCCAAATGAAAATTATTTAGGATCAGATTCTTATGCCTTAAAAGCAATGACAAATAAAATTACTTATCTTGATGATGGTGAGTTTTGTTTAATTAAAAAAGATCAAATTAGTTTTTATAATGAAAAGGGAACTAAGATTAACAAAAAAGTTTTAGAGATGTCATCCAATGAAACAAATTATGAAAAGGGTGATTTTAAGCATTTTATGGCAAAAGAAATTGAAGAACAGCCACTTACCATTAAAAATGGAATTAAAGAGTATATTGATCAATTAAATAATGAAATTAATATTTATAATTTTCCATGGAATATAAGTGATATTAATTCAATAAAATTAATAGGATGTGGAACTGCCTATCATTCATGTTTAATGGCAAAATATTGGTTTGAAGAATTAACCTCTTTAGATGTAAGTATTGATATTGCCTCAGAGTTTAGATATCGAAAAAATAAATTTAAAGAAGATTGTTTATATATATTTGTTTCCCAATCAGGAGAAACTGCAGACACTTATGCTGCATTAGATCTATGCAAGCAAAATAATATGAAAACCTGTGCTGTAGTAAACTCTATTGAAAGTTCAATTGCTCGTGATAGTAATTTTGTTTTACCTATTCATTGTGGTCCTGAAATTGGTGTTGCCTCTACAAAAGCTTTTTTGGGTCAAATTTTAATTTTATATATTTTAACTTTAAAATTTGGGTATGTTAAAAAAGATTTATCAAAAAAAAGTTATCAAAATAAAATTAAAGATTTAAAAAAATTGCCAAAATTAATTGAGAAAACTTTATTAATGGATAATAAAATTCAAAATATAGCTTCAGATTTAAATGAAGCAAAAGGTTCTATGTTTTTAGGCAGAGGTTTTTCTTACCCAATTGCACTTGAGGGCGCATTAAAGCTTAAAGAACTATCCTATATCCATGCTGAAGGTTACCCAGCTGGAGAAATGAAACATGGTCCTTTAGCTTTAATTGAAGAGGGTATGCCTGTAATTGTTTTGGCACCCAGAGACAGTTATTACAAAAAAACAATTTCAAATATGCAAGAGGTTATTGCAAGAGGCGCAAAAGTTTTATTAATAACTAATAAAAGTAAAGATGAAATATCTTCAGAAAATCTTTGGGAAACTTTAGAAGTTGAGACAACTAATGATGATCTTTTGCCATTTTTAATTACAATACCTTTGCAAAAATTAGCTTACTATTCAGCATTGCAAAAAGGTTTTGATATAGATAAGCCAAGAAATCTGGCAAAATCTGTTACAGTTGAATAATAATTAAACTCTGATACAACACTTTCTGGTTGTATGAAAAATTGGAAAATAAATAGCTGGAGAAAATATCCTGTAAAACATATTCCTGAATATCCTGACAAAAAGGATTTAGGTGATGTGTTGGATACAATAAAAAGTTTTCCACCATTAGTTTTTGCAGGAGAAACAAGACATCTAAAATCTCAATTAGCAGAGGTTGTTGATGGAAAAGCATTCTTATTGCAAGGAGGAGATTGTGCTGAGAGCTTTGCTGAATTTCATCCAGATAATATAAGAGACACTTTTAAACTAATACTGCAAATGTCATTAGTGTTAACTTATTCTGCTTCTTTACCTGTTGTAAAACTTGGAAGAATAGCAGGTCAATTTTCTAAACCTAGAAGCTCCCCAACAGAAGTAAAAGATGGTGTAGAGCTACCAAGTTATTTAGGAGACAATATTAATGGAATTGAATTTAATGAAAAAGCAAGAATTCCTGATCCAAAAAGATTATTACAAGCATACTCTCAATCTGCCTCAACATTGAATTTAATAAGAGCTTTTTCTCACGGAGGATTTGCAGATCTTAAAAAAGTTCATACTTGGAATTTAGGTTTTATTAAAAATACTCCAGAGGCTAAAAGATTTAAAGAATTAGAAGATAGAATTGCTGATGCGTTAGCATTTATGGATGCGTGTGGAATTAATTCTGATTTTAATAGAAGATTAAAGACAGTTAACTTTTGGACTTCACATGAAGCATTATTGCTTCCTTTTGAAGAAGCAATGACTAGAGTAGATTCTACAACTGGTGAGTATCATGACACGTCAGCACATTTTGTTTGGATTGGAGATAGAACTAGACAATTAGACGGAGGTCATGTTGAGTTTTGTAGAGGAATTAAAAATCCAATAGGGATCAAGTGTGGTCCAACTCTTAAACCTGAAGATTTAGTTAATCTATGTAATAAAATTAATCCTGAAAATGAAAAAGGAAAAATAACTTTAATTTCAAGGTTTGGCCATGAGAATGTAGAAAAACATTTACCAAAATTGATTAGAGCTATAAAAAAAGAAGGCTTAAATGTTATTTGGTCATGTGATCCTTGTCACGGTAATACTGTAAAAGCAACTTCTGGATTTAAAACAAGACCTTTCAATAGAATTTTAAGTGAAGTCAAAAATGTTTTTGCTTGTCATCAAAGTGAAGGATCTTATGCTGGGGGTTTACATATTGAGCTTACAGGTCAAAATGTAACAGAATGTACCGGTGGTGCCCAAAAAATTTCTGATAATGATCTTTCTTCAAGATACCATACTCACTGCGATCCAAGATTAAATGCTAACCAAGCATTGGAGTTAGCTTTTTTAATTTCAGATGAGATAAAAAAGAATAGCAGCTATTCCAAAAATGGAATTCAAAAGGCATCTTAGGTCATTGCTTTAATAATCAAACGTTGTTAACTTAATCTTATGAATGCTTCAGAAAAAGTAAATTTTATTTCTAATTGGATCAAAAATTATGTTGATACAATGCCAAAAAAAGCACAATCACTTGTGATAGGAATTTCAGGGGGCATAGATTCTTCTGTTGCAAGCACCTTAAGTGCTATGACGGGTTTAAAAACAATTGTACTGACAATGCCAATTAAACAAAAATCATCTCAACATGATTTAAGTTTAAAACATAGGGATTGGCTTTTAAAAAAATTTTCAAATGTTGAAGCCCATACAATTAATTTAGATGAATTATTTAATGTTTTTTCATCTTCATTATCAAATTTTAGTAATGAGCACGGGTTTGCTAATTCAAGAGCAAGACTGAGAATGACTACTCTTTATCAAGTTGCAGCTGCAAATTCTGGAATAGTTGTAGGCACTGGTAACAAAGTAGAAGATTTTGGAGTAGGTTTTTATACAAAATACGGTGATGGGGGTGTAGACATTTCACCAATAGCAGATTGTAATAAATCTGAAGTATGGGAAATGGGAAAAGAGCTTGGTATTTTAAATGAAATTATTGAAGCTGCGCCAACCGATGGTCTTTGGGATGATGGTAGAACTGATGAAGGACAACTTGGATTTAAATACCATGAGTTAGAAGAGGCTATGGAAAATTCAAATTCTAAATTTAGAAGTGAATACGAAAAAATTAGAAAACAAAATTTGCATAAAATGGAGCCTATTCCAGTATGCAAAATTCCAAGATAATCAAATAGATTCACAAATCACTAAAATCAGTATAATTGTAAATTAATGAGCTTAGATATTTTTTTAACCAATAATTTAAACAATAAAAAAGAAAAATTTATCCCGATCAATCCAAAGAATATTGGAATGTATGTTTGTGGACCAACGGTGTATGACGATCCCCATATTGGTAATGCACGACCGATAGTAATATTTGATGTCTTATATAAAATTTTAAAAAAACAATATCCAAAAGTGACTTATGTTAGAAATATAACTGATGTTGATGATAAAATAATTAAATCTTCAAAAGATAATAATATTTCTATTTCAGATTTAACTGAGAAAATAATTAAAAGTTTTTCAAAAGATTGTGCTTATTTAAATTGTGATGAGCCAAATTTTCAACCTAAAGCAACCGAACATATAAGTATTATGATTGAAATGGTTGAAAATTTAATTGCAAAAGGATTTGCTTACTCAAATAATAATCATGTTTATTTTGAAGTTAAAAAATTTAAAGATTATGGAAAATTATCAAATAAAAAATTAGAAGATTTAATTGCTGGTTCTAGAATAGAAGTTAGTGATAATAAAAAAAATTCTGAAGACTTTGTATTATGGAAGCCATCAAATCCAGATGAACCTTTTTGGGACTCTCCTTGGGGCAAAGGAAGACCTGGCTGGCATTTAGAATGTTCAGCAATGTCAAAAAAATTTTTAGGAAATGAATTTGATATCCATGGAGGTGGAATTGATCTAATTTTTCCACATCATGAAAATGAAATAGCACAATCAAGATGTGCAAATGATACTAAGGTATTTGCCAATTATTGGGTACACAATGCTTTCATTACAATGTCTAATGAAAAAATGGCTAAATCTCAGGGAAACATTTTAAAGATAAGAGATTTTCATGAAAAAGTAAGTGGCCAAGTTTTGCGACTAGCTTTAATGAGTGCACATTATAAACAGCCCTTAGACTGGAACGATAAATTATTAAGTGATTGTGAGAATACTTTAAATAAATGGTATAATATTGAGTATGCCGATCATAACTTAGACAATTTACCTGAAGATGTTTTAAAGCCTCTATTTGACGATCTTAATACACCTGGGTACATAGCTAATCTTCATAAATTATATGATGAAGCTATTAAAGGTGGAGATAATGATAAAAATTTATTTATTTCTGCTTGTAAGTTTGTGGGTCTATTAAATGAAACTAAAGAACAATGGTTAAACTTTAAGAAATCTAAAATATCTATTAATGAAAAAGAAATTGAACTTAAAATAAATCAAAGAAATCAAGCTAGATTAAACAAAGATTATAAAGAGGCAGATAGAATTAGAGATGAGCTGTTTGATAAAGGTATTTTAATAGAAGATAAAGATGGTAGAACTCTTTGGAAATTAAAATGAGTAAGGACAGATTATACATATTTGATACAACTTTGAGAGATGGTGCCCAAACTCAGGGAGTAGATTTTTCAGTTGAGGATAAAGAGAAAATTGCGCAATCATTAGATAACTTAGGAGTTGATTATATTGAAGGAGGTTGGCCTGGTGCTAATCCTACTGATACAGAATTTTTTCAAAAAAAACATAATTTTAAAAATGCCAAATTAACTTGTTTTGGGATGACTAAAAGAGCTGGTCGAAGTGCAGAAAATGATCCTGGTTTGTCTGCATTGTTAAACTCAAATACCCCTGCAGTATGTTTGGTGGGTAAGTCTTGGGATTTTCATGTCGATATAGCTTTAGAAATCTCAAACGAAGAAAATTTAGAAAATATTAAAGAAAGTGCAAAACATTTTGTTAAAGCAAACAAAGAATTTATGTTTGATGCTGAACATTTTTTTGATGGTTACAAATCAAATCCAGATTATGCAATTGCCTGTATTAAAGCTGCCTATGACGAAGGTGCTAGATGGGTTGTGCTTTGTGACACAAATGGTGGAACTTTACCAAATGAAGTTTCAAAAATAGTTTCTGAAGTTATAAAGATTATTCCTGGTAAAAACTTAGGAATACATGCCCATAACGATACAGGTAATGCAGTTTCAAATTCTTTAGCAGCAGTTTTAGCTGGAGTTAGGCAAGTTCAAGGAACTATAAATGGACTCGGTGAAAGATGTGGGAATGCAAACTTAATGTCTTTAATACCAACTTTTTATCTTAAAAAAGAATTTTCCTCAAAGTTTGAAATAAATATGAATTCTGAGAATATTAAAAATTTAACTCAATGCTCAAGATTATTGGATGAAATTTTAAATAGAAAACCTAATAAACATTTACCATATGTTGGAGCTGCTGCGTTTTCCCATAAGGGAGGTTTACATGTATCTGCGGTGCAAAAAGATCCCAAAACTTATGAGCATATTAATCCTGAAGATGTGGGTAATACTAGAAATATAGTAATTTCTGATCAATCAGGAAAATCTAATATTATCTCTCGTCTTAAATCTATTAAAATAGATATTGAGGAGAATGACCCTAAGATTAAAAAATTATTAAATGAAGTTAAAGATAGAGAGTTTATAGGTTATAGTTATGATGGTGCTGATGCTTCATTTGAATTATTAGCTAGAAGAATAATCAGTGGTGTTCCAAGATATATCTCAATTTCAGAATATGATGTCTCAGTTAAAAAGGATGCGTCAGGTGAAATAGTATCTTCAGCTAAAGCTCAATTAGAAGTGGATGGAGAAAAAATTCTGTGTGAAGGTGTAGGGAACGGTCCTGTTAATGCTTTAGATAATGCAATTCGAAATAATGTTGAAAGATTAGCAAAATACTCAACTTATTTAAAAGATCTAAAATTAGTTGATTACAAAGTTAGAATTTTAAATACTGGCACAGAAGCGGTTACTAGAGTTTCAATCGAAAGCACAGATTCAAAAGGGAAAAATTGGTTTACCATTGGAGTTTCAACAAATATTATCGATGCATCTTTTAAAGCATTAGTAGATAGTTTAGATTATAAATTATTTAAAGATAATGCCCCTGCAAGTGTTCAATAATGAAAACTAAAAATTTTACAGCTAAACCAAGTGATTTAACGGATCGAATAAATAAAAAACCTAAAATTTGCTACTCCATAGAAGATTTTAAAGATAAAAATTTTGATCTTTTACAAGAGGCAAGGCAAACTCTTCAAAAAATTGATGAAGTTATTATTCCACCTCGAGACGCTAAAACTTTTACAGTTAAATTTGGTAATTTTTTTAGGATAGAAAGCATGGAAGGCCCTCAGGTTGGTGATTTAAATCTATTCCAATTAGATAATTTGGATGAAAAATTTTACTCAGGTAAAACCAGAGCTTTATATGGAACCCACTTGTCTGTTGGGGATAAAATGTTTAGTTCATTTCCCTATTTAAGATCCCTTGCTACCATTACTTGGGATACTCTTGATTGGTATGGTTACGATGAAGATGGGGGTTCAGTGCATGATGTCATTGGTACAAGATGTGATCCTTATACCTCTAAATTATTATCTGCAAATGACTATCATTACTGCTGCCATTCTAATTTAACTAGAGCTTTGGTAAATGAAAAAAATATTGATTTAAAAGATGCTGAAAAATTAGTTCATGATGTCTTAAACGTATTTATGCTTACTGGTTTTACTAATGATACTAAACAATATTTTATGAAAGCTAGTCCAGTTAGGGAAGGGGATTATTTAGAATTTTTTGCTGAAACAGATTTATTAGGAGTTCTGTCAGCTTGTCCTGGAGGTGATTGTGGATCAGAACACTCTTCAGATAATGCAAAATGTTATCCATTAAAAGTTTCTATCTGGTCAACCGATACAAAATATTTAGACCAAATTAAACCATCGATTACATCCACATATAATAGAAATCACGGTTTAAAATAATTGAGGAATGTCAAAAAAAAATATTTCCTTTATTTTGCATAAACCTCAGTTGTCAGAAAATATTGGTGCCTGTGCTCGAGGCATGAAAAATTTTGATTTTAATAATTTAATAGTGGTTAATCCAAAACCAATATTTCCTAATGATAAAATTTTAGCAACTTCTGTTGGAGCAAAAAATATTATCGCTACCAGTAAAGTTTTTGATAATCTTGAACAGGCTATCCAAGATAAAGATTATGTGATTGCGACTTCTGCAAGATTTAGAAATAAAAATATTAAACACATAACTTTAGAAGACTTAAAAGAATTAGATTTTAGTAAGAAAGTTGCTTTTTTATTTGGCTCAGAAGCCTCAGGTCTTTCTAATGAAGAAATTAGTTACGCAACCCATACTTTGCAAATAACAACAAATCCTGAGTTTAAATCATTAAACTTATCCCACAGTTTGATTATTATTGCTCAAAAAGTATTTAGTTTAATTAAGAAAAATAAATCAGTATTTAAAAAATCTAAGAAAGTTAAATCAGCTTCTAAACAAGAAATTTTAGCAATGGTAAATTTATGTATAAAGAATTTAGATGAAATTGATTTTTTTAAACCCAAAGAAAAAAGACCAATTATGCTAGAAAATCTTAGGAATATTTTCTACAAAATGGATCTATCTGATAAAGAAACACGTATATTATCTGGAGTATTTGCCAGTTTAGGGAAAAAACGTTGATTGACAAAATTACGAGTAAGTTTATAAACCCCACTATTAAATGACAAAAAGATTAAACTCTAAACATAAAGTAGATAGAAGATTAAAAGTTAACCTTTGGGGAAGACCTAAAAGTCCTTTTAACACAAGAGCTTATGGACCTGGCCAACATGGTCAAACTAAGACTTCAAAACCTTCGGATTACGGAATTCAATTACAAGCTAAGCAAAAATTAAAAGCTTATTACGGCAATATTAACGAAAGACAATTTAGAAATATTTATAAAAAAGCTACTATGCTTAAAGGAGATACTAGTGAAAATTTAATTGGTCTTTTAGAAAGAAGATTAGATGCAATTATTTATAGAGCAAAATTTGCAACTACTATCTTTTCTGCAAGACAATTAATTAACCATGGTCATGTGAAGGTTAATGGAAAAAAAGTTAATATAGCAAGTTACTCAGTTAGTGAAGAGGATACAGTTGAGATTAGAGATAAATCAAAACAATTAGCAATTATTGATATAGCTCTAGCCAATAAAGAAAGAGAAACTCCAGAATATATTCAGTTAGATGAAAAGAATAAAAAATTAAAATTTGTTAGAACACCTAAGTTTGAAGAAGTTCCTTATCCAATTG
>CBDEAP010000011.1:0-29978 GCA_965236125.1 Candidatus Pelagibacterales bacterium | reverse complement strand
GTGCCATTCCATTGCAGTGAACATTCTAACTCTATGTTGTCTTTCTTGCCCTCTATATAAATTGGCTTTTTAAACAAATCATTTTCATTTTTATTTTGCAATTTTTCTCTTTTTTCATCTAAAAATTGAACAAATTCTAGAACACCACCATCAAACTTGAATTCTGTAATTTTTTCTTTTTTTTGACTTGCATCTGTAAAAATAATTTTTATGCCTTTATTTAAAAAAGCGAGTTCTCTCATTCTTTTTATAAGGATATTTGCGCTGAATTTAGTCGAAGAAAAAATTTCTTTTGAAGGTGAAAAAGTAATTTCGGTGCCAGTTTCTTTAGAGTTGCCAGTAACTTTGAGTGGAGCTTTTGCCTCACCATTTTTAAATTCTATATAATGTTTTTTTCCATCTCTATGGATTTCTAATTGTAATTTTTCTGATAATGCATTGACAACTGAAACTCCGACTCCGTGTAATCCTCCTGATACCTTATAAGAATCATGATCAAATTTACCACCAGCATGAAGTTGTGTCATAATCACCTCCGCTGCAGATTTTTTTTCACCTTTATGCATATCAACTGGGATACCTCTTCCATCATCTTTCACTGTAACGGTTCCATCAGCAGTTTATTCTAACATTGATATTTTTACAGTGACCAGCTAAGGCTTCATCTATAGAATTGTCTACGACCTCATAAACCATATGATGCAAACCAGTGCCGTCATCGGTATCACCAATATACATTCCGGGTCTTTTTCTGACAGCCTCAAGTCCTTTTAAAACTTTAATAGAGTCTGCCTGATAAGTATTTTTATTTGTCATATTTTTTAATTATAGGAAAAGAAAATTATAACATTTTTTTAAAAAAATTGTTTATTTATAATTATTTATAAAATGAAAAATTTGTCAAAAAACCCTTTAAAAACAATGTTTTTAGTGGCGGAGAGAGCGGGATTCGAACCCGCGAAAGAGTTGCCCCTTTACACGCTTTCCAAGCGTGCGCCTTCAACCACTCGGCCATCTCTCCCTTTATTTAAAAAATTTTTTTAACTTTATGGAATTAATTATAAAAATTAAATAAGTAAAATTTGATTTTATTTTAAACATTTTCTTAATTTTATAAAAAAAACTATCTCTCTCTAAACTACTTCTAAATTCTTTTGGGTTAGTACTTAATTTATTGTTTCTTATCTCTTTATTTATTGTTGTTTTTTTTCTATCTACATTAAATACGGTTATCGACTCAAAACTTTGAATAGAATAGATATATTTATTTAATGAAAATTTATTTTTTTTTAAACCAGGATACCTTGAATTAATATCATCTATTAATTTTTTAGAATAATTTATAAATGAATATTTACTAGGATTATACCACTTATTTTTAATATAGCTTGTATGCACATCCTCTGTAATTAACATTCCACCATCCTTAATATTAGGTATACAATTATTTGTTGTGATTATTTGTTGATAATTAGTATGACCACCATCATCTAGCACAATATCGACCTTTCCATATTTTTTAAAAAAATTAATCCAGAATTTTTTACTACTTTGATCACCAATAACTATCTCAAATCCATATTTAGAAAATTTTTGTATGTCAGGGTTTAAATCAATCCCTATAATTTTTGCTTTTTTTCCAAAAAAATTTCTCCACATAAATAATGATCCCCCTGAAAAAACTCCAATTTCAACAAAAATTATTTTTTTATTTCTATATTTGCTTAATAATTGGTCGTAAATTGGAAAATAATTTTTATATTTTAATGATAAATATTTACTTTTTACAAAAGCTTTAAAAGTAAGTGTATTTTTGAAATTCATATTTTTTTAAAAATGATTTAATTTATTAATATTACTATATATAATTTTTTAAATGAATAAAATATACACAGAAATTGAAATACTTACTATTACGTATAAATCAGATCATATCATTGAAAAATGTTTATCAAATATTGATAGGAGATTTAGAACAACAGTAGTTGAAAACTCAGATAATAAAAATTTTAAAAAAAAAATTGAAAAAAGAGAAAATACAAAATGTATCTTGACTAATTCTAATTTGGGATTTGGAGCAGCTTTTAATATTGGCGCTAAATCAATCAGCTCCAAATATATATTTCATTTAAATCCAGATGTAGTTGTTAATGATGAAATAATTAAAGCAATGTATGAGACTGCAAATAAAATAAAAAATCTTGGAATAATGTCGGTTAAAGAGTCAAACAAACTAATACAAATAAACAACACCTATCTTAATGAATATGAAGAAGTAAATATGGTTAGAGGATTTGTGATGTTTATTAATAATTTGAATTGTAAAAATTCAGGATATTTTGATGAAAATTTTTTCTTATATCTTGAAGAAATTGATCTTTGCAAAAGATTAAAATTAGAAAACAAAATAATTTGTATCAAGCCCAATATTACAGTTCAACACTATGGTGGGCAATCACATGATCCAAAATATTCAGAAGCAATGGAGTTACAAAGAAATTGGCATTATATGTGGTCATTATTTTATTTTAATAAAAAACATGAAGGATCTTTAATTGCTTATAGAGTGACTATAAAAAAATTTCTTTCTGCATTTATTAAATTAATTTATTATTTTTTTATTAATAAAAATAAATTTCTAATTTATAAACATCGTTTTTTAGGGTTACTAAATAGTTATCTAGGAAATAAATCAAAATTTAGAGTTAATGTATAATTTAAAATTTATTTATTGAATTTTAAATTTTGGAAAACATATTATAAATTTATCTTTGTAATTTGGCCTTACTTTTTTTACTTTTTCTTTTATTTCAAAATAAAAATTCCAAGCTAAAGGCATTATATAAATATCCTTTTTAATTTTTTTTAAAAAATCAATTGATTTAATTAAAATTTTACTTCCTGGACAAAATTTATTTTGTTTAAATTCGTTATCATCAATAATATATTTTAATTTTATGTTAGAGTAGTTCAAAAATGTATTTGCCTTAGCTGCTGCACCATAACCTAAGATATATTCATTTTTGCTAATTCTTTTTAATTTTGTTTTTATATTTTTTACAATGCTTGAGCAATTATTTCCCCATTTTCTATAATATTGAATATCAAGATATCTCTCTTGATAAAGATATTTTTTTATTTTTTTTCTTTTTGAATATTTTTTTATAACAAATAAATAACTAGATCCGTGAATTGGATTTTTTTCAACATCACACAATTCTAAGTTTGCTCTTTTAGTTAGCTCATTCATACTATTAATATTAAAGAAATTAATATGTTCATGATAAACAGTATCAAATTCATTATTTTTACACATATCAGCTTGGCTAGTTTGAATAACTAGGGTGCTTTCTTCATGCATAAGTTTTTTAATATTCTTAAGTAATTCAAAGGGATTTGGATTATGCGCAAAAGAATTTTGCATAATTATTAAATCAAATTTTTGATTTAATTTCTCCACAGTTTTTGAGTTAAAAAAATCACAAAAAACCTTATGTTTTTTTGATGAAATTTTGTGAATATTTTTTGCAGGATCAACCCCAAATGTTTTGAACTTATTTTTTTTAAAAACATCTAATTGCGAACCATCATTACATCCAATGTCTAAAATATTTTTGTTAACCTTTTTATTTAAATTTTTAATACAAAAATTGTAAAACTTTTTCATGTATTTTTTGTAAGTTTTTGTTGTTCCACTAACATAATCGTAATTTTTATAAATTATATCTGGAGAAACTGCGATTGAAAGCTGTAAGTGATTACATTTTAAACATGCATTAACTTTTAGTTCATATTTTTTTTCTTTTTTACTTTTACTTTTTAAAAATGAGTTAGCTAATGGTTGTTTATTTAAATTTAAAACTGTTGAAAGTTTTTTAGAGTTACAAGCTAAACAAGAATGGAGTTTTATGAAAGCCACCGGTTATTTTTCAAACTCCATTTTACAACATCTTCTATTCTTTGACTTAATTTAATTTTTGGTTCCCATCCTAGTGACTTCAATAATGTTGGATCAAGTGAATATCTTAAATCATGACCTGGTCTTGAAGTATGATTATCAATTAATTCATAGATTAATTCTTTATTCTGAATTTTTGCTATTTGTTCTGCTAACTGAAGGTTATCTATTTCTTCTGGTCCTACTAGATTGAATTTAGGGCATCTTGCATTTCCATAGTCACCTGTATGTTTATAATTTTTTAAATTTAAAATAAACATCATGCCATCAGCAACATCTAAAGCATGGATATAATGTCTACTGCCAGCTTTAGTTTTTTCTGGATTAGAGTGTACAAAAACTTTTTCACTATCCCTTACCCTTTTTATTACCATTGGAATATATTTTTCTGGATGTTGTCTTTCACCAAATACATTCATTGTATGTGTAATAAAAATTGGCATTTTATATGTATTTTCATAGGCCACACAAAACTCCTCAGCTGCTGCCTTACTAGCACTATATGGATTAGTAGAGTTATATCTATCATATTCCTTATAAGATACCCCCTGAGGAGCATTCCCAAAAATTTCATCAGTAGAAAAATATACAAATTTTTCTAAATCTTTATTTTTTTTTGCAAAATTTAGTAAATTTACTGTACCCACAACATTATCCTGAACAAATTCCATTGGGTAAACAATAGATCGATCAACATGACTTGCGGCGGCTAAATGCAAAATTATATCGGGCTTACCTATTTCTGTCTCTATTTGAGAATTTATTTCCGCTTTTAAATCATGAAAGACAATTTTTAATCTTTTTTTTTCTGTTGATGAAAACTGTTCTAAAATTTCATGTAGTCTATTTAGGTTACCTGAAATATCTAATCTATCTAAGGTAACTATTTTCCAATCAGTATTTTTCATCAAATGAGCTATCATATGATGAGCTATAAAACCTGCTCCACCTGTAATTAAAACTTTTTTCATAATTTATATTTATATGATATTTATCTCTTTTAAAGTTTTTTATTTGTATGAATTTATTTTTGTTTTATCAAAATTTTAAGTTTATAAATTTTTCTTGATGATTTTTAGTAATTTAAAAATAGTTATAATCAATCCATATAGAGGAATTGGTGACTTAATTTTTCATTTACCGCTTTTTAAATCTTTAAATCAAAAATACAAATCTAAAATAATCTTACTCACAAACTCATCAAACCGAGCTAAGGAATTGTTAAAAAATGAACCATATATTGAAAGAATAATTTATATTGATTTCACAAGGGAGAGACAATTAATAAAATCATACAATCTTTTTAAAGAAATTAATAACCTAAAACCAGATTTATGTATTCTTACTGCGCCTAGCAAAAGACTTGTATGGCCATTGAAATTTTCAAACTCAAAAGAAAAATTTTTTTTTCAAAAAAATAAAATTACTGATCTATCTCAATATATACTTAAAGAGTCTCTTCAAAAATTCAAAGATTTAAATATTAAAAAAGAATATAATCTAAATTATTCTAAGAATAATTTTAAAAGCAAAAGTGTACTATTAAACATTGACTCTCATCATAATCAAAACAATTGGCCAGAAATTAATTTTATTAATTTAATTGAACAATTAATTTTAAAAAAAAATTTAAATAAAATTTATGTAAATTTTGCTCCCAATAAAATTAATAATTTTACCATAATAAAGAGAAAGTTTGATAATCATAAAAAGATACATTTTACATATGAAAAAAAATTTGATGATTTGATAAATATTTTAAATTCTTGTGAATTCATAATAGGAAATGAATCTGGTCCAATTTGTTTGGGTGCTTCTCTTGGAAAAAAGGTTATTAGCTTGTTTAGTCCAAATCATACACCCCATAAATCTAGTGGAGTGATTTCTTCTGATGTTATTTACTTTAATACAATTAAAAATAAAAAAAATAAGGTTATTACCTCGATCCTTAACTTTATATAAGTTATTTTTCTTTATTTATTTTTAGCACACCTATAAATGCCTCTTGTGGAATTTCTACTTTTCCAAATTGTTTTGATCTTGCTTTACCCTTTTTTTGTTTTTCTAGTAACTTTCTCTTTCTATCCGTAGCACCACCACCATGTATTTTAGTTAATACATCTTTTTTAAAGCCTTTAATAGTTTCTCTTGCTATAATTTTGCCCCCTATTGCCGCTTGAACTGGAATCATAAAATTATGTCGTGGAATTAAATCTTTTAATTTTTCACATACTTCTCTTCCTGTTCTTTGTGCAAAATCTTTATGTATCATCATTGCTAAAGCATCGACTGGTTCACCATTCACTAAAATTCCCAAGTTTAACTAGATCACCTTCTCTATGACCAATAATTTCATAATCAAAACTTGCATAACCACTTGTCATAGATTTTATTTTGTCATTAAAATCAAAAACAACTTCATTAAGAGGTAGCTCATAAGATAATACTGCTCTATTACCTGAGTATGTTAAATTAGTTTGAACACCTCTTTTATCTTGGCATAATTTAATAATTGATCCAAGATATTGATCTGGCGTTATAACTGTTGCTTTTATCCATGGCTCCTCAATCATTTTAATAAGAGTTGGGTCAGGTAAACTTGATGGATTATGTAAATCTTTTGTAATTCCATTATTAAGATGAATTTTATAAACAACACCAGGAGTGGTTGTTAATAGATTTACATCAAATTCTCTTTCTAATCTCTCAGTTATTATTTCTAAATGAAGCAAACCTAAAAAACCACATCTAAAACCCAATCCAAGTGCAGAAGAAGACTCTGCCTCAAAAGAAAAACTAGCATCATTTAATTGTAATTTTGCTAAACCATCTTTTAATTTTTGATATTCAGAACTATCTACTGGAAATAATCCACAAAAAACAACTGGCTTACTTGGTTTAAACCCTGGCAATGCATTTACATTTGGCTTAGAAGCATCACAAATTGTATCTCCCAACTTTTGTTTCTGAAAGAACTTTAATTCCAGTAGTTATAAAACCTATCTCTCCAGCGTTTAGTTCATTCATATCCTTGGGTTTAGGTGTAAAAACTCCTACTTTTTCAACAATATACTCTTGATTAGTAGACAACATCTTAATCTTCATATTTTTTGAGATTTTACCATCAATAACTCTAATTAAGATTACTACACCTAGATATGTATCGTACCAACTATCAACTAATAAACATTTTAAATTTTCATTTTGATTTCCCTCTGGAGCTGGTAATTTTTTAACAATTTCCTCAAGAATATCCTCTATCCCTTCACCAGTTTTTCCAGAACATGGAACTGCATTTTCTGTTTCTATTCCAATTACATCTTCAATTTGTTTTTTTGTTTTTTCTAAATCAGATGCTGGTAAATCAATTTTATTTAAAACTGGAATAATTTCATGATTGATATCTAAAGCTTGGTATACGTTTGCTAATGTCTGTGCCTCAACACCCTGAGTACTATCTACAATCAATATAGATCCCTCACATGCATATAATGATCTACTAACCTCATAACTAAAGTCTACATGCCCAGGGGTATCAATTATATTTAAAATATAATCTTTACCATTTTTTGCTTTATAATTTAGTTTTACTGTTTGAGCCTTAATTGTAATTCCTCTTTCTCGTTCAATATCCATTGAGTCAAGAACTTGGGCTTTCATTTCTCGATCTGTTAAACCACCACACTTATGAATAATTCTATCTGCTATTGTAGATTTTCCATGATCAATGTGTGCAATTATAGCGAAGTTTCTTATGTGATCAATTTTATCCATTGTTTATGATCTAATTTTTGCACCGATCTTTTTTTCAACAGTTTCAATCACCAATTTATTAATTCTATCTAAATCATCATCATTAAGGGTTTTGTCTGATGACTGAATAGTTAAGTTAATTGCCACAGATTTTTTATCATTTGGTATATTTTCGCCCTCATACACATCAAAAATATTTGAACTTCTTAATCAATCCTTTATCAATGTTATTAATGATTTCTAAAATATCTTGAGCTTCAATATTTTTATCAACTATGAATGCAAAATCTCTTTCTGATTTCTGAAAATCTGAAGTTTCATATTTTGGCTTTTGATCATTTAACGATTTTTTTGTGACTTTTAAATTATCAAGAAAAATTTCAAATCCCATCAAGGCTTCTGTTTTAATATCAATTTTTTTTAAAATATTTGGATGTATCTCACCAAAATATGCTGCAAGATTTTCTTTACCTTTGTTTAAAAATATTCTGCCTGATTTTCCAGGATGATAATAATCAGGAGCTTGGTCATCAATATAAAGTTTAGATTTATGATATCCAGCCTCAACTATAGTCTGTATTACATCCCTCTTTACGTCAAATACATCAACATTTCTTGATTTTTCCAGCCAAGATGATCTTGAAATTTTTCCAGCTTTTAAACCAGTTAAAACAGTTTCTTGCTCTCCAGGCTTTGTCCCATTGAATATTGGACCTATTTCAAACAAAGCAACATCTTTGAAACCTCTATTTATGTTTTTATTTAGATAAATAATTAAATTTGAAAAAATAGAATTTCTTAGAACATTTAGATCTGCGCTAATGGGATTAATAATTTTTGATTGATTTTTATTTTTGCAGAATAGTTCATTGACCTTAGAATCCGAGAAAGACCACGTAATAGCCTCAAGGTAACCTTTGGAAGCCACAGCTCTTTGCAAAAAATGAAATAATTTTTGAGATTTATTTAAAGTAGGTTTATTTCTAACTTTTTTGGGTTCAATTGTTTCTATCTTGTCATATCCATAAATTCTGACCAATTCCTCTATAATATCAATTTCTTGATTAATATCAGGTCGCCAACTTGGCACTGTTAGTGAAAGAATATTTTTTTTCTCCTCAATAATAAAACCTAAATTATCTAATATTTCTAAAATTTCTTTATTTGAAATTTCAAATCCAGAAATTTTTTTAAATGAGTCAGGGTTAAAATCAATGATTGTATTTTTAAATTCGTTAATTGACTGAACATCAATACTACTTACAGATCCACCACAAATTTGAGTAATAAGCTCAGCAGCTCTATTTAATCCTTGTTCAATAGATTGAGGATCTATCCCTCTCTCAAATCTAAATTTTGCATCAGTATCAATATTAAGTTGTTTAGCAGTTTTTCTTATTGATCTTGGGTCAAAGTAAGCAGATTCAATTAAAACATTTTTTGTGTCTAATTCTGTACCTGAACGTTCTCCACCAATAATTCCTCCTAAGCCAAGCACTCCTGAATTATCTGAAATGACACACATATCATTGTCTAATTTATAATCTTTATTATCAAGCGCTTTGAAACTTTCACCTTTTTTTGAATTTCTGACTACTATTCCCTTATCGATTTTATCAGCATCATAGGCGTGTAAGGGTCTGTTTAAATCAAACATAACATAATTTGTAATATCTACTATTGCTGAGATCGGTTTTTGACCTATTGAAATTATTTTTTCTTTTAGCCAGTCTGGACTTTGAGTATTCTTAACATTGGTTATCAAGCAACTCCCAAAAAAAGAACAGCCTTGATTTTTTTCATTTAAAATTTTTACACTTACAGTCTGTTTATCTTTTGAGTTAATTTTATTAAATTTAAACTCTTTTAATTTTCCAAAACCTGCGGCCGCTAGATCTCTAGCAATACCCCTAACACCTAAACAATCAGGCCTGTTAGGTGTAATAGATATATCAATTATATTTACTGTACTTTTTGAGAAATAGTTTTCACCAATTTTGTTCGCATAGTTTTTTTCATCAAGTTCTGTAATACCTTCGCTATCTTCAGAAAGATTTAATTCAGACTCAGAACAAAGCATTCCATGTGAGGTAACTCCTCTAATTTTAGCAACTACTAACTTCATTTTATTCTTAGGTATTACAGCGCCTGGAGGTGCATAAATTGTGATCAATCCTTCTCTTGCATTAGGTGCTCCACATACAACTTTTAAAATATTTTGATTACCAATATCTACATCACAAACTTTAAGTCTATCCGCATCTGGATGGGGTTCAGTTTTTAATATTTTTGCAACTAAAAATTTTTCTAAATCACTAGATGGCCTCTCAACACTTTCTACTTCTAGACCAATATCAGTTAATTTATCCAATAACTGTTCTTCACTAAATTTAGTATCTAAGTGTTCTCTAAGCCAATCAAAAGTTATTTTCATCGACTTAGACCTCTATAATTAGTTGGTACATCTAGAGGATCAAAGCCATAATGATTTAACCATCTATAATCGCACTCAAAGAAAGCCCTTAAATCATTAATGCCATATTTTAACATTGCTAGGCGATCTATTCCTATTCCAAAAGCATATCCTTGATAATTTAAAGGATCGACTTTTGCATTTTTCAGGACATTTGGATGAACCATACCGCAACCTAGTATTTCAAGCCATTTATCTCCTTCGCCAATTACAATCTTACCATCCTTTATCTCGTAACCGATATCAACTTCAGCTGAAGGTTCAGTAAATGGAAAATGACTTGGCCTAAATCTCATTTTAATTTTATCAACCTCAAAAAATTCTTTAATAAAATAATTTAAACAACCTTTTAAGTGACCCATATTAATATCTTTATCTATATGTAGGCCTTCTACTTGATGAAACATTGGAGCATGTGTTTGATCACTATCCGATCTATAAGTTCTACCTGGTGCAATAATCTTGTAAGGCGGTTTTTCTTTCAACATTGTTCTTATTTGTACCGGTGAGGTATGAGTTCTTAATAAAAACTCTTTATTTTCATCAAGATAAAATGTGTCGTGCATATCTCTTGCTGGATGATTGTCTGGAGTATTTAAGGCTGTAAAGTTGTAATATTCATTTTCAACATCTGGGCCTTCTTCAACACTAAAACCAATTTCTGAAAATATTGAAGAAATTTCATCAATAGTCTGTGAAACAGGATGAATTTTACCTTGAACAAAAGATCGTTCCGGAAGCGTAATGTCAACTTTTTCTTTTACTAATTTTTCATTTATCTGAGCTGTTTCAATTTCATTAACTTTTGAGTTTATTAAATCTTGAAGTTCATCTTTTATAGAATTTAAATCAGCTGCAAATTTTTTTCTTTCTGTTTCTGCAACTGCACCTATATTTTTAAATTGAGATGAAATTAAACCATTTTTACCAAACAACTCTGTTTTGATTTGATTGACTTGATTGATATCAATTTTTGACTTTAATTTTGATAAATATTCGTCTTTGATTTTTTTAATATCTGACATTTTAACAGATTATTTCCTCACCAAATAAAAACAATAGTGAAGATTAATTTAAAGCTGATTGAGCTTTTTGAACTATAGTTTTAAAGGCTTCTGGACTATCGTATGCTATTTCTGCTAGTATTTTTCTGTCAATTTTAATTCCACACTTATTAAGACCATTAATAAATTTAGAATAAGTTAATCCCTCAGCTCTTACACCAGCATTAATTCTTTGGATCCACAATGACTTGAATTCTCTTTTTTTATTTCTTCTATCTCTATAAGCATATTGCATAGCTTTTTCCATAGCTTGCTTTGCAACTCTGATGGTATTTTTTCTTCTACCCCATTGACCTTTGACAGCTTTTAAAACTTTTTTATGTTTTGCTCGGCTAGTTACACCTCTTTTAACTCTTGCCATATTAACCTCTTAGACTGTACGGCATGTACGATTTTACAATTTTTCCATCTTGTTTTGACATCGCAGTAGTGCCTCTTAATTTTCTGATTTGAGAATTTGTTCTTTTTATCATGCCATGTCTTTTACCAGCTTGGGCAGTCATTACTTTGCCTGTTGCTGAGATTTTAAATCTCTTTTTTGCTGAGCTTTTTGTTTTTAAGTTTTGGCATAATTCTGCGGTGTTATACAAAGATTGTTATAAATTTACAACCCCTATTAAGGCCTATAAAGGCTGAATTACCATGATCATTTGCTTACCATCAAACTTTGGATGAAGCTCTATCTTACCAATATCCTTCATATCTTCTTTGATCTTATTCATTAGCTCATTCCCTAAATGAGAATGTTGAAGTTCTCGACCCTTAAATCTTATTGTGAATTTTACTTTATCCCCTTTTGAAATAAATTTTTTTGCATTTTTTACTTTAAATTCATAGTCATGAGTTTCTGTTACAGGTCTCATTTTGATTTCTTTAAGAGCTACAATTTTTTGTTTCTTTTTTGCTAGATTTGCTTTTTTTTGGGCATCATATTTATATTTGCCCATATCCATTATTTTACAAACTGGTGGATTAGCATTCGGTGCAATCTCAATTAAATCTAAACCCAGATTTTTTGCCATCGAAATGGCTTCATTGGTATTCAACACACCAAGATTTTCACCCTCGCTGCCAATAACTTGTACTTCAGGAGAAGAAATCCTATTATTTGATCTTGGACCTCTATCCTTGGTTCGTCTTTGAAAATAATTTTGTTTAAAGTCTGCCACTTAGTTTGATGATGCTTTATTTAAAGCAGAGAAAGTTTTTAAGAATAAATCTAAATCCATATTTTCTTGTTTATTACTATCCAATCTTCTAATCGTTACACTGTTACTGTCAACTTCTTTTTTACCACAAATTAATAAAAGAGGTATTTTTGCTAATGAATGATCCCTTATTTTATAATTTAAGTTGTGTTTTTTTAAATCTACGACTGAACTAATACCCGCTTTTTTAATTTTATTAGCAACTTCAATAGCATAATTTTCAAAATCTTCTGATATAGGGATTACAACAGTTTGCAAAGGAGATATCCAAAAAGGAAATTTTCCAGCGTAATGTTCAATCAATATTCCTATAAATCTTTCTAAGGAACCAAACAAAGCACGATGAAGCATAACTGGGACTTTTTTAACACCATCGTTGTCAACATATGAAGCGTCTAATCTACCAGGCAAATTTAAATCTACTTGCAAAGTTCCACATTGCCAGTCTCTACCGATTGCATCCCTTAAAACAAATTCAATTTTAGGGCCATAAAAAGCACCCTCACCTTTATTAATTGTATATTCAAGTTTTGATGCTTTAACAGCATCTAGTAAAGCAGATTCTGCTTTATCCCAAACACTATCATCACCAACCCTTAGATCTGGTCTATCAGAATATTTTAAAATAACATTTTCAAAGCCAAGTTCTTTGTAAATATCTAAAATTAAATTTGTTACGATTAAGCACTCACTGGTTATTTGATCCTCTGTACAAAAAATATGTGCATCATCTTGTGTAAAAGCTCTTACTCTTAAAAGCCCATGTAGTGATCCAGATGGCTCATACCTATGCACTTTTCCAAATTCTGAAATTCTAAGTGGGAGATCTCTATAACTTTTAAGCCCTTGATTAAAAACTTGAACATGGCCGGGACAGTTCATTGGCTTTATGGCAAAAACTTTTTCATCAGGAGTTGTTGAAGTATACATATGCTCACCATATTTTTCCCAGTGACCTGATTTTTCCCATAAAGCTCTATCTAAAACTTCAGGGGTATTGACCTCTTTATAGCCAGCACTATTCTGTCTAGATCTCATGTAAGAAATTAATTTTTGGAATAAAGCCCATCCTTTTTCATGCCAAAAAACTACACCTGGACTTTCTTCTCTGAAATGAAAAAGATCCATTTCTTTTCCAAGTTTTCTATGATCTCTTTTTTCAGCTTCCTCAATTCTTTTTAAATAATCGTCTAAATCTTTCTGAGTTGCCCAACTAGTACCATATATCCTTTGAAGCATTTCGTTATTGGAGTCACCTCGCCAATAAGCTCCAGAGACTTTCATTAATTTAAAATATTTTCCTACTTTTCCAGTTGAGCTAAGATGAGGGCCTCTACAAAGATCATGCCAATCACCATGAAAATATATTGAAACTTCTTCACCTGACAGGGATACTTTCTATTAACTCAGCTTTATATATTTCTCCCTTTTCTCTAAAATGTTTAATCGCTTTTTCTCTATCCCAAACTTCTCTTTTAGTAATTTCATCTCGATCAACTATTTCTTTCATTTTATTTTCAATTTTTATTAGATCTTCTTCAGTGAAAGGTTCTTTTCTTGCAAAATCGTAATAAAAACCGTTTTCAATTACAGGACCAATTGTTACTTGAGTTCCAGGAAATAATTCTTGAACTGCCATTGCTAATATATGAGCAGTGTCATGTCTTATGGTATCTAAACCTTCTTCATTTTTAGAAGTAAAAATTTTTACTGAACAATCATTTGAAATTTTGTGATCTAGGTCTTTTAATTCACCATCTACACTTATCACCATTGCTTGTTTTGCTAGCGACTGACTAATTTTTTCTGCAACCTGTAATCCTGTTACATGATTTTCAAAATTAAGACTATTTCCATCTGGTAAAGTGATTTTTGGCATCAGTTTAATATTTTTTTGTATTCTGAATAAGTTGAAAAACACATTTTTTCAACATTAAATTTTTGTATGATATTTTTTCTACCTTCAGTACCAATCAATTTTAAAGAAGCATCATTCATATTAAAGACCTTTAAAATCATCTTACTTAAAGATTTTGCATCTCCAGCCTGAAACAAAAAGCCAGTTTTACCATCGATCACTGTTTCGTTAGAACCTCCAATATTACTTGCAATAATTACTTTTTGCATTGCTTGAGCTTCCACCGATACTCTGCCGAAAGCCTCTGGTTCAATAGAGGCTGAAACCACAATATCTGAAACTTTATAAGCTAATGCCATATCCTTACAATGATCAATAAATTTAATTTGATTGTTCATTTTATATTGTTCAGTTAACGCAGTTAATTTTTTTTTATAAAGATCCCTTCCTTGATCACTACCAAGAATTACTCCATAAAACGCTTCATATCCCAACTCAATATTCACTAAATTTATTGCTTCTAAAAATAGCTCTTGTCCTTTCCATGAGGTTAAACGACCTGGTAACAAAATAATTTTTTTATCTTTATTGATATTCCAAGTTTTTAATAATTTTTTTTCATCATTTTCCAATTTTGTTCCAGGATCAAAATAATCAACATTTATTCCTCTAAAAATTACTAATAGTTTTTTTTTTAAATTTAAATATTTAGAATAGTTTTCATTTATGTGAGAAAAAATAAAATTTGAGCCTGCAATAATTAAATCAGACCTTACCATTGCAGAATTATAAAATTTTTTAATTTTGCTTTTAAAATTATAAGTTCCATGAAAAGTAGTTACGAATTTTCTACCTGTTAATTTGCTTGCAATTAAACAAGACCATGCAGGTGCTCTACTTCTAGCGTGCACAATGTTAATTTTATAAAATAAAATTATAAATGAAATTAATAATCCATTAACTAAAATCAGCAGAGGATTCTTGCTATGAACTGGAAGTTTAATTAGTGTTACTTTTTTTTTATCAATAAACTTTATTAATTCTCCACCACTTGTAATTAAAAATGATCCACAGTTATTTTCAGGTAAATAATGTGCAATGTCATAACAGCCCGTCTCTGCACCTCCATATCCGAGTTTTGGAATAACTTGTAAAACTTTTAAATTAGATGACATTTGATATGATCTTATATTAATTGATGTTATATAAAAACTATAATGGCAAATTTTAGTTACTTCAAAACCTCGAATACAGGGAAGATTAGATTTCTTAAAATTATAAAAAAAAACCAGACATATGTAGTTTTTTTACATGGCTTTATGTCAGATTTAGAGGGAGAAAAACCAAAAAATTTCCTAAATTTTTCAAAAAAATACAATCTAGGCTTTTTGGCCTTAGAATACTCCGGGCACGGAAAATCCTCAGGCAAATTCACTAATGGCAATATTTCAAAGTGGAGCAAACAAACACATTTGCTTATAAAAAAAATTGTTAAAAAAAATAATTTTATTCTAATTGGCTCAAGCATGGGTGCATGGATTTCGTTAAATCAATTTAAATTTTTTAAAAATCAAATTAAGGGTTTTTTAGGCATAGGTTCTGCACCTGAATTTTTAGAAAACTTAATGTGGAAAAAATTTACTAAAAAAATGAAACAAGAAACTCAAAAAAAAGGAATTTATCATCTTAAACATGGAAATTATGAATATCCAATTACCTACCAATTAATCAAAGATGGACGAAAAAATAGGGTTTTAAACAAACCTATAAACATAGAAACTAGGGTTACTATGGTCCATGGTGAAAAAGATGAAGTAGTTCCAGTATCTTATTCAAAAAAAGTTTTAAAAATTTTTCCTAAAGCTCAAAAAAAATTAATTGTTATTAAAAATGGAGATCACAGTCTTTCAACAAAAAAGTGGCTTAAAATAATAACAAAAGAATTAAAGAGTTTTATTTAACTAACTTCTTTAATTCCTGGTTTTAATGTTATTGGATTTACTAATTTATTTACCATCTCTTTAGGACAAATCTGTATGAAATTCTTTATTTCTTCTTCAAAATTTTCAATTATTTTTTTTGATAAATTTGAGTTTGTTTCCTGAAAGTGCTGGTTAACTAAATTTTTTAAATAATTTATCCAATAATCTGTTTCTACATTTTGCCAAATAATGGACTCAGGATTCACTTTTTTTTCAAATTGATTATTTGAGTCATAAATAAAGGCCATCCCACCAGTCATTCCGGCTCCAAAATTATCTCCAACTTCTCCTAAAATAACAATAGTGCCACCAGTCATATATTCACAACCATTCGAGTCACAACCTTCTATAACTGCAGTAGCTCCAGAATTTCTCACCGCAAATCTTTCTCCAGCTTGACCCGCAGCAAATAAATTGCCTGAGGTAGCACCATAAAGAACTGTATTTCCTATAATAGTATTTTCATTTGAAATTAAATTACTCTCATCTGAAAGCTTTATTGAAATAGTAGCTCCCGATAAACCTTTACCAACGTAATCATTAGCATCACCTTTTAAGACCAATTTTAGTCCTTTTGTTGCAAATGCACCAAATGATTGTCCAGCGGAACCTTTAAAGTTTAATGTTAAAAAATTATTCTCCAGTTTTTCATTTCCATACTTTTTATACAAATGATAAGAAATTCTAGTACCTACCGCTCTATTTGTATTTTTAATTTCATATTCATCAGAAATTTTTTCAGATCTATCTAATTTCTTTTCAATTTCAGGCCAAATTTTTTGATCTAAAGTATCTGGAACAATATTAATTTCTGGGTTTTCACAATATCTTTTGTTTTCTCCAGGATCTGCTTGTACAAATAAAGGATTTAAATCTAAGTCATCAAGATTAGGTGATGCTTTACTTACTTGCATTAATAAATCAGTTCTTCCAATAATTTCATTTAAAGATTTAAAGCCTAACTTCGCAAGAATTTCTCTTACTTCGGTTGCTATAAATGTAAAAAGATTTACAACCTTATCTGGTGTACCAGTAAACTTCTCTCTTAATTTTTCATCTTGAGTACAAACTCCTACCGGACAAGTGTTAGAATGACATTGCCTAACCATAATGCATCCCATAGCAACTAATGCTGTTGTAGCCACTCCATACTCTTCAGCACCCATCATCGCAGCAATAACAACATCTCTTCCTGTTTTTATTCCACCATCTGTTCTCAAAGTTACTTTGTGTCTCAAATTATTTAATGTAAGAACTTGGTTGGCTTCCGTTAAACCCATTTCCCAGGGAATTCCAACATATTTAACGCTTGTTTGTGGTGTAGCACCAGTTCCACCATTATGACCAGAAATTAAAATTATGTCTGCTTTCGCTTTGGCTACTCCTGCAGCAATAGTTCCAACACCTGATGAAGCAACTAATTTGACTCCAATTCTAGCTTTGGGATTAACTTGTTTTAAATCATAAATTAACTGAGCCAAATCCTCTATTGAATAAATATCGTGATGAGGTGGAGGCGAAATCAATGTTACTCCAGGTGTGGAATGTCTCAATTTTGCGATTTCTTCTGTTACTTTAAAGCCAGGTAATTGACCGCCCTCACCAGGCTTTGCTCCTTGGGCAATTTTTATTTCAATCTCATTACAGTTATTTAAATAATTTATTGTGACACCAAATCTTGCTGAAGCAATTTGTTTAACTCTTGAGTTAGCTGTGTCACCACTTTCCATAACTTTAAATCTAGCTTCATCTTCACCACCTTCTCCACTACAAGAAGCACCTTTAATTCTGTTCATTCCAATTGCTAGAGTTTCGTGAGCTTCTTTTGATAAAGCCCCATGAGACATACTTCCACTCCCAAATCTTTTTAAAATATTTTCAATAGGCTCAACTTCTGAAATTTCAATTGGTCCAGTAAGCTTCTTTTTTCTAAAATCTATTAAATCTCTTAAGTTAATTGGTGGTAAATTATATATACCTTGAACATATTTTTTATAAGCTTCATAGGAATTTGATCCCACAGCACTTTGTAGTAAATGAATTAATTTTCCCTGATATTGATGTGTTTCACCATTTTTTCTGTATCTATAAATTCCTCCAATTGGAAGTATAGTGTCTGTGCTTTCAAAAGCTTCTTTATGAATTCCTCTAATCTTCTTTTCAATACCAGTTAAACCTATTCCAGAAATTTTTGAAACTACACCTGGAAAATAATCAGCTACTATAGTTCTGCTCAAACCTACAGTCTCAAAATTACATCCGCCTCTGTAAGAACTTAATACAGATATACCCATTTTGGACATTATTTTTAATAATCCAGCATTTACAGATTTAATGTATCTTTCAACACATTCATCAAAACTAAATTGTCCAAACAATTTTTTTTCAAATCTTTGATATAAACTATCAAAGGCAAGATAAGGATTTACAGTTGTTGCTCCCACTCCTATTAGGGTAGCAAAAGAGTGTGTATCTAAAGCTTCACCAGACTGTACATTTATCGACACATATCCTCTTAATTTTTTTTGGATCAAAAATGTATTTATTGCTCCAACACATAGCAACATTGGTATTGGAAGTTTTTTATCTGATAAATTTTTGTCACTTAAAATTAATTGGGTAACACCTTGTCTTACTGCTATTTCTGCATCTTTTTGAATTTTTTCTATAGCATCAAATAGACTTCCACTTTCATCAAAAGTACAATCAATTATTATAGAGTTTTTGCCAAAAAAATTTATAAATTTCTCAAATTGTGAGTTAGATAATATTGGGCTATTTAGTACGTAGATATTTTCTTTTGTTAAAGTATCAAAATCTAAAATATTGCCCAGATTACCAAATCTAGTTTTTAGACTCATTACTTTGTTTTCCCTTAATGAATCGATTGGAGGATTCGTAACCTGGCTGAAATTTTGTCTAAAAAAATGATAAAGGGGTCGATATTTATCTGACAATACAGCTAATGGAGTATCGTCACCCATTGAACCTGTGGCTTCTTTTGCATCCTCAGCCATTGGATGAAGAATTAACTCCAAATCTTCAAGACTCATCCCAAAAGTATATTGTCTTCTTCTCAGGTCATCTCCTGAAAAAATATTCTTTTCATTGGAAATTGTTAATTTTTCATCAAGATCAACTATCTGAGAATTAAAATGTTTATATTCTTTAGCTAAAAAATCTTTAATTTTGTCGTTAGTAAAAATTTTTCCCTTTTCTATTCTTACTCCAATTATTTCACCTGGGCCTAATCTACCTTTAGATAAAATTTTTTTTTCATTTAACTCAATCATTCCAGTTTCTGATCCAGCAAAAAGTAACTTATCTTTTGTTATTGCATACCTTAGAGGTCTCAAGCCGTTTCTATCATTTGCAGCAATAACCCATTCATTATCAGTAGCTGCTATTGCAGCAGGTCCATCCCACGGCTCCATTGTACTATTTAAAAAATTAAATAATTGCTGATGATCTTTTGGTAAAATTTTACTTTTTTTTGACCAAGCATCAGGAACTAACATTAATTTTGCTAACGGCGCAGGTTGACCTGAAATATTTAAAAGTTCAAAAACATTATCTAAAGCAGCCGAATCTGAAGTGCCTTGTTGAATAACAGGTTTTAGATTTTCAATATTTTCGAATAATGGACTATTCATTTCTTGTTCATGAACTTTCATCCAATTTTTATTTCCTCTAAATGTATTTATCTCTCCATTGTGTGCTATTGCCCTAAATGGTTGAGCTAAATTCCAACTGGGAGCTGTGTTTGTAGAAAATCTTTGATGGAAAATTGCATATCTTGATACAAATCTTTCATCCTTTAGATCTAAATAAAAATCTGCAATTGCTTCTGCAAGAAACATTCCTTTATAAATGATTGATTTAGAGCTTAGTGAACAAATATAAAAATTATTTAATGATACTTTGAAAGCTTGGTTTTCAATTTTTCTTCTCGTTTCATAAATTTTTCGTTCCAGCTCTTTATTTAATAAATCAGGGTCGTTTGGTTTAAATAATACTTGAATAATTTCTGGCATAGTTTGAAAAGCTTTTTCTCCAAGAACTTTTGGGTTCACCGGAACTTGTCTCCAACCATATATGCTAAAATTATTTTTAGTTAATTCACTTTCGACAATAGTTTTACAACTTTCTTGAGCTGAATAATCATTTCTTGGTAAAAAAATCATTCCAACACAAATTTCTGAGTTATCGTAAAAATGACCAGTAACTTCTATTTTCTCTATAAAGAAATCTTTGGGAATCTCTACATGGATCCCAGCACCATCACCAGTTTTTCCATCTGCATCAACTGCTCCTCTGTGCCAAACTGCTTTTAATGCCTCGATTCCATATTCTACAACTTTTCTAGATTTTTTTCCTTCAGTAGATGCTATTAAGCCTACACCGCAAGCATCATGTTCCATTTCTTCTGAATAAACATGGTTTTTTTTTAATAAATCTAAATTTTTATTATATTTTTTCACTAAGCTACTTTTGATTGTTTTAAATTTTTATTTTCTAAATAATTTTTAATAGATTTTGCTACATCTCTACCATCTTTTATAGCCCAAACTACAAGTGATGCTCCCCTAACAATATCTCCAGCTGCAAAAACCCCTTTTAAATTTGTTTCCATTGTATCAAAATCAATTTTTACAGTACCCCACTTAGAGACCTGTAAATCATTACAATCAAACAAAGTTGGTAAATCCTCTGGATCAAAGCCAAGAGCCTTAATTACCATATCAGCTTTTACCTCAAAATCAGAATTACTTTGTATCTCAGGCTTTCTTCTACCTGTCTCATCTGGCTCTCCGAGTTTAATTTTATCTACTATTAATTTTTCAATTTTATTTGTTCCTTTAAATTCCTTAGGGCTGGACAACCAAACAAATTCCACACCTTCTTCTTCTGCATTTGCAACTTCCCTTGCAGAACCAGGCATATTTTCTTTATCTCTTCTATACAGACATTTTACTGATTTTGCTTTTTGTCTAATTGATGTTCTAACACAGTCCATTGCTGTATCTCCTCCACCAATTACAACAACATCTTTTCCCTCAGCATTCAAAGTACCATTATCAAATAACTCAACTTTATCACCCAAGCCTTTTTTGTTTGATGCTGTTAAAAAATCCATTGCTGGAAAAATATTATTTAGATCGTTTCCTGGAAGATCTATTTCTCTGGCTTTATAAACACCTGTTGCAATCAATATAGCATCATGTTTTTTTCTTAATTGATCTAATGATGCATCTTTTCCTACTTCAAAATTTTGAATAAATTCAATTCCACTATCTTCAAGAAGTTTTGTTCTTCTCTCAACAACAAATTTTTCTAATTTAAAATTAGGGATTCCATAAATTAATAAACCTCCAGCTCGATCATATCGGTCATAAATTGTTATTTTATAACCCTGTTTTCTTAATTCCTCCGCTGCAGCTAATCCAGCAGGACCAGCTCCAATTATTCCAATACTTTGATTTCTCTCATTTTTTAATTCTATTGGTTTAACCCAGCCATTTTCCCAAGCAGTATCTGTTATATATTTTTCTATTGATCCAATTGTAACTGTTCCATGTCCTGATTGCTCAATTACACAATTACCTTCGCACAATCTATCTTGGGGACAAATTCTTCCACAAACTTCGGGCATATTATTTGTGCTTTGTGATAATTCGTAGGCTTCTTTGAGCCTTCCTTCAGCAGTTAATTTAAGCCAATCGGGGATATTATTGCTTAATGGGCAATGGACTTGGCAAAAGGGAACTCCACATTGAGAACACCTGCTTGATTGTTCGCTGGCTTTTTTATTGATAAATTCTTTATATATTTCGTTAAAATCTTTTTTTCTATTCTCAACCTCTCTTTTAGGTGGAGTTTGTTGACCTATATCAACAAATTTAAGCATTTTTTCAGACATAAAAAATTTTAATTGGGGGCAAGTTATATATAGATTTTATTAAATAAAGCATAAAATAGGTCAACTATTATGACCTTATTAAAGAGTTTATTAGGTAAAAATCAAACGAATTTGTTTTTTGCATAGCTCATATTCTTAAATCGAATTGTTTTACATAGATAATTTTTAAGTTACGACACAATAATGTTTCAAAATATTATAGAAATTTTAATCCTATCTTTAGTTCAGGGAGTATCAGAATTTTTACCTATAAGTTCATCAGCGCACTTAATAATAATTGAAACACTATACGATTTTAAAAATAGCTCACTTCTTATAGATATTAGTTTACATCTTGGGTCTTTAACAGCCATTATATTTTATTTTCGTAAAGATCTTTTAAATTTAAAAAACAACCAACAATTATTAACACTAATATTAATTGGATCTTTGCCAGTCATTATTACTGGATTTATTCTTTATCAAACAGAGATAATTTACTTGTTAAGAGATATAAAAATTATTGCATGGACAACATTAATATTTGGTATCTTATTATTCTTAGCAGATAAAAATAATTTTAATAAAAAAATTTCAAGCGACTTAAATTTGAAATCAATTTTACTGATAGGCTTATTTCAAATTTTATCACTTATACCTGGGGTAAGTAGAGCTGGGATAACTATTACAGCTGCAAGAATTTTAAAATTTAATCGAGTAGACTCTAGCAAAATATCATTTCTACTATCTATACCAGCACTTGGTGGAGCAAGTTTTTTAGGCTTGAAAGATTTAATTAAAGAGTCTTTTGAATTAAATTATTTAGTATTCTTAGCAATAGTGACTTCTTTTATTTTTTCTTATATGACGGTAAAATTTTTTTTAATTTATATTAATAAATTTTCAATGAATATTTTTGTAATTTACCGAATAATTATTGCTGCTATTTTATTTTTATTAATCTACAATTAATTTCTATTCAAAAGTGGTAAAAGTTGAGATAACAATACTCCACACAATATAAAAAAACATCCTATTAGATTATTAATATCTAAAATTTGACTCAATAAAAACCAAGCTGCTATTGTCGCAAATACACCTTCTAATGAAAATATAATTGCAGCTGGAGCAGGTGAAATATTTTCTTGGGCATAGATTTGTAAAACAAAAGCTAAACCACCTGACAATATACCTGCATATAAAATTTGAAATTTTTCCTCTAATATATTCACTAAAATAAAATCTTCATAAACTAGAGCTATAATAAAAGAAAAAATTGCTACTATGATTGTTTGAAGTGCACCAATAGTAAGGGGTAAATTAAATTTTTTAATAATAATTCCTGTAAAAATTATATGGGTACTCCAAAAAAAAGCGCCCAGTAAAACTAAGCTATCACCCATTCTTACAGTAGCGTCATAAAAGTTAGTTAATAAATAACCTCCCATTACACACAACAGAACTGATGGCCAAACACTCCAATGAATGTCTTTTTTATGAAGAAAAAATACGATAATTGGGACCATTGGTACGTAGAATATTGTAAAAAAAGCTGCATTTGCAACATCCGTATATATTAGGGCAACCTGTTGTAATGCTGAGCCTAAAAATAAGGATAAGCCAATTAATAGAACTAGAATTTGAAAGTTTTTTTTATCTTTTTTAATAATTAAATTAATTTTTTTTTTCTCAAAAAATAATACCAAAGGAGCTAATGCCAAAAAACCAACGAAAAATCTAACTGAATTAAAAGTGAATGGTCCAATATTATCCATTCCAGTATCTTGAGCAATAAATGTTGTTCCCCAAATGAAAGTGCACAGTAGAGCACTAAATAAAGACATCGATTTTGACATACTCTAAACTGCTAACTTATAAGCAAAGTTTTTTCCAAGATTTTCTTTTAAATCATTATTAAATCTTGCAGCTTCAGCTCCATCGATTATTCTGTGATCATAGGACAAAGAAATAGGCAACATTATTCTAGTTTCAAATTTACCGTTTATATAGATTTGCTTTTTCTGAGACTTACCAATTCCTAAAATAGCAACCTCTGGAAAGTTAATTATTGGAGTAAAAAAAGAACCTCCGATACCTCCAAGACTAGTTATGGTCATCGAACCCCCAAACAATTCTTTTTTATCTATTTTTAGACTTTTACAAAGATCACTAACTTCTTTAAGTTCTTTGCTAATCGTTGAAATACTTTTGTGATCAGCATTTCTAATTTTAGGTACCATTAATCCATGAGGTGTATCTACAGCGATACCCACATGAAAATATTTTTTAATGGTCATTTTTCCATTTTCAATTTCATCTATTGAGGAATTAAAACTAGGAAATTTTTTTAAAGATGCAACTAGAGCCTTTACTATAAATGCTAATGGGGTAACTTTCTTTTTTTCTCCAGTGTAAATATCTGTTAAAGAAGATCTAAAATCTTCCATTTCAGTAATATCTGCTTCATCATGGTTGGTTACATGTGGGATATTTGACCATGAATTCATCAAATAGCTAGAAGCCAATTTTTTAACTCTTGGTATATCTTTTATTTCTATTTCCCCAAAATCTGAATGAGAATACTCTTGAATAATTTTTTTAGCTTTTTTTTCTTCAAAAATTTGTGTTTTCTCATTTTTAAATGATCTTGAGGCAACAAAATATTTAATATCTTGCTCTGTAACTCTGCTATTTCTTTCACTTCCAGAAACTTGATTAATATCAACCCCTAATTCTCTGGCAAATTTTCTTGCTTTGGGAGATGCTAAAGCTATATCGCCATTTTTGTTTTCATAATTAATTGGAACTGAAATTTTTTGATCAGGAATTTTTTTTTCAACTTTTAATAAAGTGTTATCTTGAGACTCATTTTTTTCTTCTATAACTTGTTTTTTTTCTTCATTGAAATTTTCAGTTTCTAAATCTAAAATTTTGTCACCCTCTGATACCTTGTCTCCAACTTTTAATTTTAAGTTTTTTATCTTACCATTATGGGTTGACGGGATTTCAACGCTGGATTTGTCACTTTCAATTGTGATTAAGGCATCATTTTTTTTTACATCTTGACCCTCATTTACTAAAACCTCGATTACCTCAACACCTTTAAAATCTCCAATATTTGGTACTTTTACTTCAATTGTCGCCATTTTTACAACTTTGTAGGCATCGGTTTATTTTTATCAATATTATATTTTTTGATTGCTTCTGATGCATATTTAGACGCTATCAACTGTTCTTTAGCTAAAACACTTAATCCGTAAGTAACTATATGTTCTTTATCAACCTCAAAAAAATTTCTTAAATTTTTTCTAGTATCACTTCTTCCAAACCCATCTGTTCCTAAAGAATAAAAACTTTTGTTTACATAAGGTCTAATTTGATCTGAATTCATTCTCATATAATCTGAAGCAGCCATTATTGGTCCCTCTGTTTTTCCTAAACAAAGTTCTACAAATGATTTTTTTGGTTCTTGATCTGGATTTAACAAATTATATCTTTCCACTTCCATACCATCTCTTCTTAATTCATTAAAACTAGTTACACTCCAAATTTCACTATCTATCTGATATTCGTTTTGTAGTATTTCTGCTCCAGCAATCATCTCTCTTAAGATGGTTCCAGAACCCAAAAACTGAATTTTAGTTTTTTTAAATTTGCTAAATTCTTTAATTTTATACATTCCTTTAAGAATTCCCTCTTCACAATTTTTATCTTTTGGCATTTCTGGATGAGAATAATTTTCATTCATTGTCGTAATATAGTAAAAAATATTTTCTTTATTTTCATGCATTCTTCTTAAACCTTCTCTAAAAATTACCGCTAACTCATAATGAAAAGTTGGGTCATAAGATAAACAATTAGGTATTGTGGAAGCTAGTAGATGACTATGACCATCTTGATGTTGTAACCCTTCACCAGCAAGAGTAGTTCTGCCAGCAGTTGCTCCAATTAAAAATCCTCTTGATTGGCTATCTGCTCCAGCCCAAGCTAAATCACCAATTCTTTGAAAACCAAACATTGAATAAAACAAATAAATTGGGATCATTTCAATATCATGATTGGTGTAAGAAGTACCCGCAGCTATCCAAGATGACATCGCACCAGCTTCATTAATACCTTCCTCTAGCACTTGACCGCTCTTTTCTTCTCTGTATGAACTTAATTGAGCAGAGTCCTCTGGCTCATATTTTTGACCTTCATGAGCATAGATACCGATTTTTTGAAAAAAACCTTCCATACCAAAAGTTCTGGCTTCATCTGGAATTATAGGAACCAATCTTGGTGCTACATTTTTATCTCTTAATAAATTTGTTAACATTCTAACAAGCGCCATTGTAGTCGACATTTGTTTTTCACCTGTTGAAACCTTCATATTATCAAAAATATCACTAGGTGGTGATAAGATAGGTTTTGCATAAGTTGTTCTAGAAGGAATGTATCCACCTAAATCTAACCTTCTTTTTTTAATATATTTTATTTCTGGGGAATTTTCGTCTGGTTTGTAATATTCAATATTTTTAACCTGTTCATCTGTTAAGGGTACATCAAATCTATCTCTGTAGTACATCAAGTCATCAATATCTAATTTTTTGGTTTGATGAGTTGTATTAACACTTTCACCAGTTTTTCCCATTCCATAACCTTTAATTGTCTTAGCTATTATTACAGTTGGACTTCCAATATTTTTTGAGGCTTTGTCATAAGCTGCAAATACTTTATGAGGGTCATGTCCACCTCTGTTTAATCTCCAAATATCTGTATCGGATAAGTTTGAAATAAGTTTTTTGGTTTCAGGAAATTTTCCAAAGAATTTTTCACGCACATATGCACCATCTCTGGCTTTCATGGCTTGATATTCCCCATCAACTGTCTCATTCATTGCTTTAACTAAATGACCAGTTTTGTCATTAGCTAATAAAGGATCCCAATAAGAACCCCAAATCACTTTTATGACATTCCAGCCTGCTCCCCTAAATATACCTTCAAGCTCTTGGATTATTTTTCCATTACCTCTGACGGGGCCATCTAGTCGTTGTAAATTACAATTCACTACAAAAATTAAGTTATCTAACTTTTCTCTTGCAGCTAAACCAATTGCTCCTAATGACTCTGGTTCATCCATTTCACCATCTCCAAGGAAAGCCCAGACCTTTCTTCCATCATCTTTAATCAATCCTCTGTTAATTAAATATTTCATGAATCTTGCTTGATAGATTGCAAGCATAGGTCCTAAACCCATTGATACAGTAGGAAACTGCCAAAAATCTGGCATTAACCATGGATGAGGATAAGATGATAATCCTCCAGGTTTCACTTCTTGTCTGAAGTTATCAAGTTGTTTTTCATTTAATCTACCCTCTAAAAAAGCTCTGGAGTAAATTCCTGGTGCACAATGCCCTTGAAAGTATATTAAATCACCACCAAAATTTTCATTTTTTGCTCTCCAAAAATGGTTCATTCCAACATCGTAAAGAGTAGCTGCAGAAGCAAATGTACCAATGTGACCTCCCAGTTCAGGAAATTTTTTATTAGCTCGCACAACCATTGCAGCTGCATTCCATCTTATTAGTGATCTAATTCTTCTTTCAATATTTTGATCACCAGTGGACTTAACTTCTTCTCCTACAGGAATTGTATTTATGTATGGAGTAGTTTGAGAGTACGGAATATTCGCTCCCTCCATATAAGCTTTATTCATTAATTCTTTAATCAAGTAATGTGCTCTTTCATTACCATCTCTATTAATTACTGCAGATAATGACTCTAGCCATTCTTGAGTTTCGACTGGATCAATATCATTTTGGTTAACAACCTGAATAATTTGAGGCTTTTCTTTTTTTATAATTTCTGCTGGCTCTTCCTTAATATTATTTTTTTTTAATGCTTCTTCAGCTTCTATAATTAATTTTTCAGTATCCTTTGGTATAATTTTTTCTGTGACTGGTTTATTATCTGAAGATACAACGTTTAAAAGTAAATCTCCTTTAGAAACCTTATCTCCTACTTTTACTGAGATCGACTCTATTAGTCCTGAAATTGTTGAAGGAATTTCAACACTAGATTTATCGCTCTCAATGGTAACTATTGGATCATTGACTTTTATTTGGTCTCCTTGTTTGACTAATAACTCAATAACCTCAACTTTTTCAAAATCTCCAATATCTGGAACTAATAATTTTTCACTCATACATTTTTGGTAATATTTATACACTAAAACTCTAATTACTATAGGTGCAAATTTAGATTCTTTTGTAATCCATATAAATTCAATATAAGTCTAAATAGATGAAAAAGATGAGCTCACAAGTACAAATTTTCTAAATTTATTATTTATAAAGTTTCATAATACTAAAAAAAAATGGATATAATAAATAAATTAAAAAATTTATTTTATCAACTTATACACTAAAACTTAGAATTAAATGCTATTTTTAGCATAAAAAATACATTTTTAGTCATTGTTTCATTTAAATTTATACCAATGATTAAAATGATTATGTAATTATTATCAGACCTAAAAAATCAAAGCCTTGATAACCAAATTTAGTACAAAAAATTTTTACTCAAAAATTAAACAAAAAAAAAGAATTTAAATTAATTCTACACACATTGCTATCCCCATTCCGCCTCCAATACAAAGAGCTGCGCAACCTTTTTTTTTATTTTGCTTTTTCATTTCATGAATCAATGTAACTAAAATTCTAGTTCCAGAAGCCCCAATTGGATGTCCAAGAGCTATGGCACCTCCGTTAACATTAACAATATCTTTGTTAATTTTTAATTCTTCAATAACAGCTATACTTTGAGCAGCGAATGCTTCATTAATTTCAAATAAATCTATATCTCTTAAATTCCATTTAGCTTTTTTTATTGCATGCTTAATAGACTCAATTGGGCCAAGTCCCATATAAGCTGGATCAATACCAGTTGAAGCCCAAGATATAATTTTTGCTATAGGTTCGATAGAATTTTTTTTTGCAAATTCTAATGTCAGACATTATTATTGCAGCAGCACCATCATTAATGCCCGAAGAATTTCCCGCTGTAACACTTCCATTTTTATCAAAAACTGGTTTTAAATTTGATAAATCAGATAATAATAAATTAGGTCTTGGATGCTCATCTATTTCTAATAAATAATTGTTATCATCTTTTTTGATTTTAACTATTTCCTCTTCAAATTTTTTTTCATTAATAGCTTTTTTTGCTTTCAATTGAGAATTAAATGCAAACACATCCTGTGCCTCTCTATCTATATTAAATTTTTTGGAAATATTTTCTGCAGTGACTCCCATATGATAATTATTGAATGCATCCATAAGACCATCATGTATCATTGTATCTACCAAGGACTGTTCATCTAGTTTTTTTTTGTCTCTATAAAAAATTGAGTGAGGAGCTAAAGACATACATTCTTGGCCACCAGCGATAATAGTATTTGAGTCTCCTAAAAGAATTGATTGATAGCCTGAAATAATTGATCTTAGCCCTGAGCCACAAACTTGATTAATTAGATGGGCTGGTTTAGAAACAGATATCCCAGCATTTATGGCCGCTTGTCTTGCTGGATTCTGTCCGGCAGCTGATGTTAAAACCTGCCCAATAATGACTTCATCTATTTGATCTGGGTCTAAATTTGTTTTTTTTAAAACATCTTTAATCACTATAGATCCTAATTGATGAGCTTTAGTATTTTTTAAAGCACCTTTATAGGTCCCAATAGGTGTTCGTGATGCACTTAAAATTACAACTTCTCTAGATTTATTATTCATAAATTTCAAAA
>CBDEAP010000010.1:0-37883 GCA_965236125.1 Candidatus Pelagibacterales bacterium | reverse complement strand
CATTTTTGGTAATATTTATACACTAAAACTCTAATTACTATAGGTGCAAATTTAGATTCTTTTGTAATCCATATAAATTCAATATAAGTCTAAATAGATGAAAAAGATGAGCTCACAAGTACAAATTTTCTAAATTTATTATTTATAAAGTTTCATAATACTAAAAAAAAATGGATATAATAAATAAATTAAAAAATGAAAAAATATTTGCACTTGTAGCTCAATTGGATAGAGCGACTGACTACGGATCAGTAGGTTGAGGGTTCGACTCCTTCCAAGTGCACCAAAAGGAAAAAAATGTTTAAATGGATATCTAATTTATCTCTTCAAAACTCAGTGATATATTTTTTTATTATAATCTTTATAATAATTTTAATACTAACAATTATTTTATAAGAAACAAAAATGTCAGAAAATTTTGAACAAATAAGTCAAAAAAAAGGTTTTATGAAACATAATGGCGGGCTTATGTTCAGAAATATTTCTCAAAATGAATTTGAATTCAAATCTACAATAAATGAAAATCATCTAAATGCAGCTGGAATTACTCATGGTGGTTACATTTCAGCATTGATAGATGCTGGTGCTGGTACTTCAGCACATAGAGCAACTGATAATGCGCCGTGTGTAACTATTTCTTTGGATATAAAATTTATTGGTGCCTCCAAAGCTGGTGACGAATTAATTGGATTTGTAAAAATTTTAAAGAAAACAAATACGCTTGTATTCTTATATTGTGATATAAAATGTAATGATAAGATAATAGCATCTGCTTCAGGTGTTTGGAAAATTTTAAAAATAAAACCCTCTGAATTAGGTCCAGGTGGTTAGTTTTTTTTTATAAACTGATCATAAATTACTGGTAATATTATTATTAACCCTACAAGCATTGATTTAAGTCCTGGTGCAACAAACAAAATTGCTGAAATCCCTATAAACCATGCTTGATAAGTTTTAAGGGGTTTGATCCAATAACCTGTAAAAGCTATACCCAATAAACCAATTCCAATCATTGCTCCAATAATCGTGATTAATAAACCTATTAAATTAAAATCATTATTAATTAAAAGTAATGATGGAGAATATACAAATACAAATGGCACTAGTGCTTTAGCAATGCCAAGTCTAAAAGCAGTATTTCCAGTCTGAAATGGATTTGATTTTGCAATTCCAGATGCCGCATACGCTGCTAATGCAACTGGGGGAGTAATATCCGCCAAAACTCCATAGTAAAAAACAAAAAAATGAGCAACTAAGGGTTCAATATTTAATTGCCCTAAAGCAGGGGCGGCTACTGCTACTAAAATAATATAAGTTGCAGTTGTTGGGATTCCAGCTCCCATTACAATACAAGAAACTGCAATTAAAACTAAAGAAAAAAATAATTTTAATTCCTCAAATGAAAAATATGATATTGGCCAGACTGAAGAAAAAAAATTTCCTATATCTCCAGCAGTTTGTAAAACAACAAAACCAAGTCTAAATCCAACACCCGTAAGTGTCACCACTCCAACAATAATCCCTACACAAGTAGCTGCTGCGCCAACAGCCAAGGTATTTTTAGCACCAGATGCTAAACACTTAAACAGATCTTTAACAGTAAGTTTATTTTTTGGTTTAATAAAACCTACTATAACACAAGCTATTATGCCATAAATTGCTGCATAATCTGGTGTTCTACCAATCAAAATATAGTAAACAAGAATAAATAAAGGAACAAGAGATAACCAATTATCTTTTATAACCTCTAAAAAATTTGGAAGCTCTTTTTCATCTAAACCTCTTAAACCTAATTTTTTAGCTTCCAAGTGAACCATCACAAATATTCCAAAATAATGAAGCAATGCAGGAATTAAAGCAGCTGCTAAAATATCCTTTAAAGGTATTTCTAAATATTCAACCATGATAAAAGCTGCGGCACCTAATATAGGTGGAGTTATTTGTCCTCCAGTCGATGATGCAGCTTCTACTGCTCCAGAAAAATGAGAAGGATATCCAACTTTTTTCATTGCTGGAATAGTTAGAGACCCTGTTGTGACTGTATTTGCGATAGATGATCCAGATATTGTGCCCATAAAAGCTGATGAAAATATTGCAACTTTAGCTGGTCCACCTGAATATTTTCCAGCAATCAGCATAGCCATATCGATAAATAATTTTCCTAAACCAACCCTAGTAGCTAAGACACCAAAAAGAATAAATAAAAAGACGTATTGAGCCATAACGCCAACAGCTATTCCATAGACTCCTTGATTAGTGATATAAATATGATTTACAAATCCTAACCAACTTGTGCCACCATGTTTTAAAGCTCCAGGTGCATAGGGTCCAAATATTGCAAATAAAATAAAAATTATACAAATAATTGGTAAAGTATATCCAACAGATCTTCTTGTGGCTTCTAAAGTTAAAAAAATTAATATTGAGCCCATCAAAACATCTATGGTCTCAGGGTTACCCACTCTGTAAGCTAGAGTTTGAGATGGCAGTAAAGGTAGAGTATAATGCAGCAATAACTACTAAAATAGCAAATATATAATCTGTAATAGGAATATTTTGTAAGTAAAAAAAATTTTTATTATTATTTTTATTCCATCCAAATACCAAAAAAACCAATGCTAATACATAAGAGATATGTATTCCTCTATGGAGAACTTCTCTAACCAAACCAAATCCAGATGCCCAGAAATGATATAAGGACATCGTAACTAATATAATTGTAATAAATATTTCTAATTTAGGTCCTATATTTCTAAATGATAACTGAGGATCATACTTTTCCTCAATTATTTTTAACTCTTCAAAAGATGATATTTTTTTTTGATCCATAAAAAAAACCCTGGATTTAAATCCAGGGTTTTATTTTAATTATTACTTATTTTAATAGTCCAACTTCTCTATAAAAACGCTCTGCACCAGGATGCAAAGGAACGCCAACTCCTGATAACGCTGTATCTGGAGTGATTGTTTTTCCCTTAGCATGACCCACATCCATTAATTTTCGTGACTCCTCATTCCATAATGCTTTAGTGATTTTATAAATTAACTCATCATCCTCTTTAGCAGAAGTAAACCATTGAGCACCGACTGCTACAGTACTTGTTTCCTCAACATTCTCATAAGTTCCACTAGGTATTGAGCTTTGAGAGAAAAAACCATATTTATCAGTTAATTTTTTTGCTCCTGCACCATCAATTGGTACCAATTTTATATCAACCGAAGAAGCTAATTCAACAATTGCTCCTGTAGGATATCCAGCAACCACAAATATTGCATCTACCTTACCATTTCTTAGTGCATCCGTTGCTGCATTTCCCTTTAAAGCTTCTGATTTAATATCTTTTTCTGAAAGACCATTAGCTTCCAAAATTAAAAGAGCATCAACATAAGTTCCTGATCCAGGCTCATCTAAAGAAACTCTTTTTCCCTTAAGATCTTTAACAGAATTTATATTACTATTTTTTAAAGCAACTAAGTGAATATGCTCTTCAAATAATGCAGCAATTGTTCTTAAATCTTTTGCGGGCTCCTTGCCTTCCATTGTACCAGTGCCAGTATAAGCCCAATATGCAACATCAGACTGTGCAAAACCAGAATTTCTAAGTCCAGACAAGATAGCATTTACGTTATCAACTGAACCTCTCGAAGATACTGCGGAAGCTATTAAACCGTCAACTCCACAACTCCCACCTTCTCCACATTCTCTTGATCCTGGAGGTTTTGAAATAGCATTAGCTATCATTCCACCAACAGGATAATATGTATAAGCAGTTCCGCCAGTTCCAATTGTAAAGAAAGTCAGCTCATTTGCTATAGATTTAGCTGAAAAACTTCCAATGATAAACAGAGTGATTGCTAATTTTTTAATTAAACTTTTAAGCATTTTTAACTCCTATTTGTTAATTAAATTAATGTACTACATTTATAAGAATATCTAAATTAATTCTTTTAAGTTTTTAAATTCATCTAAAGATTGAGGATTATTTAGGATTTAATAAAGCTTCTTTATTTTTTACAGGTTGATTTTCAATTGTATTTTTTACAGCAAGTTCTGCAGTTTTGCCATTTTTAGTTTTTGGAATATCATGAACTGAAATTATAATTGCTGGCACATGTCTTGGTGACACATTTTTTCTAATTTCAAATTTAAGTCTAGTTTTTAATTTTTCATCTAACTCTTTACCTGGGGCTAAAATTACAAATAAAATAATTCTAACATCATTATCCCAAGCTTGCCCAACTACTACTGATTCTTTTATTTCTTTAAATTTTTCTACTTCGGAATATATCTCAGCTGTGCCTAACCTTACTCCACCTGGATTTAAAGTGGTGTCTGACCTGCCGTAAATTATAAATCCTCCATTATTTTTAACTTCAGCATAATCTCCATGATACCAAATATTTTTAAACTTATTAAAATATGTGTTTTTAAATTTAATATTATTTTTATCCTTCCAAAACTTTAGAGGAATTGTAGGAAAAGCATTTTTACATACCAATTCACCTTTGTGATTTTTTAATGATTTTCCCTTATCATCAAAGATATCAACATCCATTGCCAATCCTTTATTTTGAATCTCTCCTAAAATTACTGGCTGATATAAATTTCCTAAAACAAAACATGATACGATATCGGTGCCGCCAGATATTGAGGATAAATGAACATTTTTTTTAATATTACTATACACATACAAAAAACCCTCAGGAGACAGTGGAGATCCAGTTGAACAAACTGTTCTTAAATTTTTTAGCGCATATTTATATTTTAAATTAGGTCTTAACTTTCTTAGGGCATCGATATATTTGGCACTTATTCCAAATAAGGTAATATTTTCTTTTTCTGCAATTCTTAGTAACAAATCATCATATCTATACATTGGAGAGCCATCGTATAAAACTATTGAGGCTTTGGATGCTAATGCACTTATTAACCAATTCCACATCATCCAGCCACATGTTGTAAAATAAAACACATTATCTTTTTCTCTTATATCGCAATGAAGAAGATGTTCTTTTTTATGTTGCAATAATACACCTCCAGATCTGTGAACTATACATTTAGGCTTACCTGTTGTGCCACTTGAGTAAAGAATTGCTAAATCTTTTTCAAAATCAAATTTTTTAAATACTATTTCTTCACTTTTATTTTTAATCAATTCTTGCCAATTAAAAATTTTAATATTTTTTATTTTTAATTTATGTATTTTTTTTACTTGCCCGGGATAATTAATAACAACTAAATATTTTATTGATTTAATAGCTTTTACAATTTTATTAGCTCTACTTAATACCTCAATTTTTTTTCCATTATAAAAATAATGATCCACTATAAATAATACCTTTGGTGAAATTTGGGAAAATCTTTCAATAACACCATTTTCGCCAAAATCAGGTGAGCATGAAGACCAAATTGCACCAATAGATGCTGTACCAAGAAAAGCCTCTACTGTCTCAGGTTGGTTTGGCAGATAAGCTGCAATTCTATCACTTTTTTTTATTTTTATTTTTTTTAAAAAATTTTGAATGTTTGAAATATTTATTGCTAACTCTTGCCAGTTTTTTTCCTCTCTATAGCCATTTTCGCTGATAAAAGTTATAGCCTTATCTTTATTATTTTTAGCAAGAATATTTTCAGTAAAATTTAATTTAGAACCTGGCAGAAATAAATTTTTAAATAAAACTTTATTTTTAATTATTTTTTTCTTTCCTTTTATTCCTTTTATTTGTGAAAAATCCCAAAATGAATTCCAAAAATCTGGTGAATTTTTTATGCTCCATTTTAAAATTTTTGAGTAATTTTGATGAAATTTTTTTTTAAATTTTTTAGATATAAATTTTTCAAATTTGAATAAATTTGAATTTTTTTTTTGCTGAATACTAGCTTCCCATAATTTTTTAGACATGCTTTTAAATATTAATACAGATATAAACTTTAATATGTTACTGTATTATTTTTATATAAGTAAAATGAGAACTTTTTACCCTCCGATTCGGTCATGTTTTAGTCTATTTTTGTTCTTTAACACCAACAATATCTGGTAGGTAAAAAAAAAGGTATACCAAAGATAGAAATGACCAAAAATAAAATTACTGCTGTTCTTGGCCCGACAAACACAGGTAAAACTCATCTTGCGATCGAAACTATGCTCAGTTTTGACACAGGTATGATTGGTTTTCCTCTTAGACTTTTAGCTAGGGAAGTCTATGACAAAGTGATTAAAAAAGTAAGTCTGGACAAAGTTGCATTAATTACCGGAGAAGAAAAAATTATACCTTCAAATGCTAAATATTTTCTTTGCACAGTTGAGTCTATGCCCATAGACAAACATTTAGATTTTGTTGGTGTAGATGAAATTCAAATGTGTGCTGATCATGAAAGAGGTCATATTTTTACAGATAGACTTCTCAATATGCGTGGAGAAAAATTAACTATGTTGATGGGCTCTAATACAATAAAAAAAATTATAGCTAAGCTAGATGATGATATTGAGTTTATAAATAGAGAAAGACTCTCTAAATTAACATATGCGGGGCATAAAAAAATTTCTCGTATAGATCGCAAAACAGCTATCATAGCATTTTCTGCTGAAGAGGTTTATGCAATAGCAGAGCTCATTAGAAGACAAAAAGGAGGGGCGGCTATTGTGATGGGATCTTTAAGTCCAAAAACCAGGAATGCTCAGGTAGAACTATATCAATCTGGTGATGTAGATTTTCTTGTAGCTACTGATGCTATTGGTATGGGAATAAATATGGACTTAGATTATGTTTATTTTTCTAATCTTAAAAAATTTGATGGAAGAAAATTAAGAAAATTAAATCTTTCAGAAATTGGTCAAATTGCAGGGCGTGCTGGCCGTTATCTAAATGACGGAAGTTTTGGAATAACAGGTGACTGTAAAGAAATATCAGCTGAAGATGTTGATTTATTAGAAAATCATAAATTTGAAGAAATAAGAACTCTATTTTGGAGAAACTCCAATCTAAATTTTAATAACCCAGCGATGTTACTTAAATCCCTTGAGGAAAGACCTCGTCGAGAATGGTTAAAAAAAATACATGAATGTGAAGATGAAAAGGCATTAAAATATTTTTTAAGAGATAACAATTTTAACAATATTATCTTTGATCAAAAAACTTTGATGCTTTTATGGGAATGTTGCCAAATACCTGATTTTGTAAAAAAAACTTATGGGAATCATTATGAGGTAATTGCTAATGTGTTTAAATTTCTAAATAGTAAAAAAGGTCAAATAAACGACGAATTTATGAGATTAGAGCTAATGAAATTAGATAAATTGGATGGAAATGTTGATTCTTTATCAAATAGAATTGCAAATGTTAGAACTTGGTCATATGTTTCTAATAAAAATAATTGGGTAGAAAATCAAAATTATTGGGTAGAAAAAACAAAACTATTAGAAGATAGACTTTCAGATCGACTTCATGAAGAACTTACCAAAACATTTATTGATAAAAGAGCCAGTGTTCTTGCTCGAGGCCTAAAACAAGACATGGAATTTAAAACAGAAATATTAGAAAATAATGATGTATTGATTGATAATCAATTTATAGGAAAAATTAATGGTTTAAAACTTGAGCTAGATTTAAAAAAAGGTGCTCTAGAAACAGATATTAAATCACTAAAAAAGGCTGCAAGACAAACAGTAGGTCCCGAACTAGAAAAAAGAATACAAAATATAATAGATACTGGACTAATAGAGCTCAATGATGATTTTAAGATATATTGGAACAAATTTGCAATAGCAAGATTAACTGGTGGTAAAGATTATCTAATTCCAAATTTTGAGCTGATAGTTGATGATATTTTGGAACAAAATCAAAAACAAAAATTAATAGAATTTATTGATAAATGGTTAAAAAATAAGATTAATATTGTCTTAAAAAGTTTAATAGATCTAAAAAATCTCAAAGAAAAAAACTCTTCAATAAAAGCACTTTCTTACCAGTTGTATGAAAATAATGGCGTTTTAAAAAGAGATCAGGTTTCTGATTATCTTAAGAATTTAGGACAGGATGAAAGAAAAATTTTAAGAGAACTTGGTGTTAAATTTGGAAGATACCATGTTTTCTTATACAGGTTAATCAAGCCTGAAGCTGTTTCTTTAAGAACTTTACTTTGGAAAAATTTTCATCAAAAATATTTCAGCTTAAAGCCACCAACATTTGGCTTAAATTTTATTGAAGATAAAGATTCGAAGAATAAAAATTTTATGCTTTTGTGTGGTTTTGAAAAATTTGATAACTTTTTTGTTAGAATAGATATTTTAGAGAGATTATTTGTACAGATAATTAATTCTAATGCAGATGAAAATAAAGAAATCAAAATGATACCTGAAATGTTGAATTTATTAGGATGCAGCAAAGATAATTTTAAAAAACTTTTACCAAAAATGAATTATAAAATTATAGAAAAAAATAATGAAGTTTTTTTTAGATATAATCCAATTAAAAAAACTAGAAAAAATTTTGTTAAGAAAAATGACTGAGGAAAGTCCTTTTAATATTTTAAAAAAAATGAATTTTAATTAGCAAGATGTTTTTTAAAAAAAAAGAAAATAAATTAGAAGATAATTATTTGACTAAGATAGCATCTTTATTAATCCATGCAGCAAAGATTGATGAACACTATCACAAAGGAAGAAGAGGAAATAATTAAAGACACTCTAATACAATTGGGTTCAAACACAGATTCGATTAATCATCTTATCGAAAAAGCAAAATCAATGGAGGAAAACTCAAACCAAATTCTTGATTTTACTCGTGAAGTAAAAAATTTGAAAGAAAGCGAAAAAATTAAAATTGTAGAAGCTTTATGGAGAATAATTTATTCCAATAAAGATGCTGATATGTATGAAACTAATCTTATGAGACGTTTAGCTGGTTTACTTTATATTGACAATCAAGTTATGGGGGATATTAAGGAAAAAATTAAGAAAGAAAAATCTTCATGACCTACATTGTTAATGACAAGTGTATCAAATGCAAGCTAATGGATTGTGTTGAGGTGTGTCCAGTGGATTGTTTTTACGAGGGCAAAAATATGCTTGTAATTAAACCGGATGAGTGTATAGATTGTGGCGTTTGTGAGCCAGAATGCCCGGTTGACGCTATAACAGCTGATACAGAGCCTGGAAGTGAACAATGGTTAGAAATCAACAAAAAATATTCTGAGATCTGGCCAAACATAAGTGAAAAAAAAGATCCCCCAGCGGATCATGAAAAATTTAAAAATGAGCAAAATAAGTACGAAAAATATTTTAAAGAAAATCTTTAAAACTAAATCTCCTAAAAAAGTTAAAAAAAAAGTTGCTAAGAAACCTGCCAAGGTAAAAAAAGTAGCTACAAAAAAACAAACGATTACAAAAATTGTTAAACCAAAAATAACTGCAATTAAAAAATCTGTAAAGCCGGTAGAAGAAAATACTGAAATTAAAACCGATAATTTAAGAATTTCTAAAAGTAACGAAGTTAAGCCAGAGATTAAAAAAGTAAAAAAACAAGAGACAGAAAAAAGAGAATATAAAATTAAAGATTTTGTTGTCTATCCTAAACATGGAGTAGGTCAAATTACAGAATTTAAAAAAATAAATATTGGCGGAATTGATGTGGAAACTTACGTAATTAGATTTGAAAAAGATAAAGCTAATGGAATGGTTCCTGTAAATAAACAATCTAATTTAAGACCTTTGGCAACAATAAATCAAGTTAACAAATGTATCTCAATTTTAAAGAGTAAGCCAAAAATAAAAAGATCTATGTGGAGTAGACGTGCTCAAGAATATGAGGCTAAAATCTCTTCAGGTAAGATATATGAGTTGGCTGAAGTTGTCAGAGATTTAAATAAGGGAGATGACTTGATGGTTGATCAATCTTATAGTGAAAGACAATTGTTTGAGAAAGCTTATGAAAGAATATTATCAGAATTCCAAATTGTATTAAATGCATCCCTAGAAGATACACAAAAAAAATTAGATAAAGCTCTAAAGAGAAATCTGGAAGGACAAGCAAAAGCTACCTGTTTCAAGTCCTAAATCTCCTACTGCAGATTTACCAGATGAAGAACCAATCACAGAAACTGATAGCGAAGAACCATTAGACGAGTAAAAAAAAACGCCTCTCACACGAATCGTTATGAGAAGCGTTTTTAATAAAGAATACTAAGTTACTATCTTCTTTTTTTTGCTTTTTTCTTAGCTTTTTTCTTAGTTTTCTTTGCAGCTTTTTTCTTTTTCTTAGGCATCTTTAGCTCCCTTTTTTGTTTAACGAATCAAATTGATTCGTTCTTAAGTTATTTTTATTTTTTTATGCAAGTTATGTCAATTCTTTAATTAAATGTTGGTTTTCAAAAAAAAATTTAGAAAAATTTTTTTTTATTAAATTTTTTTTATTAAAAAAAAGTTAATGTTTATGCCTATTATTATCTATATTTACAACAAACTTTAATAAAGTTTTTCAAGATCTAATTTATAATTTTTAATTATTTTATATCTTTTTAACTTAAGTGTAGGAGTTAACATTTCATTTTCAATTGTAAATTGTTCGTAAATTATAAAAAACTTTTTTATTTTTTCTGTTTTAGATAAATTGATATTGATTTTATCTATCTCAGTTTGAATAATCTCATTAGTTAAATTTTTTTTTTCTTTAGAAATAACCAATAAGGCAACTAAATATGGTTTATTGTCTCCATAAACTAGAGCTTGTTCAACAAAATCAATTTTAACTAGATCATTTTCTATTTTTACTGGAGATATGTTGTCCCCACCTGGGGATATTAAAATATCTTTCTTTCTATCTGTGATTTTTAAATATCCATCTTCAAAATGACCTATGTCTCCAGTAAACAACCAACCATCTATTAATACTTTTTTAGTCTCTTCCTCATTATTCCAATAGCCAAGCATAACATTTTCGCCTTTAATAATTATTTCACCATCCTCCGCAATTTTGACAGAGTTTCCCTCAAAAGGAGGCCCAACAGTCTCAATTCTAATATCAGAAATAGGATTGCAGCTAACCACTGGAGATGTCTCTGTCAATCCATACCCCTGTAAAGTAGGTAAACCAATTGAGTTTAGAAAAATACCTACTTCATAATCTAAAGCTCCACCTCCAGAAATAAATGCTTTTAAAGATCCCCCGAACTGGGCTTTAATTTTTTTTCTTACTAAATTATTACATATAAAATTTAATAATTTATCAAATGTTGATAATTCTTTTTTTAAAGTAATTTTTTTTCCAAGCTCAACTGTTTTATTTATTAAAAATTTTTTAAACCCTTTTGTTTTGTTAAAATTCGAATTAATTTTTTGAAAGAGATTTTGATAAAATCTTGGAACTGCAGTCATTATTTCTGGGCTGCAATCACTCATATTTTTGATCAATTTATCAATACTCTCCGCATAAAAAACTTTTGCTGCAACAGCAATTTGAACAAACTGGACAGTATGTTCATAAGAATGAGATAGAGGAAGCCAAGTTAAAAATCTAGGATTAGGAGATATAAATTCCTGTAAAAGTTTATATGCTCCCTCACAATTATTTAAAATGCCTCCATGGCTTAACATAACTCCCTTTGGATTACCTTGTGTGCCAGAGGTATAGATTATACATGCAATATCTTTTCTTTTTACATTAAGATCAAAGAAATTTTTTTCTTTAAATTCACTTCTGCTAAAAATATTTTTAATATTTATAATTTCAATATCTTCATAATTTTTAACTTCATCGAATGTAACGATTGTCTTTATAAAATTTGTGTTTCTAACTATATTAACTATTTTATCTAATTGAATTTGATCAGATACAAAAACTACTGATGGCTTACAATCATTGATTAGATACTCATAATCTCTTTCTGTGTAGGTTGTGTAAGCTGGCACTGTTATTCCTTGAGACAACATGATTGCTAAGTCACTTATCATCCATTCAGGTCTATTCTCAGAAATCAGCAAACATCTATCTTTTATTTGTATTTTGCTATTTAGAAACTCAGATAATTTAACAATACTAGAATATGTTTCATTCCAAGAATAACTTTCTTGAATTGGATTTTTTAAGGATACAAGAAATTGATTATTATTTTTTTGATTTCTGTATTGATCGTAAAAAAGTTCTAGAAGATTATTATAATTTTTTATTTTCATTTTTTTTGGTGGGCGAAGAGAGAATCGAACTCTCACTTCTTGCGAAACACGATTTTGAGTCGTGCGCGTCTACCAGTTCCGCCATTCGCCCACTTGTTTAAATAATTATAATTAAATAGTATAAGAACTAGTTTTATATTAAAACCTAAAAATGTTTAAAGCACTTTATAAAAAATGTTTAAATTTAGCAGGTCATAGAAAATCAAATTTTTTTCTAGGATTGGTGTCTTTTGCTGAAAGTTCTTTTTTTCCGATACCACCAGATGTTATGATTATTCCTATGGTTATGGCCAAACCAAAAGAATTTTTTAGAATTTTTTTAATTGCATCTATTTTTTCAGTTCTAGGTGGAATATTTGGCTATATGTTAGGTGCAATATTTTTAGACTTAGCCATGAATGTTATACAATTTTATGGCTACGAGCAAAAAGTTAACAATTTAAAAACTAGCCTGACTCTTGGTGAAGGTTTTATGGCTTGGTTTGGCATACTTTTTTTAGCAGGTTTTACACCACTACCATACAAAGTTTTCACAATTGCAAGCGGTATAATTAGTTTTAACTTACCAGTTTTCATTTTAGTAAGTTTAATTTCAAGAAGTTTAAGATTCTTTATTATATCTTACTTAAGTTACAAATTTGGTTATTTGTTTAATGACTTCATGGAAAATCATGGTTCTAAATGGTTTACTATTATTGGGATAGTTATTATCTTAATAGCATTAATTTTATATCTTATCTTTAAATCTCATGGGTAAATTAGACAAAAATAATATTTTACTGTTAGTCTTGTTTGTAAGTATTTTTGCATTACTTTCAGCTTATTTTATTCAATATGTTCTTGGCCATCAACCTTGCAATCTTTGTCTAATTGAAAGAATACCTTACGCATTATCAATTATAATTATTTTTCTAACTTATAAATTTAAACAATTTGAAAAAAAACTAATTATAATTTTAATCTTATTATTTCTATTTTCATTTATTGTTTCTATTTATCATTTTGGAATAGAGCAGGGTTTTATTCAAGAGTCTCTTGTATGTGATTTGCAAAGTGGCTCTAAAATTTTATCAAAAGAGGAATTATTAGCAGAACTTCAGAAAAAAACTGTTAGCTGTAAAGATGTGACATTTAAGTTGTTTGGATTATCTTTAACTACATTTAACATTTTTATATCCGCTACCATTACAGGATTTTTAATAAAAATTTTTTTAAATTATGAAAAAAATAGATAAAAATAAAATTGAAGAATTTATAAGAGTTGATCATGCAGGTGAGAGAGGGGCAGTTAAAATATATGAAGGTCAACTTCTTGCTCTAAACACTCTAATTAAAGATGAAAATTTAAAAAAAACTATAGAGGAAATGAAAATTCATGAAAAAGAACACTGTGAGTTTTTTGAAAATGAAATTAAAAAAAGAAATATAAAACCAACTAAATTTTTACCTCTTTGGGATCTTTTGGGTGTTGGCCTTGGTTTTGGGTCCGCACTTTTGGGAAAAAAAGCTGCTATGTTATGTACCGCTTCTGTAGAAGAGGTAATAGACAAACACTATTTAGATCAAATTAATCAACTGGACTCAAAAGAAAAAAAATTAAAATCAAAGATAATTAAATTTAGAAATGATGAGCTTCTTCACAAAGATATTGCTTATGAAAAAGGAGCTACTAAAGAAGGTGCCTATAGATTACTTGATAAAATCATTAAAACAGGTTCAAAAATAGCAATTAATATTTCAGAAAAAATATAAATCTTATTTAAGACTCTAGTTCTACATCCCAGTATAAGTAATCCATCCAACTTTTGTGTAAAAAGTTTGGAGGAAAATTTTTACCATTTCGGTGAAGGTCCTCTGTGGATGGTTGATAAGGGTGTTGAGTTAATTTCATACCAGAAAATTTTAATAATTTTCCACCTTTTTTGACATTACAGTCAGAGCAAGCTGTAACAACATTTTGCCAATTAGTCTCTCCTCCTTTAGATCTTGGAAGCAAATGATCAAAAGTGAGTTCTTGATTGCTTCCACAATATTGGCATGAAAATTTATCTCTCAAAAAAACATTGAATCTTGTAAAACTTGGTTTTGACTGGGGTGCAATATAGCTTTTTAAAGCTATAACGCTTGGCAATTGCATATCAAAAGATGGGCTTCTTACTACCCTGTCATAATTACTTACTATTGTTACTCTATCTAAAAAAACGGATTTTATTGTGTCTTGCCATGACCATAAAGATAAAGGGTAATAGCTCAGTGGTCGATAATCTGCATTTAAAACTAATGCAGGACATTTTTCTAATGAAACATTCTGTTCTAAAAAATTGTTCATTAACCTAGTTTAACTTAATTAGAAAACTATATCAATAACAAGCAATGATTAAATTTTTTTTAAAATATAATTTAAAGCTATACTTGAAGCTTCAATAGGAATATGATGTCCACAATTTTTTATTAGGTGTGTCTCTATATTAACATTATTTCTAATATAAAAATCTTTTGCTTCTAATAAAAAAGTTGGTGAAACAATATCATCTAAGTCTCCATGAACTAAAAGAGTATCGGTTGAAGATTTTTTACGCAATCTTAAGTCTTCCTGATTGATTATTTTACCAGAAAATCCTAATACACACATAAATTCAGAGCTAGATGTTAAACCTAAGTTAATTGACATCATACAGCCTTGGCTAAAGCCAGATATGCATATTTGATTGTTAGATAAATTATATTCTTTTTTTATCTCTTCTATGTATTGTTTAAGTTTTATTTCTGCTTTTTTTGACTCAGCCAGTATGTATTTGGGATCGTCATTAGTTAAATCAAACCACTGATAACCAGTGGGGTTAATAGAACATTGTTCATGACCATCGGGACAAAGAAATATAGTGTTAGGCAAGTGTCTTTTCCAACTAACAGATAAAATACTAATATCTTTACCATCACCACCATAACCATGTAACAAGACGATAGCATTTTTTATTGGTTTATTATTTTCAGGTTTAATGATTGTTGAATTAAGGCAAAATGTCATAGTGAGTTAAATATGTTTTTTATTTTGGAAAACACTCTACAATATAATTATGATTTCAGGAATATTAGTAAAAATTTTATCTATAGTCTTGTTGATTGCTGTAGGTATTGTTTTGATATTAGGTATTGGAACTCTTTTTAAGGGTGGCGATACCAGTAAAAAATATTCCAATAAACTTATGCAGCTAAGGGTTTTGCTTCAATTTATAGCAATTCTTGTTCTAGTGGGCTTTGCTTATTTCTTTAAAAATTAATTATATTTACTAAGCCAATCTAAGAATCTTTTATCAGCAAAATCAATTGAACCAATTATTCTCGCAAATTCTTCTCCCTTTTTATTGAAAATAATTGAAGTTGGCACTCCTCTTAAAAGAAATGTTTTTGCCAGTGTGATTTCAGAGTCAAAATAAATTTCCATATTTTCAATTTTTAAATCGATAAAGAATTCTTCAGCTTTTTTGACACTATCTTGACCAATATTTATGGGAAAAATTTTTAAATTATTAAACTGTTCATTTATTTGCAGCTTGTCTAGAGAGGGCATTTCTTCTTTGCATGGAGCACACCAAGTAGCCCAAAAATTTAATATAACTAAATTGTTTTTAAAATCTTTAAGATTTACTTCTTGACCTTTGGCATCTAAAAAAATTACACTATCGTAGGTTTTTAGCTCTTTATTGACTACGATATTTTTTATATTTGGTTCAGTTGCTGCAAATACATTGTTAATTAATAGAATAAATATTATTAAAAATCTCATGTTAATAGGTATAAGTTTAATATCATGGCAAAAAATAAAAACAACCAAGCAATATGGAATACAAGAATAAAAAAACAGTCTTCTTTATTTCAAAAAGTTGGTAATTCCATAGACATTGATAAAAGACTTTATAAAGAAGATATTGCAGGATCGATTGCTCATGTTGAGATGCTATTTAAACAAAAAATAATATCTTTTAAAATCAAAAATAAAATTATTTATGGTCTTAATAAAATAGAAAAAGAAATATTAAAAAATAAATTTGAATTTAATAAAAAATATGAAGATATTCATATGAATATCGAAAAAAGACTTTTTCAAATTATTGGTGAAGAAGCTGGTTATGTCCATACCGCGAGATCTAGAAATGATCAAGTCATAACAGATTTTAAAATGTGGATGAAATCAGCCACCTTGGAAATAAATAAACAAATAGATAAAATTTTAAAAAATACTGTAAAAGTTGCAGAAAAAAATATTGAAACGATTATGCCAGGTTTTACACATTTAAAGAATGCTCAACCAATTTCTTTTGCACATTATCTAATGGCCTATGTGGAAATGTTCAGCAGAGATAAAAAAAGATTTCTTAATAACTTGGAAAGTTTAAATGAAAACCCACTTGGTGTAGCAGCATTAACGGGGACTTCATTTAATATTGATAGATATTACACGACTAAGAAGCTTGGGTTTAAAACCCCAACTAACAACTCAATTGATACAGTATCAGATCGAGATTTTGTATTAGATTTTCTATATAGTGTTTCTGTATGTTCCATGCATATTTCTAGAGTAGCAGAGGAGTTAATTATTTGGAACTCAGATGGTTTTAATTTAATTAAACTTTCAGACAAGGTAGTCACGGGCTCCTCTATTATGCCTCAAAAAAAGAATCCTGATTTGCTGGAATATTTAAGAGGAAAGTCTGGAACTACTTATGGAAATTTATTTTCAATGCTAACAATTCTCAAAGGATTGCCTTTATCCTATTTTAAAGATCTTCAAGATGATAAAGAAATAATTTTTAAATCTTATGATACAATTATTAATTGTCTTAAAATTTTTGATGAAATTTTAAAAAATTTTTCCCCAAATAAAAACAAGATGCTGGAACTCGCTAGTAATGGATACATTACAGCGACAGACTTAGCAGATTATTTAGTTAAAAATCATGCCATGTCATTTAGAGAAGCCTATCAAAAAACTGCAGCTATTGTAAATCTTGCAGAAAAAAGAAATAAAAAATTAAATGAACTTGAAATTGGTGATTTAAAAAAAATTGAACCGAAACTAACCAATGAAGTTTTAAAAATATTCGATCTAAAAAATTCAATTAATGCAAAAAAATCATATGGAGGAACAGCTTTTGATAATATTAAAAAAATGATATTGAAATATAAAAAACAATTATGAATAAAAAAATAATTTTATTAATTATTCTGTGCTTATTTGCAATCTCCTGTGGTAAAAAAGGGGATCCTGTATACAAAGAGCCTGAAAATAATGCTAAAATTTTTGACACCAAATTTAAAGTGGTGCTATGAAATATATAGGAAAAGAGTTCTTTGTAGAAAAAATAAAAGCAGAAATAATTGCAAAAAAATTTGGGACACCAGCTTACTGCTATTCGTATTCTAGGCTAAAAGAAAATATTAAAAAACTCCAAAATAATTTTAAATCGTTTAATCCATTATTTTGTTTTGCAGTTAAGTCTAATACAAATAAATACCTATTAAATGAGATTAGTAAATTTGGGCTTGGAGCTGACGTCGTTTCTATGGGGGAGCTAATGAGAGCCATGTCAGCTGGAATAAACCCAAATAAAATAGTTTTTTCAGGAGTTGGTAAAACTTCAAAAGAAATAGAATATGCAATAAATAAAAAAATTCTTTTAATAAACGCTGAGTCAAAAAGTGAAATTTTAGCAATTGAAAAAATAGCAAAGCTAAAAAAACAGATCGTAAATATTGGTATTAGACTTAATCCTAATACAGATGCAAAAACTTTAGATGAGATATCAACTGGAAAAAAAGAAAATAAATTTGGCGTAAATGAAAAAACATTTTTAGAACTTGTTAATTATGTGAAGAATTCTAAAAATCTTAATTTAAAATGTTTAAGTGCTCATATTGGTAGCCAAATATTAGATTATAGACCTTATCTAAAAATGCTAAATGTTTTGCACAAGGTCATTCAAAAAAGTAATTATAAGTTTGAATATGTAGACCTTGGTGGAGGCATGGGTATAGATTATGATCATAACAACAAAAAGCTTAATTTAAAAAAATATAACTCTTATATTCAAAAATTTTTAAAACTTAACAATTGTAAAATTATATTTGAACCTGGTAGATCAATTATTGGGGATACTGCTGTATTAATTGCTAATATTACTTATATAAAAGAGAGCGACAAAAAAGATTTTATAATACTAGACTCTGGAATGAATGATTTGATGAGGCCTGCTTTGTATAAAGCAGAACACAAAATCATTCCTGTAATTAAAAGTAAAAATAAGTCCAAAAAAATTTATGAATTTGTGGGACCAATATGTGAAACAACAGATAAATTTTTAACCATTAAGAACTATCAAAAATTAAATGAAAATGATTTAATAATTATATGTGATGTTGGTGCTTATGGCATGTCTTTAAGCTCCAATTACAATTTAAGAACTAAACCAGTAGAATTACTAATTCACAATTCTAAAATTAAAATTATAAATAAACGACAAAAACTATCTGAATTAGTCTAGTTTTTAATTAGAATGATAAGAAACCTAATATTTTCAATATTCTTTTTTTTAGGAATAATATTTATTTCCATAATTTTTTTACCAAGTTTGTTTATGCCAAGATCGGTAGTATTATTTGGTGGAAAACTAATGGGTTATTGGACTTCTCTTTGTCTAAAAATATTTTTATCAACTAAAATTATAATTAAAGGCAAAGAAAATATTATAACAGATAAAAAATTTTTTATTGCCGCTTCACATCAGTCAATGTTTGAAACTTTTTTTCTTCAAACTATATATAATTCTCCTGTTTTTATTTTAAAAAAAGAACTTTTGCTAATACCTATATTTGGTTGGTATTTAAAAAAAATAGGTTCCATTTCAATAAAAAGAAATAAAGTAACCAAAGAAAATTTGGGTTTTTTTGAAGAGATAACAAGCCAAATTAAAAATTCAGATAGGCCTGTAATTATTTTTCCACAAGGAACAAGAGTTCTACCTAATGAAAGACCTTCTTTTAAAAAAGGAGTAGCAAGAATTTATGAAGAGTTAAAAATTGCTTGCCAACCGATTGCTATTAATTCTGGTTATGTGTGGCCTAAAAAGGGTTCTAAACAGTCAAAAAGAACTATTACAGTGTCTATATTAAAACCTATTGAGTACGGACTAAATAAAGATGATTTTTTAAGGACTATTGAAAACGATATTTACGAGGAGCTTAATAAAATTAACTAGCCTTTCATAGGCATAACAACAAAAATACTATCAAAGTCCCCTGGATCTTTTATTAAGGCTGGAGAACCAGTATCATTAAAAAATATTTCAATTCGATCTCCATCTAATTGCGAAGCAACATCTATTAAATATCTAGAATTAAAACTAATCTCTAGATCATGATCAAATTTAACTGTTAGAGTTTCCTTTCCATCACCACTATTAGTATTGTTTACTGATAAATTAAGGGTATCTTTAGTTAAATTAAATTTTACACCATCTTTTTTGTCCAAAGAAACTGAAGCAACTCTATCGACAGAATCTAAAAATAATTTTAAATCAATTTCTAATTTTTTTTGATTATTTTTTGGTATTACCTGAACATAATTTGGAAACTTACCATCAATTAGCTTTGAAATTAATATACTATTATTCAATTCAAATTTAATTTTTGACTTAATGTTCGAAATTTTAACTTCTCCATCGTAGTTATCGAGTAAAGAACATAACTGAAAAATAGTTTTTTTTGGAAGAATTATTGGTTCAAAATCAATTTTTTGTTCAAGTCTAATCTTAGAGATTGACATTCTATGGCTATCTGTTGCAACTGCTGTTAAGTAAATCTTATCATCTACTTCTGTTTGATGTAAAAAAATTCCACTTAGATAATGTCTTGTTTCATCATTTGAAACAGAGAATTTACACTTATTTAATAATTTTAAAAGCTGTTTAGATTTTATTGAAAACTCATTTTGATTAAAATTCTCATCAGTTAAAGGAAACTCCGTAGCGCTGATGCAATTTAAATTAAAAATAGATTTTTCAGACTCTACTTGAAGTTTGCTAATTTCAGTAAGGGATAAATTAATTTTTTTACCAGATGAAAACTTTCTAATAATATCATACATTATAGATGAAGTGGTTGTTGTTCTGCCTTCATCGAGAATTTCAACATTGTTTAGTTGATGAATAAAAATTAAATCCAAATCTGTTGCTGTAATAGTTAGTTTTGAATTACTAGCGTCTAGAAGAATATTTGATAAAATTGGTAAAGTGCTTCTTTTTTCAATTACACCCTGACAATAATTTAATGCTTGTTGAAGATCTTGTTGATTAACGTTAAATTTCATTTTCTTTATTATTATATAGTATCTGATTTTTTAGTTTATTAATATTATCAACCATCTCTGGATCTTTTTCTTTTAATTTTTCAATAGTTTTTACTGAGTGAATAATTGTAGTATGATCTCTATTAGAAAACTCTCTTCCAATTTCAGGTAATGATTTTGAAGTTAATATTTTAGTCAAATAAATTGCGGTTTGTCGAGGTCTAACCAAATATCTTGATCTTCTTGAAGATAACATCTCATTTTTGCTAATCTTAAAAAACTTACAAACTACAGTCTGTATTAAATCAATTGTAACTTTATTTTCTGCTAAGTTTAAAAGATCCTTTAAAACTACTTTTGTTTCAGTCAAATTTGGAACTTTATTATAAATTCTTGAAAAAGAGACAATTCTATTAATCGCTCCAACTAGCTCTCTAATACTAGTAGTAATTTCTGTGCTAATAAAATCTTGAATTTCTTTTGATATTTTAATCTGGTCAGCATAAAGATTGTTTAATTCCTCAGTTTTTCTTTCAACTATTTTTTTTCTAAGTTCATAATCAGGTTTTTGAATATCAACTACTAACCCACCAGAGAATCGTGATTTAATTCTTTCTTGAATTCTTGATAGTTTGTTTGGGGCTCTATCTGCTGATACAATTATTTGAGAGCCTTTATCCAGCAAAGCATTAAAAGTATGAAAAAACTCCTCTTGCATTGCCTCTTTACCATTCATAAATTGAATATCATCTATTAAAAGAATATCTGTATTTCTAAAATATTCTTTAAATTTTACCATATCGTTGGATTTTATAGATTTCACAAATTGATACATAAATCTCTCAGCAGAAATAAACATAACTTTATGACTTTTTTTTAATTCTAAACCGATAGAATTTAAGAGGTGAGTTTTGCCCATACCTACACCTCCATAAATATATAGTGGATTATAGTGAGAAATATTCTCAGAAACTTTCAATGATGCCTCGTATGCCAACTTATTACTTGAGCCAGTTATAAAATTATCAAAACGTTTGTTTGGATCTATTCTATTATATTGCAAATAGGTATCTTTAATAAAAGATACGTTCTCGGCACTCTCAACTACTCCTGAAATTTTTTCTTCCTCGTTTTTTTTATTTTCTTTTTCAATAATCTTAAACTCAACTCTTATTATATCTTTTTTGTAGCTTTTAATAATTTGTAATATTTGATCAAGATATCTAGAGGTGATCCAATCTCTAATAAAACGAGTAGGAACAGATAAAAGAAGGTAATTATTAAACTCTTCAACAAAGTCTATTTTTTTTAACCAGCTTTCATATATATCCAATCCCAATTTGTTTTTCATATCTGATTGAATTACATGCCAATCTAAATTATCAGACTTAAAACTCTGAATATTATTAGTATTAATAAGGTTGTTCATAACTTTTAGGAAAGAACTCAGTTAGAACCAATTGAGAATTTTTGCAACTACAAAATAAAAAAAAATTAAAAAAAATGTAATCTATGATTGTGTAAAAAATTTGTCACAGATAAAAAATATATTTACAAAAAAAATAATTTATCTTTGAAAAAATAAAATTTTTAATTGCATTATCTCAAAAATTTTATTTACCATATCTAAATCTAGTAAATTAAAAAAAAAAAATAATATATTATGTGGATGCTACAGGTTGTATTATTTTATCTACTACAGGTAGTTTTGTATTAAAGGGCAGAAACTTTTTTAGTAATTCTAGATACATTTCTAGAAGCATTTTGCTTTTTAATTATTCCAGTTTTTGCAATTTTCATTAGCTCTGAATTCAACTTGGGTAAGAATTTAAGTGCTTCAGTTTTATTTTTTGATTCAATCAGTAAGTTCATTTTTTTTAAAGCGTTTCTATATCTGCTTTTTCTCGCCTTATTAACCGCAGTTTGCTTAGAAATTCTTCTAATTCTTTTAATTGCTGATTTAGTGTTTGCCATATCGGCAGGGGTATAGCTTGAGAATTAATATTGGTCAATAAAATAATCATTTAAATTTGGCAAATATCACAAAAGAAAGTTGATCTATTTGAAATAAAAACTTTTTTTATCATTCCTGTACAACTAGATTTTTTACATTTCTCTCCTTCTCTTTGATAAACATTAAATTCTTTTTGAAAATTACCATTAATACCATTTGAATCTCTAAAATTTTTTATACTAGATCCACCTCTTTTTATTGCGTTTAATAAAATTTTTTTAGAATTCAAAATAATTTTTTTACAATCATTGTCACTTAATAATTTTGCTTTTTTTAACGGATATATTTTACTTAAAAATAATATTTCACTTGCATAAATATTTCCTATTCCCGAAACAAAACTTTGATCTATTAAAAAACTTTTAATATTTTTTTCTTTACCTTTAAAAAAATCATGTAAATATTTTAAGCTAAATTCAGAATGAAAAGGTTCGGGCCCCAAATGTTTAAATCTTTTTTTTAATTGATCATCATTTTTTAATATTTGAAAAAAACCAAATCTTCTTGGATCATTATAGATTAGTTTTAAATCCTTAAAAAAGATTTCAATATGATTATGTTTTTTAGGTAACAAAGGAGAGTTATAAAAACTTGTATTTGTAAATATATTTTTTTTTTTAAAATTAACTAAATGAATAGTTCCTGACATTCCTAAATGAATTAAACAAAAACTTTTTTTGTCTAAACATAAAATTAAATACTTTGAAAATCGACTCACATTAGTAACCTTTTTATTCTTTAAGAAATTTTTAAAATCAGGAGGAACTTTAAATCTTAAATTTTTGTTTCTAACTAATACTTTTTTAATCTCTTTATTTTTGATCTTTTGGTTAAGAGATTTTCTAACAACTTCTACTTCTGGTAATTCTGGCATTTCATACTATATTGATAATATAATTTTTTATTATGCAACAATATCTTCAAAATAAAAAAGGACTAGTTCAAGGTGTTTTTGATCAAGTTTTTGACCGTTATGATTTAATGAATGATTTTATGTCATTAGGTATTCACAGGTCCTGGAAAAAAAACCTAATCAATATGATGAACCCATCATCAAAAAAAAATTTAATTGATGTAGCATGTGGTACAGGTGACATTGCTAAACTTTTCTTAGATAATACCAATATAGATAATCATATAACTTGTGTAGACCCTAATGAAGGTATGGTTAAACAAGGGAAAAAAAAACTATCCAACTATAGAAACATAAACTGGGTAATTTCTCATGCTGAAAAACTACCAATAAAAACAAATACCTTTGATTTTTATACAATAAGTTTTGGTATAAGGAATACTAAGAACTTAGATAAAACTTTGTCAGAAGCATATAGAGTTTTAAAACCTGGAGGACGATTTCTTTGTTTGGAGTTTTCAAAAATTCAAAACTCAAATTTAGAATTTATTTATAAAAATTACTCAAAAATTATACCCTTGGTTGGAAAAATGATAGTTGGAAAAAGAGAACCTTACGACTATCTAATTAAAAGTATTGAGGAATTTGTAAACCAAGAGGAATTAATTGAATTAATGAAAAATAATAATTTTAAAAATTGTACCTATAGAAATTTATCTGGTGGCATAGTTTCAATTCATAGTGGTTGGAAAATTTAATGATTAAAAAATTTATAACTCTATTAAAACTTGGAAGAAAAGTTGCAAAATCAGATATTCTTGAAATAGCTTCAAAATTTCAAGAACCTCCCCTTATTATTAAAATTCTTTTTAAAATTTTAGCTTTTTCATTCTCTAAAAAAGAAATTTCTCAAATGAATAAAGATGAAGGTGAGCGACTTTCAAGCTCCTTGGAGTCTATGGGAACAACGTTTATAAAACTTGGACAATTTTTAGCTACCCGTCCAGACATAATTGGTGAAGAACTATCGAAGAAACTTGAAAATTTACAAGATCGTTTACCTCCATTTTCTACTTATGAAGCAAAAGAAATAATAAAAAAGGATTTAGGAGAAGATACTTATAATAGCATATTAAATTTAAGCGAGCCAGTTGCTGCAGCTTCTATTGCACAAGTTCATAAAGCTCAAATAAATGATGAGGGAACTATTAAAGATGTAGCAATTAAAATTTTAAGACCAAATATAAAAAAAATATTTAATGAAGAAATTGATGCAATGATGTTATTTGCATTTTTAGTTGAGTCTTTAATTAAAAAAACAAAAAGACTAAAACTTGTTGAAGTTGTTTTTCTACTTAAAGAAATCACTAACTTGGAAATGGACTTGAGATTTGAGGCCGCTGCAGCAAATGAATATGCTGAAAATACTAAAAATGATGCAGGCTTCAGAGTCCCACAAATTTATTGGAATTTTACCAGTGAAAATGTCATGACTCTTGATTGGATTGATGGAGTTTCAATAAGAGAAACTGAAGAGTTAAAAAAAAGAAATATTGATACAAAAAAGATTGCAGAAGATATAATACAACATTTTCTAAGGCATGCGGTTAGAGACGGTTTTTTTCATGCTGATATGCACCAAGGCAATATTTTCATTGATAACAATGGAGAAATAGCTCCCATTGATTTTGGCATTATGGGTAGGCTTGATAAGCTTAGTAAAAGATTTTTAGCTGAAATACTTTTTGGTTTTATCCAAAGGGACTACAAAAAAGTAGCTGAAGTTCACTTAGTGGCTGGACTAGTTCCCAAAGAGGTGCCAATTGATGATCTTGCACAAGCACTAAGATCAATTGGAGAACCTATATTTGGACAAGCTGTAAAAGATATTTCTGGAGGGAAATTATTAAAACAATTATTTGATGTAACAGAAAAATTTAATATGCAAACTCAGCCACAACTCTTGATGTTACAAAAAACCATGGTTGTTGTTGAGGGTGTCGCAAGAAAATTAAATCCGGACACAAATATTTGGACTACATCTAAGCCTGTATTAGAAAGTTGGTTAAGAGAAACAAAAGATCCTATTAACACCTTAAATGAAACACTTCAAAATACTTCTGAAGTGATTAAAAGATTGCCTGAATTTCCTGAAATAATGGATAAAGCAAATCAAGCTTTAACATTTTTAGCGAGTGGTCAAATACCACAAAATTCAAATTCATATACTGCTTTAAATAATAAAAAATCTGAAATGATAGCTTTTAGAAATCAATCAATTATTGGTTTATTACTCCTTGTAATTTTTGGACTATTAGTATTTTAATTCGACGATGAAAAATTTATTAAATAAAAAAATCTTATTTATAATTTGTGGAGGTATATCTGCATATAAAAGTTTAGAAACAATAAGATTATTTAAAAAAAATGGTGCTGAAATTAAAACCATTTTAACCAAGAGTTCTAAAGAATTTATTACTCCATTATCAGTTGCTTCTCTATCTCAAGGAAAAGTTTATGAAGATTTGTTTAGTGTTGAAAATGAAACAGAAATGGATCACATAGCTCTTTCTAGATGGGCTGATGTAATCTTGATTTCACCCATTACCGCAAATACTATCGCAAAATTAGCAAACGGTAATGCTGATGACTTAGCTTCAACCGTGGTATTAGCTTCAAATAAAGAAATTTTTATAACCCCAGCAATGAATGTTAGAATGTGGGAACATTCATCTACTAAAGAAAATTTTGAAAAACTAAAAAAATTTGGATATCGAGTTATTGGACCAGAGATAGGAGATATGGCATGTGGGGAATATGGAGAGGGAAAAATGTCAGAACCCTCGATAATAGCAGATAAAATTGATAGATATTTTTTATCTTTAAAACAGAATAAAAAATATAAAGCATTAGTCACTGCTGGACCAACTCAAGAATACATAGACCCTGTCAGATATATAACAAATAAATCTAGTGGTAAGCAAGGCTATGAATTAGCAAAATCATTATCAAAGAAAGGTTTTGAAACCACTTTAATTTCAGGTCCAACAAATTTAAATATTGATGATAGTGAAATCAAAATAATTCAAGTTGAAACAGCAGACGATATGTTCAAAGCAACTCAAGAAAATTTACCTGCTGATGTTGCAATATTTGCTGCGGCTGTGGCAGACTTTAAAATTAATAAAAAATTTGAAAATAAAATAAAAAAAACTGAAAGCTTAAACCTAGAACTTGAAAAAAATATTGATATCTTAAATTATGTTTCAAATCATAATTCTTTGCGACCAAAAATTGTTATTGGTTTTGCTGCAGAAACTGAAAACATAAGTAAAAATGCTGAAACAAAATTATTCAGTAAAAATTGTGATTGGATTATTGCAAATGATGTTTCCAATAAAAAAATTGGTTTTAATTCAGAATTTAACGAGGTAACAATTTTTTATAAAGATAGTAATTTAAAACAAGAAAATCTTTCTTATAAAAAAAAATCTGAATTATCTGACGAAATTGTTGATAAAATTATTAATCAATTAAATTAATGATTAAAGTCTTAATAAAAAAATTATACCCTGAAGTGCAGATACCAGCCTATAAAACAAATGGTGCCTCTGGTATGGATTTAATGGCTTTTATAAAAGAACCAATCATATTAAAACCAAGAACCTCTTGTTTGGTTCCAACTGGAATTGCATTAGCATTTCCTGAAGATTTTGAAATTCAAATAAGGCCGAGATCAGGATTGGCAGCTAAAAACAGTATAAGTGTTCTAAATACCCCAGGCACTATAGACAGTGATTATAGAGGAGAGATAAAGATCATACTTTTTAATCATGGGAACATTGATTTTAAGATTAATAATAACGATCGAATTGCTCAAATGATATTAACCCCTGTAATCAAAATGCAGCTTGACGAAGTTGAAGATCTTCCTGAAACTGTAAGAGGAGAGGGTGGCTTTGGTTCAACTGGAACATGACCGTCGAATTAAAGAAAAATCAAATTGATAGATACTCTAGACAAATAATACTTAAAAACATTGGTGTTTTAGGGCAAAAAAAAATTCTGAATTCTAAAGTTTTAATAGTAGGTGCGGGAGGATTAGGTTGTCCAGTCGCAGAATTTCTCACAAGAGCTGGTGTGGGTACAATAGGCATTACAGATAACGATAAAGTAAATTTATCAAATCTTCATAGACAAAGCCTTTATGATACTAGTGACTTAGGAAAGTCAAAAGTTAAGACAGTGAAATCTAAATTAAAAAGAATTAATCCTAATACAAAAGTGAATATTTATGATCTAAGAATCAATGAAAAAAATTTTGATAAAATCCTTAAAAATTATGATTTTATCATTGATGGTTCAGATAATTTTAAAACTAAATTTTTAATTAATGACAGCTGTATTAAATTCAAAAAATTTTTAGTTACAGGAGCAATCAGCAAGTTCGATGGACACATTTTTACATTTGATTTTAAGGATAAAAAAACACCATGTTTAAGATGTTTTTATCAAGAAAATGAAATTTCTGATGATATTCTCAATTGTGAATATGAAGGAGTTTTGGGCACTGTTGCCAATATCGTTGGTAGTTTACAAGCTAATGAAATTATAAAAAAAATAATAAATATTGGAAAAAATTTAAATAATAATATTTTTATAATTGATTTGTTAAATTTAAATTTTAGAAAAGTAAAACTAAAGAAAAGAAAAAATTGCTTATGCTCCTAATTAAAAAAAAATTTTACATAATTTTTTTTTATTTAATTTTAGTTTCATTTTCTAATGCAGAAGAAATTTTTTTATCTTTAAAAAAAAATAAAGTTAATGTCAGATATGGGCCAGGATTTGATTTTCCAATAAAATATGTTTATAAAAAAATTAATTTACCTATCAAGCAAATTGATAAAAAAGAGAATTTTAGAAGAATAATAGATTTAAAAAATAATAGTGGATGGATACATATCTCTCAGTTAAAACCCGCTAATTCTTTAATTGCCACAGAAGATAAAGTTCTGTTTAGTAAACCTTCAATATTTTCAAAGCCGCTCGCAAATATTAAAGAAGGAAGGTTATTAGTTGTTCAAAAATGTGAAGAGAATTGGTGTAAAATTGAAACAGAGAGTTTTAAAGGCTGGGTGAATAAAGAAAATTTATGGGGATTTATTAATTAAATGGATCTTCAAGCACACATGCAACTAAATGTATACGATCCTGCTCACCACCATTAAAAAAATTATGGTATTTTTTATTATTTGTAATTGTTACAGAACCGTCAGCGGGTAAATGCTTTGCAACATTTTCTATAACCATTGAACAGCCTGGGTTTGTAATAATTGGTATGTGTAATCTTGGTTCTGGATCTTTATGCCAACTAAGTGTTGATCTTGGCTCTTTTAACAACAATCTAACTCTTCCAAGTTTAAACTTTTTACTTAATGTTTCATAAACCTCTTTGAAATAAGTGTCATGAAATTCAGGAACTAATTGAGTATATTTTGACTCATCTATTTCAATATCTCTGGATACCTCTTTGCCAGTTTCATCAGGAATAGTCCAATATTGTCCTCTTAAGCTATGTCCCTTAATCGAGTCTTCATCATTAGGTATTTGATTAATAGGTATAGCACCAAAATGGGTTACCCCAGGAGAATAAAACTGTCTCCTCTTTAGCACAAGTTCCAAATCAGATCTTAATCTTGAAATATCAAATTTTAAATTTGGAACTTGGTAAAAATCAGCAAACAAGTTATTTGGTTCTATGTTCATTATGTGCCTCTAATAGAGTATTAATGAGTTTTTTTCAACTCTTGTCTATCAGCGTTCATAACTTTAGTTCCACAGCAGTAACAAAGTCTTTTACAAATCTTTCTTTGTTAGTCATCTTGTGCGTAAACTTCTGCATAAGCTCTTAAAACAGAGTTTGATCCAAATACTAAATCTGTTCTCGTTGCAGTAAATTTAGTTTTGCCAGATTTTCTATCCACAATTTGATATGAATTTTTACCAGTTGGTTTCCAACTATATTTCATATCTGTTAGATGAACGAAAAAATCATTAGTCAATGCTCCGACGTTTGTCAGTGAATACACCATGCTTTGTTCCTCCAAAGTTAGTGCCTAACACTCGCATACCACCAATTAAGCAAGTCATTTCTTTAGCAGATAGTCCCATTAATGATGCTCTGTCTAACATCAACTCTTCAGGTGTAACCATATAATCTTTTTTTACATAGTTTCTAAATGCGTCATGAATAGGCTCTAGCACTGCAAAAGAATCTTTATCCGTTTGTGCTTGCGATGCATCACCTCTACCTGCAGTAAATGGAACTTTTACTTTTGAACCAGCTTTTTTAATAGCCTGTTCTAATCCAACTACTCCTCCTAAAATAATGATGTCTGCAATACTTGCTTTAGCTTTTTTAGCAACACCCTCTAGTGCTTTTAATACCTTACTTAATCTTTTTGGTTCATTGCCTTCCCACTGATTTTGTGGAGCTAAACGAATTCGTGCACCATTTGCACCACCTCGTTTATCTGTTCTTCTGTAAGTTCGTGCACTATCCCATGCTGTTGCAATTAAATCACTGCTACTAATTTTTGTTTTTGCAATTAATTTTTTTGCATTCTCTACATTAAATTTCTTGTTATTAGCAGGAACAGGATCTTGCCAAATCAACTCTTCTTTAGGAGCCCAAGGTCCAATGTAATTAGTTCTTGGTCCTAAATCTCTGTGAGTTAATTTAAACCAAGCTTTTGCAAAAGTTTTTTCCAAATATTCTGGATCTTTATAAAAACGCTCAGAAATTTTTCTGTAACTTGGATCCATTTTCATAGCCATATCCGCATCAGTCATGATTGGATTGTGTCTAACTTTTGGATTTTCTAAATCTCTTGGTTTTTTATGTTCAGGTAAATTAACAGGTTCCCATTGATTTGCTCCTGCTGGACTTTTCTTTAATTCCCAATCATAATTTAATAATAAATCCAAATATTCGTGGTTCCACTTATCTGGATTAGAAGTCCAAGCACCTTCAATACCACTGGTTACTTGATATTTGCCTAAACCCTTTTTTTGATTCCAACCTAAACCTTGTTCATGAATTTCAGAAGCTGCTGGTTCTCTTCCTAAATTAGAAGCTTTACCATTCCCGTGAGCTCTTCCAATAGAATGACCACCCACTGTTAAAGCACATGTTTCTTCATCATTCATAGCCATTCTTCCAAATGTTTCTCTAATGTCATCATGCAGCTGTTCTTAAAGGATTTGGTTTTCCATCTACTCCTTCAGGATTTACATAAATTAATCCCATCACCACTGCTGCCAAAGGATTTTCTAAAGAAGAACGATCAGCTTTCGATTTGTAACGTTTATCTTGCAACCATTCTTTTTCGGAACCCCAATAAACATCTTTTTCTGGATGCCAGATATCTTCTCGACCAAAAGAAAAACCATAAGTTTTTAATCCAGCATTGATTCGATAAGCCATATTGCCAGCTAAAATCGATTAAATCAGCCCAAGCTTATTCTTGTTTCCATATTTTTTCTTAATCGGCCACAAGTAATCTTCTCGCTTTATCTAAATTGGTATTGTCAGGCCAACGAGTCTAGTGGAGAAAATCTGTGATTACCTGTTCCAGCTTCCTCCTCGTACCATCAGCAATACTGATATGTTCCTGCAGCAGTGCCAAGCCATTCTAACAAATAAACCAGACCATAAGTGTCCTATAATCTGCTGGCCACCAACTCTTGGCTAGTCTGGTCCATTAATTTTAGTAAATCTTTTTTTAAGTGCTTTGATAATTTAATTTTTTAACTTCTTTTTTGTAATTAAAATCTGGTAGAGGATTAGTTTTAGTGTCGTGTTGATGTAAAATATCTAAGTTAAGCGATTTTGGCCACCATGCTGTTGGTGACTGATCTGATTGTGTCATGCTACCATGTAAAACTGGGCACTTTCCTGAACCATTTTTTAAAATTTCTGAACTCATTTTATCCTTTATATCGTTATTTATTAGTTAAATTAGAATTTGCTAATTTATAATCATTCTAAATTAGAATTCAAGATCAATATTTAAAATTATAAATTATTTATTTTCAACTCTTACAAGAACCTCTACTGAGGTTATTTTTTTACCAGGTAGAGAAGTATTTATCTTAACTTTTTCTACTTGTTCATCACTAATATCAGTCAATTCTTTGGTATCATTGTCATAAAAATGATGATGGATTTTGGTATTAGTGTCAAAATAACTCTTATCACTATTAATTGATATCTCTTTTAAATATCCTTTTTTATGAAAAGCATGAACAGTATTGTAGACGGTCGCTAAAGAAATTTTTTCATTCATTTTTTCATCAATGATTTTAACAAGATCATTAACTGTAAAATGGAACGTCCTATCGGTATCAAATAAAACCTCGCAAATTTTCAATCTTTGCTTTGTAGGCCTAAGTCCTGATGACCTCAATTTATCAATAAAACTGATGTTATTTTTCATGTTCTTTATAATAGTTCTAAACTAAATCTATATTATATTCCTTTAAAATCAAGTAATAAGATCGTTCAATTTTATGAAAAAAAACTCATATTCATACGATGATCTAATTACATGTGGAAATGGTGAGCTTTTTGGACCAGGTAATGCCAAATTACCTCTTCCCCCAATGCTCATGTTTGATAGAATAACTGAAATTAATGACAATAATGGTATTTACAAAAAAGGCTCTATAAAAGCAGAGCTTGATATCAAAGAAAACCTTTGGTTTTTTGATTGTCATTTTAAAGAGGACCCCGTTATGCCAGGATGCCTTGGTCTTGATGCTATGTGGCAACTAGTTGGTTTTTATCTTGGATGGCTTGGTAACCCAGGAAAAGGTAGGGCTCTTGGGGTAGGAACAGTTAAATTTACTGGTGAAGTGTTAAAAAACGTAAAAACAGTAAAATATGAAATTGATATGAAAAAAATTTTATCACCCGGTGGAACAACGGTAGGTCTTGCTAATGGAATTGTTATGGCAGATGACAAAAAAATATATTCAGCAGAAAGTTTAAAAGTAGGTTTGTTTAAATAATGAGAAGAGTAGTTATCACTGGTATTGGAATAGTATCTTGTTTAGGAAATAACCAAGAAGAAGTTCATCAATCTCTATTAAATTCAAAGTCAGGAATTTCTTTTAGTGAAGAATATAAGGAACATAATTTAAAAAGTAATATTCACGGCAAACCAAATATTAAACTTGAAGATCATGTAGACAGAAAAACAATTCGATTTATGGGATCTGGTTCAGCTTATAATTATATTGCTATGAAAGAAGCTATTCAAGATTCAGGGCTAGAGGAAAAAGAAGTAAGTAATTTTAAATCAGGTATAGTTATGGGTTCTGGAGGACCCTCTATTGAAAATGTAGTTTTATCAGTTGATAAAACTAGAGCAAAAACTCCTAAATTAATGGGACCATTTATTGTACCACGAACTATGGCTAGCACAGCATCTGCTACTTTAGCGGTACCGTTTAAAATTAAAGGAGTAAATTATACAATGAGTTCTGCTTGCGCTACTAGCGGCCATTGTATCGGTCATGCGATGGAATTAATTCAAATGGGTAAGCAAGATGTGGTTTTTGCTGGTGGGAGTGAGGAGCTTACATTGGGCAATGACTGCCATGTTTGATGCGATGACTGCTTTATCTTCAAAATATAATGATACTCCTGAAACTGCTTCACGAGCTTACGATAAAACTAGAGATGGATTTGTAATTGCTGGTGGGGGTGGAACACTAGTATTAGAAGATTATGAACACGCAAAGGCAAGAGGTGCTAAAATATACGCAGAATTAACTGGTTATGGAGCAACTTCAGATGGTTATGATATGGTTGCGCCATCAGGAGAAGGAGCTGTAAGATGTATGAAAATGGCTCTTGCGACAGCTAAAAATAAAATTGATTATATTAATACCCATGGAACATCTACTCCAGTTGGAGATATCACTGAACTAAAAGCGGTTGGTGAAACGTTTGGAGCAGATATACCAAAAATTAGTTCCACAAAATCGTTATCAGGTCATCCTTTGGGAGCAGCATCAGTCCATGAAGCGATTTATAGTTTAATTATGATGAAAAATAATTTCATTACCGGTTCAGCAAATATTACTGACATGGATGATGAAGCAAAAAAATTTCCAATTGTCACAAAAACAGAAACTGGAGTTACATTAAATACCGTCATGTCTAACAGTTTTGGTTTTGGTGGAACAAATGCGGCCTTAATTTTTGAAAAGATATAATTATGGATTTAATGAAAGGTAAAAAAGGATTAATCATGGGCGTTGCTAACGAACGTTCGATAGCTTGGGGTATCTCGCAAAAACTTGCTGAAGCGGGTGCTGAACTTGCATTCACATATCTGGGTGATGCTTTAAAAAAAAGAGTTATTCCACTAGCAGAGAAATTAAATTCCAAAGTTACATTTAGTTGTGATGTAGAAAAAAAAGAAGAAGTTATAAAATTATTTGAAGATATTAAATCTCAATGGGGAGAAATTGATTTTGTAGTTCATGCGGTAGCTTTTTCGGATAAATCAGAATTATCTGGAGAATACTTAAATACCACGAGGGAAAATTTTTTAAGAAGTATGTTAATTTCATGCTTTTCATTTACTGAAGTTGCAAAAGAAGCTTCAAAAATAATGAAAGAGGGTGGAAGCTTATTAACTTTAACTTATGAATCTACTAAAGCTATTCCAAACTATAATGTAATGGGTGTTTGCAAATCAGCTCTTGAGGCAAGTGTTAAATATTTAGCAAGAGATTTGGGTGCTAAAGGCATGAGAGTAAATGCAATAAGTGCTGGACCTATTAAAACTTTAGCAGCTTCAGCTATTGGTGATGCCAAATTTTTATATAAATGGAATGAAGACCATTCTTTTCTTAAAAGAAACGTAGATATCCATGATGTTGGAAATTCAGCATTATATCTTCTAAGCGACCTTGCAAACGGTGTTACTGGTGAAATTCACTACGTTGATGCTGGATATAATAAGGTGGGTATGCCTGATCCAAAAAATTTTTCAAAATAAAATTTTAAATATATTTAGTTTTCTTGTCAAAAATGATGGTATTTTAATTTTATGAAAGAAATTTCAGTTATAATTCCAATATTAAATGAGTCAGAAAATATAAAGTTACTAGTTCCAGAAATTTTTAAAAATATTAAATTTTTAAAAATATTAAAATATGAAATTATTTTGGTAGACGATAATTCTGAAGATTCAATTAAATCAGTTGTCAAAAAGCTTAAAAAAAATAATAAATTTTTGAGATTAATAATTAGAAAAAAAAAAAATAGAGACTTATCTAAATCGTGCATACTTGGGTTTAATAATGCAAAATATAAAAATATCTTAGTTATGGATGGAGATTTTCAACACCATCCAAAATATATTAAAAATTTAGTTAGAAAATTTAGCAAATTTAATAATGATATAATTATTGGTGCAAGAAACTTAACATCAACGAAAGAAACAAAATTATCAATTTTTAGACTTGGGTCTTCTTTAATAATTTCAAGTTTACTAAATTTATTTTTAGGAAAAAAAACATCAGACCCTTTAAGTGGCTTTTTTCTTTTTAAAAAAGAAATTTATGAAAAAAATAAAAAAAATTTATTTTCAAAAGGTTATAAGATATTGGCAGACTTATTATATTGTTCAAAAAAAAACTTATTAATTGATGAAGTTAAAATTAAATTTGATAATCGTAAAAAAGGTGAAAGTAAAATAAATATTAAAATATTAATAATTTTAATTTCATTTATTTTAAATAAATTTAAAAGCAGATTTATATGATTGATAAGTTAGTTTATTTTTCCCCTATAACTGAAATTATCATTTTAACATATGTATTAGGTTACGGTCTCTTAATTAGAAAATTTTTATTCGAAGAAGATAATATAGAAAATAAGATAAATGAAATATGTTTGTTTGGATTCTGTTCGGCTATACCAATTAGTCAAATTTATAATTTTTTTTTTCCTCTTAATAACTATTTTTTTTATATTTCATTTATTTTTTCTATAGGAATTATATATTTACATAAAAATGAATTAATATTTGTAAAAAAATGGTTTTTAAAATTACTTATATTATTCGTATTATTACTACCATTTAAATATGTACTTAAAGGGAATGAAGATCTTTATTATCATCTTCCAAAAGTTGAATTTTTAACACAGTTTAAGATTATTTTTGGTATAGCTAATATTAATTCTAGCCTGTCTTTTCCCAATGGTTGGGCTCACATATCATCAGTTTTCAATTTTTTGAATGGTGCTGAAAAAAATTTATATTTAACAAGCTACGTTTTTTACATTTTATCAATCTTAACCATATATGAGTATATAAAATCTTCTTCTTCAAATAATTTAAAAATTATTCTTTCAATTATAATATTATTTATAATTTTACGATTTAATCGACTTCAAGAATTTGGTAATGACTATCAGTCACAGCTATTAATTTTTATAAGTTTAAGTTTATTTTTAAAATATAATTTTAATAAAAATATAAATAAACAATTAATCAATAAAATAATTTTTTTTTCTTTCTTTGCGTGCATGTTTAGGATTTATGCAATTTTCATCTTGCCAATATTTATTCTTATTGTTTTAAGAGAAAAGGGAGAGCTATTTAAAATCATAAAAAAAAGAATTTTAATTCTCATTTTTATTACTTTCATTTCAACATCTTTAACAAGTTTTGCTAGTAGTGGTTGTTTCTATATGCCAATTGAAAAAACTTGTATTGATAAATCAAAAATTAGTTGGAGCTATTCTGGCAATATTAAAGGTTTAAATACTCACCTTAAATCATTTAACACTTCATATAATGAATATGAAAAAAAAAATGATTTTACTAGGGAAGAATGGATTCAAAACTACAATTGGTTGAAATTTCATATTTTTAGTGAAAGGTTTTACAAACCATTGATTAAAACTTTTACAATTATATTTGCACTTTCAATTATATTTGGGTTTAGATATAAAATTAAAATATCTAAAATAAATTATAATAATCTTATTTTATTTTTATTAGCAACCTGCAGTGTGCTGCTGTGGCTACTAAATACCCCATTGTTTAGAGCTGGGGGTTATGCATATTTAGCATTCTGTTTAACAACATTTCTATCTGTTAATTTTACTTTTAAAAAAAATTTTGAAATTAAAGATCTAAGAATTTTAATTTTTATATTTTTAATATTATTAAACGGTATTAATTTAAGCAGATTAAATAAGGAAATTAAAAAATACGACACATCAAACCCATTTTTTTTTACTAAATGGTATAATTTAAATCCAGCATATTATTTAGGTTATGTCAATTTATCTAAAGCTCTTTATTCAAATAAAGCTCAAAATCAATTGGATAATAATTTAATATTAAAAAAAAAGAATTCCTATTTTTATATTTTAGAAAACAAATAAACCTTCACGATTTTCATCGTGAAGGTTTTTAAATTTTAGGATTTATTCTGAGACTTGTTTCATAGAGAGCTTAACTTTACCTCTATCAAAACCAATTACTTTAACTTTTACTTCGTCGCCTTCTTTGACAACATCAGTAACTTTAGCCACTCTTTTATCTGCTAGTTCTGAAATATGAACAAGTCCATCCTGCTTTCCAAGGAAATTTACAAATGCACCAAACTCCATAATTTTCATAACCTTACCTGAATAAATTTTATTCAATTCAGCCTTTGCAGTTATGTCTTTGATCATTTGTAATGCAATGTTTCGAGACTCTTCATCTGGAGCAGCAACAGTGACAATACCTTCATCATTCACGTCAACTTTTGCACCAGATTTTTCAACAATCTCTCTTATCGTTGCACCACCTTTTCCAATAACAGCTGCAATGTCTTTTTTATCTACAGTTACTTGTTCCATTTTTGGAGTATGTTTTCCAACATCAGCTCTTGACTCACCAAGAGCTTTGTTCATTTCACCTAAGATATGTATTCTTCCATCTTTAGCTTGCTTTAAAGCCTGTTCCATTATTTCAAATGTAATACCAGTAATTTTAATATCCATTTGTAATGAAGTGATACCATCTTTAGTACCAGCAACTTTAAAGTCCATATCTCCTAAATGATCTTCATCACCTAAAATATCTGACAAGACACTAAATTCATCACCTTCTTTAATCAAACCCATTGCAATACCTGCTACAGGCTCTTTAATCGGTACTCCTGCATCCATTAATGCTAGAGACGTACCACAAACAGTTGCCATTGAAGAAGAACCGTTTGACTCAGTAATCTCCGATACTATTCTAAAAGTATATGGAAATGCTTCTTTTGATGGTAGCGAAGAATTAATTGCTCTCCAAGCTAATTTACCGTGACCAATCTCTCTTCGACCAGTCCCAATTCTTCCTGTCTCTCCAACTGAAAAAGGTGGAAAGTTATAATGAAGCATAAATCTTTCTCTTTGTAATCCATCTAAAC
>CBDEAP010000009.1:0-47144 GCA_965236125.1 Candidatus Pelagibacterales bacterium | reverse complement strand
CTCTTTTCAACACAAACTGTTTTTGGATCTAAAACTAAAACATTCATAGATAACCATACCGAAGAATAACATAATGGTGGTGGTTCATTATGAGCTGGTTGAGCACTATCAACAATCTGCCAGCCATTATCTTCGAAAAGTTTTCTTTGTTCTTTAGGTAATCTTCTTTGAGGATTATTAATAATTAATCCCTCTTTGATTGGTGTAAATGTTGCATCAATATGAATTGGATAAGGATCTCCAGGGAAATTTACAGCATGAACTCTATGATCTTTAAAATGTCTTTTAATCCAATCAATTCCTTTTAAATTTGTTGTAAAACCATGTTGAACTACTAGATCTTTACCAAATCTTAAAACATCCGCAGCATCAAATAATGGCTCTTCCTCAGTAGTTACAAAAAATTTCTTTTCAGTCCACTCAAGTCTTTTTTGAATTCCAATTTTATCTGATAAGTAATCTTTTCTGTAGTCAGCATCTGTTAATCTTGGTTTAGGAGCAGACTCATGTCTCATATTAGGATCTTGATTGTAATATTCTTTTAATAAAGGTCTGTAACATAAATATTCAAACCATCTGCATCGGTAACTCATTGTTGCTTCTAGGATTTCATTACCAACAGTTAACAAAACATCTCTTGGCGGCATACAGCCAAACATTGTTTCAGCTTCCCAATCAGGTGTTGCCGTTTTTTGGTTAAAATTTATTGGTGTTGGTCGATCAACTTTAATTCCTCTTTTTTCTAACATGCTTGAAAAATCATCCAGTAACTGATTAGCTTTATCAACTGTATCTTTAGTTCTTGGACCAAATTGTCCTCGCATGTCACTATCTTCAGGAACTTTTGCATCTAAAGCAGGTTCAGGAGCTGGAATACAAGTTCCATCAGCTCTACCCACAATCACATGTTTTAAGGGATCCCACTCATTCCAACTATTAACAATTTTTTTATTTTCGCTCATAATCTTCATCCTTTTATTATATTGTGCTCAGGTCCAAAAGGAAATTTTGTAATATTCTCAGCACCATTTTTACCAATTACTAAAATATCATGCTCTCGATATCCACCTGCTCCAGGATTTCCCTCTGGTATCATGATCATAGGCTCCATAGAAATAACCATATTTTCTTCAAGGACCGTATCAATATCTTCTCTAAGTTCTAATCCTGCTTCTCTTCCATAAAAATGTGAGAGCACTCCAAATGAATGACCATAACCAAACGTTCGGTAATGCAAATAACCTAGCTCAGCAAACAACTCATTCAATTCATGACAAATATCAGAACACTTCACACCCGGTTTAATTAATTCTAAACCTCTTTTATGAACTTTAATATTTGCTTCCCAAGCTTTTAATGAAGCATCATCTATCTCATTTAAAAATAAAGTTCTCTCTAATGCAGTGTAATAACCTGAAATCATTGGAAAGGTATTTAAAGATAAAATATCTCCACTTACTAATTTTCTATTTGTTTTAGGATTGTGAGCACCATCTGTATTAAGTCCTGATTGAAACCAAACCCAAGTATCCATATATTCAGCCCCGGGATAAGTTTTTGCAATCTCTCTTTCCATTCGATCTCTTCCAGCAATTGCAATTTCTAACTCGGTGTTGCCCTCTCTAATATTTTTTACAATTTCTTCTCCACCCAGATCGGCAATTCTCGCACCATTTTTAATTATTTCTATTTCTTCGTTAGATTTGATCATTCTCAACTTCATTAGATCCTTAGAGACATCGCTGAATACTGAAAAAGTAAAAATTGAGCTTATTTTATCCTTCATTTCTAATGTTACATGATCATTTTCTAATCCAATAGTTTTTGGAGGCTCATCTCTGCCAATGATTGAAACAATAGCTCTTAAAAAATTATCTCTTTTCCAATCAGTATAAATTACATTGTCACAATGTGATCTTCGCCAAGGTTGGCTTGCATCGATGTTTGCTGAGATAGTTGAAATTTTATCTTTAGTGACAACACATCCATAAGGTCTGCCAAATGAACAATAAATAAAACCTGTGTAATAAGCAATATTGTGCATTGAAGTTAAAATAATCATATCCAGATTATTATTACTCATTACAGTTCTTAAATTGGTAACTCTTCTATCGTACTCTTGGTTAGTAAAGGGAAGTTTTACCTTTTCTCCATTCTTTAGACTAAAAAAATCTGGTCTTTCCATATTGTTCCTTTAATTTAATTGAGAGCGATGTGTCTTTTGTTCCATCTCATTACTAAACTGTAATAAGTAATAGAAATAAATAAGAAAAAACCACCAACAATAGTATTGGTTGTTGGTATTTCGTTAATTCCAAATAACGGTAGCCAAACCCAAAATATTCCACCAATCACTTCTGTAAGTGATAACAAAGTTAATTCAGCTGCTGGAATTGCTTTTGAGCCAATTGAATACAAAATTAAACCTAAGCAAACAACTGTTCCATGAAGAGAAAACATAGCGCTATTATAACTTGATGAAAAAAATACTAATCCATTGCTTAAAATCATAATGGTTGCAAAAACTACACAAAAGAAACCTGCAAAAGCAACTGTCGTAAATTTAGGTGTGTCCTTTCTCCATCTCAATGTTACAGAGTAAACTGAAAAACCAATTGAAGAGGTAATTCCGAAAATTAAACCTAGTAAAGATGCTTTTTCAGTATTATCTATAGCAATAATAGTTAATCCAACTGTAGCAATAATAATTGAAATCCATACATTTATTGAAATTGTTTCTCTTAGAAATAAGAATGCTAGCAAAGCTGTGAAGAATGGCATTGCTGCTAAGCAAAGTAAAGTTACTGCAGCTGTAGTCATTGTAATTGAATAGATAAAGCATATCATTGCTATTCCTAATCCTGAACCGCCAACCACACCTGACAAACCTATTTTAAAATAATTTTTATAAAATTCTTTGCCTTCATCAAAATATAAATACAAATTTAAAATAATAAAAATAGTTAACCCTCTACTAAATATATATTGCCAAGGAACTAAATGAGGGTCTTGCATATATCGGACAATCAGTGCGCCAAAAGACCAAAGTATTCCTGCAAACAAAACAACGGGCACAGCAATTTTAGGATTTTTTACTTCAATCATTCGGGTAACTTAATTGTAATTATAATTAACTACAACAAAAATGAGATAGCTTAAATTAAATTAGAATTAGAAAAGTTTGGATAGAAGCAATCAACCAAGTCCCCTTTTTTAAAAGTTGATTTGCCCGATGGAAAAACAGCCCAAATATTTGAGTTTACAAAAGATCTAATTCTAAATGACTCCTGCCCCTGTAAAACTTCTAATTCCAATTTACCATTTTGGGTTGTAGTAATTTTACTTTTTATAAATCTTGTAAAATCTTTCTTCTTTTGGAAAGAATTTTTTAAAATCGCCTTAATAGGTTTTTCAGGAGAAGCCCCTAGGCTATTCATTAAAAAAGGATGAACAAAAAATCTAAAGCAAGCAGCAGAAGAAATAGGATTGCCCGGCAAACCAAATATTACTTTTTGCTTTCCTTGAATTTTGGCAAAGAGGACAGGTTTTCCTGGTCTAATAGCTACTCCTTTAAAATAATTAGATAATTTAAAACTATTAATTACGCTTGGTACAAAATCAAACTTACCTGCTGAAACTGCCCCTGAAGTGATAATCATATCAATCTTAGAATTAAGCATCTTTTTAATTTGTTTTTTAAACAAATGTTCATGATCATCTTTAAGTATATTGCCATTAATAAAATTAAATAAAAAATTGTTTTCTAGAGATTTAATATAATGACTATTTGAATTTCTTACTTGCCAATTTGGAATATTATCTTTGTTGGAGATCTCATTTCCGGTTGAAAAAAATAAAATATTGGGCTTTCGTTTAACTTTTATTTTACTAATCCCAAGAGTTTTTAAAGCTAAAATATGTGTTGAATTTATAATTGTGCCTTTCTTTATAATTAAATCATTTTTTTTATAATCAGATCCTAAAAATCTTACATGCTCATTTTGCTTAATCTTTTTATTAACCAAAATATATTGAGGATTTTTTTTGTTTGGCAAAAAAACAATTTGTTCAATAGGAATTATAGTATCAAAACCTTGGGGAATAATTCCTCCAGTCATTATTTCAACCGCATCAAATTTTTTAATTTTTTTTTTAAATGGTTTATTACCTGCCGCAATAGATCCTATAATTCTAAATTTTTGAGAGAAATTTTTAGTATCTTTTGAACGAACAGCAAAACCATCAAAAGCAGCATTATTATCTGCCGGATGATTAGATTGGGATTTAATATTCAGTGCTGAAATTCGATTTAAACTATCCGTGGTATTAATAATTTCATCACTAATTTTAATTTTAGCTTTATTTAAAATTGCTGTAGCTTGATTGTAATTAATCATTTTTATTTAAATATTTTTTTGCATTTTCTAAATCTTCTTTAGTGTTGATGTTGAAAAAAGGGTCATTGTTTTTAAAATGCATATCAATATTTTTTACACCAATACTATTAGCCCAAAGTTCAACTTTTCTCTCACCTTTTTTTATTAAATCTTCCTCTAATTGATTTAACAATTCTAAAGACCATAAACCAAAAATATTATGTCTGGTATTATTTGACTTTATAAAAAATAATTTACTTTCATTAAAATTGATTTTTTCATAAAAATCTTCAAGTAATTCTTTTTTAAAAAATGGTGTATCTGAGGGAAATGTTGAGATCCATTGATAGTTTTTATTGTTTTGTTTAATCCACTTCATGGCACTCAAAACTCCTCCTAAAGGTCCTAAATCTTTTTGAAAATCCTCAATTTTAGAAATTTTTTTAGACTGCATAAATTCAATATCACTGTTTGCGACAATTAAAATTTCATCAAATACATCTAAAATTTCTGATAAAATATAATTTATCAATATTTTCCCCTCTAAATTAACTTGAGATTTATCTTCACCAAATCTTTTAGATTGGCCTCCGGCTAGTACTACACCTAAAATATTGTTATGATCCATTAATCAAAATATAAAACATTAGGATTTGATTTAAAGAAATATAATGGATTTAAGAATTTTACAAATTGCTGCCAATACAGAGAACAATAAAGTATTAGAAAACCCTACACATAAATCTAAAAATAAAAACCCAATCTGTGGCGATGAAATGGAAATTAGCTTAAATGTAAAAAATGATATCGTAGAAGATATTGGCTATCAATGTAAATCGTGTGTTTATTGCCAAGCTTCTGTAAGTCTTTTATCGAGAAAAATTAAACATAAAAAAATTAATGAAATTAAAGACTTTATATCCATTGCTGAAGATTTTTTTACAGATATCAAAGTTAACACAGAAAAGCATTGGAATGATTTTAAGGAAATCTTGGATAAAAAAAATATTTCAAGAAAAGAATGTTTGCTTCTTCCTCTTAGAACAGTTTTAAAAGCCTTAAAAATATAAATGAAAAAAATTACAAAAACTATTTTAACACAAGCTTTATTTGCTGGTTTCTTTTCTAGCGTAACAATAGGGATTTTAACTTTATTAACTTATAAAACTACTTTAGGATTATTTTTAACCGCATCTTTTGGGTCATCTATGGTTTTGCTTTTTGGTTATCCCGAAAGTCCTTTTGCTCAACCAAAAAATGTTTTTTTTGGTCATTTGATTACAGCTTTAGTGGGAATCCTGTTTGTAAACTTTATTCCGTTACCAATTTATATCAATATTGCTCTTGCCGTAGGCATTGGTGTTTTTTTAATGATTATTTTTGATATCACCCATCCCCCAGCTGGCGGTAACCCAATCATTGTTATCATTGCAAGCACTTCTTATGAATACTTAATTAATCCAATAATTTTTGGAAGTTTAATTATAATTTTATTAGCAATTTTTATAAATAGATTAATTCTTAAAAAAAATTATCCACAAAAATAATTTTATGAATTCAAAATATAAAATTACAAAATTTAAATCTAATAAAATCGAAAATGTTGATGATTTGATTTCAATTGAAGAACCCTTAGAAATTTCAATTAGATATAAAGATCAAGACAATTGGGTTAATCAAATATTGTCTATCACAATGAGAACACCAGGAAATGATGAAGATTTGGTCAGAGGTTTTTTATTCAATGAACAAATTATAGAAGATATCAATCATATTGATGCAATTGAAAGCTTTGGAGAAAAAGTTGGGCAATATAATATTCAAAATAAAATATTAGCTACTTTAAATAATTCACAAAATGTGAATATTGCAAAAATTAAAAGAGATTTTTTAACAAACTCATCATGTGGAGTGTGTGGTAAATCTTCTCTAGATGCTCTTGAAATAATCAAAAAAGAAAAACCTTCATTGTCAGAGCCTAAAATTAATAAAAATATCATTATTCAATCCCCAGATATATTGAGAAATAACCAGTCTGAATTTTCAAAAACAGGAGGAATTCATGCCAGTGGTTTATTTGATAGGAATGGAAAATTAATCTCAATTAGAGAAGATGTTGGCAGACATAATGCTTTAGACAAGCTTATTGGCAATATTTTAAAAAGTAACCAACTAGATCCTACTACTCAATTTATAACTTGCTCTGGTCGCTTAAATTTTGAACTGGTTCAAAAAGTATTAATGACGAACATTGGCATTATGATTGGTGTTGGTGCGCCAACAAGTCTAGCTATCGACTTAGCAAATAAATTTGACATGACCTTGATCGGTTTCGTAAAAGGGGATAGTTTTAATATTTATACAAATAACCAAAAAGTAACTATATAAAGTAAAAAATTTTTAAATCGTGTCAAAAAACATAAGTAATTTATCTGGTCGTGTAGGTTTAAAGAACAACCTTTTTAAGAAAATCTCTGAAAATGTTTTAAGTAATTCACCTAAAGATATTAAAGATATTGCTAAAGAATATAACCTAGGCGTATCTACCCTGCATGGTGCAGAGAGTTTTTATGAGTTTTTAAGACCAGCTCACAGAGAAAAAAAGGCTTTTGTTTGTAACGGAAGTGCATGTATGTGCGCTGGGACTCAGGAAAAACTTAAGGAAACATTAAAGAACAAATTAGGTGATGATAAAGTTGGAGAAATGTTTTGTCTTGGTCATTGTTATGAAAATAATGCCTTTCACTATAATGGTGAAAATTATGCTGGAAAAGATATTGAAAAAATTGACCAAATTTTAAAAGGAGAAAAAATTAATCAAGATAAATTTTTTTCAAAAAGTTTTGCAACAACAAGTTTTTTAATGGATGATAAATTATCATCAATTAACCAAGTCAAAGATCAATTAACAAAGTTTTTAAAAACTGACAAAAAAGAAATAATTAAATCTTTATTAGATTCAAATCTAACTGGTCGAGGTGGTGCTGGATTTCCAACAGGAATGAAATGGGATTTTTGTAGTAAAGCAGTTTCAGAAAAAAAATATGTGGTTTGTAATGCTGATGAAGGAGATTCAGGTGCCTTTTCAGATAGATACTTATTAGAAGATCAGCCTTTAAAAGTTTTATTTGGTATGATTATTTGTGGCTATGTCATTGGTAGCAATGAAGGTGTGTTGTATATTAGAGGTGAATATCCAAAATCAATAGAAGCAATAAATGGTTGTATTAATGAATTAAAAAAATCTGGTCTACTTGGAGAAAATATTTTAGGAACAAATTTTTCTTTTGATCTAAATATTTGTATTGGTCAAGGTGCCTATATTTGTGGTGAAGAAACTGCATTAATCGCATCTATAGAAGGTAGACGAGCTGAAGTAGATGTTAGACCTCCATTCCCAGTTACAGAGGGATTATATAAAAAACCAACTGTTGTAAATAATGTTGAAACTTTAGCAGCAGCTACGGGCATTCTTATTAATGGAGCAGATAAATTTTCAGCAATAGGAAATAAAAAATCTGCTGGAACTAAATTAGTCTGTCTAGACAGTTTTTTTAATAACCCAGGTGTTTATGAAATTGATATGGGAACTCCAATGAGCAAAATATTTAATGAAATTGGTGGAGGATATAAAGAAGAAATTAAAGCATTTCAGGTTGGCGGTCCACTAGGAGGTGTTGTTCCTCTTGAAGAAATCAATAATCTTAATTTAGACTTTCAAGAATTTACAGCAAAAGGATTTATGCTAGGTCATGCAAGTGTAGTAAGTATTCCTAAAGATTTTCCAATGATTGAGTATATTCATCATTTATTTGAGTTCTCAGCAGAAGAATCATGTGGCAAATGCTTCCCTGGTAGACTTGGATCTTACCGAGGCAAAGAAATGTTTGATCAAGCAAAGAAGAAAACAGCTAAAATTCCACTTAAATTGTTAAATGAATTGCTTGTTACTATGCAAAAAGGTTGTCTATGTGCACTTTGTGGTGCGATTCCAACACCAATAATGAATATTCTAAAATACTTTGGTGATGAAATGAAAAATGATATGGTTAAAGATAATTAATGAGCTCAGAAAAAAGAAAAATTGCCTATATAGATGGAAAACCATACGAAATTGGTCCTAATCACACATCTATTTTAAAATTTGTAAAAAGCTATGTAGGTGAAAAAAAAGTACCTACCCTATGTGATGATCCTAACCTAGCGCCATATGGAGCTTGCCGAGTATGTTCGGTTGAAGTTGCATTAGAAAAAGATGGTCCAACCAGAGTGGTTGCTTCTTGTCATACACCAGTTGCTGAAAACCAACATATCTTTACAACTAACGACAATTTACAAAGTCTTAGAAAAAATATTGTAGAATTAGTTTTAACTGACCACCCAATGGAATGTGGTACTTGTGAAGTTAATAATAACTGTGAACTTCAAACTGTTGCAAATGATTTAGGTATATCAGAGCACCGTTACAATAGTCCAAAACAACATAAAGGGATTCCAAGAGACACCTCTCATGATTACATGAGAATGAACTTAGATAACTGTATTAATTGTGGAAGATGTGTAAGAGCATGTGATGAAATACAAGGCTCATTTGTTTTAACAATGAGTGGTAGAGGTTTTGAGTCTAGAATTACTACTGATAATGACATGATGTTTGGAGACTCGTCTTGTGTTTCTTGTGGTGCTTGTGCTCATACTTGTCCAACAGATGCAATCTCAGATGTATTTCAATCTAAATCTGCAGCAGTAGATAAAAAAGTTAGAACTACCTGCTCATATTGTGGTGTGGGCTGTAATCTTGAAGCGTCTATTAAAGACAATAAAGTTGTAGCAATTGATACACCTAAAGAAACAGAGGTAAACGCTGGTCATACTTGTATTAAGGGAAGATATGCGTTTGGTTTTTACGATCATCCAGATAGATTAAAAACTCCTCTAATTAAAAGAAATGGAAAATTTGAAGAAGCGACGTGGGATGAAGCTTATGATTTTATTAAAAAAGAATTAAATAGAATTACAAAAGATCATGGTCCTGATGCTGTAGCAGGAATTTCTTCTGCAAGATGTACCAATGAAGAAAACTATGTTTTCCAAAAAATGATTAGAGCTGCAGTTGGAACAAACAGTGTCGATTGTTGTGCAAGAATATGTCACTCACCTACTGCTTGGGGAATGCAACAAACTTTTGGAACTGGAGCTGCAACTAATTCAACAGAAGATATTTATCACGCAGATTTATTTTTAGTAATTGGTGCAAACCCTACTAATGCTCATCCAGTGACTGGTGCTAAAATTAAGCAACAAGTTATGAAAGGTAAAAAACTAATCGTGCTTGACCCTGTAACTACAGAGTTAGCAAAATTAGCTGATTATCATATTAAGTTAAAACCTGGAACGAATGTTGCGATATTAAATATGATGTTGCATTTCATCATTAAGTCAAAATTATACAATGCTGACTTTGTAAGAGATAGAACAGAAGGTTTTGATAACTTCATAAAAGAAATTGAAAGACAAGATGTAGATCATTTAGCTAAAGTAGCTGGAGTAGACAAACAACTAGTTAAAGAAGCTGCAATTGCTTATGCAACTGCAAGAAACTCAATGGAATTCCATGGTTTAGGAGTTACAGAACACGAACAAGGTTCTAAAACAGTTATGTTAATTGCTGATTTAGCAATGATAACTGGAAATATTGGTAGAAAAGGTGTTGGGGTTAATCCACTTAGAGGTCAAAATAATGTCCAAGGCGCTGCTGACATGGGTTGTCAACCTCATCAAGGAGCTGGATATTTTGAAGTGGCTGATGAAAAAAATCAAAAATTCTACAGTGAGAAATATGGTGTAACTCACCCAACAAAACCTGGTTTGAAAATTCCACAAATGTTTGAAGCAGCAATTAACAAAGAATTAAAAGCTATATGGATTATTGGAGAAGATATCGTACAAACTGATCCTAATAGTTCTCACGTTATTGAAGCGATGAATGCATTAGAGCTACTAGTGGTTCAAGAAATATTTATGAGTGAAACTGCAAAACTAGCAACGGTTGTTTTGCCAGGAACAACTTTCCTAGAAAAAGATGGAACTTTCACAAATACAGAGCGAAGAATTCAAAGAGTTAATCGAGCAGTTCCTCCACTTCCAGGCACTAAACCAGATGGAGTAATTGTCACTGATATGATGCAACGATTAGGTTTTAATCAACCAAGCTATGATGCAGATCAAGTACTTCAAGAAATTGCGGATGTAGTGCCTTTCTTTAAAGGTGTAACAAGAGAAAGACTTGGAAAATTTGGATTACAATGGCCAGTTAAAGAAGATGGAACTGATACACAAATATTACACACAGAAACTTTTAAATTAGGTAAAGGAAGATTAAAAAACTTTGACTGGAAAGAATCTACTGAGATAACCACTAATAAAAAAGATTATCCATTAATTTTAACAACTAGTAGAGTTCTTCAGCATTACAATGCAGCTACAATGACAAGAAGAACAAGTAATATTAATATTGTGGATGAAGATATTCTTTTAATTCATCCAAAAGATGCAGCAGATAGAGATTTAAATACTGGTGATATTGGAAGATTATATTCTGGTAGAGGTGAAGTAGCATTAAAAGTAGAAGTAACAGATAAAGTTAAAGAAGGAATTGTCTTTACTACTTTCCATTTCCCTGAGCATATGGTGAATATGGTTACTGGCCATGGAAAAGATGAAGAAACAATGTGCGCTGAATATAAAGTGTCATCAGTACAAGTGCAAAAAATTTCAAATCAGTTTAAAACAGAAATTAAACCTAAAGAACATCAAGCTGAAGTTAATTAATTAAAAAATGACCATCGGTTGGCATTTTGATAATACATACTCAAAACTATCAGACACTTTTAAAGAAGAAATAAAACCTGTTCCTGTTAAAAATCCAGAGCTTGTTATTTTAAATGAACAACTTGCAAAAGAATTAGATTTAAACTTTTCTAATATTAGCCAAGAAGATCTTTCAAAATTATTTTCTGGAAATATTCTTCCTAAAGGAAGTAACTCTATTGCGCAAGCTTATGCCGGACATCAATTTGGCCACTTTACCATGCTTGGAGATGGTCGTGCTGTATTAATAGGTGAGCATTTATCCAATAAAAATCAGCGTTTTGACATACAATTTAAAGGTTCTGGACGAACTTCATTTTCTAGAAGAGGCGATGGTAGAGCAGCACTTGGCCCAATGTTAAGAGAATATATTATTAGTGAAGCAATGCATGCTTTAAATATTCCAACAACAAGAAGTTTAGCAGTAGTTAAAACCGGAGAGAATGTAATTAGAGATCAATTCTTACCAGGAGCTATTTTAACAAGAGTAGCTGCAAGTCATATTCGAGTTGGTACTTTTCAATATATTGCAGCCAAACAAAACTTAGAGGAACTTGAAATACTTGTTAATTTCACAATTGATCGACATTATCCAAGTTTGAAAAAATCAAAAAATAAAGCATTAGACTTATTAAATTTGTTAATTGATAAACAATCCGAACTTGTAGTCAATTGGATGCGTGTTGGATTTATCCATGGGGTCATGAATACTGATAACATGGCTATATCAGGAGAAACAATTGATTATGGTCCTTGTGCTTTCATGGATTATTATGATCCACAAACAGTTTTCAGTTCAATTGATGAATATGGTCGATACGCTTATGACAACCAACCAAAAATAACAAAATGGAACCTTGCTAGATTTGCAGAATGTTTAATTCCATTAATTGATAAAGATGAAGAAACTGCTGTGAAATTAGCAACTGAGACAATCAATAATTTTGAAAATATTTATAATACCAGATGGCTTAATATGATGAGAGATAAACTAGGTCTATTTGGTGAAGACAAAGATGACAAAAGATTAATATCAGATCTATTAGATTGGATGAAAATAAATAAGGCTGATTTTACAAATACTTTTTGTTACTTAATGAATATTAAATTAGGTGATAATACAATCTATCATAATCAAGAATTCACAAATTGGTTAGAGCTTTGGCATAAAAGATTAAAGTTAAATAATCAAAATAATAATCATTTAGAACTTATGAAATCAGTAAATCCAGTCGTAATTCCAAGAAATCATAAAATAGAGGAAGCTTTAAAAACTGCATCTGAGGGAAATTTAAAAAATTTTAATGAATTTTTAATAATTCTTCAAACACCTTATGGAAATAAAAATAATATTTTAGATTTTCAACAACCAGCACCTATTACAAACGAAAAGTATCAAACGTTTTGTGGGACTTAATTTTATAGAACATAAGGTTCTGGCCTTGCCTTTTCTTCAAAGATTCTTTCAACAGCAAAAACACTGACATCAATAGTTTGATAAGAACCTGTAGTGATTAATTCTGTAAGAGCTCTACCAATACCAGGTGCTTGTTGTAAACCTCTGCCAGTAAAACCTGACGCCATATAAACATTTTCATATTTAGGATGTTTGCCAACAATTGCGTTACTGTCTAATTTATTATGATCATAAAAACCAGCCCAGGCACCAGTAAGTTTTAATTCCTCAAATGCAGGTATTCTTTTTGCCAATGCTGGCCAAACCAATTCTTCAAAATCATCCCAAGCTGGCTCAAGATTAGATGAATCAAAAGTAGATTTTGGTGAACCTGCCAAATATTCTTTGCCTTCTGGTCGCCAATAAACACCGGTAGTTAAATCTGCAGAAAGTGGCATATCCGGAAAATGTTTTGGGCATTTAACCCTAAAAACAGTATGTTTTTGAGGCACTACTGGAATATCATTTAATATTTTTTTAGTCCAACAACCTGCTGCAGAAATAATAACTTTAGCATTGATCTCTGATAAGTCTTTAATCTCACCTTTGACAAACTCAGCACCTAACTCAACAGCCTTACTTTTTAGAGCGCTATGAAATAAAAAAGGATCAATCCAACCTTCACTTTGATCATCAGTATAAGTTGCAGTTTCAATACCCTCACTATTTATATATGGAAAAATTTTAGAAAGATCTTCACCTTTAATGTTTTTAGTACCTGCATCACATGCTTTATGATTTTCTAAAGCTCGGTATTGTTCTTCAGCATGTTCTGGTCCAAACATAAGTAAATAACCATTCGGCACCATGCTTGCAGTAGGGTTAGGATTTTGCTTTGTTTTTAATAATTCTGGAATTTGAAAAATAAATTCTCTTGCAAACTTTCCAAGAAGAATATTTTCTTTTTGATAAAATTGTCTTCTAAATCCACCTAAGGATAATGGAAAAGAGGCTTCTTTGTATGTTGGATCTCTTTCAATAACTTTTACTTTACGACCTTCTTTAGATAAAAAATAAGCAGTTGATGCGCCTATTATACCACCACCGATTATAACTACATCATCCATAATTAATTTATAATTAATATACTAAAATTTAATACCGAAGCAAATATACACCAAGCCAAATAAGGTATCATTAAATAGAAGCTTATTGGATTGATCTTTTTATATTGTATCATTAAATACAAAATAAACCCTATTAAAACTATTATAATCATAAATGCCAAAAGAATGTTGTGAAAAACAAAAAATACAATGCTCCACATCGTATTAAAAAATAGATGAATAAAATAGGTATAGACAATATTAATATTTCTAAAATTAGATTGCCAAACTTTCCAAATTGCAATGGTCATTAATAGATATAACGTTGTCCATACTGGTCCAAAAACCCAATCTGGTGGATTAAAACTTGGTTTTATTAATAATGAATACCAAGGCTCTTTATAATTAATTGTAGCAAATGCCCCTATAAATGATGCTGAAAAGGTAACAATTAAGAATAATAAAAAAGATAAAATTTTATTTTTCAACATAATCGTATTATACATTAGTTTATGGAAGATAAAAAAGTTATTTGGATAACGGGTGCTAGTAGTGGTATTGGAAAAGCTTTAGCAATTAAATTTGCAGATAATGGTTGGATTGTTGCGGCTTCTGCTAGACGAGAAGAATTATTAAACGATTTAAATAAAATTAATCAAAATATTCATGCTTTCCCATTAGATGTGACTGATATTGAAAGATGTAAATTAGTTGCAAAAGAAATTATTGATCGTTTTAAAAATATCGAGATCTGTGTTTTTGGTACTGGTATGCATGATCCAAAGTCTGAAAAAAAATTTAATCTTGAAAAAGTAAGAGAAATCATGGAAGTAAATTATTTTGGTACTATGAATGCTATCAATTCAATATATGAATACTTTTCAGTGAAAAAAAATGGCCAAATCTCTATTATTTCATCAGTTGCAGGGTATCGTGGCCTTCCAGCGGCAGGAGCATACTGCGCATCTAAAGCAGCATTAACAAGTTTTGCTGAAAGCTTACATTTTGATATGAAAAATAAAAATGTAAGAGTTTCTTTGATTAGTCCAGGGTTTATCAAAACACCTATGACAGATAAAAATGATTTTCCTATGCCAATGATTAAATCTCCAGAATTTGCTGCAAATGAAATTTATGATGGCTTAGTTAATAAAAAAGGATTTGAAATTCATTTTCCTAAAGCATTTACCTATATAATGAAATTTTTGCAAATACTGCCGAATAGTCTGTATTTCAAACTAGTTGCTAAAGGGATGAAAAAAATTAACTATTAATTCTTTTTAAAAAAAACAGTTAATTCTCCTACTTTAAAACCAAATTTTGTTAATGTGGCTCTATTAATTGCTACATCTTCATCCTGCTTAAAGATCCAATCATCGAATGAAACTTTTATTTCTCTGCCTTTAAATGGTACCATTAGATCATATTCAAATTTAAATGCAGATCCATATTGAAAACCTTTTGCAACGCCGACTACATCAGGCGCTGAACCTTCATAATGGTTGTTATCCAATTTTTTGATTTTCCATATTCGTTGTTGTTGTTCACCATCTGTCCAATAAAAATCTTCTTTCAATGTTAATATATTGTCTTCAAAAGAACCAAACATATCAGCCTTGAATTGACGGGTTACTTTACCCTTTCGATCTTGAAGTAGTCCCCAAGCTTTAACATTACCTTTAAAATATTCTTCAATTGTAATTTCTGGTTTTGTATTTAAAAAATCTTGTGGCTTCATAGCGTTATTTGATGAACAGTTTGTAATTAATAACAAAGAAATTATCAATAAAATTGATTTGATTTTTGATGTGTATGACATTTTGCTCCTTATTTGCTTATTTGTTTTGAAGTGAAAATTGAATTAAATCTATATTTTTAGATTTAAATCCTGCTTCACAATATGAAAGATAAAATTCCCACATTCTTTTAAATGTAAGATCAAATCCTTGGTTTTTAATTAATTCCCATTTTTGATTAAATGTTTCTCTCCATATAGCTAATGTCTTAGAATAGTGAGAAGCATAAGAATTATATTCATTAAAATTTAAATGATTAGTTTCAGCATATTTTCTTAAACTATGTTTTGATGGTAAAAATCCACCTGGAAAAATGTATTTTTGTATAAAGTCTTGTCTATTTTTATATCGATCAAATAAGCTATCATCTATAGTAATTGCTTGAATAGCGGCTGTGCCCCCAGGTCTTAAATTATTTTTAATAGTGTTAAAATAACTTGCTAAATAATTTTGACCAACAGCTTCTATCATTTCAATAGAGGCAATTGAATTGTATTGTCCTTTAAGATCTCGATAATCTTTAATTTCAATATTTACCTTTTCATTTAATCCACAATTATGAATTCTTTGTTTAGCAAACTCAAACTGTTTTTGAGAAATCGTTATACAGTCTAGTTTTACATTATAGTTTTTGCCTAAATATTCAGCAAAACCACCCCAACCACACCCAATTTCCAAGATTTTATCACCTGCACTCGGCTTAATTAAGTTAATCAACTTTTGATATTTATTATTTTGTGCTTGAGAAAGTTCTTTTGAATGCTCGTCAAAGATCGCGCTCGAATATGTTAAAGTTTTATCTAACCACAAAGAAAAAAAATCATTACCAAGATCATAATGTTTGGCAATATTTTCTTTACTACGACTTTTAGTGTTCTTAATTAATTTATTTTTAAAAAAGTTAATAAATGGCAAATCTAACAAGCCAGAAAATTTATAAACAATTTGGATATTTCTTGCCATAATCTCAATCAAATTAGAAAGATTTGGTGTTTCAAACTCTCCACGCATATAGCATTCTGCAAATCCAATAGATCCTCCTTTAATTAAATTATAAGTTAAAGCAGGCGTCTTTATTATAATTTTAGCTTTAAGTTGATTATCAAAATCTCCAAAGGTTAATTTTACACCATTAAGATTTATAATTTCTAATGATCCATGTTTTAAATTTTTAAGCAAATTAAAAACTATTTTGTCTGAGATGCTATGGAGTAACATTAATTTTCAATTGTAATATTGTTTTTAATTTTAATTTTTTTTTTAATATACTTAATTCCTTTAGCCCAAAGTTTAAACGCTTCATAATGTATCGCTACAATAATTTTAAATGTCATTAAAGGATGCTTCAAGTAAGATTTAATCAACTCTTTGCTATTGAATTCAGCTCTTTTTCCATCCTGAGAGGCAAAAAGCAATTTATCTTGTCCATGGTATTGATCAATTATGACTGAAATTTTTTCACTGGGTTTTAAAAGTCTAAAAAAATAATTACAATCCATCTCTATAAAAGGAGATACATGAAATTTTTTAGAACATTGATGTTGTATTAATTTATTGTCCTCGATAATTCGAAATATGTATGTATGTTGCTCACCAAATGTATTCTTAACTTCATATAAAATTGCAATTAAATTATCTGCAGTGTCATAAACATAAAAAACACTTAGTGGATTAAATACATAACCAAAAATTCTTGGATAGCATAATAATTTAATCTTTAAATCTTCTATATTGATATCATTTTTTTTTAAATTTTCTTTTACCCAAGCAACTAAAGAGGAGCCATCTCTTTTACCATGGTCTTTTTCATAAAAACTAATTAAATTAAACTGATTATATGAAAAAAAATTAATTTCTTTATTTAATTTATCTAATTCTGATAAATCTATTAAAAGTGCAAAAACATTGTATTTAAAATAATGTTCTTTTGGTTTAAATCTTTTATGAATAACTGAGCAATTATATATATAGGAATTAATCATTTAAGGTTTTCAGCATTTCAAGAGAGGATTTTATTCCATCTTCATGAAAACCGTAACCAAAATAACTTCCACTAAATAAAATATTTTTTTTGTTTTGAATTGAATTCAAATTTGACTGATTTTCTAGGGCCTTTTCATCATAATACGGATGAGTAAAATCTATTTTTTTAAATATTAAATTTTGATCAATTTCAAAAAAAGGATTTATTGTTAAAAATATATTTCTATCAATTTTTAAATTTTGTAACTGATTTAACCAGTATGTGACCGATGATTGGTTTTTATCGTTAAAATTTAAAGATGAATTCCATGCACACCATGCTTTTTTATTTTTTGGCATAGCTTTGTCATCAAAATGTATAACTGCTATATTCTTTTTATAATTAAAATTACTTAAAACTTTTATTTCATTTTCAGAAGCATCTCCTAATATCTTTAGAGCATCATCTGCATGGGTAGATAAAACTACTTTATCGTAGTAAAAGAATTCATTCTCTGCTCCATAAAATATTTTAACACCATTATTATCTCTTATTATTTTATGGATTTCATAATTTTTATAATATTCACCACTCACATTAGATAATATCTTATCAACATAAGTTTTGCTTCGATTAGTAACCGTAAACCATTGTGGTCTATTTTTTAATTTAAATAATCCATGATTTTTAAAAAAATTAATAAAAAATGTTAATGGCATTTGTGAAGCTTCATAAGGAGGCATAGACCAAATGGCTGAAACCATTGGTATAATATGATAATCTATGAAGTAATTAGATATTTTTATTTCTGTTAAATATTCTCCAAGAGTAAGTTTATTTTGTAATTTTTTTAAATCTAAATTTTCACACTTCTTATAAAAATCTATAATTTCAAAAAACATCTTTAAAAACTTTAAATTTAATAGATTACTTTTGTTGGAAAAAATTCCTTTAATCCCCTTTCCACAATATTCTATATTAGTATCTTTAACTGATACTGAAAAAGACATATCACTTTTTTCTATCTCAATATTATTTTCTAAAAAAAAATTTATTAAATTTGGATAAGTAATTTTATTAAATACCATAAATCCAATATCTACAGCTATTTTGTTTTTTTCATTATATTGAACGTCCAAAGTGTAAGAGTGACCTCCGAATCTATCTTCTTTTTCGAATAAATCGACTTTATGTTTCTTTGAAAGGTAATAAGCTGAACTTAATCCAGATATACCTGAGCCGATAACTGCAATTTTCATTTGAATAACAATATACTATGCAGCGGTATCCTTGTATTCATCTATTGATGGACAAGAACAAACTAAATTTTTGTCACCATAGACATTGTCAACTCTTGCAACAGGTGGCCAATACTTAATCGACTTCAAATATTCAGAAGGGTATGCAGCTTCTTCTCTGGTATATTTATGATTCCAATTACTCGAAACTAACTCCACATGTGTATGAGGAGCGTTTTTGATTGGATTATCTAATTTGTCATACTCACCATTTTTTACTTTATCAATTTCTTCTTTAATTTTTTTGAGTGTGTTACAAAATTTATTGATTTCCTCTAAACTTTCACTCTCAGTAGGTTCTATCATCATTGTACCTGCAACAGGCCATGACATGGTTGGTGCATGAAAACCAAAATCAATTAGTCTTTTAGCAATATCCTCTTCAGTAATCCCAGTTTCTGCTTTGATTTTTCTTATATCTATTATGCATTCATGAGCAACATTGCCATTTTTGCCTTTATATAAAATAGGAAAGTCATTTTTAAGTTTATGAGCAATATAATTTGCATTTAAAATTGCAACTTGAGATGCTTTTTTTAAACCTTCAGATCCCATCATTTTAATGTACATCCATGAAATTGATAAGATACTAGAGCTGCCCCAAGGTGCAGCCGAAATTGCACCTATGCCTGTTCTTGGTCCACAATCCTTAACCACTGGATGATTAGGTAAATAAACTTCCAAATGTTTTTTACATGCTATAGGTCCCATACCTGGTCCACCACCTCCATGAGGAATACAAAATGTTTTATGTAAATTTATGTGACAAACATCTGGACCAAATTTTCCTGGTTTTGCAATTCCTACTAAAGCATTAAGATTTGCACCATCCATGTAAACTTGACCTCCATTATTGTGGATTAACTCACAGATTTCAGAAATTTTTTCTTCAAAAACACCATGTGTAGATGGGTAAGTTACCATTAATGCTGCTAAATTTTCAGAATGTTTTTCTGCTTTCTCTTTTAAATCATTAATATCGACATTGCCTTGGTTGTCACAATTAACTACCACAACTTTCATTCCAACCATTTGAGCACTTGCTGGATTGGTTCCATGCGCTGAGCTTGGAATTAAACAAACATTCCTATTAGTCTGGCCGTTTTCTTCATGGTATTTTCTAATTACCATTAATCCCGCAAATTCTCCTTGAGCACCTGCATTAGGTTGCAAAGAAACGCCTGAAAATCCAGTAATTGATCTCAACCAATTTTTTAGATCTGTAAATAATGATCGGTAACCTTCCATTTGTTCTACAGGTGCAAACGGATGGGGTTCAGAAAATTCTCTCCAAGTAACTGGTATCATTTCTGCTACAGCATTTAACTTCATGGTACATGAACCTAAAGCAATCATAGATCTATTTAGTGCTATATCTGCATCTTCTAATTTTTTAAGATATCTAAGCATTTCTGTTTCAGAGTGATAACTGTTAAATACAGGGTGTTGTAAATAACTTGAGCTTCTAAGCAAATTATCAGGAAGATTAGATAAATTTTCAATAGCATTTTCTCTAATTGCTTCAGAACAATTAAATATTTTTAATAATTGATTAGCTCTATAAACATTTTTTCTTTCATCAAATGCAACTGATAACATTTGAGAATTAACTTTTCGGATATTAACATTTTGTCTTAATGCATTTCTAAAAATAGTATCTGTTTTATCCAGAGTTTTAATTGTAACTGTATCAAAGAAATGTTCCGAATATAGTTCGTAACCTGATTGTTTAATTTTATCTGCAAAATTTTTAGCTAGTTGAGAGGTGTTTTCAGCAATCTTTTTTATTCCCTCTGGTCCGTGATAAATAGCATAAGCTGCAGAAACAATTGCCAACAATGCTTGCGCTGTACAAATATTACTAGTCGCTTTATCTCGTCTAATATGTTGTTCTCTAGTTTGTAAAGATAATCGATAAGCTTTGTTACCATGCCTATCTACTGATACACCAATAATTCTTCCAGGCATTGAACGTTTAAATTCATCTTTTGTTGCAAAAAATCCAGCATGGGGTCCGCCATAACCCATGGGAATTCCAAATCTTTGTGAACTGCCCACAGCTATATCTGCTCCTAATTCAGCTGGAGTTTTTAATTTTGCTAGAGCTAGAAGATCACAAACAAGTACCGCTTTTCCATTATTCTTATGGATTTTACTTATTGCTTCACTTGGATCTTTAATATCTCCAAGAGTTCCAGGATATTGGATAATTCCACAAACAATATCTTCCTTAATTTCATTTTGCTCATCTCCAATAACAACTTTTAAACCTAAAGGTTCAGCTCTTGTTTTGACAACATCAATAGTCTGCGGATGACAATCTTTGGAAACAAAAACGATATTAGAATCATTTTTACATAAACGATAACTTAAACCCACCGCTTCGGCAGCAGCAGTACCTTCGTCTAACAAAGATGCGTTAGCGATATCCATTCCAGTAAAATCAATTATCATTTGTTGGAAATTTAGCAGCATTTCCAATCTTCCTTGGGCAACTTCTGGCTGGTAAGGAGTATACGATGTGTACCAACCTGGATTTTCTAAAATATTTCTTAAGATTACATATGGGGTATAATTTCCATAATAACCCATGCCAATAAAGTTTGAATAAATTTTATTTTGTTTTGATATTGCTTTTAATTTTCGTAATGCTTCATATTCAGAATTTGGCTCCCCTATTTCCAGCTGTTCAGTAAGTAAAATATTTTCAGGAACAGTTTTAGCAATTAAATCATCTAATGATTTAAAACCTAGTTCAGTTAACATCTTTTGTTGATCTGATTCAGATGGACCTATATGTCTTTTAATGAAATCTTTTTGAGAGCTTATTAACATTTTAATTACTACTTTCTTTTGAAAATTTATCGTATTCTTCTCTATTCATTAGTGTGTCTAATTCACTTAGATCTTTTATCTTCAATTTAAAAAACCAAGCTTCATTTTCAGGATCTGAATTAATTTTTCCTGGATCATCAACAATAGATTGATTATTTTCTATAACTTCACCTGAAACTGGAGTGTATACATCACTTGCAGCTTTTGTGGACTCTACCACTCCTGCATTACCATCTTTATCAACTGATGTTCCTATTTCTGGTAATTCTACAAAAACAATATCTCCTAACATTTCGGTGGCATGTTTAGTAATACCTATAGTGGCTACTTCACCATCTAATTTAATCCACTCATGTTCCTTTGAAAATTTAACTTCACTCATTGGGTTGCTCCTTTCACATAACTTTTTTTATAAAATGGTAATCCACAAATATTAGCTGGATATTTTTTTCCTCTAACTTCAATTAAAACTTTTGTATCTTTTTTAGAAAATTTATCATCGATATATCCCATTGCAACTGGCCCATTAACACTAGGTCCAAATGTTCCGCTAGTAATCTCGCCAATTAAATTTTCCTCTATATTAAAAATTTTTGTTTTTTCCCTGGCAATAACTCTTCCCTCAGGTTTAATACCTACTCTTATTTTTTGCACTCCACTGTTAATCTGTTTTTTAATCTTATCTGAACCTAAAAAACCTCCACTTTCAAGCCTCTCTTTAGAAATTGCCCATTTTAAATTAGCTTCAATTGGTGTCTTATTTATATCAAGTTCATGACCATACAAACATAACCCCGCTTCGAGTCTTAGGGTATCTCTTGCTCCTAAACCTATTAATTTAGAACCATTTTCCATTAATTCCTTAACAAATTTTTCAACATGCTCGTTAGCTATAGAAATTTCAAAGCCATCTTCTCCTGTATAGCCAGATCTTGTTACATATGTTTTGCTTTGATCAAAATTAAACCAATTGCCCCTCATAAACATTAAATTTTCGACACCATTTATGAGTTTGCCAAGTATAGAAACAGCTTTGGGACCTTGAATGGCAACCAAAGCTCTATCATTTTCTAAAACCATTTTATATTTTTGATCAATTAGGCTTCTCAAAATTTTATAATCATTATCTTTGCAAGCTGCATTTAGAATAATTAAAAAACCATCATCTATTTTAGTAATAATCAAATCATCATGAATACCCGCTTCATCATTCATCAAAAAACTATATTTTGATTGGTTAACATCCAAGTTTTTAAGATCTAGTGGAAAAATTTTTTCAAGCTCCAAGGTTAAATGTTGATCTCCATATATAAATAGTTGTCCCATATGGGACACATCAAATATACCAGCTTCAACTCGAGTAAATTTATGCTCTTCTATAATTCCTTGTTCATATTGAATTGGCATTTCATACCCTGCAAATTCTACAAATTTTGCCTTATGAATTTTATGTAAACTATTAAGTGCTGTTTTTTTTATTTCCATATTAACTCTATTTACCCATCTGTATATTTGCCTGAGAGTATTACTCCTTCGGCGAGAATTTAATCTCTTTCCAGAGTCAATATGTTACGGTCCTTTTGCCTGAGAGATTCCTGGGTAGTTGCTCCTTCGGCGCTACAAATTTTTGTAGTCTCTCCCGTGGATGAGATAATCTCTTAATTATATGTAGATGTCAAATATTAAACTGCCTTTTTTTCTGCAGTGTATAAATTATAAAACTGAAGCAAAACTGCAAAAATTACAATTGAACCTCCAACTAAAACTATAAAAGGTGGCTGCTCATTAACAAAAAGCCAGGCCCATAAAGGACCTAAAACTGCTTCGGTTAACATTATTACTCCAACCATTGCTGAAGGAGTTCTTTGTGCACCAATTGTAATCAAAATAAAACCGAATCCTAATTGTAGAAAACCCGCGCAAAAACCTAAAAAAATATCATGAGCTGAAATTATAATTTTTCCAGACATTAAATAACCAATGATTAAAGCAAAAATACCAGCAATAAATTGTGCAGGAACCATATCTACATTTGGATACTTACGAACAACTAAAATTAAAACCGCGAATGAAATTGGCATTAAAAATGCAGCTATATTTCCTATCATCTGTCCACCTGATAAAGAGCTACCCACCATTAAAATAATTCCGGATATTGCTAAAATAATTGATGCAAGTGTAATCGTTGAAATTTTTTCTTTTAAAAAAAAATATCCAAAAATTGCTAAAAAAATAGTTTGGGTTTGAATGATGAAATTAGCATTTGCAACTGTAGTATTATACATCGAAAAAACGTAGCCACAAAAACCAAACGAAAGAACAAAGCCCCCAAAGAAACCTGGTAGTCCAGAAGTATAAAAGGATTTGAATACTTGTTTTTTATAAGTGATAATTAAATATAAGCTTACCACCATTAAGAAGAATACAGTTCGCCAAAATAAAATTTGCCATAAGGTGGCTCCTTCAAATGATTTAACTATTAATCCTCCAAAACTTAAGCTGCATGCTCCTAAAAATACCAACAAAGGTCCGGGAAGTTTTCTAATTATATTCATTTAAAAATTTTGAGTATTTATTAATTTCTTTTAAATAACTCTTATATAGTTCTTCTGCTTCTTCAAGATTTACTTCTTGGAATGTAATTTGAGTGTTTGGCGGTAATTGACTTATATTATCTAAGTCTGCTGAAATTACAGTTGCGATTTTAGGATATCCTCCAATAGTACCGTGATCAGCTAACATTATTATAGGGTTACCATCTGCTGGTACCTGAATAACTCCCTTAACCAATCCCTCTGATTTTATATTTGTACTTACAGTATTCTCTAGCATAGGACCCTTTAATCTTATGCCCATTCGATCAACCAGGCTGGTGACTATAAAATTTTCATTATAAAATATATTTTTTGCTTTATCAGAAAAATAATCAAAATTTGTACCTTTAATTACTCTAATGGTTTTTTGAAAATTATTTTTATATCTAAGTTGTCTTATTTTAAAATTTGAATTTAATTCAGTATTTAAATAAATTTTTTGATTAACAGAAAATTTTTTACCTTCATTAGGTCCTATATTAGCTTTAGTGTTAATTGAAGAGCTTCCCCATATTTTTTCAACTTGAAAACCATTTTTTACAGATAGGTAGCCATATAAAGAGTTCCTGGTTGATTTTATATCTAATTGATCTCCATCATTGAGAATATAAGTTTGATAACATTGACCTTGTTCTACTATGTCATTATTTCGTATTAAATCGAAAATAACATCTCCTGTAATACAAATACCAATTTTACCATTATATAGTTTTAATAAAGGACCCTGAAATGCAAACTCAACAACAGGCTCTTCAATCAAATTATTTAAAATGAGGTTAGATAGTTTATAGTTTTTTTGATCAACAGCACCGCTCATGGTAATTCCTAGGTGATATAAATTATTTCTTCCTTTATCTTGAATGGTGGTATTGATACCTGGCCTTAATATCTCAAAATAAGGTTTATTGTTTCCAATTGTCATATTCTTCTTTGCTAATTTGATAAAACTTAATTCTGTCTCCTGGGTTAATTAGAATTGGATTTAATTCATTACTTTTATTAAATATTTTTAATGGAGTATTTCCAATGATATTCCAGCCACCTGGACTTTCGGAGGTATAAATATTGGTAAATTGTTCAGTTAAACCAACAGACCCCTCTGGAACTTTTACTCTTGGAGTTTCTAATCTAGGACATTGTATTGTTTGATCTATATCACCCAAAAAAGGCATACCAGCAATAAAACCTGTCATATAACAAAAATATTCTTTATCTAAAAATAATTCTAAAATTTCTTTTTTTGATTTATTTGTTAATTTAGTCAATCTTTGAAAGTCCAATGCAAATGGGTCTTCTGTACAGATTGGTATACTGACTTTTTTAGATTTTATATTAGTCTGTATACTAATCTCTAAATCTTCAATAAATTTTTTGATCTTCTTAAAGTTCGTTAATGTTAAATCAATGCTTACTATTAATTTGTTGTACGAGGGTGTCAGATTAGTAATACCCTCAATCTTTTTTAAATCTCTTAGTTCAGTAATTTTGTTAAAATAATTAATAACATTAGAATTTATTTGTTGATTAACTTCAGAGCCAAAATCACAATAGACAGCTGCGTCACCAAGATTTGATATATTTTTTATCATGAGATGTTATAATGAAACTATTAAAGCCATGGAAATTAATATCAATTGTGATTTAGGAGAAAAATCAAAGCATCATTCCAACATACATGATCCTGAACTCTTAAATATCGTAAATTCAGCAAATATTGCTTGCGGTTATCATGCGGGTGATGAAGAAACAATGAGGGAAGTAGTTGGAATTTCAAAGAAAAATGGTGTCAGTATTGGTGCTCACCCATCATTCAATGACCCTGATAATTTTGGCAGAAAAAGAATGAATTTAAATAGTGAAGAAATAAGGAAACTAATTGTAGAACAATATGAAATTTTACAAAAAATAGCTCATGAACATGGTGAAAAAGTAACTCATATTAAACCTCATGGGGCACTCAATAATATGGCTTGTGAGGATATTGGTCTTGCAACTGTTCTTGCGAAAACTATCTATGATATCAATAAAGACTTAATATATTTGGTTCCAACTGGATCTAAAATGGAGCAAGCGGCTTCAAAACTTAATATGAAAATAGCCTGTGAAATATTTGCAGATAGAAACTATGAAGAAGATGGAAATCTAGTATCAAGAACAAAACCAAATGCTTTGATTACCAATCCAGATGAAGCAAAATTACATGTATTAAAGATGGTAAAAAATCAGGCACTCAATTGCCACACAGGTAAACAAATACCTTGTAAAATTGACTCTGTATGTATACATGGAGATAACCAGAGTTCATTAGCTACAGCTAAAATAATTAGAGACAACTTAGTTGAAAATGGGCTCGAATTAAAAACTTTGACTAATCTAAAAAAATTTAACTGATGATTAAAAAAATAATTCTAATATTGTTCATATCAACTTATTTAATTGGAAATTCTTTTGCAGCTGGATCTAGTGATGAACCTAAGACTAAATCAGATTATGATAAAGCTGTTTCTTTAATCAACTCTGCAAAAAAATTTGAAAAAAAAGGTGAAAACGACAAAGCATTGGATAGGTATACAAAAGCACAAAAATTACTAATTAAATCTAATGAGGATAAACCTTTACAAGCTGACACGTTAAATTACCTTGGCTTTTCTACACGAAAATTAGGTGACTTTGAAAATGGTGAAAAATATTATTTGTTAGGTTTAGAAATTGATCCAACTCATATTGGTATAAATGAATACTTAGGTGAATTATATGTTGCTACTCAAAGAATAAATTTAGCTAATGAAAGATTAGAAGTTTTAAAAAGCTGTAATTGTGAAGAATATTTAGAGCTTAAAGAAATTATAGATGGAACCAAAACTACAAAATAGAAATTATTAAAAAACCTTGTTCGAAGATTCAATCATTCTAATCCAAATAATATTCATTGACGTAATTATGGCGGCAGATAATGCCATCATTATTGGAATGATAGCTGCAAACTTTGCACCTAAAAACCGAAATCAAATAATTTTATGGGGTTTATTTGGAGCTTTAGTTTTTAGAATAATATTTGCTTTTTTTGCTTCTTATTTATTTGGTTTTGCTTACGTCAAAATTATAGGTGGATTGTTATTAATTTGGATTGTAAATGATCTTAGAAGAGATTTATTTGATACTAAGAAAGTAAAATCACCTACATCAGCAGCAAAAGAGCCATCATATATTCAAAGTGTATATAAAGTTTTATTTGCAGATATAACTTTAAGCTTTGATAATGTTATTGGAATTGTTGGCGCTGCAAAAAATAATATGAATTTACTAATTTTTGGACTGTTTTTATCAGTAGTTTTAGTAGGTACCCTTGCAAGATATTTTGCAAATCAAATCAAAAAACATAAATGGTTTGGGTACTTAGGATTATTTGCAATATTAGCAGTAGCATTACAATTAATCATTGGTGGTCTAAATGACCTAGATATCCTATCGATTAATGAAAGTTTTGAGCGTTTCTTTTAATAGAGATGCTTTTTATCTGGATATTTTTTATTAACTACATCTAATCTAAATTGTTTAGCAGCAGAACTAATATATTTTCTTAAATTTGTATATTCTTTTACAAATTTAATCTTAGATTTCGTTAAACCTAAAATATCATCCGTAACTAATACTTGGCCATCACAATCAATTGAAGCACCAATACCTATTGTAGGTATCTTTAATTTTTTAGTTATTGATTTAGATAAATTTTTTTCTACGCCCTCCAAGACAATTGCAAAAACTCCTGCTTGCTCTAATGCTAAAGCATCTTTGGTCAATTGATTGATCTCTCTGTTAGTTTTTCCTTTAGATTTAAATTTACCTTTCACAGACTGAGGTAAAATTCCAAGATGTCCCATTACCGGAATTTTATTTTTTATTAAATTTTTAACGATATCTAAAATTTTTAGACCACCTTCAACTTTAATTGCATCACATTTAGTTTCCTTAATAACTTTTTTACAATTTTTTAATGCCTCGGATTTAGTTCTGTAGGTGTTAAAAGGCATATCCACTACCATTAAACTTTTTGAAATACCTTTGCGTACACTTTTAGAATGTTCAATCATCATATCTAATGTGACTTTTCTGGTAGTATCAAAATTGTATAATACTGAACCTAAAGAATCCCCAACTAGTATCAAGTCAGTATATTTATCAATTTCCTCTGCAATATTTTTTGAATAAGCAGTTAAACAGACAATTTTTGATTTATTTTTTTTTGCTTGTAATTTTTTAAAGATACTCATGATAAGAATATCACCATGTCCCAACATTTTGCATTGAGACCCATGGTTCTTTTGGTTCCAAATTCCCTTCTTGAAGAATTTCAATAGAAATTTTATCTGGTGATCTCACAAATGCCATATGTCCATCTCTAGGTGGTCGATTAATCGTGTAACCTAAATCCATCAATCTTTGACAAGTTTCATAAATATTTTCAACACGGTAAGCAAGATGTCCAAAATTTCTAGATCCTTCACCTAAACTATCTCCATCCCAATTATAAGTCATTTCTATTTCAGCTTTTTCATCATTTGGAGCAGCAAGAAAAATTAGAGTAAATCTTCCTTTTTCATTTTCCATTCTTCTTGTTTCTTTTAAACCTAACCCATCACAAAAAAATCGGAGAGACTCCTCAATGTTTTTAATTCTGATCATGGTGTGTAAATATTTCATATTATCTATTTATATTGAGATATTATTCTAACTCAATAGTACTTGGTGGCTTTGATGTTACATCATAAACTACTCTATTTATGCCCCTTATACTATTCACTATTTGATTGGAGACAGTCTGCATAAAACTCTTTTTAAAATCATAGTAATCTGCAGTCATACCATCTTCAGAAGTAATAGCTCTTAACAAGCACAAAAATTCATAAGTTCTATTATCACCCATTACTCCAACTGTCTTAACTGGAAGTAAAGCTGCATAAGCTTGCCAAATTTTATGATATAGCCCATGATCTCTTAAAGCTTTAATAAACAAATAGTCAGCCTCTTTTAAAATTTTAATTTTTTCCTTAGTTATTAAACCTGGCATTCTAATAGCTAAACCAGGTCCTGGAAAAGGATGTCTTGAAATAATATCTTTACTTAAGTTTAGCTCTAAACCTAATTTTCTAACTTCATCTTTAAACAAAAATTTTAAAGGTTCAACTAACTAGAAGTTTCATTCTTTTAGGTAATCCACCTACATTATGATGAGATTTAATCTTAGAGGTCTGGCTTCCTGTAACAGATTTACTTTCAATTAAATCAGGATAGAGAGTTCCTTGAGCTAAGAACTTTACATTTTTTATTTTTTTAGCATAACGTTCAAAAATTTTAATAAATAAGTTTCCAATAATTTTACGTTTTTTTTCAGGATCAGAAACATTTTTCAGCTTTGATAAAAATTCTTTTTCAGCATTCACATAGATTAAATTTATTTTTAATCTTTTTTTAAAAGTATTTACAACTTGGTGCTCTTCATTTTTTCTTAACAATCCTGTATTAACAAATATACAATAAAGTTTTTTTCCAATTGCTTTATTTAGTAGTTGAGCAACTACACTGCTATCAACGCCACCCGATAAGGCACATATGACTTTACTGGTCCCAACTTGATTTTGAACTTCTTTAATTAATTTTATTTTTTGATCTTTTGATGACCAATTTTTTTTAATTTTGCATATTAAAAAAATAAAATTACTTAAAATTTTAATTCCATTTTCTGTATGGGTAACTTCTGGATGAAACTGTACTCCATAAAATTTTTGAGCTTTATTTTCAACAATTGCAAAATTAGAGTTTTGACTTGAAGCTACAACTTTAAAATTTTTTGGTAGCTTTGATACTTGATCTGCATGACTCATCCATACATTTGTAGACTTTTTGTTTTTAAAAAAATTACGAATGATTTCACTGTCATTTTTTTTATAAATATTCGCTAACCCAAATTCTCGGTGTTTTGATTGTTTAACTCTTCCACCCATAACTTTTGATAAAATTTGGTGTCCAAAACAAATTCCCAAAACAGGAATATTTTTAAATAATATTCTTTTATCAAAAGAATATTTATTACTTTCATAGACATTCAAAGGACCACCAGACAAAATAATTCCTTTAATAGTGTGATCTATTTGATCTATTGTAATTTTTTTGTGACTTATAATTTCTGAAAAAACTCCTAATTCTCTTGTTCTTCTTGCTATTAATTGAGTGAATTGTGATCCAAAATCTATGATTAAGATTTTATCAAGATTTTTTTCAAGACTCATTTTTTGGTTCTAAATTTTTTAAAGTCTCTAAGATTTCATCTTTTTCTTTGCAAAGTTTTGTGCAAACTCTAGAAAAAGTTTCTGATAAACTTTTAACTTTATCATAATTAGTTTTTTCTAAAGCAATCCGCATAGACATTAGAAGCGCCTCCTCATTATTTGGCTCTAATAAAAGAGTAGTTTCTAGATTTTTTTCCTCATTTTTAATATCTTTTTCAAATTCATAAATTTTGGCTAAGTACAAGTAAGAGTTAGAAGCTTTAGGATCGAATACGATACTTCTTTCGAATAAAAATTTCGCATCTTCGTATTTTTCTTCATTAAAAAGTTTTAAACCTTCATTGAAATATTTATCTTGAGCATATGAGATTGAATTAAAACTCACCACAAGTATTAAAGTTAGTAAAATTTTCTTATAATTTATCATTAGTATTTATTATCATTTTTAACAACATCAACATTGTGAACCATACTTTCATAAAATCCTGCTTTTGTAATTTTTACAAATTGAGGTTTATCTCTTAAGTTTTTAATTTGTTTAGATCCAAGATAACCCATAGAAGATTTTAAACCACCAATTAATTTATAAATTATACTGCCTACATCACCTTTATATTTTACAAATCCTTCTACACCTTCAGGGACATATTTAGAGGTGTCTTTTTGTTTGCTTTGAAAATACCTATCAGCTGAACCTTTGTTCATTGCTCCTACAGAGCCCATACCTCTAAAACTTTTAAAATATTTTCCATTTTTTTTTATTAACTTCCCTGGTGTTTCATCTGTACCAGCAAATAAGGATCCGATCATCACAGCATCTGCTCCTGCAGCAAAAGCTTTAGCTAAATCTCCAGAATATTTTATTCCACCATCAGCAATAATTTTAACTCTTTTATTTTTAACCCCTTGCTTTACTGACAAAATTGCACTTAACTGTGGCACCCCTATTCCGGCAACTAATCTAGTTGTGCATATAGATCCAGGACCAATACCAACTTTTATAATATCAACGCCTAACTTAATTAAAAACTTTGCAGCTTCAGCAGTTGCTATATTTCCTGCACAAAGAGCTATTTTTTTATTTTTTAATTTTTTGATATGTTTAATTATTTCTGAAACTTTTTTTGTATGACCATGTGCAGTATCAACTACAATTAGATCAACACCTTCTTTTAATATAGCCTCAGCCCGTTTTAATTCATTTGGACCAGCTCCTACCGCTGCACCAACTAACAATTTATTTTTTTTGACTTTTTGAATTTCTTTAATCTGTTCTTTAATATCTAAATTTCTGTGAATTACACCAATGCCACCTGCTTTAGCTATAGCAATTGCCATTCTACTTTCAGTAACTGTATCCATCGCTGATGATAAAAGTGGTATTTTTAGTGACAAATTATCAGTTAATTTAATACTTGTATCAACTTCTGATGGCAATATTTCTGAATAACGTGGTGCTAATGTAACGTCGTCAAAGGTTAGTGCTTCTTTTATAGGAACCATAATGATTTATATATGATTCATCTAAATTTTAAAGTGTCTATCTAAGATTTTTACAAATAATAAAACTTTCTTTTGAATCTTTTCTACTTGATTTTGGTTTAAAAACCTTAACTTCTTTAAAAATAGATTTTCCCTGAGCCACTATTTCATTAAATGTACCTCCCATAAACATCTTTGAAATAAAAAATCCATTATCTGAAATAATATCTTTAGAAAAAATCATAGCTTCTTTACATAATTCTCCAGTATAAATAGCATCTATATTTTTAATACCTGTTGTATTTACGGCCATATCAGACATAACCACCTCAGCCTTTTTTTGAAGATTTTTTATAATTTCGTCTTGAATTTTTGAATCTGTAAAATCACCCTGTATTTGTAGAGTATTTCCAATTGGTTCCATTGCTTTTAAATCAATAGAAATAATTTTACCACTTTTAACTACTTTTGATGCATACTGAGACCAGCTTCCAGGCGCTGCACCAATATCAACTACTGTGATACCTCCTTTAAAAATTTTAAACTTTTCATCTATTTCAATTAATTTATAGGCTGATCTAGCTCTATAACCATCTACTTTTGATTGGCGAACATAGATATCACGTCTCTGTTTATTAACCCAATTTTTTGAGATTTTATTTTTTTTCAACTAATTAATAAATCTTAAACTTTTATTTCAAAATTTTTCCTTCACAGTGTTTCAATTTCGAATTTCAATATCTTTGTTTAATCTCATATCTTTATTATTATTTCCAAATTCCTGCAGCTAAATGCATAATTCCTATTTTGTAGTTAGGTAAATAAGGCTCAACAAAAGTATTATTTTTTTCATCAAACTTTGGTAGCAAATTACTTGTAAGTCCAATTACAATTTAGAGGTAAAAATTCTGTATCAACTTCGTCAATATAAACTGACATATTAATTGCTAATCTGTTCTGAACCAAAAATGTCTCCTGATTTTAATGTTTGATATAAATTTTTTTGCCATATTGACCAAATTGGAGAATTTTTTTCTAAAGAAAATACACCTATATTTATATGTGGTGCAAAAGCTAATTTTCTTGCTTTCGCATATCCAATATTTGATTTAATTGCGTGTTTAAAATTTTGAGATTTAATGATCGCAAGTTTTCCAAATAGCCAATTTACTCTTTGAGGTAATTTTATAACCTGGTCCAATTGTTTGCGTGATACCTAACTTATTACCATCACAAGCTTTTAAATATAGTTCAATACATTTCCAATCATTCACCCAAGCATCACAATCAATCCATAAATATTTTTCATAATTTGGAAAATATTTTGGCAAAAATGCTCTGGAAACTTGGCTCTTTAACCATTCCCTTCCTTTAACTTTAAATTCTGGAACTTTGATGTCCCACTCTGCAGACTTAATTTCATCAACTTTATTTTCTAAGTTTTTTTTTTGATTTTCAGTCAATCCTGCATCTAAGACACATATGGCTGTATTTTCACTCTCTTTAAATCGTTTAATCGATTGAATTAATTCATTTAATAATTCAAAATAATTTGAATCTGCTAGGGTAACTATAACATTTTTTTTCATTACAAGATGTCTTCAAGATCATCATTATCTTCTGTAATATTTTCGAATTCATTTTGTTTTTTCAATCTTTGATAATGAATAAAACTTATTGGTAACAATAATAGATATATTGCGCTACTAATGATTAAAACATCAAAAGTATATATCAATAATAATCCAAAAAATAAAATTATTCCAAAAAGTAAAAATATTGTCGCTTTTCTTGGAATAATAATTTTTTTAAATGAGTAAGTAGGAAATTTACTTATTAATAAAAATGAGGTTACTATAAAAAAAATTGGGGTCACTATTTGATAATTAATACTAAGATAATTAAAATCACTTAAACTTAAAATTAAAGGTGATAATACCAAAATACCTCCTGCTGGCGATGGCACTCCTTCAAAAAAATTATCTCTCCAAGAAGGTTCTTGGTTTGAGCTAATATTAAATCTAGCAAGCCTTAAAGCTACACAAATTACATATATTAAACTTAATAACCAACCAAATTTTCCAAGTGTATTAAGCATCCAGAAATACATTATAAATGCAGGTGCTACACCAAAACTTATCATATCTGTTAAGTGAGTCTAATTCTTTTCCAACTTTAGATGTTCCTTTAATCATTCTTGCAATTCTGCCGTCTAAACCATCAATTAAAGCTGCAAATACAATTGCGATTATTGCAAGATGAAATTCGCCACTTAAAGCAAAACGAATAGATGTTAAACCAATACAAACTCCAATTAAAGTCAACATATTTGGTAGAAGCATTCTGGCACTTTTTTTTTCTGGAACTATTTTTAAATTATTTTTTGGTTGTTCTATCATTTATCTTTTAGCAAGTAATGTTTCACCTGAAATAGTTCTTTGGCCTATTTTAACTAAAGGATTATAATTTTCATAATACACATCAGCTCGGCTTCCAAACCTAATCATTCCAATTCTCTCCCCTTGCTCGAGTGTTTGATCTTTGTGTGTCTCACAAACTATTCGACGAGCAATAAGCCCTGCAATTTGTACAACGATTATTTCATTGCCATGATTATCTTTTAACTTGTAATAATTTCTCTCATTATCTTCACTAGCTTTATCAAAAGATGCATTTAGAAATTTTCCTGGCTTATATAAAATATCTTCAACTTTACCTGCACACGGTGTTCTATTCACATGGCAATCAAAAACATTCATAAATATGCTGATTTTATTAAATTTTTTATTTTCTAATCCTAGCTCTTTAGGACCGTCAACTTCTTCCACTTTAATGACTTCTCCATCAGCAGGGCTCACAAGATAATCATCATCATTAATAATAACTCGATCTGGATCTCTAAAAAAATAGTACACCCAAATAGTCAATAGTAAGCCTAAGGTTCCTATGAATGAACCAATTAAATATAATAACATCGTCATTAATCCAGCGATGATTAAAAATTTAAAACCTTCGGTGTGTATTTTTGGAAAAATTTTACTAAACATATTTCTATTAATTGATAATTTTTGATTAATATGTATATAAAACAGCGAAATTCAATTATTAAGATATAAATTTACAAAATGACCAAAATTACAGTTAAAAATCCAGTAGTAGAACTAGATGGTGATGAAATGACCAGAATAATCTGGGAGTTTATCAAAAGTAAACTAATTCTTCCTTATTTAGATCTTGGCATTGAGTACTATGATTTAGGCATGAAAAGTCGTGATGATACAGATGACCAGATTACAATTGATGCAGCAAATGCAATTAAGAAAATTGGTGTTGGTATAAAATGTGCAACTATTACACCTGATGAAGCAAGAGTGGAAGAATTTGGATTAAAAAAAATGTGGAGATCTCCAAATGGAACAATCAGAAACATCATAGGCGGAACGGTATTTAGAGAACCAATAATTTGTAAAAATATCCCTAAACTTGTACCTACTTGGACTGATCCTGTAATTATTGGAAGACATGCATTTGGTGATCAATATCGTGCAACAGATTTCAAAGTACCTGGTAAAGGAAAAATGGAAGTTAAGTGGACATCTGAAGATGGAAAAGATGAGATTAAATATGAAGTATTTAATTTTACTGGACCAGGAGTTGCTTTATCAATGTACAATTTAGATAAATCTATAGAGGATTTTGCAAGATCTTGTTTTAGTTATGGTCTTATTAAAAAGTGGCCAGTGTATCTTTCTACAAAAAATACTATTTTAAAACAATACGATGGAAGATTTAAAGATATATTTCAGGAAGTTTTTGAAAAAGAATTTAAAACACAATTTGATAAACTTAATATTACTTACGAACATAGATTAATTGATGACATGGTAGCTTGTGCTATGAAGTGGAGTGGTAAATATATCTGGGCTTGTAAAAATTATGACGGTGATGTTCAATCTGACACTATGGCTCAAGGATATGGTTCCCTAGGATTAATGACTAGTGTTCTTCTTACTCCAGATGGAAAAACTATGGAAGCAGAGGCGGCTCATGGAACTGTAACAAGACACTATCGAATGCATCAACAAGGTAAAGAAACCTCAACCAATCCTATTGCATCTATTTTTGCTTGGACAAGAGGTTTGGCACATAGAGGTAAACTGGATGGCAATGAAGAATTAATTAAATTTGCAAATACTCTTGAAGCAGTTTGTATTGAGTGTGTTGAAAATAATGCTATGACAAAAGATCTTGCAGTTTTAATTGGGCCTTCAAGCAAATATTTAACTACTAATCAGTTTCTTGATGAAATTGATGCTAATCTAAAAAAGAAATTAAATTAAAGATTTTAATTTTTCAAAAGCTTCTTCAATTTTAGTATGGTCTTGTCCACCCGCTTGGGCAAAATCTTTTCGACCACCCCCACCTGTCCCACCAATTATTTCAGATCCTAACTTAACAAAATTTACAGCATCATATTTGGAGGTTAATTTATCAGTAACACCAACTGCGACACCAACTTTGTCCTCTTGGTTAGCAAAGACAATCACAATTCCTTCACTTAATTGTTTTTTTCCATCATCAACTAATTTTCTTAATTCTTTTGGTGGTAATCCATCAACTTTCTGAAATCTTACTTTTGTACCATTAATAGTATCATCGATAATTATATTTTTTGATTTATCATTTAAGATTGAAGTGACTGAAAGAAGTTCTAATTGTTTAGTTAAATTTTTGATTAATGTTTTTTGATCCTCTTGTTCTAAATTAGGTTTACCACCTAATTTAATAATTTCTTTTGCAAGAGCATTGATAGTTTCTTCATTCTTTTCTGATGATAGGCTTGATAATTTTTCCTTGTTTTGAAGGTAATCATCTAATTGTTTATCTCTTAAAGCCTCAATTCTTCTTACTCCTGCTGCAATGGAAGACTGACTAATAATTTTAAATTTACCAATATCGCCAGTATTTTTTACATGAGTACCACCGCATAATTCAGTTGAAAAATATTTCCCATCATCCTCTCCCATTGATAGTACTCTTACCTCTTCACCATATTTTTCTCCAAATAAAGCAAGTGCTCCATTTTCGACAGCCTCATCAGGTGTCATAATTCTAGTTTTAACCTCAGATTTTTTTTCAACCATAGAATTCACAAATTTTTCAATTTGAGTAATTTCATCTGGTGAAATTGGCTTCATATGGCTAAAATCAAATCTTAAACGATTTGGTTCTACTAAAGATCCTTTTTGAGTAACGTGAGTACCCAAAACTCTTCTTAAAGACTCGTGCAATAAATGAGTAGCAGAATGGTAAGCTCTAGTATCATTTCTTCTAGTAACGTTAATCTTCATTTCAACATTTTGCTGTAATTTAATTGAGCCATTAACTACTTTTCCATAATGAACAAACAAATCACCCAGTTTTTTTTGAACATCAGTTACTTCAAATTTAAAATCATTAGATATAATCTCACCTACATCACCCACTTGACCCCCGGATTCACCATAAAAAGGAGTTTGGTTTGTAATAATCATTCCTTCATCATTCTGATTTAAAACTTCTACTTCTTTATTATCTTTTAATAGCGATAAAACTAAACCCTCAGCTTGATTAGTTTCATACCCTAAAAACTCTGTTGCCCCTAGTTTGTCTTTGATGGAAAACCAAATATCTTCAACAGCAGCATCTCCTGAGCCTTTCCAATTTTTTTTAGCAAGTTCTTTGCTCTCTTTCATTAAAGCTTGGAATTTTTCAGTATCAATTTTTAAAGATTTATTTTTTAAAATATCTTCTGTTAGATCTAATGGAAAACCATAAGTATCATAAAGTTTAAAAGCCACCTCACCAGGTAAAACATCTTTTATTTTTGAAATTTCATCATTTAAAATTTTTATTCCTCGATCTAAAAGTACTAAAAACTTCTCCTCCTCCATTTTAAGAGTTTCTCTTATTAACGCCTCAGCACGATTTAGTTCAGGATAATTTCCAGACATTTCTTCTTGAAGTGTTTTAAACAAATTATAAAAAACCGGTTCTTTAGCACCCAACAAATGTGAGTGTCTCATCCCTCTTCTCATAATTCTTCGCAAAACATAACCTCTTCCCTCATTTGACGGAAGTACTCCCTCAGCAATTAAAAAAGAGCTAGCTCTTAAATGATCTGCAATCACTCTAAAGCTTGAAAGATTTTTAGTGTCTGGTTTTTTTTCTACAATATCTGAAATTGAATGAATAAGTTTTTTGAAATGATCTGTTTCATAATTATCATGTGTGCCTTGAAGTAATGCAGCAATTCGTTCTAGCCCCATCCCAGTATCTACAGAGGGTTTTGGCAGATTAATTCTTTTATCTTTATTGATCTGTTCAAATTGCATGAAGACCAAATTCCATATTTCTATAAAACGATCTCCATCCTCATCTTTAGTTCCTGGTAGTCCACCTTTTAGATGATCTCCATGATCATAAAAAATCTCCGAACAAGGTCCACAAGGACCCGTTTCACCCATTGACCAGAAGTTATCTGATGTAGCAATTCTTATAATCCTATCATCACTAAAGCCTGCAATTTTTTTCCAAAAATTAAATGCTTCATCATCTTCATGAAAAACTGTTACATAAAGGCGATTTTTATCTATTCCAAAATCTTTAGTTATTAAATTCCAAGCATAACTAATTGCTTGTTCTTTAAAATAATCCCCAAATGAGAAGTTTCCAAGCATCTCAAAAAATGTATGGTGCCTTGGAGTATAACCCACATTCTCTAAATCATTATGTTTCCCACCTGCTCTTACACATTTTTGTGAAGTAGTTGCTCTGACATAGTCTCTTTTTTCTAAACCAGTAAATACATTTTTAAACTGTACCATTCCTGAATTAGCAAACATCAAAGTTGGGTCGTTATTGGGAACCAAGTTACTAGACTCAACTATCCTATGATCATTTTTTTCAAAATAATCAAGAAACGTGTTTCTTATCTCATTTAAAGATTTGTCAGCCATATTTTTAAAATACAGCTTTTTTATTTTATGTCTAGATAAGTGTAAGGGAAAAAAGGCGCTTAAATTAAGCGCCTTTTTATAATTAAAGATGACCTATTAATTAATTCTTCTTAGTAGGAATTTCTTCCTCTTTTACTTCTTCTTTTTGGTCTTTAGCAATTTTTTCAGGATCTAATGGATTACCTTCAATTTTTTTAGCAATCACTCCTGCTTTTTCTCTTATTGCCATTTCAATCTCAGCAGCAACTTTTGGATTTTGCTCTAGATAAATTTTGGCATTTTCTCTTCCTTGACCAATTTTTTCTCCTTTGTATGCATACCAAGCACCAGATTTTTCAACAATCTCTGCTTTAGCTCCTAGGTCCACTAACTCACCTACTTTGCTAATGCCTTTGCCATACATTAGATCAAACTCAACGACTTTAAATGGTGGTGCAACTTTATTTTTCACCACTTTAACTCTTGTTGAGTTTCCAATAATCTCTTCTTTATCTTTAATGGCACCAATTCTTCTGATGTCCATTCTAACAGATGAATAGAACTTTAATGCATTTCCACCTGATGTCGTTTCAGGACTTCCAAACATTACACCAATTTTCATTCTGATTTGGTTAATGAAAATCATCATTGTATTAGTGTTAGATATAGAGCTTGTTAATTTTCTTAAAGCCTGACTCATTAATCTAGATTGAAGACCAACGTGATGATCTCCCATCTCACCTTCAATTTCTGCTCTTGGTGTTAAAGCAGCAACAGAGTCAATTACGATTACTGAAATTGATCCAGATTTAACTAAAGTATCAGCAATTTCTAAAGCTTGCTCTCCAGCATCTGGTTGTGAGATTAATAATTCTTCAGTATTTACTCCTAATTTTTTTGCATAAACTGGATCTAAAGCATGTTCTGCATCAACAAATGCACAAATGCCTCCAGCTTTTTGAGCTTCTGCAACAACTTGTAAAGCTAAAGTTGTTTTACCTGAAGATTCAGGTCCATAAACTTCAATAATTCTTCCTTTTGGCAAGCCACCTATCCCTAAAGCTAAATCAAGACTTAAAGATCCCGTAGATATTGACTCAATATCCATAGCTCTTCTTTGACCTAGTTTCATTACTGAACCTTTTCCAAAGTTGTCAGTAATTTGAGCTATTGCAGCTTCTAGTGCTTTATTTTTTTCTTTAATATCCATTTCTTGATCTTTAGTAGATTTAACTACTTTTAGGTTACTTTTAGTCATTTTTTGCCTCTTTTTTTAATTTTTTTAACAGTCGAATCATGGATTTAAATGTACACATTTTGTTCTCATTAGCAAGATCAATTATTTTATAGCTAAAAAATGAAGAATTATCTGATTTTTAGATAATCGCTATTAAGTAAACCTACTGACTTTAAAAGGTTTAATTGCGATAGGATATAATTTCTTTCAGAGCTCGCTAAAGAAATTTGAGCATTGAGAAGGAAGGAATTGGATTGAATTACCTCTAATGTCGATCTGCCACTACCACTATTATATTCTGCTATAATTCCTTCGTTGGCAATTTCAGCAGCTCTAACTTGTGATTGTACAGAAGTTAATAAACTTTTATTAGATTGATAAGTAGACCATGCACTAGCAACGTTAGTTTCATTTCTTTTAATCATGCTATCTAACATTAATCGATTTCTTAATTCCAAACTTTGATTTTTTTTAAGTGAAGCTCTATTTTTTCCACCAGAATAAAAAGGCCAAGACACAGTTGCTTTTAAAGTATCTTTTTCTCTTTCATCATAAGTAGAACTTAAATCTTCACTATAAGATCTTTCAAAAGATAAATTAGCTGTAGGAGATAAATCTGATTTAGCAATTTCTGTATTTTTCTTAGATTGATCATACTCTAACTTTGCAATAATTAAATCTGGACTATTAGTTTTAGATAGTTCTATTGCTGAATTTAAGTCATTAGGTAATTGAAATCTTGTAATAGATTTTTTATCTAAAGAATTTGGATTTGATAAAGTTCCAATTATATTTTCATAATTAAGTTTACTTGTTAAAAATTCATTTTCAGCTTGGATTAATTTTGCTTGTGCTCCAGCTAAAGAAGATTCAGATTGTGCAACATCTGAAATAGTGATTTGACCTCTTTCCAATCTAATTCTATCTGTTTCAACTTGTCTAATTAAAAGATCTACGTTACTTTTGTTTATCTCAAGTTTTTCATTTGCTAAAATTAATCCCGTATAGGCTTCTGCTGCACTATATAAAGTATCTTGTTCTTTTTTTAGTAATTTAGATTTTGCTAAATCTAATCCAATTTCACTTTTTGCTAATTCTGCAGATCTACCAAAATCAACTAAAGTTTGAGTAATTGCAATTGAAGTAGTTAACGGATCAACATCGGTTACTGAGGCATTACCACCTGATTGATTAGTTAATTTATTTGTTTCTTCAATACTTTTGCTACCACTCAAAGTTACGGTTGGTCGATAAGATCCTTTTGATATTTCTAAATCTTGTTCAGAAACATTTATATTTTCTCTCTCAGCATTTAAATCAGAATTATTTTGATAAGCCTTTAAAAGAGCTTCAGAAAAAGTTTCTGAAACCGCCGGATTAATTGCTAAAGAAGAGAGTAAAATAGTTATTAAAATTTTTTTCATTTCGACTTATATACTGCAGATTTTATCTGATGTTTACTGTTTAAATTAAAGATAATTGAAGCATATTTTGGCATATGTCTGAACATGTTTTCAGTAATACGCTGATAAGTTTGCATAAAGTTAATAACATCTCCTTTACTCATTATCTTAAGTTTTGAGGACTTTTTACTTTTTAACCAAAGTTTATGCTCTTGTTTAAGCCTCCACTTTTGTAACAAATTAAAATTTTTAGCTTTTAGATAAATTAAACAATTAAGTTCTGAATATAATTTTTTATATTTATTCTGTAATTGAGTATTGACGTGTTTTCTCCAAATATGTTTAGCATCCTTGGCTTTTTCAAGAGAATTAATAGATTTTTTTAATGTTTTTTCGCTCTCTGGTTTTGCCCCAACACACCAGCCTTCAAAAATAATAACATCCGGCTTTTCATTTAATTGATACCATTTGTTTTTATGGGCTCTATCATCAATGGCTTTATCGAAATTTGGTAATTTAATATTTCTAAAGTTTTTACTTTTTGCTTTTTTAAAAAAATTTAACATCATTTCAATATCATGGGTCCCAGGAACCCCTCTGGTCATCAACATTGGGTGAATTTTTTTAGATAACATTTCTCTTTCTTTTCGTGTTCGGTAAAAATCATCAATTGATATTTTAAACACTTTAAGTTTAAAATATTTAGTTAAAATAATTTTCATTATTGAACTAATTGTTGTCTTGCCACTACCTTGTCCTCCAGCTAAACCTACAAAATAAGGTTTCTTATTATCTGCTTTATTTGATATCCAAAAACTTAAGGGGATTAGAAAAGATTTAATCATCTTCTCTTTATCTTTAAATTTTTCAGTAGCTGTTTCTTGAGATTGAATAAACTTTAAACAATCTTTTTTAACTTTATTAAAACAAACATTTACCGAACTCATAGAAAAAATTATTTTTTTTGATCGAGTGGATGGTTTTGTCCATCATTGACACTAACATCTTCTAATTTAAATGAATCAATTTCATCAATACAACCAACATTAAAACCAGTCATAGCTGGATTAATTCTTGGATTGTGATGAGTGTAAATTCCACAGTTAGAACAGAAATAATGTTTCGCAACTTTGCTATGAAACTGATACATCTTTAATTGATCTTCACCTTTAACAATTTTAAAATCTTCATTTTTTACCATCGACATGATGGCGCCTTTTCTTTTGCAAATTGAACAATTGCATTTTATGACTTTTGCTAAATCACCCTCTATATTTATTTCTGCTTCGATCGCTCCACAATGACATGTTAGTTTTTTCATTAAATTTCCTATTTAAATTTATTTAAAATGTTTCTTGTTTTAAACATAATCAAGTTTTTTAAACTATCTCTGGTTAAAGTTATCCACAAGGGTACAAAATGTAGTTTCGATGTTCACGTTTTGATTCACTTTTGATTCACTTACAGACTCAAAATACAACCTCTTGCGTGTATTGTATAACTAGTCTATAAATTAGAACAAAACAAGAACATGAAACTAACTATCCCTTATTATCTGCATAAAGCAGGTGCTGGCTTTCCTTCTCCAGCAACTGATTATATTGAAGAAGATATTGATTTAAACATTCACTTAATCAGAAATATTCCAGCAACTTTTATTATTAGAGTGCAAGGTAAATCCATGGTGGATGTTGGTATTCACGATGGTGATTTACTCGTTGTTGATAAAAGTCTAACACCAAAAAACTTTTCAACTGTCATCGCTAATGTTCATGATGAGTTAGTAGTTAAAACTTTAGTTCAAGAAAGAGATAAAAAATTTTTGACATCAGGATCAAAAGACTATGCAGATCGGATCTTGATGAATGAAAATGAAGATATTTTTATTTGGGGAGTTGTCACTTATGTCATCCATTCCGTGTACTAGAAAAATAGCGCTAGTTGATTGTAATTCTTTTTATGTCTCATGCGAAAGATTGTTTAATCCTAAAATTAGAAAAAAACCTGTTGTTGTTTTATCAAATAATGATGGCTGTATCATTTCAAGGTCTAATGAAGCAAAAGCTTTGGGAATTAAAATGGGTGAGCCCTACTTTAAAGCAAAAGATATTATCATTAAAAATAAAGTTGAAGTATTTTCATCTAACTATGCTTTGTATGGAGATTTATCTAGAAGAGTAATGCGAACATTAAAAAGTTTTAATTCAGCTATTGAAGTTTACTCTATCGATGAAGCCTTTTTAGATTTATCAAATTTTCCTGATCAAGAAATTGAAAATATAGGAAAAGAAATTAGAGAGACTGTTTTACAATGGACTGGAATTCCAACTAGTATTGGTATAGCAAAAACAAAAACATTAAGTAAAATTGCTAATCACATTGCAAAGAAAAAACAATCAGGAGTTACTAGTTTAATTGGTATTGAAAATATTGATCCTATTTTAGAAAAAATAGACATCAATGATGTATGGGGTGTAGGTAGACAGCTTACAAAATTTTATAATAAAAATGGAATTTATAATGCTAAACAACTTAAAAATAAATCAAACAGTTGGATAAAAAAATGTTCTAATGTTTTAAGCTCAAGAACCGCTATGGAGCTTAGAGGAATTCCTTGCATTCATTTAGAAACCACTACAGCTAAAAGAAAAAGTTGCGTGGTCTCTAGATCATTTGGTAAAAGAATTGAAAAGTTTCAAGAGCTACAAGAGGCTGTTGCAAATTATTGTTTAAATGCATCTGAAAAAATTAGATCAGAGTCTTTAACAGCAAAAGCAATTACAGTATTTGTTAGAACCAGCCCTTTTCAAAGAAACTATGGTTATTATTCTAATTCTAAAACAGTTGATTTTCCAATTGCAACTAACAACAGTATTGAAATTGTCAAAACAGCGGTTGCTATCTTAGAAACTATTTTTAAAAACGGTTATCAGTATCAAAAAGCAGGGGTAATGCTTACAGGTTTATCGAATGCCCATGATAAAACTAACCTATTTTCCACTGAAAAAGATGACAAAATACAAGCTTTAATGAAGTCTATTGATAATACCAATCACCGTTATGGCCGATCTACTCTTAAGTGTGGCTAGTGCTGGGGTAAATAAAAGATGGAATATGCGAAGAGATCATTCTTCAAAAATAGATACTGCAGATTTTTTTAGTTTACCAACAATCAGAGTGTAGTCAATTAATGCAATATATTAATAATATTTTGGTTTAACAAAAAAATCATTTCTATCCATTGTAGTAATTTCAAAAGATAATTTTTTTTGATTTCTATCAATATCTAATTTTAATATGGTGCCTGGTCCACCAAATCCCCAAGCTGTCTTATAAAAATCTGACATATTGGATACTGCTTGGTCATTAACAGATAAAATTATGTCATTTGGCATAATACCTGCTTTAGCTGCAGGACCATTTTCGTTAACTCTGGTAACACTAACTTTGCCACTACTATCATCTGAAGATAAACCCATATAAGGTTTTATATCTTTAGTTCTTCGTCCATTAGTAATTAAATCAGTTAAAATTGGTTTTAAATCATTGATAGGTACAAATAAGTTTCCTGGTGAAGAAAATCCTGGGGTCATTGCTTCAGAAATAAATAATGAACCTATACCTAATATTTCACCTTGTTGATTAATAAGTGGTGTTCCTGCCCAAGAATGATTCATCGGGTAGGTATAAATCGGTTTATCTAAATAATATTCCCACCAACCTGCAAACGCTCTTCTTGATACAGCATTAGCTGTTGAGGGTTGCCCTTGATCAGGATATGGCATGACAAATAAAATTTCATTAGCATTAATATTGTCAGAGTCTCCTAATTTTAAAGGAGTAAGTATTGTAGAACCAATAGTTCTTAATATTCCAAAACCACTTGTATGATCATAACCAATTAATTCTCCTGCAACTGTTTTACCGTCTGGTAAACCAATATTAATTGTTTCAGCTTCAACAACGATATAACCAATAGTTAAAATATGTTTATCATCAATAATAACCCCTGAACCACGTCTTTCAGTTCCTAAGGCATGTAGCAGTTCTTGCATCAGGAGGTACAATGCTAAAAATTTTAACTATTGAATTATAAATCCTTTTAACATCTTCTTCAGTGGTGATTTTTTGCTCAGCAGCAATAGATAAACTATTGAATAAAAATAAAATAATTATTGTACAAATTATTCTCATAGAATTTTGAACAACTGTTAAATTAGAGGTTATAAAATTATTTTATTTTGTCAAATGAAGCTAAATTATTAGTTGAATCATTTAGAGCATTTAAATCTTCTCTTTTAGACAAAGTTAACACACTAATAATAAAAACTATGATTAAAACCAATGGAATTAAGGTAATGAATGTAATGTTGCTTGAAATTAAATATAAATAAATTGCATAAAATAAAGCTGATCTAAAAATCACATTTACTTTAAAAACTGCAATGATTGCTAAAGAATGCTTTACTAGATTTAAAAAATTCATTTTTGAAGGTCCAAAATATCTTGTGCCTCTTGTTGATGGAGATGCTTTTATGTTTTTTTCAACTTTAGTCAAAGCACCCGAGAAACTACTCCACGTAGCTTTATCTTTAATCATTTTTTCAACTGTTGATTTTGGTAAACACGTAAAGTTACCAAATTTAATTGATTGTCCAGTAAAAGTATAAGTAATTAACTTATGAATTGAATAACTTAGTTTAAATATTAAATTTTCTGATCTTTTAATTCTTTCACCAACAATGGCTTTATCAGGACTATAATTAGCTTCTTCAATTAGAAATTTAATTTCTTCTGGACGATCCTCACCGTCTCCATCCATAGGAATGACATAGTCAAATTCCTCATTTTCAAAAACATATTTCAATCCAGTAGCAATACATCGAGCATGACCTCTATTTTCTTTCATATTCATAACTCTGACTGATTTTAAATTGTCTAAATTTTCTAGCTGTAAGAGATTGTGCTTCAGTAGAAGCATCATTAATGACAATAATAGAAAATTCAAAATCTAAACCTTTAACGTTTATATTGATTTCATCTAATAGTTTTGAAACAGATTGCCAGTCATTGTAAACAGGTATTAATATTGTAATTTTTTTCATATTTATTTATTTGCAACACAAACTCTATCAATACATAAATAATTTTGATAACTTTTAATTTTATTTTCATCAATAAATCCCTCCCACACAGGTCTTGATTTTAAATGATAAGATAAATTTCCAGCATACCATTCATCACCAAAGACTGCAGTAATTGGAGTGTCAAATTGATAATCCCAAGCATATTGCACCTTTTGCGCAACTTCATTTCCAGGATAATCGGTACGCTTATCTGTTTTTGAAATTGAAACATAAGAATAAAGAATAGGTGATAAGAAAAATAAAATTACAAAACCATAAAGAAAAGAATTTAATTTTTTTAAATTAATCTGAGATTGCAATACGTAAACAAACAATGTGCCGAAAAATAAATAAAACGGTGTCATCCACATTGTTCTAATTTTTGAACCAGTAACAAT
>CBDEAP010000008.1:0-51957 GCA_965236125.1 Candidatus Pelagibacterales bacterium | reverse complement strand
AGCGTTAAGTTAATCATCCAATACTAAATTATCACAACCCATAATAAAAACTAACATTATTTACTCATTTTATGCATCTTTAAAAAATGATATAAAAATTAAAATTTAAAAAATTATGCCTTCATTTGATGTGATCAGTAAAATTAATTATCAAGAGTTTGATAATGCTTTAGCAAATTGCTTAAGAGAAATAAGTAATCGATTTGATTTTAAGGGGTTAAATATTTCAATAGAAAGAAAAGATAAAACAATTACTACCCTGGCGCCAGACAATTTAAAACTTAAACAAGTTAATGAACTATTACAAACCCATCTTATAAGACGTAAAGTTGATCCAAGAGTTTTAAGTGTAAAAAACTCAGAAAATGCTACAGGTGGAACTATTAGACAAATTAGTGAATTAAAAGAAGGAATTAGTCAAGAAAATGCTAAAAAAATTATTACACACATCAAAAGTTTAAAACTGAAAATTCAAATAAAAATTCAAGGAGAAGAATTACGTGCGGATGGAAAAAAACGAGATGATTTACAAGAAGCGATAGCAGCAATTAAAACTATTGATATTGGTTTGCCTATTGAGTTTGTTAATTTTAGAGAATAATTTTTAATGGATAAAATAATTCCAGTTATCTATATGCTAGGAATTTTAATGTTGGTACTTCCAGCATTTCTACAATCTAATTCTAAGTTAAAAGATCTTCTTAAAAATTTATCTGCATGGATCATAATCATTATGATCATTATGACTTTAATATATTTCTTAAGTTAGCGTTACTAAATTCAAAAAATAATTAAATCGATTTATAGATCTGAAATATATTCAACATCCTTAAATTTATCTGTTGGAAAAACCCAATACATTCCAAAAGTCTCATTACTATCATTTTTTAAAGCATGTGGTGCATTACCTTGAATATAAACTACATCACCTTTTTTAATTTCTTCTAGTTCACCAGACTTATTCAAAGTTGCTGAACCTTGGGTAACCACATAAATTTCATCCGGAGCATGATGATGTAAAGTTAGATTTCCTCCTGGCAAAACTTCGGCAAAACCACAGGAAAGACCTTTACTGCCATTAAAATCTGCATCCACTAAAAATTTCCATCTAACCCCTGGATATTTTTCACTAGTGGTCCACTCTTGATCATTCACAGAATTAATATTTTTAACAAATATCATAAAGGTATATGATTATCTAAATTTAAAGTTTTATGAACAAAATAAATCCTAGCAAAATATGGAAAATCATTCGGGATGCTGGTGATTATTTGCTAGTCTAATGAGACACACTATTTCAGACTTCTTCACACTACTTCACATACCTCACACTAGTTATGTAAAAGATTAGATACAAATAAATCTAATCAAAATTATTAATTTTGTGTGATAAACTAAAACTAAACTTGAAATGAATAGAATCATTGTTTATACAAAATTATTAATTTTATGCTTAAAAGTTTTAAATTATTCTTATTAACATATTTAATCTTCACATGCCAAACCCTTGCGGGTGATTTTAATTTTACAAAAGACTATAAACTTAAAATTTTTGATGACGAAAATAATATTATCAAAAAAAATAAAAAATTTAATTTCCCAATCAATTGGAGCTAGTATTGATACAAATTATTTTCTTAAGAAAAGTGAAAAAAATAATTTTAATGAGATTATTATAGCTACTAAAATCAATAGTACTAGATATGGAGCAGATGTTTATAATTATTTATATTCTTATTTTTTTAAAACTTCAGGAGCACTTTTTAATCCAAATCAAAATCTAAATTTATATTTGAAAAATGGAGCAAATGTAATTGTAGCTCAAGATTTTAATATAAATGAATACATAAATAATTCTAAAGATGACATGAAAGAATTTAACTTTACTTTAAAAAATTTTTTAGAAGAAAATTCTATTGATATTCCTGAAAGCGCATTAAGAAGTGATCACTTGTATCTACAGGCCAATGGATCTGCTGTATGGATTAGTTATATTTATAATTATCGTTTACAGGACATATCTTTACAAAATAATTCATCAAAATTTATTGATAATTGGATTTCATTATCAATAAAAAGACATGATATATTTCAAAATTCACTGAAAATTTCTTCAAAAATAGATTTTAGCAACAATAAAATTAAATTAGATAATGATTTAGATTATTTTCGTAAAATTTTTTATGATAATCAAGATATTAACAAAAACAATAAAACTTCGGTTGCCAACTCGGAAAAACCTGACAATGAAGTTTTATCTAAAGAAAAAAGTAATAAATCAACAAATTTAGATCTAGAAAATCAAATTAAAAAATTACAAGAAATTAATGAGCTTTACGATAGTGGGATAATTAACGAAGATGAGATGAAACTACTTAAGGATAAAATTTTAAAAAATTAAAATAATAAATTCTTATAAACTTAAATATACTCAAATTTGAAGTGATAAATCAAATTATTTACTATAAAATACATATACTCTTTTAAAAAATTGTAATTAGCCTATGAAAAAATTGTTACTTATTTTTTTTTCAATTTTAATTCTTATTAAAAGCGCTAACGGAAACATTGTAGATCAATTAACTGAACTAAATAACTTATATAAATCTGGCGCCATTAATGAAGATGAGTTCAGTAAAGCAAAGAATATATTATTAAAATCAGAGGCTAATGAAGAGGTGGAGTCAAATAATAAGATAAAAACTAATGAAAAAAACACAAAAAAAATTGAAAATAAAACAGCCAAAAAAAACTTAAATTTAACAGATCTTAGCAAAACATTTATTCTCAAAGAGGAGCTAGAAGATATTGGACAATATCAAGAAATAAAACAATACCCAGAGGGATTATTTAAAAACTTAAATTTTTCTGAAAATATGCTTGCAAAAAAATCAGCTCAAGAAATGTATAAAGCTTTTGTTCAACATAAAAATTTAAATGAAAAATATCCAGAAAATATGATGAGAGCAATGGCCTATTTTGAAGTTTTTTATAATCACAAATTAAAAGAAGAAAAATCAGCAATTGAAGATTATCAAAATAATTATCCTAATGTTAAAGACAGTAGCAAAAAAACCATACGGTCACTTTATTCATTATCTCAAGCAAAAGAGTCTATGAGAAAATCTATAGGACTTACATCTGATGATAAATTAGAAGATGCTTTAACAGGTTATATGCATATGTATGATTTTATGTCTCAAGGAATTAAGAGTAAAAATAAACTTACAAATGAAGAAAAAAAAATAAAAAGAGAGTCAACAAAATTTAAATCAGCTTACGGAGCTTTCAAAAAAAATTTAGAATTGAAATTAGAAAAAAGAATTAGTCAAAAAGAATTTGATAAGGAACATAAAAAAAATATAAAAATTATCGAGAAATCTCTAAATATAATTAATAAAATTAACCCTGAAAAATATAGTGTTTATGAAAATATTAATAATATCTTTATAAAATCTCTTGATATTATTGAAAACTGTAAAGAAAGTTGTGAAAATAAAGATTTAATTACAGTGATAGACTCAATTGATTTTTCAAATGCAATTTTAAAAGAAGTTGAACAGAATGTAATTGTAAAAAATTATATAAACAATTTAAGTGCAATAAATTTTGAAAATATTTCTGACAATGTTAAAAAAACTTTAACTTTAGCTTCTTTAAGTTCAAAAAAACAAAATAATTTGAATATACGAAATTTACAAAAACAAGCTCTTAATTTGGCAAATAATGATTTTAACATTGATAAAATTGTAGAGAGTATTGAAAACGATGGTTATGATTTTACACCATTGAAAATAACTTATCAAAATTTAGAAGAAATGGAAAATTGGGAGACAAAAGATTGGGCTAATTCATGGAAAGGAGATTTGCCAGTCAATAATTTCAAAGATAAAGCTGGCAATTTAATAGAACTCACAAATGAAAATATTAATGATATAAAAGCACAATTAGCTAGAAATGAATTTCAAAATTTAATTGAATTTAATCAGACAGATTTAGAAAATGATTTAAATCAAAATTTAATTGATATTGCAAAATCTGTTCAAGATAATCCATCCTTTAATTTAGAAAATTGGCTCAATCAAGATTTTTCAATTACTCTTAATAATTATACAAAAATAGCTGCTGAAAGTATTATATCTGAATTTGGAGACTCTTTAGATCAAGAAACTATTAATGACATTAGAGCAAATGCTAATTTTGAAAATTTAACCAAATTAGTAAATGCTGAGTATGGCACTAACTTAACTACTGAGGAATATGCCAATATATGGAAAAATGCAACAATTGATGGTTCAACATCTAATTGGGCAGATGTAACAGCTGGTGTAGATCTTTTGAGTCAAGTTGGATCATTTGAAGCAGCATCAATAGCAAGAGATCTTGGAACAGATTTGCAAACAGTAGCTGACTCAATTGCATTAGCTGCCACCGTAGGTGTTGCAACCGACCTTGAAGCCGCTGCAAGTGGATTAGGATATGATAGCTTTGCTGATGCAGTTTCTGCTTACAATGAACAATATGGCACCGATTATTCTGTTGAAGAAGCTAAAGAAGCTCTTGGTCAATAATATCATTTTTGATATGACTTTATGCAAATAAAAAAATTTTAGAGATCGAGGTTCTTGTTCATGGGATTTTATAGGACAACTATACCCAGAACTATACCAGATTGAGATAAAACACAGATTGAAATAGTTTGAAAAAAGAAAACGCTAGTAAACTCTGGATAATTATTCAGGAAGCTGGCGATTATTTGGGGTGTTAGAGGTACACACTTCTTCACACTACCTCACACTACTTCACACTAGTTATGAGAGCTATTTAACTTTCATTAAAAATAAATTGCTTAAAGACTCATCAATTTAAGCAAAAAACTAGTGTCCAGACTAGAGATTTTCGAGATAAAACAATTTTCAATTACTTGTTGTATTTAATTTTTTTAATATTGAGATATGTTTTAAGAAATAATAATATTAATTATGGCTTTGAAAAAAAAACTTTTATGTACAGTTGCAGCAGCTACAGTTGCATTGCCATTATCTATAGCTACAATTAGCACATCAGCAACTGCAGACTCTTGCTTTGCTTGGGGTAACTCTGTTTACTGCAGTGATGGATTTAGTGGTTTTCAGTGGGGAAATACCTTTTATGGAAACGATGGTTATAGCGCATTTACATGGGGTAATTCTTCATACGGTAATGATGGCTATAGCGCATTTACATGGGGTAATTCTACTTATGGCAATGATGGTTTCAGCTCATTCACTTGGGGCAACACTACCTATGGTAATGATGGTTTCAGTGCTTTTGTTTGGGGTAATACTCTTTACGGAAATTAAGAAAACTAGCTCCGATGAAAACAATAAAAATCGGCTGGTTTATTGACGATACCCATAGAGCTAAATTTGTATTCAACGAACCTTTTCCTGTAAAAAAAGATAGAGATGTACCTCTTTCAAAACGAGCGGTGCAAGCATGTCCTGCAATAAATTTTTTAGAAAGAAGATATTTTCAAGTTAATTTTCCATACGATTTAAGATTAAAGTATGAATTCGAAAATGATAATCACAATCTTTATGTAGTCCCTGATGAAACAAGAATTGATGATGATTTAATTTCAAAAAATGTAGTTTTGATGCCACCTAAATATTGGAGAAATTCAAATTATCCAACACTACAAATTATGTGTCCTTACGTATTTGTTACAGATCATGAGATATTTATGTCACAACTTCCTCCTTTTCTTGATTACAAACATAATTTATGGCCAGGTGTCATGACTGCTGGAAGATTTCCAATTGATGTTTGGCCTAGAATTCTTTCTTGGGGATTCGAGTGGGTAGATAAAAAGAAAGATTTAATATTTAAAAGAGGTGACCCTTGGTTTTATGTCTTTTTTGAATCTCATGACCCCAATGATCAAATAAAATTGATTATGGCTGAAAACACAGAAGAATTAAAAGAATATAGAAAAGGTATAGCTGAAACTGTTAAATATACCTCTAATTCTTTTGGTTTATTTAAAGAAGCAAAAAAAAGAAGACCAAGAAAACTTTTAAAAGAAAGGAAAAAATAATGATTAAATCAAATAGTTTTTATTATGATGCTGTCAAAGGAATATATCTTCAAAATGAAATTGTTAAATTCAATATAATTTCAGTTCCGACCACACCAAATGAAAATGAGGAAAAGATTACACTTATTTCTTCATTATCTAGATTTGAGTCAATGGTAAATTTTTTGTACGATGAGCTTAATAAAATGAAATCAATACATAATTCTCAAAAAAAAAATATAGATAAAAATGAAACCAATGAATTTGAATATAAGGAAACAAAAAATAAAGGTAAAGTTTTAGCGTCAGTTAAAAAAGAATCTTAAAATGATTTAAACTAGTGCCCAGACTAGAGACTTTCGAGATAAAACAAAGTTTTAGTAGTTATGACGCCAGAAAACTCGCAGAAACTCTGGAAAATTATTCAGGAAGCTGGCGATTATTTGGTGGGTCAACTACCTGATCATCCAAATCACCCTAAAGGAAGAAACCCTTATGCACATGTAGCTATTTGTGTGAAAAGCAAATTCAATGCAAGCTATAAAGATATTCCTGATGAAAAATATGATGAAGTAATTGAATATATTGAATTTTTGAAACAAAATCCCAGCTAAATTATCTCAATATTATCTTCTATTGATATTTGACCGTCCTGTAATGGTATCAAATAAATTCCCATATCTATATGACCATAAGTTTTTTTTAATTGAATTGGTAAATTTATATCTGAAATTTCTGAATTTATTTTTAGATTTGTTGCAGAGCATCTTGGAATGTGGCTTAAAACTTGAAACTCTAAATCATTAATCTTTAATATTTTTCCAATCCAAAATCTTTCCTTCCAAGCTTCAAGATTTTTAACATAAATATTACTTCTAAATCTTTCAAATTCGATAGTTTTATTTATTTTAGATTCAAAATCTTTAATACTATTTAAATTAATTAAAGAAATTGTATTTGATATTTTTTCACTATGGGTTGTGTCAAAAAAAGGATACTGATTATTTTTTAATAAATAAACTGGTTTTGGAATTTTAGGTTCTAATTCTAATAATTTTTTCGATAAACCTTCTCTATCATTTTTAGGTAATGTTATAATTTCATTACCATCTTTAATAATTGTAATATTCTCATTGTCTAAATTAAAGTTATATCTATTTAAAAAAGGTGAATTTTTTAGAGTTAAATAGTTAATAAGTTCTCTTTTGTTTGGATCTTTTTCTATTAAAGCAGCTTCTTCACTATTTAAATTTCTAGAAAAGGCATAGATGCGGTCATCTTCAATTCCTACATTTTTTTTTACTAAACACGAGTTTAATGATTGAAAGGATAAAGATTTTATAGGACTAAAATGTAATGATAAAATTTTACAATTCATTAAATATGAATTTAACTAATCTTTAATTTTTATAGTATTTAATAGATGATTGACATCTTCCTCTTTGGTATTCCAAGCCGCAACCAGTCTTACAGCTTTTCCATCTAATTCATCTTCGTTCATTTTATACCCTTCAGCATTTAAATGTTCGATCATATTTCTTGGAAATTTTGCAAAAACTTCATTTGCTTCTGTTGGATAAGCAAGTTCTATTTCTTGATGGGATGCTAATCCATCACTTAACATTTTGCCCATTTTGTTTGCGTGCTTTGCATTTTTTAACCAAACATCATTTGTCTAGATATGCATCTAATTGAGCTGAAACAAATCGCATTTTAGATAATAGATGCCCTGCTCTTTTCATTAAAAATCCTAAATTACCAACTAATTCTTTTTTAAAAAAAATAATAGCTTCTGCTGCTAAACATCCATTTTTAGTAGCTCCAAATGACAATACGTCTATGCCTGATTTCCAAGTCATTTCTGCTGGAGTTGTGTTTAAAGAAACTAAGGCATTGGCAAACCTTGCACCATCCATATGCATATTTAAATTATGTTTATGCGCGACATCTGAAATTCTTTTTATTTCATCTAATTGATAAACTTCTCCAGTTTCACATACTTGTGTAATACTAGCTGAAGAAGGTTGCGTATGGTGAACAATTCCTTTTCCACTTATACTTTCATTTAGTTCTTCTGCAGTGATTTTGCCGTTTATACCTTGTAAGTTTATAAGTTTAGCACCTCCAGTATAAAACTCAGGGGCCCCACATTCATCAGTGTTAATATGAGATAATTTATGACAATAAACATTTCCAAATGAAGGCGTCATCGTTGCTAAGGCTAATGCATTAGCAGCTGTTCCTGATGCAATTGGAAAAACTATAACTTCTTTTTCAAAAATTTCTGAAAATTTATTTTGTAGGTCAGTTGAAATTTGATCATTGCCATAAGGAGTACTATCTCCATCATTAGCTTTTAAAATTGCCTCCAACACTTCTGGACAGGCTCCTGCAACATTATCTGAAGCAAATTTGACTCTTTCTCTTTTAATTTTAATATTAGGCATTAATAATTATTGTTTTGGAAAGTAGTCTTTTAAATCTCCTTCCCTATAAACGTCTGCAGTACAACAATGCAAACCTCCACCAAACGCATATGCGTCTCTTAACTCTACCGGGATCACTTCCATTCCTAACTTATCTAATTGCTCAGCTTGATATACTTCGCTCTTTTCAACACAAACTGTTTTTGGATCTAAAACTAAAACATTCATAGATAACCATACCGAAGAATAACATAATGGTGGTGGTTCATTATGAGCTGGTTGAGCACTATCAACAATCTGCCAACCATTATCTTCGAAAAGTTTTCTTTGTTCTTTAGGTAATCTTCTTTGAGGATTATTAATAATTAATCCCTCTTTGATTGGTGTAAATGTTGCATCAATATGAATTGGATAAGGATCTCCAGGGAAATTTACAGCATGAACTCTATGATCTTTAAAATGTCTTTTAATCCAATCAATTCCTTTTAAATTTGTTGTAAAACCATGTTGAACTACTAGATCTTTACCAAATCTTAAAACATCCGCAGCATCAAATAATGGCTCTTCCTCAGTAGTTACAAAAAATTTCTTCTCAGTCCACTCAAGTCTTTTTTGAATTCCAATTTTATCTGATAAGTAATCTTTTCTGTAGTCAGCATCTGTTAATCTTGGTTTAGGAGCAGACTCATGTCTCATATTAGGATCTTGATTGTAATATTCTTTCAATAAAGGTCTGTAACATAAATATTCAAACCATCTGCATCGGTAACTCATTGTTGCTTCTAAAATTTCATTACCAACTGTTAACAAAACATCTCTTGGCGGCATACAGCCAAACATTGTTTCAGCTTCCCAATCAGGTGTTGCCGTTTTTTGGTTAAAATTTATTGGTGTTGGTCGATCAACTTTAATTCCTCTTTTTTCTAACATGCTTGAAAAATCATCCAGTAACTGATTAGCTTTATCAACTGTATCTTTAGTTCTTGGACCAAATTGTCCTCGCATGTCACTATCTTCAGGAACTTTTGCATCTAAAGCAGGTTCAGGAGCTGGAATACAAGTTCCATCAGCTCTACCCACAATCACATGTTTTAAGGGATCCCACTCATTCCAACTATTAACAATTTTTTTATTCTCACTCATAATCTTCATCCTTTTATTATATTGTGCTCAGGTCCAAAAGGAAATTTTGTAATATTCTCAGCACCATTTTTACCAATTACCAAAATATCATGCTCTCGATATCCACCTGCTCCAGGATTTCCCTCTGGTATCATGATCATAGGTTCCATAGAAATAACCATATTTTCTTCAAGGACCGTATCAATATCTTCTCTAAGTTCTAATCCCGCTTCTCTTCCATAAAAATGTGAGAGCACTCCAAATGAATGACCATAACCAAACGTTCGGTAATGCAAATAACCTAGCTCGGCAAACAACTCATTCAATTCATGACAAATATCAGAACACTTCACACCCGGTTTAATTAATTCTAAACCTCTTTTATGAACTTTAATATTTGCTTCCCAAGCTTTTAATGAAGCATCATCTATCTCATTTAAAAATAAAGTTCTTTCTAATGCAGTGTAATAACCTGAAATCATTGGAAAGGTATTTAAAGATAAAATATCTCCACTTACTAATTTTCTATTTGTTTTAGGATTGTGAGCACCATCTGTATTAAGTCCTGATTGAAACCAAACCCAAGTATCCATATATTCAGCCCCGGGATAAGTTTTTGCAATCTCTCTTTCCATTCGATCTCTTCCAGCAATTGCAATTTCTAACTCGGTGTTGCCCTCTCTAATATTTTTTACAATTTCTTCCCCACCCAGATCGGCAATTCTCGCACCATTTTTAATTATTTCTATTTCTTCGTTAGATTTGATCATTCTCAACTTCATTAGATCCTTAGAGACATCGCTGAATACTGAAAAAGTAAAAATTGAGCTTATTTTATCCTTCATTTCTAATGTTACATGATCATTTTCTAATCCAATAGTTTTTGGAGGCTCATCTCTGCCAATGATTGAAACAATAGCTCTTAAAAAATTATCTCTTTTCCAATCAGTATAAATTACATTGTCACAATGTGATCTTCGCCAAGGTTGGCTTGCATCGATGTTTGCTGAGATAGTTGAAATTTTATCTTTAGTGACAACACATCCATAAGGTCTGCCAAATGAACAATAAATAAAACCTGTGTAATAAGCAATATTGTGCATTGAAGTTAAAATAATCATATCCAGATTATTATTACTCATTACAGTTCTTAAATTGGTAACTCTGTCTATCGTACTCTTGGTTAGTAAAGGGTAAGTTTTACCTTTTCTCCATTCTTTAGACTAAAAAAATCTGGTCTTTCCATATTGTTCCTTTAATTTAATTAAGAGCGATGTGTCTTTTGTTCCATCTCATTACTAAGACTGTAATAAGTAATAGAAATAAATAAGAAAAAACCACCAACAATAGTATTGGTTGTTGGTATTTCGTTAATTCCAAATAACGGTAGCCAAACCCAAAATATTCCACCAATCACTTCTGTAAGTGATAACAAAGTTAATTCAGCTGCTGGAATTGCTTTTGAGCCAATTGAATACAAAATTAAACCTAAGCAAACAACTGTTCCATGAAGAGAAAACATAGCGCTATTATAACTTGATGAAAAAAATACTAATCCATTGCTTAAAATCATAATGGTTGCAAAAACTACACAAAAGAAACCTGCAAAAGCAACTGTCGTAAATTTAGGTGTGTCCTTTCTCCATCTCAATGTTACAGAGTAAACTGAAAAACCAATTGAAGAGGTAATTCCGAAAATTAAACCCAGTAAAGATGCTTTTTCAGTATTATCTATAGCAATAATAGTTAATCCAACTGTAGCAATAATAATTGAAATCCATACATTTATTGAAATTGTTTCTCTTAGAAATAAGAATGCTAGCAAAGCTGTGAAGAATGGCATTGCTGCTAAGCAAAGTAAAGTTACTGCAGCTGTAGTCATTGTAATTGAATAGATAAAGCATATCATTGCTATTCCTAATCCTGAACCACCAACCACACCTGACAAACCTATTTTAAAATAATTTTTATAAAATTCTTTGCCTTCATCAAAATATAAATACAAATTTAAAATAATAAAAATAGTTAACCCTCTACTAAATATATATTGCCAAGGAACTAAATGAGGGTCTTGCATATATCGGACAATCAGTGCGCCAAAAGACCAAAGTATTCCTGCAAACAAAACAACGGGCACAGCAATTTTAGGATTTTTTACTTCAATCATTCGGGTAACTTAATTGTAATTATAATTAACTACAACAAAAATGAGATAGCTTAAATTAAATTAGAATTAGAAAAGTTTGGATAGAAGCAATCAACCAAGTCCCCTTTTTTAAAATTTGATTTGCCCGATGGAAAAACAGCCCAAATATTTGAGTTTACAAAAGATCTAATTCTAAATGACTCCTGCCCCTGTAAAACTTCTAATTCGAGTTTACCATTTTGGGTTGTAGTAATTTTACTTTTTATAAATCTTGTAAAATCTTTCTTCTTTTGGAAAGAATTTTTTAAAATCGCCTTAATAGGTTTTTCAGGAGAAGCCCCTAGGCTATTCATTAAAAAAGGATGAACAAAAAATCTAAAGCAAGCAGCAGAAGAAATAGGATTGCCCGGCAAACCAAATATTACTTTTTGCTTTCCTTGAATTTTAGCAAAGAGGACAGGTTTTCCTGGTCTAATAGCTACTCCTTTAAAATAATTAGATAATTTAAAACTATTAATTACACTTGGTACAAAATCAAACTTACCTGCTGAAACTGCCCCTGAAGTGATAATCATATCAATCTTAGAATTAAGCATCTTTTTAATTTGTTTTTTAAACAAATGTTCATGATCATCTTTAAGTATATTGCCACTAATAAAATTAAATAAAAAATTGTTTTCTAGAGATTTAATATAATGACTATTTGAATTTCTTACTTGCCAATTTGGAATATTATCTTTGTTGGAGATCTCATTTCCGGTTGAAAAAAATAAAATATTGGGCTTTCGTTTAACTTTTATTTTGCTAATCCCAAGAGTTTTTAAAGCTAAAATATGTGTTGAATTTATAATTGTGCCTTTCTTTATAATTAAATCATTTTTTTTATAATCAGATCCTAAAAATCTTACATGCTCATTTTGCTTAATCTTTTTATTAACCAAAATATATTGAGGATTTTTTTTGTTTGGCAAAAAAACAATTTGTTCAATAGGAATTATAGTATCAAAACCTTGGGGAATAATTCCTCCAGTCATTATTTCAACCGCATCAAATTTTTTAATTTTTTTTTTAAATGGTTTATTACCTGCCGCAATAGATCCTATAATTCTAAATTTTTGAGAGAAATTTTTAGTATCTTTTGAACGAACAGCAAAACCATCAAAAGCAGCATTATTATCTGCCGGATGATTAGATGGGGATTTAATATTCAGTGCTGAAATTCGATTTAAACTATCCGTGGTATTAATAATTTCATCACTAATTTTAATTTTAGCTTTATTTAAAATTGCTGTAGCTTGATTGTAATTAATCATTTTTATTTAAATATTTTTTTGCATTTTCTAAATCTTCTTTAGTGTTGATGTTGAAAAAAGGGTCATTGTTTTTAAAATGCATATCAATATTTTTTACACCAATACTATTAGCCCAAAGTTCAACTTTTCTCTCACCTTTTTTTATTAAATCTTCCTCTAATTGATTTAACAATTCTAAAGACCATAAACCAAAAATATTATGTCTGGTATTATTTGACTTTATAAAAAATAATTTACTTTCATTAAAATTGATTTTTTCATAAAAATCTTCAAGTAATTCTTTTTTAAAAAATGGTGTATCTGAGGGAAATGTTGAGATCCATTGATAGTTTTTATTGTTTTGTTTAATCCACTTCATGGCACTCAAAACTCCTCCTAAAGGTCCTAAATCTTTTTGAAAATCCTCAATTTTAGAAATTTTTTTAGACTGCATAAATTCAATATCACTGTTTGCGACAATTAAAATTTCATCAAATACATCTAAAATTTCTGATAAAATATAATTTATCAATATTTTTCCCTCTAAATTAACTTGGGATTTATCTTCACCAAATCTTTTAGATTGGCCTCCGGCTAGTACTACACCTAAAATATTGTTATGATCCATTAATCAAAATATAAAACATTAGGATTTGATTTAAAGAAATATAATGGATTTAAGAATTTTACAAATTGCTGCCAATACAGAGAACAATAAAGTATTAGAAAACCCTACACATAAATCTAAAAATAAAAACCCAATCTGTGGTGATGAAATGGAAATTAGCTTAAATGTAAAAAATGATATCGTAGAAGATATTGGCTATCAATGTAAATCGTGTGTTTATTGCCAAGCTTCTGTAAGTCTTTTATCGAGAAAAATTAAACATAAAAAAATTAATGAAATTAAAGACTTTATATCTATTGCTGAAGATTTTTTTACAGATATCAAAATTAACACAGAAAAGCATTGGAATGATTTTAAGGAAATCTTGGATAAAAAAAATATTTCAAGAAAAGAATGTTTGCTTCTTCCTCTTAGAACAGTTTTAAAAGCCTTAAAAATATAAATGAAAAAAATTACAAAAACTATTTTAACACAAGCTTTATTTGCTGGTTTCTTTTCTAGCGTAACAATAGGGATTTTAACTTTATTAACTTATAAAACTACTTTAGGATTATTTTTAACCGCATCTTTTGGGTCATCTATGGTTTTGCTTTTTGGTTATCCCGAAAGTCCTTTTGCTCAACCAAAAAATGTTTTTTTTGGTCATTTGATTACAGCTTTAGTGGGAATCTTTTTTGTAAACTTTATTCCGTTACCAATTTATATCAATATTGCTCTTGCCGTAGGTATTGGTGTTTTTTTAATGATTATTTTTGATATCACCCATCCCCCAGCTGGCGGTAACCCAATCATTGTTATCATTGCAAGCACTTCTTATGAATACTTAATTAATCCAATAATTTTTGGAAGTTTAATTATAATTTTATTAGCAATTTTTATAAATAGATTAATTCTTAAAAAAAATTATCCACAAAAATAATTTTATGAATTCAAAATATAAAATTACAAAATTTAAATCTAATAAAATCGAAAATGTTGATGATTTGATTTCAATTGAAGAACCCTTAGAAATTTCAATTAGATATAAAGATCAAGACAATTGGGTTAATCAAATATTGTCTATCACAATGAGAACACCAGGAAATGATGAAGATTTGGTCAGAGGTTTTTTATTCAATGAACAAATTATAGAAGATATCAATCATATTGATACTATTGAAAGCTTTGGAGACAAAGTTGGGCAATATAATATTCAAAATAAAATATTAGCTACTTTAAATAATTCACAAAATGTGAATATTGCAAAAATTAAAAGAGATTTTTTAACAAACTCATCATGTGGAGTTTGTGGTAAATCTTCTCTAGATGCTCTTGAAATAATCAAAAAAGAAAAACCTTCATTGTCTGAGCCTAAAATTAATAAAAATGTTATTATTCAATCCCCAGATATATTGAGAAATAACCAGTCTGAATTTTCAAAAACAGGAGGAATTCATGCCAGTGGTTTATTTGATAGGAATGGAAAATTAATCTCAATTAGGGAAGATGTTGGCAGACATAATGCTTTAGACAAGCTTATTGGCAATATTTTAAAAAGTAACCAACTAGATCCTACTACTCAATTTATAACTTGCTCTGGTCGCTTAAATTTTGAACTGGTTCAAAAAGTATTAATGACGAACATTGGCATTATGATTGGTGTTGGTGCGCCAACAAGTCTAGCTATCGACTTAGCAAATAAATTTGACATGACCTTGATCGGTTTCGTAAAAGGGGATAGTTTTAATATTTATACAAATAACCAAAAAGTAACTATATAAAGTAAAAAATTTTTAAATCGTGTCAAAAAACATAAGTAATTTATCTGGTCGTGTAGGTTTAAAGAACAACCTTTTTAAGAAAATCTCTGAAAATGTTTTAAGTAATTCACCTAAAGATATTAAAGATATTGCTAAAGAATATAACCTAGGCGTATCTACCCTGCATGGTGCAGAGAGTTTTTATGAGTTTTTAAGACCAGCTCACAGAGAAAAAAAGGCTTTTGTTTGTAACGGAAGTGCATGTATGTGCGCTGGGACTCAGGAAAAACTTAAGGAAACATTAAAGAACAAATTAGGTGATGATAAAGTTGGAGAAATGTTTTGTCTTGGTCATTGTTATGAAAATAATGCCTTTCACTATAATGGTGAAAATTATGCTGGAAAAGATATTGAAAAAATTGACCAAATTTTAAAAGGAGAAAAAATTAATCAAGATAAATTTTTTTCAAAAAGTTTTGCAACAACAAGTTTTTTAATGGATGATAAATTATCATCAATTAACCAAGTCAAAGATCAATTAACAAAGTTTTTAAAAACTGACAAAAAAGAAATAATTAAATCTTTATTAGACTCAAATCTAACTGGTCGAGGTGGTGCAGGATTTCCAACGGGAATGAAATGGGATTTTTGTAGTAAAGCAGTTTCAGAAAAAAAATATGTGGTTTGTAATGCTGATGAAGGAGATTCAGGTGCCTTTTCAGATAGATACTTATTAGAAGATCAGCCTTTAAAAGTTTTATTTGGTATGATTATTTGTGGCTATGTTATTGGTAGCAATGAAGGTGTTTTATATATTAGAGGTGAATATCCAAAATCAATAGAAGCAATAAATGGTTGTATTAATGAATTAAAAAAATCTGGTCTACTTGGAGAAAATATTTTAGGAACGAATTTTTCTTTTGATCTAAATATTTGTATTGGTCAAGGTGCCTATATTTGTGGTGAAGAAACTGCATTAATCGCATCTATAGAAGGTAGACGTGCTGAAGTAGATGTTAGACCTCCATTCCCAGTTACAGAGGGATTATATAAAAAACCAACTGTTGTAAATAATGTTGAAACTTTAGCTGCAGCTACGGGAATTCTTATTAATGGGGCAGATAAATTTTCAGCAATAGGAAATAAAAAATCTGCTGGAACTAAATTAGTCTGTCTAGACAGTTTTTTTAATAACCCAGGTGTTTATGAAATTGATATGGGAACTCCAATGAGCAAAATATTTAATGAAATTGGTGGAGGATATAAAGAAGAAATTAAAGCATTTCAGGTTGGCGGTCCACTAGGAGGTGTTGTTCCTCTTGAAGAAATCAATAATCTTAATTTAGACTTTCAAGAATTTACAGCAAAAGGATTTATGCTAGGTCATGCAAGTGTAGTAAGTATTCCTAAAGATTTTCCAATGATTGAGTATATTCATCATTTATTTGAGTTCTCAGCAGAAGAATCATGTGGCAAATGCTTCCCTGGTAGACTTGGATCTTACCGAGGTAAAGAAATGTTTGATCAAGCAAAGAAGAAAACAGCTAAAATTCCACTTAAATTGTTAAATGAATTGCTTGTTACTATGCAAAAAGGTTGTCTATGTGCACTTTGTGGTGCGATTCCAACACCAATAATGAATATTCTAAAATACTTTGGTGATGAAATGAAAAATGATATGGTTAAAGATAATTAATGAGCTCAGAAAAAAGAAAAATTGCCTATATAGATGGAAAACCATACGAAATTGGTCCTAATCACACATCTATTTTAAAATTTGTAAAAAGCTATGTAGGTGAAAAAAAAGTACCTACCCTTTGTGATGATCCTAACCTAGCGCCATATGGAGCTTGCCGAGTATGTTCGGTTGAAGTTGCATTAGAAAAAGATGGTCCAACCAGAGTGGTTGCTTCATGTCATACGCCGGTTGCAGAAAATCAGCATATTTTTACCTCTAACGACAATCTACATAGTCTTAGAAAAAATATTGTAGAATTAGTTTTAACTGACCACCCAATGGAATGTGGTACTTGTGAAGTTAATAATAACTGTGAACTTCAAACTGTTGCAAATGATTTAGGTATATCAGAGCACCGTTACAATAGTCCAAAACAACATAAAGGGATTCCAAGAGACACCTCTCATGATTACATGAGAATGAACTTAGATAACTGTATTAATTGTGGAAGATGTGTAAGAGCATGTGATGAAATACAAGGCTCATTTGTTTTAACAATGAGTGGTAGAGGTTTTGAGTCTAGAATTACTACTGACAATGACATGATGTTTGGAGACTCGTCTTGTGTTTCTTGTGGTGCTTGTGCTCATACTTGTCCAACAGATGCAATCTCAGATGTATTTCAATCTAAATCTGCAGCAGTAGATAAAAAAGTTAGAACTACCTGCTCATATTGTGGTGTGGGCTGTAATCTTGAAGCATCTATTAAAGATAATAAAGTTGTAGCAATTGATACACCTAAAGAAACAGAGGTAAACGCTGGTCATACTTGTATTAAGGGAAGATATGCGTTTGGTTTTTACGATCATCCAGATAGATTAAAAACTCCTCTAATTAAAAGAAATGGAAAATTTGAAGAAGCGACGTGGGATGAAGCTTATGATTTTATTAAAAAAGAATTAAATAGAATTACAAAAGATCATGGTCCTGATGCTGTAGCAGGAATTTCTTCTGCAAGATGTACCAATGAAGAAAACTATGTTTTCCAAAAAATGATTAGAGCTGCAGTTGGAACAAACAGTGTCGATTGTTGTGCAAGAATATGTCACTCACCTACTGCTTGGGGAATGCAACAAACTTTTGGAACTGGAGCTGCAACTAATTCAACAGAAGATATTTATCACGCAGATTTATTTTTAGTAATTGGTGCAAACCCTACTAATGCTCATCCAGTGACTGGTGCTAAAATTAAGCAACAAGTTATGAAAGGTAAAAAACTAATCGTGCTTGACCCTGTAACTACAGAGTTAGCAAAATTAGCTGATTATCATATTAAGTTAAAACCTGGAACGAATGTTGCGATATTAAATATGATGTTGCATTTCATCATTAAGTCAAAATTATACAATGCTGACTTTGTAAGAGATAGAACAGAAGGTTTCGATAACTTCATAAAAGAAATTGAAAGACAAGATGTAGATCATTTAGCTAAAGTAGCTGGAGTAGACAAACAACTAGTTAAAGAAGCTGCAATTGCTTATGCAACTGCAAGAAACTCAATGGAATTCCATGGTTTAGGAGTTACAGAACACGAACAAGGTTCTAAAACAGTTATGTTAATTGCTGATTTAGCAATGATAACTGGAAATATTGGTAGAAAAGGTGTTGGGGTTAATCCACTTAGAGGTCAAAATAATGTCCAAGGCGCTGCTGACATGGGTTGTCAACCTCATCAAGGAGCTGGATATTTTGAAGTGGCTGATGAAAAAAATCAAAAATTCTACAGTGAGAAATATGGTGTAACTCACCCAACAAAACCTGGTTTGAAAATTCCACAAATGTTTGAAGCAGCAATTAACAAAGAATTAAAAGCTATATGGATTATTGGAGAAGATATCGTACAAACTGATCCTAATAGTTCTCACGTTATTGAAGCGATGAATGCATTAGAGCTACTAGTGGTTCAAGAAATATTTATGAGTGAAACTGCAAAACTAGCAACGGTTGTTTTGCCAGGAACAACTTTCCTAGAAAAAGATGGAACTTTCACAAATACAGAGAGAAGAATTCAAAGAGTTAATCGAGCAGTTCCTCCACTTCCAGGCACTAAACCAGATGGAGTAATTGTCACTGATATGATGCAACGATTAGGTTTTAATCAACCAAGCTATGATGCAGATCAAGTACTTCAAGAAATTGCGGATGTAGTGCCTTTCTTTAAAGGTGTAACAAGAGAAAGACTTGGAAAATTTGGATTACAATGGCCAGTTAAAGAAGATGGAACTGATACACAAATATTACACACTGAAACTTTTAAATTAGGTAAAGGAAGATTAAAAAACTTTGACTGGAAAGAATCTACTGAGATAACCACTAATAAAAAAGATTATCCATTAATTTTAACAACTAGTAGAGTTCTTCAGCATTACAATGCAGCTACAATGACGAGAAGAACAAGTAATATTAATATTGTGGATGAAGATATTCTTTTAATTCATCCAAAAGATGCAGCAGATAGAGATTTAAATACTGGTGATATTGGAAGATTATATTCTGGTAGAGGTGAAGTAGCATTAAAAGTAGAAGTAACAGATAAAGTTAAAGAAGGAATTGTCTTTACTACTTTCCATTTCCCTGAGCATATGGTGAATATGGTTACTGGCCATGGAAAAGATGAAGAAACAATGTGCGCTGAATACAAAGTGTCATCAGTACAAGTGCAAAAAATTTCAAATCAGTTTAAAACAGAAATTAAACCTAAAGAACATCAAGCTGAAGTTAATTAATTAAAAAATGACCATCGGTTGGCATTTTGATAATACATACTCAAAACTATCAGACACTTTTAAAGAAGAAATAAAACCTGTTCCTGTTAAAAATCCAGAGCTTGTTATTTTAAATGAACAACTTGCAAAAGAATTAGATTTAAATTTTTCTAATATTAGCCAAGAAGATCTTTCAAAATTATTTTCTGGAAATATTCTTCCTAAAGGAAGTAACTCTATTGCGCAAGCTTATGCCGGACATCAATTTGGCCACTTTACCATGCTTGGAGATGGTCGTGCTGTATTAATAGGTGAGCATTTATCCAATAATAATCAGCGTTTTGACATACAATTTAAAGGTTCTGGACGAACTTCATTTTCTAGAAGAGGCGATGGTAGAGCAGCACTTGGCCCAATGTTAAGAGAATATATTATTAGTGAAGCAATGCATGCTTTAAATATTCCAACAACAAGAAGTTTAGCAGTAGTTAAAACCGGAGAGAATGTAATTAGAGATCAATTCTTACCAGGAGCTATTTTAACAAGAGTAGCTGCAAGTCATATTCGAGTTGGTACTTTTCAATATATTGCAGCCAAACAAAACTTAGAGGAACTTGAAATACTTGTTAATTTCACAATTGATCGACATTATCCAAGTTTGAAAAAATCAAAAAATAAAGCATTAGACTTATTAAATTTGTTAATTGATAAACAATCCGAACTTGTAGTCAATTGGATGCGTGTTGGATTTATCCATGGGGTCATGAATACTGATAACATGGCTATATCAGGAGAAACAATTGATTATGGTCCTTGTGCTTTCATGGATTATTATGATCCACAAACAGTTTTCAGTTCAATTGATGAATATGGTCGATACGCTTATGACAATCAACCAAAAATAACAAAATGGAACCTTGCTAGATTTGCAGAATGTTTAATTCCATTAATTGATAAAGATGAAGAAACTGCTGTGAAATTAGCAACTGAGACAATCAATAATTTTGAAAATATTTATAATACCAGATGGCTTAATATGATGAGAGATAAACTAGGTCTATTTGGTGAAGACAAAGATGACAAAAGATTAATATCAGATCTATTAGATTGGATGAAAATAAATAAGGCTGATTTTACAAATACTTTTTGTTACTTAATGAATATTAAATTAGGTGATAATACAATCTATCATAATCAAGAGTTCACAAATTGGTTAGAGCTTTGGCATAAAAGATTAAAGTTAAATAATCAAAATAATAATCATTTAGAACTTATGAAATCAGTAAATCCAGTCGTAATTCCAAGAAATCATAAAATAGAGGAAGCTTTAAAAACTGCATCTGAGGGAAATTTAAAAAATTTTAATGAATTTTTAGATAATTCTTCAAACACCTTATGGAAATAAAAATAATATTTTAGATTTTCAACAACCAGCACCTATTACAAACGAAAAGTATCAAACGTTTTGTGGGACTTAATTTTATAGAACATAAGGTTCTGGCCTTGCCTTTTCTTCAAAGATTCTTTCAACAGCAAAAACACTGACATCAATAGTTTGATAAGAACCTGTAGTGATTAATTCTGTAAGAGCTCTACCAATACCAGGTGCTTGTTGTAAACCTCTGCCAGTAAAACCTGACGCCATATAAACATTTTCATATTTAGGATGTTTGCCAACAATTGCGTTACTGTCTAATTTATTATGATCATAAAAACCAGCCCAGGCACCAGTAAGTTTTAATTCCTCAAATGCAGGTATTCTTTTTGCCAATGCTGGCCAAACCAATTCTTCAAAATCATCCCAAGCTGGCTCAAGATTAGATGAATCAAAAGTAGATTTTGGTGAACCTGCCAAATATTCTTTGCCTTCTGGTCGCCAATAAACACCGGTAGTTAAATCTGCAGAAAGTGGCATATCCGGAAAATGTTTTGGGCATTTAACCCTAAAAACAGTATGTTTTTGAGGGACTACTGGAATATCATTTAATATTTTTTTAGTCCAACAACCTGCTGCAGAAATAATAACTTTAGCATTGATCTCTGATAAGTCTTTAATCTCACCTTTGACAAACTCAGCACCTAACTCAACAGCCTTACTTTTTAGAGCGCTATGAAATAAAAAAGGATCAATCCAACCTTCACTTTGATCATCAGTATAAGTTGCAGTTTCAATACCCTCACTATTTATATATGGAAAAATTTTAGAAAGATCTTCACCTTTAATGTTTTTAGTACCTGCATCACATGCTTTATGATTTTCTAAAGCTCGGTATTGTTCTTCAGCATGTTCTGGTCCAAACATAAGTAAATAACCATTCGGCACCATGCTTGCAGTAGGGTTAGGATTTTGCTTTGTTTTTAATAATTCTGGAATTTGAAAAATAAATTCTCTTGCAAACTTTCCAAGAAGAATATTTTCTTTTTGATAAAATTGTCTTCTAAATCCACCTAAGGATAATGGAAAAGAGGCTTCTTTGTATGTTGGATCTCTTTCAATAACTTTTACTTTACGACCTTCTTTAGATAAAAAATAAGCAGTTGATGCGCCTATTATACCACCACCGATTATAACTACATCATCCATAATTAATTTATAATTAATATACTAAAATTTAATACCGAAGCAAATATACACCAAGCCAAATAAGGTATCATTAAATAGAAGCTTATTGGATTGATCTTTTTATATTGTATCATTAAATACAAAATAAACGCTATTAAAACTATTATAATCATAAATGCCAAAAGAATGTTGTGAAAAACAAAAAATACAATGCTCCACATCGTATTAAAAAATAGATGAATAAAATAGGTATAGACAATATTAATATTTCTAAAATTAGATTGCCAAACTTTCCAAATTGCAATGGTCATTAATAGATATAGCGTTGTCCATACTGGTCCAAAAACCCAATCTGGTGGATTAAAACTTGGTTTTATTAATAATGAATACCAAGGCTCTTTATAATTAATTGTAGCAAATGCCCCTATAAATGATGCTGAAAAGGTAACAATTAAGAATAATAAAAAAGATAAAATTTTATTTTTCAACATAATCGTATTATACATTAGTTTATGGAAGATAAAAAAGTTATTTGGATAACGGGTGCTAGTAGTGGTATTGGAAAAGCTTTAGCAATTAAATTTGCAGATAATGGTTGGATTGTTGCGGCTTCTGCTAGACGAGAAGAATTATTAAACGATTTAAATAAAATTAATCAAAATATTCATGCTTTCCCATTAGATGTAACTGATATTGAAAGATGTAAATTAGTTGCAAAAGAAATTATTGATCGTTTTAAAAATATCGAGATCTGTGTTTTTGGTACTGGTATGCATGATCCAAAATCTGAAAAAAAATTTAATCTTGAAAAAGTAAGAGAAATCATGGAAGTAAATTATTTTGGTACTATGAATGCTATCAATTCAATATATGAATACTTTTCAGTGAAAAAAAATGGCCAAATCTCTATTATTTCATCAGTTGCAGGGTATCGTGGCCTTCCAGCGGCAGGAGCATACTGCGCATCTAAAGCAGCATTAACAAGTTTTGCTGAAAGCTTACATTTTGATATGAAAAATAAAAATGTAAGAGTTTCTTTGATTAGTCCAGGGTTTATCAAAACACCTATGACAGATAAAAATGATTTTCCTATGCCAATGATTAAATCTCCAGAATTTGCTGCAAATGAAATTTATGATGGCTTAGTTAATAAAAAAGGATTTGAAATTCATTTTCCTAAAGCATTTACCTATATAATGAAATTTTTGCAAATACTGCCGAATAGTCTGTATTTCAAACTAGTTGCTAAAGGGATGAAAAAAATTAACTATTAATTCTTTTTAAAAAAAACAGTTAATTCTCCTACTTTAAAACCAAATTTTGTTAATGTGGCTCTATTAATTGCTACATCTTCATCCTGCTTAAAGATCCAATCATCGAATGAAACTTTTATTTCTCTGCCTTTAAATGGTACCATTAGATCATATTCAAATTTAAATGCAGATCCATATTGAAAACCTTTTGCAACGCCGACTACATCAGGCGCTGAACCTTCATAATGGTTGTTATCCAATTTTTTGATTTTCCATATTCGCTGTTGTTGTTCACCATCTGTCCAATAAAAATCTTCTTTCAATGTTAATATATTGTCTTCAAAAGAACCAAACATATCAGCCTTGAATTGACGGGTTACTTTACCCTTTCGATCTTGAAGTAGTCCCCAAGCTTTAACATTACCTTTAAAATATTCTTCAATTGTAATTTCTGGTTTTGTATTTAAAAAATCTTGTGGCTTCATAGCGTTATTTGATGAACAGTTTGTAATTAATAACAAAGAAATTATCAATAAAATTGATTTGATTTTTGATGTGTATGACATTTTGCTCCTTATTTGCTTATTTGTTTTGAAGTGAAAATTGAATTAAATCTATATTTTTAGATTTAAATCCTGCTTCACAATATGAAAGATAAAATTCCCACATTCTTTTAAATGTAAGATCAAATCCTTGGTTTTTAATTAATTCCCATTTTTGATTAAATGTTTCTCTCCATATAGCTAATGTCTTAGAATAGTGAGAAGCATAAGAATTATATTCATTAAAATTTAAATGATTAGTTTCAGCATACTTTCTTAAACTATGTTTTGATGGTAAAAATCCACCTGGAAAAATGTATTTTTGTATAAAGTCTTGTCTATTTTTATATCGATCAAATAAGCTATCATCTATAGTAATTGCTTGAATAGCGGCTGTGCCCCCAGGTCTTAAATTATTTTTAATAGTGTTAAAATAACTTGCTAAATAATTTTGACCAACAGCTTCTATCATTTCAATAGAGGCAATTGAATTGTATTGTCCTTTAAGATCTCGATAATCTTTAATTTCAATATTTACCTTTTCATTTAATCCACAATTATGAATTCTTTGTTTAGCAAACTCAAACTGTTTTTGAGAAATCGTTATACAGTCTAGTTTTACATTATAGTTTTTGCCTAAATATTCAGCAAAACCACCCCAACCACACCCAATTTCCAAGATTTTATCACCTGCACTCGGCTTAATTAAGTTAATCAACTTTTGATATTTATTATTTTGTGCTTGAGAAAGTTCTTTTGAATGCTCGTCAAAGATCGCGCTCGAATATGTTAAAGTTTTATCTAACCACAAAGAAAAAAAATCATTACCAAGATCATAATGTTTGGCAATATTTTCTTTACTACGACTTTTAGTGTTCTTAATTAATTTATTTTTAAAAAAGTTAATAAATGGCAAATCTAACAAGCCAGAAAATTTATAAACAATTTGGATATTTCTTGCCATAATCTCAATCAAATTAGAAAGATTTGGTGTTTCAAACTCTCCACGCATATAGCATTCTGCAAATCCAATAGATCCTCCTTTAATTAAATTATAAGTTAAAGCAGGCGTCTTTATTATAATTTTAGCTTTAAGTTGATTATTAAAATCCCCAAAGGTTAATTTTACACCATTAAGATTTATAATTTCTAATGATCCATGTTTTAAATTTTTAAGCAAATTAAAAACTATTTTGTCTGAGATGCTATGGAGTAACATTAATTTTCAATTGTAATATTGTTTTTAATTTTAATTTTTTTTTTAATATACTTAATTCCTTTAGCCCAAAGTTTAAACGCTTCATAATGTATCGCTACAATAATTTTAAATGTCATTAATGGATGCTTCAAGTAAGATTTAATCAACTCTTTGCTATTGAATTCAGCTCTTTTTCCATCCTGAGAGGCAAAAAGCAATTTATCTTGTCCATGGTATTGATCAATTATGACTGAAATTTTTTCACTAGGTTTTAAAAGTCTAAAAAAATAATTACAATCCATCTCTATAAAAGGAGATACATGAAATTTTTTAGAACATTGATGTTGTATTAATTTATTGTCCTCGATAATTCGAAATATGTATGTATGTTGCTCACCAAATGTATTCTTAACTTCATATAAAATTGCAATTAAATTATCTGCAGTGTCATAAACATAAAAAACACTTAGTGGATTAAATACATAACCAAAAATTCTTGGATAGCATAATAATTTAATCTTTAAATCTTCTATATTGATATCATTTTTTTTTAAATTTTCTTTTACCCAAGCAACTAAAGAGGAGCCATCTCTTTTACCATGGTCTTTTTCATAAAAACTAATTAAATTAAACTGATTATATGAAAAAAAATTAATTTCTTTATTTAATTTATCTAATTCTGATAAATCTATTAAAAGTGCAAAAACATTGTATTTAAAATAATGTTCTTTTGGTTTAAATCTTTTATGAATAACTGAGCAATTATATATATAGGAATTAATCATTTAAGGTTTTCAGCATTTCAAGAGAGGATTTTATTCCATCTTCATGAAAACCGTAACCAAAATAACTTCCACTAAATAAAATATTTTTTTTGTTTTGAATTGAATTCAAATTTGACTGATTTTCTAGGGCCTTTTCATCATAATACGGATGAGTAAAATCTATTTTTTTAAATATTAAATTTTGATCAATTTCAAAAAAAGGATTTATTGTTAAAAATATATTTCTATCAATTTTTAAATTTTGTAACTGATTTAACCAGTATGTGACCGATGATTGGTTTTTATCGTTAAAATTTAAAGATGAATTCCATGCACACCATGCTTTTTTATTTTTTGGCATAGCTTTGTCATCAAAATGTATAACTGCTATATTCTTTTTATAATTAAAATTACTTAAAACTTTTATTTCATTTTCAGAAGCATCTCCTAATATCTTTAGAGCATCATCTGCATGGGTAGATAAAACTACTTTATCGTAGTAAAAGAATTCATTCTCTGCTCCATAAAATATTTTAACACCATTATTATCTCTTATTATTTTATGGATTTCATAATTTTTATAATATTCACCACTCACGTTAGATAATATCTTATCAACATAAGTTTTGCTTCGATTAGTAACCGTAAACCATTGTGGTCTATTTTTTAATTTAAATAATCCATGATTTTTAAAAAAATTAATAAAAAATGTTAATGGCATTTGTGAAGCTTCATAAGGAGGCATAGACCAAATGGCTGAAACCATTGGTATAATATGATAATCTATGAAGTAATTAGATATTTTTATTTCTGTTAAATATTCTCCAAGAGTAAGTTTATTTTGTAATTTTTTTAAATCTAAATTTTCACACTTCTTATAAAAATCTATAATTTCAAAAAACATCTTTAAAAACTTTAAATTTAATAGATTACTTTTGTTGGAAAAAATTCCTTTAATCCCCTTTCCACAATATTCTATATTAGTATCTTTAACTGATACTGAAAAAGACATATCACTTTTTTCTATCTCAATATTATTTTCTAAAAAAAAATTTATTAAATTTGGATAAGTAATTTTATTAAATACCATAAATCCAATATCTACAGCTATTTTGTTTTTTTCATTATATTGAACGTCCAAAGTGTAAGAGTGACCTCCAAATCTATCTTCTTTTTCGAATAAATCGACTTTATGTTTCTTTGAAAGGTAATAAGCTGAACTTAATCCAGATATACCTGAGCCGATAACTGCAATTTTCATTTGAATAACAATATACTATGCAGCGGTATCCTTGTATTCATCTATTGATGGACAAGAACAAACTAAATTTTTGTCACCATAGACATTGTCAACTCTTGCAACAGGTGGCCAATACTTAATCGACTTCAAATATTCAGAAGGGTATGCAGCTTCTTCTCTGGTATATTTATGATTCCAATTACTTGAAACTAACTCCACATGTGTATGAGGAGCGTTTTTGATTGGATTATCTAATTTGTCATACTCACCATTTTTTACTTTATCAATTTCTTCTTTAATTTTTTTGAGTGTGTTACAAAATTTATTGATTTCCTCTAAACTTTCACTCTCAGTAGGTTCTATCATCATTGTACCTGCAACAGGCCATGACATGGTTGGTGCATGAAAACCAAAATCAATTAGTCTTTTAGCAATATCCTCCTCTGTAATCCCAGTTTCTGCTTTGATTTTTCTTATATCTATTATGCATTCATGAGCAACATTGCCATTTTTGCCTTTATATAAAATAGGAAAGTCATTTTTAAGTTTATGAGCAATATAATTTGCATTTAAAATTGCAACTTGAGATGCTTTTTTTAAACCTTCAGATCCCATCATTTTAATGTACATCCATGAAATTGATAAGATACTAGAGCTGCCCCAAGGTGCAGCCGAAATTGCACCTATGCCTGTTCTTGGTCCACAATCCTTAACCACTGGATGATTAGGTAAATAAACTTCCAAATGTTTTTTACATGCTATAGGTCCCATACCTGGTCCACCACCTCCATGAGGAATACAAAATGTTTTATGTAAATTTATGTGACAAACATCTGGACCAAATTTTCCTGGTTTTGCAATTCCTACTAAAGCATTAAGATTTGCACCATCCATGTAAACTTGACCTCCATTATTGTGGATTAACTCACAGATTTCAGAAATTTTTTCTTCAAAAACACCATGTGTAGATGGGTAAGTTACCATTAATGCTGCTAAATTTTCAGAATGTTTTTCTGCTTTCTCTTTTAAATCATTAATATCGACATTGCCTTGGTTGTCACAATTAACTACCACAACTTTCATTCCAACCATTTGAGCACTTGCTGGATTGGTTCCATGCGCTGAGCTTGGAATTAAACAAACATTCCTATTAGTCTGGCCGTTTTCTTCATGGTATTTTCTAATTACCATTAATCCCGCAAATTCTCCTTGAGCACCTGCATTAGGTTGCAAAGAAACGCCTGAAAATCCAGTAATTGATCTCAACCAATTTTTTAGATCTGTAAATAATGATCGGTAACCTTCCATTTGTTCTACAGGTGCAAACGGATGGGGTTCAGAAAATTCTCTCCAAGTAACTGGTATCATTTCTGCTACAGCATTTAACTTCATGGTACATGAACCTAAAGCAATCATAGATCTATTTAGTGCTATATCTGCATCTTCTAATTTTTTAAGATATCTAAGCATTTCTGTTTCAGAGTGATAACTGTTAAATACAGGGTGTTGTAAATAACTTGAGCTTCTAAGCAAATTATCAGGAAGATTAGATAAATTTTCAATAGCATTTTCTCTAATTGCTTCAGAACAATTAAATATTTTTAATAATTGATTAGCTCTATAAACATTTTTTCTTTCATCAAATGCAACTGATAACATTTGAGAATTAACTTTTCGGATATTAACATTTTGTCTTAATGCATTTCTAAAAATAGTATCTGTTTTATCCAGAGTTTTAATTGTAACTGTATCAAAGAAATGTTCCGAATATAGTTCGTAACCTGATTGTTTAATTTTATCTGCAAAATTTTTAGCTAGTTGAGAGGTGTTTTCAGCAATCTTTTTTATTCCCTCTGGTCCGTGATAAATAGCATAAGCTGCAGAAACAATTGCCAACAATGCTTGCGCTGTACAAATATTACTAGTCGCTTTATCTCGTCTAATATGTTGTTCTCTAGTTTGTAAAGATAATCGATAAGCTTTGTTACCATGCCTGTCTACTGATACACCAATAATTCTTCCAGGCATTGAACGTTTAAATTCATCTTTTGTTGCAAAAAATCCAGCATGGGGTCCGCCATAACCCATGGGAATTCCAAATCTTTGTGAACTGCCCACAGCTATATCTGCTCCTAATTCAGCTGGAGTTTTTAATTTTGCTAGAGCTAGAAGATCACAAACAAGTACCGCTTTTCCATTATTCTTATGGATTTTACTTATTGCTTCACTTGGATCTTTAATATCTCCAAGAGTTCCAGGATATTGGATAATTCCACAAACAATATCTTCCTTAATTTCATTTTGCTCATCTCCAATAACAACTTTTAAACCTAAAGGTTCAGCTCTTGTTTTGACAACATCAATAGTCTGCGGATGACAATCTTTGGAAACAAAAACGATATTAGAATCATTTTTACATAAACGATAACTTAAACCCACCGCTTCGGCAGCAGCAGTACCTTCGTCTAACAAAGATGCGTTAGCGATATCCATTCCAGTAAAATCAATTATCATTTGTTGGAAATTTAGCAGCATTTCCAATCTTCCTTGGGCAACTTCTGGCTGGTAAGGAGTATACGATGTGTACCAACCTGGATTTTCTAAAATATTTCTTAAGATTACATATGGGGTATAATTTCCATAATAACCCATGCCAATAAAGTTTGAATAAATTTTATTTTGTTTTGATATTGCTTTTAATTTTCGTAATGCTTCATATTCAGAATTTGGCTCCCCTATTTCCAGCTGTTCAGTAAGTAAAATATTTTCAGGAACAGTTTTAGCAATTAAATCATCTAATGATTTAAAACCTAGTTCAGTTAACATCTTTTGTTGATCTGATTCAGATGGACCTATATGTCTTTTAATGAAATCTTTTTGAGAGCTTATTAACATTTTAATTACTACTTTCTTTTGAAAATTTATCGTATTCTTCTCTATTCATTAGTGTGTCTAATTCACTTAGATCTTTTATCTTCAATTTAAAAAACCAAGCTTCATTTTCAGGATCTGAATTAATTTTTCCTGGATCATCAACAATAGATTGATTATTTTCTATAACTTCACCTGAAACTGGAGTGTATACATCACTTGCAGCTTTTGTGGACTCTACCACTCCTGCATTACCATCTTTATCAACTGATGTTCCTATTTCTGGTAATTCTACAAAAACAATATCTCCTAACATTTCGGTGGCATGTTTAGTAATACCTATAGTGGCTACTTCACCATCTAATTTAATCCACTCATGTTCCTTTGAAAATTTAACTTCACTCATTGGGTTGCTCCTTTCACATAACTTTTTTTATAAAATGGTAATCCACAAATATTAGCTGGATATTTTTTTCCTCTAACTTCAATTAAAACTTTTGTATCTTTTTTAGAAAATTTATCATCGATATATCCCATTGCAACTGGCCCATTAACACTAGGTCCAAATGTTCCGCTAGTAATCTCGCCAATTAAATTTTCCTCTATATTAAAAATTTTTGTTTTTTCCCTGGCAATAACTCTTCCCTCAGGTTTAATACCTACTCTTATTTTTTGCACTCCACTGTTAATCTGTTTTTTAATCTTATCTGAACCTAAAAAACCTCCACTTTCAAGCCTCTCTTTAGAAATTGCCCATTTTAAATTAGCTTCAATTGGTGTCTTATTTATATCAAGTTCATGACCATACAAACATAACCCCGCTTCGAGTCTTAGGGTATCTCTTGCTCCTAAACCTATTAATTTAGAACCATTTTCCATTAATTCCTTAACAAATTTTTCAACATGCTCGTTAGCTATAGAAATTTCAAAGCCATCTTCTCCTGTATAGCCAGATCGTGTTACATATGTTTTGCTTTGATCAAAATTAAACCAATTGCCCCTCATAAACATTAAATTTTCGACACCATTTATGAGTTTGCCAAGTATAGAAACAGCTTTGGGACCTTGAATGGCAACCAAAGCTCTATCGTTTTCTAAAACCATTTTATATTTTTGATCAATTAAGCTTCTCAAAATTTTATAATCATTATCTTTGCAAGCTGCATTTAGAATAATTAAAAAACCATCATCTAATTTAGTAATAATCAAATCATCATGAATACCCGCTTCATCATTCATCAAAAAACTATATTTTGATTGGTTAACATCCAAGTTTTTAAGATCTAGTGGAAAAATTTTTTCAAGCTCCAAGGTTAAATGTTGATCTCCATATATAAATAGTTGTCCCATATGGGACACATCAAATATACCAGCTTCAACTCGAGTAAATTTATGCTCTTCTATAATTCCTTGTTCATATTGAATTGGCATTTCATACCCTGCAAATTCTACAAATTTTGCCTTATGAATTTTATGTAAACTATTAAGTGCTGTTTTTTTTATTTGCATATTAACTCTATTTACCCATCTGTATATTTGCCTGAGAGTATTACTCCTTCGGCGAGAATTTAATCTCTTTCCAGAGTCAATATGTTACGGTCCTTTTGCCTGAGAGATTCCTGGGTAGTTGCTCCTTCGGCGCTACAAATTTTTGTAGTCTCTCCCGTGGATGAGATAATCTCTTAATTATATGTAGATGTCAAATATTAAACTGCCTTTTTTTCTGCAGTGTATAAATTATAAAACTGAAGCAAAACTGCAAAAATTACAATTGAACCTCCAACTAAAACTATAAAAGGTGGCTGCTCATTAACAAAAAGCCAGGCCCATAAAGGACCTAAAACTGCTTCGGTTAACATTATTACTCCAACCATTGCTGAAGGAGTTCTTTGTGCACCAATTGTAATCAAAATAAAACCGAATCCTAATTGTAGAAAACCCGCGCAAAAACCTAAAAAAATATCATGAGCTGAAATTATAATTTTTCCAGACATTAAATAACCAATGATTAAAGCAAAAATACCAGCAATAAATTGTGCAGGAACCATATCTACATTTGGATACTTACGAACAACTAAAATTAAAACCGCGAATGAAATTGGCATTAAAAATGCAGCTATATTTCCTATCATCTGTCCACCTGATAAAGAGCTACCCACCATTAAAATAATCCCGGATATTGCTAAAATAATTGATGCAAGTGTAATCGTTGAAATTTTTTCTTTTAAAAAAAAATATCCAAAAATTGCTAAAAAAATAGTTTGGGTTTGAATGATGAAATTAGCATTTGCAACTGTAGTATTGTACATCGAAAAAACATAACCACAAAAACCAAACGAAAGAACAAAGCCCCCAAAGAAACCTGGTAGTCCAGAAGTATAAAAAGATTTGAATACTTGTTTTTTATAAGTGATAATTAAATATAAGCTTACCACCATTAAGAAGAATACAGTTCGCCAAAATAAAATTTGCCATAAGGTGGCTCCTTCAAATGATTTAACTATTAATCCTCCAAAACTTAAGCTGCATGCTCCTAAAAATACCAACAAAGGTCCAGGAAGTTTTCTAATTATATTCATTTAAAAATTTTGAGTATTTATTAATTTCTTTTAAATAACTCTTATATAGTTCTTCTGCTTCTTCAAGATTTACTTCTTGGAATGTAATTTGAGTGTTTGGCGGTAATTGACTTATATTATCTAAGTCTGCTGAAATTACAGTTGCGATTTTAGGATATCCTCCAATAGTACCGTGATCAGCTAACATTATTATAGGGTTACCATCTGCTGGTACCTGAATAACTCCCTTAACCAATCCCTCTGATTTTATATTTGTACTTACAGTATTCTCTAGCATAGGGCCCTTTAATCTTATGCCCATTCGATCAACCAGGCTGGTGACTATAAAATTTTCATTATAAAATATATTTTTTGCTTTATCAGAAAAATAATCAAAATTTGTACCTTTAATTACTCTAATGGTTTTTTGAAAATTATTTTTATATCTAAGTTGTCTTATTTTAAAATTTGAATTTAATTCAGTATTTAAATAAATTTTTTGATTAACAGAAAATTTTTTACCTTCATTAGGTCCTATATTAGCTTTAGTGTTAATTGAAGAGCTTCCCCATATTTTTTCAACTTGAAAACCATTTTTTACAGATAGGTAGCCATATAAAGAGTTCCTGGTTGATTTTATATCTAATTGATCTCCATCATTGAGAATATAAGTTTGATAACATTGACCTTGTTCTACTATGTCATTATTTCGTATTAAATCGAAAATAACATCTCCTGTAATACAAATACCAATTTTACCATTATATAGTTTTAATAAAGGACCCTGAAATGCAAACTCAACAACAGGCTCTTCAATCAAATTATTTAAAATGAGGTTAGATAGTTTATAGTTTTTTTGATCAACAGCACCGCTCATGGTAATTCCTAGGTGATATAAATTATTTCTTCCTTTATCTTGAATGGTGGTATTGATACCTGGCCTTAATATCTCAAAATAAGGTTTATTGTTTCCAATTGTCATATTCTTCTTTGCTAATTTGATAAAACTTAATTCTGTCTCCTGGGTTAATTAGAATTGGATTTAATTCATTACTTTTATTAAATATTTTTAATGGAGTATTTCCAATGATATTCCAGCCACCTGGACTTTCGGAGGTATAAATATTGGTAAATTGTTCAGTTAAACCAACAGACCCCTCTGGAACTTTTACTCTTGGAGTTTCTAATCTAGGACATTGTATTGTTTGATCTATATCACCCAAAAAAGGCATACCAGCAATAAAACCTGTCATATAACAGAAATATTCTTTATCTAAAAATAATTCTAAAATTTCTTTTTTTGATTTATTTGTTAATTTAGTCAATCTTTGAAAGTCCAATGCAAATGGGTCTTCTGTACAGATTGGTATACTGACTTTTTTAGATTTTATATTAGTCTGTATACTAATCTCTAAATCTTCAATAAATTTTTTGATCTTATTAAAGTTCGTTAATGTTAAATCAATGCTTACTATTAATTTGTTGTACGAGGGTGTCAGATTAGTAATACCCTCAATCTTTTTTAAATCTCTTAGTTCAGTAATTTTGTTAAAATAATTAATAACATTAGAATTTATTTGTTGATTAACTTCAGAGCCAAAATCACAATAGACAGCTGCGTCACCAAGATTTGATATATTTTTTATCATGAGATGTTATAATGAAACTATTAAAGCCATGGAAATTAATATCAATTGTGATTTAGGAGAAAAATCAAAGCATCATTCCAACATACATGATCCTGAACTCTTAAATATCGTAAATTCAGCAAATATTGCTTGCGGTTATCATGCGGGTGATGAAGAAACAATGAGGGAAGTAGTTGGAATTTCAAAGAAAAATGGTGTCAGTATTGGTGCTCACCCATCATTCAATGACCCTGATAATTTTGGCAGAAAAAGAATGAATTTAAATAGTGAAGAAATAAGGAAACTAATTGTAGAACAATATGAAATTTTACAAAAAATAGCTCATGAACATGGTGAAAAAGTAACTCATATTAAACCTCATGGAGCACTCAATAATATGGCTTGTGAGGATATTGATCTTGCAACTGTTCTTGCAAAAACTATCTATGATATCAATAAAGACTTAATATATTTAGTTCCAACAGGATCTAAAATGGAGCAAGCGGCTTCAAAACTTAATATGAAAATAGCCTGTGAAATATTTGCAGATAGAAACTATGAAGAAGATGGAAATCTAGTATCAAGAACAAAACCAAATGCTTTGATTACCAATCCAGATGAAGCAAAATCACATGTATTAAAGATGGTAAAAAATCAGGCACTCAATTGCCACACAGGTAAACAAATACCTTGTAAAATTGACTCCGTATGTATACATGGAGATAACCAGAGTTCATTAGCTACAGCTAAAATAATTAGAGACAACTTAGTTGAAAATGGGCTCGAATTAAAAACTTTGACTAATCTAAAAAAATTTAACTGATGATTAAAAAAATAATTCTAATATTGTTCATATCAACTTATTTAATTGGAAATTCTTTTGCAGCTGGATCTAGTGATGAACCTAAGACTAAATCAGATTATGATAAAGCTGTTTCTTTAATCAACTCTGCAAAAAAATTTGAAAAAAAAGGTGAAAACGACAAAGCATTGGATAGGTATACAAAAGCACAAAAATTACTAATTAAATCTAATGAAGATAAACCCTTGCAAGCAGACACGTTAAATTATCTAGGCTTTTCTACACGAAAATTAGGTGACTTTGAAAATGGTGAAAAATATTATTTGTTAGGTTTAGAAATTGATCCAACTCATATTGGTATAAATGAATACTTAGGTGAATTATATGTTGCTACTCAAAGAATAAATTTAGCTAATGAAAGATTAGAAGTTTTAAAAAGCTGTAATTGTGAAGAATATTTAGAGCTTAAAGAAATTATAGATGGAACCAAAACTACAAAATAGAAATTATTAAAAAACCTTGTTCGAAGATTCAATCATTCTAATCCAAATAATATTCATTGACGTAATTATGGCGGCAGATAATGCCATCATTATTGGAATGATAGCTGCAAACTTTGCACCTAAAAACCGAAATCAAATAATTTTATGGGGTTTATTTGGAGCTTTAGTTTTTAGAATAATATTTGCTTTTTTTGCTTCTTATTTATTTGGTTTTGCTTACGTCAAGATTATAGGTGGATTGTTATTAATTTGGATTGTAAATGATCTTAGAAGAGATTTATTTGATACTAAGAAAGTAAAATCACCTACATCAGCAGCAAAAGAGCCATCATATATTCAAAGTGTATATAAGGTTTTATTTGCAGATATAACTTTAAGCTTTGATAATGTTATTGGAATTGTTGGCGCTGCAAAAAATAATATGAATTTACTAATTTTTGGACTGTTTTTATCAGTAGTTTTAGTAGGTACCCTTGCAAGATATTTTGCAAATCAAATCAAAAAACATAAATGGTTTGGGTACTTAGGATTATTTGCAATATTAGCAGTAGCATTACAATTAATCATTGGTGGTCTAAATGACCTAGATATCCTATCGATTAATGAAAGTTTTGAGCGTTTCTTTTAATAGAGATGCTTTTTATCTGGATATTTTTTATTAACTACATCTAATCTAAATTGTTTAGCAGCAGAACTAATATATTTTCTTAAATTTGTATATTCTTTTACAAATTTAATCTTAGATTTCGTTAAACCTAAAATATCATCCGTAACTAATACTTGGCCATCACAATCAATTGAGGCACCAATACCTATTGTAGGTATCTTTAATTTTTTAGTTATTGATTTAGATAAATTTTTTTCTACGCCCTCCAAGACAATTGCAAAAACTCCTGCTTGCTCTAATGCTAAAGCATCTTTGGTCAACTGATTGATCTCTCTGTTAGTTTTTCCTTTAGATTTAAATTTACCTTTCACAGACTGGGGTAAAATTCCAAGATGTCCCATTACCGGAATTTTATTTTTTATTAAATTTTTAACGATATCTAAAATTTTTAGACCACCTTCAACTTTAATTGCATCACATTTAGTTTCCTTAATAACTTTTTTACAATTTTTTAATGCCTCGGATTTAGTTCTGTAGGTGTTAAAAGGCATATCCACTACCATTAAACTTTTTGAAATACCTTTGCGTACACTTTTAGAATGTTCAATCATCATATCTAATGTGACTTTTCTGGTAGTATCAAAATTGTATAATACTGAACCTAAAGAATCCCCAACTAGTATCAAGTCAGTATATTTATCAATTTCCTCTGCAATATTTTTTGAATAAGCAGTTAAACAGACAATTTTTGATTTATTTTTTTTTGCTTGTAATTTTTTAAAGATACTCATTATAAGAATATCACCAGGTTCCAACATTTTGCATTGAGACCCATGGTTCTTTTGGTTCCAAATTCCCTTCTTGAAGAATTTCAATAGAAATTTTATCTGGTGATCTCACAAATGCCATATGTCCATCTCTAGGCGGTCGATTAATCGTGTAACCTAAATCCATCAATCTTTGACAAGTTTCATAAATATTTTCAACACGGTAAGCAAGATGTCCAAAATTTCTAGATCCTTCACCTAAACTATCTCCATCCCAATTATAAGTCATTTCTATTTCAGCTTTTTCATCATTTGGAGCAGCAAGAAAAATTAGAGTAAATCTTCCTTTTTCATTTTCCATTCTTCTTGTTTCTTTTAATCCTAATCCATCACAAAAAAAACGTAGAGACTCCTCAATGTTTTTAATTCTGATCATGGTGTGTAAATATTTCATATTATCTATTTATATTGAGATATTATTCTAACTCAATAGTACTTGGTGGCTTTGATGTTACATCATAAACTACTCTATTTATGCCCCTTATACTATTCACTATTTGATTGGAGACAGTCTGCATAAAACTCTTTTTAAAATCATAGTAATCTGCAGTCATACCATCTTCAGAAGTAATAGCTCTTAACAAGCACAAAAATTCATAAGTTCTATTATCACCCATTACTCCAACTGTCTTAACTGGAAGTAAAGCTGCATAAGCTTGCCAAATTTTATGATATAGCCCATGATCTCTTAAAGCTTTAATAAACAAATAGTCAGCCTCTTTTAAAATTTTAATTTTTTCCTTAGTTATTAAACCTGGCATTCTGATAGCTAAACCAGGTCCTGGAAAAGGATGTCTTGAAATAATATCTTTACTTAAGTTTAGCTCTAAACCTAATTTTCTAACTTCATCTTTAAACAAAAATTTTAAAGGTTCAACTAATAGAAGTTTCATTCTTTTAGGTAATCCACCTACATTATGATGAGATTTAATCTTAGAGGTCTGGCTTCCTGTAACAGATTTACTTTCAATTAAATCAGGATAGAGAGTTCCTTGAGCTAAGAACTTTACATCTTTTATTTTTTTAGCATAACGTTCAAAAATTTTAATAAATAAGTTTCCAATAATTTTACGTTTTTTTTCAGGATCAGAAACATTTTTCAGCTTTGATAAAAATTCTTTTTCAGCATTCACATAGATTAAATTTATTTTTAGTCTTTTTTTAAAAGTATTTACAACTTGGTGTTCTTCATTTTTTCTTAACAATCCTGTATTAACAAATATACAATAAAGTTTTTTTCCAATTGCTTTATTTAGTAGTTGAGCAACTACACTGCTATCTACGCCACCCGATAAGGCACATATGACTTTGCTGGTCCCAACTTGATTTTGAACTTCTTTAATTAATTTTATTTTTTGATCTTTTGATGACCAATTTTTTTTAATTCTACAGATCAAAAAAATAAAATTACTTAAAATTTTAATTCCATTTTCTGTATGGGTAACTTCTGGATGAAACTGTACACCATAAAATTTTTGAGCTTTGTTTTCAACAATTGCAAAATTAGAGTTTTGACTTGAAGCTACAACTTTAAAATTTTTTGGTAGCTTTGATACTTGATCTGCATGACTCATCCATACATTTGTTGACTTTTTGTTTTTAAAAAAATTACGAATGATTTCACTGTCATTTTTTTTATAAATATTCGCTAACCCAAATTCTCGGTGTTTTGATTGTTTAACTCTTCCACCCATAACTTTTGATAAAATTTGGTGTCCAAAACAAATTCCCAAAACAGGAATATTTTTAAATAATATTCTTTTATCAAAAGAATATTTATTACTTTCATAGACGTTCAATGGACCACCAGACAGAATAATTCCTTTAGTAGTGTGATCTATTTGATCTATTGTAATTTTTTTGTGACTTATAATTTCTGAAAAAACTCCTAATTCTCTTGTTCTTCTTGCTATTAATTGAGTGAATTGTGATCCAAAATCTATGATTAAGATTTTATCAAGATTTTTTTCAAGACTCATTTTTTGGTTCTAAATTTTTTAAAGTCTCTAAGATTTCATCTTTTTCTTTACAAAGTTTTGTGCAAACTCTAGAAAAAGTTTCTGATAAACTTTTAACTTTATCATAATTAGTTTTTTCTAAAGCAATCCGCATAGACATTAGAAGCGCCTCTTCATTATTTGGCTCTAATAAAAGAGTAGTTTCTAGATTTTTTTCCTCATTTTTAATATCTTTTTCAAATTCATAAATTTTGGCTAAGTACAAGTAAGAGTTAGAAGCTTTAGGATCAAATACGATACTTCTTTCGAATAAAAATTTCGCATCTTCGTATTTTTCTTCATTAAAAAGTTTTAAACCTTCATTGAAATATTTATCTTGAGCATATGAGATTGAATTAAAACTCACCACAAGTATTAAAGTTAGTAAAATTTTCTTATAATTTATCATTAGTATTTATTATCATTTTTAACAACATCAACATTGTGAACCATACTTTCATAAAATCCTGCTTTTGTAATTTTTACAAATTGAGGTTTATCTCTTAAGTTTTTAATTTGTTTAGATCCAAGATAACCCATGGAAGATTTTAAACCACCAATTAATTTATAAATTATACTACCTACATCACCTTTATATTTTACAAATCCTTCTACACCTTCAGGGACATATTTAGAGGTGTCTTTTTGTTTGCTTTGAAAATACCTGTCAGCTGAACCTTTATTCATTGCTCCTACAGAACCCATACCCCTAAAACTTTTAAAATATTTTCCATTTTTTTTTATTAACTTCCCTGGTGTTTCATCTGTACCAGCAAATAAGGATCCGATCATCACAGCATCTGCTCCTGCAGCAAAAGCTTTAGCTAAATCTCCAGAATATTTTATTCCACCATCAGCAATAATTTTAACTCTTTTATTTTTAACCCCTTGCTTTACTGACAAAATTGCACTTAACTGTGGCACCCCTATTCCGGCAACTAATCTAGTTGTGCATATAGATCCAGGACCAATACCAACTTTTATAATATCAACGCCTAACTTAATTAAAAACTTTGCAGCTTCAGCAGTTGCTATATTTCCTGCACAAAGAGCTATTTTTTTATTTTTTAATTTTTTGATATGTTTAATTATTTCTGAAACTTTTTTTGTATGACCATGTGCAGTATCAACTACAATTAGATCAACACCTTCTTTTAATATAGCCTCAGCCCGTTTTAATTCATTTGGACCAGCTCCTACCGCTGCACCAACTAACAATTTGTTTTTTTTGACTTTTTGAATTTCTTTAATCTGTTCGTTAATATCTAAATTTCTGTGAATTACACCAATGCCGCCTGCTTTAGCTATGGCAATTGCCATTCTACTTTCAGTAACTGTATCCATCGCTGATGATAAAAGTGGTATTTTTAGTGATAAATTATCAGTTAATTTAATACTTGTATCAACTTCGGATGGCAATATTTCTGAATAACGTGGTGCTAATGTAACGTCGTCAAAGGTTAGTGCTTCTTTTATAGGAACCATAATGATTTATATATGATTCATCTAAATTTTAAAGTGTCTATCTAAGATTTTTACAAATAATAAAACTTTCTTTTGAATCTTTTCTACTTGATTTTGGTTTAAAAACCTTAACTTCTTTAAAAATAGATTTTCCCTGAGCCACTATTTCATTAAATGTACCTCCCATAAACATCTTTGAAATAAAAAATCCATTATCTGAAATAATATCTTTAGAAAAAATCATAGCTTCTTTACATAATTCTCCAGTATAAATAGCATCTATATTTTTAATACCTGTTGTATTTACGGCCATATCAGACATAACCACCTCAGCCTTTTTTTGAAGATTTTTTATAATTTCGTCTTGAATTTTTGAATCTGTAAAATCACCCTGTATTTGTAGAGTGTTTCCAATTGGTTCCATTGCTTTTAAATCAATAGAAATAATTTTACCACTTTTAACTACTTTTGATGCATACTGAGACCAGCTTCCAGGCGCTGCACCAATATCAACTACTGTGATACCTCCTTTAAAAATTTTAAACTTTTCATCAATTTCAATTAATTTGTAGGCTGATCTAGCTCTATATCCATCAACTTTTGATTGACGAACATAGATATCTCGTCCTCTGTTTATTAACCCAATTTTTTGAGATTTTATTTTTTTTCAATTAATTATTAAACCTAAGTTTCATTTCAATAAGATCACCATCAACAGTTTTTACTTTTGAAATAAAATTCTTTATTATTTCTTATTTGATCATTATTTTTTCCTGCAAAATGCACGATACCTATCTTGTGATTTGGTAAGTATGGTTCTACTAAAGTATTTTGTTTTTTATCAAATTTCAAAGCTTCAATCAAAGTCCAATTACAATATGCAGGTAGAATTTCTACTTCTTGCAGGTCACAATAGATTGCAATATTCATTGCAATCTGTTCTGATCCCCAAATTTTACCTGCAGATAATGCTATCTTTAAATTTTTTTGCCAAATTTTCCAATGTGGGGCATTAGACTCTAATGCAAATACTCCAATATTCAAATGAGGTTTTAATGCAACTTGTCTTGCAATATTTTCAGAAAATCCTGATGACTTTGCATGCTTATAATTTTGAGATTTTATTCTTGCAAAACTTCCAAAAACCCATTCTGCTCTTAGCACCCTTCCATAGGCTCTATCAGCTGATGTGGCAATTGATAATTTATTTTTTTCGCAACCTTTATAATAAAGTTCTATTGCTTCCCATGAGTTAACCCAGGCATCAGCATCTATCCATAAATATTTTTCATAATTAGGAAAATATTTTGGCAAAAAAGCTCTAGACACTTGGCTCTTTAACCATTCTTTTCCTTTTACTTTAAAATCTGGAACCTCAATATCCCACTCTGCAGATTTAATTTCATCTACTTTTGATGATAAAATTTGTTTTTGTTCAGAAGTTAATCCAGCGTCTAATATGCAAATTGCTGAATTTTCGCTTTCTTTAAATCTTTTTATGGAGTCAATTAATTCGTTGAGTAATTCAAAATAGTTAGCATCTGCTAAGGATATAATTGCATTTTTTTTCATTAAAGTATGTCTTCAAGATCTTCATTATCATCTGTATTGACATCATTTTCATTTTGTTTTTTTAATTTTTGATAATGAATAAAACTAATTGGCAATAAAATTAAATATATTGCGCTACTAATTGTAATTACATCAAAAGTATAAATTAATAATAACCCAAAAAATAAAATTATTCCAAAAAGTAAAAATATAGTAGCTTTTCTTGGAATAATAATTTTTTTAAATGAATAAGTTGGAAATTTACTTATTAATAAAAATGAAGTTACTATAAAAAAAATTGGGGTTACTATTTGATAATTAATATTAAGATAATTAAAATCACTCAAACTAAAAATTAATGGTGATAATACTAAAATACCTCCTGCTGGAGATGGTACCCCTTCAAAAAAATTATCTCTCCAAGATGGTTCTTGATTAGAGCTAATATTAAATCTAGCAAGTCTTAATGCTACACAAATTACATATATTAAACTTAACAGCCAACCAAATTTTCCAAGCGTATTAAGCATCCAAAAATACATAATAAATGCAGGTGCAACACCAAAACTTATCATATCTGTAAGTGAGTCTAGTTCTTTACCAACTTTAGACGTGCCTTTAATCATTCTTGCAATTCTACCATCTAATCCATCAATCAAAGCTGCGATCACGATTGCGATAATTGCAAGATGAAATTCGCCACTTAAGGCAAAACGAATAGATGTTAAACCAATGCAAACTCCAATTAAAGTCAACATATTTGGTAGAAGCATTCTGGCGCTTTTTTTCTCTGGAACTATTTTTAAATTATTTTTTGGTTGTTCTATCATTTATCTTTTAGCAAGTAATGTTTCACCTGAAATAGTTCTTTGGCCTATTTTAACTAAAGGATTATAATTTTCATAATACACATCAGCTCGGCTTCCAAACCTTATCATTCCAATTCTCTCACCTTGCTCAAGTGTTTGATCTTTGTGTGTCTCACAAACTATTCTACGAGCAATAAGACCTGCAATTTGTACAACGATTATTTCATTGCCATGATTATCTTTTAACTTGTAATAATTTCTCTCATTATCTTCACTAGCTTTATCAAAAGATGCATTTAGAAATTTTCCTGGCTTATATAAAATATCTTCAACTTTACCTGCACACGGTGTTCTATTCACATGGCAATCAAAAACATTCATAAATATGCTGATTTTATTAAATTTTTTATTTTCTAATCCTAGCTCTTTAGGACCGTCAACTTCTTCCACTTTAATGACTTCTCCATCAGCAGGGCTCACAAGATAATCATCATCATTAATAATAACTCGATCTGGATCTCTAAAAAAATAGTACACCCAAATAGTCAATAGTAAGCCTAAGGTTCCTATGAATGAACCAATTAAATATAATAACATCGTCATTAATCCAGCGATGATTAAAAATTTAAAACCTTCGGTGTGTATTTTTGGAAAAATTTTACTAAACATATTTCTATTAATTGATAATTTTTGATTAATATGTATATAAAACAGCGAAATTCAATTATTAAGATATAAATTTACAAAATGACCAAAATTACAGTTAAAAATCCAGTAGTAGAACTAGATGGTGATGAAATGACCAGAATAATCTGGGAGTTTATCAAAAGTAAACTAATTCTTCCTTATTTAGATCTTGGCATTGAGTACTATGATTTAGGCATGAAAAGTCGTGATGATACAGATGACCAGATTACAATTGATGCAGCAAATGCAATTAAGAAAGTTGGTGTTGGTATAAAATGTGCAACTATTACACCTGATGAAGCAAGAGTGGAAGAATTTGGATTAAAAAAAATGTGGAGATCTCCAAATGGCACAATCAGAAACATCATAGGCGGAACTGTATTTAGAGAACCAATAATTTGTAAAAATATTCCTAAACTTGTACCTACTTGGACTGATCCTGTAATTATTGGAAGACATGCATTTGGTGATCAATATCGTGCAACAGATTTCAAAGTACCTGGTAAAGGAAAAATGGAAGTTAAGTGGACATCTGAAGATGGAAAAGATGAGATTAAATATGAAGTATTTAATTTTACTGGACCAGGAGTTGCTTTATCAATGTACAATTTAGATAAATCTATAGAGGATTTTGCAAGATCTTGTTTTAGTTATGGTCTTATTAAAAAGTGGCCAGTGTATCTTTCTACAAAAAATACTATTTTAAAACAATACGATGGAAGATTTAAAGATATATTTCAGGAAGTTTTTGAAAAAGAATTTAAAACACAATTTGATAAACTTAATATTACTTACGAACATAGATTAATTGATGACATGGTAGCTTGTGCTATGAAGTGGAGTGGTAAATATATCTGGGCTTGTAAAAATTATGACGGTGATGTTCAATCTGACACTATGGCTCAAGGATATGGTTCCTTAGGATTAATGACTAGTGTTCTTCTTACTCCAGATGGAAAAACTATGGAAGCAGAGGCGGCTCATGGAACTGTAACAAGACACTATCGAATGCATCAACAAGGTAAAGAAACCTCAACCAATCCTATTGCATCTATTTTTGCTTGGACAAGAGGTTTGGCACATAGAGGTAAACTGGATGGCAATGACGCATTAATTAAATTTGCAAATACTCTTGAAGCAGTTTGTATTGAGTGTGTTGAAAATAATGCAATGACAAAAGATCTTGCAGTTTTAATTGGCCCTTCAAGCAAATATTTAACTACTAATCAGTTTCTTGATGAAATTGATGCTAATCTAAAAAAGAAATTAAATTAAAGATTTTAGTTTTTCAAAAGCTTCTTCAATTTTAGTATGGTCTTGTCCACCCGCTTGGGCAAAATCTTTTCGACCACCCCCACCTGTCCCACCAATTATTTCAGATCCTAACTTAACAAAATTTACAGCATCATATTTGGAGGTTAATTTATCTGTAACACCAACTGCGACACCAACCTTGTCCTCTTGGTTAGCAAAGACAATCACAATTCCTTCACTTAATTGTTTTTTTCCATCATCAACTAATTTTCTTAATTCTTTTGGTGGTAATCCATCAACTTTCTGAAATCTTACTTTTGTACCATTAATAGTATCATCTATAATTATATTTTTTGATTTATCATTTAAGATTGAAGTGACTGAAAGAAGTTCTAATTGTTTAGTTAAATTTTTGATTAATGTTTTTTGATCCTCTTGTTCTAAATTAGGTTTACCACCTAATTTAATAATTTCTTTTGCAAGAGCATTGATAGTTTCTTCATTCTTTTCTGATGATAGGCTTGATAATTTTTCCTTGTTTTGAAGGTAATCATCTAATTGTTTATCTCTTAAAGCCTCAATTCTTCTTACTCCTGCTGCAATGGAAGACTGACTAATAATTTTAAATTTACCAATATCACCAGTATTTTTTACATGAGTACCACCGCATAATTCAGTTGAAAAATATTTCCCATCATCCTCTCCCATTGATAGTACTCTTACCTCTTCACCATATTTTTCTCCAAATAAAGCAAGTGCTCCATTTTCGACAGCCTCATCAGGTGTCATAATTCTAGTTTTAACCTCAGATTTTTTTTCAACCATAGAATTCACAAATTTTTCAATTTGAGTAATTTCATCTGGTGAAATTGGCTTCATATGGCTAAAATCAAATCTTAAACGATTTGGTTCTACTAAAGATCCTTTTTGAGTAACATGAGTACCCAAAACTCTTCTTAAAGACTCGTGCAATAAATGAGTGGCAGAATGGTAAGCTCTAGTATCATTTCTTCTAGTAACGTTAATCTTCATTTCAACATTTTGCTGTAATTTAATTGAGCCATTAACTACTTTTCCATAATGAACAAATAAATCTCCCAGTTTTTTTTGAACATCAGTTACTTCAAATTTAAAATCATTAGATATAATCTCACCTACATCACCCACTTGACCCCCGGATTCACCATAAAAAGGAGTTTGGTTTGTAATAATCATTCCTTCATCATTCTGATTTAAAACTTCTACTTCTTTATTATCTTTTAATAGCGATAAAACTAAACCTTCTGCTTGATTAGTTTCATACCCTAAAAACTCTGTTGCCCCAAGTTTGTCTTTGATGGAAAACCAAATATCTTCAACAGCAGCATCTCCTGAGCCTTTCCAATTTTTTTTAGCAAGTTCTTTGCTCTCTTTCATTAAAGCTTGGAATTTTTCAGTATCAATTTTTAAAGATTTATTTTTTAAAATATCTTCTGTTAGATCTAATGGAAAACCATAAGTATCATAAAGTTTAAAAGCCACCTCACCAGGTAAAACATCTTTTATTTTTGAAATTTCATCATTCAAAATTTTTATTCCTCGATCTAAAAGTACTAAAAACTTCTCCTCCTCCATTTTAAGAGTTTCTCTTATTAACGCTTCAGCACGATTTAGTTCAGGATAATTTCCAGACATTTCCTCTTGAAGTGTTTTAAACAAATTATAAAAAACCGGTTCTTTAGCACCCAACAAATGTGAGTGTCTCATCCCTCTTCTCATAATTCTTCGCAAAACATAACCTCTTCCCTCATTTGATGGAAGTACTCCCTCAGCAATTAAAAAAGAGCTAGCTCTTAAATGATCTGCAATCACTCTAAAGCTTGAAAGATTTTTAGTGTCTGGTTTTTTTTCTACAATATCTGAAATTGAATGAATAAGTTTTTTGAAATGATCTGTTTCATAATTATCATGTGTGCCTTGAAGTAATGCAGCAATTCGTTCTAGCCCCATCCCAGTATCTACAGAGGGTTTTGGCAGATTAATTCTTTTGTCTTTATTGATCTGTTCAAATTGCATGAAGACCAAATTCCATATTTCTATAAAACGATCTCCATCCTCATCTTTAGTTCCTGGTAGTCCACCTTTTAGATGATCCCCATGATCATAAAAAATCTCCGAACAAGGTCCACAAGGACCCGTTTCACCCATTGACCAGAAGTTATCTGAAGTAGCAATTCTTATAATCCTATCATCACTAAAGCCTGCAATTTTTTTCCAAAAATTAAATGCTTCATCATCTTCATGAAAAACTGTTACATAAAGGCGATTTTTATCTATTCCAAAATCTTTAGTTATTAAATTCCAAGCATAACTAATTGCTTGTTCTTTAAAATAATCCCCAAATGAGAAGTTTCCTAAGCATCTCAAAAAATGTATGGTGCCTTGGAGTATAACCCACATTCTCTAAATCATTATGTTTACCACCTGCTCTTACACATTTTTGAGAAGTAGTTGCTCTGACATAGTCTCTTTTTTCTAAACCAGTAAATACATTTTTAAACTGTACCATTCCTGAATTAGCAAACATCAAAGTTGGGTCGTTATTGGGAACCAAGTTACTAGACTCAACTATCCTATGATCATTTTTTTCAAAATAATCAAGAAACGTATTTCTTATCTCATTTAAAGATTTGTCAGCCATATTTTTAAAATACAGCTTTTTTATTTTATGTCTAGATAAGTGTAAGGGAAAAAAGGCGCTTAAATTAAGCGCCTTTTTATAATTAAAGATGACCTATTAATTAATTCTTCTTAGTAGGAATTTCTTCCTCTTTTACTTCTTCTTTTTGGTCTTTAGCAATTTTTTCAGGATCTAATGGATTGCCTTCAATTTTTTTAGCAATCACTCCTGCTTTTTCTCTTATTGCCATTTCAATCTCTGCAGCAACTTTTGGATTTTGCTCTAGATAAATTTTGGCATTTTCTCTTCCTTGACCAATTTTTTCTCCTTTGTATGCATACCAAGCACCAGATTTTTCAACAATCTCTGCTTTAGCTCCTAGGTCCACTAACTCACCTACTTTGCTAATGCCTTTGCCATACATTAGATCAAACTCAACGACTTTAAATGGTGGTGCAACTTTATTTTTCACCACTTTAACTCTTGTTGAGTTTCCAATAATCTCTTCTTTATCTTTAATGGCACCAATTCTTCTGATGTCCATTCTAACAGATGAATAGAACTTTAATGCATTTCCACCTGATGTCGTTTCAGGACTTCCAAACATTACACCAATTTTCATTCTGATTTGGTTAATGAAAATCATCATTGTATTAGTGTTAGATATAGAACTTGTTAATTTTCTTAAAGCCTGACTCATTAATCTAGATTGAAGACCAACGTGATGATCTCCCATCTCACCTTCAATTTCTGCTCTTGGTGTTAAAGCAGCAACAGAGTCAATTACGATTACTGAAATTGATCCAGATTTAACTAAAGTATCAGCAATTTCTAAAGCTTGCTCTCCAGCATCTGGTTGTGAGATTAATAATTCTTCAGTATTTACTCCTAATTTTTTTGCATAAACTGGATCTAAAGCATGTTCTGCATCAACAAATGCACAAATGCCTCCAGCTTTTTGAGCTTCTGCAACAACTTGTAAAGCTAAAGTTGTTTTACCTGAAGATTCAGGTCCATAAACTTCAATAATTCTTCCTTTAGGCAAGCCACCTATCCCTAAAGCTAAATCAAGACTTAAAGATCCCGTAGATATTGACTCAATATCCATAGCTCTTCTTTGACCTAGTTTCATTACTGAACCTTTTCCAAAGTTGTCAGTAATTTGAGCTATTGCAGCTTCTAGTGCTTTATTTTTTTCTTTAATATCCATTTCTTGATCTTTAGTAGATTTAACTACTTTTAGGTTACTTTTAGTCATTTTTTGCCTCTTTTTTTAATTTTTTTAACAGTCGAATCATGGATTTAAATGTACACATTTTGTTCTCATTAGCAAGATCAATTATTTTATAGCTAAAAAATGAAGAATTATCTGATTTTTAGATAATCGCTATTAAGCAAACCTACAGATTTTAAAAGGTTTAATTGCGATAGGATATAATTTCTTTCAGAGCTCGCTAAAGAAATTTGAGCATTGAGAAGGAAGGAATTGGATTGAATTACCTCTAATGTCGATCTGCCACTACCACTATTATATTCTGCTATAATTCCCTCGTTGGCAATTTCAGCAGCTCTAACTTGTGATTGTACAGAAGTTAATAAACTTTTATTAGATTGATAAGTAGACCATGCACTAGCAACGTTAGTTTCATTTCTTTTAATCATGCTATCTAACATTAATCGATTTCTTAATTCCAAACTTTGATTTTTTTTAAGTGAAGCTCTATTTTTTCCTCCAGAATAGAACGGCCAAGAAACAGTTGCTTTTAAAGTATCTTTTTCTCTTTCATCATAAGTAGAACTTAAATCTTCACTATAAGATCTTTCAAAAGATAAATTAGCTGTAGGAGATAAATCTGATTTAGCAATTTCTGTATTTTTCTTAGATTGATCATACTCTAACTTTGCAATAATTAAATCTGGACTATTAGTTTTAGATAGTTCTATTGCTGAATTTAAGTCATTAGGTAATTGAAATCTTGTAATAGATTTTTTATCTAAAGAATTTGGATTTGATAAAGTTCCAATTATATTTTCATAATTAAGTTTGCTGGTTAAAAATTCATTTTCAGCTTGGATTAATTTTGCTTGTGCTCCAGCTAAAGAAGATTCAGATTGTGCAACATCTGAAATAGTGATTTGACCTCTTTCCAATCTAATTCTATCTGTTTCAACTTGTCTAATTAAAAGATCTACGTTACTTTTGTTTATCTCAAGTTTTTCATTTGCTAAAATTAATCCCGTATAGGCTTCTGCTGCACTATATAAAGTATCTTGTTCTTTTTTTAGTAATTTAGATTTTGCTAAATCTAATCCAATTTCACTTTTTGCTAATTCTGCAGATCTACCAAAATCAACTAAAGTTTGAGTAATTGCAATTGAAGTAGTTAACGGATCAACATCGGTTACTGAGGCATTACCACCTGATTGATTAGTTAATTTATTTGTTTCTTCAATACTTTTGCTACCACTCAAAGTTACGGTTGGTCGATAAGATCCTTTTGATATTTCTAAATCTTGTTCAGAAACATTTATATTTTCTCTCTCAGCATTTAAATCAGAATTATTTTGATAAGCCTTTAAAAGAGCTTCAGAAAAAGTTTCTGAAACTGCCGGATTAATTGCTAAAGAAGAGAGTAAAATAGTTATTAAAATTTTTTTCATTTCGACTTATATACTGCAGATTTTATCTGATGTTTACTGTTTAAATTAAAGATAATTGAAGCATATTTTGGCATATGTCTAAACATGTTTTCAGTTATACGCTGATAAGTTTGCATAAAGTTAATAACATCTCCTTTACTCATTATCTTAAGTTTTGAGGACTTTTTACTTTTTAACCAAAGTTTATGCTCTTGTTTAAGCCTCCACTTTTGTAACAAATTAAAATTTTTAGCTTTTAGATAAATTAAACAATTAAGTTCTGAATATAATTTTTTATATTTATTCTGTAATTGAGTATTGACGTGTTTTCTCCAAATATGTTTAGCATCCTTGGCTTTTTCAAGAGAATTAATAGATTTTTTTAATGTTTTTTCGCTCTCTGGTTTTGCCCCAACACACCAGCCTTCAAAAATAATAACATCCGGCTTTTCATTTAATTGATACCATTTGTTTTTATGGGCTCTATCATCAATGGCTTTATCGAAATTTGGTAATTTAATATTTCTAAAGTTTTTACTTTTTGCTTTTTTAAAAAAATTTAACATCATTTCAATATCATGGGTGCCAGGAACCCCTCTGGTCATCAACATTGGGTGAATTTTTTTAGATAACATTTCTCTTTCTTTTCGTGTTCGGTAAAAATCATCAATAGATATTTTAAACACTTTAAGTTTAAAATATTTAGTTAAAATAATTTTCATTATTGAACTAATTGTTGTCTTGCCACTACCTTGTCCTCCAGCTAAACCTACAAAATAAGGTTTCTTATTATCTGCTTTATTTGATATCCAAAAACTTAAGGGGATTAGAAAAGATTTAATCATCTTCTCTTTATCTTTAAATTTTTCAGTAGCTGTTTCTTGAGATTGAATAAACTTTAAACAATCTTTTTTAACTTTATTAAAACAAACATTTACCGAACTCATAGAAAAAATTATTTTTTTTGATCGAGTGGATGGTTTTGTCCATCATTGACACTAACATCTTCTAATTTAAATGAATCAATTTCATCAATACAACCAACATTAAAACCGGTCATAGCTGGATTAATTCTTGGATTGTGATGAGTGTAAATTCCACAGTTAGAACAGAAATAATGTTTCGCAACTTTGCTATGAAACTGATACATCTTTAATTGATCTTCACCTTTAACAATTTTAAAATCTTCATTTTTTACCATCGACATGATGGCGCCTTTTCTTTTGCAAATTGAACAATTGCATTTTATGACTTTTGCTAAATCACCCTCTATATTTATTTCTGCTTCGATCGCTCCACAATGACATGTTAGTTTTTTCATTAAATTTCCTATTTAAATTTATTTAAAATGTTTCTTGTTTTAAACATAATCAAGTTTTTTAAACTATCTCTGGTTAAAGTTATCCACAAGGGTACAAAATGTAGTTTCGATGTTCACGTTTTGATTCACTTTTGATTCACTTACAGACTCAAAATACAACCTCTTGCGTGTATTGTATAACTAGTCTATAAATTAGAACAAAACAAGAACATGAAACTAACTATCCCTTATTATCTGCATAAAGCAGGTGCTGGCTTTCCTTCTCCAGCAACTGATTATATTGAAGAAGATATTGATTTAAACATTCACTTAATCAGAAATATTCCAGCAACTTTTATTATTAGAGTGCAAGGTAAATCCATGGT
>CBDEAP010000007.1:0-67325 GCA_965236125.1 Candidatus Pelagibacterales bacterium | reverse complement strand
GTAACCAAAAAAATTTCAGATTCTGGAAATGAAAATATTTTAGTAACAGAGAGAGGGGCGAGTTTTGGTTATAATACTTTAGTTTCAGACATGAGATCTATTCCAATTATGGCTAAGAATGGTTATCCAGTTATATTTGACGCCACGCATTCTGTTCAACAGCCTGGTGGTTTAGGAGAAAAAAGTGGTGGGCAAAGAGAATTTGTTGAATATTTAGCAAGAGCTGCTGTAGCAGTAGGTGTTGCTGGTGTCTTTATAGAAACTCATCAAGATCCAGATAATGCACCTTCTGATGGTCCAAATATGGTTCCACTTGATAAACTTGAAAATTTATTACATCAATTAAACGAAATTGATAATTTAATTAAAAATAAGTGAGCAAAATTTTAAAAGTTAGAGCGCGTCAAGTATTTGATAGTAGAGGCAACCCAACTATAGAAGCTGAAGTATTTACCAAAAAAAATAGTTGTTCTGCCATATGTCCTTCAGGAGCTTCAACAGGCACTTATGAAGCTCATGAAAAAAGAGATGTTAAAAATAAAAAATATTTAGGTAAAAGTGTATTAGGTCCAATTAAATCAATAAATACTTTAATATCAAAAAAATTAGTTGGTTTAGATATTCACAATCAAGAACGTATTGATACAACTTTAATTAATTTAGATGGAACACGTCAAAAAAGTCTACTTGGTGCTAATGCTATTTTAGCAATATCTATGGCTGTAAAAAAACTTTCAGCAAAAGAAAAGGGTTTACCATTGTACAAATCTTTTTTTGTGAAAGATAATTTTAAATTACCTTATCCATTAATGAATATTATTAATGGTGGCGCTCATGCTAATAATGGTTTGCGTATCCAAGAATTTATGATTAGGCCAGATAAAGCCAAATCTTTTTCTGAAGCAATGCAAATGTGTTTTTTGGTTATTAAACAACTAAGTAAATTGATAAAACGGTCATGGTTTATCAACTTCCGTCGGTGACGAAGGTGGTTTTGCTCCAATGATTAGTAGTAATAATCAAGCGTTAGACTTAATTGTTTCTGCTATTAAAAAGGCAGGCTTTAAAAATGGAGTAGATGTAAGCATTTGCCTTGATGTTGCAGCCAATGAATTATTAAAAAAAAATAAATATTCAATTCATAGTTCTAAATATATTTCAGTTGACGCATCAATAAAAGAGTACAAAAAAATTATTAAGAAATATAAAATTAAATCTATAGAAGACCCATTTGCTGAAAATGATTGGAATGCTTGGAATAAACTGATGAAAAATATTTCTAAAGTCCAAATTGTTGGTGATGATCTATATGTGACTAATTTAGAAAGACTAAAAAAAGGTTTTTTAAACCTCTCGTCAAATGCAATTTTAATTAAACTAAACCAAATTGGTACTGTATCAGAAACATTGGATGTAATTAAATTTGCTCAAACTATTGGTTTTCAAACAATTATTTCACATCGTTCTGGTGACAGCGAAGATACATTCATTGCAGATTTAGCTGTTGGCACTAATTCAAATCAAATAAAGACAGGATCCCTCGCAAGATCTGAAAGAGTAGCAAAATATAATCAATTATTACGTATCGAAGAACAACTAGGAAAAAAAGCTAGAATGAATATTATTCATTAATGCTTAAAAAAATAAAAAATAATTATTTTATTTTAGTTTCAATTTTTTTGATTTTATATTTTATAGTTAATTTATTATCTGGTGAAAGAGGATTATTTTCATACTATGAAAAAAAAGAGATTTTAGAAGGCTTGAAATTAGAAGAAGCTAATTTAATTAATAAAATAAATGATTTAGATTTTAAAAACTCTTTGTTAAGTGACAATCTTGATCTAGATTATATTGAAATATTAATTCGTGAAAAATTTTTATTTGGAAAAAAGGGAGAGACAATTTATATAATTAAATCAAATGACAACTAGACATCCCGAAAAACAAAACAAGCCAATTAATCCAATTAAAAAAAAACCAAATTGGATAAGATCTAAACTAGTTAACAGTAAAGAATTTTTTTTAACAAAAACCATAGTAAACAATAATAATTTGACTACTGTATGCCAGGAGGCAAACTGTCCAAATATTACTGAATGTTGGAGCAAAAGGCATGCAACATTCATGATTATGGGAGATACTTGTACTAGAGCTTGTGCTTTTTGTGATGTTAAAACTGGTATTCCTAAATCTTTAGATGAGTTCGAGCCAATTAGAATTGCTAATGCTGTAAAAAAATTAGAATTAAGACATGTTGTTATTACTTCCGTAGATAGAGATGATCTGGAAGATGGTGGTTCAAATCATTTTAGTGATGTGATTAAACAAACAAGAAAAATTAATCCAAATACTACAATAGAGGTTTTAACACCAGATTTTTTAAGAAAGGGTGAAGCATATAAAATTGTTGTTAAAGCTAAACCAGATGTTTTTAATCACAATATTGAAACTGTACCAAGTTTGTATCTTAAGGTACGACCAGGATCTAGATATTTTTCTTCACTAGAACTTTTAAAAAATGTAAAAAAAATAGATAAAGATATATTTACCAAGTCCGGCATTATGGTTGGATTAGGTGAGACAAGAGATGAAATTCTACAAGTGATGGATGATTTAAAAGCAGCTGATGTAGATTTTTTAACTATTGGCCAATATTTACAACCTTCAGTTAAGCATTTTCCTCTAGACAGATATTACACCCCAAAGGAATTTGAAGATTTAGGAATTATAGCAAAAGCAAAAGGTTTTTTGTTAGTTTCTTCATCACCTTTAACAAGATCATCCTATCATGCAGATGATGATTTTGCCCAGTTAAAACAGAATAGAATAAAAAACAATTAATGCCAAGGGCATCTGTTACACGACAAATTAATTGCAAGAAAAAAGCAATTAATTGATCTAGTTTTGGATATAGAAAAATATCCTGAATTTGTACCTTTTTGTCTAGATGCTCATGTTTATGAAAATAATCAAAAAGGGAATTTAAGATTTATAATAGCAGATCTAACTATAGGAAAAGGTCCTTTTAAAGATACCTATAAAAGTGATGTTAGGTTTGATAAAAAAAAAAACAGTATTATTGTGACTAATATTGGCGGACCACTAAAGCATCTTCAAAATAACTGGCAGTTTAAAGAAAATTTAAAAAATACTGAAGTTATTTTCGATATTGATTTTGAAATTGAAAATAAATTTTTAGATATTTTAATGAGTAAATCTTTTGAATTTGGATTAAATAAAATTGCAGATGCTTTTCAAAAAAGAGCTGAAACTTTATATGGAAATGTAAATTTATAATATTATATTAACTTAATAATTTTTGTAATCATTTTAAAAACTTCATTAACTGTTAATTTTTGAATTTCTTTCCTATTTTTTGATTTAAATTTTTTTTCTTTAATCAATAAGTTTATTACCAAATTTTAATCCAATATAAACTAAGCCGACAGGTTTTTTCTTAGTGCCACCTTTTGGACCAGCTATACCAGTAATAGATACATTGATTTTGCTATTTGAAATATTGGATAAATTTTTAACCATTTCCTCACAACATTGAGAGCTTACAGCACCAAATTTTTTGATAATATTTTTATTTACTTTCAAAATTCTAATTTTTGCAATGTTAGAATAAGTTATCAAACCCATATTAAAAATAGCAGAAGCACCACTAATTGATGTTATTTTTGATGACAATAATCCTCCGGTACAAGACTCTGCAACAGAGATACTTATTTTTTTTTCAATTAATTTTTTTAATAGAGATTTCATATAAAATTACTTTTTATGATTACAAAACATACTAAAGTTAAAACAACATAAATTCCTGCCATTACATCATCCATAATAACACCAAAACTATTTTTAAAATTTTTATCAAAAAAACTTACTGGAAAAGGTTTCATGATGTCAAAGTATCTAAATAAAATAAAACAAATAGTATAAAAAACTATTGCATCTGTAGAGTCTTTGTTTGTACCATGAGATATTTCATATAAGTAAATTGGTATAGATTGCCCAATAAACTCATCGATAATAATTTCACCAGGATCTTTATTTGAGGAATTTTTTATGTGAGTTGAAACTGCATAAAAAGAATAAAAAAAAATAATTAGTAAAAAAAGTATTATTATATTTGATGGAATCCTAAGAATATGAAAAAAAATATATAGGATTAATATTGTAGCTAAAGATCCAAATGTTCCTGGAATTTTTTTAATTTTCCCAAGTCCAAACATTGTCACTAGTAATGTGTTAAATTGATTAATCATATTGGTTAAGAGAGATTATAGCTTCACAAGCAATTGCTTCTTCTTTACCTATTAATCCTAATTTTTCAACAGTTTTACCCTTTAAGTTTATCAAATTTCTGTCAATAGCTAGTAAATTAGAGAGTGATTTGATTATTTTGTTTCTATGCAATAGAAACTTTTGGTTTTTCACAAATCAAATTTATATCTAAATTATTTATGTAATAGTTTTTTTTATTTAAAATTTTAATTATTGGTTTTAACATTTTTGGTGAACGAATATTTTTAAACTTTTTATCATTAGAATAATAGTAACCTATATCTTTTTTTCTCATAGCACCTAAAATTGCATCTATAACAGCATGTAAGATAACATCTCCATCTGAATGACCTTTTAAGCCTGAATGAAAAGGGATATTGATACCACCAAGATAAAGCTTTTTATTCTTAATTAATTTATGAATATCAAATCCTAAACCGTAGTAAGTTTTATCTGTTTTAATTTCTTCATTAAATGTAATTTTTTTGTTATCAATTTCACCAGTAATAAATTTAATAGGCAAATCTTTATTAATAAATAAAGTTGCTTCATCTTTAATAGTATTATTTTCATTTTTTGCTAAAGAATATAATTTTTGGAAATTAAAAGCTTGTGGTGTTTGTGATAAATAGCATTTATCTCTATCTAAATTATAATTTTGATTATTAATTTTGTATTTTATTGAATCAACAGGTTTTATAGTAGGAATTACTGCTATATTTTTTTTTAGATTGTTAACTAATGTTATTAACAATTTATTTGAAAAATTAGGTCTAGCTGCATCATGAATTAATACATTTTTAGGATTAAATTTTTTTATATAGTTTAAAGCTATCAATGAAGAATCTGATCTTTCTTTACCACCATTTATAATATGAACATTATTTGGATATTTTTTTTTTAATTCTTTTTTATTTTTTACAACAAGAATTATCTTTTTAAAAAGTTTTGAATTAATTGCTTTATCTAAAGAATGTTCAAATAACTGCTTATTTTTATAAATACTAAATTGTTTTAGCTTGTTAGATTTAAATCTTTTGCTTAATCCAGATGCTAGTATTATAAAATAGTTATTCATTGTTTTGAATATTTAAGATTTAGATGACAGAATTTATAAAAAAAAACATTTATTTAATATTTCTATTTATTATCAGTTTATCAATTGGTTTTTTAACCTTTTTAACTTTTATAGATAAAAGTTTCATAAAGTTAACGTCTGATAATCTTCAATACTTATTAGTTTTTAATATATTTTTACTAATCTTACTATTTTTATTTATTTTTTTTGAAATCAAAAGTGCAATTAAATCAGATATTGATAACGATGGTTTAAAATCTAATAAAAAATATATAACTTATTTTTCTTTATTTACATTAATACCCTCAATCCTTATTTCAATTTTTTCATTATTTTTATTTTATTTTGCTTTAGAAAAATATTTTGACAAAAAAGTTACAACAGTTGTTAATAATTCTTATGAACTAGCAAGAAACTATGTTGATGAGGTAAGAAATAAAATTCAATCAGAAATAGTCCTTGTAGCATTTGATACCAATAAAAGTAAAAAATTTTTAAATGATAATCCTAATGAGTATAAAAGATTTTTAGATACTCAAAAATTAATTCGAAATTTAGATGAAATTCATATTATAAATGAAAAGAAAGAATTATTATTTTCAACTTTAAATAATGATCAGATTTATATACCGCCTGTAGATAAAGCTTTAAATCTAGTCTTGGATGATGATCGTCCACTTAAAATTATAAATGCTTTTGAAAACAAATCAGGTGCAATTATGAGGTTGCAAAATTTTGATAACCGTTTCTTGTATGTTGTAAAGTATTTAGATGAAAATATTTCTAGATATTTAACAGAGTCACAAGAGGCAATAAATTTTTACTATACAGTGGAAGAAAAAAGCACTGGTATAAAAATTTCTTTTGCAATTATTTATATTATTGTTGTTGCATTATTGTTATTCATTTCTATTTCAATAGCCATCAGATTCTCTTCAAGATTTTTTCGCTCAATTAATAATTTAATTTTTGCTTCTATATCAATTGGAGAGGGAAACTTTGACTCAAAAGTGCCCGAAATTAAAACTGATAAAGATTTAGAACTACTAAATAAGAATTTTAATTTAATGACAGATAGACTTAAACTTCAACAAGAAAAATTAATTATTAATGAAAGATATGAAGCTTGGGGAAGTCTTGCCAGAAAATTAGCTCATGAAATTAAAAATCCACTTACACCTATTCAGTTAACAATTGATAGAATTAAAAATAAATATTCTGATCAAATTTCAAAAGATGATCAAAATAATTTTAGTGATAATTTAAAAATAATAAATAATCAAATTAAGCAAATTGAAAAATTAGTGAATGAATTTTCAGATTTTGCAAGAATGCCAAAGCCAGTTTTTAAAAAACATAACATTATTGATATTATTCAAGCTAATATTAAATTGATGAATGAAATTGATTTATCAATTAAAATTGATTTCAAATATAACAATCCTAAAATTTTTTTAAATTGTGATAAAGAACAGATAAGCAGGGTTTTTTTAAACCTTATTAAAAATTCAATTGAAAGTATTAAGGACAAAGCCGAAAAAATAGCTAATTTAAACAAAAATATTGCTATTGAATTAATCAAAAATAATAACCAAATATTTGTAAGTGTCAGAGATAATGGAGTTGGTTTTAGTAATATTAAAAATAACATAAAAGATATTATTAATCCTTATTTCACTACAAAAAAAAACGGTACAGGATTAGGATTATCTATAGTAAGTAAAATAATTAATGATCATCATGGTACAATTAATTTTAAATCTCATGATGATGGCGCTTTAGTTGAAATAATATTTAAAAATGATCAGTGAAATATTAATTGTTGACGATAATTCAGATATTAGAAACATAATTAATGATTTAATTCTTGATGCAGGATATAAAACCAGAGTAGCAGCGAACTATAATCAAGCCATATATGAAATTGATAAAAAGTTACCAGATGTAGCAATTTTTGATGTTAAATTAGACAAAGGAGATAATGATGGTATTGAATTATTAACTTATCTCAAAACTAAAAATACAGATATTCCAGTAATAATAATTTCTGGTCATGCAAATATTGAGATGGCCGTTAAATCATTAAAACATGGTGCATTTGAATTTATTGAAAAGCCATTTGATCAAGAAAGATTATTAAACTTTGTAAGAAGAGCGGTAGAAAATTATAATCTAAAAATTGAAAATAAAGAATATGAAAATAAATTATTCCTATCTTATGATTTGATTGGAGAGAGTAAAAATATTAATAATATTAGGGATCAAATCGAAAAAATTTCTCTTACAGAAAGTAGAGTTATTATTAATGGACCATCGGGTTCTGGAAAAGAATTAATTGCAAGAAAAATTCATAAAAAGTCAAAAAGAAATAATAAACCTTTTGTAGTGATCAATGGAGCTTTATTAGATTCTGAAAAATATGAATTAGAATTATTTGGTGAAGAAAAATCTAATGGATCAATTTCATTCGGAGCATTAGAAAAAGCAAATAAAGGAACACTTTTAATTGATCAATTATCTGAAATACCTTTAAATATTCAATCTAAAATACTTAGAGTGTTAATTGATCAAAAATTTAAAAGACTTAATGGAAATACGGATATAAATGTTGATGTAAGAATTATCTGTTCATCTAGTAAAGATCTTAAAAAAGAAATTGAGATTGGCAATTTTCGAGAAGATTTATTTCACAGATTAAATGTTTTCGAAATAAATATTGAGCCCTTAAATAAAAGGATTTCCGATATTCCATTGTTAATAAAGTATTTTTCAAAAAAAATATCTCAAAATTACAATATTAAAGATTTTGATATTGATGAGAATGATACATATATTTTAAATCATCATTGGCATGGAAATGTCAGAGAATTAAGAAATTTAATCGAAAGAATTGCTATTCTTCAACCAGACAATAAAGAAAAAATTTCTAATATAATCAAAGAATCTCTCAAAAATGAAAATTTTAATGATAAAATTGCAGAAAACACTTTATCTGTGCCATTAAAAGAGGCTAGAGAAAAATTTGAAAAAGAGTATTTAACTATGCAATTAAAAAAATTTAATGGAAATATCTCTAAAACAGCAAATTTTGTAGGGATGGAGAGAAGTGCTTTGCACAGAAAATTAAAAGGTCTAGGCATAAAAGAATTTAATTAACAATGAATATAATTATTTGTGGTGCAGGTAGAGTAGGTTTTACTATTGCAAAATTATTAAGTGAACAGGGTCATTCAATAACTGTAATTGATCAATCAAGTGAAGATATTCAAAAAATTAACGACACATTAGATGTAAAAGCTATTGTTGGTAAGGCAACTTACCCAACGATATTAGAAAAAGCTAACGCTGCTGAAACAGATATGATTATTGCTGTAACTAGAAATGATGAAATCAATATGTTGATTTGTCAAATTGCTTTTTCAATATTTAAAATTCCAAAAAAAATTGCAAGAATTAGATCGCAAGATTATTTAAATCCAAAATTTACAAGAGTGTATAACAAAGAAAATTTACCTATTGATGTTATAATTTCACCTGAAATTGAAATTGCTAAATCAATTCAAAGAAAATTAGAAGCACCAGGAGCTCTTGATAGCGTTCCATTTGCTAATAATAAAATTAGACTTTTAGAAATTCTTATTAATAAAAATTGTAAATTAATTGATATTAAACTCAATGAACTTACAAAAAAATTCCCAAATTTGGATGCAAATATTATTGGAATAATAAGAGATGAAAAATTTATTATTCCTAAAAAAAATGATGAAGTTAAATATAATGATAAAATCTATGTCATTATTAATTCATCTCAAATGGCAGAAACATTAGAAGCTTTTGGTCATAAAGAAAAAATTTCTAAAAAGATTTTGATTATAGGTGGAGGAAATATTGGTTATAATCTAGCAAAAAATCTTGAAGAAACATTAGACTCAGCAAGAGTCAAGATAGTTGAAAAAAATAAAGAGAGAGCTGAATATTTAGCAAGTGAATTAAATAACACAATTATTATTAACGGTGATGGTCTAGATGAAGAAATTTTAACTGAAGCAAATTTAGAAGAAGCCGAAACTGTACTAGCTTTAACTAATGATGATGAAGATAATTTAATGGTAAGTGTATTGGTTGAAAAATTTGCTAAAGATGAAAAGAATTTAGATGATAAAAGAACAATGGCATTAATAAACAAACCTAACTATTCATTATTACAAGCTTCATTAAAAATTGATGATTTAATTGATCCAAGAATGAACACGGTATCAAGTATCTTAAAACATATTCACAAGGGAACTATTGAAACTGCTTACACAATATTAAATGGAGAGTATGAAGTTATAGAAGCTGAGATTATTGAAACATCTGAATTAATTAATAAAGAACTAAAAAATACCAATTTACCTGAAGAGATAAGAATAGGTGCTGTTTTAAGAGGTGACAAAGTAGTTATCCCTAGATCTAATTTTGTTTTTCAAAAAGATGATAGGGTCGTGTTCTTAGCTAAAAAGGATTCAATTAGTGTAGTCGAAAATTTATTTAGAATAAGTTCAATTTAAATAATGTTTAATCTTAGAGTTAAATATTTAAGTTTTTTTTTTCTTCTTATTTCAATTTTATCAATTTTTAATATTCTTTATTCCTATTATCAAAATCTTTATCTAAGCTTAAATAATTATTACATTAGCTTTATTACATCATTTATTTTAGCAGTTTTTTTTTACAAAATTAATTTTAAAGAAAATAACAAAAGAATAACTATTTTTGATAAAATTTTAACAGTTTTTCTTGGCTACATATTGATACCAGTTGTTCTATCATTACCTTTATATTTAAGCATTTATAATTTAACTTTTCTTAATGCGTTATTTGAATCAATTTCTGGATTTACATCAACTGGTTTTACAATTTTTGAAAATATTAAACATATAGATCAAAGCTTAATTATTTGGAGATCTTCTACTCAATGGATAGGTGGTTTATATTTTCTATTTTCGATTGTTTACTTGATAGATATTTATGATGAAAGTTTTAAAAAATCTTTAACAAATTTTTTATCATTTAATAGTTCTGAGGTTTTGAAACAAGCTATCAAGGTTTTTTTAATTTATTCTGTACTAACATTTTATAATCTTTATAATTCTTAATTTTATAGGAATAAGATCTTTTAATTCACTTGAATCTTTCTATGTCCATAATATCTTCAGGAGGTTTCTTGCCAGTAAATGAATTAGATTCAATTTTGATTAATAATAAGCAAATTATTATATTTTCAATTTTAATTTTGGTATCTTTTTTTAGTATTTTTTTTATTTATAATATTTTTTCTATAAGAAAAAAAAACTTAAACTTTTTTTATGAGGACTTGCATTTATTATTTTATTTTTTTTCTATTCTAATAATATTTTTTTTATTTTTTAGCTTTAACAATAATTTTACATACAATTTGTTGTCCTTAACAAGTAGTGTTTCAAATATTGGATTATCTTTAAATTTTGATCAATCAAATTTAAATTTTATCTATTTAATTTTAGTAATAATTGGAGGTTCTTTTTTTTCTACAAGCTCAGGTTTAAGATTTATTAAAGTTTATTCTTTATTTAAATATTCTTTAAATCAAATTCTTTCATTTAGTCGACCTAAAAATATTTTTATGAATAAACTAATTTTTTCAAAAATTAATTTTGACTTTGAAGAGATTAATAAATATTTTTTAGCCGTATTAGTTTTTATTATTTCTTTATTATTATTAACTACTTTTTTAAGTATTACAGGTATCAATTTTGAAAATTCATTTAAACTTTCAATTTTAACATTAATGAATACTGTTAATTCATCTGCATATGGATTATCTGACCTTGATTTTAGTAATTTTCATTTTTTAACAAAAATTTTTCTTATTTTTTTTATGATAATTGGCAGAATTGAATTAATAACAATATTGTTAATATTTAAAAAATTTCTTTTTAAAAATTAATTTATTGATGTATATCTATCATTATTCAAATATTGCGCCCTTAGCTCAGCTGGATAGAGCATCGGTTTTCTAAACCGAGGGTCGGAGGTTCGAATCCTCCAGGGCGCGCCACATTTGACTTTTTTTTCCTTGAACAGTTTTTTTTAAAATGTTTTAATAAAACTTATTCAAAAGTAATTTTTTGAATTATTTGTTAACAAATAAATATAACTAAGAGGAAGAATAATGTTTAAATACGTAAAACAATTGACTTCTTTAGTAGCTATGGTGGCTGTGTTGTTTACTTTTTCAACAGAAGCTATGGCAGCTAAGAAATCAAAAACACTTAAAAATACTCAAAAGACGGGTTTTGTAAGATGTGGAGTATCTCAGGGTCTTCCAGGATTTTCAAATGCGGACGCAGCTGGAAATTGGACTGGTGTTGACGTTGATGTATGTAGAGCAGTTGCTGCTGCAGTACTAGGTGATGCAAACAAAGTTAAGTTTACACCATTAAGTGCTAAAGAAAGATTTACAGCTCTTACTTCTGGTGAGATTGATATCTTGTCAAGAAACACAACTTGGACTTTATCTAGAGATGCTGACATTGGACTTACATTTGTAGGAGTTAACTTCTACGATGGTCAAGGTTTCATGGTCAGAAAAAGCTCAGGGATAACTTCAACAAGCCAATTCAAAAATGGTATTTCAGCTTGTACAAACATTGGTACAACAACTGAGTTAAACATGAGAGACTTCTTTAATTCAAAAGGAATTTCTTATGAGCCAGTTGCTTTTGAAAAAGCTGATGAAGTCGTTGCAGCTTATGACTCTGGAAGATGTGATACTTACACAACTGATAAATCAGGTTTAGCAGCTCAGCGAACAAAAATGAGCAATCCAGATGAACACATTGTGTTACCTGAAACAATTTCTAAAGAGCCACTAGGTCCAGTTGTAAGACAAGGTGATGCTGTTTGGGAAGACATTGTTAGATGGTCTCTAAACACTATGATCGAAGCAGAAGAATATGGTATTAATTCTGCTAACGCTGACATGATGAAAACTTCAGAAAATCCACAAATTAAAAGATTAGTTGGATCAGAAGGTGAATTAGGTGCAGCATTAGGTCTAGACAATGACTGGAGTTTAAGAATTATCAAGCAAGTTGGTAACTATGGTGAAAGTTATAAGAGAAATATAGCTGACACTGGAATTTTACCAGACAGAGGTCCAAACAATATTTGGACTCAAGGTGGATTATTATATACACCACCAGCAAGATAATTGCTTAATTTAATCAATTTAAAAAGGGCTAGATTTTTCTAGCCCTTTTTTTTATATATTTAAAGTGAACTTAAAATTAAAAAATTTATTACCTCAATTTTTAACTATACTAGTTGTAGTTTTAGTATTTGGTTTTTTTTCACATAACGCTCAAGTCAATATGGAGAATAGAGGTATTGATTTTGGTTTTGGTTTTTTATCTCAAGAAGCTTCTTTTGATGTTCAATTTTCATTAATTGAATATGATGGTTCTCACTCTTATTTTAGAGCTTATCTAGTTGGATTGCTTAACACACTTTTAGTTTCAGTAATTGGAATTATTTTTGCAACCATACTAGGTATTATCATTGGAGTAGCGAGACTTTCACCAAATTACTTAATTAGAAATTTTTCAGCATTTTATGTTGAATTTTTTAGAAATATTCCTTTGTTATTACAAATTTTCTTTTGGTATTTTGCTGCTTTAAGGGCGTTACCATTACCTCAAGATGCAGAACCTATACTTGGAGGAATTTATTTGACTATTAAAGGAATGATTATCCCAACTTTTATTTGGGAAAATTTTAATGTATTTTTTTACTCTGTAATAGCAGCGATAATATCTATAATTATAATTAAAATTCAGGCAAAAAAAATCCAAGAAACTCAAGGAAAACAATTGCCTGTATTGCTTATTTCACTTGGATTAATAATAATTTTACCACTTACTGAGTTTTTTAATGGGTGGTGTTGATGCAACACTTGAATTTCCCAAGTTAGTTCAACTTGCTGAAACATCTTTTAGATTTAATGGAGGAATAAATTTACCGCCAGAATTAATAGCTTTAACATTAGCTCTTGCTTTATATACCGCAACATTTATCGCGGAGAATGTTAGAGCAGGTATCCAAGGAGTAGGTAAAGGACAAAAAGAAGCTGCTGCATCAATTGGTTTAAAACCAAATCAAGTTTTAAAATTAGTTGTGATGCCACAAGCATTAAGGATTATTATCCCACCTACTACTAACCAATATTTAAATTTAACAAAAAATTCATCTCTTGCTGCTGCGATAGCATATCCAGATCTAGTATTGGTTTTTGCTGGCACAGCTTTGATGCAAACTGGAAAAGCTATAGAAATCGTTTTTATGACTATGTTTACTTATTTAACAATAAGTATTTCCATATCTATCTTAATGAACTGGTATAACAAAAAAATTGCAATTGTAGAAAAATAATATGTCTAGTCTAAGTTTTTTAAAACCAACAAAATCTAATTTAAACACATTTTTGACTGTTGGAAGTTTATTTATATTTATCAGTTTTTTGGATGTTTTTTTAAATTCTTTTTATCAAATAAATTTTACAAATTTTCTTCCAAAAAAATTAAATTTTGTATTTCCATTAATAATTGGATTTATAGGATTATATTTTATTAGAATTGAAAAAAGTGGCTATGATTTCTTAGACTCCTTAAATAAAAATATTAATACAAATAATTTTAATGCAATACTTTCATTATTAATAATTTTTATAATAATTAAATCGTTACCTCCATTGTTAAGCTGGTTTATAATTGATGCTAGTTTTTCGGGAGAATCTAAAGATGTTTGTACAGGTAGTGGAGCTTGTTGGACCTATATTAAAGTATGGTTAAATAGATTTATGTATGGAATGTATCCTAATGCGGAGCAGTGGAGAATTAATCTTTCATTTGTCTCTTTAGCTTTATTGGGTTCTGTAGGATATTTTGCTACTGAAAAATTTAAAAAATATTTAACTTTATACTATGTGGTAATCTATCCTTTTATTGCTTTTCTTTTTATTTTCTTTTTTATTTCAGGTGGCCCAGTTTTTTTTGATTTTTCATATGGAATTATTGCAGCAATAATTTCTCTTATTGCTGGTTTCTTTGTCCCGAATAAATTTAGATTTTATTATTTTTTGATTATACCAATTACACTTTATTTTACTTTAAAGTATTTTATTTTTTATGATGAATTAATAGAACTTGGTAAACTTGAAGGATTGAACTGGGTTGAGACAGGTGCTTGGGGAGGATTGTCATTAACATTTATTATTTCTTTTTTCTGTTTAATTTTTTGTTTTCCAATAGGAATGGCTTTTGCTTTAGGAAGAAGATCTGATTATCCTCTAATTAGATATATCTCAATTGGATTTATTGAATTTTGGAGAGGTGTTCCTTTAATTACTGTTTTATTCATGTCTGCAGTAATGTTTCCAATGTTTTTACCTCAAGATTTATTTATTGATAAATTAGTTAGAGCAATTATTGCAATATCTTTATTTGAGGCAGCATATGTAGCAGAAGTAATCAGAGGAGGATTGCAAGCTTTACCAAGAGGTCAATATGAAGCCGCAAAATCATTAGGAATGGGTTATTGGAAAATGCATATTTTTGTAATTTTGCCTCAAGCATTAAAATTAGTTATTCCAGGTATCGCAAATACTTTTTTAGCATTAGTTAAAGATACTCCATTAATTTTTGTAGTAGGATTATTAGAATTAGTTGGAATGTTAAATTTAGCAAAAACAAACCCAGAGTGGCTTGGATTTGCTATGGAAGGTTATGTGTTTGCAGCAATAATTTTCTGGATTATTTGCTATTCAATGAGTAAATATAGTTACAATTTAGAACAAAAATATAAAACAGATCGATAATTAATGTCAGATAGTATAATTCAAATTAAAAATGTAAATAAATGGTTTGGTGAATTCCAAGTTTTAAAAGATATTAATTTAGAAGTTAAATCAAAAGAAAAAATTGTTGTCTGTGGTCCATCAGGCTCAGGTAAATCAACATTAATTAGATGCATTAATAGATTAGAAGAGCATCAACAAGGAGATATCATTGTTGATGGCAATATTCTAAATGAAGATACAAAAAATATTGAACAAATAAGAGCTGAAGTTGGAATGGTTTTTCAACAATTTAATTTATTTCCTCATTTATCAATTCTAGATAACTGTACTTTAGCACCTATTTGGGTAAAGAAGTTACCTAAAAAGGAAGCAGAAGAACTTGCTCTAGAACATTTAGAAAAAGTTCAAATATTAGATCAGGCAAAAAAGTACCCAGGTCAATTATCAGGTGGTCAACAACAGAGGGTAGCTATAGCGAGAGCATTGTGTATGAAGCCAAAAATAATGCTTTTTGATGAACCAACATCAGCTTTAGACCCTGAGATGATTAAAGAGGTATTAGACGTAATGGTTAACCTAGCAAAACAAGGTATGACCATGATCGTTGTTACTCATGAAATGGGATTTGCGAAGGAAGTTGCAGATAAAATGATCTTTATGGATGAAGGAATGATAGTAGAGAAGGCTGATACTAAAGAATTTTTTGCAAACCCTAAGAGTGATAGAACAAAACTATTTTTAAGCCAAATTTTATAATAATTTTAAAATTTAATCACTGAAATTTCACTTAAATTAATTCTTATTTTTTTAAAATCAATTACTTGACAACTTTTCAAATTAATGTCTTTTTTTTAAAAAAAAATAAATTTTTTTATTGATCTAATACAGATAAATTAGTTCAATAAGTTTTTTAACAATTAAGAGGGGTCTTAATGGAAGATAATTTTAACAGACATTTGGGTAATAAATTAAAGTTAAGAAGATTAGCTTTAGGTTTAACTCAAACAAAAGTCGCAAAAGCTATAAATGTAACATTTCAACAAATTCAAAAATACGAAAAAGGTACCAACGGTGTAAGTTCAATTAGATTATTACAACTTTCAAACTACTTAAAAGTTCCTATAAATTATTTTTTTGAAGATTTTTCAGAATATTTAATTAATTTAGAAAAATCGCAAGAAGGACATATGAATGTTAATTATAATTTTTTAGTTAAATTATATTCGGAGCTTAATTCTGATCAAAAACTAAAATTTAATAAATCTATTCAGGTTTCAGCAGCAGGAATTTCTAAAGTAGGATAATTTTGGCTCCCCGGGCAGGACTCGAACCTGCGACCAATTGATTAACAGTCAACTGCTCTACCAACTGAGCTACCGAGGAATGTAAAAAACCCAACTTACTTTTTTTTGACACTAAAACAAGATTTTTTTTTGGAGGCAACGCCCGGAATCGAACCGGGATACAAGGATTTGCAATCCTCTGCGTAACCATTCCGCCACGTTGCCATTATGAATGCTAAATAGTTACAAAAACCTTTTTATATAAAATATTTAACATTAGTCTATCAAATAACGATCTAATTTGATTATTGTTAATTTAGATTATTAAATTATAAACTTTTAATATTCATGAGCAGCGATAAATATATACATTCTGATGTTGAAGATAAGATTTATGCTTATTGGGAAGCAAATCAATTATTTAAACCAAAAAGTAATTCAAAAAAATATTCAGTTGTAATACCACCGCCAAATGTAACTGGTAGTCTGCATATGGGACATGCACTTAATAACTCCATTCAAGATTTTTTAATTCGTTTTTACAGAATGAATAATTATGAAACCCTATGGCAACCTGGTACTGATCATGCTGGTATAGCAACACAAGCACTTGTTGAGAGAAAACTTGAAAAAGAAGGTGTTAATAAAAATGATATTGGAAGAGAAAAATTCATTGAAAAAGTTTGGGAATGGAAAAATCAATATGGTGATATCATAATCAACCAACTTAAAAAGTTAGGATGTTCTTGTGATTGGTCTCGTAATGCCTTCACCATGGATGAAAACTTGTCTAAATCTGTAATTAAAGTTTTTGTAGATCTTCATAAAAAGGGACTAATCTATAAAGCAAAAAAACTAGTTAATTGGGATACAGTTTTAAAAACTGCAATTTCTGACCTTGAAGTTGATCAAAGAGAGGTTAACTCAAAAATTTACTATATTAAATACCCATTAGATAATTCAGATGAATTTATAACTATAGCAACCACTAGACCTGAAACCATGTTGGGAGATACTGCAATAGCTGTAAATCCTAAAGATGATAGGTTTAAATCATTTGTTGGAAAAACTGTAACTATTCCAATCGTAGGAAGAAAAATTAATATTATTGAAGATGATTATGCTGATCCAGAACAAGGGACTGGAGCACTAAAGATAACACCTGCCCATGATTTTAATGATTATGATGTTGGTCAAAGAAATAATTTAGAAATCATTAATATATTTACTGAAGATGGTAAAATTAACGAAAATGCTCCTAATGATTACATTGGTTTAGATAGATTTGAAGCAAGAAAGAAAATAATTAAAGAATTAAAAGAAAAAGAATTTTTTGTTAAAGATGAAGATATTAGAAATAAAGTTCCTTATGGAGATAGATCAAATTCTATTATTGAGCCATTTCTTACAGATCAATGGTTTGTTGATGCTGAAAAATTAGCTATTAAAGCTAAAGAGATAGTAAACAATAAGAAAACTAATTTTTTTCCAAATAATTGGTCAAAAACTTATTTTCAATGGATGAATAATATTGAACCTTGGTGTATTTCAAGACAATTATGGTGGGGACACCAAATCCCAGCTTGGTATGGTCCAGATAATAAAATTTTTGTTGCTTATGATGAAGATAAAGCAAAACAAGAGGCTAAAGAATATTATAAAAAAGATGTTGAACTAACTAGAGATCCTGATGTTTTGGATACTTGGTTTTCTTCAGGTCTATGGCCATTTGCTACACTCGGTTGGCCAAATGATAGTGAATATTTAAAAAAATTTTATCCAACAACTGTTTTAGTTACTGGATTTGATATTATTTTCTTTTGGGTTGCAAGAATGATGATGTTTGGGATGGAATTTCTAGACAAAGAACCTTTTAAAGATATTTATGTTCACGCTTTAGTTCGAGATGAAAAGGGACAAAAAATGTCCAAATCAAAAGGTAATGTAATTGATCCCTTAGATTTAATTAATAAATATAGTGCTGATGCATTAAGATTTACTTTATTATCAATGGCATCTCCAGGAACCGATGTTAAGCTTTCTGAAGATAGAGTAAAAGGATACAGGAATTTTTTAAATAAATTATGGAATGCTAATAATTTTTTAATTACAAATGAGTGTGATTTTAGCTCCACAAAATCTGTTCCCAAGTATAACGTTAAATATTAACAAATGGATTTATAATGAATTAATCCAAGTTAAGAATTTAATTGAACAAAATATTAAGGATTATCGATTTGATGAAGCTGCCAAAAATGCTTATCGATTTGCATGGAATTCTTATTGTGACTGGTATCTAGAGTTATCAAAAACAATTTTATTTTCTGAAGATGAGATAGCTAAAAATGAAGTAAAAATTATGGCTCCATATATTTTTAGGCAAATTTTAATAATGCTTCATCCTTTTATACCCTTTGTAACAGAGGAAATTTGGTTAAAAAATAAATTTGATAATTCTGGTAAAGACTATTTAATGCATGCAAATTGGCCTGAAGGTTCAGTGTCAAACGATAGCTCAGTTGATGATGTACAAAAAATTATAACTATTATCTCTGAACTAAGATCATTTAAAAATGAACTTAATGTTAGTCCAGGCTCCTATACAGAAATATCAACAAAGTTATTGGATAAAAATACTCTAGATTTTATAAATGCTAATGAAGTAATTTTAAAAAAATTAGGAAGAATAAATAAATTTCACAAAGATAACTTAGACAGACCCTCAGCAGCAATGGTTATATCAGGCGAAATATTTAAAGTTTATTTTGATGGAGACGTTGATTTAAAATTAATCAAAACTAATTTGATAAATAGACAGGAAAAATATCAAAAAGAACTTGATGGTATATCTAAGAGATTATCTAATAGAGGTTTCATCGATAGAGCTCCAAAAGATATTGTTGATCAAGAAAAAACTAATTATAATAATTTAGAAAAAGATATTAAAAAAATATCACTAACTATAGAAAGTTTATAATGAAAAAATTCAATAAAAAGAAATTACCAAGTAGACACACATCAATAGGGCCAGATAGAGCACCACATCGATCTTTTTATTATGCAATGGGAGAAACAGAAAAAGATGTAGCGAAACCTTTTGTGGGCGTTGTATCAACCTGGAATGAAGCTGCTCCTTGTAACATCGCTTTAATGAGACAGGCTCAATCAGTTAAAAAAGGTGTTCGAGCGAACGGTGGCACTCCAAGAGAATTTTGCACAATTACTGTAACTGACGGTATTGCAATGGGTCATGAAGGAATGAAATCTTCATTGATATCAAGAGAGGTGATTGCAGACTCAGCTGAATTAACTGTACGAGGTCATTGTTATGATGCATTAGTTGGTATTGCTGGATGTGATAAATCTTTACCAGCATTAATGATGGCTATGGTTCGACTTAATGTTCCAAGTGTATTTATTTATGGAGGATCAATTTTACCAGGCAGATATAAAGGTAAAGATGTAACTGTTGTAGATGTCTTTGAAGCCGTTGGAAAACATTCATCTGGTCAAATGTCTGCTGCAGAACTTCGAAAATTAGAATTAGTGGCTTGCCCTAGTGCTGGTGCATGTGGGGGTCAATTTACAGCAAATACAATGGCATGCGTTTCAGAAGCTATCGGATTAGCATTACCTTATTCAGCGGGCACACCTGCTCCTTATGAAGAAAGAGATAAGTATGCAAAAGAGAGCGGTAAAACTGTGATGAATTTATTAGCAAAAAATATTCGACCAAGAGATATTGTTACTAAAAAAGCTCTAGAAAATGCTGCAACAATAGTTGCTGCAACAGGTGGCTCAACCAATGCAGCATTACATTTACCTGCTATTGCAAATGAAATCGGAATTAAATTTGATCTTATGGATGTTGCAAAAATATTTAAAAGAACACCTTATCTTGCAGATTTAAAACCAGGTGGAAAATATGTTGCAAAAGATATGTGGCTAGCGGGTGGTGTTCCTATGCTTTTAAAAACTTTATACGATGGTGGATTTATCCATGGCGATTGTATGACTGTAACCGGTAAAACTATGAAGGAAAATTTAAAGAATATTAAATTTAATCCTAAGCAAAAAGTTTTAAGAAAATATGACAATCCATTATCACCCAGATGGTGGAGTAGTTGGTCTAAAAGGTAATTTAGCTCCTGACGGAGGAATAGTTAAAATTGCAGGACTTAAAAAATTACAATTTACTGGTAGAGCAAGATGTTTTGATAATGAAGAAGCGGCAATGGATGCTGTTCAAAACAAAAGATATAAAGATGGTGATGTGATTATTATTAGATATGAAGGACCTGTAGGTGGTCCTGGTATGAGAGAAATGCTATCAACCACTGGCGCTATTTATGGTCAAGGAAAAGGCGAGAAAGTAGCCTTAATTACTGATGGCAGGTTCTCAGGTGCCACCAGAGGCTTCTGTGTGGGTCATGTAGGCCCTGAGGCCGCCTTAGGAGGCCCTATAGCCCTTTTAAGGAATGGTGATATCATTGATATCGATGCTAAAAAGGGGACTATTAATGTACGATTAACTAGATCTCAGTTAGCTGCTAGACGTAAAAAATGGAAACCAAAAAAATCAAGTTTTGGTTCTGGTACTTTATGGAAATATGCTCAAACAGTTGGACCAGCTTACTTAGGTGCACCAACTCATCCAGGTAAAAGAAAAGAAGTAAAAGAGTACGCTGATATTTAATGAAAATTAGACCAGTTATTTTATGTGGTGGTGCTGGCACTAGATTATGGCCTAATGCCAAAAATCATCAAGCAAAACAGTTTATTGATTTTGGCAATTGGACTTTACTTGGAAAAACTTTAGAGAGAGTTAAAGCATCAATTTATGACGATCCTATTATCAGCACTAATAAAAAATATCTTAAACAAGTTAAACAACATCTTAAAAAACATAAGATTAAAAAATTTAAGATAGTTTTAGAACCTGATAAACGCAATACAGCTCCAGCGATTTTAAGCGTAGCTCTAATAAAAGATATTCCAATCAACCAACCTTTAATGTTTTTTTCAGCAGATCATTTAATTGAAAAGATAAATATATTTAATAAAGCGATTAAATTAAATCAAAAAAATTTAACCAATATAAATATATTTATATTCGGCATAAAACCAACTGTGCCATCAAGTGAATATGGATATTTTCTAACTAAAAAAATAAAAGGAAATTTAAACAAAGTTTCAAAATTTATTGAAAAACCAAATTTAATTAAAGCTAAAGAAATTATTAAATCAAAAGGGTATTGGAATTCTGGAATGTTTTATTTAAGAAAAGACTCTATAATTAATAATTTTAAAACCTATCAACCAATTATTTATAAAAATTGTTTAAACTCAGTAAACAAAGCTAAACTTAAAAATAATGTTTATTATTTAGATAAAAGCTCATTTGTTAAAGCAACAGCTAAATCTTTTGATTATGCAATATTAGAAAAAGTTAAAGAGATTAATGCTATAAAACTAGATATCCCGTGGTCAGATCTTGGATCCTGGAAAGAAATTTTAAAGATGTATGATAAAAACAAAAATAAATATATTAAGAAAAAAAATATTTATTACCGACCTTGGGGTAGATATACCAATTTATTTGAAGGCAAAGATTTTTTAATTAAAGAATTATATGTAAAACCTAAGGGTATTTTAAGTTTACAAAAACATCATCATAGAGCAGAACATTGGTTGGTGACTAAAGGTAAGCCTTTAATTACTCTAAATAATGATAAGTTTAAAATGAGTCCTAATGAACATATTTTCATTCCATTAGAGGCAATTCATAGAATTCAAAATCATGGAAAAGTGCCTGTTAAAATTATTGAAGCTCAAGTTGGATCTATATTAAAAGAAACCGACATTGTAAGATATGAAGATGTTTATGGTAGAGTAAAATAATTTAAATGGACACTTTAACTTTTATTCTTTTATTCATAATTATTTTTTTACTTTTTTTGTTAATAAAGAAAGAAAAAAAAATTGAACCTACTTTTCACGTTGAAAAAGATTTAACAAAAAATATAAAACCAATTGATAACAAGCTCTACCAAAAAACTCTTTATAAATTATTAGATTACATCCCAGAACAAGTTATCATTCTGGATAAATCTAAAGAAATCTTATTTAATAATAAATCTGCCAAAGATAGATTTCAGATTAAATTGAAAGATAACATTAGTTATTATTTACGAAATCCAGATTTACTTAATGCGATTGAAAAATCATTTGAAGGTGAAAATGTAAAAAGTTTTAACGTAGAATTAAGAAACCCTAACGTTCAACGAATAAATGTTACTTTATTTTATGACAATACAAACTTTTTCTTTAATGAAAGTGTGTGTTTACTTTTCATAAGAGATTTAACTGAATTTTATAAGTTCCAACAATTAAAATCAGACTTTGTTGCTAATGTTTCTCATGAATTAAGAACTCCACTCCAATCAATTAAAATGGGTTTAGAAACTATAGAAAATAATGACAAGATAAAAAATGATGATGAGTTGAAAAATTTATTTCCAATAATGCTCTCTCAGTCTGAACGAATGGAAAATTTAATTAGAGATTTATTGTCTCTATCAAAAATTGAATTACAAGAACACATTAAGCCAACTCACGAAATTGATCTAAATAACGTAATCAATTATGTAATTGAAACGCAAAAAGATTTGGTAAAAAGAAAAAATATTAAAATAAATTTTTCACAAATTGATGATTTTAAAATTATTGGAGATCAAGATAAGTTAATAGAGATTTTTACTAATTTAATTGATAACGCCGTAAAATATAGTAATGAAAATACAGAGATAAATATAATTCCTAGTAAAGATAAAAGCTTCAATATCATTAAAATAATTGATCAAGGTATAGGTATTCCAAAACAATATATTTATAGAGTTACTGAGCGTTTTTTTACTGTTGATCCTAGTAAAAGTAGAAGTGTTGGAGGCACTGGTTTAGGTCTTGCGATTGTCAAACATTTAGTATCTCAGCATAGAGGTTTAATGGAAATCTCTAGTGAAATTAATAAAGGAACTACAGTAGAATTAAAATTTAAATCTCTTTAATTCAACTAAAAGTTTAGCGTTTGTAACAAAAGTTTCATATTTCTGTAATAAATTTTTTAGCTTTAATCATTATTTATACAGCATGTTAATAAACTAAAAGGAAAACAATGAAGAAAATTATAAATATATTATTTACGTTATTGATCATTGCTGGGTTTAATTCAAATTCATTTGCAAGAGATCAAATTAAAATTGTAGGTTCATCTACAGTTTACCCTTACGCAACAGTTGTTGCTGAAAAGTTTGGTAAACAAGGCGGCTTTAAAACGCCTGTTATCGAAAGTACCGGTACTGGTGGTGGAATGAAGTTATTTTGTGCTGGCGTTGGAACAAATCATCCAGATATCACAAATGCATCAAGAGCAATCAAATCTTCAGAAAAAGAACTTTGCGCTAAAAATGGTGTAACCGATATTATTGAAATAGTTGTAGGAAATGACGGTATTTCTTTTGCGCACTCTGTAAACTCACCTGATGTTAACTTTACAAAAGAACAACTTTGGAGAGCTTTAGCAATGCAAGTTGATGTAAATGGGGAGTTAGTTGATAACCCATATAAAAATTGGAGCGATATAGACTCTTCTTTACCAAATACTAAAATCGAGGTTCTAATTGCGCCACCAACTTCTGGTACAAGAGATGCATGGAATTCTTTAGTAATGTCTGAAGGATGTACAAATGCAGCAAAATCTTTATTCAAAGAAGCTGGCAAAAAGTCAGATGAGTGTGAAAAAATTAGAGAAGATGGCTATGCAGTTGAAGCTGGTGAAAATGATACTTTAATAGTTCAAAAATTATCTTCAAATCCAAATGCATTTGGTTTTTTTGGTTATAGTTATTTAATTAGCAATAAAGATAAAGTTAAAGCTGCATCAATAGAAGGTGTAAAACCTTCTTTAGAAGGTATTCAAGATTATTCATATCCTGTGGCAAGACCTCTTTTCTTTTACGTTAAAAAAGCTCACATTGGTGTAATCCCAGGAATTCAAGAGTTTTTAAAAGAGTTTACATCAAAAAAAGCTATGGGTTCTAGAGGTTATTTAGCTGACATTGGTTTAGTACCTTTAGCTTCTGAAAAATATAAGACGACCAGAACAGCTGCTGTAGACTTAAACACAATCACTCTTAATTAACTAAATCTAAATATTAATAAAAGGCCAGTAAAATCTGGCCTTTTTTTTTCTATCTACAGTTTTAATTTTAACAAAACTGTAACATAAAATCTGTAATTATCTCTCCAAATGAATTCTATTTTAATTCTACTAATTACAGTTTTCTCAATTACTCTATTTTTCTATGGTAGATCAAAATCAAAAATCTGGTCAATAGAAAAAAGTGTTAAATTAAAAGCCCTTCCAAAATTTTATGGTTACTATCTTGTTTTGTGGTGCTCTATACCATCATTAGTGTTTTTGGGAGTTTGGACTATATTTGAACCAGTAATAATTAAATCTATAATTTTAAAATTTGCTGAAAATCAAGGTGCAAACATTTTAGACGATAATGCTGCCAACCTTCTTTACGAAAAAGTTAAATCTATTTATTCTGGTAATTTTTTTGGAGATATAGATTTTGTACTTAAAGAATCTGCAGTATCTTATGCTAAGTTTTTAAATTTATTTACTAATTCTAAAATTGTTTTAGTTTTTACTTTAATAATAGCCTCTATCATTTATTCATTAAAAAAGATTAAAAATAACAACAAAGCTCGTGACGATGTTGAGTTTATCTTAAAGGGTTTATTATTTACTTCGTCATTGATTGCAATTTTAACAACTATTGGAATAATTTTTTCATTATTGTTTGAGAGTATAAAATTTTTTTCAGTTATAAATGTCTTTGATTATTTATTTGGTACAAATTGGAGCCCTCAAAGAGCTTTTGTAAGAGATGCAACCACAATAACTGTGGCTGAATATGAAGAATTAAAAGATGCATTTGGTTTTATCCCATTAATTGCTGGAACTGCTTTTATTGCCTTAATAGCAATGTTAGTTGCTGTGCCAATTGGATTATTCTCAGGAATTTATATGGCTGAGTATGCTTCAATAAAAGTTAGAAAGTTTTCAAAACCAGTTATTGAAATTTTAGCTGGAATACCAACAGTTGTTTATGGTTTTTTTGCTGCATTAACTGTTGGACCTTTTTTTAGAGAATTTGGAGAAAGTTTAGGACTTACAGTATCATCAGAAAGTGCATTAGCTGCAGGTTTAATTATGGGTATAATGATTATTCCATATATTTCATCTTTATCTGATGATGTTATAAATTCCGTTCCACAATCGTTAAGAGATGGTTCATATGCAATTGGAGCCACCCAATCAGAAACAATAAAAAAAGTTGTAATCCCAGCAGCTCTTCCTGGTATAATTGGCTCTATTCTTTTGGCAGTTTCTAGAGCCATTGGTGAAACAATGATAGTTGTTATGGCAGCTGGCCTTGCTGCAAATTTAACAATAAACCCATTAGACTCAACCACTACAATTACTACTCAAATTGTAATGATTTTAGTTGGTGACCAAGAATTTAATAGCCCCAAAACACAATCAGCATTTGCGCTTGGATTAACTTTGTTTATTGCAACATTAATCTTAAATTATATCGCACTTAGAGTAGTTAAAAAATATAGAGAAAAATATGAATAAATCTGAGAGATTAAAACAAAGACATAGAGCTGAAAAAAGATTTAAATTTTATGGCATTGCATCAGTCACTATTGCTATTATTTTTGTTTTAATATTAATACAAAATATTTTTTCAAAAGGTAGTAGCGCATTTCAAAAAACCGTTATCAAAGTTGATGTGTTTTATGATAGTGAATTAATTGAATTAAATAACGGTGCTACCCTAAAAGAAATTTATGATGCTGATTTTTATGATTTAACTATAGAGAATTTGCTTAAAACATACCCATCTAAGAATAGAGATGAAGAAGATGAATTATTAAAATTATTTAGTTCAGATGCAGAATATGAAATTAAAAATGCATTCCTTAAAAACAATCAATTGATTGATAAGACTATTACTTTAGAAATTACTGCATCTGATGATATCGACCAACTTCACAAAGGTAATTATCCCAGAGATTTACCCGAAGACAGAAGATCGATTACAGACAATCAACTATTTATATATGATTATTTTGTTGAAAATGAAGTAATCAATAAAAATTTTAATAATTATTTTTTTACTAATGGTGACTCAAGAGATCCTGAGCTTGCTGGTATAGGTGGAGCTTTAGTTGGTTCTTTTTATAGTATAATAATTTGCTTATTAATAGCATTTCCAATAGCGGTATTGGCTTCTATATATTTAGAAGAATTTGCCCCAAAAAATAAAATTACTGATTTTATAGAAATAAATATTAATAATTTAGCGGCCGTACCATCAATAGTTTATGGTTTATTAGCTTTACAAGTTTTGTTAGCAACACTTCATCTGCCAAGATCAACACCATTGGTTGCCGGAATTACTTTAGCATTAATGACATTGCCAAGAATAATCATTCCATGCAGAGCTTCACTTAAAGCTGTACCTCCATCCATTAGAGAAGGGGCTCTTGCTGTTGGTGCATCTAAATTTCAATCTGTATTTCATCATGTGGTTCCACTAGCACTGCCTGGAACATTGTCAGGTACTATTATTGGCCTTGCCCAAGCTCTAGGTGAAACTGCACCATTAATTTTAATTGGTATGGTCGCTTTTGTTGTTGATATTCCATCAACTCCAATTGATCCATCAGCATCTCTGCCAGTACAGGTATATTTATGGTCTGAGTCAGCTGAAAGAGGGTTTGTAGAAAAAACTTCTGCTACTATAATGATATTATTAAGTTTTTTAATTATGATGAATTTCATAGCTGTTTATTTGAGACAAAAATTTGAAAAAAGGTGGAATTAAATGAAGAAAGTTAAGATTAGAGCAAAAAATTTAGATGTCTTCTATGGAGATAAACAAGCTTTGTTTAATGTTAATCTAGAGCTTAATGAAAAAGAAGTTACTGCTTTAATTGGACCCTCTGGATGCGGAAAATCAACATTTATTAGATGTATCAACAGAATGAATGATGTCATTGATATTTGTAAAATTGAAGGTTCTATTGAAATGGATGGCTTTGATATTAATGATAAATCTATCGATGTAGTCGAATTAAGAGAAAAAGTTGGAATGGTATTCCAAAAACCTAATCCATTCCCAAAAAGTATTTATGATAATATCTCATATGGCCCTAAAATTCATGGCAAAGGGGAAACTAAAGATGAATTAGATGAGATTGTAGAAAACAGTCTTAAAAAAGCTGCACTATGGAACGAAGTTAAGGATAGATTAAATGAACCTGGAACTAGTTTGTCTGGTGGACAACAACAAAGACTATGTATTGCAAGAGCTATTTCAGTTAATCCTGAAGTTATACTAATGGATGAGCCTTGTTCTGCCTTAGACCCAATTGCAACAGCAAAAATTGAAGAACTAATTGATGAATTAAAAACAACATATACAATTGTAATAGTTACTCACTCAATGGCTCAAGCGGTAAGAGTTTCCCAAAAAACAGGTTTTTTTCATCTTGGAAAATTAATAGAGGTTGGTAAAACTGAGAAAATTTTTAAAAATCCTGACAACAAAATGACACAAGATTATATTACTGGTAGGTTTGGATAAATTATGAGTGAAGAACATATAGTAAAATCATATGAAGAAGAATTACAGTATCTAAATGACTCGGTAATTAAGATGGGTAGTTTAACTGAGTCTCAATTATACGACTCAATGGATGCTGTAATTAAAGTTGATAAGGACTCTATTGATAAGATTATTAAAAATGATGAACAAATTAACAAATTTAGATCAAAAATTGATACTCAAATAATGACATTGCTAGTTAAAAGAGCACCAATGGCAATTGATCTTAGAACTACTATTGCAGCACTTAAAATTTCCCAAGATCTAGAAAGAATAGGCGATCTTGCAAAAAGTAATGCAAAAAAAGTAAAACCACTACCGCTTGACTTACCAGAAGAATTATTAGGAAATTTAAAAAGATTAGGTGATTTAGTTGTTAAACAATTAACAGATGTAATTAATAGTTATATTAATAGAGATTATGACAAAGCTAAAGAAGTTTGGGTTAAAGATGAGCAAGTAGATGATCTAACCTATTTGGCTATGAATAGTGTTATAGCATTTTTATCTAAAGACAAAAAAAATCTAGATTTTTCAACTCACTTAATTTTCGCTACAAAAAATCTTGAGAGAGCTGGGGATCACATCACAAATATAGCTGAGTCTACTTGCTATCTAATTAAGGGTGAATACTTAAAGGGTCACAGACCAAAAGGTAAAGAAACTGTAGTTTAATTTAATGAACGCTAAAATATTTATTATTGAAGATGAACCTTCAATAGTAAAATTACTAAAGTATAATTTAGAAAAAGAGGGCTTCATTGTAGGTTTTTCCGACAACGGTAATGAAGGTTTTAAATCTCTTAAAAATTTTGATCCTGATATTTTACTTTTAGATTGGATGTTGCCTGATTTATCAGGAATTGAAATCTGTAAACTTATTAAAAAAAATGAAAAATTAAGCAAAATCCCAATTATCATGCTTACTGCTAGGGGTGACGAGGAAGATAAAATTAAAGGTCTTGATAGTGGCGTAGATGACTACATGACAAAACCATTTAGTTTCAAAGAATTATTTTCAAGAATAAAAGCATTATTAAGAAGATCAAAACCAAATACTATTTCTAATATTTTGGAGTTTGAAGACCTTAAATTAGATCGATTAGAAAAACGTGTATACAGAAAAAAAACTGAAATAACTTTAGGCCCAACTGAATATCGTTTGATTGAGTTTTTTTTGACTAATCCAAAGCGTGTTTTTACTAGAGATCAAATATTAGAAAATGTTTGGCCAAATAATATTAATGTCGAAACTAGAACTATTGATGTTCACATAAGAAGACTTAGAAAATCAATTAACCTTCCAAACTGTAAAGAGTTAATCAGGACTGTAAGGTCTGCAGGTTATTCACTCATTTAAATTAATAGTTTATAAAATCCAAAGATGAATAATGGCACTTGTAAGCCAAAGTTAGTCATTATCGCTTTATCTTTTGATAAATAACCACAAATAGTCCAACCTAATACCCCTGAACCATGAAAATATATATTAATAGGATATTCATTAATATTAGTTAATAGAATTCCGATTAAAACCAATATTGTACTTAACCATTTTAAATTTTGTATTTTGAGCATAATTCTCCTTTACTAATAATTATGTTATGTTATAACATAACAATGAACAATAACGACATAGTATTTGAAATAATAAAAAAATCTAAACATCATTTAACAGCCTACGAAATTTTGAATAAATTTCAGAATATAAAGAAAATACAACCTATGTCAGTGTATAGATCTTTGAATAAATTAATTAGTGAAAATAAAATCCACAAATCAAATCAAACTAAAAAATATATGTTGTGCAATCATTCACACAAAAATCATAATCCATCCATTGCTATTTGTAAAAAATGTGGTGAAACAGAAGAGTTAAATTCAAATTTGTTTGAAGAGATATTAAGTAAAAAAATTTTTAAAAAATATGACTTTAAAAATTATGAATTAGAAGTTTCAGCTATTTGTAAGGCTTGTAATTAAACATGGATCATTTTTTAGAAGATATTATATGGTTACAAGATCATGGCATGCTGAGAGGATTTGTGTTTGGCCTTGTTCACACAATAATTCCTTTAATCGGCTTTTACTCAGGTTGGAGTATTAATAGATTATTAAAAGTAGTCTCAAATGGATATGTCGCAGGAATAATTGGCGTTGTTTTTGCCCACGTTATTGCTGATTTTATAGCTGCCACACTAGATCCAAGTTTAAGAACTGCAACAATTGGTATTGTATTAGGTGGTTTAATACCTTTAGTTTTAATACCTATATTAGATAAATATGTTGTTAAAAGTAAGCATCATATTGTTGTTGGCGATCATGACGATTTAAAAAAAGATTTGAAAGAAGAGCATAAATAATATTTATTGTATTTATGGCTAATACTGTCTCATTAACACTTGATGAAATTTATGATTTGTCAAAAAAAACTCTTTTAGCTAATGGTTGTGATGATGAGTCAGCAAGCATATTATCAGATTTGATTAGAAATGCAGAAAGAGATGGATCTGTTTCTCATGGCTTATTTAGATTGCCAGCTTACGTGACAGGTTTGAAAAATGGTAAAATTGATGGCAAAGGGAAACCTGTAATTAAAAAGATTTCACCATCAGTAATAAAAGTTTTAGGAAATAATTGTTTAGCACCAGTTGTTCTATCTAAATCTTTACCTGAATTATCTAAAGCTGCAAAAGAAAATGGCGTAGCAGTCTTAGCTATTAATAATTCTCATCATATGGCTGCGATGTGGCCTGAAACAGAAAAATTAGCAGAAGAAGGTTTGGTTGCTTTTGCTTGCACTTCTTATAAACCTGCAGTGGCGCCCGCTGGTGCTATTAAACCATTATTTGGCACAAACCCAATCTCATTTGCTTGGCCAAGACCCGGTAAAACTCCAGTTGTATATGATATGGCGACAGCTTCAATGGCAATGGGAGAAGTTCAAGTTGCAAAAAGAGAAGGGCACAAAGTTCCACTTGGTACGGGTTTAACTAAAGAAGGCAAAGAAACTACAGATCCTGGTGAAATAGCTGATGGAGGTGTTTTACTTCCTTTTGGTGGCTATAAAGGATCAGCAATTGCGATGATGGTCGAGCTTTTAGCTGGAGCACTTGTTGGCGATAATTTTAGTTATGAGACTGCAGCAAAAGATAATAACGATGGAGCTCCACCTAGTGGAGGAGAATTTATTTTAGCTATATCTCCAGATAAAACTGCAGGAACAAACTGGCAAAAACATGCTGAAGAATTTTTTAACAAAATGAAGTCATTTGATGGTGTTAGACTACCTGGGGAAAGAAGACATAAAAATCGACTGGATACTGGTCCAAGACATATTAATGAGGAATTAGTTAATAAAATTAAATCTTTAAGCTAGGTTAATTTCTATAGGTGTGTGATCTGAGGGTTTCTCCCTTCCTCTTGGATCTTTATTGATGTTGATGTTTTTAACCTTATCAATCATAGAATTTGATACTAAAAAATGATCAATTCTCATACCATTATTTTTTTGCCATGCGCCTCTCATATAATCCCAAAAAGTATAGCCTTCTTTATCATCATGAAAGTGTCGATAAACATCACTAAAACCAAGATTTAACATTTCTCTAAATTTTTTTCTGATTTCCAATCTATATAATGCATCATCTTCAAAACTTTTTACATTATACACATCTTCGGCCGCAGGTATTATGTTAAAATCTCCAGCAAGTATTATATTCGGATTTTTTTTTAATATTGATTTTAATTGTTTAATTAAAGCATCTAGCCAATTTTTTTTATAATCATATTTTTCAGTATCAACAGGATTTCCATTGGGAGTATATATATTTATCAATTGTATATTTTTTTTTTGATAGGTTAATTCAGCAGAAATTATTCTTGATTGTTTTAACTTATCTTTAATTAAATCAGTTTTGATATTTGTTAATTTGTGTTTTGAAATTATAGCAACACCATTATAACTTTTTTGACCAAAAACATGAGATTCATAATCCATTGAAGAAAAATCATCATAGGGAAAATTCAAATCTTCAGTTTTGATTTCTTGCATCATTAAAATATCTGGCTTGTATTTAAGAAGATAACTTTTAATATTTTCAATACGAGCCCTAACAGAATTTACATTCCAGGACGAGATAAGCATTATAGTGAGAAAGAAACCCCACAACCACAAGAAGATTTGGACTGGGGATTAGTAATTTTAAAAGTTTCACCTATTAATTCTGAGACATAATCCACTTCTGATCCTTTAAGTAAATCGGCAGAGGTTTTGTCTATAAGTATATTTTCAAAATTTAGATCATCTTCATTTTTATTTGTATCAAAGGTAAATTCATATTGAAAACCTGAACAACCACCACCTTTAATTGCGATTCTAAAAAAGGAACCTTTATCTTTTTTAGTCAGTAAGTTATTGATCTGTTTTAATGCTTTATCAGTAAATTTAATTTCTTTAATCATGAGTGAACACTGTTATTAGTAATATAATGCTTAATTATTTAAATTAAAGTATGAAAAAATATTTAAACTTAGGACAATTTAAAACTAGCGGTAGATTACACAAGGAACCTACGTCTAAATATCGATCTCCATTTCAAAGAGATAGAGATAGAATTATTCATAGCGCCTCTTTTAGAAGGTTAAAACATAAAACTCAGGTATTTGTGAATACAGAAGGGGATCATTTTAGAACTAGAATAACCCATTCCATTGAAGTGGCCCAGATAGCAAGGTCTGTTGCTAGATATTTAAATTTAAATGAAGATTTAGCAGAAACTCTAAGTTTAGCTCATGATTTAGGACACACCCCATTTGGTCATGCAGGAGAGGATGCCCTTAATGAATGCATGCAAGAGTTTGGTGGATTTGACCATAATTTACAAACATTGAGAATAGTGATGTTTTTAGAAAATAAATATTTAAAGTTTAGTGGCTTAAATTTATCAATTGAAACTTTAGACGGATTACTAAAGCATAATGGACCAGCTAAGAATATTGAGTTGATTGAAAGATTAATTGGATTAAAAAACTTTAAAAAAATGATTAATTTTAAACACTATCCTTCATTAGAGGCTCAAATATCAGCAATATCTGATGATATTGCTTACAACAATCATGATATCCAAGATGGGATTAATGCCAATTTGTTCAAAATTGAAGAATTAACCGAAATAAATTTTTTTAAAGACATTTATAAAAAATATAAAAAAATAATTAACAAACAGAATTATAAAATTGTTACATATCAAGTTATTAGAAACTCAATTGATTTAATGATTAAGGACTTAATTAATAACACAAAAAAAAATCTTAAAATTTATAAAATTAACTCTATTAATGATGTTAAAAATGCAAAAAATATAATTGTAAATTTTTCTGAAAAAATCCAAAAATCTGAAAAAGAGATTAAATCTTTTTTAAGATATAATATGTACAATAATAAAGAAGTTTTAAATAAAAATAATAATGGTAAGAAAATTATAAAAAAATTATTTAATATTATAAAAACAAATCCTAGAAAATTTATTAAAGATCGAGAATTAGATAAAAATAAATTTAGATCAATTTCAGATTTTATATCTGGTATGACAGATAGATATGCTATTAACCTCTATAAAAATCTTAAATGAATATTTTTGATATATATTTAGATAAAATTAAAAATTTAATTATAGATTTAAAAAAATCTGGATTAATTATTCTGCCTGAAAGTTTAGAGGGCATAACAGTTGAAATTCCTCCAGTAAAATTTAATGCAGATATATCAACAAATGTTGCAATGTTTTTATCTAAAGTTAACAAAAAATCTCCATTATTAATAGCAGATCAACTTGTTGAAAAATTAAAGAATGAAGATCAATCAATACAAGAAATAACAACTATAAAACCTGGTTTTATAAATATTAAATTTAAATCTATTTTCTGGGCAAAATTTATTGAAGAAGTTAATAAAAACTTCAATGAATATGGAATTAATAATAAAGAAAATAAAAACAGTTATTTAATTGAATTTGTATCTGCAAATCCTACTGGGCCTTTACATGTAGGTCATTGTCGAGGAGCTATTTTAGGTGATGTTATTAGTAATGTTTTAAAATTTAACAAACATAAAGTTACAAAAGAATATTATGTTAATGATTATGGTAATCAAATTATAAATTTTACAAAATCTGTATATTTTAGAATTAGAGAAATTTTATTCAAAGAGGAATTCCCAGATAATGATGATCTTTATCCTGGTGATTATCTTATAGATTTTGCAAATAATATTATTCAAAAAAAATTAGATATTAATTACGATAATTATGATGAAATCAAAGATGTCTTAACGCAACAATCTATTCTTGAAGCTTTGTTATTAATCAAAAAAAACTTAGCTTCTCTAGGAATTATTCATGATAATTTCATAAGTGAAAAGAATTTAGTATCACAAAAAGAAGTAGATAAAGTTATCCAGTTTCTAGAAAAGAATAACTTTATTTATAAGGGTAAAATTAAAGCTCCAGCTGGTGAGGATAATGCTAATTGGGTTGAAAGAGAGCAATTATTGTTCAAATCGACTGATTTTGGTGATGATAAAGATCGAGCACTTCAAAAATCAGATGGCTCCTGGACTTATTTTGCAAGCGATGTTGCTTATCATAAAAATAAGATTGATCGTAATTTTGATTATTTAATTAATATTTTAGGTGCTGATCATGCTGGGTATATAAAAAGAATTACATCATCTGTCGATGCTCTATCAGGGAAAAAAAATAAATTGATTTGTAAAGTTAGTCAACTTGTTAAACTAATTAAAAATAACGAACCTTTTAAAATGTCTAAAAGAAAAGGTGATTATATTACTGTTGATGATTTAATTAACGAAGTTGGAAAAGATGCTACTCGATTTATTATGTTAAATAGAAGTAGTGATGTTGAATTAGATTTTGATTTTGACAAAGTTAAAGAAAAATCAAAAGATAATCCTCTTTATTACGTACAGTATGCATATGCTAGAATATCTTCCGTCTTTCGGCATCTAAACAAAGACATTAAATCTGATCTTAATATCAACAATTTTGACTTTGAGTATGAACCTGATGAAATTAATATATTGAAAAAAATTGCTGAATGGCCCAAATGCATTGAAGCTGCAAGTGATAAACTTGAACCTCATAGATTACCTGTTTATCTTTATGAACTTTCTTCAGAATTTCACTCATATTGGAATTTAGGTAAAGATAATCCTGCAAAGAGATTTATTAATGAAGATAAAAACATTTCTGACAAAAATTTAGTTTTTTTAAAAACTATAGCTGAGATTATAAAATCAGGGATGAATATTGTAGGTGTTGATACTCCTGAAAAAATGTAATGTTAAAAGAAATTAAATATTTAGTATTTATCATTGTTATTTTTTTCTTTTTATTTATGTCAGCAAAATATTATTTTTCTGATGAAAATAAAAAAAATTCTTACCGTTCTCTTAAATCAATAAATGATAAAATATTAAATTATACAAACAATTTGCCTACACTTGAAGATGATACCAATAATGTTGTTGAATATGTTCAGCAAAATCAAAACAAAAAAAAGAAAAAATACAATTTTTGGAAACTCTTAGAAAATAATGGTTAACCGTAAAGCTTTTATATGTGGTATCAAATCTTTTACTTTAAGCAGTAATGAAATTAATTTTTTAAAAAAACACAAACCATGGGGAATTATTCTTTTTACAAGAAATATTAAAGACATAAAACAAACTAAAAAACTTACTGACCAAATAAAAAAAATATTTAATGACCAAAAATATCCTATTTTAATAGATCAAGAAGGGGGTCGAGTAAATAGATTAAAAAAATTAATCTCATTTGACAATTTAACATCAGAATATTTTGGAAAATTATATTTAGAAGATAAAAAAAAATTTAATATCTATTTTAGATTATTTATAGATAAAACTTCTGAATTATTGAAACTTATTGGTGCAAATATAAATACATTGCCAGTATTAGATTTAAAATATAAGGGAGCTTCAAATATAATTGGGGATAGATCTTTTTCCAAAAATCCAAAAATAGTTTCTTTAATAGGAGATATTTGCATTAAATTATTCCACTTGAACTCAATTGGCACTGTAATCAAACATATACCAGGACATGGTTTAGCAAAATCAGATAGTCATAAATTTACACCCATCATAAATAAAACCTTAAAATATTTAGAAAAAAAAGATTTTTATACTTTTAAAAATAAAAAAAGTTTCTTTGCAATGACAGCACATGTTGTCTACAAACAAATTGATAAACATAATACAGTCACTCATTCCAAAGAAATTATTAATTTAATCAGAAATAAAATTGGTTTTAAAAATATTTTAATTTCAGATGACGTTTCTATGAAAAGTTTAAAAAACTCTATTAAAACTAACACTTTAAAAGCTTTTGCAGCTGGATGTAATTTAGTGCTTCATTGTAATGGCAATATGAGTGAAATGAAACAAGTGGCTGATAATTCACCTTTCATTGATAAGTTTATTATCAAAAAAACATCAGAATTTTATAAGATTTTAAGTTAGTATTACTTATGCCTGATAGCGATTCTTTATTATTTAATGTTGAAATTGAAAATTTTAATGGACCACTTGATGTTTTATTAGATCTTGCAAAAGCTCAAAAAGTAAATTTGGAGGATATTTCAATCACTAAATTAGCTGACCAATTTCATGAATTTATTACAAAGGAAAAGGAGTTAAATTTAGAGTTAGCCTCAGAATATTTATTAATGGCCACATGGCTTGCTTATTTAAAATCTAAATTGTTATTACCTGGAACACCAGAGGAAGAATTTAAAGTTTTTGAGGTAGCTGAAAAATTAAAATTACAATTAAAAAAATTAGAATTAATTCGGTTACTTTCAGAACAAATGTTAAAAAGAAAAAGACTTGGAAGAGAAATTAGATCTAGAGGAATGAAAGGCAATATAAGATCAATCTACAGTACAGAGTATAACCTTACTTTATTTGAATTGTTAAAATCTTATTCATCAATTGTTATGACTAAAGATTTTCACAAAATGAATATTCCTAAACTTCCAGTTTTTACAACCGAAGATGGTATTAAAACAATTAAAGAGTTCTTTGGAAAATTATTGGACTGGAAAAAATTGGATGATTTAATCCCAAGTACATTTAAAAGCGGTAAGAGATTTAAAAAAACTGGTAAAGCCGGTATCTTTGCTGGTTCACTAGAACTAGTTAAAGAAGGAAATTTGACAATTAAACAAGATAACTTATTTGATGATATTTATATAAAAGAAAATAAATGAATAAAAAAAATATTTTAACTAAAGATAATGTTGTTAACTTTCCATCTAAGTTAACTGATGCTGAAAGAGAAATTGAAGCAATTATTTTTGCAGCAGCAGAACCACTGGACATTGATACCATTGACAGCAAATTGTCAAAAAAGACCGATACATTAAAAGCATTAGAAAAATTACAAAAAGAATATAGCAATAGAGGTATTAATCTTGTTTGTATTTCAAACAAATGGTCCTTCAGAACATCACCAAATTTATCAAATCTTATGTCTCAAGAAAAAACAGTTGAGAAAAAACTGTCTAGAGCTGCAGTTGAGACGTTAGCTATTATTGTCTATCACCAACCAGTTACCAGAGCAGAAATTGAAGAAATAAGAGGTGTAGCTTTTGGTACTAATACGCTTGATATCCTTATGGAATTAAACTGGGTTAAACCAGGTGGTAGAAAAGATGTTCCTGGAAAACCAATTCAATACGTTACAACAGATGATTTTCTAAGCCATTTTAATTTACAAAAACTATCTGATTTGCCTACGGTTGATGAGTTAGGTGCTGCAGGTTTGATTGATAGCTCTAGTGTTGATAATGCTATCTTTGGTACTGGTAAATTCTTCAAAGAGAAACAAGAAGAAAAAAAAGAGGATATATATTCAAATATTGATGAAATGTTAAGTAGTACTCTTGACACCGAAGATAAAGATTAAAAAGGTACTTTTAAAATCAAATTAAAAAGGTTATAAGATTTTTATGAGCATAGGAATTTGGCAAATTGCGATAGTAGTAATATTAGTTGTTTTACTTTTTGGTAGAGGCAAAATATCTAGCCTTATGGGTGATGTAGCCAAAGGTATAAAAAGTTTCAAAAAAGGAATGGCATCAGATATTACTGATGAACCTGAGCCTAAAAATATTTCCGAAGAAAAACAAGACTCTAACAACAAAGATTAAATCACATGCCTACTATTGGTTGGTTTGAGATTTTAATTGTGGTTGCAGTTGCTATTGTTGTCTTAGGTCCCAAAGATTTTCCTATAATGTTAAAAAAAGTTGGTTCGTGGATAGGAACTACAAAAAGATATATTAATAATATTCAAAATGATGTCGCTAATATTTCAATAGAAGATAACGAAACATTAGAAGATAAAAATAAAAATTCAAAAGAAAATAAAGATGAGCAATGAAGATAACGATACAGGTTTTATTAGCCATTTAGCAGAACTAAGAAAAAGATTAATTCATAGTTTTATATTTTTAATTATTTTTTTTATTGGCTGTTATTTTTTTTCTGAACATTTGTACGGTTTTTTAGTTGAACCATACGCTAAAGCAGTAAGAGATGACGGTATAGAAAGAAGATTGATTTTTACTGCTCTTCAAGAAACTTTTTTAACATATTTAAAGGTATCCTTTTTTGCGGCTTTCTTTGTGACTTGCCCATATATATTGATGCAAGTATGGAAATTTATTGCACCCGGTTTATACAAACATGAGAAAACAGCAATCCTACCTTATCTAATTTTGACACCAATTCTTTTTCTATTAGGAGGAATGTTGGTTTATTATTTAATTATGCCACTAGCTATAAAGTTTTTTTTATCATTTGAAAGTTCAGGTGCTTCAACAAATCTACCCATTCAACTAGAAGCAAAAGTTAATGAATATTTATCTCTAGTAATGAAATTAATTTTTGCATTTGGTATAAGTTTTCAGTTACCTGTGGTCTTAAGTTTACTGGCCAGAGTTGGAATAGTTGACTCTGAATTTCTTAAAAAAAGAAGAAAATATGTTGTGGTAATTATCTTTGCTGCTGCTGCTATTTTAACTCCCCCAGATCCAATAACTCAAATTGGTTTGGCAATTCCATTATTAATATTATATGAATTATCAATATTTTCTGTGAATTTTATTGAAAAAAAACACTTAAAAGACTCTGATGCATAACATTAAAGACATAAGAAAAAATTACGAACAATTTGCAAAATCTCTGCAAAAGAGATCATTATCTGTCGATATCAATAAAATTAAAGATTTAGATGAAAAAAATAGAGAATTAATTCAGAAAAAGGAAAATTTAGAGAAAGAAAAAAAAGATATTTCTAAATCAAAAGATCAAAATTTATTTACAAGGTCGAAAGAAATCTCAAAAGAAATTGATAGTTTAACAGAAGAGCAAACTTCAATCAAAAAAGAATTAGACGAAATTTTATCTACAATTCCAAATATACCTCACGCAGATGTACCTTTTGGTAAAGATGAAAATGATAACATTGAAGTTCTAAAATCTGGAAAAATACCTAATTTTAATTTCAAAGCAAAATCTCATTATGAGATAGGAGAGAATCTCGGAATGCTTGATTTTGATTTGGCTACAAAAACTACTGGCTCTAGATTTGTTTTTGTCAAAGATAAACTTGCTTTATTGGAAAGAGCAATATCAAATTTTATGCTAGATACGCATATCAATCAAAATGGTTATAAAGAAATATCTCCACCTTTGATAGCATCAGAGAATACAATGTTTGGTACTGGTCAATTGCCTAAGTTTGAAAATGACCAATTTGAAATTAAATTAGATGATGGTTCTGAGAGAAAGTTTTTAATCCCAACTGCTGAAGTAATTTTAACCAATATTGTTAAAAACCAAATAGTTGATGAAAAAAATTTACCAATGAGATTAGTTGCATCAACACCATGCTTTAGAAAAGAAGCGGGTAGTTATGGAAAAGATACCAAAGGTATGATCCGTCAGCATCAATTTTACAAAGTAGAAATGGTTAGTATTGTAGAAAATAATCAATGTATGACTGAATTGGAAAGAATGACTAATTGTGCCACTGATATTTTAGACCAGCTAGAATTACCTTATAGAAAAGTTATTCTTTGTTCTGGAGATATGGGATTCAGTGCTGAAAAAACTTATGACATTGAAGTATGGTTACCTTCTGAAAATAAATACAGAGAAATATCTTCATGCTCTTCATGTTCTACGTTTCAATCAAATAGAATGAAATCAAGATACAAAAAAAATAACGAAACAATGTTTCTTGGAACTTTAAATGGAAGTGGACTTGCAGTAGGTAGAACATTGATTGCAATATTGGAAAATTATCAATTAGAAGATGGTTCAGTAGTAGTTCCAACTAAATTAAGACCTTACATGAATAATATTGATAAAATTACGGCTATTTAAAGTTGTTTTAAATTAACAGATAGTATAAGAATTCTTTTTAAAAATAAGGAGCATTATGGACAGTTCAGGAATAGGTCAATTTATACCATTAATATTAATCTTTGTTATTTTCTATTTTTTCTTAATTAGACCACAACAAAAAAAAGTTAAAGAACACAAAGCAATGGTAGAAAGCCTAAAAAGAGGAGATAAAGTGATTACCTCAGGTGGGATAACAGGTGTTGTAGAAAGAGTAATTGATAATGACACTGTAGAAGTTCAAATTGCCGAAAATGTTAAAGTTGAAATCGTAAAAGCAACAGGAATTCAAGCTCTTTTAAACTCTCCAGAAGCAAAAAAATAATTTTTTTTAAGTGTTATATTTTTCTAAATTAAGAATTTTTTTAGTTTCGTTGATAACACTTGTTTTAGTTTTTATTGCATTCTCAAATCTATTTAATTCAGATGATAGTTTTTTTAAAAAAAAAATTAATTTAGGTCTGGACCTTCAGGGAGGTTCTTACCTATTATTAGAAATTGATAATGAGCCAGTAATTGAACAAAAATTACAAAATCTAACATCTACAATCAGAAATTATTTCAAAGATAAAAATATAAATCTTAATAATTTAAAACTCTTAAATAAATCTATTATTTTTGATGTTGAAATAGACAATATTGATACTGTGTTAGCATCTTTTTTGGATGAAAATAGCGAGATTAATCCTTATTACCCAAGATTTAAATCTCACCAAATGGATGTAACTGAAAACTCTGGTAATTTTGAAATAACTTTTTCAAAACAAGGCTTAGTGAATCTTAATACTTCCTCTCAAGATCAAGCTATTGAGATTGTAAGAAGAAGAATTGATGAAATAGGTACTAATGAACCAAATATTCTTAAAAGAGGAAATAATAGGATTTTAGTTGAATTACCTGGATTAGACGATCCTATGAGAATTAAATCTTTGCTTGGTAAAACAGCTAACTTAACATTTAGATTTGTTACCCAAAATGATGACGAAGATAATTTTGGTGTAGAAAAACTTAGCTATGAAGATGGATCCGAAGAAGCTTTTGTTAGTAAGCGTATTATTTTAAGTGGTGATAATCTCCTTGATGCTCAACCAAGAATGGACACACAAAATAATGAAACTGTTGTGTCATTTAGTTTAGATAGAGTAGGAGCTAAAAGATTTGGTAAAGCTACCTCAACAGGTGTTGGAAAACAATTGGCAATTGTTTTAGATGGTAAAATTATAAGTGCGCCCGTAATAAGAGATGCTATTGTATCAGGATCAGGTCAGATCAGTGGTGGTTTTACATTTCAATCAGCAACAGATTTAGCATTATTACTTAGATCCGGTGCTTTACCTGCTCCTTTAAATATAATTGAGGAAAGAACTGTAGGTCCTGATTTAGGTCAAGACTCGATAGACGCAGGTTTAATAGCTTTGATTATAGGTTTTTGTTTAGTGATTATTTTTATGTTTGTTAAATACAAAGTTTTTGGTTTGATTACTAATATAACATTAGTAGCAAACCTTTTTTTATTAATGGGCATACTAACCATCTTTGAAGCAACTTTAACATTGCCTGGTATTGCAGGCATTATACTTACAGTTGGTATGGCTGTTGATGCCAATGTACTTATTTTTGAGAGAATTAAAGAAGAAATTAAAGAAGAAAAAAACAATGTTATTGCGTTTGATAGTGGTTACATAAAGTCAAGAACAGCAATTCTAGATGCCAATATAACAACACTATTAGCTGCTGTTATTCTTTTTTTTATGGGATCTGGACCAATTAAAGGTTTTTCAATTACATTAGGAGTTGGAATTTTTACAACTCTATTTTCTGTATATTTTATTGCAAGACTTCTAACTGGTTTATATGTGGTTAAAAATAAAGATAAAGTAGGACTTATATAAATGATACCATTCAACAAATATTACAATCAATTCAATATAATTTCGATTGTCTTAATAGTATTTTCTTTAGGATTATTATTTTTTAAAGGTTTAAATTATGGAATTGATTTTAAAGGTGGCACTTTAATTGAATTAAGATCAACTGATAACAAAATTAATGTAAGTTCATTAAGAGACTCTTTAAGCCAAATGAATTTGGGTGACGTTTCAGTCAAGAAATTTGGAAATGATCAAGATTATTTGATTAAATTTGAAATAAATGATGCAAAAAATGATGTTATTGAGAATATCAAAAATAATTTAGAAAACAGTTATGGAAATAATTTTAACTTTAGAAGAGTTGAAAATGTTGGACCTAAAGTCAGTAGTGAATTATTAAGATCTGGTATTATTGCCATTTCACTTTCATTAGCAGTTATGCTTATTTATATTTGGATAAGATTTGAATGGCAATTCAGCTTAGGTGCAATAGTTGCTTTATTTCATGATGTTATTGTTACTTTAGGTATGTTTTCTTTATTCAGTCTAGAGATTAATTTATCAATTATTGCTGCAGTATTAACAATTGTAGGATACTCAATGAATGATACTGTTGTTATTTTTGATCGAGTAAGAGAAAACCTACGCAAATATTCTGATATTAAGATTTTTGAATTAACCAATATTTCAATTAATGAGACATTGTCTCGTACTTTATTAACCTCAATAACTACACTTTTGGCACTTCTTGCTATTTATATTTTTGGTGGAGAGATCCTAAGGGGATTTTCTTTTGCAATGATACTTGGGGTAATCTTTGGAACTTATTCGTCAATTTATATAGCTAACACCGTGCTAGTTAGACTTAATGTAACTCAAAAAACTGTTTTAAGAGAAGAAAATAAAGATTAATTAATATAAATTTTGTGCTGCTACCATTGCTAAAAGCATTGGCAGTGAAAGAAGTGTATTGGTTCTTGAAAATAACATTGCTGTCTTAGCAGATTTAGCTTTTACATCTGGCTCACAATCAACGATACCTAATGCTCTTTTTTGATTAGGCCATATTACAAACCAAACATTAAAAGCCATTATTATTCCTAGCCACATTCCAATACCAATAGCTGTATGTTTTGGAATACCAGATCCAATACTCAAAGTCATCGCATCGTGTAGATAGCCATTTAATCCAGCTAAGATTAATCCTGACAATATAGTAAAAAAAGCCGCCCATCTAAAATAGAAAAGAGCAGCTGGAGCTATAACTTTTCCTATAGCAGGTTTTTGTTCATCAGGGATTTTTGACATATTTGGAATTTGGACAAAATTAAAATACCAAAGTAAACCAATCCACATAATACCAACTAATACATGAGTGTATCTTGCAACCCAACTCCAAAAAGCTCTATCAAATGCAAATCCATCATTTTGAACAAATAAACCAATAAAAAGAATTATTGCTAAAGCTAATGAAGCGTGAATGGTTTTAGATAAAGATGAAAGTAAATTACTCATGATTCTTAATATTTATACACTAATTTTAAGTAATTATAAGTAATTTTATACTAATAGTGGTTTTAAAAATTGGCCAGTATAACTATCTTTAACTTTACAAATATCTTCAGGTTTTCCTTCAGCAATAATTTTTCCACCTTTAACTCCACCTTCTGGACCCATATCAACAATGTAATCAGCAGTTTTAATTACATCAAGGTTGTGCTCAATAACAACAACTGTATTACCTAATGCGACAAAAGTATGAAGTATTTCTAGTAATTTTTTAATATCATGTTGATGCAGTCCAGTAGTTGGTTCATCAAGTATGTACATAGTTCTTCCGGTAGATCTTTTAGATAATTCTTTTGCAAGTTTAATACGTTGTGCCTCCCCACCAGATAGAGTAGTTGCTTGTTGACCAATTTTTATATAACCCAAACCAACTTTTTTTAATGTTAATAATTTAGATTTAATATTTGATATATTTTCAAAATAATCACATCCTTCATCAACAGTCATATTTAAAACATCGGCAATACTCTTGTCTTTAAATTTTATTTCTAGAGTTTCTCTATTATATCTGGTTCCTTTACATTCATCACATTGAATGTAAACATCTGGTAAAAAGTGCATTTCATAGGTTATTACTCCATCACCCTCACAAGCTTCACATCTACCACCTCTAACATTAAAAGAAAATCTACCTGGTTTGTATCCCCGAGTTTTTGACTCTGGCAAAGCCGTAAACCAATCTCTAATTGGTCCAAATGCTCCAGTATATGTTGCGGGATTGGATCTAGGTGTTCTTCCAATCGGCGATTGATCTATATCGATGATTTTATCTATTAACTCAGTTCCTTTAAAACCTTTAAAAGGTTTGGGAATTTTTCGAGATTTATTATTATTTAGTGTTAAATTTAAAGCATTATATAAAGTTTGTAAAACTAGAGTAGATTTACCACTTCCAGAAACACCTGTTACACAGGTCAAACTACCTAAAGGAATTTTTAGATTTACATTTTGAAGATTATTTCCTGTGGCACCTGAGATTTCTAAAAATCTACCATTCTTTGCCAATCTTCTTTTGGCAGGTACATTAATTTTAAATTTATTTGATAAATATTTGCCTGTTATGCTGTCTTTATTTTTAATAATTTCGTCTATAGTTCCTTCAGCAACTACTTGGCCTCCTTTACTTCCAGCTTCTGGACCTAAATCAATAATGTGATCAGCGTTTTCCATTGTTTCAGTGTCATGCTCAACTACAATAACAGTATTTCCTAAATCTCTTAATCTTTTCAAAGCACTGATAAGTTTGACATTATCTTTTTGATGTAATCCAATTGAAGGCTCATCCAAAACATAAAGGACTCCTGTTAATCCTGAACCAATTTGTGAAGCTAATCTAATTCTTTGTGCCTCTCCACCTGAAAGGGTTCCAGACTCCCTTGATAGAGTTAAGTAGTCAAGGCCTACATTTAATAAAAAATTAAGTCGTTCATTTATTTCTTTCAAAATATGTTCAGCAATTTTTAATTGACGAGGATCAAGAGAGTTATTAAGATTTTTAAACCAATCTGAAGCATCCAAAATAGACTTTTCTGTAACTTCACTTATATGCAATCCATCAATTTTAACACATAAAGCTTCATCCTTAAGTCTATGTCCATTACATCTTTCACATTTTGTATCAGATTGATATTGAGCTATTTCTTCTCTTTTCCAGTCACTATCAGTTTCGAGATATCTTCTTTCTAAATTATTTATTACACCTTCAAATGTTTTTTTATGTGAATATTTTTCATAACCATCATCATAATTAAATTTGATTTCCTCATCATCAGATCCATATAAGATGATATCTTTAATTTTCTTTGGTAATTTATTCCATTTTTCATCTAACGAAAAATTATAATGTTTTGCAATCGAGGCTAAGGTTTGTGCATAGTAAAGTGTGGTAGTTTTCGCCCAGGGTTCGATCGCACCATCTGCAATACTTTTTTTTTCATTGGGTATTACCAGGTTTGGATCTACGTTTAATTTAACGCCTATACCTTCACATTCTTCACAAGCACCAAATGGACTGTTGAAAGAAAATAATCTTGGCTCTATTTCTTCAATTGTAAAACCACTTTCTGGACAAGCAAATTTTGTTGAAAAGATTAATTTTTCAGTTTTTCTAAATTTTGCAGGTAAAGTTTCATCTTCATACTCAACAAAAATTAGTCCATTAGCTAAATTCACTGCTGTTTCTATACTTTCAGCTAATCGGTTACCTAAAGATGAATTTAAAACTATCCTATCTACCAATATAGAAATATCGTGATTTACTTTTTTGTTAAGTTCGGGGACCTTGTCGATTTCATAAATTACATCATCAACTTTAATTTTTCTAAATCCTCTTTTCTTATATCCTAAAATGTCTTTTTTATATTCTCCTTTACGACCTCTTACGACAGGTGCGTAAAGATAAATGGTAGCTTTTTTTGGCAATTCTTTAATTTTGTCAACTATTTGCGTTATAGTTTGTGATGTGATTGGCTTACCTGTGAAAGGTGAGTAGGGTATTCCAGCTCTTGCATATAACACCCTCATATAATCATAAATTTCTGTTACTGTTGCAACAGTGGATCTAGGATTTTTAGAAGTATTTTTTTGTTCAATTGATATTGCTGGACTGAGGCCTTCTATTAAATCAACATTTGGTTTCTTCATTTTATCTAAAAATTGTCGTGCATAAGCAGATAAGCTTTCTACATATCGTCTTTGACCTTCAGCGTAAATTGTATCAAATGCTAATGATGATTTTCCCGATCCAGATAGACCGGTGATCACGACAAATTTGTCCTTAGGAACTTCTAAAGAAATATTCTTTAAATTATGTTCCTTGGCACCCTTGATAACTATCTTTTTGATCATAATTCTAGTTGCTTTGAATTAATAAAATTAATATTCAGAGTAAATTGTGATATAAATATAAATTAAATAAATAACAAATAATAAATATTATGGCTGGAAGTTTAAATAAAGTATTATTAATTGGTCGTTTAGGCGCAGATCCTGAAATTAAGCAAATGGTAAATGGCAAAAGTGTTGCTAGATTAAGTCTTGCTACAAGTCAATCTTGGAAAGATAAAAATACAGGGGAAAAAAAAGAAAAAACAGAATGGCACCGAATAGTTGTATTTAACGATGGTCTTGTAAATGTAGTTCAACAGTATTTAAAAAAAGGTGCTCAAATTTATGTAGAGGGACAACTTGCAACTAGAAAATGGAAAGATGAACAATCTGGTCAAGATAAATATTCTACTGAAATTGTTATACAGGGTTATAATTCCTCATTAACTATGTTGGGTGGTGGAAACACTGGTGGTGGAATTCAAAATGATAATTCACAATCATCGAATAATATTGAAGACTCGTCTCAAATCTCGAATGATATGGATGACGAAATTCCATTTTAATATCTATGCAAAAATCTGAAGTTCCTAAGGATAACAACATAAAACTAATTTCAATGCATGACGAGATGAGCTCGTCATATTTATCTTACGCAATGAGTGTCATCGTTAGTAGGGCACTTCCTGATATTAGAGACGGATTAAAACCTGTTCATAGAAGAATTTTATTTGCTATGTATAAAGGTGGTTATGATTGGTCGAAGCAATTTAGAAAATCAGCAAGAATAGTTGGGGATGTAATTGGTAAATATCATCCACATGGAGATCAATCTGTTTATGACGCATTAGTTAGAATGGTTCAAGATTTTTCAATGAGTTTACCTTTGGTAGAGGGACAGGGTAATTTTGGATCTATAGATGGGGATCCAGCAGCAGCAATGAGATATACCGAGACAAGGTTATCTAAAGTTTCTCAATTTTTAATTGATGATATAGAAAAAAATACTGTTTCTTTCAAAAGTAATTACGATGAAACAGAAAAAGAACCTTCAGTATTACCTGCTCAATTTCCAAACCTGCTTGTTAATGGAGCTGGAGGAATTGCGGTTGGTATGGCAACAAGTATACCCCCACATAATCTTGGTGAAATTATAGATGGAACATTAGCTTTGATAGAAGATAAAGATATTAAAATTAAAGATTTGATGAAACATATTCCTGGTCCAGATTTTCCAACAGGAGGAGTAATTATTGGCAAAGATATCATTAAACAAGGTTACAATCACGGAAGAGGTTCGTTTAAGATAAGAGGAGAAATATCAGTAGAAAGCTCAAAGACAGGTAGAGACAGATTGGTTATCACTTCAATTCCTTATCAAGTAAACAAATCAATATTAAATGAAAGAATAGCTCAATTGGTTAGAGAAAAAAAAATTGAAGGAATAAAAGATATTAGAGATGAGTCAAATAGAGAAGGTATACGAGTAGCAATTGATTTAAGAAATGGTGTTGAACCTGAGACAGTTAAAAGACAATTATATAAAAATACTCAAATTGAAAGTTCATTTGGATTTAACACTTTAGCAATTGTTGATGGCAAACCCAAAACTTGCAACTTAAAAGAATTTTTATCAAATTTTTTAACCTTTAGAGAAGATGTTGTAATTAAAAAAACAAAATTTGATCTCCAAAAAGCAGAAGAGAGAGCCCATATTTTAATTGGATTATCCGTATCTGTAGAAAATTTAGATAAGATAATAAAAATTATTAGATCTTCAAAAACACCTGATGATGCAAAAAAATCTATAATGGGAACAAAATGGAAAATTGATAAATCAAAAAAAATTATTTCCTTAATTGAAGATAAAGCTGCTAAAGGATTATATTCTTTAAGTGAGCCTCAAGTTGTAGCTATATTAGAGTTAAGACTTCAAAAATTAACTGCTTTAGGAATAAATGAAATAGAAGTTGAAATTAAAAAATTAGCTGAATTAATAAATAAATATAAGAAGATTATTTCTTCGAAAAAAGAGCTTTTAAAAGTAATTAGTGATGAATTAAAGAATATTAAAGAAAAGTTTGCAGTCCCAAGAAGAACAAAGATAATCGATGCTGTTCTTAATTACGACATTGAAGAAACAATACAGAAAGAATCTGTAATTATTACAGTTACACTTCAAGGATATATAAAAAGAGGCTCTCTAGATAATGTTAAACAGCAAAAAAGAGGTGGTAAAGGTAAAACAGGTATCACTACAAGAGATGAGGACTCTGTAGTCCAAACTTTATCCGTTAACACTCATACTTCAGTTCTATTTTTTTCTACAGAAGGTTTAGTTTATAAAGTTAAAGCATGGAAAATACCTGAAGGATCTGCATCTTCAAAAGGCAAATCTTTATTCAATATTTTACCACTCAAAAATCATCAATCCATAAGTTCAATTATGCCTTTTCCTGAAAATGAGGAAGAGTCAAAAGATTATCAAATTATATTTGCCACATCCCAAGGTAAAATTAGAAAGAATAGTCTTGAAGACTTTACATCTATTAATGCTTCGGGAAAAATAGCAATGAAACTAGATTCAAATGATAAAATTGTTGGCGTTAAGATTTGTAAAGATGATCAAGATATAATTTTGAGTACAAAATTTGGTAAATGTATACGATTTGAATCAAAAAAATTGAGAGTGTTTAAAGGAAGATCTTCAAAAGGTATCAGAGGATTAGTTTTAGCTCCAAATGATGAAATAGTCTCTCTATCCATTATTGATGGTGATAAGTCAAATAAGAATGGCAAAAAATCTAAAGATGATAAAGCTGAAATAAAAGCAAAAGAAAAGTTTATTTTATCTATATCTCAAAACGGATATGGCAAAAAAACTCCTCATATAGATTACAGAGTAACCAATAGAGGTGGTAAAGGAATTATTGGAATAATTAATTCACCAAGAAATGGTAATGTAGCATCATCTTTTCCTGTTTATGAAGGGGATGAAATATTAATCTCAACTAATAAAGGTAGAGTTATAAGAGTTGCTGTTAAAGAAATTAGAACAGCTGGTAGAAATACTCAAGGTGTTAGAATTATTAAATTATCAGGAGAAGAAAAGGTTGTTTCTGCCATTAAAATTGATGATAATTTGATTTAATGAATAAAGTAGCAATTTATCCAGGAACTTTTGACCCAATTACTTATGGTCATATTGATGTCATTAAAAAAGGATTAAAATTATTTGATAAAATTATTGTTGCGGTATCTGATGTAGAAAATAAAAATTATTTGTTCAATGCAGTAGAACGGATTCAAATAGTAAAAAAAGCAATTTTTTCAGATTTAAAATTAAGTAAAAACAAAGTTACCGTAATATCTTTTAATACTTTAACTACAGATGTTTGTAAAAAATATAAATCAAATATTATTTTAAGAGGATTAAGAGCTGTATCTGATTTTGAATATGAATTTCAACTAGCTGGAATGAATAGAAAATTAAATAATAATATTGAAACTCTCTTTTTGATGTCTGACGTCGAAAATCAGATTATTTCATCAAGATTTGTTAAAGAAATAGTAAAATTAAAAGGTGATATCAAAAAATTTACTACAAAAAGTACGATAAAATCTTTAAAAGAAAAATATGAATAAATTTTTAATTAAACTTTTTGTTTTTTTATTTCTAACAACTAACCTATCAATTGCAGAGGAGAATATAATGATTTTAAAATTAAAAGATGGTGATGTAAAAATAGAGCTTTTTCCTGATGTCGCTCCAAATCATGTTAAAAGGATTAAAGAATTAGCTGATAGCGGACAATACGATAATGTAGTTTTTCATAGAGTAATAGATGGCTTTATGGCTCAAACTGGTGATGTTAGATTTGGTAATTCTGAAGCTGGATCTTTTGATTTAAGAAGAGCAGGAATGGGTGGATCAGATCTTCCTGACCTTAAACAAGAATTTAGTAGTGTTCCTCATGAGCGAGGAACTTTATCCATGGCAAGATCTCAAGATCCTGATAGCGCTAATAGCCAATTTTTTATTTGTTTTAAACCAGCTCCTTTCTTAGACCGTCAGTATACCGTTTTTGGAAAAGTTATCGAAGGTATGGAGTTTGTTGATAAGATCAAAAGAGGTGATGACAATAATAATGGTGCAGTAACAGATCCTGATAAGATTATTAGTTTTAAATCACTTTAATTCTTTGAATGGCATTAAAAGATTTTGCCTTTAAACTTTTAAAAGAAGATAATTCAGCTCGATTAGGTTTAATCGAAACTCATCGTGGTAATATTTCTACACCGGCGTTTATGCCTGTTGGGACACAGGCTACAGTAAAAGCTTGCACCATAGATGATATTAAAAGAACTGGTTCACAAATTATCCTGTCTAATACTTATCATTTAATGATTAGACCTGGTGTAGAGAGAATAATATCGGCTGGAGGTTTGCATCAATTTATGAACTGCGATTTGCCAATTTTAACAGACTCTGGTGGTTTTCAAGTAATGTCACTTTCAAAACTTAATAAGATAGATAGAGAAAAAGGAGCTATTTTTAATTCGCATGTGGATGGAAAAAAATTTTATCTAAGCCCAGAGGAAAGTATCAGAATTCAATTAGGTTTAAATTCAGATATCGTAATGATAATGGATGAGTGTCCAAAAAATACTAATGACTTTGACGTTATCAAAAAATCTATGGAATTATCTTTATACTGGGCGGAAAGATCAAAAAAAGCATTTGGATCACATCCACATAAAGCATTATTTGGAATAGTCCAAGGAGGTCTTTTTGGAGATTTAAGAATTACTTCTTTAAAGGCATTAGAAAAAATTGGATTTGATGGTTATGCTTTAGGAGGTTTAGCGGTAGGAGAAACTCAACAAGAAATGTTTAAGGTGCTTGATAATATCAAAGATCATCTGCCAAAAAATAAACCTCATTATTTAATGGGAGTTGGAACTCCTTCGGATATTTTAGGTGCTGTCAAAAGAGGTATTGATATGTTTGATTGTGTTTTACCTACAAGATCTGGAAGAACTGGTTTAGCATTTACTTGGGAAGGTAGAATCAATATAAAAAATAACAAATATCAAATGGATAATTCTCCACTTGATCCAAATTGTGAAAATCTAAATTTGAATAAATACTCAAAAAATTATCTAAATCATTTATTTAATACCAATGAAATTTTAGCCTCTATGCTATTAACATTACATAATATTAACTTTTACCAAGAATTAATGAGTTCAATTCGAGAACATATAAAAAATGGAACTTTCAACGAATTTCATGATAAATACGTTGGTATACTTTAAAATAACGTTTGTATTATTTAAAATTGGTATTTGAATTATTGAAATAATTCTGTATACAACAAATTCATTCTTTCGAATGTATTGTGGGCCGTTAGCTCAGTTGGTAGAGCAATTCCCTTTTAAGGAATGGGTCGATGGTTCGAGTCCATCACGGCTCACCAATTTTGATCTTAAGTTATTGAAATTGGTGGATAATCTAGGATAATTTCGTTCGTCCACTCATTAATATTCTTTATTCTGGTATCTGATGAGGGATGTGTACTCATAAACTCAGCAGGTTCTTTTCCTTTATTAAATTCTTTCATTCTCTCCCATATTTTTACAGTCTCTCTAATATCGTACCCAGATAATGAGGAAAAAATCATTCCCAAATAATCAGCTTCACTCTCTTGTTTTCGGTTGAAAGGATTCATGATTCCTAATTGAGATAATAAACCAACAGTATTCATGCCTGTGGTTCTATTAATTTGAGATAACTTACCACCGCTAAAAATATCAATTAGTTGGGTACCAGTATTCAAGAGCATGCCACGACTAGCTCTTTCTACTGAGTGTTTTGCTACAGCATGTGCTATTTCATGTCCCATCACAGCAGCTAAACCGTTGGTATTTTTTGTTACTTCTAACATTCCAGAATACACCGCAATTTTACCTCCTGGCATACACCATGCGTTTCTGACTTTTTTATTTTCTATTAAAATATATTCCCAGTCGAAATTCGCAGTTGGATCATCAAGTTTAGCTCTATAAAAATATTCACCAATGGCATTTTCCATTTTTTTACCAATTTCTTTAATCTCTTCTAAAGCTTTTAAATCTTCACTCATTTTTTCTTTTTCTTTAACTTTTTCATAAATTTGAGCTGCTTGAGCATTTAGATTTGCTTCTGGAATAATCTTTAATTGTTTTCTATCTGTAATAGGGGCAGAAGAACAAGAAGGCAGTATTAAACTACAGCAACCACAGCCTAGATATGATAAAAATTTTCTTCTATTCATTATAATTTAAAAATGATAATATATTATTTTGTATGAATCTTAATAACAAAATTTTATTAGTACTTTTCATTATTGCAATTTCTTTTGTAATATATTCAAGTTTTAATTAATTAGATGGCAAAAAAACGTTCATTCTCTCTTACATTAAGAAATTATTTTATTACTGGAGTAGTTGTACTTATCCCAATAGGATTTACTCTATATCTCAGTAAAATTTTAATTGGTATTTCATCTAAAATTATCCCTGAAAATATTAATCCTAATAGCTATTTACCTTTTAAAATTCCAGGCATTGAAATTATTATATCTATAATTTTAATAACTATTGTTGGTGGTATTTCTTTATCATTTTTAGGTAAGAGAATATTAAAACTAATTGATGATTTATTTAAAAGAATACCATTTTTAAGAACCATTTATTCTGCCATAGTTCAAATGACAGAAACTTTTTCAAAAAAGGATGGTAATAAAAAAAGTGTTGTACTAGTTGAATATCCAAGAAAGGGTGTTTGGGCAGTAGGATTTGCTACTAAAGAAAATAAAGGTGAAATGTCTGATAAAGTTAATAAAAAACTTTTAAATGTATTTATTCCAACTACACCAAACCCAACAAGTGGTTTTCTTTTAATGTTTCCAATAGAAGAGGTAATTTATCTAAATATGTCTTTTGAAGAAGCTTCTAAATTTATTGTATCTGCTGGCACATCTATTAAAAATTAAGCAATATCATTAATTACATCGGCCTGATCGTACAATTTCATTAATGTTTTAAATCTACTAATATCTTCTGAGCTATTTTCAATACGTCTCATTTCTTGTTCTGCTAATAGAAATAAATCAGCATTTTGAATGGGATCTGCAAGTCTAAAATTTTTTATGCCACTTTGTTTAAAACCAAGTATGTCCCCAAAACCTCTGAGTTTCATATCTTCCTCAGAAATAATAAAGCCATCAGTAGAACTTTTTAAAATATTAAGTCTTTTTTTGGCATTTTCACTCAGGTTTGATTTAAACATTAATATACAGGTTGATTGTTTTTGACCTCTACCAACTCTTCCACGCAGTTGATGTAATTGTGATAAGCCAAACTTATTTGCATTTTCGATGATAATGACATTTGCATTTGGAAAATCAATTCCAACTTCAATAATGGTAGTTGAAACCAAAATTTTAAATTCTTTTTTTAAAAATTTATTTAAAATTCGGTCTTTTTCATCAATATCAGTTTTACCATGTAATAAGGCTACTTGATTTGGAAATAATTTATTTAAGTATTCAAATTTTTTAACAGCAGAGGTGTGATCTACTTTTTTAGACTCTTCAATTAAAGGACAAACCCAAAAAACTTGATTTCCATTTTCAATTTCTTTTTTTATGAATTTAATAATTTCATCAATTTTACTCTCAGGTTTAGTGTATGTAATTACTTCTTTTCTAGCTTTAGGTTTTTCTTTTATAATAGAAATATCCATATCCCCATAAATTGTCATGGTTAATGTTCTTGGTATTGGAGTTGCTGACATCAATAAAACATCACAATTATCACCACCTTTGTCTGAAAGCATTTTTCTTTGATTAACACCAAACTTATGTTGCTCATCAATTATAATTAAGCCTAAGTTTTTAAATATAATTTTTTTTTGAAAAATTGCATGAGTACCAAAAATAATATCAATTTTATTTTCAATTAATTTTCTAACAATTTCTCTTTTAATTTTTGGTTCAGATTTACTAGACAATAATTCAATATTAACATTTTCAGATAATAGATTTTTAGCCAAACTATAATGTTGTCTTGCTAAGATTTCAGTAGGGGCCATGACAGCAACCTGAAAACCAGATTTTACAGTATTTAAAGCTGCTAGTAAGGCCACAATAGTTTTTCCGCTACCTACATCACCTTGAAGTAATCTAAACATTTTAGTAGATGATCTTAAATCTGTGTTTATTTCTTCAAGGGTTTTATTTTGATCATTAGTTAATTTGAAATCAAGCTTATTGATAATTTGATTTTGATAATTTAGATCAAAAATTTTATTTTTTTTTTTAATCCTTTTAATTTTTTTTCTAATCTCTGAATTAACTAAAAATGTTGAAAATATTTCATCAAAAGCTAATCTTTCATAATAATTCGTCTTAACTTTGCCTGCATTTTCTGGCTTATGAAGTTCAATAATGGCGTTATTCCAATTAATTCCATTAAATCTTTTTAAAATTTGATCATTATGCCACTCATTCAAAGTAGGTAGATTTTTAATTATTTGACTAATAATATTATTATAAATTTTTTCACTTATTCCTTCGGTCAAAGAATACTTATTATGTTTAGTTTTAATTAAACTTGAGTCTTCAGAGACATAAGTTGGATTTGTAATTTGATACCGATTTCTAAAATGACCAATTTTTCCACTTAGCGTAATTTCCTTTCCTAATGGTAAAATTTTTTTAATATAGCCCTCGTAACTATTAAAAAAAATACAATCGATATCACCAGTATCATCTTTGCATGAAACCTTATTTGGTAAATTTCTTATACGAGGGAAAGAATATTTATTAGGAACTATGGTTACAGTCTGAATTTCTCCAATTTTTAAATCTTTTATCTTTAATGATTGAGATCTATCAATAAAAGATTTTGGTAAACGCCATAATAAATCAAAAATAGTATTTATTTTCTTTTTTTTTAATAAATTTGAGGTTTTTTTACCAACACCTTTTAATAAAGTAAGATCTGAAAGTAAATAATTAGAGGTATTTTTATTAACCATGTTCATCTAATATATTCTAATAATGAATGACGATATAGATAATTTAAAAAAAAAAATTTTATACAGATCCTCATATAGAGGAACAAAGGAAATGGATAAACTTTTAGGAAGTTTTACCAGATTACATATTGATAACCTAAATCCTAAACAACTTATAGAGTTGGAAAAATTTTTGAATATTGATGATGATAATCTTTATAGATATTATAAGGGTTTAAATACTGAAATTAATTTTGAAAATAATCATATAAATCTGTTATTTAAAAATTTTGTTTTTGAAGAAAAATAGTGGCGGAGAGACTGGGATTCGAACCCAGGAAAGAGTTGCCCCTTTGCCGGTTTTCAAGACCGGTGCTTTCAACCGCTCAGCCATCTCTCCGTTTGGAAGGTTTTATAATTATAATTATTTAATTCAACCTTAAAATAGTCTAATAAAACTTATAATTAATAGCTCCATTTGATTTCATATGAATAATCAATTTAACAAAGGTTTAATTCTTGCTTCATTCGGGTCATTTTGGTGGGGTTTTTTTGGAGTATTATACTTTAAGTATATTTCTTTTATTGGTCCTTTGGAATTGGTTATTCATAGATGCTTATGGACTGTTTTAACTTTAGTCGTAACAACATTTTATTTTTCGAAATGGAATATTTTTTTCAATATTATTAGAAATAAAAAAAACTTATTTGCTTTGTTTATTTCAGGATTTTTAATCTTCATCAATTGGGGAGTTTGGATTTATGCAGTTGCTACAAATCGCATAATAGATGCAAGTTTTGGTTATTTTATAATGCCTATATTAAGTGTTTTTTTAGGTTTTATTTTCTTTAAAGAAAAATTAAACAAAAGAAGAATTTTTTCGATAACACTTGTTATACTGTCAATTTTGTTTCTTCTAATTGCAAATATTAAATCTTTGCCATGGGTTGGTATTATAGTGGGTTTAAGCTGGGGATTTTATAATTTAGTTAGAAAAAAAATTAATGTTGATACAGATATTGGTTTGTTAATTGAAAGTCTTTTCATTTTACCTTTTGCAATAATAATTTTTTACTTCATAGTTTTAAATAATTTTAATGATTTTTCTTTCTCAAATATCAATTTGATGCTTATCATTTTATTAGCAGGACCCATGACAGTGATTCCACTATTTTTATATGTTAGGGGTGTTGAACTATCTGGGCTTGGACCCTCTGGTATGATATTCTACATTACGCCAACTTTACAATTTATTTTAGGGTTTTTTTACTATAATGAGGATTTTTCATTATCTAAATTTGTAAGTTTTATTTTTATTTGGATTGCTGTAATTATTTATCTTAAAGATCTTTATGAAACTAATTAGTTTTTTTTTAATCATTTTGCTTTATTTTTCAAATGCCTATTCAAATGTGGAGTCTGATTTTGAACTCTGGAAAAAAGAATTCAAAGCTTTTGCATTAGAAAATGGTGTATCTGAAAAAACATATTTAAAAACAATTCCTAAAGTAAAATTTTTGCCCAAAGTTATTGAATACGATCGTTTTCAACCTGAATTTTATGAAGATACCAAAACCTATATTTCAAAAAGAACATCAGAAGCAAAAGTTAAAAAAGGTTTAGAATTCTATAGTAACAACAAAGAGCTTATTGATGAGATAGAAAAAAAATTCAATGTTGATAAAGAGTTACTTTTAGCTCTTATGGGCATAGAGACAAATTTTGGAACATATGTTGGTAAAATGGATATTTTATCGTCATTAGCAACCTTAAGTTTTGACAAAAGAAGGTCAGAATTTTTTTCAAATGAATTAGTCATTCTGTTGAAATTAATTGATCAAAATTTAGTAGATTACGAAACCCTTTACGGTTCCTGGGCTGGAGCTTTTGGTTTCTTTCAATTTATGCCAAGTACAATCAAAAATTATGCAATCGATTATAATAATGATAACTTCATTGATCTTAAAAATCCAATAGATGCTTACGCATCAGCTGCCAATTATTTAAATAAAATTGGTTGGTCGAATAGGGAACCATGTTATTACAAAGTTAATCTCAATGCAGGTGTGCCTAAAAAATACTTAAATGTTTCTGCTAAGAAACTAAATAATAAAAATAAAATAAAATTTTTTAGTAAATTTATAGAAAATTATAAAGAACTTGATTTAACTGAAGAAAATTTTTTATCAGCCATTATTACCCCTGATAAGGATATCATTCCTGATGCGGAAACACTCGATCCGGCATATGTAGTGTTTGATAATTACGAGGTTATTTTAAAATGGAATAGGTCACTTAGATTTGGTTTGGCTGTTTGTACATTAAAGGATAAATTCAAGAATGAATTATAAATTTTTCAAAATTTTTATTTTTTTTCTAATTGTTGGGTGCACACAAGGTAATGTTAATACTAACTCAAATATAAATCCTACAATAAATCAAAAGTATAATAATAAAGGATTTGGTTTAATTTATAATTCAAATCTCCAAAAAGAAAAAAAAATATCAAAAAAAATTGATGATAGGTCATTAACAATTTTTCATAAGTCCTTAAAAAAAGGATCATTTATTAAAATTACCAACCCTGATAATGAAAAAACAATTATTGCTACTGTGTCATCAAACAGTGTAAAATTTTCTGACTTCTTCAACTCTGTAATAACCACTAGAATTGTTGAAGAATTAGAACTTAATATTAATGAACCTTATATTGAAATTTCTCTAATTTCAGAAAATTCGACTTTTGTAGCAAAAAAAGCAAAAACTTTTGAGGAAGAAAGAAACGTTGCTGAAAAAGCTCCTGTTGATGGTATTCAAATTAGTGATTTAAATAAAACTGCTAATAAAGCAGAACAAAAAAAAGACAGAAAGTTTTCCTATTCTATAAAAATTGCAGATTTTTACTACGAAGACTCAGCTAGAAATATGATAGATAGAATTAAATCAGAAACGTCATTTAACAACCCTAAGATAATTAAACTTTCACAAACTAAATTTAGAGTACTTTTAGGACCATTTAATGATATAAAAACATTACAAAAAATTTTTAACGAAATAAAATCTTTAGATTTTGAAAACCTAGAAATATTAAGAAATGCTTAAAAAAATTATATTTGTATTAGGATTTAATCTCATATTTTCTAATTTAGCTCTAGCTAACCTAGATGTAGAAGCAAGAACTGCTATTCTGCAAGATTATTTATCAGGTGAAATTCTGTATGAAAAAGATCCTGATCACTCAATACATCCTGCTTCAATGACAAAAATAATGACTGCAATTGTAGCTTTTGATTTAATTAAATCTGGTAATTTAAATTTAGAAGATAAATTTATGATTTCGGAAAATGCTTGGAGGCTTTCTTCAGCAGGTTATTCTTCTATGTTTATTATGGTAGGTGATGAAATTACTGTAGATAATTTATTAAAAGGTATAATTATTGCATCTGGTAATGATGCTTGTGTAGCACTTGCTGAGGGCATAGCCGGAACTGAAGCAGAATTTGCTGTTATGATGACTGCAAAAGCAAAAGAGATTGGTATGGAAAATACAAATTTTACAAATGCTTCAGGTATTAATGATCCAGATAATGTTTCTACCGTTAGAGATGTGATGATTATGTCTAATTATTTAATTAAAAATCACCCGGAGTTTTACAAATTATTTTCAGAGAAAGAATTTACATGGGATAGAACTGGAGGTGATCCAATTACCCAAGGCAATCGAAATCCACTTCTATATAAGAACATGGGGGTAGATGGTATTAAAACAGGATATTTAGCAGTTGAAAAATATTCCTTATCCTCTTCAATAAATAGAAATGGCAGAAGATTGATTGCTGTAGGTAGTGGCTTTGAATCAATGAATTCAAGATCTAGAGAGAGTGCTAAATTATTAACTTATGGATTAACTAATTTTGATTTAGTTGAAATTGCTAAAGCTAATGAACCGATAGATAACCTAGATGTTTGGTTGGGTAAAGAAAAGACAGTCAGTGTTTATGCAAAGGATGACATTTATAAAACCATACAAAAAGCTAAAAAAGATCAATTAAAAATTTCCTTGAAATATAACGGACCTATTGAAGCTCCTATTGTAAAAGACCAAGTGGTTGCAAAACTTAGGGTGGTTTATGATCAAGAACTTATTGGCGAGTATGATTTATTAGCTGCTAAAGATGTTAAAAAAGTAAACTTTTTCACTAGATTAATGAAATCATTGAATTATTTAATCTGGGGTGATGTCTAAAAAGCCAATAATCGTTTTTGAAGGAATTGAGGGAAGTGGTAAAACTTTTCATATAGACAATGTATCAAGTTATTTAAAAAGAAAAAAAATTCCTTTTCTCAAAATCAGAGAGCCGGGTGGTAGTAAAAATTCTGAAATCATTAGAAAATTAATTCTTAATAATAAATCAAGTTTTAATAAAAATACTGATTTACTCTTATACCTATCTGCAAGAAGTGAAAATATTGATTTAATTAAAAAAAATTATAAAAAAAAAATCATACTTATTGATCGATTTATTGACTCAACTATAGCATATCAACACTATGGAATGGGAGTTGATTATTCTATTATTAATCAGATTAATAAATTTCTATTAGAAAATATTAAAGTAAATTTTACTTTTCTAAATACAGTTAGTCATAAAAATATGATTTTAAGACTTAAAGAAAGAAAAAGACTTAATAGATATGATAAATTTAATACTTCGTTTTACGATAAAGTTCAGAAAGGTTTTTTAAAATTAATGCGTAAAAAAAAGAAAAATTCATTTATGATAGTCAATTCCAATTTACCTATTAATACTAATAAAGAAATTGTCCTTAAAAAATTAAAAAATTTAATTTAATGAATTTATCTCCGAGTACTCAAATTAATCTATTTGGATTAAAAAAATATTTTTTAGAACTCTCAAATCTATTTGATCAAAATAAATTTCCTAATAAAATTTTACTTTCAGGAGAAAAGGCCTCTGGAAAATGTACACTAGCATATCATTTGATTAATTATATTTTATCTAAAGATGAAGAATTTGCCTACGATAGAAAAAATTTTTTAATTAATGAAGAAAATAAATCATATAAATTAATTCAAAATAAATCTAATCCAAATTTTAACCTTATTGATATTTCAGAAGATAAAAAATTTATTGATATTAATCAAATTAGAGATCTTATTTCAAATATGAATAAATCATCTTTTAATGAAAAAATTAGATTTGTATTAATTGATAATATAGAATTTTTAAATAAAAATTCTGTAAATGCTTTGTTAAAAATTCTTGAAGAACCTAATCAAAATGTTCATTTTATTTTAATCCATAACAATAAAAAAATTCTACCAACATTATCTTCAAGATGTTTAAATTTTAAGATTTCACTTACCCATAAAGAAAGTGTTAATATTGCTAGTTCTATATGTGGGGAAAATGTTCTTAATAAGTTAAATAATGAATTAATACATCATTATTTAACTCCTGGTGTTTTTTTAAATCTTATAAAATTTGCAGAAGATTATGAAGTTGATTTATCAAAGATTACATTAAAAGAATTAATAACACTAATAATCGAACAAAATTACTATAAAAAAGATATTTCAATTAAATTTTTACTGTATGACTTTATAGAACTTTTCTTTAGGAATAATAATTTTTCTAATCTATATAGTTATTTTTTAAAAAAAATTGACGATTGCAAGAGATTCAATTTAGATGAAGAAAGTTTATTAATGGAATTTGAAAGTAAAGTCTTAAATGGATAAAAATTTTTATATTACTACTCCGATATATTATCCTTCAGCAAAACCTCACATGGGTCATGCTTATTCAAGTATCATCGCAGATTTTTTTGCAAGATTTAAAAGAATTGATGGCTACAAAGTACATTTTTTAACAGGTACTGACGAACATGGCTTAAAGATTCAAAGATCAGCGGAAAAAAAGGGCATTGATACATTGGAATTTTGTAATGAAATTAGTCAAACTTTCAGGGATTTATCGAAAACACTAAATCTTACAAATACTGATTTTATAAGAACTACAGAAGAACGTCATAAAAAATCTGTCCAACACTTATGGAAAGAATTAGAAAAAAATGATGATATTTATCTTTCAAAGTATTCAGGCTGGTACTCCGTTTCCGATGAAGCATTTTATAATGAAGATGAAATTGAGGAAATAGATGGTAAAAAAATTGCAATATCATCAAAATCAACTGTTGAATGGATAGAAGAGGAATCTTACTTTTTTAGATTATCAAAATGGCAGAAGCCATTATTAGATTATTATGAAGCAAATCCTGATTTTATATTACCTGAGTCTAGACGAAATGAAGTAATAAGCTTTGTAAAAAGTGGTTTAAAAGATTTATCAGTAAGTAGAAAAACTTTTTCGTGGGGTATAAAAGTTCCTGATAATAATGAACATATTATTTATGTCTGGTTAGATGCTCTTACTAATTATATCAGTGCTTTAAATTATCCAGATAAAGATAATAAACTTTATAAAGAGTTTTGGCCTGCCAATATCCATTTAATTGGTAAAGATATTTTGAGATTTCATGCTGTATATTGGCCTGCATTTTTATTGGCTGCAAAAATAGATCTACCAAAAAGAGTTTACGGACATGGTTGGATACTTTCAGATAATGAAAAAATGTCTAAGTCTAAAGGCAATATTTTAGATCCTTTAGAAATTATTAACCAATATGGTTTAGATCCACTTAGGTATTATCTTATAAAAGAAGTCTCTTTTGGTAATGATGGAAACATCTCTCAAGAAAGACTTGAAGACTGTATTAATAGCGATTTAGCAAATAATTTTGGAAATTTATGTCAAAGAGTAACAGCTTTTGCGATTAAAAATTGTGATAGCAAAATACCAAGTTCTATTAACTTTAATGAGGAAGATCTTGTCATTTTAGACAAATTTAAAGTTAATTTAGATAATATAAGAAGCAAGATTGATGAACAAAATATCAATTTCTACATTGATTATATTGTAAAATCATTATTTGAAGCCAATAAATATTTTAATGATCAAGAACCTTGGAAGAAAAAAGACGATCAAGTAAGATTAAATACTATAGTTTATACTACTCTTGAAATAGTTAGAAAAATTAGCTTTATGTTGTTTCCAATAATTCCAGACTCATCCTTAAAAGCTTTACAAATATTTAATATCAAGGAAAATCAAATTGAGCTATCTTCAATTCAAAATCATAAATTTTTAGAAGAGGGTAGCGCTATTAATAAAATTGATATTTTATTTAAAAAAATTGAGAAAAGTAATGATTGATTCACATTGTCATTTAGATCATGAACCACTGTTTGAAGATCTTGAAAATGTAATAAAGCGTTCAAAAGAAGTAGGTCTAGAGAAAATACTTACAATTTGTACAACGCTTAATAGTTTTACAAACATTTTAAAGATTATTGAAATGGATCCAATGATTTACGGCACTTTTGGTATCCATCCTCATGATGCAAAAGATAACATTGTTAATACAAATCAGATTATTGATTATGTAAAACAAAGTAAAAAAATAATTGGTATTGGTGAAACGGGTCTAGATTTTTTCTATAATCACAGTGACAAGGATCAACAAATTCAAAGTTTTGAGGATCATATCGAAGCATCTTTAAAACTTAATATGCCTCTAATAATCCATTCTCGTGCTGCAGAAGATGAAACCTACCAAATACTAAAAAAGTATGAAAAAGATAATCTAAAAATACTTATGCATTGTTTTACCGGCAGCAAAAAATTTGCTGATAAACTTTTACAATTAAATGCATATTTTTCAGCAAGTGGGATAATTACATTCAAAAATTCAATAGATCTTCAAGAAACATTTAAAACTATACCTTTAAATAATCTTTTAATAGAAACTGATAGTCCATTTCTTGCACCAGTTCCAAATAGAGGTAAAAAAAATGAACCTTCTTTTATTAAATATACTGCTGAAAAATTAGCTGAAATTAAAAATATATCCTTTGAAGAAATTTCAAATAAAACAACAGCAAATTTTAACAATCTCTTTTTAAATTAAGTAAAGTGCAATTTATTATATTAGGTTGTGGAAGTTCAATGGGAGTTCCAAGAGCTGATGGTTTTTTTGGTAAATGTGATCCAAAAAATAAGAAAAACTATCGAACACGATGTTCGGCATTAATTAAAACTACGCATGAAAATATTCTAATAGATACATCTCCAGATTTACGAAAACAACTTTTAGATAATAAAATAACAAAAATTGATAGAGTTCTTTATTCGCATATGCATGCAGATCAAACTCATGGAATAAATGATTTAAGAGTATTTTTTATTAAGAATAAAAAACCAATCCCAGTTTATGCAGATTTGCCGACCTCAAAATATCTAATGAATTCTTTTTCTTATTGTTTTTCAACATATAACAACGAGTATCCAGCTACACTTAAATTAAATAAAATTAAAAAAGAATTGATCATTAAAGATAAAAAAAAGAATGTTTCTATTAAACCTTTAAAAGTTAGACATGGAAAAGTTGATAGTATTTGCTATTTCATTAATAAAAATTTAGCTTACATAAGTGATATTAGTGAGATATCCAAAAAAGATTATAAAAAATTTTTAAATCTTAAATATTTGATAATAGATTGTTTGTGGTATCGAAACCATCCGTCTCATTTAAATTTAGAAAAAACTCTTGAGCTAATTAAAATATTCAAACCAAAAAAAAGTATTCTTACAAACTTACACAATGATCTAGATTATAATGAACTTAATAAAATTTTACCTAAAAATGTTGTTCCTGCTTATGATGGAATGAAAATTAATTTATAAAATCTTTTCGATTGTTTTAACTATTTTGTTGGACATTGGATTGGTAATTGATCCATAGGTATCTTCTATTTTACCTTCTTTATTAATTAAAATTTTATGAAAGTTCCATTTTGGAACTGCAGAACTTCCAAAATTTTCTTTTGCCCATAGGTAGATAGGGTGTGCATTATCACCTTTAACATCATATTTATTTGTCATTGGAAAATTTATGCCAAAATTTGTTTCACAAAAGTCTTTAATCTCATCATTTGTGCCAGGTTCTTGTGAGCCAAATTGATTTGATGGGACACCAATAACAATCAAACCTTTATCTTTATAATTGTCATATAAGTTTTGAAGATCTGCATATTGTTTTGTAAATCCACACTTACTTGCAACATTTACAAGTAAAATGGTCTTATTCTTATAGATTGATAAATCAATCTCTTCGTCATTAATTGAGTTTATCTTAAAATCATAAAAGATATTTTTATATTCAGCTTTACTATTTCCAAAAAAAGAAAAGGTCATAATTAATATTAATACTATTAACCTATAATTAAACATTATTTTTTTGCAGTAACTAATAATAAGAAAATATCCTGCTAATGTTGAAAGCAATGATCCTGCTAAAACTCCAATTTTAACACCATCCATATACTGAACATTTTCAACAAAAGCTAAATTACCGACAAATAAACTCATTGTAAATCCAATACCTGTTAATATTGATACGCCATAAAGACTTAGCCAACTTGAATTATTTGGCATTTCTGCAAACTTTAATTTTATTGATACAAATGAAAATAATAATACACCAATTTGTTTTCCAAAGAATAAACCACATAAAATTCCTAATGGTACAGGATTAAGTAAAGTAGACAAAGATAGTCCTGTAAGACTAACACCAGCGTTTGCAAAAGCAAAAAGTGGCATAATCATAAAGGCAACATAAGGTGAAATTGCATGTTCTAATTTTACTAATAGATGAAAAATCATGATCTTTTAGTCTATGAGGGATTGTAGATGCTAATAAAACACCTGCTATTGTTGCATGAATTCCTGATTTGTAGGTAAAGAACCACATGAATAAACCAATGATCAAATAAGGTGTAAATATTTTTATTGAAAATTTGTTAAGAACTAAAAGTAAAATATAAGAAATTAAAATTAAGCTTAAATAAACTATGCTCAAATCACCTGAATAGAAAAAAGCTATAATTAAAATTGCTCCAAGGTCATCAATTATTGCTAAAGCCGTTAAAAAAACCTTTAATGATATTGGAACTCTTGAACCTAAAAGAGATAAAATACCTAAAGAAAAAGCAATATCAGTTGCTGATGGTATTGCCCAACCATTCATTGTCTCTGAATTTCCAAAATTAATTACTACATAAAAAAGAGCAGGAATAATCATTCCACCTACTGCTGCAATAATTGGAAGCATTGCCTGTTTTAAATTTGACAATTCTCCTTGAATAAATTCTCGTTTTATTTCTAAAGTTACAAAAAAGAAAAAAATTGCCATCAAAGCATCATTTATCCAATGATGAACAGATAGTTTTAAGCCAAATTCATTAATTCCAATGAATAGATATTTCTCTAATGTATGAAAATATAAATCTGCTAAAGATCCATTGCTGATTATTAATGCTAATATTGCTGCAATCAAAAGAACTAATCCGCTTGCTGCTTCAAGTTTAAAAAACCACTTAAATGGTTTTGAAATATAATTAATCATTTTTATTTAATTAGGTCCTTTACAAATAAACCAATGTCCTCAAAAGTTTCGTATAAATTAAATAATAATAATTCTAAGTTTGGAAAAATATTATTTAGTGGTGTTTTAAAAGTATCTAGAACAATTATCAATGCTACAAATGATATAATAGCTACAATTAAGTACGAAATTATTTTGTTTAAAATATTTGACTTTTTTAAGGGTTTTTCTTCATTATTTTGTTTGAATTCAATCTTATCTTCTACAATTTCTTCTGTTATTTTTTTTTCATCAGCTTTTTTATAACATCTTTAGTAATTTTGATTTCTTGTTTTATCTCATCAACTGTTGTCTCATCGTTAATTTCTAATATTGTCTCTTGTAGTATCCTTTTTATAGAACCATTTATGGTTACATGATCCACATTGAATAGATCTTCCTTTTTCAGGGATTAACTCAGGGTCAACTTCGAATTTTTTATTGCAATTAGTGCACTCAATAATCATTGTTTTTATATATCAGATTTTATTAAAATTACCTTTATTTTGACAATCTTTATCCTTTGAAATATTAAATAAGTGCTGTATTAGTACTGCATTCGGAGTGTAGCGCAGCCTGGTAGCGCATCTGGTTTGGGACCAGAGGGTCGCAGGTTCGAATCCTGCCACTCCGACC
>CBDEAP010000006.1:0-92661 GCA_965236125.1 Candidatus Pelagibacterales bacterium | reverse complement strand
TCAACATTAATATTAAAAAATGATTTTAAATTTAACATAGATAAAGATTAAAACCAACGTATGCTTTTAAAAAAATTAAGATTTTTTATTTCAGAAAATTACCAGTTTTCATTTTTGAGAATATCATTGCAACGATCACCTTCTATCTATAAAAAATCTGATTACGTAATAACATTTTCTCTGTGTAATGTTATTTCCATAAATATTTATTTTTTCAACATAAAATTCTTCATGACTTTTCTATATTAAATTTAATATTAATTTTATTATCATCTACAATTTCTCTTCTAATGATGCTTTAATCGACTCGATATTCTTCATCTAATGTATATTTGGTCTAATTTCATTTAGTATTTTTTCAATCAAGATTTATAGAATAAGTGTTTACCTTTTAATTTCTTAAAAATAATTATCTTAATCCAGCAAAATTTGCTTTATCAAAATCATTTGGTAATATTCAAGTTTAAATTCATTAAAAAAAAATTTATTTCCTGCATTTATATTATAAATTAAGCTCAAAATCATCCATCATCAATTAACTTTGCAAAACGATGTAGTTAATTTTAACGTTATAAAAACCATTATTTAAATAAAAATTTTTTAATAAACGTAGTATCAATTTCAATTAAATTTTCATTTAAATATTTTTTTCCAGAAATAAATTTCCAAAATTTATATTCTTCACTTAATGATAACGTCTTTTAAGTTTATTATCCTTAAAAACTTTATCTCCTAAAAAAGAAATTTTTTTAATTTTAGCTTTATTCTCCAAGATTAATTTTATAATTAATATCAACTTTATTATCTTCTAGATTCTTCTTTATAAACTTCTACATTTGCAAAATAATATCCAATAGATTTTAATGATCTAATTATTTGTATTTTTATCACTTAAATAAAAGATTTCATTAAATGAGGATCTTGATCTTTAAATTTAAATTTTTTGTAATAATCGTCTTTTATTTTATTGGCTTTAATACCATCGTAATTAATATTTTGTATTATTGGATTTTCTATTAACTTTAATTGTTAAAATATTGTTATTAAAAATTAATCTTAACATCTTCAAAAAAACCTGTTGATATAAATCTTTTTAAGTATATTATTAATTTCTATACGATCTAAATCATCACCTAATTGATACTTGAGAAAAAATATTAATATAGTTTCATATGAAATTCTATTCATTTCCTTCAATATTAATTTTATTAACTAATCTCATGAATAAAGAAGATATTGTAAATGATAATAAAAAAATAGATATAAAAATATAAAATTTTTTAATCATATTAATATTATAATATAATGTTGTTTATAAACTTTATACTGTATAAATCTATTTAGTTTTAATAATATCATGAAATGATTTGCTGGTGTTTTTTTTTAAATTTTTTAAAATCGATTCATATTAGAAATTTTAATAATAACTTTGACAATATCAGTAAATTTGATTTTTTTATTTAAAAATACATCTTACAAGATAATCATTAGCAGAAACAATAACAGTTTCAAAGAATGAATCTTTATCTGGTAATATTTTAATTAAATTTAATAAATGGAAATTTAATTTTATTTAGTATTAATAAAATTTAAGCTTATTTAATTTATTTAAATCTATTTTATTATGTTTTTAAATTACTTATAAATTTGTTTGAATCATCTAGATAATGAGTTTAATATAGGTATCTTCATTGTAGTATCATGAGCAATTATTTTCATCAAGCCATTATGAAAATTTAATTATTGCATGAACATAAGAGTATAGGATGAATAATAATTTCAATTTTTTTATATCTAATATTAAAAATTTTTTTAGCTTCAATAACTTCAAAAATTTTATTCATAATCGTTGCTGAGTCAATTGAAATTTTTTTTCCCATTTTCCAAGTTAGGATGATTTAAAGCATTGAGCAATTTTATATTTTGTAAATTCTGAAAATTTACGTAAATTATAAAAAGGGCCTCCAGATGCTGTTAAATAAATTTTTTCAATTATTAATTTTTTAGAATTTATTGATCAGACCATATTGAAAAATGTTCTGAGTCTACAGGTATAAAATTAAGTATTATATTTTGTTAATTTTTTTTTAATTAAATTCCAACCACAAATAATAGACTCTTTATTTGCTATAGCTATAGTTTTTGAATATTTAATAATATTAATAGTTGGTTCTAATCCTCTAATACCGACAATAGCACTCATTGAATAATCAATTTTTTTTTTAAAAATTTTATCAAAATTATTAAAATTATTATAAATTTTAATATTTTCTATTTTTATTTATGATAATTAGCTTTATATAAGCTTTCTAATCAGTTATAATTAAATTTTTAACATTAAATAGTTTTAGCTTGATTTAAAAGTTCTTTATAATTTTTATTAGCAGTTAAGTAAAATAATCTCAAAATTTTTTAGATCTTTTTCTAATTATATTTAATAAAGATTTACCAATAGAACCTGTTGATCCAAGTATTGCAATTTTTTTTTTCATTAAAATAAATATTTAAAGATAAATATAATTGGAAAAACAAAAATCATTCCATCAATTCTATCTAAAATTCCACCATGACCTGGAATAATATTACCAGTATCTTTAATATTAGATATTCTTTTAAAATAAGAAATTATTAAATCACCAATTTGACTAATACATGATATTAAATAAAATTATATAATAATTTAAAATCCATTGAATAAAAAAGTATTTGCTATCAATTGCATTAAGATAAATATAAATAAATATTAATGGTAAAATAAAACTTCCAATTACACCAGAATAAGTTTTATTTGGACTTATTTTAGTTAATTTAGGACCTTTAAAAAATTTTCCAAATAAAATAACCACCTATATCTGTTGCGATACAAATATTATAATATATTAAAAAATATAATAAAAATTTTCATCATTATCAAAATTTCTAATTAGAAAGAACTGAATAAAAAGAAATATAATAAATAAATATTATATCCAGTAAATTTAACAAACATAATATTTAGTTCATTTTATAACCATTCATTAATAGATAAAAATTAATAAAATAATTAAAAAAAAATTAAAAAAATAATCTCCTTTGATAATTAAATAAAAAGATATAGGTAACTAATAATAATAGAACTTAATAATTCTTTTAATTAAATTCGAATTCATTAAATAGATCCAAAATTTCGTTTTAATTTTTTAATATTTGTTTAATAATTTTTTTAAAATCATTTTTGTTAAAATCAGGCCATAATTTTTTTTCAAAAAAAATTTCTGTATAAGATAATTGCCATAGTAAAAAATTACTTAATCTTTTGGTATCACCAGTTCTTATTAAAATATCTGGGTCAGGTATATTTTTGGTATAAAGATTGTTTGATAATATTTTTTTCATTAATAGATAGTTTTTTTTTAAATAATTTTTTTTATGGAATTAACTATCTCATTATTTGACTGCCATAATTTAATGCTAAATTAATTTGTAATATTAGTATTTTGATTTGTTATATTTTCAGAATTTATTTAAAAGTTTATTTAATTTTTTTGAAAAATTTTTTTTTCCAATAATATTTTAAGTCTTAATATTTTTTTTATTTAAATCAATTAATTTATTGTTTAAGAAAATTTGATAATAAATCAAATAAATAATTAATTTCTTTTTTAGGTCTTTTCCAATTATCAATAGAAAAAACAAATAATGTTAAGAAATTTAATTTTTTTTTGAATTGACTATATTAATTATATTTTCAATTGATTTTAAGCCTTGCTTTATGACCAAAATTTCTTGATTTATTTCTTTTTAAGCCCCATCTACCATTACCATCCATTATAATGGCTACATGATTTAATGGGTTCATATTGTCATTATTTCTTTTTCTTTAGACTGAAACTTTATTATCAACAGATAGTAATATGTTTATCTGTTAATATCTTGTATTTTTTTTTGTAAAGATTTTTCATCATCTTCACTAATTTCTTTAGATTTTAAGTAATTTTTTTAATTCTTCATTAGCCATCTCTTCTAATATTTCTAATTGCAACTTTGCATTTTTCACCCATTGATTTAATTAATTTTTTTAATTCAGTTCTTCTTTCTTCATTTAAGTTCTGGAACTGGTAATCTTATTAAGTTGTCCATCAATTTGTGGATTTAAACCAAGCTCCGATTTTCTAATCGCTGAGTCTACTAAAGAAACATTGCTTTGATCCCAAATTTGAATATTTATCATCCTAGGTTCAGGGGTGGTAATGCTTCCAATTTGATTAATTGGCATTTGTTGACCATACACTTCAACTTTTATAAGATCCAACATAGCTGCATTAGCTCTTCCAGTTCTTAATGATGACAGTTCCTTGGAAAAAACCTCAATTGCTTTATCCATTTTAAGATTATATGATTTTTCATCAAACATTATTCACCAATCTTAATTCTATAAAACTCTTTAATTTTCAAATCTGTAATTGATAATTCTTTAATTATATCTTGAACTTTTTTCTTAGGTTCCATTACCCAAGCTTGAGTCATAAGTGCATTTTCTTCTTTAAATTTATTCATTTTACCAATACTAATTTTTTTAGCAATATCCTCTGGTTTACCTGAATTTTTAAGTTCCTCTGTTATTAATTCTAATTCTTTATCAATAACAGCTTGATCAATTAAATGACGCATCTAAAGCTAATGGGTTAGAAGCAGCAATATGCATTGATAATTGTTTTCCAAAATTTTTAACAGTGTCAGATTTGTCTGTAGTTTCTAATGAAACAATAACTGCTAATTTTGCTAAATTATCCTTTAACGACTGTGTGTAAATATTGACAATTTATTGAGCCAGGATTTTGTAAAGTTTTTACTTTTCCAATAGTTATTTTTTCACCAATTTTTGCAATTAATGCTACTAAATTATTTTCAACTGTATCTCCATTTTTCATTTTAGAAGATTTTAAAATTTCAACATTTGAACTATGTTCATTATTTAATTCACTTAGCTCTTTAACAAATGTGGTAAAATCATCATTTTTAGCAACAAAATCAGTTTCACAGTTTACTTCAATAAAAGACATTTTATTTTCATCACCACTTACAGCAATCACACCCTCTTTAGCATCTCTAGACATTTTTTTTGATGCTTTTGATATACCTTTTACTCTTAGAATTTCAATTGCTTTATCTAGATCACCATTCAGACTCTTTAATTGCTTGATTACAATCTTTAAAACCAGCACCTGTTGCTTCTCTTAATTTTTTAACTTTTTCAATATCACTCATGTTAATTTAAAGTTTCTTGTTCATTAGTTTTTTGTGAAAATTTTTCTTCTAATTTTTCTCTATCAATTTCAACAATTGTTTTAGATGTATCTTTAGGTTCTTTTTTAGAAGAATCTTTTTTTTCAATTTGAGACGGAATTGAACTCTTTGCATTATTGATTGTCTCCTTAATCAAATTACAATATAGATCAATTGCTCTTCTTGCATCATCATTACCAGGGATTGGAAAATCGATTCCATCAGGGTTTGAATTGCTGTCAAGAATAGCAATGATAGGTATTCCTAATTTTACAGACTCTTGAATAGCTAAAGACTCATAATTTGTATCTATAATAAAAACTAAATCAGGAACTTTTTTCATTTCAGCTATTCCACCTAAAGATCTTTGCAACTTATCTTTTTTAACACTCATTTTAAGAAGTTCTTTTTTTGTAAAACCTCTATTTTCAGCTACTAAATCAATTTCTAGTTTTTTTAGTTTCTTAATTGAATTTGATATTGTTCCCCAGTTAGTCAACATTCCACCTAACCATCTATAATTTACAAAGTACTGATCTGTTTCTTTAGCAACTTCTGCAATAGCTTCAGAAGCTTGTTTCTTTGTTGAAACAAATAAAATTTTGCCATTATTAGCAATAGTATTATAAACTTTTTCAAGAGCAACTTTTGTTAGCTCTAAAGTCTGAGTTAAATCTATAATATGAATTGAATCTCTTTTACCAAAAATGTATTTTTTCATTTTTGGATTCCATCTTAAAGTTTTATGGCCAAGATGAACGCCTGCTTCTAATAATTGTTGTATTGTTACGTTAGGTATCTTCATATTTATTCCCGGTTAAGCCACCACAGTAATTTCCAAAAGGACCGGAGGTATAAAACCAATAACTGTGTGCGTGTTAATTTAATTTAGTGTTTATTTACAAAGATTTAATCCAATTAACAAGTATAATTTAGTTAATATAAGCTGATATTTGCTTATTTCTTAGCAAATTTATTGATTTTCTGTCTATTTCTCTTTTATTTTTCAACTGAAAAAGGAAATCGTTTTTTTTATCTTTGAGATTTATATTTACCAATGTTTTTCCATCTTTATTGAGAAACTTTGAGATTTTTTCAATTTGATCAATTGAGCTAATATTAAAAGTTATGTCTTGAATTGGACTATTAAATAAATCTTTTAAAGAGGCAATTTTTTGAACATTAATTCTTTTAAATCTATTCTCATCATTTGAAATATTCTTAACTAAAGTTAATATTAATGAATTGCCCTCATTTAAAATTTCTCTATTTAAATCTAAAGTGTCTGAAAAAATAAATAATTCAAAAACACTGGTAAGATCAGTAAATTTTATTACTGCATAAGAATTACCTTTGGCTGTTTTTCTTTCTTGTATTTTAAGTAATGTAGCTGCAATATTACCTTCTTTAATATCATCTGATAAATTAAAAGTTGAGTAATCCATTATTTTATAATCATCAAAAATATCTTTAAATTGATTTAATGGATGATCAGATACAAAAAAACCTACTGCCTCGAATTCTTTGGAAAGTCTTTCTTCAAATTTCCAGTCTTCTATATCAAAAACAATATTTTCTTCATTATTTTCATCATTACCAAAAAGATCAATTTGATTTGCTAATTTATTTTCAAATAAATTTTTAGTTTTTAAAATAATATTTGGTATTGAGTCAAAAAGTGCTTTACGATTAGAATTTATTGAGTCAAAAGCTCCAGCTTTTACTAAACCTTCTAATTGTAGTTTATTTATATCTTTTGGGTTAACACGATTTAAAAAATCATTTATTGATTTAAATTTTCCATTAACAATTCTTTCTTTTACAATATTTGAAATAGCTTCATGCCCCACAGCTTTGATTCCTCCTAAGGCATAATAAAAATTTTCATCATCTGTTTTAAAATCGGCAAAACATTCATTAATATCAGGTCTTACAACTTTTATATTTAAACGTTTTAATTCTTCATAAAATTCACTCAACTTATTTTGATTTGACAAATCCATTGTCATCGATGCTGCAATGAATTCTTTTGGATAATATGTTTTTAAATAAGCAGTTTGATAAGAAATTATAGCATAAGCTGCAGCATGACTTTTATTAAATCCATATTCTGCAAAAGGCTCAATTTTTAAAAAAATACCTGCAGCAACATCTTTACTAATTCCATTTTTTACAGCTCCAGCAATGAAACCTTGTTTTTGTTTTTCAAGTTCCGCTCTTTTCTTTTTACCCATAGCTCTTCTCAAAAGGTCTGCTTGTCCCGCTGTAAAACCTGATAATTTTTGTGCAATTTGCATAACTTGTTCTTGATAGATAATGACACCGTAAGTTGGTTTTAAAATATCTTCTAATAGTGGATGCAAATAATCTGGTGTTTGTCTTCCATGTTTACAATCATTATAAGTTGGAATGTTGCTCATAGGACCGGGTCTATATAGAGCAACTAAGGCTATTATATCCTCAATGTGATTAGGTTTCATATGTGTTAAGGCATCTCTCATTCCAGCACTTTCAACCTGGAACAGTCCAACAGTATTACCGCTAGATAGAAGTTCAAAAACTTTTGGATCTTCATAACTGATATCTTCAATGTTAAAATTCTTATCTTTTTTTTGAACTAATTTCTGTGTGTTATTTATTACAGTTAAAGTTTTTAAACCTAAGAAATCAAATTTAATTAGACCAGCATTCTCGGCAGAGTACATATCAAATTGAGTTGAGGGTAATAGTAAATTAGCCGAAGCATCTTTGTATAAGGGAACTACCTCTGTAAGTTTTCTATCAGCTATTACTACACCTGCAGCATGTGTTGCTACATTTCGATTTAAGCCTTCTAATTTTAAAGATAAATCAGTTAATTTTTTAACTCTGGTATCTTCACTTATCAATTTTTGTAATCTAGGTTCACCAGCAATGCATTGAGTTAAAGATTGGGGTCTAGATGGATCAAAGGGGATCATTTTAGAGATGCTATCAACAAATCCATAAGGTAGTCCTAAAACTCTTCCAACATCTCTTATAACCATTCTTGCTTTTAATTTACCAAATGTAATTATATGAGCAACACTATCTTTATATTTTTTGGTAAGGTACTCGAAAACTAAATCTCTTTTATCTTCACAAAAATCTATATCAAAATCTGGCATTGAGATACGATCAGGATTTAAAAATCTCTCAAAAATTAGATTAAATTTAATAGGGTCAACATCTGTAATTGATAGACACCAGGCAACTAAAGAACCGGCACCAGAACCTCTACCAGGCCCTACAGGGATATCATTATTTTTTGCCCACTTAATATAATCTGAAACAATTAAAAAATAGCTTGGATATTTCATTTCAATTATAATATCTAACTCATGGTCTAATCTATCTTTGTATTGTTTAAATTTTTCATTATTCTTTAATTGACTTTCCTCAATGTTAAAAACTTTTTTAAATTTTAAAATTAAACCATCCAATGACTCTTTTCTTAAAATTTCATTTGCTTCCCCTCCTTTTTCAGTAGCTTATATTTGGTAGAATTGGTTTAGAAAATAATGGCCTGAAATTACAGCGCATTGGAAAATTATAATTATTTTCTAAAGCTTCAGGTATATCAGCAAATAACTCAAGCATTTCTGAGTTATCTTTAAAATAATGTTGATCAGAAAATTTTAATCTATTCTTATCATTAACATAAGTTTTATTACCAATACATATTAAAGCATCATGTGCTTCATGCATATCTTTTTGCATATAAAAAACTTCATTTGTTGCTATAAGCGGAATTTCTAATTCTAGCGAACAAGCTAAATTAAATTTTTCAAATCCAATTTCATTATCATCCCCATGCCTTTGAATTTCTAAATAAAACCTATCATCAAATTTTGATTTAAGTTTTTTATAAAAATTTTTAATTTCTGACAATTTACCTTTATTAAAAAGTTTACCAAAAAAACCATTTATAGTTCCTGAAAATATTGAAACACCACTTAAATCTTCTAATAATTCCTCAAACAACAAGTGCGGTTCTGAAATAGCGTCATTCTTAAGGTAAGATAAGGATGATAATTCAATAATCTTTTTATAACCATTTTCATTTAAAGCAAATAAAGGCAGTAAGCCAATTGTGTCTTCAAATTGAAAATTTATTTGAGTGCCAATTATAGGTTGTGATCCTGATTTAGATATTTTTTCTGCAAACTCTAAAGCACCACACAAATTAGCAGTATCACACAACCCTATAGATCTAATTTTATTTTCTTTACAATAATCTTTTAAATCATCAATTTTAATTGCCCCTTCGCAAATCGAATATTGGGTGTGTATTTTTAGATGGTTAAATTGATGTTTATTTGAATCAAGCATTAATGATTTTTATATTACCATTAATCATTTCCAACTGGCAATCTGCCTTATTGGCAAAAAATCTATTATGAGTTGCAAAAATAATCAACCTATTTGAATTTTTTTGACTGCTAATTATATTAAAAACTTCTTTTGCAGTATCTGTATCTAAACTTCCAGTTGGTTCATCGGCAAGAAGAATATCTGGATTATTTACCAAAGCTCTAGCAATAGCTACTCTTTGCATTTCCCCACCAGAAAGTTGAGAAGGATAATGGTTTAATCGATTTGATAAACCAATTTTTTTTAAAATTATTTTAGAATTTTCTATAGCTTTATTTTTATTTTTAATAATTGTTAAGTTAGCTAGATAAACATTCTCGATTACAGTAAAGTCATTTAATAAATTATTTTGCTGATAAATAATGCCTATTTTATTGGCTCTAATTAAATCATTTTTACTTTTTTCTTCAAATTTAATATCTTTATTTTCTAATTTGACTTGTCCTGAGGTTGGTTGATCTATTAATGAAAGTATATTTAACAGAGTTGATTTACCTGATCCTGAGGGTCCTACAATAGAATAAATATTTCCTTTTTTAAAACTAAAATTCAAATTATTAAGAACTTTAATTTTTTTATTATTATCAAAAGTTTTAAAAACTTTTATTAGTTGATAAAAATTATTCATATTTTAAAGATTGTATTGGATCTAATCTTGCAGCTTTTAATGCTGGAAAAATTGATACAATTATAGTTATAACAATTGAACAGGCTGCAATAATGAATATTGAAAAAGGATTTATTTCAGAAGGCATTTTACTTAAAAAATAAATTTCCTCAGGAAATAAAGAAATATTAAATGAACTACTTAAAAATGATCTAATATTTTCTATATATAATCGAAAATAAAACTCCTAAAAAAATGCCAAATAAAGTTGCAGAAGTACCAATAATAACACCAACTAAAAAAAAAATTTTAACAATAGACTTATTTAATACACCTATAGATTTCAAAATTGCAATATCACGTGTTTTATTTTTAACTAGAATTGTTAAACCAGAAATAATATTAAAAGCAGCTACAATGATTATTAATGATAAAATTATAAACATTACATTTCTTTCAACTTTTAGTGCTGAGAATAGAGAATTGTTCATATCAGCCCAACTAAATACAAATTCTTGATCAAATATATTTTGAATAATTTCCTTTTGTGACTCGATATTTTGTGGATTTTTAAGATAAACTTCTAAGTTTTGTTCGTCTTTACTTAGACCAAAAAATTCTTCTAAAGTTCCAAGATTAATAAAGGCAATATTATTATCAAAATCAGCAAGACCACTATTAAAGATAGAGATAACTGTAAATGTTTTTTGTTTGGGTAAATTTCCAATAATAGTTTCTACACCTGATGGAGACATTAAGGTAATGTCATCACCAATATCAATACCAAGATCAAAACTTAATTCGTTACCTATAGAAATAAAATTACCTGTTAAAGCGTCCTTATTTCCTTCAAATTTATTATTATTTATTATTTCTAATGAGGCAAAATCATCTTTATTATATCCTCTTAATAAAATTCCTTTTGTAGTATCTTTTTTAATAATGATAGCTTCACCAGAATTACTGAATATTAAATTACTTGATAAAGTTTTTAATTCTAAGTTATCAATTTTTTTTTGGTCGATTTGGTTTTGATATGGCTTTACAGTAACATGAGAATTAAAGCCTACAATTTTATTGATTAGTTCAGTTCTAAAACCATTCATTACTGACATAACAATAATTAAAACTGCAACACCAAGACTTATTCCTATGAATGAAAAAATAGAAATAATATTTAAAAAACCATCTTTTTTTCTGGTTTTTAAAAATCTAAAAGTAACTTCTTTTTCTAATGTAGATATCAATTTCTAACTTTAAGTTTAGTGATAATCTTTATTATTTCTTTTAATGGCAAATTTTGGGCTTCATTTCCAGTTTCTTTAAATTCAAATGTGTCTCCTTCAGACTTTTTGCCTATGATTATCTGAAACGGTGCACCAATTAAATTGCTTTTTTTGATCTTAGATGAAAAATTTTCATCAGTATCATCAATTATTGCATCAATATTATTTGCGGCAAGTTCACTAAATATATTTTCTGCTTTTATTAAAGCAGAATTATCATTTTTATTTATCATAGGAATGATTATTAAATCGTAGGGAGCAACAGAAATAGGCCATTTCATTATTTCATTTTTCTCATCAAATTTTGCTTCGATAATAGCACCAACCAATCTTGAAACCCCAATTCCATAAGAACCCATTTTTACAAAATCTTTTTTTCCACCAGGCAAATCAACTGAAGCATTCATGGGTTTTGAATATTTATCACCAAAATAAAATATATGTCCAACTTCTATCCCTTTTGTTATTAATCTATTATCTTCATCAACAGTCTTTTCAAATTCCTCTTTGTTAAATTTTTCATCTGTGACAGAATAAAATTGTTCATATTTCTTTCTTAAATCTTCAAGTGATTTTTTTTCAACTTCAATATCACCAGTTTCAACATCAAAAATCCTTTTATCTGTGAAAATTTTACTTTCCCCAGTTTCAGCCAATATGATAAATTCATGTGAAAGATTTCCACCAATAGGACCTGTATCTGCTGCCATGGGAATTGCTGTTAAACCTAGTCTTTTAAATGTTCTTAAATAAGATATAAAAAATTTGTTATAAGAAAAAAAAGCTTCCTCATCGCTGATGTCAAAAGAATAGGCATCTTTCATATAAAATTCTCGACCTCTCATAATTCCAAATCTTGGTCTTATTTCATCTCTAAACTTCCATTGAATATGGTATAATAACTGGGGTAAAGATTTATAAGATTTAACAGATGATCTAAATATATCAGTTACCAATTCTTCATTGGTTGGACCATAAAGCATTTCACGATTTTGACGATCTTTTATTCTTAACATTTCTTCACCATAATCATCGTATCGACCACTCTCCTTCCATATTTCACTAGATTGAATTGTGGGCATTAAAATTTCTTGAGCACCTATTTTATTTTGCTCTTCTCTTACAATTTGTTCTATTTTTTTCATAACCTTAAACCCAAGAGGTAACCAAGAATAAATTCCTGCAGATGATTGTTTAATCATACCAACTCTTAACATTAACTGATGAGATTTAATTTTTGCCTCAGAAGGAATGTCTTTAAGTATGGGTATAAAAGATTTTGAAATGTACATTTAGCTAATAATATTTCTTAAGTTTAGGTATTCAAATTTCATTAATAAATAAATAAATAAAAAAATAATAGAAGTAATTCCTGTACAATAAATGAATTTTTTCAGCATTTTTGGGTTTTCAGGTGATCCTGGATCTTCACCTTCAACTTTTTTAGGTTTTTCACGATTTACATCTATTGGCAATATAGCAAAAAACACTATCCACCAGATAATAATATATATTATAGCTAAACCGGTAATACTCATTAGATTCTAACTAAATTTATATTTGTAAAAGGTTTTTTACCAGTTTTTTCCTTAGAGTATTTTCTGCAAGCAATTTTTAGAGCATCTATTAAGTTATGCTCTTGTTGGCGACTACCTAATTTAAAAGATCTAGTTGTTTTATCAATTTCTTCTTCCAGTCCATATATAAACTCATCTCTTTCATATACCGGCAAACCTCTAAAAGATAATACTGGATTATTGTGAATATTGCCTTTTGGAGTAATCATTAATGTGACTTCCAAATAACCGTTTGCACTTAGATTTTTTCTATCTTTTATAGATTGGGAGTCCTCTTCAACACTAACATTTCCATCAAGATACAATCTACCGCTAGGTGCTTTATCATAAACTTCTGGTTGGTTACCTGGATATAATTTTACAATATCACCATTTTCAACTTGTACAGGATATGGAACTTGCATTTCTTTAGCAAAATTAATGTGCTCAATCATATGTCTGTGTTCACCATGAACTGGAATTACACATTTAGGCCTAACCCACTCATACATATCTTTTAAGTCATCTCTATTTGGGTGACCAGAAACATGAACAAACTCACTTTCTTCTGATATAACTTCTATGCCATCTTTAACAAGTTGATTATGTAGTTTATATAATTTTTTTTCATTACCAGGAATTATTTTTGAGGAAAAAATAACTGCATCACCTTTTTCAATAAATACATCTGGATGAACGTAGCTTGAAATACGCATCATTGCACCCATTGGTTCTCCTTGACTGCCTGTACACAAATAAACCATTTTTTCTCGTGCAATATTTTTTGCTTGTCTTGGATCAATTGGTTCAATAGTATTTTGAAGATAGCCACATTGTCTAGCTGCTTTATAAATTCTATGCATTGATCTACCCACTAAAGATATTTGTCTTCCTGTTTTCTCTGCACAATAAAAAGCGGTTTCCATTCTAGCTACATTTGATGCAAAGGAAGTAATAATAATTCTCTTTTTTAGTCTGCTCATAATATTAAGCATACTTTTTCTAACATCGAGTTCTGAACCCGATCTTCCTACACTAAAAACATTAGTCGAGTCACAAATCATGGCAAGAACACCTTCATCGCCAATTTCTTTTAATCTTTTTGAATTAATATCTTCACCAATTAATGGATTAGGGTCAACTTTCCAATCACCAGTATGTAAAACTACTCCTGCTGGAGTTTTTATTCTTAATCCATTTGGCTCCAGTATAGAGTGCGTTAAAGTTATATATTCAATATCAAAAGGTTCTAACTTAACTTTACCATTTAGCTGAACAATTTGAAGATCTTTGGTTATGTCTATATGCTTTTCTTTAAATTTTTCTTTTACAAGCAAGGCTGTAAATGGTGTTGCAAATATCTTACATTTTAAATTAGGCCATAAATGAGCTATTGCTCCAATGTGGTCTTCATGAGCATGGGTTAAAACTATACCTAATAAATTATCTTTTCTCTCAACTATAAACCCTGGATCAGGATATATCAGATCTACGCCTGGCAATGTATCATCTGCAAATGTGACACCAATATCAACCATAATCCATTTATGATCTCCAGGTTGTCCATAACCAAAAAGGTTCATGTTCATACCAATTTCGCCAGATCCACCTAGTGGACAAAATAATAATTCGTCTTTCATATTATTGAATCAATTTAGAGGCTTTAAATAAACCCTTAATAGTGATGTCTTTATTATGTATTACTTTCGTTTTAATTGAACTTTTAAATAACTCTGAAAATCCTCCAGTTATAAATACTTTAAAAGATTTTCTAGTCTCTTTAATAATTAAATTAATGATATTGTCAATTAATCCAGCATAACCCCAAAAAAAACCAGATCTAACAGCAGATACAGTATCAACTCCAATAACCTTTTTAATTTGTTTTAGATTAATTTTGGGTATTAAGGTTGCTCTATCAGACAATGTATTAAGTGAAAGTCTTATACCAGGCGAAATTATTCCACCTTTATAAGTATTTTTAATAAGGACATCAAAGGTTGTGGCTGTTCCAAGGTCTAAAATAATAAAATTCTCTTTGTTATTAATTACGCTAAGAGCATTAGCTAAACGATCAGATCCCACTTGATTGAAGTTTGCTTCAATATTTAATAATTTTTTTAATTTCAAATCTTTGATTTCATGGATTGTGGTTTTGGTTTGTTTCTTTATAAAAAATTTGATTTTCTTAAATGAGCTAGGCACTACACTGCAAAATAAAATTTTTTTAATTCTACTAAAATTTACTTTTTTCTTATTAAAAATTTTAAAAATATTTTTTTGGTTAATTTCTTTTGTAATTAAATTAAATCTTTTTAAAATTTTACCATTTGAAGTTAACAATACAAATTTTAGTTTCAGTATTTCCAATATCGCCAAGTAATATCATCTATTTAATTATTCTATTTATATTTTTTTCAAATATAGATTTTAGCTTATTTTGAAATTCATTTTTATCAATTTTTTTTTTAATTAATTCAAAAAGATTGGTTGTTGGATAATCCTTAATGTATGGACTTTTAATTAAATTAATTCCAACTCCAATAATTAAATATTGTTGTTCATCTTTAATAATGGATTCCTGAAGTATACCACAAATTTTTTTTCCATTAATCAACAAATCATTCGGAGGTTTAATACTAATCTTTTTTTTATAAAATTTTGATAATAATTTTCTTACTAGTTCACAATTTAATTTAGTTATTTTTTCAAAGTTTAAATTTCGATTTTGTATTTTTAAGAAAAAACTTACAAATAAATTTCCCTTATAAGAAATCCATTTTTTACCATACTGGCCTTTACCTAATTTTTGAGAAATTGCTGTGACCATACCAAATTGACAATTAGTCCTCTTTATTAATCTTAATGCTGTATTGTTGGTGCTATTTACAATTTTATATTCAAATTTTTTTATTTTCATTAAATAATATTAATTCTTGAAACTACTTCAACTAATTGACTAGGAAAGATGAAATATAGAAGAATTAATATTGTAGAAAATGTTAAAGAAAATTTAAGCCAAATACTATGATCCAAATCAAATTTTTCTTTTTCTTCATCAAAATAAATAATTTTTATTATTCTTAAATAATAAAAGGCTGCTACCACTGTTGAAAGTAAGCCTACTATAGCTAAAAAATACATTGATTGTTCAATGACAGATTTGAATATATAAAATTTCGCAAAAAAGCCAGCTAACGGTGGTATTCCTGCTAAAGAAAATAATATGATTAATAATGATATAGCTAATAAAGGATGATTTTTTGAAACACCAGACAAGTCATTAATATCTTCATAATATTCATTATTTCTTTTCATCATTAATAAACAAGAAAATAAACCTAAATTCATTAATATATAGATAGTTATATAGATAATTGAACTTTGTATTCCCTCATTTGTTCCGGTTGCCAAACCAGCTAAAGCATACCCAATATGACCTATAGAACTGTATGCAATTAGTCTTTTTAAATTAGTTTGTCCGATAGCTGCTACTGCACCAAATAGCATAGATGCAATTGATAAAAATACAATAATCATTTGCCATTGATCAATTAAATTTAAAAAAGGCACATACAAGAATCTAATAAAAACTGTTAATGCTGCAATTTTAGGAACCATTGTAAAAAATAATGTGACAGAGGTAGGTGAACCTTCATAAACATCTGGAGCCCACATATGAAATGGTACTGCAGATATTTTAAATGCTAAACCAACAAGAATAAAAACAATTCCAAATGTAAGTGCATATTCATCAGAATTTAATTGAGTTGCAATAATATCAAAATTGGTTGATCCAGAAAAACCATAAATTAAAGAACATCCATAAAGAAGTAATCCAGAAGATAATGCGCTAAGAACAAAATATTTAAGGCCAGCTTCAGAAGATTTTAATTGGTCTCTATTAAATGTAGCTAAAACATATAAAGCTAATGACTGTAATTCTAGACCCATGTAAAATACGATTAAATCATTTGAACTAATCATGACCATCATACCTAAAACTGAACATAAAATTAAAATAGGATATTCAATTTTAAAAATTTTAAAAATTTTTAAATATGCAGAGGAAATTATTAAAACTAATGAAGCAGCTAATAGTGTAATAATCTTCATAAACGAAGAAAGATAATCAATAATAACACTCTCATTAAAAAGTAACATTGGATCGTTACTTAAGGTTTCATTAAAGGTTAGTACAGCAGCAATTATTAAAATGATTAAAGAAGTATTTTGAATTAAATTCTCACTTTCTTTTTTAAAAACACCTAACATCAGAAGAAACATAATGCCAATAGCAATTATGATTTCTGGTAGAATATAATTTAAATTTTCCATAATTATCTTATCATTAGATTAATTTTATACATCTCAATCAAATCTTTAACAGATACCTCTATAGTATTAATTAGTGGTTCAGGATAAAAACCAAAAAACAATGTGGGTAATGCTAAAATTATCAAAATCGTAAATTCTGATTTATTGAGATCAGGCATTTTTAACAAATCTTTGTTAACAATTTCACCAAAAACCACTCTTTTATATAACCACAACATATAAGCGGCACCAAATATCACTCCCAAACTAGCTATAACAGCAACTAAAAAATTATCTTTAAAAGCACCCATCAGAATTAAAAATTCTCCAATAAAGCCACTTGTTCCTGGCAAACCTAGTGCTGCTAAAGTAAACAGCATAAACAATATAGAATATTTAGGAATTATACTAACTATCCCTCCATAGGTATTAATCAGTCTTGAGTGAATTCTATCATAAACAACACCCACACATAAAAAGAGTGCCGCAGAAACTAGACCATGACTTATCATTTGAATTATACTTCCCTCTATACCCTGCTGTTTTAAAGTAAATATACCTAAAGTTACAAAACCCATATGTGCTACAGATGAATAGGCTATTAATTTTTTCATATCTTCCTGCATCAAAGCTATAAGTGAAGTAAAGACTATAGCAATTAAACTTAAGACATAAATTAATGGCGTAAAAATTTCTGAAGCAAAAGGAAATAAGCCAAGAGAAAATCTAATAAATCCATACCCAGCCATTTTTAAAAGTATCGCTGCTAATAAAACAGACCCTGCAGTTGGGGCCTCGACGTGCGCATCAGGCAGCCAAGTGTGGACAGGCCACATTGGGGTTTTTACAGCAAAAGAACTAAAAAATGCTAACCATAATAAATTTTGATATTTTGGATCAATGCCAAGCTCATAAAGCTTAATAACATCTGTTGTACCGGTAATCCAATAAATAGAAATAATTGCAACTAGCATTAAAACTGATCCTAACAATGTATATAAAAAGAATTTAAATGCTGAATAAACTCTTTTTGGACCACCCCATATGCCAATTATCAAAAACATAGGAATTAAACCTGCTTCAAAAAATAAATAAAAAATTACTAGATCAAGCGCACAAAAGACACCGATCATAAAACTTTCCATAATCAATATAGCAATTAAAAAATCTCTTAATCGCACTTTAACTGAATTGTTAACTGATAGAATACAGAGTGGTGTTATAAATGCTGTTAAAACTACAAATAAGATTGAGATACCATCAATACCAACTTTATAATTTACAAAACCAGCTAGCCAAGCTCTTTCCTCAACAAACTGGAAATTGGATAAAGAATTATCGAATGAATTCCATAAATATAGTGAAATTAAAAAATTTACTATGGAAGTAAATAAAGCAACGTATTTAACTGTTTCAGTTTTTCTATCATCATTTTTAGAAAATAATAAAAATATTGAACCAATTGCAGGTAATAATATTAAAGATGAAAGAATTGGAAAATCCATTAATTAACTATTAGATAAGTTAGTAAAGCTGAAAAGCCAATTAACATGACAAAAGCATATTGGTAAATAAAACCACTTTGAAATTTGTTAGCTTTTAGTGAAACTTTTTTAATTATCGATGATATGCCATCTGGACCAAAACCATCTATAATTTTAACGTCACAAATTTTCCACAAAAAAAGTCCAATTTTTTTGGAAGGGTTAACAATTATATAATCGTACAATTCATCAAAATACCATTTATTAACCAAAAATTCATACAAAGGTCGATTGATTTTTACAATTTCCTCAGGAACAGATTTATTTTTAACAAACAGATAATAAGCAACAGGAATAGATATCAAAACTAAAATTGGTGTTAATAGCAAAAACCATATTGGAGGATGTTCGGTGCTTAAAGGTTCTAAAAAAAATATTGATTGAGCCCAAAAATTATTTGTGTCATGACTTATAAATAAATCTTTAAATAAAAATCCCGCAAAAATTGCACCAATGGATAAAATTATTAATGGAACTAACATCACTAATGGTGACTCGTGAGTTTCCTCTATCTTAATTGATTTATTATTATACTCACCATGAAATGTTTTAAAAATTAATCTCCAAGAATAAATAGAAGTTAAAAAGGCTGTAACAATTCCTACTCCAGCAGCGTAATAACCAGCTGTATTTCCTTTTAAATAAGCAAATTCTATAATTGCATCTTTAGAATAAAAGCCTGATAGAAATGGAAATCCAGTTAAAGCAAGTGTTCCTATGATCATTAACGCATATGTGTAAGGTAATTTTTTCCAAACAGCTCCCATATGATTTATATTTTGCTCGTCTTTAAATGCATGAATTACTGAACCAGAGCCTAAAAACAAAAGAGCTTTAAAAAAGGCGTGGGTAAACAAATGAAACATTGCAACATTATATGCACCTACACCAGCAGCAAAAAACATGTATCCTAATTGACTACATGTAGAATAAGCAATAATTTTTTTTATATCTGTTTGGACTAAAGCAACTGTTGCTGCAAAAAAAGCTGTGGTCATTCCAATAATAGTAATTAAATTTAATATTATTGGGGAGTATTCATAAATCGGTGAACATCTAACAACTAAAAAAACTCCAGCCGTAACCATAGTTGCAGCATGAATTAAAGCTGATACTGGAGTTGGTCCTTCCATTGCATCAGGCAACCACGTGTGTAAAAAAATTTGGGCTGATTTTCCCATTGCTCCAATAAATAATAAAAAACAAATTAAATTAATTGCCCCGATCTCTAATCCTAGAAAATTTAAATTTGTATCGGTAATTGTGGGTATTTGTTGAAAAACTTCATTGTAATTAACAGTACCAAATAAATAAAAAATAAGAAAAATTCCAAGTGCAAAACCAAAATCACCAACTCTGTTTACAACAAAAGCTTTAATTGCTGCAGCATTGGCAGACTCTTTTTTAAACCAAAATCCAATCAAAAAATATGAACAAAGTCCAACACCTTCCCATCCGAAAAATAATTGTATAAAATTATCTGAAGTAACCAACATTAACATAGCAAATGTAAAAAGTGATAAATAAGCCATAAATCTTGGCTTATGAGGATCATGAGACATATAACCAATAGAATAAATATGCACTAAAGATGAAACTAAAGTGACAACTACAAGCATCACAGATGACAAAGGATCAATATTCATTGACCAATTAACATCAAGAGAACCCGAGCTAATCCATTTAGCAATCACAATATTTTCTTGGTAGTTATTGGCAATTACTTCATAAAAAACATAAATTGATAATATTGCAGAAATTGAAACTAATAAACTTGTTAAGATCTCAGAATTTCGATCGCCTATGAAACGACCAAAAAATCCTGCAGTGATTGCAGCTATTAACGGAAGAAATATAATTGAAAGTTCCATATTATCCTTTTAATTTATCAATTTCTTCAACTCTAATAGTGCCTGAGTTTCGATAGTAAACGACTATAATTGCTAATCCTATAGCAGCTTCAGCTGCGGCAACTGTCAAAATAAATAGAGTAAAAACTTGTCCTGTTAAATCATCTAAAAAAATTGAAAAAGAGACTAAATTAATATTTACAGCTAATAAAATTAACTCAATACTCATCAAAATAACTATAATATTTTTTCTATTTAAAAAAATTCCAATAATACCAATAGTAAATATCACAGCACCTAAAGTAAGATAATGTCCAAGGCCAATACTAACCATCAATCTTTACTCCTTTATTAGACTCCACATTCACTACTTGAACACCTTCAGATCTTTCTCTTGAAATTTGTTTAATATAGCTTTGTCTCTTTACTCCTGATCGTTGTCTAAAAGTTAAAACAATTGCACCAATCATAGCCACTAAAAGGATCATTCCACTCAATTGAAAAATATGAATATAATCAGTATACAAAACCTGTCCTAATGAATGAGTGTTGCTAGTTCCTCCACTTAAATTTAAATTATTTGTATTAAATAAATCAGGCTTATACTTCCAGCCTCCAACCACAATAATTAATTCAAAAAATATAATTGCACTAATAATAAGACCAACTGGTATATGTCCTGAACTCTCTTGTGAAATAAACCACTCATTTTTTTGTTGAGCAACATTCAACATCATGACTACAAATAAAAATAATACAGCTACCGCTCCAACATATACAATCAACATGATCATGCCTAAGAATTCAGCACCAATCATAATAAATAGACATGAAATACTTATAAAATCTAAAATTAAAAAAAATACAGAATGGACAGTATTTTTTGAAACTGTAACCATGATTGCAGAAACTACAGCTATGATTGAAAACGTATAAAAAAATATTGTATGAGCTATCATTTTATCTATATGGATTATCTGCTTTTATATTGGCTGCTAAAATGTTTTCCCAACGATCACCATTATCTAAAAGTTTTTCTTTTGTATAATATAGCTCTTCACGTGTTTCGGTCGAAAATTCAAAATTAGGACCTTGAACAATAGCATCTACAGGACAAGCCTCTTCGCAAAGACCACAATAAATGCACTTCATCATGTCAATGTCATAACGAGTTGTTTTTCTACTACCATCTGATCTTTCAGCAGACTCAATTGTTATTGCTTGAGCAGGACAAACAGCCTCGCATAATTTACATGCTATACATCTTTCTTCACCATTAGGATAACGCCTTAAAGCGTGTTCACCTCTAAATCTTGGACTTATTTTTCCTTTTTCAAAAGGATAATTAATTGTTTTTTTTGACTTAAATAATTCTTTAATTGCAATAGTAAGACCACCAATAAAATCAGTCATAAATATTGTTTTAAAAAATCTGGATATTTTCATAATTAGTTAGTAGGCAAAAGGTTAAAATAAAATAAAAAACTTGCAGTTAATACAACCCAAATAAGAGATAATGGAAGAAAAATTTTCCATCCTAATCTCATTAACTGATCATATCGGTATCTAGGAACAATAGCTTTTACTAAAGCAAAAAGAACAAATAGTAAAAGAATTTTTATAATTAACCAAATTGCACCAGGAACTAAATTAAATGGGTAAATGTCAATTGGTGATAACCAACCACCTAAAAATAAAATCGAGCCCATAGCACACATTAAAAGAATATTTGCATATTCCCCCAACCAAAACATTGCATACATCATTCCTGAATATTCAGTTTGATATCCAGCAACTAGTTCAGCTTCTGCTTCTGGTAAATCAAATGGAGGTCGATTGGTCTCAGCTAATGCAGATATAAAAAAAATTACAAACATTGGAAATAGAGGGATGACATACCACAACTCTTTTTGAGCAAGCACTATGTCATTTAAGTTTAATGAACCAACACACAATAAAACATTGATTATTATAACTCCTATAGATACTTCATATGATACCATTTGAGCTGCAGATCTTATTGCACCAAGAAAAGGATATTTTGAGTTTGAAGCCCAACCACCCATAATGATTCCATAAACTCCTAGAGATGAAACAGCAAATAGGTAGAGAATTCCTACATTAATGTCAGCAAGAACTTGCGTTTCACTAAATGGGATAACCGCCCAAGCAACTAAAGCTAGTGTCATAGTAACTATTGGAGCTAAAATAAAAATAACTTTATTAGAACTTGCGGGAATAATAATTTCTTTAAAAATATATTTTAATGCATCAGCCAATGATTGAAGCAATCCAAAAGGTCCAACAACATTAGGCCCCTGTCTTTTTTGAACAAAAGCCCAAACACGTCTATCCAGCCAAACAATCATTGCGACTGAAACCAATACGGGAACCAGTAAAAATAAAATTTTATAAGTTTCCTGAAATATTACTGACAAATATTCCATTATTATCCCTCTGTTCCTGTAGATTTAAAATTAATTTTTGAATTATTGCAATCAATCATTGTTTTTGAGGCTCTAGCTACAACATTTGAAAAATAATAATCCTTAATTTCTATTTTTAATATTTCATCTTCAAAATTATCTTTATCTAAATTTTTTGTTTCACTGACTGAATTTTTATTTTTAAGATTAACAAAGTTAATCATACTACTTATTAATTCATCTTTATCATTAAACAGTTTTCTATTATTCATAGTTTCAGCAAGCTCATTAATTATTTGCCAATCTTCTTTTGCTTCGCCAGGAGGATATGAAGCTTTATATGCTTTTTGAATCTTACCTTCTAAATTTGTATAATGAGCTGTTTGTTCTGTATATGCTGCACCTGGAAGAATAATATCGGCAACTTCAGCACCTCTATCACCATGACTACCTATATATATTATAAATTCATTTTTTTTATTAATATTAAGATTGTCTTGACCAATTAAAAATAGCAATTCTAATTCATTATTTTGAAGTTTTTCAAGAGTAATGTTGTTGCCTAATTTGTTATTAAAAACACCAAGATCAATATTTCCTACTGTTGAGGCGTCTGTAGATAAAATATTTAAAGGGTTCCACTCGTTATCAAATTTAAAATTACTCTTTAAATAATCTTTGATTAAATAAAAAATATTTTTTGAAGATTTTAAATTAAAAAATGACTCTCCAATAATGATCATTGGTTTTTTGGAGCTTTTTAAAATATTCGAAAGCTCGTGTTTATTTTCTAAAATGTCTTTTAAAGTTTTTGTTTGACCATCTAAACTTTCGTAAGGATATGTCAGATTGCCAATATCATTTAATGAAATGACTTTAGTATTATTGTTAACAAAAGATTTTCTTATTCTTGCGTTTAATATTGTTGCTTCATATCTAGGATTAGTTCCAATTAAAAAAATTAAATCAGATTGTTCAATTCCATTAATTGATGAATTAAATATATAATTTTCTCTTTCATCGTCATCAATAAATCTATTAGATGTTCTAAAATCATAATAGTCAGACTCTATTGTGCGATCAAAAAACTCTTTAAAAATAAAAGAAGTCTCCATATTAGTTAGGTCACCAACAAACCCTCCAATTTTATTTTTTGGAGTATTTTCTATTCTTGATTTAATTATCTTAAAAACCTCAGACCAAGAGGCTTTTTCAAATTTTCCATTATACTTTATATAAGGTGTATCCAGTCTTTGGTTTAATAATCCATCACAGGCATATCTAGTTTTATCTGAAATCCACTCCTCATTTATGTCCTCATTTATTAAAGGTAAAACTCTTTTTACTTCCCAGCCATATGTATCAATTCTAATATTAGATCCAACAGCATCCATAACATCTATAGACTCAGTTTTTTTAAGCTCCCAAGGTCTTGCCTCAAATACATAAGGTTTTGAAGTCAAAGCTCCAACAGGACAAAGATCAATTACATTTGCTGATAACTCTGACTGCATCGATTGTTCCAAATAAGTGGTAATTTGCATATCTTCGCCTCTACCAATAGCTCCAATTTCAGGAACACCGGCTATTTCTGTTGCAAACCTAATACATCTAGTACAATGGATGCATCTTGTCATTTGAGTCTTAATTAAAGGTCCCATATTTTTGTCAGGCACAGATCTCTTATTCTCCTTGTATCTAGATTTATCAACACCATAAAACATAGATTGATCCTGCAAATCACACTCACCACCCTGATCACAGACTGGACAATCTAGTGGATGATTTGCTAAGAGGAATTCCATAACACCTTTTCTTGCCTTTTCTACTTTAGATGTATTTGTTTTAATATTCATACCTTCAGCAGCTGGCATAGCACATGAGGCAATAGGCTTAGGTGATTTTTCCATTTCAACTAAACACATTCTGCAATTTCCAGCTATGGACAATTTTTCATGATAGCAAAATCTTGGAATCTCAACACCAGCTTTTTCACAAGCTTGTAGAACGGTTAAACCTTCTTCAACTTCTATATCGATATCATTTACTTTTAATTTAAGCATTTTCTTTTTCTAATAAATGTTGATCAACTAAATATGGAATATCTTTTGATTTTTTTACCACAGGTTCAAATTTTATTCTTTCCTCAATTTCAGTTTTAAAATGTCTTAATAAACCTTGTACTGGCCAAGATGAACCTTCACCAAAGGCACAAATAGTATGCCCCTCAATTTGCTTAGTAACATCCATAAGCATGTCAACTTCATCTTTAGATGCCTCACCTTTTGCCATTCTTTCTAGCATTCTCCACATCCATCCGGAACCCTCTCTGCAAGGTGTACATTGTCCACAACTTTCATGTTTATAAAATCTGGCAATCCTAGCCATACATTTGATAATATCTTGATCTTTATTTATTACGACTATGCCAGCAGTACCAAGGCCACTTTTCTCTGCCATAAGAGAGTCAAAATCCATCGTAATTGTATCACAGGTTTTTTTTGGTAAAAGTGGCATCGAAGAACCTCCAGGTATAACAGCCTGTAAATTATCCCATCCACCAATTACTCCTCCAGCATGAGTTTCTATCAATTCTTTTAATGATATGCCCATTTCTTCTTCAACATTACACGGATTATTAACATTTCCGGATATACAAAATATTTTTGTTCCAGTGTTTTTAGGTTTACCAATTCCTGCAAACCATTTTCCACCTCTTCTAAGAATTGTTGGAACTACTGCTATTGTTTCAACATTATTTATAATTGTAGGACAACCATACAAACCTATTAAAGCTGGAAAAGGTGGTTTTAATCTTGGCTGTCCTTTTTTACCTTCTAAGCTTTCTAATAAAGCAGTTTCTTCACCACAGATATAAGCACCAGCCCCATAATGAATATAAATATCAAAATCCCAACCTGTACCACTAGCATTTTTTCCAATTACTTTATTTTCATAAGCTTCATCAATAGCTTTTTGTAATTTTTGGCCTTCGTTATAATATTCTCCACGAATGTATACATAGCAAACATGAGCATTAACGGCATAAGATGCTATCAAACAACCTTCAATTAATTTATGAGGCTCAAATCTTAATATATCTCTATCTTTACAAGTTCCTGGCTCTGACTCATCGGCATTAATAACTAAGTAATGAGGTCTTGAACCAACTTGTTTAGGAGCAAAAGACCATTTTAATCCAGTTGGAAACCCTGCTCCACCTCTACCTCTTAATTCTGAAAGCTTAATTTCATTAATAATCCATTCTTTTCCCTTATCACAAAGTTCTTTTGTATTTGACCAATCACCTCTTTTTTTTGCTGAAATGAAATCTGCTCCACTATCATTATATAAATTTTTAAAAATTCTATCTTCGTCCTTAAGCATTTTTTACATCCAATAAAGTTTTTCTATTATTTTCAGGTTCAGAATTTAATCGACCTCGATATGAACCTGGTTCGGGTGTTTGACCAGAAATTACCTGATCTAAAATTTTTAAAGCTTTTTCTTTATCTAGATCTTCATAATAATTATCATTAATCTGCATCATCGGTGCATTAATACAAGCTCCTAAACATTCAACTTCCATCCATGAGCAATTTTTTTCTTTAACAAATTCATTTTCATTTTCTGAAATTTTTTCTTTGCATGCTTCAACAATTTTATATGCTCCCCTAATCATACATGGAGTCGTAGTACATACTTGAACGAAATGCTTACCAACAGGAGTTAAATTATACATAGTATAGAAGGTTGCCACTTCATAAACTTTCACATAAGGCATATCTAACAACTTTCCAATATATTTCATTGCAGACAAAGGTATCCAATTATCGTTCTGTTTTTGAGCTATGTACAATAATGACATGACTGCACTCTGCTGTTTGCCTTTTGGATATTTCTTTATTATATTATTTGCTTCAACTAGACTTTCAGAATTAAATTCAAATTTCTCAGGTTGATCTTTAGATATTTTTCTTAATGTCATCTATCTACTTCTCCAAAAACTATATCAAGAGAGCCTAATACAGCAGGTACATCAGCTAACATATGGCCTTTAATTAAATAATCCATTGATTGAAGATGAGAAAAACCTGGTGCTCTTATTTTGCATTTATATGGTTTACTAGAACCATCAGATATTAAATAAACTCCAAATTCACCTTTGGGTGCTTCAACTGCAGTATAAATTTCATCTTTGGGCACACGGTAGCCCTCTGTAAAAAGTTTAAAGTGATGTATAAGAGCTTCCATTGATTGCTTTAATTCTTTTTTTGGTGGAGGAGTTATTTTTCCATCTGAAGATTTAACTGGTCCTTTTTCCATCTTTGATAAACATTGTTTTATAATTGAAACACTTTCTTTCATCTCTTCAATTCTACAAAGGTAACGATCATAACAATCACCATTTTTTCCAACAGGAACTTTAAAATCTAAAAGATCGTAACAATCATATGGTTGAGATTTTCTTAAATCCCAAGGAACTCCTGAGCCTCTGATCATTACACCTGTAAAAGAATAATCTAATGCGTCTTCTTTAGTCACTATTCCAATATCTACATTTCTTTGTTTAAAAATTCTGTTATCAGTTAATAGATTTTCTAGATCATCTATAATTTTTGGAAATGTTTCACAAAATTTTGCTATATCATCCTCTAATCCAAGAGGTAAATCTTGATGAACACCACCAGCTCTGAAATAATTTGCATGAAGTCTTGAGCCAGAAGCACGCTCATAAAATGTCATTAACGTTTCTCTTTCTTCAAATCCCCAAAGAGATGGGGTTAGAGCACCAACATCCAAAGCTTGCGTTGTAACATTAAGTATATGACTCAATATTCTGCCAATTTCACAAAATATAACTCTGATGTATTGAGCTCTAATTGGAACATTTATATCTAATATTTTTTCTACAGCTAAAGCAAACGCATGTTCTTGGTTCATAGGAGCTACATAATCAAGCCTATCAAAGTAAGGTACAGCCTGCATGTATGTTTTATTTTCTATTAGCTTTTCAGTCCCTCTATGAAGCAATCCAATATGAGGATCAGCTTTTTCAACCACCTCACCATCTAATTCAAGTATAAGTCTTAGTACACCGTGAGCTGCAGGGTGTTGAGGACCAAAATTTAAATTTAAATTTTTAATTTTTTTTGTCATTATTATCTGTTTGCTCTTTTATATATCTTGTACCTTCCCAAGGACTTTCATAATCAAAATTTCTATAATTTTGTTCTAACTTCACCGGTTCAGAGATTACCTTTTTTTCATCTTCGCTATACCTAACTTCTGTGTGGCCAGTCAGAGGAAAATCTTTTCTTAAAGGATGACCTTCAAAACCATAATCTGTTAATATTCTTCTTAGGTCGGGGTGGTCTTTAAAACTTACACCATACATGTCAAATACTTCTCTTTCCATCCAGTTTGCTGCTGGAAAAATAGATGTTAAAGAAGGCACTACCTCATTCTCATTTATTGAATAAGACATTACAATTCTTTGGTTAAATTCATGACTTAAAAACAAATAAACCATTTTAAATCTTTGAATATTTTCTGGGTAATCGACTGTAGTGATATCAATTAATTGTCTAAATTTAGTATCTTTATTTGTTTTGATAAACAAGGTTACATCTATCAAATCATCTTTTTCAATCTCAATATAAAGCTGACTATGTTTGATTTCAGAATTTTTTATTTTAGTCGTTAATTCTGAATTTATTTTTTTTTCTAGATCAGTTAAATTTATCATTTATCTTGTAAAGGATCCTTTATTTCTAATTTTCTTTTGAAGCTGCATTATTCCATACAACAAAGCTTCAGCAGAAGGTGGGCAACCAGGGACATAAATATCAACAGGTACAATTCTATCACAACCTCTAACTACAGAGTAAGAGTAATGATAATATCCTCCACCATTTGCGCAGCTTCCCATTGATATAACATATCTAGGTTCTGGCATTTGATCATAAACTTTTCTTAAAGCTGGCGCCATTTTGTTTGTTAATGTGCCCGCAACAATCATTACATCTGATTGTCTTGGTGAACCCCTTGGGGCTGCACCAAATCTTTCGAGATCATATCGTGGCATAGCTGTTTGCATCATTTCAACTGCACAACATGCTAAGCCAAAAGTCATCCAATGCAAGGATCCTGCTCTAGACCAGTTTATTAAATTATCTAGTGATGTAGTTATAAAACCGTTTTTACTGAAATCTTCAGCTAGTTGTTTAAATTCTTCAGGGACTTGATCTATTTTATTATTCATAAATTTAATCTTGTTATTATTCCCAATCTAAAGCACCTTTTTTCCATTCATAAATAAATCCTATGGTAAGGATGAATAGAAAAATCATCATAGAAGTAAAACCTAGTATTCCAATATTTCCTAATGACACTGCCCAGGGAAATAGAAAAGCAATTTCCAAATCGAATATTATAAATAAAATAGCTACTAAATAAAATCTTACATCAAACTCCATCCTTGAATCTTCAAAGGGTTCAAATCCACACTCGTATGCTGATAATTTTTCAGGATCAGGGTTTTTGGGTGACAAAACAAAATTCACCACAACAAAGGCGCAACTTAAACCTAAAGCTATTATTAAAAACAAAATTATCGGGAAATAATCTTTTAAAAATTCTGATAACATGAAAATCTATATATCAGTTTTTAAACATGGATGAAGAGCAGAACGGTCACATTTTAACTTTATAAACACTAAAAATTGCCTGAAAATTGTAAATTTTAAATGTTTTTTTGAAAAAAGTGGCGGGAGTGAAGGGACTCGAACCCTCGACCTATCGCGTGACAGGCGATCGCTCTAACCAACTGAGCTACACCCCCACTTTAGTCATTTTGGTGGGCAGTAAAGGACTCGAACCTTTGACCCCCTCGGTGTAAACGAGATGCTCTACCAACTGAGCTAACCGCCCCAAAATAATGGGTACTAATACATCAATGATTGAATAATGTAAATTACTTATTATTGAATACTGGCTTGCGATTTATCGTCATTTTTAGATAAATCTACTTCAACCCATTCCGTTGGTTTAAGTTCTTTAGTTAAAGCAATTTTTAAAACCTGATCTGCAAATTCGACTGGAGTAATTTTAATTTCATCAATTATTTTTTTTGGCATATCAACTAGATCTTTTTCATTTTCTTTTGGTATGAGCACTTCTTTAATTCCTGCTCTATGAGCGGCTAATAATTTTTCTTTTAATCCGCCAATAGGTAATACCTGGCCGGTTAAAGTAACCTCGCCAGTCATAGCAACATCTCTTCTAACTGGATTATTAGTAATAGATGAAACAATAGACGTTACCATTCCTATTCCTGCAGAAGGACCATCCTTAGGTGTTGCGCCTTCTGGAACATGAATGTGAAAATCCTTCTTTTCAAATAAAGGTGGAATAATTCCATATTCTAAACATTTTGATCTAACAAATGATTTTGCAGCTTTAACAGACTCTTGCATAACGTCACCTAATTTTCCTGTGATTTGCATTCTACCTTTACCAGGCATTGTTACTGTTTCAATCTTTAGGATCTCTCCACCATATTCAGTCCATGCAAGTCCTGTAACTATGCCAACTCTATCTTGAGCCTCTAATTCCCCAAATTTGAATTTAGGTATTCCTAAAAAATCAGATAAATTCTTTTTATTTATTAAAACTTCTTTTTCCTCACCAGCAACAACTTTTTTAACAACCTTTCTTGCCAGTTTAGATATTTCTCTCTCCAGGTTTCTTACTCCTGACTCTTTAGTGTAACTTCTAATTACTTCTTGAACAATATTGTCTTCAAGTTTCATTTCATTTTCTTTAACACCATTATCTTTGATTTGTTTAGGTAATAAATATTTATTAGCTATACTAATTTTTTCATCTTCTGTGTAACCTGCTAGCCTAATAACTTCCATTCTATCTAGTAATGGTGGCAATATATTTAGAGTATTGGCAGTAGTTACAAACATTACATCTGAAAGGTCATAATCAACTTCTAAATAATGATCATTAAATGTCGTATTTTGTTCAGGGTCTAAAGCTTCTAATAATGCTGAAGAAGGATCGCCTCTATAGTCATTTCCTATTTTATCTATTTCATCTAATAAAATTAACGGATTTTTTGTACCTGCTTTTTTCATCATTTGAATAATTTTACCTGGCAGTGATCCTATATACGTTCTTCTGTGGCCTCTAATTTCAGCCTCATCTCTCATGCCGCCTACAGACATTCTAACAAATTCTCTATTAGTAGCTTTAGCTATTGATTTACCTAAAGAAGTTTTACCAACACCCGGAGGCCCAACCAAACATAAAATTGGTCCTTTAATTTTGTCCATTCTTTTTTGCACGGCTAAAAATTCAATAATTCTTTCTTTAACTTTTTCTAAACCGAAATGATCAGTATCGAGAATATTTAATGCTTTAGTTAAATCAATATCAACTTCACTTTTTTTATGCCAAGGAAGTTCTGTCATCCAATCTAAATAATTTCTTACCACGGTAGCCTCTGCTGACATTGGGCTCATGTTTTTTAGTTTTTTTAACTCTTGCAAACATTTTTTTTCAACATCTTTTGGCATTTTAGCTTTAAGAATTGCCTTGTTCAGACTGGTACTTTCATCTTTACCATCTTCAATTTCACCTAATTCTTTTTGAATAGCTTTTAATTGTTCATTTAAATAATACTCTCTTTGAGTTTTTTCCATCTGTGTTTTAACTCGACCACGAATTCTTTTTTCAACACCAATAATGCTAGTTTCATTTTCCATAATTTTTATTATGGCATTCAGTCTCTTCTTAACATCGATTGTCTCAAAGATTTGTTGTTTTTCAGATATAGTTGCTGTTATGTGAGATGCAATATTATCAGCAATTTGTGAAGGGTCTTTAAGTTGTTTAATGGTATTTATAGTTTCACTAGAAACTTTTTTGTTTATTGATGTTAATTTTTCTAATCTTCTAACTGCTGTAACAGCTAATGGAAAAAGATCTTCGTCTTTATTTAAAATATCATTATGATATGTGTATTCACAAGTAATAAACTTTTCGTTATCTTGAAAATCTAATATTTTTACTCTTTTAATACCCTCAACTAAAACTTTAACAGTACCATCTGGTAGTTTTAGTAATTGTAAAATACTTCCTTCACAACCATACATGAAAATATCTGTTTTTTTGGGATCATCGATTTCAGAATTTTTTTGAGTAACTAAAATAATTTTTTTATCTTTTTTCATTACCTCATTTAGGGCTGAAATAGATTTATCCCTTCCAACAAATAAAGGAATTACCATACTTGGAAAAACTACAATGTCTCTTAACGGTAATAACGGTAGTGAAATTTTAACATCCATCCTGTAAATATGGATATTATATAGAATATTGCAATAGCTTTTTAAGATTTATTAAGGTTATTAAGCCGCTGATGTTTTGCCAGATTTGCCCTTATTATCGTTTTTAGAATGAACAAGAATAGGTTCTGAAGTTCCCTTAACAGTATTTGCATCAATTATGACTTCTTCAATATTATCCTGACTTGGCAAATCATACATTGTTTTTAACAAAATATTTTCAAGTATAGATCTTAAACCTCTAGCACCTGTTTTTTTATTAATTGCTTTCACAGCTATTTCTTTAAGAGCTGTATCTTTAAAGGTTAGTTTTGCTCCATCTAGTTTAAATAATTCTTGATATTGTTTTGTTAAAGAATTTTTTGGCTCTTGTAAAATTCTGATTAAAGATTTTTCATCTAGATCTTCAAGAGTAGCAATCATTGGCAATCTTCCAATAAACTCCGGAATTAATCCATATTTTAACAGATCTTCAGGCTCAAGACTTTTCATCCATTCACCAGTTTTCTTGTCTTGTGTATTTTTTACATTTGCACCAAAACCGATGGATGTTCCTTTGTCTCTTTGTGAAATTATTTTATCTAATCCTGCAAATGCTCCTCCACATATAAATAATATATTTGTTGTATCGACTTGCAAAAATTCTTGTTGGGGATGTTTTCTACCACCTTGTGGAGGTACACTAGCAACAGTTCCTTCCATAATTTTTAATAATGCCTGTTGAACTCCTTCACCAGAAACATCTCTAGTAATTGATGGATTCTCAGATTTTCTACTTATCTTATCGACTTCATCAATATAAACTATACCTCTTTGTGCCTTTTCAACGTTATAATCTGCAGCTTGTAAAAGTTTTAAAATTATATTTTCAACATCTTCACCAACATAGCCTGCTTCAGTTAAAGTAGTAGCATCAGCCATTGTGAAAGGTACATCTAAAATTCTAGCTAAGGTCTGAGCTAATAAAGTTTTACCACAACCAGTTGGTCCAACTAATAAAATATTTGATTTAGAAAGTTCTACATTTTTACTAGTTTTATTTTCATAATTTAATCTTTTATAGTGATTATGAACCGCTACAGATAAAACTTTTTTTGCATGCGCTTGACCAATTACATAATCATCCAATACTGCACAAATTTCTTTTGGTGAAGGTAAACCATCTTGGTGTTTTACAAATGTGTCCTTGCTCTCCTCTTTGATGATATCCATACAAAGTTCAACACATTCATCACAAATAAATACTGTAGGACCTGCAATAAGTTTTCTAACTTCATGCTGGCTTTTTCCGCAGAAAGAACAGTAAAGAATATTTTTATTACTTGTGTTCATAATTTTTATAACGAATCAATAATTTTACTTTATTATATAAGAGTCATAGTAATCAAGTTCGATTACAGGTTGTTTCTATATGTGGTATGTTAAGATCTTTTTTCTACTACAGCGTCGATTAAACCAAAATTTTTTGCTACTTCTGCAGTCATAAAATTATCTCTTTCAAGAGCAGTTTTAATTTCATCAACAGATTTGCCTGTATGCTTTGAGTAAATTTCATTTAATCTTTTTTTTAAAGCTAGAACCTCATTAGCATGAATTTCAATATCTGTGGCCTGACCTTGAAAACCCGCAGATGGTTGATGAACCATGACTCTAGAATTTGGTAAAGAAAATCTTTTTCCTTTTGTGCCCGCTGCTAGCAAAAATGAACCCATTGATGCGGCTTGTCCAATGCACAAAGTTGAAATATCTGGTTTTACATATTGCATAGTATCATAGATACCTAAACCAGCAGTAACTAAACCACCTGGGCTATTTATATAAAGATAGATTTCTTTTTTTGGATCCTCCGCCTCAAGGAATAATAACTGAGCAGTAACCAAAGATGCTACATTGTCATTGATTTGTCCTGTTAAAAAAATAATTCTTTCTTTTAATAATCTTGAGTAAATATCATAAGCTCTTTCACCTTTACTAGACTGCTCAACGACCATAGGTACAAGAGTGCTCATATGTTCTGAAAAATTTGATGTCATAAGTTGATTCGATATAACTTATACAACTTGAGATTACTTTTTGCTAACTTTTTTTGGCTTGTTAGCTGATGTTTTTTTTGCAGCTGTTTTTTTTGCAGTTTTTTCTGTTTCTATCTCAGTTTTCGAAGAAGCTTTTTTTTCTTCATTATCATTTTCATGATTATGTTCATGATCGTGGTCGTGATCATGGTCGTGGTCGTGATCTAATTTTTGAGACTCTTTTAAAATTTTTTCTGCTTCTTCTTTAGAAATTTCTTTTTTATTTGATTGTGCCTTACTCTTTATTTGGTCAATAATTTTTTCTTCATAGACGGTACCTCTAAGGCTCGCTAATGCAGATGGATTTTTTTGATAAAAATCCATTACCATTTTTTCCTGACCTGGCATCATTCTAAGTTGTTTTTGTACCTCGGCTTGAACTTCTTGTTCGGTAACTTTAATATTATTTTGTTCACCAAATTCGTTTAAAATTAGACCAACTTTAATTCTTTTTTTTGCAATCTCCTCAAAATTCTTTTTACTTTTTTTTGCATCTTCTTCAGACATGCCTTGAGACAATATCTTAACTTCATCTTCAATTAAATTTTGAGGAATTTCATCAACTTTAAATTTTTCAATTTCTTTTAAAATTTGATTTTTAGCTAATCTATCTAACGAATTCTTATATTCATCGTTTATTTGCTTTGTGATTAATTCTTTTAAATTATTTAAATCTTTAGCACCTAAATTTTTGGCAAATTCATCATCGATTTTTACTTCTTCAGGTTTTTTTACATTGATAATTTTACAGTTAAATTTTGCAACTTTATTGATTAATTCCTTTTCAGGAAAATTTTCAGGGAGCGTAGCTTCAACTATTTTTTCGTCGTCTTTTTTTACTCCAATTAACTGTTTGTCAAAACCCTTTAAAAATAAATCTTTTCCCAAAACTAATTGTGTATTTTTTCCTTCACTACCTTTAAATTCATTTCCATCAACTGTCGCATTATAATCAAAAGCAACTAGATCTCCTTCAGTTGCAGATGTTTCAGGTGACACATCTTTAAAACTTGGTTGATTTTTAGCTATTTCTTTAATTCGTTTATCTGTTTCAGATGGATCAATTTTTACTGTATATTCATCAAATGTAATTTTATCAATCGACTTTAACTCAACTTTAGGCAACTCTGTAACAGATATTACATATTCTAAATCTTTATCCTCTCCATAAGTTTTCAAGTCAAATTTGGGTTGTCCTGCTGGTTTGATTTTATTTTCTTCAAGAGCTTTAGTTGAAGTTTCCTTAATTACTTTATCTAAAACTTCACCAAATATTGCTTGACCAAATTGTCTCTTTAAAATTTCTCTTGGGACTTTCCCAGGTCTAAAGCCTTTTAAATTTACTGTACCTTTTATTTCCTCATACTTTTCTTCCATGTATGAATTAATTGTAGCTTTATCTACAAACACTTTAATGTCTTTGTTTAAACCTTTAATATTTTCAACAGTTATTTTCATAATTATTAAATGGTAGGGCGAAAAGGACTCGAACCTTCACATCCGAAAATATTGGTTCCTAAGACCAACGCGTCTACCAATTCCGCCATCGCCCCACAAATTATGGGGTTTATATATTATTGAAACTATTTGTCCAATGACAAATATAATAAAAGTGTTAAATTTTCCCTCATATTTAATATAATTTAAAGTAAAAATGATTATTTCTCCATGCATTAGTATTTGTAAAACTGATCCGACTACTGGCTACTGTTATGGATGTGGCAGAAATAATAATGAAAAAAAAATTTGGAAACTTGAAAATACAACAGATGACTGGAAGCAAACAAATCTTATAGAAATTAAAAAAAGATTAAGTGGATGGCAACTAGAAAGTTTTGAAGAGTCATATAATCACAAGATTAAAAATGGAATATCTTTATTTAAAAAGAGTTTATTAAATGAGTAAATCTAATATTGTAATTATAATATATGTAATTGGCTTAATATTTGGAGCTTTAGTCTTAAATTTATGGAGTGCTGAAACAAGTCCAAAGTCATTATTGGGAATTTTGTGGACTGCATTATTTTTGATAGGATTATTTTACTCAGAAAGAAATGAAAAAAAATAAAATAAAATTTTTATTAGCAATCTTATTTTCACTCATTTTTTTTAAAACACTAACTGCAGAAATAATAATATTAAGTGGTTGTGATAGCCCAAAAGATGGTTTTTTAAAGAATGAATATATTTTAGATCTTAATAAATCATTAATGACTAGAAATTATGTCTATAATCAAAAAACTTTTGAAAAATATAAGGTAACTGACTTAAGTATAAAAAAAGAAAATAGTCTCACACGATTTATTTATACTGATGAAGAAAAAATTTTAACAGATAAAATTGGTTATCCACAATTTTATACTCAATTATTGTTTGAAAAAAATAATCCTATAATAAAAATAAAAACAGTAATTAATAATGAGGAAGGAATTTCAATAATATCAAATTGTAAAAAAATAGAAAATTTTCAAAAAGAAAGTTAATTTTTATTTTTTTTGGAGTTAGAAAAATTCTTTTTTTTATAACTAAATCTATTATTTGTTATATTGCTTCTATGTTTGGCAAAAGCTTGTTTTTGAGCTTGCTTCATAGCTTTTTTTGAAGACATGTATATGTATTAATACTCTATTTTAAAACTATCAATAACTTTAAAATTTTTATCTGAAATGACAATCTCACCTGAAGACGGTGAATAATTTAAAACTTCAGTAATTAGAACGTAATGAGTGACTAATACTAAATTTTTATCACTTTCCCAATTCTTTATATATTCTTTTAAATCTCTAATTTGTTGGTTTTTATTATTAGCAAATTTTGAGCTAAAAAAAGAATTTAAAAAATTTTTTGTTTCAAATTTGTTAAAGGCAATATTAGCAGTATCTTTACATCTACACCACTCGCTAGATAGAACTTTATCAATTGAAATATTATTCTTAATAAAAAATTGACCGATCTTTCTAGATTGTTTTTTTCCATCTTCATTTAAATTCCTTTGGGTAGAACAATTTGAAATTATAAAATTATCGGGGTCGCCACCACCAGGTGCATATGCATGTCTTATAAATATTAAATTACCACCATTTTTAAGTTGTTTTTTTAAATTATCATTTAAATCAGCTTTAACTGGAAAACTTATAGAGATAAATATAATTAAAAATAATCTAATAATTTTTATCATATGAATAATCTTATAACCCTAAATAATAAAATCATTAAATGTAAAAAATGCCCTAGACTAATTAATTTTTCTAAAAAAATTTCATCGCATAAAAGAAAACAAAATTTAAATGAAAACTACTGGGGAAAACCAGTGCCAGGCTTTGGATTAAATAATTCAGAAATAATGATTTTAGGTCTAGCGCCCGCAGCACATGGGGGCACAAGAACTGGCAGAGCTTTTACAGGTGATAAATCAGGTGATTTTTTATTTAGATGTTTACACAAGGTTAATTTATCGAACCAACCAATATCTAAAAGCACAGATGATGGTTTAAAACTTAAATCAATTTATGTGACAAATATTTTGAAATGTGTGCCACCAGAGGATAAACCTAAATTACAAGAACTTAAAAATTGTTCTTCTTATTTCGAATCTGAATTAGAAAATTTAAATAAATTAAAACTTATTATAACTCTTGGAAAAGTTGCTTTTGACAATTGTATTAAATATTTTAAAAAAAAAGATAAGATTAAAAAAAAAATTAATTTTCATCACGGAAAATTTCATATCATGCCTAATGGGATAAGAATTTTATCTTGTTACCACCCAAGTCCAAGGAATGTAAATACCAAACTTATTAGTGAAAAAATGATGATAGAAATATTTAAAAAAGCAAAAAAATATATTAAAGCTTAATACTATCACAGAAGTAAGGTTTTAATTTATCAAATATTAATTCAGGAATTTTTACAGGTTTACCATTTTCATCAATAAAAACTAAGTGAACTTGAGCTTCAACAATAACATCATCTTCTCTGGTAATAATTTGATTCATAAAAAAAGAGGTTTTACTTACAGATTTAACAAATGAACGAACTAATAGTTCTTCCTCTAATTTTGCAGATTTTTTATATTGAATATTGCAGGATTTAACAACGATTAATGAATCAAATTTTTTTTTAATTTCTAAATTAGATAAACCAAAACTTGCAATAGCTTCTGTCCTAGCTCTTTCTAAAAACTTAAGATAATTAGCATAATATACTATTCCACCTGCATCAGTGTCCTCGTAATAAACTTTTACTTTATGAAAAAAATTTTCATGCATACAATGTTACTTTAACAAAAAAAATATAATATTAATACAAACTAAAATAAATACTAAACATGGTAACATATATTATTTGGCTTGCTGGAGTAATTTTATGGAACTTTGGTGTTCCAACTGCCTCTCCTCTTCAAGATGTTATTGTTGCTATATTGCTTTCATTTTTAAGTATTGGACTTAAAAAAATAATTAAAAAATAATTTATTTAGTTACTAGAAAAAAATATATTTTGATAATACGAAATAGCTAATAATTCTGAATTATCAGTATCAGTCATTAAAGCGATACCGTCTAAATTATCTACATCTAAGTTATGAAACTTTTTAAAATGATCTTTTATATTAACCTTAACACTAACCCATTCATTGTAATTTTTTTTGGTAGTTGACAGAATGTAATCGACTGATTTTTTCGTATACGGACTAAACCAATTTTGATCAATATCATTATTGCTAGAAAAAACATAATTTAAGGCTCTATTAGAAAGTGGTGTTGCTCCTGTTTTTTTTATAACAAAAACTCTAGCCGCATAATCATGACCTTTCTTGCTATTTTCAATGATACCTTTTAGATCTTTTTCAACTTTCCAAGTAATATTTAAAAAAGGAGTTTTATTTAAATCAATATTAATTTCTTTTCCTAATCCTGACGCAACGCCATTAGCTTCAGCTTTTAAAAAGTTTCCATTTTGGTTAGATCCTACAGACCAGAGAGTCTCACCTTTAATTTTTCTTACCTCCAATGTTTTCAATTCTTCCTCTGTAAAATCAAAAACTTTCAAAATTTCTGAATTAGCATTACAAAAAAATAAAAGAGATAGTAGTATTAATTTAAAAGATTTTAACATTAGACCCTTATAAATTTATTTTTTACTAATTCAATATTTAGACATAATTCAAACAAGCAAAAAACTAGATTTATCTTCAAATAGCGTTTCATGAAAACAATTTCGGTTTTTTTGTTATTAATTTATTGGTCTGTAATGATTTTTGGACCATTTATTGCTAGTGATCGAATGCAGGACAATAACCTTAAAATAGTTAAAAAAATAGGATCTAATAAGTAGATCTACCACCACTTATGTCAAAAACTGCGCCTGTAGAAAAAGAGTTTTCTTCAGAACAAAGCCAACAAACTAATGAAGTAAACTCATGTATTTCTAAAAATCTACCTCTTGGAACTTTAGAAAGCATTCTTTGAACATGTTCTTTGCTCATTTGATCTAATATTCGAGTTTTAGCACCAGCTGGGGTTACCGCATTTACAGCAATATTTCTATCAGCCAACTCTTTTCCAAGTGATTTAGTAAGCCCTATTGCTCCTGCTTTAGCAGAACTATAAGCGCTAGCATTAGCGTTACCATCTTTGCCTGCAACAGAAGCTACATTGACGATTCTTCCATAATTATTTTTAATCATATTGGGAACTATACATTTACAACAATTAAAAGTGCCCATTAAATTAATTTCTACTATCTTATTCCACATTTCAACATCATAATCCCAAAGTGATGCTGTAGGTCCAGTAATACCAGCGTTATTAATTAAAATATCTATATTGTGTTTTGAACTAATCTCTAAAGAAACTTTTTCTACGTCTTTAAAATTTGAAACATCAACTTTATTGTAGTTTAAATTTGGATTATTTATTTCATTTGCAACTTTTTTTAACAAATCATAATCTATATCCCAAATAAAAACTTTTGCTCCAGAATCTAAAAAACGTTTTGCTATATCTAAACCAAAACCTTGGGCTCCACCAGTAATTACTGCAGTTCTATTTTTAAAATCAAAATGATTCATAAGTTTATTTTTCTGATAATAAATAATATATAACTGAGGAAATAGTAGCTCCAATAATCCAAGAGATCGATTGAAGAAACATTAAATTTCCATTCCAAATAGTTGAAGCTGAAAAGATTAATCCTATCAATAAACTATAAATAGCTTTTAAATGCCAACCGTTTGAATAATAATAAATACCCTCAGGTTCAGTTGAATATATATCTTTATTATCGATATATTGTTTCTTTATTAAGTAATAATCCGTAACTATTAATCCAAATATTGGTCCAAAAAAACCTCCTAAAGTGTCTACAAAAGATAAAATTCCTATTTGACTAAGTAAAGTTAACCAAAAAATTCCAACAAAGAAACTAATTAAAGCAATAATATAACTGGCTGATTGTAAATCTAATTTATTTGGTAATGAATTAATCAATGAATATTGAGATGGAATAAAATTTGCCACAAGATTAGTTGAAGCTGATGCAAGAATAATAAAAATTAACGCAATAACAGTTATTTGTAAATTATCAAATTTACCAATTATATCGGTTGGATTTGTAAATATTCTATCAATAGAGTCTGGACCTTGTTTTAAAAATACATCAGATCCCACAACTATAAATAGTGTAAAAAAAGAAAAAATAATCAAATTCAAAATTAGACTAAAATTCCCTTTTTTTAACTCATATGGATCTCGTGAATACCTTGCTATATCACCAAAACTTACAATTATAATTGAAAAATATGCAAAAATAGTGCCAGCTACAGTTAATAAAGGATTAATATTTTCAATTTTAAAAAAATTTTCAATTGAAAAAAAACTAGATAAAGAACTAGCTATTAATTTTACATCACTTAATAGAATAATAAAAAAGAATATCAGCATTCCAGCATAAACAGCTAATGCTGAGAAATTTACAATTTTTCTATTAAAATTTATACCTATACTAAATAAAACTGTTTGAAAAATAATTGATAAAGTAAAAGCAAACCAATCAATTATATTTAAACCTAAAAAAAAGAATAAAAATATATCTTTATCTAAAAAAGTATTGTCAAAAGAAAACAAAGAAATTCTTATTATATATCCCAGTGCTTTTGAAATAAAATATGTTTGAATACCAAACATAAAAATTCCAACTAAACTTCTAATAAAACTAAATAATTTTGCTCCTCTAAAACCTAGAGAAGTTCTTAAAATAACAGCAAAAGGTAAACCATGCTTTTGGGATGGTGTTGAAATCAAATTGATAAAAAAATATACAAGCAAAGAACCTAGAAGAGTTCCAATTAAAACTACTAAAGAATTTAAATTATACACCAAGTATAAAGAAGCTATTAATGAGAAGGCTATAATGCTTTGAATATTTACTCCCCAGTAACAAAACAAATCTTTCCAGCCCCAATTTTTATAATTTGGATTTGCAGTAACTAATTCCCAATTTTTAAGAGTGTTTTTATCTTTGTGTTGATTCACAAAAATTATAATAAACTAATAATCTCTACTGTCCATATAGATAGGCTGGTAACCATAAAGCAATTTTTGGAAATATTATTATCAACACCAACCCTATTACTTGAATTACCATAAATTGCATCATTCCATAATAAATATCTTTTAAGTCCCACTCTGGAACAACACCTTTTAAAAAATAAGCTGACAAAGCTACGGGTGGTGAAAGCCAGGCGGTTTGCAAATTAACTGCTACTAAAATAGCAAACCAAGTAAGATTAAATCCTAAGGGCCTCAATTAAAGGAAGAATAATAGGTACAATTATCATTACGATTGGTACCCATTCTAATGGCCAACCTAATAAAAAAATCATAGCCATAACTATTGCTAAAATTAGATATTTGTTCATTTCCAAACCTAATAAAAACTCTGTAAGCAGCATTGGGGTACCTAATCTAGAAAATACTGCTCCAAAAAAGTTTGAAGCTGCAACAAGAATCATAATCAATGCAGATATTTCCAAAGTTTTAACTAGAGAGTCTTGTAATTTTTTAAAAGTGAGTTTTTTATAAGCTAGTGCGAGTAATAATGAACCTAAAGCACCACAACCTGCAGCTTCCGTCGGTGTTGCAAATCCGAAAAGTATACTTCCCAATGCTGCAAAAACTAAAGCGGCAGGTGGGACCAATCCTAGAAAAAATTCAATCCATACAGCTTTCATACTTGTAGCTCTTAACTCAGGCGGCAAAACTGGTCCCAAACTAGGGTTTATCCAGCATCTAATAGTCGTATAAGCTGCGTATAAAACTGCTAATAATATTCCAGGTATAATTGCAGCAGCAAATAAATCTGTAACAGGTATCTCCATTATTGGACCCATAACAACCAACATAATACTTGGCGGTATAAGTATACCAAGAGTTCCACCTGCAGTAATTGTACCAGCTGCAAGCCTTACATCATAACCAGATCTATTCATAGATTTAGCAGCCATAATTCCAAGTATAGTTACTGAAGCACCAACTATTCCAGTAGCAGCAGCAAAAACAACTGAAACAAATAAAACTGCATAGTATAAAGAGCCTCTAACTTTGGCTAACATTAGTTGAAAAGCAGAAAAAAGTCTTTCCATCAACCCTGCTTGTTCCATCATAATGCCCATGAAAACAAAGAGTGGTACAGCGGCGAGGGTTTGTTCGGTCATGACCATAGAAAATTGTAAAGTCATTAAATAAAAGACTAATTTTCCAAATCCAAGATAACCAAAAACGAAACCTAAAAAAATTAGTGTAAATGATATTGGAAAACCAACAAATATAGAAAAAAGCATCACTCCTATTAAGACAAAACCAAGTAATGCGGGATCAATAAATTCTGCTAACATTTAGTCATCTTCTCCTGGCCATTGCCCTTTTGTGGCTGCCCAATAACTTTTTAATAATTCAGAAACGCCTTGTATAAGTAAAAAAATTATTCCAAACCATAAACATGCTTTTATTGGCCACAAATATGGCATCCAAGCAGTGTCCATTCCCTTTTCACCTCTCATAATCGACTCCTGAACAAAGCCAGTTGTCATGTAGAAGAAAACAATTAGACCTGGGAAATAAAATAATAAATACAACCAAAAATCAATCAAACCTTGATTTTTAGTTTTAAAATTTCTGTATAAAAAGTCTGCCCTAATATGAACGCCCTTCGACAAGGCGTAACCAGCACCCAACATGAATAATGCGCCATACATAAATCTACTCATGTCATAAGCCCACATTGTAGGTGCATTAAAAACTTTTCTAGCAAAAACTTCATAAGTCATAGCTAGAATTAATGGAATTGTAATCCAGCAAACTGTATTTCCTACCCATTTATTAAATAGATCAATTTTAGTAATTGATAATGCCATCCACTTCGGCATATTTTTTGGCATTTTGCCAGATCCACCTCTTCTTTCAGCAATCATTTCATCTGAAATATCTAATTTAAGCTTTTTAATTGGTTTTTTAGGCTTGAGGTTTCTAGGCATAATTAAAATTCTAAAATCAAAGCGGGTAAAATATACCCGCTTTGAAAATCAATAATATTTAAATTATTTTAATGTTTCTGCGTGAGCCATTCCTAGCTTAGCATTTGACATTTGAGATCCAGACCAAAAAGGTACTGCAATATCAGCAAATGCTTTTTGAGAATCCCATACTTTTTTAAAGAAAGCATTCTCAGCAGCATTTTTTTCTAAACTTGCTTTTGCAGCAGCCATATACGCTGGGAAATAATCAGCCGGTGTATCATGAAGAATTACACCATGCTTAGTTGTAAGCTCAGCTAGAGCTTTTCCGTTTTCGTATATTCTGTAACTCATTGATTTAGAAAGTGATGCATTAGCAGCAACTTCTAAAGCTTTCTTCTCAAGAGCAGACATTTTTTTATATTTGCTACCATTAATATAGAAGTCAGCATTAACTACTACTTGGTGTAGACCTTGTAAGTAATAATGTTTTAGAACTTTTTGGAAACCAAATACCATATCAGGTTTTGGGCAACACCATTCTGCTGCATCAATCGTTCCTGCTTCAAGAGCTGGAAGAATATCTCCTCCACCCATTGCTACAGAAGCTACACCGATATCCTTATAAGTTTGACCAGGAATTCCAGGAGGAGTTCTAAATTTATATTTTCTAAAGTCAGCCATGCTATTAATTGGCTCTTTAAACCAACCTAAAGCTTCAGGTCCAACAGGTTGCAACATAAATCCTTTTATATCTCTTCCCATTTCAGTCCATAGTTGGTCATAAAGTTCTTTACCACCACCATATTGGAACCAAGACAAGAATGCGATGTTGTCAATACCTACACCTGCACCTGCAACTGGAGAACCAAACAACATAGCTGCTGGGTGTTGACCTGACCAATAGTGTGTCCAAGCAAAGCCACAATCGATTAGTCCTTTGTCAACTGCGTCTAAAGTTTCTGCAACACCAACAACTGAACCTGTAGGCATAATTTCAAACTTAAGTGAACCTTGTGTTAATTCAGTCACAGTATCTGTAAAGTCTTTTAACATTACAACTTCATCAGCTTGTGCACTAATCACGGTTTGACACTTAAGAGTTTGTGCAGAATTTGCTCCCGTAACTGTCATGACAGTTAATAGAAGAGATCCTACTAATAACGATAATATTTTTTTCATATTATTATTTTTCCTCTCTCGTTTATTTTTTTATAAAAAAAGTATCATCACAAAAACATCACTAATTAACAAGTACTTTATTGTAATATTTTGAATAAAAACTTCTGTATTACTAGTATTTATTTTTTTTAATTATATAAAACTATTTAAATGGACAATTTTGATTATATTATTTTAGGAGCTGGATCTGCTGGCTGCGTGCTAGCGAATAGACTTTCTGCTAACCCCAATAATAAAGTTTTGTTATTAGAAGCTGGTGGAAAAGATACTTATCCATGGATACATATCCCTGTTGGTTATTTTAAAACAATGCATAATCCAAAAGTAGATTGGTGTTTCAAAACTGAGCCGGATGAAACAATGAACAATAGATCCATTAGATATCCACGAGGAAAAACTCTTGGGAGGAAGTTCATCAATTAATGGACTTTTATGGGTTCGAGGTCAAAGAGATGATTACAATATATGGAGACAATTGGGTAATACAGGTTGGGGTTGGGATGATATTTTGCCTTACTTTTTAAAATCAGAAAATAATGAACTGGGTAAAAGTGAGTTTCATAATGACAGTGGTCCAATTACAGTTGCTAATAAAAAAATTAATCTAAAACTACTTGATGAATTTCAAAATGCAGCTGAGGAATATGGTATTCCAAAAACAAATGATTTTAATACTGGAGATAACTTTGGTGTAGGTTTTTTTCAATTCACTACAAGTTTTAATAAACCTGGGTTAAAATTAAGATGTAGTGCCGCAAAGGGATATCTAAATCCAGTTAAAAAAAGACCTAATTTAAAAATTGTAGTTAGGGCACATGTGCAAAAAATAAATTTTGAAGGAAAAAAAGCGATCGGTGCTAGCTATTATCAAGGTGACAATCTTATTTCTGTAAAAGCAAATAAAGAAGTAATTTTATCTGCAGGTGCTATTGGCTCACCACACATACTTCAAGTTTCTGGTATTGGGAATGTCAATAAACTTAAAAATAATGGTATAGAAATAATACATGAATCAAATGGTGTTGGTCAAAATTTACAAGATCATCTAATGTTTAGACCTGTATACAAAGTTAAAAACTTGAAATCCCTAAATAGAAAAGTAGAGAGTTTATTTGGAAGATTTATGATGGGTCTTGAGTACATCTTTAATCAAAGTGGTCCTGTAACAATGGGTGCAAGCCAAGTTTGTGGCTTTGTAAAAAGTGACTCATCAAGAGCTACACCAAATTTACAGTTTCATGTTTCTCCAGTTAGCACAGATATTTTAGGTGTAACACCAATGCATGATTTTGAAGGGATAACGCCAACTGTAGCCAATGTAAGACCTACCAGTAGAGGCGAAATTAATATCGTGAGTGGAGATAGTAGAATATATCCTAAAATTAAAATGAACTACTTATCAACTGATGATGATAGAAAAGTTGCAGCACAGGGATTAAAAATAATACGAAAAATAATGTTAGAAACAGAGACATTTAAAAAGTATGAACCTGAAGAATATAGACCAGGAGTTCACATAACTGAGGATGAAGAACTGGTAAAAGAAGGATCAAATTTTACTCAAACTATATTTCATCCTGTAGGCACTTGTAAAATGGGTCAAGATGAAATGTCAGTTGTTGATGAAAAATTAAAAGTTAGAGGAATACAAAATCTTAGAGTAATAGATGCATCCATAATGCCAAACATTACATCGGGAAATACTAACGCACCTACAATTATGATTGCTGAAAAAGGTTCAGATATGATACTTAAAAACTAATGTTTGCTGAATTATTAACACCTGAACAATTAACAATATTAGGTCAAATTATATTTATCGATTTAGTTTTAGCAGGTGATAATGCGATCATCATAGGGATGGTTGCTTCAAAATTTCCTACTGAACAACGAAAAAAAATAATTTTTTGGGGAATTGGTGGAGCGGTAATTTTAAGAATAATACTGACTTTACTTACAGCTTATTTACTTCAAATTACTGGGTTAAGACTACTTGGAGGAGTTTTGTTACTTTATATCGTCTACAAACTTTACGTAGATGTAATAAAAGGTGGTACGAAAGAAGAAGATATCAAAGTTGATAATTCAAATTTTTTAAGAGCAATTTGGACTATATTATTGGCTGATTTTACAATGAGTTTAGATAATGTTCTAGGAGTTGCTGGAGCAGCCGGAGATCATTACGCTTTACTAGTATTTGGCTTAGCTCTATCAATAGTATTGATGGCAACAGCAGCAAATTTGATATCCAGATGGATTCAAGAATATAAATGGATCGCTTGGGCAGGATTACTAGCAATTCTTATAGTAGCAATAGAGTTGATTTACACTGATATTAAAATATTATTTTTATAATGTACCTCCAAAAAATTAACCTTAAAAATAAATATGCGCTTGTTACTGGGGCTGGAAAAGGCCTTGGTAGAGCCTGCTCATTAGCAATGGCTGAAGCAGGGGCGACAATTCTAGCTTTAAGCAGAACACAATCAGATCTAGATAAATTAGAAAAAGATATAAAAAAAATTAGAGGAAAAGTTATAAAAATTAAATGTGATGTAATGGATTATGAAGATTTAAAAAATAAATTAAATAGAATTAAAATCATAGATATCTTAGTTAATAATGCTGGCACAAATATTCCAGAGCCTTTTTTAGATATAAAACAAACAAGCATGAATTACTTAGTTGATTTAAATCTTAAAGCTGCATTTAACGTCGCACAACTTGTAGTTAAAAAAATGATTAAAAACAAAAAAAGGCCTGGTTCAATTATCAATATGTCGTCACAACTAGGTCATGTTGGCTGCGAAGGTAGAAACGTATATAATATGACAAAATTTGGTATAGAAGGCTTAACTAAAGGAATGGGAGTTGAGTTGGCCAAAAACAATATACGAGTCAATACTGTAGCCCCAACATTTGTAGCTACACCAATGGTAAAAAATTTTTTTAAAAATAAAAAATTTAAAAAATCAGCCTTAGATAGAATTCCTATGGGCAAACTAGCTACCGAAAGTGATGTAGCAACTACTGTTTGTTTTTTAGCTTCATCAGCGTCATCGATGATCACAGGGACCTCAATACTAATAGATGGTGGATGGACTGCTCAATAATTAAAAAAATAATTTTATTTTTATTTATTTTTACTACTGCAGCAAACTCTATTGAATTCCAAGGAGAATTTTTTCAAGGTCATTTTATATTAGGAAAAACTAATTCAGGTGCTGAAATTTTAATAGATAAAAAAAAAATTAATGTTTCAGAAGATGGTTACTTTGTTTTTGGTATAGATAGAGATAGAAAATACGATTTAGTAATCACTGAAATTTTTAATGGAAAAAAAAATAAGATAACTAAAAAAATTCTAAAGAGAGACTATAATATACAAAGAATTGATGGTCTTCCTGAAAGTAAAGTAACCCCTCCTGAGTCGGTGTATAAAAGAATTAAAGAAGAAAATAATAAAATTGGTGAAGCAAGAGCAATAAATTCGAATTTGAGTTTTTTTAAAGATACTTTCATTATGCCGGTAAATGGCGTTATTAGTGGAGTTTATGGCAGTCAAAGAATTTTAAACGGGATACCTAAGTGGCCCCACTATGGAATAGATATAGCTGCAAAAAAAGGAACCAAAATCAAATCTTCCGCAACAGGCATAGTTACTATGGCTGAACCAGATCTATATTACACCGGTGGAACAATTATAATGGATCATGGACATGGTATTTCTACCATATATTCACATCTAGATGAACTGTATGTAAAAGTTGGAGATAAAATATCACAAGGTGATATTATAGGAACAGTTGGTTCGACTGGAAGGTCTACTGGACCTCATTTAGATTTTAGAATTAATTGGTTTCAAACAAGACTTGACCCTATGTCAGTATTAAAATAAATAGTTTTCATGGCAAACACATTAATAGAAAAAACAGCCAACAGACTTGTTGATGCTTTTATTAATAATAAAATTATTGCACCACTACCCTTAAAATTTACAAAAAAACTTAAAGATGCAGAAAAATTAAGAAAATTATGTGAAAGTAAAGTTAATGATGAAATTATAGGATTTAAGGCTGCTGGCACTGGTATTCCTGTAATGAAAAAATTAAAAGAGAAAGAACCTTTCTACGCATCAATATTCAAAAGAAATTTTCTAACTTCAGGAAAAAAAGTTAAAATTAATAAATCTACATTAGGTATCGAGTTAGAGGTTTGTTACTTAATAAAAAAAAATTTTTTTAATAATAAAGAAAAAATTTCATTTAATAATATTGCAAAATATATATCTCATATTGCTCCAGTAATTGAAGTGGTTGGATATAGACAAAAAAAACAAGGAATTACTTCTTTTGGTGATTTGTGTAGTGATTTTGGTGCCAATGTAAAATTTTTAATTGGTAGAAAAATTAAATATAAAAAAATAGATATAGGAAATTTAAAAACTAACATTTCAAATAAAAAAATAGGTCAAAGTGTTAATGGACACACAAACACTGTATTTATTAATCCACTCAATTCACTAAAGTTTGTTTTAAACAAAATTAGAAAAGACAAAATTAATTTAGATAAAGATTTTTATGTATTTACGGGATCTACAGTTGGAGTGGTACCAATTCAAGGTAAAGGAACTTATCTAGGAAAAATTGATAAATTAGGATCTGTAAAAGCTACTATTGTTTAAACCTCAAATTTTGCTCTAAATCTTTCATACATTAGTCTAGTCTTAACACCTAAATTTAAAAATGGTTGTGGTGGTAGCCAAGTGGGTTTATTTCTTGCTTCAATTATTTCTATTTCTTTAGAATGTTCATTGCTTGCTTTTATTGCTATTTGTTCTCCAAATAAAGTACCCACACCAATGCCAGATCCATTGTAACATCCAGCAACATAAACGTTAGTGTCAATTTTTTCAAAAATTTGTGAACTATTCCTACTTCTAGAAACAATACCAGACCAAGTAGATTGAATTAAATTATCCGGTAATTGAGGAAATCTTTTCTTTAAACCGATTTTTTGTATCTTAGCTCTGTTACTTAATTCTAATTTTGACATCTTAAAAGGATCGTGAATTTCAGCTGTATTTCTAATCAAAATTCTTCTATCTTTTGTCATCCTAACAGTTGCTCCCATTGGTCTAACTGGTAAAACACCCCACTCTTTTGGCTCACCCATTAACTTAAATTCTTGATCAGATAATCGTCTAGTCATACTTGCAGTCAAAGTTATTGGAAAATTATAATTAGTTTTGATCCCTAAAGATTTTAGAAATCCATTCGTTGCAAAAATAATCTTTTTACATCTTACTGTTCCACTTGAAAAATTTGCCAATATTGAATCTTTTTCTTTAGTCCAATCTAACAATGTTGAATTTTCAAATAAATCAATATTGGTTGATAAAGTGTCAACCATTGCTCTTGCTAGTTTAGCAGGATGTATAAGAATTCCACCTTTGGTTTTAAGTGCAACATTATAAAATTTTGTACCAAGTCTTTTAGCTAATTCATCTTTATAGAGAATTTCATGATCAAAATTTAATTTTTGTAAAAGATCTGAAAAACCAGATAAGATTTTTAAATCTTCATTGTTTGATGAAGCAAAATATTTTCCACAATCATTCCAGTCACAATCAACTTGATACTCTTTTATAAATTTTTTTACTACTTCTATTCCTAAATTATAAATATCAGCTTTTTTTTTATAATTACTTAATTCTTTGTTGGAGGTAAAACCATCATTTAACGTGGTGTCAACAAGATAGCCTGAATTTCTACTACTGGCACCCTCACCTGCTAGCTGGGAGTCAGTAATAATTATTCTATGTCTTGGATGTAATTGGGATAATTTTCTTGCAGCTGATAATCCTGTATAACCTGCTCCGATGATTAACCAATCACAATCTTCATTTGCAGATAGTGACTTTATATTTGTTCTTGGGTTAAGATCGTTTATCCAACCGCAATTATTATCATTAACTACATGCATGCAGCTAAGTTTTTATTAACTTAGATCAATATCTATGATGATAAAGAGGGTTGTTTTTTCATATCCTCTTTTTTAATTCCAGCTATTCTAACTGGTTTTTTCATAGCATCTCTTCTAAATGGTTCCCCTAATTCTTGATTTAAAATTACCTCAATAAAAGTAGTGATACCTTTTTTCTGGTCTTCGCATGATTGTTTAATTGCATCAGTAGTTTCTTGCATAGTTCTTACTGTTACCCCTTTTAAACCACATGCATCAGCTACTTTTGCATAACTTAATTTTGGATCCAGTTCAGTGCCCACAAAATTATTATCAAACCACAGTGTCGTATTTCTTTTTTCTGCACCCCATTGATAATTTCTAAATATAACCATAGTTATTGCTGGCCACTCTTCCCTTGCACATGAGCTCATTTCATTCATACTTATGCCAAAAGCACCATCCCCAGCAAACCCAATTACTGGTGTATCTGGACAACCAATTTTTGCTCCTAGAATTGAAGGGAAACCATAACCACAAGGACCAAATAAACCTGGGGCTAAATATTTTCTAGGTTTTTCAAATGTAGGGTATGCATTTCCAATAGCACAATTGTTTCCAATATCACTTGATATGATTACATCATCAGGCATACCAGCTTGAATAGCTCTCCATGCTTGTCTTGGAGACATTCGGTCAGCATCTCTTTCTCTAGCTTCCTTATTCCAAACTGTACCTTCATCATCATCTTCATGATCTAAACTTGATAATTTTTGTAACCAAGCTGATTTTGTTTGGTGAATTAAATCTTTTCTAGACTGTCTATCAGTATCCCCTGCATTAGCTGAAAGATTTGATAAAATTTGACTTGCAACTAATTTTGCATCGCCACAAATACCAACTGTTACTTTTTTTGTTAAACCAATTCTATCCGAGTTAATATCTACTTGAATGATACTTGCATTCTTTGGCCAATAATCTATTCCATAACCTGGTAAAGTTGAAAAAGGATTCAATCTAGTTCCAAGAGCTAAAACAACATCTGCTTTAGCTATAAGTTCCATTGCTGCTTTTGAACCATTATAACCCAAAGGACCACACGCAAGTGGATGACTTCCTGGAAAACTATCATTGTGTTGATAGCCAGAGCAAACTGGAGCATCTAATTTCTCTGCTAATTTTTTGGTTTCTTCGATAGCTCCACCAATTACAACACCTGCTCCAGATAAAATAACTGGAAATTTTGCATCTGATAAAAGTTTAGCTGCTTTTTTAATAGCCTCTATCCCACCAGCTTGTCTTTCAAGTCTTACAATTGGAGGCAATTCAATATCAATAACTTGACACCAATAATCTCTAGGAACGTTAATTTGAGCTGGAGCAGATCCTCTTATAGCTTTTTCAATTACTCTATTTAGTACTTCAGCCATTCTTGAAGGGTCTCTAACCTCTTCTTGATAACAAACCATGTCTTTAAATAAATTCATTTGTTCTACTTCTTGAAAACCACCTTGACCCATTGTTTTATTTGCTGCTTGAGGTGTTACTAAGAGTAATGGTGTATGATTCCAGTATGCTGTTTTAATTGGTGTAACTAATCCGGTAATACCTGGACCATTTTGTGCAATAACCATTGACATTTTTCCTGTTGCTCTTGTGTAACCATCAGCAATTAAACCACCATTTGTCTCGTGAGCTACATCCCAAAAAGTAATTCCTGCATCTGGAAAAATATCTGAAATAGGCATAAACGCTGAACCAATAATTCCAAATGCATGCTCGATGCCATGCATCTGTAAAACTTTTACAAAAGCTTCCTCAGTTGTCATTTTTGCCATATTAAAACCAGACCTTTCTTTGAATATTTTATAATATTTATTTGTTAATTTTTCGGATTAATATATAAGAATTTTTAAAATTCAATTAACAAATCGACACTATATACTATGGCTACAGACATTATAATTCATGACGAAAAAGACAACGTGGGAGTTGTTGTAATAGAAAAGGTTACACCAAACCAAAATTGTTCTTGCTGGGTTATGGAAAATGACAAAACTGTCAATATTCAATCAGCAGACGAAATTCCTCTAGGACATAAAATTGCGATGACAGACCTTAATGAAGGTGACACAATTTTAAAATACGGTCACGACATTGGTAAAGTTGTAAAATCAATAAAAAAAGGTGAACATGTTCATGTTCACAACGTTAAAACAAAGAAGTGGTAATATTATGGAAATTCCAAAAAGTTTTTTAGGTTATAGAAGAGAAAATGGCAGAGCGGGTACTAGAAACCATGTTATTATTCTTCCTGTTGATGATATTTCAAATGCTTGTGCTGAAGCTGTAGCTAACAATATAAAAGGTACTATTGCACTTCCTCACTCCTATGGAAGGCTTCAATTTGGTGCTGATTTAGAACTTCATTTTAGAACTATGATCGGAACTGGCTGCAATCCAAACGTAGCAGCAGTAATAGTAATAGGTATTGAGCCTAAATGGACGAAAAGAATAGTTGATGGAATTGCAAAAACTGGAAAGCCAGTTGAAGGTTTTCATATAGAGAGAACTGGTGATATTGGAACTATCATGAAAGCATCTAAAAAAGCTCAAGAGTTTGTTATGTGGGCTTCAGAAAAACAGAGAGAAGAGTGTCCAATAAGTGATTTGTGGATATCGGTTAAATGTGGAGAGTCTGATACAACATCAGGTTTAGCATCAAATCCAACTGTTGGTAATTTAATGGATAAATTAGAGCCATTAGGAGTTCATTTATGTTTTGGTGAAACTTCTGAGTTAACTGGTGCTGAAACTGTTTGCGCTAAAAGAGGAGCAACACCTGAGGCATCTGAAAAATTCATGAAGACTTGGAACTCTTATAATGATTTTATATTAAAAGAAGCAACAGATGACCTTTCTGAAAGTCAACCAACAGCGGGTAATATTGCTGGTGGTCTAACTACCATTGAAGAAAAGGCATTTGGAAACTTTCAAAAAATTGGAAACTGCAAGTTTATAGACGTTTTAGAACCAGCTGAAGAACCAAAAAAAGGTAAAGGTTTATACTTTATGGATACTTCATCTGCTGCTGCAGAGTGTGTAACACTACAAGCGGCTGCTGGATTTAACATTCACTTATTCCCAACAGGTCAAGGAAATATAGTTGGCAATCCGATTGAGCCTGTAATCAAATTAACTGCTAATCCATTAACAGTTAAAACTATGGGCGAACATATTGATTGCGATGTTTCTAAAATTCTATCAAGAGAAATGAATTTATCTGAAGCTGGTGATGAATTAATTAAAACAACTCTTAGAGTTGCAAATGGAAGATTAACTTGTGCTGAAGCATTAGGTCATAGAGAGTTTGTTATGACTAAACTTTACAGAAGTGCATAATTAATTAAAACCCACAATGCTAAATAAGCAAAACTTGGTAGTAATACCAGGTATTATCCTTGCTTTTGTTCTTTACACTCTTTCTCAAGGGTTAAATAATATTATTGGAATAGAACTTTTAGGCTATGAAAAAAGCCCAATATCGACAGCCATGATTGCGATATTGCTTGGAATTTTCTTTGGCAATATTTTCAAATTTAGAGATGTTTTTTTACAAGGTCTTAATTTTACACAAAAACACATTTTAAAGTTAGGAATTATTCTATTAGGAATTCAACTAAAGCCTTTTGAATTTTTAGAATTTGGAAAAATTGCAATACCATTAATAATAATTTGTATCATCAGTGTTTTAATAGTGATCAAGTTATTAATAAAAAAACTAAAGATTTCAACACGAATGGCATATTTGATATCCATAGGCTGTACTGTCTGTGGCACAACTGCAATTATGGCTACAGCACCTGTTATTAAAGCAAATAAAAATGAAGTTTCCTATGCAATAGCAAATATTACAATTTTTGGAATAATATCAATGTTAGTTTATCCATATTTTTCAAATATTTATTTTGATAGTGACCCTAAATTAATAGGTCTATTTTTAGGAACATCCATTCACGAAACTTCACAAGTTGCTGCTGCTGGATTAATTTATGATCAGCAGTTTAATAGTCCTGAAACTCTTAATGTAGCAACTGTTACAAAATTAATTAGAAATACATTTTTAATTATAATGATTCCATTGTTTGCTTTTTTATATAATAGAGGTCAATCAAAAGAAAAAAATTATTCATTAATAAACATTTTTCCTTACTTTGTTTTAGGATTTATAGGAATGATAATTATGAGAAACATTGGTGATCATCAATTTTTAAATAATGAATTTCAAAATAATTGGCAATCGACTATTGAATTTATAAAAACATTATCAAAAATATCACTTACTATGGCAATGGCTGCTATAGGATTATCCACAAATTTAAGAGATATAAGACAAATGGGATATAAGCCTTTTTTAGTTGGATTTATTGGTATGAGTACTGTTGGAATAGTTAGTGTTATAACTATTGAGTTATATTTTAATTTTTTTAACTTTTAAAAGATTTTTTTAGTCTATTACAGTTACTGTAGGTAAAATACTATTAACAACACAACATATTCTCTTTAAATTTATTATTAATAAGCTGCTTTATTGAAAATTTATTAAGCAGCTTTATTAAAGTGTTTTTTTCTAAGATCTGAAAAAAATCTTCTTATAAATGCTGCTGCAATACCTAAACCAACTGCAAAAAATATTGAGAATAAACCATAAATAATTGGCATATCTTCAGAGAATTTTTTAATTAGAGATGATAGAGAATTTAAATCTTTATTTTCAACTCTAATAAATTCTTTTTCAACATGCTCTACAAAGAAAGTATCGTAGGCTATAGCTATTCCAACTGCTAGTAGTAAAATTGCTAATAAAGTTTTTAATCCTGCGCTTTCAATTTTTTCACCTAATTTTTGACCAATCTGGACACCAACAATAGAACCAATTACAAGCATAAAAACTAATATTAAATCAATAGATCCATAATTAAATGCATGAAGAAAAGTTACAATTACACTCACAAAAATTGTTACAAAAAGAGAAGTGCCAGGAATAAGTTTTGTTGGCATTCCAATTAAATAAATCATGGCTGGAACTAATATAAAAGCTCCTCCTATACCCATGATGGCAGCAATAAAACCTACCATTAAACCAATTATGATTGGTGTAAATGCACTTTCATATAATTTTGATTTTTGAAATCTCATTCTAAAAGGAAGACCATGTATCCAATAATGAACATGAAGTTTTTTCTTAATTTGAATTTTTTTTCTGGCTTTATCAATTTCACCAAGACCTTGAACAAGCATCAAAGTTCCAATTATTGCAAGTATATACATGTAAGCCAAAGCAATTAGAGTATCAATTTTTCCAATATCTTTAAAATAACTAAAAGTATAAATCCCAAGCAAAGTTCCAATTGATCCACCAATGACAATCATAAAACCCATTTTATAATCTAAAGTATTTTTTAAATAATGAGTTGTAGAACCTGATACTGATGTAGCTAAAATATTATTTGCTTCATTAGCAACAGCATAAGTTGGTGGAACTCCTAAAAAAATTAAAAAAGGTGTCATTAAAAAACCACCCCCTACTCCAAAAAGTCCTGAAAGAACACCTACAATTGCACTTAAGAAAAGGATTTCTAAAACGTTAATTGGTACCTGTGCAATAGGTAAAAAGACTTCCATAAATTATATTTAAACTTAATTAAAATTATTAACTAAAAGTTATAAAAGTTCCAACTAGTATTACTGACCAGTAAGCTGTTAAACCCAAGAAAATTCCTGCTTTAAGTATATTTGTCTTTAAATATGAAAGTTTGCTAAGTATTTTTAAATTTGAAAATGACATTTTTGATGCTCAATAACACCAGAAAACAAATTGTCAAATCTTAATTTAATAAATTGTTGCTCCAAAAACTTTGACCTCACCATCCTCAATTCCAAGAACCAGTCTCCCAAGAAATTCTCCTGGTAGCTCTTTGTTGGTCTGTTTAATTAGAACGGTAATGTGCTCTCCACGTCTCAAACATCCAAATGGGTCGAAGGTTTCTTTAAGATTAGTTATAATCTTATTGTTTGCCCACTGTTTACCAAGTTCTACCTCATTAGCGCCAAAAAGCATTTGAGTTGAGAAATCTTTTGTAAAACCACCGTAATCTTTGATATTTGAGGACTTTACTAAATTATCCCAAATAGGTTTAGCAATTGCAAATACCTCTTCGTCTGTCTTAGATAAAAGATCCATAAAGGCTATATTTAAAAATTAAGAAGCTTTTTTCTTCTCGTTTTCATCCACAATGTGGTAAACGGGCACTTTTTCTAAAGTAAACTTGCCTGTTTTAGGATCTCTTCGAGAAACTGTTAGACAATGCCAGTTGTCATCATCTAATTTCATATGATCACCTCTATAGTAATATCCAGGCCAACGAGTTTCTTCTCTAAATAAAGTATGCTCTGTTACACACTGAGAAGTTAAAGCTCTATGCTTTAAGTTCCCAAGCTCTCATTAATTGATGATAATCCTCAGCACCAACATGTTCTAAATCCTCTTGTAACCACTCGAGAAGCTCAAGTCCTCTTTTTAACATATTGCCGTTAGTCATGTAGTTAGATGTAATTCCACCCACATATTCATCCATAATCTTTTGCAGTCTTTGAAGACCTTGAATTGGTGAAATATAACTTGGTGAAACTGTTCCACCTGTTATTTCGTTTCTACCAACTGTGTAGTTTTCGAGAGGTTTGTATATTACCTTTTTAAAATCTTCACACTGTTTATCAGAGACTTTAATACCATCTGCTTTTCTATCTTCGATATATTTTACAGCAGCTTTTGCAGCTAAACGACCTTCTGTAAATGAACCAGATGAAAATTTATGAGCACTACCACCAACCGTGTCTCCTGCTCCAAAAAGGCCATCAATAGTTAACATTCTGTTATAGCCCCAGAAATATTCTGGTGGAGATAGATCTTCAGGTCCACTAACCCAAGCTCCAGAGCATGTCGCATGAGAACCCATAACGTAAGGCTCAGATGTAGTTAATTCTGGATTAGTATACTTTGGATCAATATTCTGTGATGCCCAAACAACTGCTTGACCAACTGTCATTCCTAAAAAGTTTTCCCATCCAACTGTCTCTAAATGAGGGTCTTGGAAAGCCTCAGTAGTTACCATATGAATTGGTCCACCACCTGCTGCTACTTCCTGAATAAACGCATGATTTCTTAAACAAGTTGGAGTTGGATGATGATCTATATATTCACCAACTAACTCTTTAGTTTGTTCGTACCATTTTTTCTCATAGTTCTCACCATTTGCATTTTGAGTATAAGTTTTTAAATGCAAGAAATATGCACCAACTGGCCCATAACCATCTTTAAATCTACAAAGGACAATTCTATTTTCCATTTGAGTCATCTTTGCACCTGCTGCAATTGGAAGTGCATAAGCTGAACCATTACTCCAAGGAGCGTACCAAGTTCTACCCATACCTTCGCCAACTGATCTAGGTTTAAATATGTGTGATGCACCACCCGCAGCTACTATAACTGCTTTAGCTCTAAATACATGAAAATCTCCAGTTCTCATATTAAAGCCAACAGCTCCACCAATTCTATTATCTTGAGCTTCATCCATTAAAAGATGAGTAATCATTATTCTATTGTAAATTTTATCAGCTGATTTCTTAGCAGCTTCCGCAACGATAGGCTTATAGCTTTCCCCATGGATCATGATTTGCCATTTACCTTCTCTTAGGTATCTACCTGTTTTTTCATTTTTCATCATAGGTAATCCCCATTCATCAAACATGTGAACAGTTGAATCTACATGACGAGCCATGTCATAACCTAAATCTTCTCTGACCATACCCATTAAGTCATTTCTAGCATAACGTACATGATCTTCAGGTTGGTTTTCTCCCCATTGCATTCCCATATAGCAGTTGATTGCATAAAGACCTTGAGCAACAGCTCCACTTCTGTCGATATTTGCTTTTTCAACACAAACTATCTTCATGTCTCTACCCCAATGTCTAGCTTCAAAGGTAGCACCGGTTCCTGCCATACCACCACCAACGACTAAAATATCGCAATCTTCGTAATGTGTTTTATGATTAGCCATTAGTAGTAAACTCCTTTTTTAAAGGATTCTTTTGGTACAACTGGTAATTCCTCTCCAGTGTTTAAGCCATGTGGCTCATTATATAATCTTTGTGAATTAATCTCACCTTGGTTAGGCTTATCCCCTTCAGCAAGTTTAGGAATAAATTTTCCCCATGGTTTAGTAGTGATTGGTGAAACAAAGTTTTTTTCAGTTCCATTTCTAAACTTAATTTTCCAAGAAATTGTTCCTTTTTCCTCTTCTCTTCTAACTCTTACACTATGACCCATTGGAGCAAAATCAGCATAGCCTCTTACATCGATAGCATGATTAGGGCACGCCTTAACACATGAGTAACATTCCCAGCAAAAGTTAGGCTCAATATTTTTTGCACGTCTTATGTTTTCATCAATGTGCATAATATCTGATGGGCAAATATCTACGCAATGACCACAGCCATCACATCTAGTCATGTATACAAATGTTGACATATTATTTTCTCTCCTTTTTCAAATTAATCATATTAATAATGTTTTGGTTGTTCTCTTTTAATTCCTAGACCAAATTGCTCTGGTGCATCAGCAGGTGGAGGTAAATTATCTCTTGATCCATCAGCTTCTGCTAAATTTTTTTGTATTGCTGCACCTGGTTTGTAAAACATATGTGCAAATTTACTCCAATATACTCCTCCAAACAAAACTAGATTTGAAGCTATAAATAAAACTAAAAACAGGTAACTTAATAACACTGATCCTGAAGATTGAGTAAATGACCAAGCTAAACCAAATGTTGAGCATGCTAATAAAGCTAAAACAAACAAGTCAGCTTTTATAATTCTATACCAAGGGTGTGCTTCAGCAGATACATCTACTCTTAAAAATAACCAAAACCAAAAACCACCTAAGCAAGTCATGATAGCACCTAAATGCCATAAGAACGACCAAGTGCTACTATTGCCAGAATTTGCAGACGTATAACAAAACACTAACATAGCTGATGAAATCCAAAAAATAATTGTTCCATACATTCCTAAAAGATGAGCTGCTCTTCTTTTTCCCATGCCCAATTCAGAGGTAGTTGCGATGTCGTGTACAACAGTTTTAGCAATTACAGCAACTCTCTCGCCAGAACCAAGTTCTCTTGTTGCAGAAAGTTTAGCTTTTTTTGCATTATTAAAAAAATACTGAACATTTTTTTTATGAATAATATCTGTTACCGTTCCAATAATCACAAGGGCTACCATAGCAACTATAAATAATTGCATCGCTAGTGGACTAAAAACTTCTGTTAGATTGATAAAAGGATTGTTTAATAATATTTCCATAAAATTTTAGTTAGAATCTTGGTTAATTTCGAAATTATTTAGTATAATTAACTTTTCTAATCAACCATTATTACTTGGTCAATTTGTCAATTAAAGTCCTTAAGACTTACGTTTATAGTGCTGTTTTAAAGGTATTACGGCTCTTACCCCACCTTGAGGATTATCCACATCACCCACTCGTCGAGGAATTACGTGAATGTGACAATGCATAATTGATTGTCCAGCTATTTTACCTGCATTTGTTCCAATATTAAAGCCTAGTACAGAATTATCTTTTTTTAATATTTCTTTTTTAATTTTTTTAATCAAATCATTACAAGATAAAAGCTCTTCATCTGTTAAATCGAAATAATCTTGAACATGACGCTTTGGTATAATTAAACAATGAAGCTGGCTTACAGGATAACTATCGTAACTTGCATAGGCATTCTCATTTTCTAAAGCTAGACCACTCTCTTTAATATTACAAAATAAACATGGATTGTTAGGATCTCTAATCATTTATAAACTGAATTTTCTTTAATAGCTTGGTTGAAGTAGTTTTTCAAAATTTTATAAGATTTCAAACTTTTTCTTTTCCATTTATTGTTATTGATTGTTCGAACTGAAGTAACACCTTTGCCTGAGCCAATTAAAATAATTTCATCAAAATTATTTAGATCTTTTATAAAAATATCTTTTTTAACTATTTTATTTATTTTTTTTGAAAAAAATTTGAGTGTAATACCTTCATAAAAATCTTTTATTGGTGAGTAATAAATCCCATCTTGAACAAATAAAATATTAGATGTTCCAGTCTCAAGAATTTTACCTTTATTGCATAAAGCTATATCTGAGCTTTTAGTATCAAGTTTAGAAAGTTGTTTTAGAATAAATTTATATTTTAGATTTTTATACTGAGGTTCAAATCTTTTAAAATTAACTAATTTTAAATTAAAATTTAATTTTGTTTTATATCTAGTTCTAAAAGAAATTGAGATTAATTTTTTATTTAAAGCAATTCTCAAAAGATGATTATATTTTTTTTTATAATCAATATTATCTTTTAATAATCTAAGAATATTTTTTTTTAGATTGGGTTTATTTAATTTATATTTAGTTAAAGATTTTAATAAATTTTCTAAATGATTTTTAAAAAATAAAATTTTTGGTGGATTATCATATATCCACATTGTGGTAAAAATTCCCCTATCGCCCCATAAATCTTTAAAATCTACTTCTTTATAATTTTTAAGCAGATAAGATTTTTTTGATAAGTAAGTTACCATTATTAGTTAAAAAAGATTCAGGGTGAAATTGAAAACCATAAATTTTATCTATATTATTTTCAACGGTCATTGCAACATTTGTTTCATTGCATCTCATCGTAATTTCAAAATTTTTAACTTTAAAAGGTTCCTTTAACTTTAACGAATGATATCTACCAACTTTATAGATACTTCCTTTTTTAAATAGAGAGTTTGAATTAACTACAGTTATCTTAGATTGATATCCATGGTAAATCTTATTTTGTTCAATAATATCGCCTTTTTCACAGAATAGTATTTGTTGAAAGCCAAGACAAATTCCAATGATTTTTTTCTTTCCTTTTAAATTTTTATAAAGTTTTGAGGTGGATGGATAATTTTTAGGATTACCTGGTCCTGGGGATAGAACAACTGTATGTGCCTTCTTTAGTAAATCAATATTTATATCGTTATAGTCATCACATTTAACTTCATCAAATTTAGCAAATTGATGAACAACATTGTAAGTAAAAGAGTCCTTATGATCGATTATATATATCATTTAAATAAATCAATTAATGCTTTGGCCTTAATATAATTTTCATTAAATTCATGATTGGCATTACTATCAATCACAACCCCTGAGGCTACAGCAATTTCAGAAACATTTTTGAAATTTAAAAGAGACCTTATGATAATATTAAATCTCATATCCCCATTAAATTTTATGTAACCAAAGCTTCCTGTATAGATGTTTCTATTTTCTTTTTCTTGGTTGTTTAAAAGTTGCAAAGTACTAATTTTAGGACAGCCTATAACCGATCCACCAGGCATCATAGATTTTATAATATCTAAATTTTTAATACCTTTTTTTAGTTTTCCCCCAATAAGACTTACATAGTGATATAAATCTTTATATTCCTCTACTTCTTTCAATTTTAAAATTTTAACAGAACCAGGTTCGCAAATTTTAGATAGATCACTGCGCTCCATATCAACAATCATATTGTGTTCTTTGCTTTCTTTAATATTGTTTTGAAAATAGCTCAGAGCTTTCTTTTTATTCAGGCTTTTATTTTTTTTTAAAGTGCCAGCAATTGGTTTTGTCGAAATATTATAGCCTTTTTTAGTAATCAAATTTTCAGGAGAACAACTGATTATTGAATAATCTTCATCTTTAATCATAAAAGCTTCTGGAGCTAAATTAGTTTTAGATAACCTGCAAAAAAAATCCAGTGGGTCAATTTTAGATTTATTTACGTATTTAGTGCATATCTTTATCTGATAAGTTTCACCAGCTTTAATCTTTTTTTTAAACTGATCAAAAATTTTTGTATATGATTTTTTATCAATATTAATTTTAAAATTATGATTAACCTTATTTTTTGTGGATAGATCAAAGTTTAAATTATTAGTTAAAGTTATTTTTTTTTCAGGTTTATAAAATATTCCTTTTGGAAAGTTTAAATTTTTTTGTTTAGGTAGTTTTATATCAATTAAATTATTTAATAATTCATATCCAAAAAAACCTATAAATAAATCTGTTGGAGAAAATTTTTTTTTCTTTTTAAATTTTTGATTTAAAAAATCATAAATATTATTTTTATTTAAGATAATTTTTTTTGAAAAATCTGTATAAAGATCAAATCCCTTTTCAGATTTTTGAATTATATATGGTTTATTCGAGTAATGGATTGATGATAATTGACTAATTGTTTTCAATTTATTCAGTTTTTAATCTTAACACAGCTTGTTCTTTAATAGGCAAATGTATTATTGCTGCAAAAACTGAGAGTGCAATAGCTAAATACCACGCATAGTCATATGAGCCGTATAGATCATGAAATAAACCTCCTAAATATGCGCCAAAAAAAGATCCAATTTGATGACTTAAAAAAACAATTCCATACAGTAAACCTAAATATTTTGTTCCAAATAAATGAGCTACAATTCCACTGGTAGCTGGAACTGTTGATAACCACAAAAACCCAAAACTTGCACCAAATATAAAAGCATTAAGAGTGCTAGCTGGTAAAAAAATAAATAAAATTATTGAAATTCCTCGAAGAGTATAAATTGCACTTAAGATTATTTTTTTACTTATTTTTGTTGAAAGATAGCCACTCAAAAGTGAACCAAAAATATTAAACAAACCTATTAAAGATAAAATTGCTGCTGCAGTCCATTCTTCAAGCCCTCGATCAATTACATAGGTAGGTACATGAGTTCCAACTAACGTGATATGAAAACCACACACAAAGAAACCTAAAACTAACAAGACATAACTTTTTGTTCCTAAAGCTTCTTTTAAGGCCTCAGATGTATTTTGTGTATTGGGTTGCTCTATACTTTGTTCTTTAGACGGTGATCTAACAAAATAAGATATTCCAAAGCCTATCACTAAAGCAAAAATAAAAAATAATAAGGTATCATGCCAACCAAATGCTTTTAGAGAATAGGACGTAAACAATGGTGATATAAAATATCCAAATGATCCAACTGCAGTTACAATGCTCATCGCAATGGTTCTATTTGATAAAGGGAAATGTTTACCAACTACTGCCATTGGAATGCTAATGGCCGTACCTCCTAGACCAATACCAACTAATATCCCAAGATCTAATTGAAAAAAAATTCCGGTGTTTGGTCCAGCATATAAAAAATAAATCCCCGCTATAAAAAAAATAAATGCTAAAGAAATGGCTTTAGGTCCCCCATACTTATCAGCTATTGCCCCAAAAATAGGACCTGTTAATCCCCACATTAACATTTGTATTCCTATAGCTAATCCTGATTGAGTTAGAGTAATATCTAATTCTTCTTTAAAATCTAAAAAAAATAATCCAAAAGTTTGCCTTACACCCAATGAAATAAAAACAACACCACAAGCAGCAATTAAAGTAACTAAAGCTGTATTATTTTTAAAAAATTTTTCTGTTGTCATTTAAGATGTTTAAGAGCTTGTTTGATATCTGCAATTAAATCATCAGGGTCCTCAAGACCAATATGTAATCTTACAATATATTCATTATCTGCAAGTTTAAGAAAACTTCTTAAACCTTGTTCTCTAACATTTTGATGAAGAGCTAAACTTTCAAAGCCACCCCAGCTATAGCCATGGCCAAATAATTTTAGAGAATTTACAAATTTCACAACTGAATTTTTACTTTTTGATTTAATTCTTAGTCCCATTAATCCAGACGCACCTGAATAATATTTTTTCCACATTCTAAAATTAAATGAATCTTTTTTGTATGGATAAAGTAATTTGATATTTTTAAACTTAGATAAAAATTCTGATACTTTTTTGGCATTATCTCTATGTTTATCCAATCTAACATCAAGGGTTCGTAAACCTCTGGTAATTAAATATGCATCATCAGGACTTAATCTTAGTCCAGTAATTCTTTGTGTATTATATACTTTATCAAAAACTTTTTTATTAACCGCTAACGATCCACCCATTACATCAGAATGACCTGAATAATATTTAGTTGCAGAAACAATAGACATATCAAAACCTAATTTAATCGGCTTTAAAAAATAGGGTGTTCCCCATGTATTATCAATTGCAGATAAAATTTTATATTTCTTTGCAATTGAAATAATTTTACCTAAATCCTGAAATTCAAAAGTATTACTTCCAGGATTTTCAACAAATATTAGTTTTGTATTTTTTGTAATACTCTTTTCTAATGTTTTTAAATCATGTGGATTATAAAAAGTGGCTTTGATATTAAAATCTTTTAAAAAATCTTGAGATAATGTTCTTGTAGGACTGTAAACTGGATCAGCAACAATTACTTCATCTCCTGGTCTTAAAATACTAAACATTGCTAAAAACACTGCACCAAATCCTGTAGGTGTTAAAAAAACATGATAGCTTTCTTCAAGTTTAGTTAGGATTTTTTCTAAAATGTGAGTAGTTGAAGTACCCTGTCTTCCATAATCAAAGTGACCACCAGTAGGATTTTTTTTAGCTTTAAGTTGTGTTCTTCTAATATCTTGCATAGTTTTAAAGATAATAGTTGAGGCTCTAACAACAGGTGGATTAACTGACTGATTATGAAAATCTTTAGCCGTATGCTTTAAAAAAGTTTTAAAAGAATCTGACATAACAATTGATAAGTTTCAGGGACAATGCTATATCCCGTAAAAAACGTCAATAAATTAATATATAGGATTGAATGAGTTACCCAAAGAAACATAGAGGCCGAAGAAAAATGGGCTCTAAAAAAAGAAGAGCTAGAAAAAAGAATAAGAAAAAATAGAACTTAATCTATTCTTTTATCCATCCACCACCCAAAACTTTATATCCTAAGGGATCTTGATTGTAAAAAACACAAGCTTGTCCTGGAGAAATACCATCTTCAGAATTCATTAAGTTTACATTTGCAGTCTGATCTGCATTTATATCAATTTTAGCCTCCAATAAAGCTCCTGTAGATCTAACTTTAACATATATATTTTGATCAAAATCTTTTTTGTCAGTTAACAAATTGATTTCTTTTAATAAGATATTTTTTTTTCCAAGTTTATCTTTAGGGCCAACTATTATTTCATTTTTATCAGAATTAATTTTTAATACATATAATGGTTCTTTATCAGAAACTTTAATTCCTTTTCTTTGACCAATTGTAAAATTTATTATTCCATCATGAACTCCGATCACTTCACCATCTAAATTTTTAATATTCCCTTTTTGAAATGAGTCTGGTCTAAACTTTTGAATAACAGATGCATAATCACCATTTGGTACAAAACAGATATCTTGACTATCAGGTTTATCTGCAACATTAAGTTCTAATTTTTTGGCAATCTCTCTAGTTTGATTTTTTAATAATCCTCCTAATGGAAATCGTAGATAATCTAATTGTTCTCTAGTGGTGTTAAATAAAAAATAACTTTGATCTCTATTTTCATCAATAGCTCTATACATATTTGTAGTTTTTTGATCGGTAATACTTTTTACATAATGACCTGTAATTAATGCATCAGCATTTAATTCTTTTGAAACTTCAAATAAATCTTTAAATTTAACAGTCTGATTGCATTGCACACATGGAATAGGTGTTTCTCCTTTTAAATAACTTTCTACAAAATTATCTATTACCCCTTGTTTGAATTTATTTTGATAATATAAAATTTTATGTTCAATATCTAATTTATGAGCCACTCTTTTAGCATCCATAATATCTTGACCAGAACAACATTGTTTGGAAGCTGCTACTTCTTTACCATCGTCATAAAGTTTTAAGGTAATACCAATTACATTGTACCCTTCTTTCTTCATCATTCCTGCAACTGTTGATGAATCTACACCCCCAGACATAGCCACAACAACTTTAGTTTCAGATGGTTTTTTATCAATTCCAATTGAATTTAATTCTTTATTCATCAGGTGGTATTTATACTAATTTCTACTATAAGTTAAATTAATGATTTTAGATTATGACCCTGGTGATAGAGTAATTAATCCCAAAAATAAAGAATGGGGCATCGGACAAGTGCAATCTATAATAAAAGATAAAGTTACAGTTAATTTTGAAAATGCAGGAAAAAAAGTGATAAACATAAAAAATATTGAATTAGAAAAAGTAAAATAATGCCAGATCTAAATATTAAAGAAATCATAGAAAATTTAATTGATACTTTTTTTCATGCAGGTGAAATTTCAATTAAACTTAGGGAAGAAGGCTTAACTAAAAAAATTAAGGAGGATAATACACCTGTCAGTAATGGAGATTTAGAAGTTAATAAAATAATCACTCAAAAAATTCTAGAACTCACACCTAATATACCAATAGTTTCTGAAGAAACTTCACATAATAAGGATAATGATAATTTAAAAGATTTTTGGTTAGTGGATCCTATTGATGGCACTTATGATTACATTAATGATTTAGATGAGTTTACAATTAATGCAGGACTTATCCTGGATAGGAAACCAGCTGGAGGCATAATATATGCTCCTGCAAAAAAAAGATTGTTTTATTCTTTTGGTCCTAATTCGGCATTTGAATTAACTGAAGGTAATTTAACTGTTCTTAATTGTAACAAACAATCAGATAAAGATATTGTTAAGTTTGTCTCTTATTCTAATAAAATTAAACCAGAAATAGATAAAATTTATAACGAACTAAATGTAACAGAACATGTGCGAATGAAAAGTTCACTTAAATTTTGTGTAATAGCATCAGGTGAGTATGATGGATATGTTGCTGAACCAAGAGCCTGTGAATGGGACATAGCTGCGGGACATGCAATTCTTGAACACGCTGGTGGTAAAGTTACAGATTTCGAGGGGAATGAAATATTATATGGCAAAAAGAATTTCGAAAATCCTAGCCTCATTCTTAAAGGTAAATCAATTTCATAATGGATGAACAATTAAGAATTATTTTGATAATAATAGTCTCAGTTTCAATATTTGGACTATTGGTTTTTGTATTTGTCAGAAATTATATCAAAAGTAAAATTGATTACTTGGTTCAAAAAGAAAAAGAGGATAAATCAAAGTAGATTAATTATTTTTAAGTAATCATCTTTATCCATATCCATTACTTTTTTAGAAGTTTCAAAATCAAAACCGTTTCTTGCTAATAATGATATATCCTTCTTATAAAATAAAGGTCTATTATCCTCAGTACGTGCTGGTCCTATTCTCTTTTTTTTACATATTTTTATTGCAGAAAAAAAATCTTGGTCTTCATTATCCTCATTTATTTTACTGATTGTATCTTTAATATATTCATTATTAATACCTTTAGCTAAAAGATAGTTTCTAATTTTATTAATTGAATTACCCCTATTAATCAGACTTTTTGCTTTGCTTTCAGAATAAAACTGGTCATTAATAAATTTATTTTTTTCAAGATCAGATAAAACTATATCGATTAAACTCACTACATCTTGTTTTTTGACATTGGTCGCAGATGTCTTAAGATATTTTTTTAACAGATAGGTTTTGAGCTGTTGTTTAGATGGAGCGTATTTTTCTATATAAGAATAAGCAAAATTCCTCATTTCCTCGACAGTAACCTGAAGCGTCTTTTTTCTATTTCTTATAGGAATCATAACAATATCTAATATAATATATTTACAAATGATCGAGCAAATTTACACTTATTTTACGATTGAGATGATTTACTACTGGGTAAATCTTGGTGTTTTACCATTTTGGTTTATCTTAATCTTCTTTCCACAGTCTCATCTTTCAAGATATTTTGTAACATCAATATTTCCAATTCTGTTGTTATCGATTTCGTATGTATTTTTATTTTACAAGTCCTTTTTAAATTCTTACGATTTCTTAGGTAACTTTAATCTCTATTTAGGTATTGGAGATTTATCTAATTTATTTGCTGATAATTCTTTTTTAATGATGTTCTGGGTTCACTTTATATCTATCAATTTATTTGTAGGGTGGCTGGATAGTAAAAGACTCTCAAAAATTTTTAATTAATAAAATTTTATTATCGATACCTTTAATTATTACATATTTAATTGGTCCTGTTGGCTTAATCGTTTATTGGATTATAAGAATATTTTATGCAAAAAGATTAAGTCTCTATGACTAAAAGTATTGACTTTTATTTTGATATAATAAGTCCATATGCCTATCTTGCTTACAAACAACTAAGCTCATTAGAAAACCTCAAGCAAATTAAATTTAACTATAAACCCATCCTATTAGGTGGTTTGCATAAACTAGCAGGAATTACTGCTCCTGCTTTTAATGAATTTAAGATGAAGAATATGAAAAATGACTGCAATTTAATTGCTTCAAAAAAAAATATTAAATTTCAGTGGAATGATAAATTTCCAATTAATTCTTTAAAAATTATGAGAGGTTATTTGTCAGTTAATGAAGAAAAAAAAGATATTTATTTAGAAACTTTTTTTAACGCCTATTGGCGAGATAATATTAATCTAGAAAATATAGAGGAGATTAAAAATTTACTTAAAAAAATTGATATAGATATCAATAATTTTTTTAATGATTTAGAAGACATAAAAATTAAAGAAAAATTAAAAGAAATTACTAACTCAGCATTTGAAAAAGAGGTTTTTGGAGCTCCAACCTTTATTGTGAATAATAAATTATTCTGGGGACAAGATCGCCTAGATTACGCTATTAGAAGAATACTTTAGAGATTTAGACTATTTTAAAATTACTTTGTTTAATAGCTCCAAAACCACCATCTATATGAGAAACTTTTTCAAATCCCATATCTTTTAATGACTTTGCAGCTAAACGCTGATCTTAACCCTCCAGCACAAAATAAAACCATCTCTTTATTTAAATCTAATTTACCTTCTTTAAAATAAACACTTTCAGGGTCTAACCAAAACTCTAACATGCCTCTTGGGATATGATGAGAATTTTCAACCCTTCCTTCATTTTGTAGTTCTCTAATATCTCTAATATCAATTAAATTACATTTTCCTTGATTGCGTACATTTCATAAGCCTCATCAGTAGAGATTGTTTTAATTTCTTTGAGGGCTTCAGCAACTAAGGGTTTGGGATGATTTAATATGTCATAAATTATTTGAATATCTATAAGATAATTTCTATAATTAATCATGTTAAAAATAAACACAAAAGCACCAGATTTTACTCTGACATCTACAAATAATACTGATTACTCTTTAAAAAAATCATTAGGGAAATATGTGGTGATCTATTTTTATCCTAAAGATGATACACCTGGGTGCACTATTGAAGCTAATGATTTTAATAAATTATTACCTCAATTTAAAAAATTAAATTGTGAAGTATTTGGTATTTCAAAAGATAATCTTAAAAGTCATGATAAATTTAAGGAAAAATACAAACTTAAATTTGATTTATTATCTGATGAAGAGCTAACTGTACTAAAGAAATTTAAAGTTTGGGGCAAAAAAAAATTCATGGGAAGAGAGTTTATGGGTATTTTGCGAACCACTTTTTTAATTGATAAAAAAGGTAAAATTCTAAAAATTTGGGAAAATGTTAAAGTAAAAGACCATGCTAAAGAGGTCTTAGAAACGCTTAAAGAAATCCAAAAATAATAAGGCCCCAATTAAGGGGCCTTAAATCATTAACTATAGGGAGAATAGTTAATTAATCTCTTATTGCGTAAGCAATTACGCCAGTTTCAGTAACATCTGTACCTTTTGTTTCTGCCTCTTTACTTACTCTAATTCCAAATGTGTTTTTCATAAAGAACCAGATTACATAAGCTACGACAAATACAAAAATGTTAATCGATAGAACTCCAATTAACTGAGCACTAAAAGATGCATCCGCATTTGTTAATGGAACCGCTAATGTTCCCCAAATACCAGCAAATAAGTGAGCAGGAATTGCACCAACTACATCATCTAATTTAAAATTAAATAATATTTTAGTTCCAAAGATCACAATCATTCCACCTACGGCACCAATTAAAATTGCTGCAAAAGGAGATGGCGCTAATGGTTCAGCGGTAATAGCTACTAATCCACCGATTGCTCCATTTAACATTTGTACAACATCTGTTTTACCAAACATTAATCTTGTAAGTATTGCTGCAGCTAATACTCCACCACAGGCTGCAAGATTAGTATTGATAAAGATTGTTGAAATAGCTACTGCATCAGCAAAAGTACCAAGTGCTAATTGTGAACCACCATTAAATCCAAACCAACCTAACCATAAAATAAATACCCCAATAGTTACTAATGGAATTGATGAAGCTGCAAATGGTTTAATAGGTAATGCTTGACCTTTACTATCAAATCTTCCTGATCGCGCACCTAATAAAATTATTCCTGCTAAAGCAGCAGCACCACCAGTTGAGTGTACTAAAGTTGATCCTGCAAAATCAGAAAAACCTAAAGAAGCTAACCAGCCTCCACCCCACTGCCAACCCATGACGATTGGATAAATTACACCTGCTAAAATTGCTGCAAATAAAAAGAATGGCCATAATTTTACTCTTTCAGCCATTGCACCTGAACAAATTGAAACTGTGGTTGCACAGAATACCATTTGGAAGAACCAATCAGATCCATCTGAATAACCGGTATCAATTGCACTTGCATCAGACCATGGCATAAACGTTCCAATATAACCACCTTCTGGAATACCATAAGCTAAGTTATAACCTACAAGCCAAAACATAATTCCTGAAATCGCATACAAGCCGATATTCTTTGCACAAATTACTGATACACTTTTTGAAGTTACCATCCCAGATTCTAACATTGCAAAACCAGCAGCCATGAACATGACAAGGAAACCACAAATTAAAAATAATAGAGTATTAAAAATAAACCCTACTTCAGCTGATACTGTTGTTTCAGCATTTCCAGCGCTCGTTAAACTCAATAAAAATAATAATGAGAATAATGGAGCACTAATTAATTTAAAAAATTTAGTCATTATACCTCTTTCGTTAATGACCTGACTTATATTTTTATTAAATTAAATAGCTAACGTTGTTATGGAAAAATAGATATGCAGATTTTGCATATAGTAACAGCCTTAATGCTTTTTTAATTACATTAAGGCTGTTAAAAAATATTACTTATTGAAAACTTCTTTTAAAGCTTTTGCTGGTAAGAATTTTACCTTTTGAGATGCAGCGATTTGAATCTGTTCGCCTGTTCTAGGATTTCTTCCAACTCTAGCTTTTCTCTTAGCTACTTTGTAAGTTCCAAATCCAGCGATTTTTACTGAATCATCACTTTTTAAAGCACCTAAAATAGTGTCGGTAATAGTGTCAAAAGTTCTCTCAGCATCTGCTTTACTTAAATTTAGCGATCCTGAAAGCTTTGCTATTAGTTGTTTTTTGTTCATTTTAGCTCCGGTTTATTTGGTTAATAACTATAATTGTCATAAGTGTTGATAAATCAAGCTTTTTTTTAGTGTCTAAAAAAATTGAATATACAAGATATTGTATAATATTAAATAAGTATTGATTTTACTTACTTTTTTAAAGTTTTATTAATTAAAATTATCTAAATAAACCAAGGTCTTTTAGATCATTAAATGTTGTAAAAAACATCAAGGATAGCAATAAAAACATGCCGATTCGAAAAAAACCTTCCTGCGTTTTTTGGCTTAATGGACGTCCTAAAACTTTTTCAATTCCATAAAACATTAAATGTCCACCATCTAACATTGGTATTGGAAATAAATTAATTAAACCAAGACTTATTGAAATATAAGCCATCATACTAATAAAAGCTAAAATACCTATGTCTGCAACTTGTCCTGATATCTTTGCAATTCTAATAGGACCCCCTAATTGTGAGGTATCCGCTTTTCCTGCAATCATACCACCAATATATTTTAGTGAAGAAATGCTTACATAATAAACTTCATGAGCTGCATGATAAATTGCTTGGGCTGGGCCTAATTTAACATGATTAATTTCATCATTATAAGCGCCAAGTTTAATCCCAACCATTCTTTTATTAAGTTGATTACCTAAATTATCTTCACTTAAAACCATATCAGGTTTAACTTTTAAGATTAATTCATCGTAAGAACGCTTAACTTTAAAATCGATAAAATCATCAGTAGACATTGTAATATATTTCGAGACATCCATGATGCTTTTAACTTCATTGCCATCAATTTCTAAAATAATGTCATCTTGTTTTAAGCCTGCAACCATTGCGGGACTATCTTTTTGAACTTCATTAATAACTGCAGGTGTAAAATCTTTACCAATAAAAGTATAAATTGAAAAAAAGATCACTAAAGCCAATATAAAATTAGCTAAAGGACCACCAAAGACAATTAAAGCTCTTTGATACAAAGGTTTTAACGTAAATAATTTTTGTTGATCTTCCTCACTATATTTTTCTAATATTTCTTGATGATCAGCTTGTGAATATACATTTCGATCGCCAAAAAACTTAACATAACCACCAAGTGGGATCCAACATATCTTCCACCTAGTTCCTGATTTATCATTCCAACCAAATATTTCTTTACCAAATCCAATTGAGAAATCAGTAACCCCTACTCCATATTTTTTAGCAAAATAATAATGACCATACTCATGGATAAACACCACAACTAAAATTAGAATTATAAAAGGAATAATATACGTTAGCATAATGAACTATTGTAACAAATTATAAGTTGATCACAATGTTTTAACTTAAATACCTTCAACAATAATGTTACTTCCTTCCGAATTTTGTAATCGAATATCTTTAACAGGCTTATAGTCATCTGAATGATACCATTCTAAAGCTTTTGCATAGGTTGGAAACTTAATGATTACTATCCTTGGAAAGTTATCTTCACCTTCGACAACTTGATATTGTCCATTTCGAACTAAATATTCTCCACCATATTTTTTAACCACTTCAGAAACTTGAGTGACATACGCCTTATAGTTTTCTGGGTTGGTAACTTTTAATTGGGCAATGACATATCCTGCTGGCATATAATATTTTAACTAATTTTAGAGTTAATCACAACTTTACAAATATCAATAGTATTCATATTTTTTCTCTGTTTTACTTTTATATTCCTCTGAATGAATACTCCTATAATTGCCTTGCGTATAAGCATCGCACCAAAAAACTAAACTTTGCTGCTTATCAAAAGTCCTTTGATTATATTCTTTTCGCTGCTTTTCTCTTCATTTCTTCTTGTTTCTTTTCATAAGCTTTTTGTTCTTTTATTTTTCTTTCCTCAGCAAAAAAACTCCAAAAGCAGAACTACATTTACATATTGAAGGAAGTTTAGAGCCGGAACTGATGTTTCAACTATCGAAAAGAAACAAAATTGATAAATAATTATAAATAATCTTTTTTAACTTGTTCTAATAACTCATCCATTTTACTTCGGATTTCTTGGTCATTAGAAATATTTTTATTATCAAAATCAGCTTTAACCTTACGAAAGACATCATCATCTCCCGCTTCAGCAAAATCAGATTTTATAACCTCTTCAATATATTTTTGCTTATCGTCAATATTTAGCTTTGCTGCTGCCCATTCCCCTAACAGCTTGTTTCGTTTTGCAAAGATTTTAAATCTAACTTCTTCATCTCTTGCAAATTTGTTTTCAAAACTTTTTTTTCTATCTTCAAATGAACTCATAAAATAATTGTATATAAAGCCTAGTTATATGCAATGACAAAAAAAACTACTAGCTGAAGTTGTGTCAGGGTTGCAATTGTATCAAATTTACTATGCAAATAATGGTAGTTTAATCTCTCTTATATTTTTATAATTTATAAAAAAAAATTAATATGGAGTAAATTATGTTAAAAAAAATATCGACAACATTTATAGCTCTGCTGATGAGCGCTAATATTGCAGTTTCAGCAGAATTTATAAATATATTAACAGGTGGCACTTCTGGAGTTTATTATCCATTAGGCGTTGGATTATCAAAAATTTATGGAGAAAAAATTGAAGGATCCAAAGTTCAAGTGCAATCAACAAAAGCATCCGTTGAAAATTTAAACTTAATCCAATCTGGAAAAGGTGAAATCGCTTTCGTTCTAGGAGATTCAGTTAAATACGGCTGGGAAGGCAATGCTGAAGCTGGATTTCAGTCTAAGTTAGATAACTTAAGAGGGATCGCTGGAATATATCCTAACTATGTTCATATTGTTGCTTCAAAAAGTTCTAATATAAATTCTATTGAGGATTTAAAAGGAAAAAGAGTTTCTGTTGGAGCTCCAAAATCTGGAACAGAACTACAAGCAAGAGCAATTCTAAAAGCTGCAGGAATGAGCTATGAGGACTTAGGTAAAGTAGAATACTTACCTTTCGGTCAATCAGTAGAACTAATCAAAAACAGACAGATCGATGCAACTGTGCAATCGGCTGGTTTAGGGGTTGCTTCAATTAAAGACTTAGCAAATTCTGTAGAAGTAGTGATTGTGGAAATTCCTGAAAGCCTGATTGAAAAATTAGGAGCACCTTATGTTTCTGCAACAATTCCAGCAAACACTTATCAAGGAGTTGCGCAAGATACTAAAACTGCAGGTATTGTAAATTTTTTAATTACTAGTCAAAACGTGTCAGATCAAACTGCCTATGACATGACTAAAAATCTTTTTGAAAATTTACCTGCTTTAGTTGCTACACATTCAGCTGCTAAAAATATTAATATTGATAAAGCTCTAACCGGAATGCCAGTACCATTGCATCCAGGAGCCGAAAAATATTATAAAGAAAAAGGTATAGTTAATTAATCACTCATTATCCCAACTGATCACAAGCAATTGTTTCGGTTGGGAAATTAAATAAAGTGAATACAACAGATAATCTCAGCCCAGAGCTTGAAAAAAAAAGTACTGGGCTGAAAAATCTTATTTCAAATAGTTTTCCAAATACTATTGAAGGGAAGATTTTATATTATATCGCAGTTATATTTTCATTATTCCAAGTTGGGATCGCATCCCACTTAATTGAAATAACTGGACAATTACAATTATCAACTCATGTCGGTTTTCTTGGATTATTATGCTTTCCTTTAATTGCTTTATCTAAACAAAAAAAAACTTCTCTTAAAATTCTTGCGTGGGCTTTAGCCATGTTAAGTGTTGCTGTTGCGATCTATCAAATTGTAGAATACGAAGCTTTAATTCTTAGATCAGGCGACCCTACTCGATTAGATATAATCTTTGGTATTATCGCATTAATAGTAGTATTTGCAGCTTCTTTTGTAACTATGGGACCAGCGCTGCCCATTATTTCAGGTTTGTTTCTGTTGTATTGTTTTTTTGGAAATTATTTATCAGGAATATTACAACACCGTGGATATGACTTAGGTCAAATTATTGAACATATCACTTATGGCACTGAAGGCATCTATGGCATTCCAACTTATGTTTCATCAACCTATATATTTTTATTTATTTTATTTGGCTCTTTTTTAGAAAGAGCTGGCGTAATTAAATTATTTACTGATGTCTCATTAGGTTTAGTAGGACATAAATTAGGAGGACCTGCAAAAGTATCTATTATTTCTTCAAGCTTAATGGGCACCATATCAGGATCCGGCGTTGCTAATGTTGTCACCACTGGTCAATTCACAATTCCTCTAATGAAAAAATTTGGCTATAGCCCTTCGTTTTCTGGAGGGGTTGAATCTACTTCATCGATGGGTGGGCAAATTATGCCACCGGTTATGGGCGCAGTTGCCTTTATCATGGCAGAGACTTTAGAAATTCAATACTATCAAGTTGTAAAAGCAGCAATTATTCCTGCTATTCTTTATTACTTATCTGCATTTTGGATGGTGCATTTAGAAGCTGGTAAAAAAAATCTTGTTGGATTACCTAAAGAACAATTACCCTCAGCGTATCAAGCAATTAAATTAAATTGGTATTTAATTATTCCATTAGTTGTTTTGGTGTTTTTATTATTTAGAGGTTACACACCTTTATATTCAGGAACAATTGGATTATTTTTAACCACCTTTTTAATTTTAGGTACCGCAATATCCCAAGGTTTTTCTAATTACTTTGTTCGAATTATATTTTGGATTTTTTTAGGATTTATTGCATCCGGATTTTTTAAGTTTGGTAATTCTATGATTGCCATCATTTTATTAATTTTAATCGTTTGGAATTTTTTAAAATCTGATGGCAGAACCGTTCTATTAAATTGTCGAGATGCATTAGCAGAAGGTGCAAAAACTGCGTTACCAGTTGGTATTGCTTGCTCAGTAGTTGGAGTAATTATTGGTACCTTAACCCTTACAGGAGCTGCAAGCACTATTGCTCAGATCATTTTAGAAATTGGTGAGAAAAGTTTATTCTTATCTTTATTTTTAACGATGATCATGTGTTTAATTTTAGGTATGGGTATTCCAACCATTCCTAATTACATCATCACTTCAGCAGTAGCAGGACCAGCACTTTATGAACTGGGTATTCCATTAATTGTTAGCCATATGTTTGTATTTTATTTTGGAATTTTAGCTGATTTAACGCCCCCTGTGGCATTAGCTTGTTTTGCAGCTGCACCTATTGCAAAAGAAAGTGGATTTAAAATTTCAATTCAGGCCGTGCGGGTCGCAATCGCTGGTTTTTTAATCCCTTATATGGCGGTCTACAGTCCAACTTTAATGCTACAAAATTATCAAGACCAAAGCTTAATTATATTTTTAATGTCTTTCTGCTTTATCTTAGCAAAAGCTATAGTGGCGATCCTTTTCCTTGGAGCTACAGTAATTGGTTATATGCAGAGAGATCTTAATTTATTTGAAAGAGTATTTTGTTTAATTATTGCATGTTTTTTAATTACTGCCCTACCTATTACCGATGAAATAGCAGGAATATTAATTGTAGTTTATTTTGTAATGAACTGGCTCAAAACTAAAAAAAATAAATTGATATGAGTCTTTGTATTCTCTCCGGTTTAAAACTCTCTACATTTGCTTTATCACTTTTTACATTAAGCTGGACGCACTCTGTTGAAAAAATTGAATGGCAAGAGGACTGGATCATTAATCATAATCAATTAGAAATAGTTGAAGCACGGGTACAAGGATCAGGAGCTGGCATGGAAGTGCCTGAGGGTTCAAAATTTGTTGATGGGTGGTGGGTTTATAGACCAAAAGATATCAAAACCAATGAATTACTATTAGCAACATCTAATACCAACATTCAAAACTGGAAAATATGTTTTAATGGTTCTTGTTCAGTTCTTAAAAATAATGAAGAACAACCTATTAAGATTTATCCATGCGAATAAATTAAAACTATCACCTTACAGAAGTTTCAGAGGCTACTTAATGATCTCTAACTTTTTTTCCTAAATTACATATAAACATAACTAATTAGTATATTTAGCGAATTGACATAGAATTGCTGATCTCGCTAGCACCAATTGGAGACTGAGCCATTTGTGTAAGCTTTAAAAATAAAGTGCAGATGATCCAATAGATCACAGCGATCGTTGCGAAGGTTTCTACGGGAGTAAAAGTTCTACCATTAATATCGTGAGCTGCATAAGTCAATTCAGCGACCGTGATCATTGACAATAACGAAGATTCTTTAATCATCGTTAATGCTATATTGGTTCCTGGTGGAAACACATAAGTATATAGTTGTGGTAATATAATCCGGCGCATGTAAAAACTATATTTTAATCCTAATGCTTTCGATGCATCGAATTGCCCTTTAGAAACAGCCTCCACTCCACCACGGAACACTTCGGCAAAATAAGCACCTCCATACAGGGAAAGACAAACAAAACCAGTGGTCATACCTGAGAAACGAATGCCATAAAATGGTAACGCGTAAAACATCATAAAAATTAAAATAAGTAAGGGGATGTTTCTCATCACTTCGATATAGATAATCGCAGGCCAACGTAGTAGGCGTTTTTTAGATATCCTTAACAAACATATAACTAAACCAATTGCAATTCCCATCAAGATAGCAATTGATGAAATTAACAATGTAGTTAAAACACCATCGATTAAGATGTCACGATTATTCCAAATTGCTCCATAGTCAAATTTCATATTGCGCTCCTAAAGTCGAAATTTCTGAGATCGTCTTTGAAGACTTTCCCCTAATTGGCTGATGGAAAAACAGATAATAAAATAAATGACTGCAGCTAAAGTCAAAACTTCAACTGGCCGAAACGTTTCATTATAAAGCATCTGCGAAGCGCGGGTTAGTTCTACCACAGTGATCGTTGAAAGAAGTGGCGTAATTTTAATCACCATAGTAAATTCATTTACTAACAATGGAATAACAGAATGAAAAACTTGCGGTAAGATTACTTTAAACCAAATTTTAATTCGCGGCAGTCCCAAAGACTCCGCAGCTTCTCTTTGACCTTTTGGAATACGGCTTAGTCCACCACGCAAAATTTCTGCAATGTAAGCGCCACTATTAAATCCAACTGCCATAATACCTGCTGTAAACGGACCAATGTTAACCCCAGTGAGTGGAGCTAAAGCATAATAAAAAACTAAAATTTGAACTAATGCAGGAGTTCCTCGAATAAAACTACTGTAAATATTTACCAAGGTACGTAACAACCAAAATCGACTGTTACGCATTAGTAAAAGACCAGTCCCTACTAGGATACCAACACCACAAGCAAGAATGCCCACAAAAATTGTATACAGCGCACCCCACAACAAAGGGCCTGCTTTAGGAATGATTGTGAGAAACTGTAATTCCATTTGGTTTTAACTTATCATTAAAAAAGTTTTCCCCGACTAAATTGTCGGGGAAAATATCATTAAAACCATTTTAAATGGTTTATAACGCACCAGCAGGAAGATAATCTTTTGGTATGTCCATTTCAAAACCGAACCACTTTAATTGAAGTTTTTTAAGGGTGCCGTTTTGTTCAAGTTTTGCAAGCGACTCGTTTATTCGATCACGTAAATCTGCACCATTTGGATGAGCAACCCACGCAAACAAAGTTCCATTTCCAATAAGGGCAAGTTGGGCAAATGTATTTGGTCGTTGTTCTTGCATAGTTGCAAGAGAAAATGATGGAATAGTACCGATATCAATCTGACCACCTGCTAACGCTAAACGCATATCGTCAGTAGATTTAAATCCTCGAATTTCAGCAAAACCTTTTCCGCCACTCGCTTTTAATTCTGCATCAACCGCTTCGACTTCAGCTGCTTGTGAAGAGCCAAGCTCAACACCAACTATTTTGCCATTTACATCCTTAAGACTTGCCATGCTATCACCATAACGTTTAACCAACATCGTTTGTGCTTTAGCTAAAGGTCTAGTAAATGCATATTTATCAACACGATCTTCTTTGATTGCAACTGATGTTGCGACAAGATCATATTTGTTAGCAAGAACACCCGCTAAAATTCCGTCCCAAGGAAGCTGAAGCTGTTCAAGCTGAACACCCATATCAGCAACTATTAAATCAAGGATATCTTTTCCATATCCAACAACCTTACCATCTTTCAGGAATTCCATTGGTGGATAGGCAACCTCGGTTGCAACGGTAATCTTACCGTTACTATTCACCTTTTGTAAAACCGTTTCGGCAGTTACTGGATGAATAGAAAGTAAAAGTAAAAAGGTTGTAGCAAAAGCCAACAATCTCTTTGTCACTTTAAGTTTTCGTATTTCAATCATTATTTTCTCCATGTTGTTTATTTTTAAGTTTTTTTTCTTTTAGCTCGTGCATCGCATGCCGGTGCTAAGACGCAGAGCATTTCAAACATTAACGAAACTCCTACCCATGCTGTACCACCTGAAGGATCAAATGGTGGAGAGACTTCAACAAGATCCGCACCTATCAAATTAAGTCCGTCCAATGCTCGCAACATTTTTTGTGCTTCATAAGTTGAGTATCCTCCTATTTCAGGCGTTCCTGTTCCTGGCGCATAACTCGGGTCAATTCCATCAATATCAAAACTCACGTAAGTTTTGCCATCCCCAACTATTTCACGCGCTTCCTTCATGATACTATCAACACCGCGATCAAAAAATTCATCAATTTCAATAATCCTAACACCTTGACTTAAGGCCCAATCGAAATCTGTAGACTCATATTTTACTCCACGAATACCAATTTGGATCGTACGCTTTGGATCAAGAAAACCTTGTTCAATTGCTCGTCTAAAGGGTGTGCCATGAGTGTATTTACTATTACCAAAATATGAATCATTCATATCTGTATGTGCATCGAAATGAATCATTCCTACTGGCCCATCACGCCCAAGTGATCTTAAAATTGGAAATGAAATCAAATGATCTCCACCCGCAGTCAAAGGCACAATACCTTTGTCAGTTAGTTGATTATAAAAATCAGTTATGAGATCAAGGCTTTGCATAATATCAATTGGATTAACTGGGGCATCACCCAAATCTGCACAATTAACCATTTTAAAAGGGTTCACTCCACTTCGTGGATGTGTTGTTCTAATCATTGTTGATAAATCCCTTAATTGCCTTGGTCCATGTCTAGGACCAGCTCGGTTCGATGTACCACCATCAAAAGGAACTCCTACTATAGCTATATCTGTTTTATCCACCAGTGGGTTATCTAGCTCAAGATGAGGCAGACGCATAAAAGTTGACATCCCTGCAAATCGTGCTGTCTTTAATCCTGGAATAGGCTGAAACGCCATATCTTTTGGCTGCATGTTCTAACTCCTTCAGTATTGTTTTATAATTAGAAGCATATTTTTTACGTAATAAAATACAATAATTTAATTAGCTTAAATCAAAATATATTTCTTGAATATGATATTACGCAATAGTAACGTCCCGATATCTTTGATTTCGCTCATAGATTGCGGTCAGTTCTAAAATGATCCAAAATTCCAATATTATCCAAAGATCCAAAAAATAATATTTATTATGTAGACGATAATTCCATAAAACAGGAACATAAGGATTTTATCCTTTAATGTTTTTTCTCCCCAATTTAATCTAAATAAAGTTGATGGCGAAGCCATTAATACTACCACTCCAAGAGCTATTACAAGAATTGATAAAATTATAAATACATTCATATTATTTTAATTAAATAAAATTCAACATTATCAAATCTTTAAAAGAGAGTCTAATTTGATAATACTTATTTAAGTAATTTAGTTAATTTAGCAACTCCATTATTAATATTATATTTGTCCTGAGGAGCTAAGTTAATAATGAAAAACCCTGTACCCTGCATACGAAGATTAGTATTTTTTAATTCAATGTGAATATGATTAGTATTTTCTATTTTTAAATTTAAAAAATCATCCACAAACTTTTGGGTTTTGTCTTGTTTTAGATCAGGATACCAAATCATATAACACACGTCTTTAAATTGACTATAAGTGTGCTTAATAAGTTTTAACACTTTGTCATATTCATTTTTAAGCTCATAAGAAGGATCAATTAATACTAATTTGTTACCTTTAGAACTTGCAATCATTTTAGTTAAATTAGAATAAGCATCTGTATTATCTATTTTAACATTGCTATTACCCTCAAAGTTTTTCTTTAAATTTAAATACTCATTGCTGTGTAACTCATTTAGATAAATGGTATCTTTCTTATCTAAAGCTAATAAAGCTAATTGAGCAGCACCTGGATAAAGGGATATCTTTTTATTGTTATTCGCTAAATGAATTAAATCTAAATAATCCTTAATATAAGGATCGGTTATCTTGGTATTTAAGACCTTTAGATATTCCAGTTAAATACTCTTTATTTTTCTGCATAAACTTATCTTCAAATGGATAAGTGCCTGCTCCTGCAAACGGATCAATAAAGGTTAAGGGTTTTTTAGTTTTTAAGTGATTGAGTAAATAAACTAAAATAAAATGTTTAAAGACATCTGCAAAATTTCCTGCATGAAAGCCATGTCGATAACTAAGCATTTAAATAATTTTTAATATTGTTTAAAAGTAATAATATAAATACTAACTAATATAGATTTAATTAATTAATACTAAATAAAACATATGATTTATCTACATAAAATATTACCTTTAATTTTTAGTCCATTAATGTTGGTTATTGGATTAATAGTTTTAGGGATCATTTTTAATCTAAGAAAATTTAGTTTAGTTGGAATAATAGTTTTAATTTTAAGTTCTCTGCCCATAATCTCGAATAAATTTATTGCGTATCTAGAAAAAGATTATCAACCTATTGAAATTGCAGATGTTGAAAATGTAGATGCAATTGTTGTTCTAAGTGGCATGATTAGAGTAATAGGAGATGAAGAAAATCTAAAATATGAATTTACCGACTCCGTAGACCGATTTTTTGCGGGTTTAGATTTATTTAACAATAATAAATCTCCAATTTTGATTTTAACAAGAGGAAAAATGCCTTGGTCTCTTGGGATTGCTGAAGGGGAATATTTAAAAGAGTTAGCTATTAAATACGGTGTTTCAGAAGAAAATATTATTCTAACAGATGAAGTTCAAAATACAGATCAAGAAGCAAAAGCAATTAAAAAGATTTTAACTGAAAATGCTAAAATTATTCTTGTAACTTCTGCTTTTCATATGCCAAGAGCAGAAAAAGTTTTTAAAGCAGCAAATATAAATCTAATACCCTTTCCAGTAGACTTTCAAAATTCTAAATCAAAAACAACTATGATGGATTTTATACCTTCTGCTGGATCATTATTTGATACTAGTCATTTTGTTAGAGAAATGATTGGACGACTTTATTATAATTTAAAATACTAAAAATTTTATGAATTTAAAAAAAATTAAGCAAAAGATTAATAAATTTGTCAAAGATAGAGATTGGGAACAGTTTCATTCTCCTAAAAATTTAGCAATGGCATTATCCGTTGAAGTGTCAGAGCTGGTTGAAATATTTCAATGGTTAAAAGATAGTGATATTAAAAAAGTTGATAAACAAAAAGTAGCGGATGAACTAGCTGATATCTTTTTTTATCTAGTTCGAATTTCTCAAAAAATGAATATTGATATTGAAAAAAGCTTTCATAAAAAAATGTTAATTAAACATTAAAAAATACCCAGTAAAACTTGCTAAAGGCAATTCTAAGAAAAGATATTTATAATATTAAAAAATTTCAGATAATTTAAAGAGAGCAAACATACCAGGGTCATCTAAATCTTTAGTTTTATCTTCAAACATTCGTAGCTCTACCAATTAATATCTTTTTTGCCTTTGAACTGTTCGTAATGCTTCTTTACTGGCTAGATTTAAAAACCTCTGCATAATTTTCATTGGTCTGCTAATTGTTTGAATGATTAGATCTAAAGTATCTGCAATAGTTTTGTCCCCTAAGTTTAGTTTTACCTCTTTCCATTGAATAGTTTTTAAGAGTAATCTTAAAAATATTTTACAATATCCTGATGATTACAGCTTAGATTTTTGACTTTCAATTCTTTAGAAATATTCATTAAAGAAAATGCGATTAAAGTTCCAAAACTTGAGCCAGATCTTTTAACAAAGGCTTTAGAGCAAATCATAAAATTTGCTCCCATATCCTCTGCTAAAAGAACTGAATATTATTATTAATTTCCTCTAAACCATGAAGAATGGTTATGCCTAAATCACCATCGCCTATTTGACCATCAGCTGTATTTAAATCATCATGACATGATTTTTGCTTGCTCATATAATTTTTGAACTATCTGAATTAAGGATTGCTTATCCAGCATTTTAATTAGTCCAGAATGGACAATTTGTTGAGGCTATTAAATTTGTTTTAATAGTGTCATTAAGTTTTAAGACAGTAACAGACATACCTGCCATCTCCATGGATGTTGCATATCTACCTACATAATTTTTAAAGATATTTAATTTCTGATTGATTCATATTTTCTATGACTCTTCTTGAGACAATATAAAGTTCTTCTAAGGGTGTGGCTCCTAAACTATTAATCATTAAACTTACTTCATCATTTTTGTTTAAATTAAAATCATTTAAAATTCTTTGACAAATATCATCAGCTAAGTTCATCTGGCAGATTTTAATTTTTCTCTTTTAATACCAGGTTCACCATGAATACCCATGCCAATTTCAATTTCATCCTCATTAATCTGCAAAGGTTGGTTTACCTGCTTCTGGTAAGATGCAAGGTGACAAAGCAACTCCTAGAGTTCTAATATTAGAATTTGTCTTCAGTAGCTAATTGATATACTTCATCTAATGCTAGCTCCCTGTTTCTGCGTAAGCTTCCTGCAACTTTAAAGACAAAAATCATACCTGCAATTCCTCTTCGCTTTTCTTTTTCTTCAGGCTTAGCGCTTGCTATATCATCTGCAACAATTACAGTTTTAGTATTGAATACCTTCATCTTTAACAATCTCACATGCCATTTCAAAGTTCATGACATCACCACCATAATTACCTAAAACACATAAAACCCCATTACCATTATTGGCATTTCTTATAGCTGATGCAATTTGATCAACTGATGGGGATGCAAAAACTGAACCTATTGCACATGTATCTAATAATCCTTTGCCGACATAACCAGTAAATACGGGTAAATGGCCTGAGCCTCCACCCTGTTACTAAACCTACTTTATTGGATGCTTTTACCGCACGTGTTATTACTCGTGAATTATCTTTTGCTAGAGCATAAATATTAGGATGAGATTTAATTAAACCATCAATAGTCTCATCAACAAAATCACTAGGTTTGTTAATTATCTTTTTCACGGCAAAAGATTACAATAATATTGTGAAGATTAATAGATTTGATATGATTTTTATATGAATAGTATCGCTTATGTAATGGTTGGCACTAATGATATTGTAAAAGCTAGTGCTTTTTATGAAAAAGTTTTAGCAACAATAAATATTAAACTATTTGCTAAATCAGAAAAATATCATTCTTTTACTCATGTCGATGAACCTAATCGAAAAATATTTTATGTAACAAAACCTTATGATGGTAAACCAGCAACTATTGGTAATGGTTCAATGATCACATTACAAACTAACACCAAAGAAAAAGTAGATGAATTTTATAAAATTGCTTTAGCGAATGGTGGTAAAGATGAAGGTGCTCCTGGCATTAGAGGAGATGGCAATTACTATGCTTATATCCGTGATCTAGACGGCAACAAACTAGCAGTTAGAACTGTTTTAAAATAATTTATAATAATCTTGGTATACTTTCACACTGATAGACTTGATTATCTTTAACAGTCCCATCAGCATTTAAATTTGAATACGCTAAAGTTCCTAAGTGACGATGCAAAGATAATTTAGCCAAACCTTGTAATTCTGCTTGAATTAAAAATGGGGTTATTCTTGTATAAGCAAAACTATAACCATTTCGCTCAATCATTATTTGTTTTGAAACAGAGACTTCAAAATACTTTGTATTTTGTGAAGCATTATTGGAAGCTTCATCACATCTTAAAAACTTAAAGTCATCTTCATCCTCATCTGCAAAAGAAAAACTAGATAAACTTATTAACAATAGGATTAATAAAACTTTCTTCAATTACTCTCCAAGTCCATCAATTGCTCGATGATTAAAAGGATTTCTTTTTTTGTCAGCTTCAGAAGTTTCTTCATATTTCTTTTTCATTTCTAAATATTTTTCTTCAGATAAAGCATGCCAACCAATACAAACTCCAGTTGGAGATCTACCACAAGGACAACCTTTTGTTTTTTCCATAAAATAAATTGTTAACTTTTAATAATACCTTATTTGAAAATAATAGATTTGTTAATGATGCTATTTTAAATTCTAATGAAATTAATCAGGATATTCCTCATTTAATATCACTATCATTTCTTAATAGGTTTAATATTAATGAGCCATATTTAATGAATAATATTGTTTTATTTACCTTAACTTTAATTTGTTGGTCCCCTACTTGGTATTTAATTAAATTCCAATTAGGCTATGTCGATCCTTTAATCTCTGTATTTTATCGATTTATCTTAGCAGCCTTTATTATTTTTACTTTTTTAATAATAAAAAAGAAAAATTTAAAGTTTTCACTTAATCATCATTTATGGTTTTTGATATTTGGCTTTTGTCTTTATTCAATAAACTATGTATTCTTTTATCTATCAAACTCTTATCTAATTAGTGCATTTCCTGCAATTGTGTTCTCAACCTCAGTGATTATGAACATTTTAGGAGAATGGTTTTACTTTAAAAAAAAACCAACAGGTAAAACCTTGTTGGGTGCATTAATTGGTATGATTGGAATTTTTATCATCTTTAATGATGAAATATTAGGTTTTACATTTGCTAATAATAGACACATTGGATTATTTTTTGCTTTAATTGCAACTTTAGCAGCTTCTTCGGGTAACATGGTTCATCAAAGAAATTTAAATCATAAATTTCCACTAGTTGAATCTGTTGCTTATGCAATGCTTTATGGATCTTTGATTACTTTAATTATTACTCAAATTAATCAAACCCCAATTTTATTTGAGTACACATTTAATTATATTGCTTCACTATTATATCTATCGGTATTTGGTTCTGTATTTGCTTTTCTCCTCTATCTAAAATTATTAGGGAATATCGGTGCTGGTCGCTCTAGTTATGTTGGCGTATTAATGCCAGTAATAGCTTTGCTTATTTCAACGGTATTTGAAAATTTACAATGGCAGTTAGATTTAATAATTGGATTGCCCTTTTTACTAATTGGTGCAATTTTAGTAATTCATCAAAAAATTAAGATACTAGTATAATTAATTTTTTTTTAGAAATATGAATAAAATCAAATTTTCATTAACAACAAATTTTAAATCAAAATCAATTCAACTTTTTTTTAATAATGTATTTACAAAATCTGAAAGTAAAAAAGAAGGAAAGATTGTTGGAGATTTATCTTTTAAACTTGCACAAATAATAGATCAAAAAGACATAATTGCTATTGAAAGCAAAATCGATGATAAAATCATAGCTTTCATATTCTTAACAAAATTAAATTATAATCAAAATTATTCTGTGTATTTATTGGCGCCTGTTGCAGTTGATCCTAATTTTCAAAATAAAGGGTTAGGCAAAAAAATAATTAAATATGCCATTAAACATCTTAGAACTAAAAAAATAGATCTTTTAATGACTTATGGTGATCCAAGATATTATTCAAAAATAGGCTTTAAAAAAACAACTGTTTCAATTGTTCCAGCACCATTTAAATTGTCACAACCCATAGGTTGGTTGATGAACAAAATTTCATCAAAAAAATTGCCTAAATTAGCTAAAAAACCTGAGTGCGTTTTACCTTTTAGAAATAAAAAACTTTGGTAAAAAAGATCAAGTATTTTTAGCACATTGTTTAATTACTTTTATTTCCTATATTAAATTAATGATTAATTTAGAATCTCATCATAAGCCTGAAAACTTTAGCGATAGTATTGCATTAGCTTTTACGAAATTACTTAGATTAATTGCTGATACTTTTTTCAAGAAAAAATATGGTCACCGTGCTGTAGTATTGGAAACTGTAGCAGCGGTACCTGGTATGGTGGGTGGTATGTTTGTTCATTTAAAATCACTTAGAAAAATTAAAGATGATAAGGGTTGGATCAAAACTCTTTTAGAGGAAGCTGAAAATGAACGAATGCATTTAATGACTTTTATAAATATTGCTCAACCAACTTTATTTGAGAGAATTTTAATCATGATAGCTCAATTTATATTTATTGTTCTTTATTCAATCATTTATCTAATTTCTCAAAGAACTGCTCATAGAATAGTTGGTTATTTTGAAGAAGAAGCAGTAATCAGTTATTCGCAATATTTAAAAGAAGTTGAAGATGGTAAAATTGAAAATGTTAAAGCGCCTAAAATTGCTATCGACTATTGGAATTTACCTCTGAATGCTACTTTAAAAGATGTAATTAAAGTTGTCAGAGATGATGAAGCAGGACACCGTGATGTTAACCATGGTTATGCTAATATCTTAAATAATAAGGAAGACCCTAACGAAGAACAGTTACAAAACTAAAAGAAGTTAATAACATACTTGTGAACAAAGTATCCTAAAATTAATAAGAATATTCCTGTTCCATAGATTAACCAGAAGTTCATATTAAAAGAATTGCCAAAGAAAAAAGGTAGAAAGAATAAGTAACTAACTGGCACAGCAATCAATATACTTTTTGTAAACGTTATAGTTTTTTCTACATCTTGATGTTCATAATAAGAAAATATAATTGCAAGTAAGGATGCAATAGGAAGAGCAATGATAAACCCTGCAAGCTTTGGATATTGTCCTGATAGCCAACTAGCAAAAGATATTACAGTTGCTGCTAATAAAATTTTAATAAAAAATACCATTATCTAATTTACACTCTGAATTAATGAAATGCTATTATTAGTAGGCTTATTCACATCTTTTGAAATTTCATAAAATGTCAAATCAGGTTTCTTACATTCCTTTAAAAATGCTGAACCTTGTAATTCTAAATTTAAATAACGATTAACATCTGACTTCATTTAAAATAACTGGCTGACGGTGATGAATTTCTTGAATATTGGGCTTTGCTTCCTCTGTAATTAAACAAAATTGATCCTCTTCATAAATCCCTGCGATATACATCAATTTTTTATCATCTCTTAAAAAGTAATGTGGAATTTTCTCTTTATCTTGTCTTTTCCATTCATAAAAACCATCTGCAACTGCAACACATCTATTTAGTTTTATTAATTTTTTAAATGAAACTTTTTCATCAATAGTTTCTAATCTTGCATTAATTAAAGCTTTAAAATCTTTTTCTTTAGCCCAACCTAGGAATTAAGCCCCATTTTAGATTTTCTAAAGTATTACCGTTTTTATATTTTTTAATAACAGGAAGTTTTTGATAAGGATGGGCGTTATAGTTTTCACTATCTTCAACTTGAATAGCAGATTTTACTATTTTACTAGTTTTAGTAACCGCATTAGTAATGACGTATCTTCCACACATAAAAAGATAATATCATTATTAAAACTATATTTCATTGATAAATATATTAAGCATGTTGCCCAGCAACATAACCAGAAGACCAAGCCCACTGAAAATTATAGCCTCCTAAATGGCCTGTAACATCTACGACTTCACCAATAAAAAATAATCCTTTGTGTTTGTTACTCATCATGGTCTGTGAAGACAGTTCATTGGTATTTACGCCTCCTAAAGTGACTTCTGCAGTTCGATAACCTTCAGAACCAGTAGGTTTGATGATCCAAGTATTAATTGCTTCGCTAAGTTCTCTCAAAGCTTTATTGGATATTTCCCAAATATTACCGCTTACTTTATTTTCATTACAAATAATTTGCGCTAATCTTTTAGGCAGTAAATCACTTATGATAGTACCAATATCTTGTTTAGGATTAGATTTCTTTTTTTCTTCTAAAAAATTATAAACATTTAGTTTTGGTAAAAGATTAATATTTATATTTTGACCCATTTTCCAATATGATGAAATTTGTAATATTGAAGGACCACTTAATCCTCGATGGGTAAATAACATTCCTTCTTGAAAAAGTGTTTTTTTAAATGACACAATCGCTTCAACAGATAAACCAGTTAATTCCTTACAAATATTTAATATTTTTTCATTGAACGTTAATGGTACGAGCCCAGGTAAAGTTTCAATAACATCTAAATTAAATTTTTTAGCAATTTTATAACCAAAGTCCGTAGCACCTATTTTAGGAATAGATAAGCCACCTGTTGCAATAACTAAAGACTCACATGAATAAGTGTCTTGCTCTGAAATAACTAAGTATTGATCTTTATATTTACTAACATCTTTTACATTAAATTCCTTTTTAATCTCAACATTAGCTTCAATACATTCTGTTAATAACATCTCAACAATTTGTTGAGCGCTTTGATCACAAAATAATTGTCCTAATTTTTTTTCGTGAAATTTAATATTATGTTTTTTAATTAAATTAATAAAATCTTGCTGCGTGTATTGGCTTAGAGCAGATCTAACAAACTTTGGGTTATTAGATAAAAATTTACTTGGCTCCGTATGTAAATTAGTAAAATTACATCTACCCCCACCTGAAATTCTTATTTTTTCTCCTATTTTTTTAGAATGATCAACTACAAGAACTTTACGACCTCTTTTACCAGCTTCTATTGCAGCCATTAAGCCTGCAGCACCAGCCCCAATAATAATAACATCGTAACTTAAACTCATGATTTAAAATTTTAAAAATTCTTATTTAGATTTTAAATAATCTAACCAATTTCTAACTTCGCAAGTTCTATTTGGAAAATCTAGTTTTTTATCTTCAGTTTCAATATATTTAATATGATTGTCAAATGCACTTTCGCTATCAAAAACTTTATTGTTTAAAATTCGATCTTTTCTAGCTTTTGCTAAATTAACCATTTGCCAGTATTCATAATCTGGATGATATTGTAATCCCCATATTTCTGATTGATCTACTTTAAAATGAAGTGCCATTACTCTATTTACTTTATCGCTTGATAACAACGATGCAGATTGTGGAATTTCAACCACTTCATCATAGTTAAAAGCTGGTGTTGTAAAAATTTCTTTTTTATTTTTGTAAATTAAATTTTTTTTACCGGCTTCGTTAATTTCAACATTTGAGGCGATCCCAATATGGGCTCCGCTTTTAGCAGGTGCAACCTTACCTCCTGCTGCAGTAGAGCAAACTTGAAGACCCCAACAAATTGCTAAGATGGTATTTTGATGTTTGAAACAGTTAGCAGCAAAATTAATATGTTTTTTAATTTCATCAGTCATGTCATTAATTCGCATGGCTCCACCGGTGAAAATTATTCCATGATAATCATTCATATTCTCCAAAGCCATTTTAGTTTCATCATCTTCTGCAGGATTAATAAGTGTAACTTCAGCACTTGGCTCTAGTTTTAATACAAGATTTTTTAGATTATCTGCTGCAGTCGCCCCTGCTGCTTCTACGAAAAATGCTGAGTCTTGTCGGTTATTTCCTTCAACAATTAAAATATTTAAATTACTCATTAAAATAATGTACCTGACATACTGTGCTGGTACATAACCTTCATATCATTTTCAGTTAAAGGTTTTGGATTACCGCCTGTAGACGGATCTGCTAATGCCATTTTTGATAAACGTTCAAGATCAAAATCTTCCTCTTTAATTACTTCTGATAATTTATGAGGCATATTTAATTTTTTTCTTAAATCTAAAACCCAATTAATAAATCCATTAAATGTTCTATCTTTTAATTCTAAGTAATTACAAATTTTTATAATTTTTTCTTCAATGACATCTTTATTAAAAGTTAAAACATAAGG
>CBDEAP010000005.1:0-99001 GCA_965236125.1 Candidatus Pelagibacterales bacterium | reverse complement strand
AAGCAAAAATATATATTCCTAACAAAAATCCAATGCAATCTGGAACAGGTAAAACAGATAAATGGATTTTAGAATTTGAAACCAAAGATCCAACTAATAATCCTTTAATGGGGTGGGAAAGCTCTTCTGATACTTATACAGAGTTAAAGTTAGAATTTTCAACTAAAGAATTAGCAATAAATTATGCAAAAAAAAATAAAATAGAATTTGAAATTATTGAACCAAAAATAAGAAAAGTTGTAAAAAAATCATACGCTGATAACTTTCTAAAATAATCAATGTTTAGATTTTTTACTCAAAAACACTGGTACCTATGGTCTTGGGTAGGTTCAATTATAATTTTATCATCACTTTGGATACAGGTAAAAATTGATGTTAAAATCAATGAATGGTTTGGTCAATTTTATGACATGATCCAAAAAGCATTGGGTGCTCCTAATGCAATTACAATAGAAGAATATTGGTCAAGTTTACTCTCATTCATTTCATTAGCAGCTATGTATGTTGGTGTTGCAGTAGTGGTTGGATATTTTACATCTCATTATTTATTTAGATGGAGAACAGCTATGGTTGAATGGTACCATAGTGTTTATGACAAAGCTCGTAAAATAGAAGGTGCTGCTCAAAGGGTGCAAGAAGATACAATTAAATTTTCTAGAATAATGGAGTCTTTAGGCACAAGTTTAATTGAAGCTTTAATGATTTTAATAGAATTTATGCCAATTTTATTTGGCTTAAGTATTGGTATTCCAATTTTCTTTTTTGGTGATTGGGAGTATGGATTAATTGTTGGTGCATTAATTTGGTCTGTTGGTGGTACAATATTTTTAATAATTTTAGGTCTGATATTAAGACTAGTAGGTGTTGAATATGATTTACAAAAAAAGGAAGCTGCTTACAGAAAAATTTTAGTTATAGCTGAAGATGATGGAACTATTAGACCCAAAACTATTGAAGAATTATTTAATGGTGTTAGAGAAATTCATTTTCTCAGTTATTTAAGATATCTATATTTTAATATTGGGCGTATTGCTTATTTACAAGCCAATGTACTTTCAGCTTATGTATTTTTAGCTCCAGCTATAGTTGCTGGCGCTGTTACTTTGGGAGTAATGCAGCAAATAATTAGAGCATTTGGAAGAGTAGAGGGATCTATGCAATATATTTTAAAAGCATGGCCAACTATAATTGAACTTGCTAGTGTTTATAAACGTTTAAGAGAATTTGAGTCAAAAATTAAACAAGATGAATTAATTGATGAAAAAGTTTAATGGCTATAGATAAAAAATTTATAGATCAATTTATTAAAGTAAGTACCAGAGCAGCATTAGCATCACACTATTTAGTTGGAAAAAAAGATAAAATTGCAGCGGATAAAGCTGCTGTAGATGCTATGAGATCTGAATTAAATAAAATTGATATGAAAGGCCAAATTGTAATTGGTGAAGGTGAGCTTGATGAGGCGCCAATGTTATATATAGGTGAAAAGCTAGGTACCATGAATGGACCTGAATTAGATATAGCTGTGGATCCTTTAGAGGGTACTAATTTTGCTGCTAATAATTTACCTGGAGCTTTATCAGTAATTGCTATTGGTGAAAAATCAAATTTATTTAATGCCCCTGAAACTTATATGGAAAAAATTGCAACATGTAAAATTGCAAAAGGAGTAATTGATTTAGATCAAACTGTAAAAAAAAATATTCTAAATTTGTGTGAGTTTAAAAATAAATCACCAGATCAATTAACTGCATGTGTTATGGATAGGCCAAGACATAAAAAAATTATTGATGAACTTAAAGACTTAAAAGTTAATTTAAAATTAATTACTGATGGTGATGTTTCAGGAGCACTTCTTGTGTCAAATGATAAATACAAAGTTGATATATTTTTAGGAATTGGAGGTGGACCAGAAGGGGTCTTGGCAGCTTCAGCATTGGATGCCATAGGATGTTTTTTTCAAGGTAGATTTTTATTTGAAACAGAAAATGATAAAAATAGAGCTAAAAATATGGGTATTGAGGATTTTAATAAAAAATATGAGTTAAATGAGATTATTTCTGGTGACTCAATTTTTTGTGCAACTGGAATTACTTCAGGAGAACTTGTACAAGGTATAAAATTAGAAGATAAATAAATTTTATTCCGAAACACTAGTGACACATAAATCTTCTGGGTTCAATGAAATGATTAGATTGGAACAATCGATTTAATGAAGTCAGTTTCCGGTAAATACTGGGAAGAATCAAAAATTAACCAAAGAATTTATGAAAAAATTAAATCAGAAAATAATTTTACAGATATAATTAATAAATTAATTCTGTTAAGAAATTTCGATAAAGAAGAAATTTTTACTATAAATAATAAAATAGAATTAATAAATCCTTTTTTCAAAATAAAAGATTTTGAAAATTCATATAAAACATTAAAAGACACAATCGAGAAAAAAGGTAAAATCTTAATAATTGGTGATTATGATGTTGATGGTATAGTTTCAACAGCATTATTTATCAAATTTTTAAATATTTTAAGTTACCCATATGATTTTTATATTCCAGATAGATTAAAAGATGGATATGGAGCGAGCTTAAATTTAGTAAGCAAACTTATTAAGAAAAAACCCAATTTAGTAATTATGCTAGATTGTGGCTCAAACTCAAATGAGACAGTAAACCTACTTAATATTAATGGTATTAATTCTATTATTATAGATCATCACGAAATCTACAAACCATATCCTAAAACAAAAAATTTGATAAATCCTAAAAAAAAATGTGACTATGAAAATCTTAATTATCTCTGTTCAGCTTCTATTACATTCTTCTTCATTGATTATTTTTTAAACAAAGAAAAATTAAAAAATGATTTTAATCAAAATTTGATTTATGTTCTACTTGCTACTGTTTGTGATGTAATGCCTTTAAGATATATAAACAGAATTATAGCTAAAAATGTATTAGAGAATTTTGATATTAATAAAAATTATTTCTTTAAAAAATTATTTGAAATTTCAAAAATCAATCGACCTTTGAATATTGAAGATTTAGGTTTTTTAATTGGCCCAATTATTAATTCATCTGGTAGAATTGGAAACCCAAATAAAGCTGTTAATTTATTAATAGCAAGTGAAAATGACATCATAGATAAATTAATAAGTGAGTTAATTGAATTAAATAAAAAAAGAAAAAATATTGAAGAAAATATTATTAAAAATTTAGATTTTTCTAAAATAAATAATAAAAATAAAAATGTAATTATTCTTATATTAAACTCAGTTAATGAGGGCTTAATAGGTATTCTTGCTTCAAAAATTAAAGAGTATTTTAATAAACCTTCAATAGTTTTTACTCAATCTGGAAATTATTTAAAAGGCTCTGCAAGATCTACTGAAAATTTTAATATTGGTCAACTAATTAAACTTGGAATTGATAAAGGTATAATAAAAAATGGGGGAGGTCACAATTTAGCTGCAGGTTTATTAATTGAAAAAAATAAATTTAATGAATTTAAAGATTTTATAAATTTATCCCATAAAAAAATGATTAAAGACAATAATATTAAAAAATATTTATCTAAAATAACCTTAAGTGCAGTAAATCAAAATTTTTATAATAAATTATGTCTAATAGAACCTTTTGGACCAAATAATCAAAATCCAGTTTTTTTAATAGAGAATGTTACTATTATTAAATCCACAATAATAAAAAATAAATATGTAAGCTGTATTTTAAAATCTAAAATAAATAAATCAATTAATGCTATATCATTTAATCTAATTAATTCAGAAATAAGCAAATATTTACTAAATTATAAAAAAGAAATTAAAATATTAGCTCAAATAAAACAAAATACTTGGAATAATAAAAAATCACTTCAATTAAATATCTTAGATGTGGTTATCTAACGGCTATTAAAGCTTGATTAATAAGTTTTTATACAATAAAAAGCTGAAATTCGGTCCCTTCGTCTATCGGTTAGGACACGTGGTTTTCATCCTCGAAAGAGGGGTTCGATTCCCCTAGGGACCGCCAATTATGATCTTTTATTGCTTTATATGGTTTATTATGTGTATTTAATAAAGACCTTAAATGGCTTTTATAATAAATCTTATGTTGGATATACTAATAATCTTAATCAACGAATTAAGAAACATAATAATGATTTAGGTGCAAAATCAACTAAAGGGTATAAATGGGAGATTGTTTATAAAAAAAGATTTTACTCAAAAAATAAAGCTCTCTCATTTGAATATAAACTAAAAAATAATAGAAGTGAAAGAAAAAAGTTAATTGATGATTTTAAAAAAAAAAGAAAATCTAAAAATAGCAACCATTTTACCTTATAAAGAAAATTATTCATATGAAAAAGCTTCTGCAGCTTCACTGTGGGTTGCTGAATTTTATAATAAATCAAAATTTAAAAAAAATAATAAAATTTATGGTTCTACAAACTCAAAAAAATATTTAACTCGAAATTATATTAACATAAAATTAAACAGTATTAACTCTAGATTTAAAAGCACTACTAAAGAATATTGTGAAAAATTAACAGATAGAATAAATAAAGAAATATTTGATATTATTGAAATCCATAACAGGCCATTAATTTTTTTTAATCTAGTTAAAAATATTAACTCTAAGTTTATTTTTTATTTTCATAATGATCCATTATCTATGAAAGGATCAAAAAAAATATCTGAAAGACTATTATTTTTAAAATCAGCAGAGAAGATAATTTTTGTTAGCCACTGGGTTAGAAATCGTTTTTTTTTAGGAATCGATAAAAAACTTATAACCAAAACAGAAGTAGTATATCCAAGTGTCAATTTACAAAAAAACTTAAATAAGAAAAAAAAAATTATTACTTTTGTTGGCAGACTAAATCATTCCAAGGGGTATGATTTTTTTAGTAAAGCTATATTAAAAATTTTAGATGAATTTCCAAAATGGACTGCCTTATCTATTGGTGATGAGGATAGAAGGAGTATTTATATTAATCACATAACGACATAAGGAATTGGGTTTTTTGAACCATAAAAAAACATTAAGTTTTTTAAATAAATCAGAAATTGCTGTTAGTGCCTTCAAGATGGGACGAACCTTTTGGTAGAACGGCCCTTGAAGCAAGTTCATGTGGTTGTGCAACGATAATTTCCAACAAAGGTGGTTTAACTGAAACAACAAATAATGCAATTATATTAAATAAAGTCTGATGAGCTAGAACTTTATAAAGAATTAAAAAATTTAATTTTGAATACAAAATTAAGAAAAAAAATTCAGTATCTAAGTAGAAAAAATGTTCACCACCTTATATCAGAAAATACTAAGAATATTGATTTAATGAGAGAAAGTTTGTTTCCAAAATATAATTTTAATATTAATAAAAATAAATTAAAAATTATTAATTTATATAACCAAGGACAAAAATTAAATCATAGATTATATAACATTTCTTTAGGAAAAAAATTTACGAACGGCTTTATTAGAAATAATCATGATGTACTTGAGATTAGTGATCGTGATATTATTAGAAATAATAGATCATTAAATATATTTTCAAATAAAAATAATTTTCAAAATTATTTAATTGAAACTTTTAAAAACTACAACCCAGATTTATTCTTTTTTGGTCATACCAATAATATTGATTTAAATACATTGGAAGAAATTAAAACAATGAATAAGAATTTAATTGTGTCTCAGTGGAATGAAGATCCAGTGATGCCAGGTTTAGAATATTCAAAAAAAAATATCCATAATATCAAGCTATACTCTCAAATTGTTGATCATAATTTTATCACCACGCATCCATCAATAATTAAAAAAAAAGTTTAATTCAAATAATTTTAACTTTTTCTTTGTACCAGTGGACAAAAACATTGAGTGTTTTGATGTTTATAATATGAGACCTGAAAATGATCTTTTTTATGCAATGAGTCACGGTGTAAATAGGGCAACCCTAAAAGATGGCACAGAAGATAGTAGAGTTGAATTTCTTGATAAACTTGTAAAAAAAATACCTAAATATAAAATATGATTTTTATGGATTTGCAAATAGGCAACCAATTTGGGGAAATGATTTTAACAATAATCTCATAAATTCAAAAATGGGACTTAAATTTAAGTAGAGGTGATCCTGTTAAATATTATTCTAGTAATAGAATAGCTTCAATTATGGGTAATGGCTTAATGACATTTATTGATGCAAAAGTTCAAATGCAGGATTTTTTTAATAACAATGAATTAATTATTTATAACGATATTAATGATCTTTCAGAAAAGATTAAATTTTATGCAAAAAACGATAGATTAAGGATTAAAATTGCAAAAAATGGTAAGAGAAAATATTTTAAACTATTTAATGAGACCATTATTAGTAAATATATAATAGATATTTCTATAGGTAAAAAAACTTCATTAATCTAGAAAAAAATATTTCAAAAACACCATTAAAAATTAAAAAAATTTGATATAGTTTTTAAAGATATGTATTTTTTACCAGCTTGGGATCTGATTATGAAAAAAGAAATTTTAAAAACTAAAAATAATTTATTTTTTATTTCTGGAACAATGATGGGACCTTCTGATTTAATTGATTTTGATTGTGGTAAAACATTTGAGTCATTTAATGAACAGAAATTATTAAAAAATTATAAAAAATATAATTTATATGACTTTCAAGGAACTTATTGGGCACCTCATCTGATTCATAAAGAATTATGGGATAAAATTGGTGGTTTCAGTACTGAATTTGATCCAGGAGATGGTTCTGATCCTGATTTGTGTATGAAATTATGGTTGGAGAATGTGAGGATATTTAAGACTTTAGCTAAATTTAAAGTATATCATTTTAGCTCAATTACCACTCAGGAAAAGTAAATTAAAGCTTAATAGTGGAACTAAAACCTTTTTATTAAAATATGGATTTACTCCACAGATTTTTTAGAAAGTACTATTTAAGAGGTAATAACTTAAATAAATATAACGGACCGCTATCAAGACCTAAATTTAGTATAATTTTTTTTTTACGATTTGTTAATTAATAAAATTAAATATTTTTATCTTTGTTTATTATATAAATGAAAAAAATTATTGCACGTATTTCCAATGGTTTGGGCAACCAAATGTTTATTTATGCCAGTGCTTTTTGTTTATCTAAAAAATTAAATAGAAAGCTTGAATTAGACATATGTTCTGGGTTAAATTCCTTAGCCAAAAAAAATGTTATAAAAAAATTTAAAAATTTTAATCCAAAATTCGAATTTAAATATTTTTAATATTTCATCTAAAATTACAAATAAAAATAATTGTTTTGATAATTATTTTTACACGAGTTTTAAGAAAACTATATATATACACTGATCACTTAAGAAAATGAAAAAGTTCATAATTGAAAAAAAATAATAAAAATAAAATTACATATTATAGTAAAAATTTTTATAATTTTAATTTGCAAGATAAAGTATATCTAGAAGGATACTTTGAGTCTGAAAAATATTTTATTGATTGTAAGAAATTATTGATAAATGAATTTTCCTTTAGAATGGAAAGCTATGGTTCGTATTGCACGTTATGAATTAAGCAATAATAATACAAAATATTATTAAGATCAATACAAAATTATGAGCTTAAACAATACAAATATATACTTCGCTCAATGAATTATTTTAAAAATAAAATTTCAAATCCAAGATTTTTTTATATTTTCTGATAACATTCCGAAAATACGTCACATGTTTTCAAGTGCAAAAAATGTAATTTTGATTGACCAATTTACAAAAAAATAAAATATTAGAGGATTATTATTTAATGTCTCTTGTGTAAGCATTTTGCAGTTGGCCCTACCACTTTTCATTTTTGGCCTGCTTGGTTATCAAATTATAAAAATAAAATTATGTTTAAGACCTAAAAATTTGAATCGCATCTAATAATAGAAACTTTTGGCCTAATGATTGGATAAAAATTTGATTTAATCAAATTTTAATTTTATTTAGATGCGATTATTTTTAAATAAATTTGCTTCCTGTAATGTATCTTCTCACCATTTGAGTAGTTTTGTGTCCTGTCATTGCCATTATGCTTCTTTCTTCAGCTCCTGACTCAGCTGCTGAAGTTGCAAAACCTGATCTTAAACTATGTCCTGAATAATTTTTATTATCTATATCCTGCTAATTTAAGATATTTTTTTATCAAAAGAGCAACTGTTTGATCAGTTAATCTATTATTCTGATAATTTGGAGCCTTTAGAAAATCTTCTAAATAATGGACCTGAATTAATGTTTGATATTTCTAATCCAATTTTTAAGGCTCAATACTGGACAATATTGAGTATTATCAAAGTAGGGCAGTACCTTTTACTGATCCTTCGCCAAACTGATCTGTTTTTGATTTTCTAATTGTTATTTTAAGTCCTTCAAAGGTGAACTCTAAATCCTCGTAATTAATTGAAACTAACTCAGTTCTCCTAAATCCTCCTGCAAAGCCTATTAGTATAATACTCTTATCTCTTAATTGTTCAAATATATTAACTGTTTTCTTATTTATATAATTAATTATTAATTTTAAATTATTGATTAATAATGGTTTTTTACCTTTTTGAATACTACCTTTTCTTCTTTTAATTCCCATAATATTTTCAATAATTATAGGGTGTTTTGTATCTAAATAATGACCTTTTAGCTTATGAATTACTCCAATTGAGACTAGTCTTCTTTTTAAAGTGCTCATTTTGATATCTCTTGTAGATAAATGAGTTAAATATAGATGAAACTATCTTAGGTTCAGATGGTAAAGATTTAAATCCATTTTGAGCACAAAATAACCCAAAATCATCTAAAATCAGATTTATAGGCTCGTACAGTATTATTAGCTTTTGAACTTTGCAAATTTAATAAAGTTTCTTCTTGTAAAGCTTTTAAGTCTGTTATTAAATTATTCATAATTACTATTGATAACCATTAATTATCGTTAGTAATATATTAAGTGATTTTTAATGTCAATCTAATAAGTTCATTAGATGAAATTATTATTTAGAATTTCTGCGGTAATTATTTTAAGCATATTGTTATCGAAATTATCTTTTGCAGATAGCTATTCTGGTACTGCTTACAATGGTGATGGATCTTTTGAAACTTATAATTAGCAAACTGGAGAGAATAGTACAATTGAAATTGATTAAATAACTAGTAATATTAGCAATTTACACATATTTTTTAAAGTAAATGATTAGAAAATTAAATCTTAAAGATAAAGAAAAATGGTCAAAATTATATTATGGTTACGCAGAATTTTATAAAGTGCCAATGAATCAGGGTATTTTAGATACTTTGTGGGGCTGGATACACGATAATAATCATATTGTTAATGGTATTTGTTATGAATTAGACAGTAGTATTGTTGGTATAGCTCATTATAGAACAATGCCTAGGCCAATTAAGGGTCAATATATTGGTTTTTTGGATGATTTATTCGTAGATCCAGAATTTAGAGGTAAAAAAATAGCTCAAAAACTAATAAACCATCTAAAATCCTTATCTAAAGCTAATAATTGGAATGGAATTCGTTGGATAACGCACTCTTCAAACGAAAATGCTAAAAAATTATATGATAAAATAGCTATCAACACAGGATTCGAACTATATGAACTTAAAAGGGACTAAATTTCAGATAAAAGTTTGGAACTACTTGAAGAAAATACCAAAAGGCAAAGTTACAACCTATCTGGAAGTCGCTAAAGCAATTGGAAAACCAAAAGCTCATAGAGCTGTGGCTAATGCAGTAGGAAAAAACCCTTTTCCACCAAAAATACCATGTCACAGGGTTATAAGGTCTGATGGCAGACTTGGTGGGTACTCTGGGAAAGGTGGAATTAAGCAAAAACGTAGATTATTAGCTCTTGAAGGAGTATTTTTAAAATAGATATTTTTAAAGTTAGAATGATCTAAAAGTCAATAAAATCAACACTTTTAATCTATTTTACCCAATAATAACAAAATAAGCATATTTCACCCTCCAGTTGCACCATATATTGATAAATGCTTAAATTAGGGGCATCCTCGTTCGATTAAACGCTATATTCATATAATGCATTGCTCTAGAAACTAGTAATACCAGGGTAAATTTTGTTAGTAAAATTTTGCCTTAAATTTGAACTTTTTTATCAAATCAAGCTTGTTTTTAATTAAAATTATCCCCTTCTCGATCAAGATATCTAAAAAAACCCTAGTTTATTTGTTTTTTTTAAATACTTTTAACAAAAAGTTAATTTAAAAATACCTTTGTAATTAATCGTATATTATTTTTTAAACCATTAAATTTTAATTCTGTTTTTTGTTACATTAATCAGTTTTTTTATAACATAATTAATAAATAGTATTTTTTTACTAACTATTATTTTTAAATTATCTATAATTTTATTAATAATTTTAAATATTTAATACTTAAATTTTATTCAATAAAAACAGTTATTTAAATAAATAATTTAAAGTAATATATTAAGTATTAGTAAATAATAATATACTAAATTATGTATTTTTAATAATTATTTCTCGTCTTGAAATATACAATCCACTAAATACAATTATGAACAATCCTAAAAAAGTCCAATTATCAGGGAAATCATTGAAGAAATAATAGCCTATTAGTATATTAGTAATAATTTCAAAATAGCTAAATGGTGCTAATTTTGATGCATCAGCATATTTAAGGGATAATATCAAAAATAAATGCCCTATACAGGCAAATAATCCTATAGAAGCCATCATAGACCACTGGGAAACAGTTGGTTTTATCCATATAAATGGCATTAAAACGGATATAATTACTAATCCAACTGCTCCAGTTAAGAGTAAAGTAAGCAAAGGATTGTCTGATGTGCTTAATTTTCGAGTGATAATAAGGTAAAAACCGTACATTATACCAGTACCAAGGGCTGCAAAGCTAGCTAGATTAATCTCTACAAAACCTGGTCTAATAACGACTAGAGAGCCTATAAAGCCGATTATAACAGCAGTCCATCTTCTAACCCCTACTTTCTCACCTAGAAAAAAAGGAGAAAAAGCTGTGACTATTAAAGGGGCAACAAATGCTAAAGTTAGAGCCTTTGCTAAAGAAATAACTGATATGGCATAAAAAAAGCAAATATTTGCTGTAAGTAATATTAAACCTCTAATAAGTTGTAATTTTGGCTTATCAGTCCAAACAAGATGCTTTCTATAAAATATCATCATTACAGGAAGGGTAAAAACTACAGTAAAAAAATACCTAGCCCAGGTAATTTGTAAAACAGGCATATCTGCACTTAAATATTTAGCAAAGCCATCCATCACTGGAAGCATTATCCATGCTAATAAATTCAATATAATGGCTTTCACAAGCCAACAGATACAGCTTAATTAAAGTACTTTAAAGCAAAGAATACAACAATTGGGATTGTTACAAAGGATATAATCGTTGAGACCACAATCATGCTAGCAATGCTATCAACTACTTTTTTTGGAGAATACATAGAGCCTACTAGATAAGTTAACACTGCACTTGGCATTGAGCATTGAATTAGAAGAACTCCGGCAGCAAATCCAGTTAAATTAAAAAATTTTATTAAGCTAAATCCAATAATTGGACCAATTATAACTCTACCAATTGAAGCAATCATAGCATCTTTAAAAGAAAAAATTTTAAGTCTTGTTAAAGCAATTCCTAAAGACATTAACACCAAAAAGATAGTTGCATAAGATAATAGCATTGTAAGATTGACTAAAAAAACTGGTGGCTTAATTTGAAAATATAAAAACAACTAAAGAAACAATAATTGCGTAAAAAGCAGGAGTTTTAAATATTAATTGAGCATCGAATTTCTTTTTGGCTAAAAAAACACCTATAGTAAAGTGAAGAAGCATTACAACAGCTGAAATAGCAGATGCTACACCAAAACCTTTGGCTCCATAAGCAAATAAACAGATAGGCAAACCCATGTTGCCTGTATTTGGTAAAATAAAAGGTGGTAATTCATTAACTAAATCTTTTTTTTGAAAAAAAAGAAAAACGAGTCCTACTAAAGAAAAACCAGTGATGACAACTAATGCATAAAAAAAATAAACTGAAAATAATTCAAATGTTATGCCTGTAGATGTTATAGAATAAAAAATAAGACCTGGTGAACCGATATTGGCTGCAAAATTAGTTATAAAAGCTGTATCGATTTTAGGATTTTTTTTACCCAAATAATAACCAATACCAATTATAAAAAAGACAGGAAAAACAGCTTCAAAAAGCTTTAATAGCAATTCCATCAATTATAAATTCTAATAATAGTTGGATATTTAAGTATATTTTTGTCTTTTTTAAATACAGATAAACATTTTCTAATATTAATCTCAGAAGTTTTATGAGTAGTCATGACAATTGTAGCTATCTTTGATTTTTTATCAGGAGTTTGGATTAATCTCTTTATTGATATTTTAAATTTAGCTAATCTTTTTGTTATTTTTGACATAACACCAGGCACATCTTTTACTTCAAATCGTAAATAAAGAGAGTTGATGTAATTATCATTATTATAAATTTTTGGTTTTGATCTTTTATTTCCAGGGATACCAAAAGGATATTTAATATTACCTCTAAGAATAGATAGCAAATCAGATAACAGAGAAGAAGAAGTTGGCCCAGGTCCAGCACCCTCCCCTTGTAAAACACTTTCTCCAACTGGTTTTCCTTGTAAAATCACAGCATTCATAACGCCACTCACATTTCCAATATAACTCTTTTTATCAACTAAACATGGATGAACTCTTTCGAACAATTGCCCATTAATTAGCTCAGAGATTCCTAATAATTTAATTCTTAAGATCAAGTTGATTTGCTATGTTGATATCTTTTAGTTCAATCTTCTCAATTCCTTCCATTAAGCAACTATTTGTAGCAATTTTTGTATTAAAACAGAGTGATGATAAAATTCTTACTTTAGCAAAAGCATCAAAACCATTTAAATCAAGTTTAGGATTTCCTGGCTCAGCATAACCAAGCTCTTGTGCTTTTTTTAAAACTGATGAAAAAGTATCATTTGAATTTTCCATTTCAGAAAGAATGTAGTTTGTGGTGCCATTCAAGATTCCATAAACTTTTTGAATTTTATTTGTGGCTAAACCTTCTTTAATTGTTCTAAGTATAGGAATGCCACCGGCAACAGATGCTTCAAATTCAAGATTAACTTTATTTTTTTCAGCTAGTGATGATAAATAATCACCATGTTTTGCAATTAACGCTTTATTTGGAGTAATAACATGTATTTTGTTCTTTAAAGCAGTTTCAACGACACTTTTCGATATTCCATCAGGTAGACCTATGGACTCAAATAAAATATCAATTTTTTGTTTTTTAAAAATATCTAAAGGGTTTTGATAAAAAATATTTTTATTAATTTTAAAACGTCTTTTTTTATTTTTATTTTTTGCTGATATAGCAACTATATTTATTTTTTTTCCTGTTTTAGTTTCAATATCTTTTTTTTTAATAATCAACTCATTGTAAAGATAAATTCCAATTTGTCCTAAACCTACTATTGCTATATTAATATTTTTATTCATTTGCTTATATCTGGATACTTACTTTTTTTAGTATATTCCTCAATGTACAATTCATATTCTTCCATGGTCATTGACGTAATATCATTGGATTTTTCTAAAATATTAGATATTTTTTGTTCATCTTCTTTTTTTTTAATTGGATCTTCATTCCAAAACTCAGAATTTTTATTTAAAGAACAATTAGTTAGAGTTAAAAAAAAAAATAGAAATATCAATCTGCTCATATTAAGCCCTCTGTAACTGGGAAACCAAACTTTAAATTAACATTTTGAATAGCTTGACCAGAACCCCCTTTTATTAGGTTGTCTATTGCTGATAGAATTATTAGTTTATTTTTTAATTTACTTTTACAGACAGAGATGAAACAATTATTAGAATTCATCACATCATTTGTACTAACAAGAGTATTTGATTTAAGAATATTTACAAATTTACTATTTTTATATTTTTTTTCTAAAGTATTTTGGACTTTTAGATTGAGACGAACCTTTTGCTAAATCTATGTAAATAGTACTTAATATTCCTCTAAACATTGGTGTTAAATGGGGTGTAAATGTAAATTCTACTTTAGATTTAGAATAATTATTAAACATTTGTTGAATTTCAGAATTATGTCTATGAAAACCAACTCCATAAGCACTTAATGACTCGTATAAATTTTTATCTTTATATTTTTTATGAACCCCTCTTCCCGCTCCTGAATATCCAGATTTAGAATCTATTATTATATTGTTTGTTTTAATTAATTTTTTTTCAATTAAAGGAATTAACGGTAATAAAATTGAAGTTGGATAACATCCGGGACATGCAATGATATTAAAATTTTTAACCTTATCAGAAGTAATTTCAGGTAATGCATAGATACTATTTTTAATATTAGATATAGCTTTATGCTTTTGTTTATACCATTTCAGATAATCATCTCCTGTTCTTAGTCTAAAATCTGCAGCAAGATCTATTAAAGTATTATTTGGTAATAAATGATTAGAAATATCTTGAGCCTCACCATTTGGCAATGCCGTAAAAACTAAATCAACATTACTAAGAAATTTTTTATTATATTTAACAATCTTCGGAAGTTTCTTTGATGATAAAGATTTATCATAAAAAGAAATTTTTTTTCCAACAGATGAATTTCCACACAAATATTTAATATTTATATATTTGTGATTTACTAATAATCTTATTAATTGAACACCAATATATCCAGTAGAACCAGCAATTAAAGCATTAAGCTTACGCATTTTATATTATAGCAGTAAAATATTAAAAAAGAATTATCTTTTAGAGAATTGGAAGCTTCTTCTAGCTTTTCTTCTACCAGGTTTTTTTCTTTCAACTGCTCTAGAGTCTCTAGTAGTAAGTTTTTCAGTTTTAAGAGTAGATTTAAAGTTTTCATCAAACATTACTAAAGCCTTTGATATACCATGAACCATCGCTCCTGCTTGACCTGTGGCTCCTCCACCTTTTACACTACATCTTACATCATAATCTGTTGCTTGATTAATTATTTCAAAAGGTCTTGTGATTTGCATTTTATGTGCATCACTTGCAAAATACTCACTAAAAAGCTTTCCATTTACATAAATTTTTCCAGTACCTTTTTTTAACCACACTTTAGCTATTGAAGTTTTTCTTCTGCCTGTAGCATATTTACTATCTTTAAAATCTAATTTTAATTTTGGAGTTTTTGAAGTTTGTTGAGTATTTTCCATATTAGTTTCTAATTACATTTTTATTATTTAATTTATTTAATTCTATTACCGTTGGATTTTGTGCGGCATGAGGATGTTCACTACCAGAATAAATTTTTAATTTTGTTAATTGTTTTCTACCTAAAACACCACCAGGCAACATTCTTTTAACAGCTAACTTTAAAGTTTCACCAGGTTTCTTCTCATGAAGTTTTTCAGGTGTTGTTTCTTTAATTCCACCTGGGTGCCCAGTATGTCGATAATATTTTTTATTTTGAAATTTTTTACCAGTAAATTTTGCTTGCTCAATGTTTTTAACTACTACAAAATCACCATGATCCATATGGGGAGTATAGGTAGTTTTGTTTTTTCCTCTGATAATTTTTGAAATTACTGTCGCAAGTCTGCCGACAACTGCATTTTTAGCATCTATTTCATACCAAGAGGATGTAACCTCGTCTTTTTTAACGAATTTAGTCATTGTGCGTGGATTAATACTATTAATAATTATAATGTCAAATCTATATTTCCCTTGAAATATGAACTGATTATGCTAAAAAACGTTTGCCGATTTGTTCCTATTGCGGGCTTATAACAGCTAAAATGGAAATTTTCATAACATAATCGGTAGGCATTTGAACTGTATTGTGCGCCTTACATAAAGTTAAAGCACTAAAAAAGGAGTAGAACATGAGTACAAAAAGAAATCACCCAGAGACGATAGCTCTTCACGGTGGAGATTATAGATCAGATCCAGCAACAAACGCAGTGGCAGTTCCAATATATAGAACTACATCGTATCAATTTAAGGATACTGATCAAGCAGCGAATCTATTCGCACTTAAAGAGTTTGGAAACATTTATACAAGAATAATGAATCCAACTAACGATGTGCTAGAAAAAAGAGTTGCAGCTCTAGAAGGTGGATTAGCTTGTTTAACTGTATCATCAGGACAAACAGCATCAACTTTTGCAATTCTAAACGTTGCTCAAGCAGGAGATAATATTGTGAGTTCAACTGATCTTTATGGTGGAACTGTAGCTTTATTTACTCATACTCTTAAAAAACTAGGTATTGAAGTAAGATATGCTGATCCTTCGGATCCTAAAAACTTTGAAAAAGCAATTGATGATAAAACAAGAGCTTTTTATGCAGAAACACTTCCAAACCCATATTTAAGAGTGTTTCCAATTCAAGAAGTCGCAGATATTGGAAAAAAATACAACATACCTCTGATAGTGGATAACACTGCAGCTCCAGTAATATGCAAACCAATTGAACATGGTGCAGCAGTAGTAGTTCATTCCCTAACCAAATTTATTGCTGGCCATGGAACAGTAGTTGGCGGCAGTATTGTTGATGGAGGTAATTTTGATTGGACTGCAGATCCAAAAAGACAACCACTATTTAATGAGCCAGATGCTAGTTATGGAGGGGCTGTTTGGGGTAAAGTTGTTCCAGAATTAACGGGTGCAAATGTTGCTTTTGCAGTTAGAGCTAGAGTTACTTTATTAAGAGATATTGGAGCTGCTTTATCACCAGATAATGCATTTGGTGTAATCCAAGGATTAGAAACTGTTGCTTTAAGAATGAAACAACACTGTTCGAATGCTGAAAAGGTTGTTGAATTCTTAAAAAATCATGAGGAAGTAACAAAAGTTATTTATCCTACAGAGCATGATAAAAATATTGCAGATAGAGCAGAAAAATATCTAAAAGGTGGCAAAGGTGCACTTGTCGGTATTGAGTTAAAAGGAGGTTTAGAAGCTGGTAAGAAGTTTATAGACTCTTTAAAACTATTATATCATGTGGCAAACATTGGAGACGCTAGAAGCTTAGCAATACACCCAGCATCAACAACGCATAGCCAATTAACCCCTGAAGAACAATTAAAAGCAGGAGTTACACCAGGATATGTAAGACTTTCAATAGGTATTGAACATGTTGATGATATTATTGAGGATATTGAGCAAGCTTTAAATAAGTCTTCTAAAGGTTCGTTAAAAGCTGTTAGCTAATAATATTTTTGTATTTGATATACAAAAAACTAATTAACACAAAAACAGATCCTAACTGGTGTAAAGAGGCATAAGTAATCTTTACACCAGTTATTAAAGTTAAAATCCCCAAAACAATCTGAATTAAAATTGCAAGATCGAGTATTAAAACAGGTTTAAAATCTATTTTGTACTTATAGGTATAATAATTTAATAAAATTAAAAAAATAAATAATAAATAAGCTGTTAATCGATGATAAAATTGAATAACTGAAGGATTATCTAAAGAACTAAATAAAAATAAGTCAACATAAGCAATATCATTAGGAACAAAACTTCCATTCATATCTGGCCAAGAATTGTAAATTAAACCCCCATCCATTCCTGCTAGAAAAGCTCCTAAAATTATTTGAAAAATAATTAGAATAAGAAAAAAATTTAAAAAAGAATTATTAAAATGAACTTTAAAGCTTGAAATTTTAAGTGTTTGTAAAATAAACCAAAAATTAATTGATAAGATAATCAAAGCTATAGAAAGGTGTAAAGCCAGTCTATAATGACTCACATCTGTATTGTTAACTAAACCACTAGTTACCATATACCAGCCAACAGTGCCTTGAACACAAATTAACAAAAAAATAGATAGATATTTAAAATCAGAAATTAATTTCTTTTTATATTTAAGAGAGATAATTATTAATGGGATTAAGGCAAATAAACCTATTAATCGAGCTATTAATCTATGAATATATTCCCAATAAAAAATTACCTTAAATTCAGTTAAAGTCATATCATAGTTAATTGATTTGAATTCTGGTATTTGCTTATATTCATCAAAATAAAAATTCCATTTTTCTGAAGTAAATGGAGGCAAAATTCCTTTAAATAATTCCCATTCGGTAATTGAAAGACCCGAGTCTGTTAGCCTGGTTAAACCACCAACAGCTATAATTAATATAATTAGAGAAAACATTAATATTAACCACCTACGAATATTGTTTTGATATGGATCCTGGTTTACAAACATAGTTAATACATATAATAATTATTATATTAACCAATTGATTAAATGTCGCCAAATAACAAAAAGAAATTAAATCTCATTAGAATTAAATTAGATAAATTAGATAACTCCTTATTAGCGTTAATAAAAAAAAGAACTTTATTAGTTAATGAAGTTGTTAAATTAAAAGAGTTCAAAAAAGAAATAATTGATAAAGAGCGAATTAATTCAATTCTTAAGAAAATTAAAGGTAAATCAAAAAAACTTAATATAGACCATAAAATTACTAATCGTATTTGGAAGAATATGATTTGGTCTTATATTGATTACGAAAAAAGAAATTTTAAGAAAAAATAATTATTTGCTATGAGGCGGAAGTTTTTTTTCAACAAAAACTTCATGCTTTCGTGTAGCTGGATTGTATTTTTTTGCTGATAGTTTAACCTTTGCTTTTTCACCGCCAGCAGGTTTTTTTACATAATAAAAAAAAGGACTATCAGGTTTACTTTCAGGGACCAGTCTTACTTTTACGTGTGTTTTTTTTGCCATTACTTTAATTCTTTTAAATTTTTAATAATTTTTGAAATTTTAATAAGTTTATTTCTTAAATTATCAGTTCTTATAGAATTATTTGCAATTTCGTCAAGTTCTAAAGGCTCACCATTATTTAAGAGTTTTTTAACTCCATTGATGGTCATGCCCTGGTCTTTTAGAAGAAATTTAATTTTTTTAAGTGTTTCTATGTTTTTTTGATCATAATATCTTCTATTGCCAGTAAGAATTTTTGGTTTTAATTGTTTAAATTCTTTTTCCCAAAATCTAATTGTATGAGTAGACAATGATCCTGTTTTAGGATTTGTAAGATTTAAAATTTTAGCAACCTCACCTATAGTTTTGTAAGCACCGTCTGATTTATCCATTAATCTCTTAAATTAATTAATTCTTTAAATTCCTTAGATGGTTTAAATAAGACAACCTGTCTACTAGAAATCATTTTTGTTTCTTTAGTTTTAGGATTTCTACCTATTCTTGATTTTTTTTGTCTAATTGAGAATGTCCCAAACTTTGATATCTTTAATTTCTTTTCTTCAATTATATTTTTAAGAATTGTTGATAAAAAATCCTCAATCAAATTTTCAGATATTTGTTTTGAAAATCCAAGCTGCATATAAACTAAATTAACTAAGTCTTTTTTAGTTAAATTTACTCTCATGAAATCAAATATTTTCTTTAATTTTACTTATTAAATCACCTTTAACAATTTTATAACATACATCAATCGAATTAGAAAATCCGACATAGTCTGTACCTCCATGACTTTTAACAACAGGTGAATCTAAGCCTATAAAAATAGCTCCATTGTACAATCTTGGGTCTAATCTTTTTTTAAATTTTCTTAAATTTGATATGTTCAAAAAAGAAGAAATTTTACCGATTAAGTTACCAGCCATAGCTTTTTTTAATTCTCCTGTAATAAAGTTTGCTGTTCCTTCTGCAGTTTTTAAAGCTACATTCCCAGTAAATCCGTCAGCCACAATGACATTGACATCTCCATTCATGAGCTGATTACCTTCAATGTATCCTGAAAAATTAAAACCTTTTTGTGAATTTTTTTCATTTAATAATTGATAAGTTTCTTTAATCGTTTCATTACCTTTTAATTCTTCAGAACCAATATTAAGTAAAGCAACATTTGGATCATCGTTTGGATACAAAGATTTATATAATGATGCACCCATAATAGAAAAATCGATTAAATTTTTTGAACTACATTCAATATTAGCCCCAAGATCTAAAACCACACTCATACCTTTTTTATTAGGCCACAAAGCAGATAGAGCAGGTTTATCGATATTTTCAATCATTTTTAAATTTAATTTTGATATAACTAGTAGAGCACCGGTATTTCCTGCAGATATAATTATGTCTGATTCTTTATTTTTAACACTTTCAATTGCTAGCCACATACTAGTATCTTTTCCTCTTTTGGCTGCCTCTAAAGGACTATCTGTACTTTTAACTGAATTTTCAGTGTGAATTATATCAAAATATTTTTTTTCAATTTTATCTTTGATACACGATTCAATATCTGTTTTATTTCCAAAAATTTTATAAAATATATTTTTATTTTTTTGATTATTTAGGATAATTCCATCAATAATTTTTTTAGGTGAATTATCTCCACCCATTGCATCAACTGCAATTTTAATTAAATCTGACATCAATAATTTTTGAGAACTATTATTCCTTAGGGTCTAAGACTTGTCTACCCTTATACATTCCAGTTTTAAGGTCTAAATGATGAGAAAGTCTATATTCACCTGACTTTTTATCTTCAACTATATTTTTAGTTGAAAATTTCATATTTTGAGCCCTTCTCATTCCTGTTCTGGACGGGGTTTGTTTTCGCTTTGGTACAGCCATAATTAGTGGTTACTTACACTTTTTATAAATAAATTCAAAGACTTTTTTGATAAATCATCATTAAAATTTTCAAAATATGTAACTAATTCATCAATTTTCTCATATTCTGTTAGAAACAATGATAATTTATTTATTCTTTCAACTCGACTTAAATCTTCCCAAAAATGAATTTCTGAGATCATTGCATGAAACAAATTTATATAATCCTTCATTTTTTTGTTGATAGATTGATCTCCATAGCCAATTTCTCTAATACTTAATTCTAATTGTCGAAAGCTAAAATCATAAATCTCTTGTAATATTTTTTTATTTTCCTCTGTTTTATAATTTTTTAAAAAAAAAGAAAAATGTAACAAAAACAAGGTTAATCTATCAGAAAAATTATCAACTCTATTTAGCGAAAGATACAAATCTTTATTTCTAGTGAAATTTATTAAAGTATTGTAAATATTTAAGTAATTTTTACTCATGAATAAAATATTATATATATTTTTAATTTTAATAACAGTTACTAATTGTACTCCAAAAAAAGTTGTGAAACATCATGGTGTACCTTTTCTTGAAAAAAAACAAAATTCTTTAGTCGTCAATGAGTCAAACAAAAATGATATAAGAAAAATTCTGGGTAATCCATCTACAACAAGCAAATTTGATAATGATATTTGGATTTATATTGAAAGAAAACAAACACAATCTGAATTAAAAAACTTAGGACAAATGAGAATTTATAAAAATGATGTATTGGTTTTAGAGATTGATAAAATGGGAATTTTAAGAAAAAAAGAACTGTATGATTTAGATGATATGGAAGATATTAAAATAGCAAAAGAGACTACAGGCTCCACATAATAGAGGTAATTCATTTATTATATGAATTTATGTCTAGTATGAGACAAAAGATTAATGACCCTCTTGGTCAGAGGGCCAAAAAACGAAGAGAAATTAGCCAGCGATAACAGCTAACAATAATAAAGCTACAATATTTGTAATTTTAATCATCGGGTTAACTGCTGGACCAGCTGTATCTTTGTATGGATCTCCTACAGTGTCACCAGTTACAGCTGCTTTATGAGCTTCAGAACCTTTGCCACCATGATTTCCATCTTCAATATATTTTTTTGCATTATCCCATGCTCCACCACCTGCAGTCATAGATACAGCAACAAACAATCCAGTAATGATTACTCCAAGAAGCATTGCACCAACTGATGCTAATGCAGCAACTTGTCCACCGATTGCTAAAATTACAAAGTATAAAACAATTGGTGATAATACTGGTAACAATGAAGGAATGATCATTTCTTTAATTGCTGCTACAGTTAATAAATCTACCAATTTTGCGTAATCAGGTTTTTGTTTTCCAGTCATAATTCCAGGGAACTTTTTAAACTGTCTTCGAACTTCGATAACAACAGCGCCACCTGCTCTACCTACTGCTTGCATTCCCATAGAGCCAAATAAATAAGGTAGCATTCCACCAATTAATAATCCAACAACAACATAAGGATTTGATAGATCAAAAGTTACAACTATGCCTTCTAATTTTGATCCAGCAACAGTTGAAAAATATTTAATATCCTCAGTATAGGCTGCAAATAGTACTAGAGCTCCTAATCCAGCCGAACCGATTGCATAACCTTTTGTAACTGCTTTAGTAGTGTTTCCAACTGCATCTAAAGCATCAGTTGTTTTTCTAACTTTTTTATCTAAGTTTGACATTTCAGCAATACCACCTGCATTGTCAGTAACAGGTCCATAAGCATCTAATGCAACTACCATTCCTGCTAAGGCCAACATAGTTGTTACTGAAATTGCTATACCATACAAGCCTGCTAAATAATTGGTTAACATAATACCAGCAACGATTATTAATGCAGGGATAGCAGTAGCCTCCATTGAAATAGCTAAACCTTGAATAACGTTTGTACCATGCCCAGTTGTTGATGCAGCGGCTACACTTCTTACAGGTCTATAATTTGTACCAGTATAATATTCAGTTACCCATATTAAAAGACCAGTAATAACTAAACCAATAATTCCACATAAATATAAACTCATTCCTGTAAATGAAGTTTCATTAAAATAATAATTACTATCCATTCCAATGACATAATCTGTAACAGGATATAAAATTATAAGAGAGGCAATTGCTGATACAACAAATCCTTTATATAATGCATTCATAACATTGTTATCTTTGCCTAATTTAACAAAATAGGTTCCTAAAATTGATGTCAAAATACATGCACCACCTATCGTTAAAGGGTAAATCATCATGTTTAAATCTGAGTGAAAAAAGATTGAAGATAAAACCATAGTAGCAACTATTGTTACTGCATAAGTTTCAAATAGATCAGCAGCCATACCCGCACAATCACCGACATTGTCGCCTACGTTATCTGCAATTACTGCTGGGTTTCTAGGATCATCTTCTGGAATTCCAGCTTCAACTTTACCTACTAAGTCAGCACCTACATCGGCACCTTTGGTAAAAATTCCACCACCTAGTCTAGCAAAAATAGATATTAAAGAGGCACCAAAACCTAATGCCACAAGAGCGTTTACAATCTCTCTCTCTTCAATGTTATATTTAATTAAAAAATAATAATAAACTGCTATAGAAAGCAAAGCTAAACCTGCAACTAACATACCAGTTACAGCTCCAGATTTAAAAGCTACTGCTAAACCACTTGCAAGACCTTTTCTTGAAGCTTCAGCTGTTCTTACATTGGCTTGAACTGAAACTAACATACCAACATATCCCGCTATACCTGATAAAGTTGCACCAATTAAATATCCCAAACCAACCAAAGGACTAAAGGCAATACTAACAATAACCAAAACTACAACACCAACAATTGCTATGGTTTTATATTGTCTAGCTAGATAAGCTTTTGCACCAATTTGAATTGCAGATGCAATTTCTTGCATTTTTGCATTTCCAGCACTTTGACTTAAAATATTTCTGCCAGTAAAGAATCCATAAACTATAGATAAAAAACCAGCGGCTATTGTATATAATAATATTGTTTCTACTGTTGTATTCATGTTTGCCTTAAGGTTGTTGGTTGTTAGTTATTTAAGCCCGGACAATACAAAAAAAGTCATAAAAGGCAATAATTAACTTTAAAATTGATGAAAATAGCCCTTTTGATTAATCCTAATTTTTCTTCCTTTTTTTACAATAATATTAGGGTGATCTGTTTGTTTCTTTATAGTGCCAATTTTTGTTATCTTTATCTTAAGTTTTTTAGCAATTAATTGAATGATTCTATTTTTACGCTTATCGGCAGTAAATAATATCTGATAATCATCTCCTCTAGATATTAAACTCTCTTTTTTTAATTTTAGAGAATTAATTAATTTTATAAGATTTTTTGAGATAGGGATTTTGTCGATATCAATTTCATAAGAAAGTTTTTGTTTATTTATCAATTTTTCAATATCAGAAAAAAGTCCATCAGAAATATCCATAGAAGTATTTGCAATTTTATTAAGCCTTGAAACTAATGCATATTGAAGGTTAGGTTTATAATATTTGTCTACAAAATATTTTACCAATTCTTTATTTAAATATAGCTTTTTTTGTAAAATCTTTAATCCAATATAACTATCGCCTAAATTTCCAGTAACATAAATATCATCATTAATTTTAGCTTTATTTCTATATATAATATTATTTGCATTACCAATTGTTGTAATTGAAAAGCTCAATTTATTTGAATTAACAGTATCGCCTCCAGATAAAAATATCTTATATTTTTTTTGTTCTTCTTTTAAGGATTTGGAAACTTTAAATAAATTCAACTTTGTAAAATTTTTTTTATTTCCACTCGCACTTATAAAATAATGTTTAGGATAAACACCTTTGCAAATTAGGTCTGATATTGAAGATCTTAAGATTTTTTTAATGACTAAATCAGGATTCTTAAAATTTAAGAAAATGAATCCCCTGAACATAGGTATCTACAGAAATAACCAACTTTTGAGACTTATTAAAATATACATCATCATTTAAATTTAATGATGATAAGTTTTTATTTGATAATTTAGAAAAATATTTATTAATTATATCAAATTCATGCATTAGAATTTCTTAAATTTTTGCCAAGATTGTCAAGAAGAGCATTTAAGTATTTTGTTTGGGAATCCTCTAAAAAAAAATTAGATGCATTAAGATATTCATTAATTATAATTTTTAGTGATACATTGGGTTTATACAAAAATTCATAAGCCGCCGATTTTAAAATAACTTGAAAAACTTTGTCTAAATTTAAAAATTTAAAATCTTCACCAAGCACTCTATTAATCTCATCATCAAGAAACTCGTCTCTCTCTATAGTTCCATTAACAACGTCTTTAATAAATTTTTTAAATCTATGTTTGGGAAAATCAATTACTTCATCGTCATTAAATAGACTGCCATATAATTTTTGGATAATAATAACTCTAGGATTATTTTTAGGACTATAAGAAGTTCTCATTATTGAGATAGTATCGAAATTACAGCGCTTGCAGCTTCTGCACCTTTCTTTTTTCTAGCTATAGCTTGCTTCATATTAAGACAGGTTATAATACCATTACCGATGGGTTTTTTATATTCTACACCTAAATTCATTATAGCATTTGTAGCTGCTTGAGAAATGAAATCAAAATGAGGTGTCTGTCCTTTAATTACACACCCAAGTGCAATAAAACCATCATATTTTTTTATATTTTTAGCTATAGCAATTGGTATCTCAAAGGCACCTGGCACCGTTGTAACTTTTACTAAAAATTTTTTTGAAAGTTTTTCATTCGCACTGTTAAGTAAGCCTTTGGCAATATCCTTATAATAATCAGCAACAACTATTAAAATTTTATAGTTTTTCATTATATAATTTCTTGTTTAGCTATCTTGATATCATATCCATCTAACCCCACAACCTTCTTAGGAGATTTTGTTATTAATATCATATTTTTAATTTTTAAATCTTTTATTATTTGAGCTCCAATACCATAATTTCTAATAAGTTTATCATTACCCTTTTTATAAAAATTCTTATTTTCGTAATCTTTTAAAGTTTGTGTTACAGACTTAAGATTTGTATCTTTAATAAACACTAGAACACAATGGCTAAATTTTTTAAAATATTTTAAAGTTTTGTTGAAAGAATTTGGTAATTTTTGGTCAATTAAATAATTTTGAACAACATTAGAAGATATCACTCTAACTCTAGGTGTAATTTTTTTTGAAATATTTCCTTTAATGAGAGCAAAATGTTCTGAACCATCAATCTTATTTTCATAAATTTTTATTTTATATTTTTGGTTATTAAATACTATTGAGGATTGTTTTTTTAGTCGAATTAATTTTTCTTTTTTTAATCGATAAGAAATTAAATCTTCTATCTTGCCAATTTTTAATTTATGTTTTTTTGCAAAATCATGTAATTCTTGACCTTTAGACATTGTTCCATCATCATTCATTATTTCACAAATTACAGCAGAATTATTTTTCTTAGCTAATTTTGAAATATCTACAGAAGCCTCAGTGTGGCCAGCTCTTACTAGAACGCCCCCATCTTTTGCAATTATGGGAAACACATGACCAGGTGAAACTATTTCAGATTTATTAGCATTTGATTTTGAGGCAATTTTAATTGTTTTAGCTCTGTCTTTGGCAGAAATTCCAGTAGTAATTCCTTTTCTTGCTTCAATTGAAACTGTAAATGCAGTTTTGTTTCTAGACTCATTAACTGGTGACATCATGCTCAAACTTAATTTTTTGGCCTGAACACTATCCATAGCTAAACATATTAGTCCCCTACCATATTTGGCCATAAAATTAATATTCTTAGTATTCGCAAAAGAGGAGGATATAACTAAGTCACCTTCGTTTTCTCTCTTTTCATCATCAACCAAGATAAACATCTGCCCCTTGCTAGCGGCTTTAATTATAGACTCAATTGAAGAAAATTTATTTTTTAGCATTAAAGTAATTTCTGACATATTTAGACAATATATCTATCTCTAAATTAACCAGATCATATTTTTTTAAAGTAGATAAATTTGTTTCACTAAAAGTATGAGGAATTACCCAAATTTCAAAAAATTTTTTCTGAATTTTTGAAATTGTAAGAGAAATTCCATTTACACATATAGAGGCTTTTTCAATAAGTTGTTTTGCAGGTTTTAGCGTCAACACTAAATCTAAAAAGGTATGATTTATCAATTTTTTTTATTAATTTGACTTTAGCAACAGTATCAACATGACCTTGGCAAATGTGGCCAGAAATTTTTTGGCCAAAAACAAGGGGTAATTCTAAGTTTAAAACATTACCAACTTTAATATTTTTAAATTTTGATCTTAAAAGAGTTTCATTAGACAAATAAAATTCTGAAATTTTTTTCTTATAGGATATCAGTGTTAAACAAACACCATCACATGCAACTGAGACACCTAAATCTTTTGAATTAATTTTTAGAGAAGATTTTATAAATAAATTAATACCTTTAGGACGTTTAATAATCTTATCAACTATACCTTTGTTGTAAATTATACCATTAAACATAATTAACTACTTCTAAATAACTTAATTTGATCATTATCGTAATCACCCCTTATTTTGTGCACATATTTATATTTTTTTTTAAGATAAGCATAGCTATTAAATTTTTTAGAACCTTTTGAAATAGGAATAATATTAGAACTTTTTAAAACATAAAAATCATTAAATAATTTATCACTAATAAAAGATTTGCTAAGATCATTACCACTTTCTACTAGAATGTTTCTTAGGCCTAAAGAATAAAGCTTTTTTAGAATTGATTTCAAATCTAATAACTTATTTTTGTTTAATTTTATTTTAAAAAGTTTGATGCCCTTCTCTTTGAAAATTGTTAAATTATTATTTTTATCTGAATTATAAAATAAAATTGTATTCTTAGAATTACTTGTCTTAAAAATATAAGATTTCTTATTGGTATTAATATTTTTATCTAAGATAACTCTTATTGGTGAGAATTTTTCTAATCCTTTTATTCTGCAATTTAATTTTGGGTCATCATTATTAAGTGTTTTATAGGAGATTAAAATTCCATCATTTTTATATCTTAGGTAATGGGTAAATGTATTTGATTTATTATTAGTAATCTTTTTGACAGCTGGACTAAAAAAAACATTATTTTTAGAAATTGCAATTTTACCTGTTACATAGGGAAGTTTATGCAATCTATTGAATTTATAAGGTATGTAAAAATTGTTAATTTGATTGTTAAGATTATCTTTTTTAATAATAATCCTATTTTTTTTTAGAATTTTTAAACTTTTAGATCTAACTTTTTTATCAACATCATCAATTCCATATATAACTTTTTTAATTTTTTTTTTAATTATTAAATTTGTACATGGTGGAGTTTTTCCATAATGACAACAAGGTGCAAGTGTCACAAACATGGATGACCCTTTTACATCTTCCGTTGCAAAATCAATTGCGTTTCTCTCCGCATGTGGTCTGCCATTATAGCCTGTGGAACCAACTGATATAATTTTTTCGTCTTTAACTAAAACACAGCCAACAGAAGGATTTACACCTGTTAATCCATGTTTGGATTTGGCTAAATCCAAAGCCAAACTCATATAAAAATGATCTAAATTTTTGATTTTATCTTTTTTTGTAGACATCTAATTTGTCCACAAATTGAACGAAATCTTTTTCTTCTCTAAAGTTTCTATACACAGATGCAAATCTTACATATGCAACTGGATCTAATTCTTTTAATCCTTCCATAACCATAGTGCCGATTGTGTTAGTAGATATCTCACTTTGGCCCAATTCTTCCAAAGATCTAGAAATCCTACTTATAAATTTTTCAGTAGTCTCTGTATCTATAGGTCTTTTTTTAAGTGCAATAAAAACTGACTTAGCTAATTTATCTCGATCAAATGCTGATTTTCTTCCATTTTTTTTAACAACCATTAATTCTCTATATTGAACTCTTTCAAATGTAGTAAATCTTGCTCCACAAACACACAATCTTCTTCTTCTTATAGCAGTACCATCTTCAGTAGGACGTGAGTCTACAACTGAGGTCTCACCTTTTTTACAAATTGAGCAAATCATATTGTTAAATTTTTATATATCGGGAATGATGAACAAAGCGAAACAACTTCGTCTCTAACTTCTTTTTCTATCACACTATTATCCTCTGGATTTTTTGATAATCCCTGAATTGTTTTTGTTATTAGTTTGCCAACAGTTTCAAACTCTTTTAAACCAAATCCTCTTGTAGTGGCAGCTTGCGAACCTAATCTAATACCTGATGTAATCATTGGACTTTCCGTATCAAATGGTATTCCATTTTTATTGCAAGTTATATTAGCTCTACTCAAACTTTCAGCAGCTAAGTTTCCTTTAACTCCGAAGGGTCTAAGATCAACTAACATTAAATGTGTATCGGTTCCACCAGAGTAAATCTTAAAACCATTATTTTTTAAAGTTTCAGATAAAATCTTAGCATTAGCTTTAACCGATTTAATATACTCAACAAATTCTGGTTTTAGAGCCTCATAAAAACCTGCTGCTTTTGCAGCAATCACATGCATTAAGGGACCACCCTGATAACCAGGAAACACTGCAGTATTAATTTTTTTTGATAAATTTTCATCATTAGTTAAAATTATTCCACCTCTAGCACTTCTAAAAACTTTATGAGTTGTTGAAGTTACTACATGAGCGTAATCACAAGGATTTGGATAACCTTTTCCAGCAACTAAACCAGAGAAATGAGCCATATCGACCATTAGGTATGCGCCGACCTTATCTGCAATTTCTCTAAATCTTTTAAAGTCTATTATTCTTGAATAAGCACTACTACCAGCAATAATAAGTTTAGGATTATGTTCTAAAGCTAATTTTTCAACACTATCATAATCAATTAATTCCGAGGTTTTGTCTACATCGTAACCAATTGCATTAAACCACTTTCCAGACATTGAAATTTTTAATCCATGAGTGATATGACCACCAGAATTTAAACTCATTCCTAAAAAGGTATCACCTGGATTTAATAAGGCCAAAAAAACTGCGCCATTTGCCTGAGCTCCAGAGTGTGGTTGAACATTTGCATAATTACAATTAAATAATTTTTTAAGTCTTTCTATTGCGAGATTTTCAGCAACATCTACATGCTCACAACCATTGTAATATCTTTTTCCAGAATAGCCCTCTGCATATTTGTTTGTAAGTACTGACCCTTGAGCTTCTAATACGGCTTTAGAAACAATATTTTCTGAAGCTATTAGTTCAATATGATTTTGCTGCCTAACAAGTTCATCTTTAATAGCTTTAAACAACTCAGGATCTGAGTCTGATAAACTTTTCTCAAAAAAATCTTTAAAGCTAGAATTTGTATAATTTGATTCTTTAGACATAATTTATTTTTATATTTTTTTGACTCTTTGTAAATGCCTTCCACCCTCAAATTTTGTTTTAATAAAAACATCAATACACTTGAATGCAGTATTTTTATTAATAAGTCTTGATCCCAATGTAATAACATTTGCATTGTTATGCAATCTTGATAATTGAGTATTTTTTACTGAATAGCAAACTGCAGCTCTAATATTTTTGTGTCTGTTTGCAGCCATAGACATGCCCATTCCTGAACCACAAACTAAAATACCAAAATTATTTTTTTTAATTACAACTTTTTTACATAGTTTATGAGCATAATCAGGATAATTTACAGAAACGTCTTGAGAATTAGTTCCTAAGTCTTCAAATTTAAATTTTTTTTTAAATTTTATTTTTATAGCCTCTTTAAGAGAATAACCCGCATGATCAGAAGCAATAAAAACTTTTTTCAAGTTAATTAAATTTATGATTTAAAACACAGGCTACAATATGTATCCTGTTTTCCTCACCACCATTAAAAAAATTATGGTATTTTGTATTATTGGTAATCCAAACTGAGCCATCGGCTGGCATGTGTTTTGCAACGTTATCGATTACCATGATACAGCCAGGATTTGTTATTATAGGTATATGAATTCTTGGCTCAGGATCCCTATGCCAACTTAAAGTTGATCTTGGTTCTTTCAACAATATTCTAACTCTACCTAGTTTGTATTTAGAAGATAGCTTTTCATAGACTTCCTTGAAGTATGTATCTTTGTAGTCATCAATAAATTCAGAATATTTTTCTTCTTCAACTTTTACATCTCTAGTTACTTCTTTACCGGTAGAATCTGGTTTGGTCCAAAAAACCCCTCTTGCTTTATTTCCCTTAATAGAGTCTGGATCTCCAGGAATTTGGGTTAGAGAGATAGCACCAAAATTAGTAACATCGTTGATAGTTTCAAATTTTTTAATTTTGATAACTTCGTTATAAGCCTGTTTTAATCTATCAACATCAAATTGAAATTCAGTTTTATAAAAATCATCAAAATTTAAAGTCATAATTATTTTCTAATACTCTTTTTGAATATTAATTGTATAATACTTTTGTCGCAATTTACAAATAACTTTAATAATGATTACAGGAACATATCCTAACCTCCGATTAAGAAGAAATCGCAAAACAGATTGGGCCAGAAGACTGGTACAGGAAAATACGCTTAGCCCAAGTGATTTCATTCTTCCAGTCTTTTTAATTGATGGAACTAATAAGAAAGAGCCGATTAAAAGTATGCCTGATGTTTATAGATATACTATAAATCGATTAAGCCAAATTATAGATAAAGCTCTAAGTTCCAGAATACCAATGATTGCTCTATTCCCCAAGACAAAATCCTCACAAAAAAATGCGGATGGAGATGAGGCTTTAAGTGATAAAAACTTAGTTTGCAAAGCCTTAGTAGAAATTAAAAAAAAATATAAAAATGAAATTGGCATAATGTGTGATGTTGCTTTAGATCCATATACCTCACACGGGCATGATGGATTAATTAAAAAAAATCAAATCATTAATGATGAAACTATTGAGGTTTTAATCAAACAATCTTTATTACAGGCTGAAATGGGATGCGATGTACTAGCACCCTCAGACATGATGGATGGTAGAATTGGCAAAATCAGAAAGGCTTTGGATAAAAATAATTATAAAAACGTCCAAATACTTTCATATGCAGCAAAATATGCATCTAGCTTTTATGGACCTTTTAGAGATGCTGTGGGTTCAAAAGGATCTTTAAAAGGAGATAAAAAAACTTATCAAATGGATTTCAGAAATAGTGATGAAGCAATTCGAGAAATAGCTCTAGACATCAAAGAGGGCGCAGACATGGTCATGGTTAAACCTGGGATGCCCTATCTTGATATTATAAAAAGTATAAAAGAAAAATTTAAAATACCAGTTTTTGCTTATCAGGTTTCTGGTGAATATAGTTTGCTATCTAATGCGGTTCAGAAAAAAATTATTAGTAAGGATGCAATTTTTGAAAGCTTGATAGCATTTAAAAGAGCTGGAGCAAATGCCATTGTAAGCTACTATGCGGATCGATTAGATAAAATTATTAAATAACTATTTTAAAGTACTAATAAAATAATTTCTATTAATAGGACTATTTAGGTTGTTCGGTTTTAAGACAGTTTTTTCAAGATAATCACCAACTAATTTTAAGCCTTTTAATAAAGTTTCATTATCAAAAACCTTAATACTCTTATCTATAAAAAAATTGGGTACAATTTTTTTTTCAATAGATGATTTTGCAGAATACTCGATTTCATTATTAACAATATTTTTTTCAACTAAATTTTCTATTTCTAAATCATATCCTAAATAACTCAGTATTTTAAGTTCCCAGAAAATGTACTCTTGAACCCAATTATCATTAGATAAAATAATAAAAAATTTTTCTAACAAATTGTAAACATCTAAATTAGCTTGAGCTTCAGCAGTTAAAATTTTAATTAAATTCATAGCTGAAGAAATACAAGATAATTTCTTATTGTTATCAAAGTATCTTGGGGTGCAAGCTTCTAAAATTTCAATTTTAAAATATCCAGTTCTATTTTCATTTTTAGAATTATAATTAATGTGTAATTTATTACCAATTTGTAAATAATTCTTAATTTTTTTAGATGTACCACCAAAAATAATTCCTGAAATCTTACCACGCTCTTTAGTAAAAAATTCTGCAATAATAGAATTTTCATTATATCTATTTTTAGAAATTAAATATCCAGAGTCAGACCAATTCATAATTATTCAATATGATTAAGACAAAGCTGTGCTGCATTTTGTTCTGCATTTTTTTTTGAATTTCCTTCTGCAGTAAAAAACTTTGTATTTTGTAATTTTACCGCTATTTTAAAAATAGGTTTGTGTCTAGGTCCTGTATTGGATATCAATTTATAAATTGGGAGTTTTTTAAATTTTTTTAAAGATAGTTCTTGAAGTTTTGTTTTTGCATCTATTGGAGTTATTACACTTTCGCTAATTTTATTTTTCCACAATTCTAAAATAATTTTTTCACAAATTGTAAAACCCTTATCAAGATAAATTGCACCTATAAGTGCTTCACAGCTGTCAGAAATAACTTTATCTTCAATTTTAATTTTTTTATTTTTTGGATTAAAAGTTAAAATATATTTTTCTAATTCAATTTTTTTTGCAATTTCTAAACAGGTTTTCTTATTAACGAGAGATGCAAATTTCTTATCTAAAATTCCTTCTTTTTCATCTGGATAAATCTCTAAAAGTTTTTTTGCTATAACTAATCCTAGAACTCTATCTCCTAAAAATTCTATTTTTTCGTTATTATCTTCTGAATTAAAACTTTTATGAGTTAGAGCTCTTACTAAAAGATCGCTACTTTTAAATTTAATATCCAGTTTTTTTTCAAGATTAGATAAATTAATTTTCATTAACTAATTTTTTTAAAAAATCTATCAAATCGAATAGATTTATGCCATTTCCAAAAAGAAAAAATACTACCAATTTTTCTATTAGATGAAAAAAAAATAAATTGTGCTTTTCCTACTAGGTTATTTTTATGAACATAACCGACGCTAGTTAAATATCGACTGTCTTTTGAACAGTCTCTGTTATCTCCTAAAAAAAAATAATGATCGGTTGGAACTTCAAAAATATCTGAATCCTTATATGAAAATTCTTTTAAATATACAGATTTGTGTGTCTTGTTGTTAGACAAACTTTCTTCAAAAGTCATGACATTAATTGTTCTGTCTCCACAGTAAATTTCATCATTTGATGAAACTTTAGATTTTAAAATTTCAGAATTATTTAAATACAAATTTCCATCTATAAATTGAATCTTGTCACCGGGTAGTCCAATTAATCTTTTGATGTAATCAGTCCGGTTATCAGCCGGTGTTTTGAATACAACAACATCGCCCCTTTTTGGTTCATCAAAAAAGACTCTTTCTTTTATAATTGGAGGACTAAAAGGGAAAGAGTGTTTGCTATATCCATATGAATATTTGGTAACAAAGAGCCTATCACCAACTAATAATGTAGGTTCCATTGAAGAAGAAGGAATATAAAATGGCTGCAAAAATAACGATCTTATTATTACAGCAATAATTAGGGCATAAAATAGTGTTTTTAAATTTTCTGATATAAAATTTTTATCTAATTTCATCTTTTTTGTATGATTGTGAATGCTATTGAATAATCTTTTTCATCTGAAATTGAAAGAAACAAATGAGAAGATTTAACTTTAAATGTATCAAAAATTATTTTCTTAATTTTTTTATTATCTGAAAAATATGGTTTTCCTAATTTATTATTCAAAATTTCTATGTCTCGAAAGTTTAGATTATTTCTAAATCCAGTACCCAAAGCTTTGACAAATGACTCTTTTGCAGCAAAACGTTTTGCAAAATAATTGGTTTTATTTTTATTTGGTTTAGAAGCTAAAATTTCTTTAGAAGTAAAAATTCTTTTTATAAAAGCTTTATTTGCAATAGATTTTCTAATTCTTTTATTGTTAATTATATCGACACCTATACCTAAAATTTTCATTAAGATTTTAAAATTTTTTTAAAATTTTTAATCACATTAGATAACCCATGAAATATTGATTCACCTATGATAAAATGTCCAATATTAAACTCTATAATCTCATTTATTTTTTTTATAATTATTGTTGTTTTATAATCTAGACCGTGTCCTGCATGTACTTCAATTCCTAACTGTCTTGCTAATTTAGCACAAACTTTTATCCTGTTAAATTCTTGTGAAAAATTTTTTTTAGATTTAACTAAATTAGATATTTTACCAGTATGAATTTCGATACAATCTACATCTAATTGTTTGGAAATCTTAACATCTTTTGTGGTTGGGTTAATAAATAAACTAGTTCTGACGTTTTTTTTCTTAAACTTTTTAATGATACTTTTAAGTTTTTTAAAATTACTCTCTAAATTTAATCCTCCCTCAGTTGTAACTTCCTTTCTTTTTTCAGGGACAATGCAAATAAAATCAGGTTTAATTTTTAGTGCATAATCAACAATTTTGGCATTAATCGATATTTCTAAATTAACTAATACATTTTTTAATGAACATATTTTTTTTACATCTAAATCATTTATATGTCTTCTATCTTCCCTAAGGTGAATGGTTACCGAGTCAGCGCCTTTACTAATCACATGCCTTGCAGCTAAAACTGGGTTTGGATGACTTTCGCCCCTAGCATTTCTTAATGTTGCGATATGATCTATATTAACACCTAGTCTTTTCACTTAATGAATCTACTTCCTGGTGTTGTTATTGGTATATTTTTTAATTCAGGTGGTAAATTTTTAGAGGTATAGGTGGGGACATCAATCTTTAAGTGAGAAATTATTTTTTTTTTAATCTTTAAAGTTTTTTGATTTGATCGATTAATAATTGATGCAAATCCAACTAATTTAGCTTTTGCTTTCTTTATTAGCTCAACACATTCTAAACTAGATTTTCCTGTAGTTATTACATCTTCAATAATTAAAACTTTAGCATTTTTTTTAATTGAGAAACCTCTTCTTAATGTAAACTTTCCATTAACCCTTTCGCAAAAAATTGTCTCTTTTTTTAATAATTTTCCTATCTCGTAGCCAATGATTACCCCACCCATTGCCGGTGCTAAAATTAAATCAATTTTAGGAAAATTTTTTATAATTTTTTTAGCAAGAGATTTGCAAATTTTATCTGCTTGATTTGGAAAACTTAGTAGTTTAGCACATTGAATATATTTTGAAGAATGTAATCCCGAGGAAAGAACAAAGTGTCCTTCAAGCAAAGCATCAGTTTTTTTTAAAATATTTAAGGATTTTTTGAGTGAAAGCATTACGTTTATCTTCGTGTCTAATTATCTTAAATTTTATACCCTTTTGCTTCAACTCTGCAATAAAATTTGTGAAATTTTTCAAATTTCTAATTATTAATTGAAATTTAAAATTTATATAATCTTTTCCTTTACCTGACATTTCAACGTTAGATATATTTAATGCATGATTACCCAATAAAGTAGTTACATTACCTAATTGGCCAGGATTATCGGGTAATGAAATCCACAATGTTGTATTGTATTTTTTAATTTTTTGCTCTTTTAGCTCTCCCTTATCGTGCCAATACCTTCTTATTGCAGCTCTAGCTTTACCGGTTTTAGTTATTGGAATCCAATGGAGTGATGGAGATTGATTTTTTGATGTTATAATATTAACAGTGTCACCATTGTGAAGAATTGACTGAAGTTCACTTTTATTCCCATTGATTTCACATCCTATTGCGGTATTGCCCACTTTAGTATGTACGGCATAAGCAAAATCTATTGGAGTAGCATTTTTAGGTAATTTAATGACAGACCCTTTTGGTGTAAAACAAAAGACGTTTTCTTGAAACATTTGAAGTTTAGTATATTCATATGAGTGTTCAGGGTTTTCATTTTTTTCAATGATTTCTACTAAATCTTTTAACCAATCATATTCTTTCCAACTTAGAGAATTAAATTTTTCTGAAGACTTATATTGCCAATGTGAGGCTATTCCTCTTTCAGCAAAATCGTGCATTTCATTTGTTCTGATTTGTATTTCAATTGGTTTTTTATTTGAACCGATTACAGAGGTATGAATAGATTTATAGCCATTAATTTTAGGTGAAGAAATATAATCTTTAAACTTTCCCGGAATACAATTCCATTTTTTATGAAAAATACCTAAAGTCTTATAACACTCATCTACATTATTAAGGATAATTCTAAAACCGATAATGTCAGTAATTTGTTCTAAAGAAATTCTTTTTTTTTGTAATTTCCGCCATATGGAAAATGGAGTTTTTTCTCTACCAAATATTTCTGCATTAATATGATTATCATTTAAAATTTCACTTAACTCAAAAGATAAACTTTCAAATAGGTCTTTTTTATTTTCTTTAATTTCATCTAATCTTTTATTGATAAGTTCTCTAGCTTCATTATTTAAAACTGCAAAAGATAAATCTTCAAGCTCATCTCTAATTCGGTGCATACCCATTCTATCAGCTAAAGGAGCATAAATTTCCATTGTCTCTTGTGCTATTCTCTTTCTCTTTTCCTCTTTTACAATTCCATTAATAGTTCTCATGTTATGAAGTCGATCAGCTAATTTTACTAATAAAACTCTTATATCTTTTGAAGTAGCTAAAATTAATTTTCTAAAATTTTCTGCTTTAGAATTAGAAAGGGCTGTATTTTCAAAGACAGAAATTTTTGTAACCCCATCAACTAAATCTGCAACTTCTTCTCCAAATTCACCTTTGATAGTGTCATAGGTTGCGTGAGTATCTTCAATAGTATCATGAAGTAGTCCTGTTGTTATTGTTGCGGAATCAAGTCTCAAATCTGTAAGAATATTTGCAACCTCAATTGGATGAACAGAATAAGGGTCTCCTGAAGCTCTTTTTTGATTACTATGAGCTTTGACAGCAAAATCATAAGCTTTTAATAATTTTTCATGATTTAAAAATTTATTATAAACTTTAACCTTATTAATTAAGTCATCTGAATTAAGCATATAAAATCATTATAACATTAATTCAAATTTGTTTAATAGATCTAATATCTTTAATTGGTAAGGAAAAGATTAATTTTTTTATATTTTTCTTTAAAACCGGGTGCTTCCAATTTTTATTAATTTCAAATAAAGGAAATAATACAAAATTTCTTATATGCATTAATTTGTGAGGTATCTGAATTTCTTTATTAATAATTTTTTTGTCAAAATCAATTATATCTAAATCACAAATACGGGGTGAGTTTTTTGGTGATTTTTTTCTGCCCATTCTTATTTCAATATTTTTACAAATACGGAATAAATCTAAATAATTTAATTTCGTCTTAATTTTGATAACTATATTAATAAACTTAGGAAATTTTGAGTTTGGCCAGGAGGGTGTTTCGTAGTAACTCGATGACCCAATTATTTCTATATTATTTTGAATAAGGTAAGATTTTGACTTCTCTATATTTAAAAATTTATTTCCTAAATTAGATCCAATACCCAAATATGCAAATTTAACTTGATTTTCTGATGTACCTTGCTTTATCACGATCCCAATCTCTATTTTTTTTAGTCGCTCTTTTATCAAATTTTTTCTTACCTTTTGCTACCGCCAATTCAATTTTAGCTTTTCCCTTTTTAAAATACATTTTTGTTGGCACTAAAGTGAAGCCATCTCTTTGCATCTTGCCAATTAATTTATTGATCTCTCTTTTATTTAATAAAAGTTTTCTTTCATCTAATGGGGAATGATTTGAATAACTGGCTTGTTTATAGGCAGCAATATGAGCATTGATTAAAACTAACTCACCATTTTTTTCAACAGCATATGAGTCTGCTATATTCACCTTTCCATCTCTAATTGATTTAATTTCAGAGCCCTTCAAAACTATTCCTGCCTCTAAAAGATCCTCAAAAAAATAATTGAAGCTTGCCTTCCTATTTAAACATATTATCTTTAAACCAGAATTGGTTTTTTTATTCATTAAATTAGATTAGCTGAATGAAGTGCTTTTTTAACAATTTCTTTTGTATTGTCTGTTACTTTAACTAAAGGCAATCGGACATCATCCTCGCACAAACCTAATAATTTTGCAGCATATTTAACTGGACTTGGGTTGCTTTCAACAAATAACGAATAATGTAAAGGTTGTAATAAAGCATCTAATTTTTTTGCCTCATTTTTAGAATTATCATCGTTCAATTTTGAAAATTTTTGAAATTCAGAACAAAGTTTTGGCGCTATATTAGCAGTAACACTAATTGCTCCAACACCTCCTCTATTATTAAATTCCAGTGCATTATCATCATTGCCGGTTAGCTGTATAAAATCTTTACCCATTTTTTTTAATTGTTGATCCACTCTCTCTAAATTTCCTGTGGCATCTTTCACACCTACGATATTTTTTAACTCATATAATCTTGCCATAGTATCTACAGACATATCAATCACAGATCTACCTGGTATGTTATAAATAATTATTGGTATGCCACATTCATCATTGATGGATTTATAATGTTGATAAAGACCTTCTTGAGTTGGCTTATTATAATAAGGTGTAACTATTAAAGCTCCATCAGCTCCTGCTTTTTCCGCATGTTTAGTTAAAGATATAGCTTCTGCAGTAGAATTAGAGCCAGTGCCAGCAATCACTGGTATTTTGCCGTTACTTTCTTTGATGCATAAATCAATAACCTTTTGATGTTCTTCGTGGCTTAAAGTCGGTGACTCTCCAGTAGTTCCAGCAGGTACTAGTCCTGAGGTTCCATTATCTATTTGAAAATGGATTAATTTTATATAACTCTCTTCATCTAGCCTGTTGTTTTTAAAAGGCGTGATTAAAGCAACATTTGATCCTTTGAACATAAATACTTATAACATACATTGTAGATTCATATAGTAAAAGATTATGTTCAAAAATTTATTGTGTTTTGTTGTATTAATTTCAATAATTTTGATCAATTTTACTAGTGCTAACTCAGAAGATAAAAACATACTCCCAATAAAAAAACCAAATTTGACAGTTGAAGAAATAGAGCAAAAATTATCGATCAATATTTTAAGACCATTAGAAAAACCAAAAAAAAATAATGAAACAGAAATTGAAGAATTTAATATTGAGATAAGTGAAAAAAAAATATCCTTCATAATTCCCAAAAAAAAACCAATAGTTCTGGGAAAAACTGATTCTGAAAAAGTAGAAATTTCAAAATATTTTAATAAAAAAGATTTTGCTATTGCAAAAAAAGCAATTTCTGAAATGGAAAAAAGTCAATGGACAAAAGCATTAAGCACCTCAAGTCGTGCTAAAGACAAATCTATAAATAATTTCATTCAATGGAATTATTTGTTAACAAATGGAAACCAAGCATCATTTTTTGATTATTTAACTTTTATTGATAAAAACAATGATTATCCAAGAATTGATAGAATTAGATATTTAGCAGAACAGAAACTAGATACTAAAGAAATTTCTCCAAAAAAAATAATTAATTGGTTTGGCAATAACGAACCACTAAGTGGATTTGGAAAAATGATATTAGGAGAAAGCAATATTCTAATTGGCAATGTAGAACTTGGAAAAAAACAAATAAAAGAAGGTTGGAAAGAAGCTGATTTAAGTGCAAATCAGCTTAAATTTTTTAGATCAAAATTCAAAAAATATCTTGATGAAAAAGATTATATTAATAGAGCAGAATATTTAGCCTGGAACAATAAATATTGGGATCTAAAAAGAATATTACCATACTTACCTAAAGATTATGAATTACTTTACAATGCTAGACAACTGTTAATGAGTAAGTCTTATGGTGTTGATGAAGCCATAAAAAATGTTCCAGATAAGTTTGTTAATGATGCTGGATTAAATTATGATCGATTAAAATGGAGAAGAAAAAGAGGAAGAATAGATGGCTCTGTAGAAATTTTATTAAATGTTAAAAATACAAAAGACTATCTAGTAAGACCAGATTTATGGTGGGAAGAAAGAGAAATTATATCTAGATCTTTAATATATGATAAAAAATTTGAATTAGCATATAAAATTTCAAGTAATCACGGACTAACAGAAGGATCAGAATTTGCTGAAGCTGAATGGATGAGTGGCTGGATTGCTCTTAGTTTCTTAAAAGACCCTTTATTAGCTAAAGATCATTTCCTAAATTTTTACAACAATGTCAGCTACCCTATTAGTACAGCGAGAGGCGCTTATTGGTTAGGAAAAACATTTAAGACTCTTAAAGATAAAGAACAATCAAATAAATGGTTTGAGGAAGCAACTAAGTATTTAACTACCTATTATGGTCAATTAGCTTTTATAGAATTAAACCCAAAGGGTAATTTTGAATTAGAAAAAGATATGGAAGTTGATACAAAATATAAAATTAATTTTTATGATAAGGAACTTGTAAAAATTATCTATTTATTAGATGAGCTTGATAAAGATAAATATACTAAAAATATACTAAGGCATATTGCAAATGATAATGTTGCTGCAGGAAGTGAAATTTTAGCAGCAGAACTAGCAACAAATATTGGAAGGTTTGATTATGCAATTCAAATATCAAAAATAGCTTCCTATGAAAAGCGATTTCATAATAAATACAACTATCCAATTATAAGTACTCCTAAACTTATTAATGGTAGAAAAATTCCCGAAAGTGCTTTCATACTATCAATCATAAGACAAGAAAGTGAATTTGATATGTCGGCTAATAGTCATGCTGGAGCAAAAGGTTTGATGCAATTAATGCCATATACTGCAAAACTAGTTTCAAAGCAGGCAAAACTGCCTTACTCAAAATCAAGATTAACTACCGACCCAGAATACAATATAAATCTGGGTTCTCACTACATTGCTGGATTAATATTAGATTATGATGGTGCGTACCCTTTTGCTGTAGCGGCTTATAATGCTGGTCCTAACAGAGTTAAATATTGGAAAAAGATAAATAAAGATCCTCAAAAAAATCAAATCAATTATGTCGATTGGATTGAGCTAATAAAATTTAGAGAAACTCGAAACTATGTTCAAAGAGTTTTAGAAAACTACAATGTCTATAGGTACATACTCGAAAAAAAACCTATACCAATGAAGAACTTTTTTAGAGATAATCCTTTGTATTAAAAGTGGCGGAAGAGGAGGGATTCGAACCCTCGGTACAAGTTTCCTCGCACGGTCATTTAGCAAACGACTGGTTTCAGCCTCTCACCCACTCTTCCACAATTTTATTAGTATCGATTGTATTGAATATTGAATATTAATAAAGTAATTATTCAGAAATTTATGAAAAATAAATACTCAATTTTTTCTCTTATTAAAAATGCATTTTCGTACCACGAAAATTGGGAGAAAGCATGGAAAGATCCAACTCCAAAAAAAGAATATGATGCAGTAATAGTTGGTGGAGGTGGTCACGGATTGGCTACAGCTTATTATTTAGCAAAAAAACACGGCATGACTAATATTGCGGTTGTTGAAAAAGGTTGGATTGGTGGTGGTAATACTGGAAGAAATACTACCATTATTAGATCAAACTATTTGTGGGATGCAAGTGCTGGATTGTATGATCATGCTTTAAAAATTTGGGAAGGATTGTCTCAAGAACTAAACTACAATGTGATGTTTAGTCAAAGAGGTGTTATGAATCTTGCTCACAATTTACAAGATGTTAGAGATTTAAAAAGAAGAACACATGCAAATAGATTAAATGGTATTGATGCAGTCTATTTAAGCACTGAAGAAGTTAAAAAATTCTGTCCAATCATAAACACTTCACCAAATATTAGATATCCAGTTTTAGGTGGAACGTTACAAAGAAGAGCTGGAACTGCCCGTCACGATGCTGTGGCATGGGGTTATGCTCGTGGAGCTGATGCAATGGGTGTAGATATAATTCAAAATTGTGAAGTCAAAGGAATTAAAAGAGTTGGAGATAGTGTTGAAGGTATTGAAACTACGAAAGGATTTATTAAAACTAAAAAAATTGGAGTGGTTGCTGCAGGACACTCAAGTGTTATAGCAAATATGGCAGGTATTCGGTTACCATTAGAAAGTAAGCCTTTACAAGCTTTAGTATCTGAACCTGTAAAACCAATTATAGATACTGTAGTAATGTCAAATGCAGTTCATGCATATGTTAGTCAATCAGATAAAGGTGAGTTAGTAATAGGTGCAGGAACAGATGATTATGTCTCCTATACTCAAAAAGGAAGTCATGACATTGTAGAGGGAACTCTTAATGCTATTTTAGAATTATATCCAATTTTTAGTCGTATGAAGATGCTACGTCAGTGGGGAGGCATAGTGGATATTTGTCCTGATGCTAGTCCAATAATAAGTAAAACTTCGATTAAAGGTTTGTATTTTAATTGTGGTTGGGGAACTGGAGGATTTAAGGCAACTCCAGGATCTGGAGATTTATTTGCTCATACAATCGCAAATGACGAACCCCATAAACTTAATGCAGCATTTAATATTAATCGATTTGTAAGTGGTGACCTTGTTGATGAACATGGTGCTGCAGCTGTAGCACATTAATGTTTGTAATAAACTGTCCTTATTGTGGTGAAAGAGAACAAAGCGAATTTAAAGCTGGCGGTGAAGCTCATATCGTAAGACCAAAACAACCAACTGAATTGAGTGATGATGAATGGGCAGAGTATTTATTTATGAGAAAAAATATAAAAGGCATTCAATATGAAAGATGGAATCATGCCCATGGATGCAGAAAATGGTTTAATATGGTTAGAGATACTTCTAACGATGAAATAAAAGCAGTATACAAAATGGGAGAGAAACCTCCTTCTATTTAAACAAAAATGCCAGAAAACTTAAGAGTAAAATCTAGTAAATTTATTGATGAAACCACTCGAGTTTCTTTTAAATTTAACGGTAAGAATTATTACGGTTACAAAGGAGACACACTGGCCTCCGCCCTAATTGCAAATGGTATACATTTGGTTGGAAGAAGTTTCAAATACCATCGTCCAAGAGGTATAATGACAGCAGGTTCTGAAGAGCCCAATGCAATAGTTCAGCTAAATGATAACAGTGCGTTATCAGAACCGAATGTAAGGGCGACGGAAGTTGAAATCTATGATGGTTTAGAAGCATCAAGTCAAAATTGCTGGCCTAGTGTAAACTTTGATATTGGTGGAATAAATAATTTCTTATCCCCTCTCTTGCCTGCAGGTTTCTATTATAAAACTTTCATGTGGCCTGCTAGTTTTTGGGAGAAATATGAATATTTTATTCGAAAATCAGCTGGTCTTGGAAAATCACCAACAAAACCTGATCCAGATATTTATGATCATCAATATATTCACTGTGATGTTTTAGTAATTGGGGGAGGAATTTCTGGGATAATGGCAGCTAAAACTGCAGCTAAAAATGGTTTAAAAACTTTATTAGTAGAGGAAAAACCTAACTTAGGTGGTAGTACAATTTTTCAAAATTCAGATCAACATAAAATTAATAATCTAGCTTCCTCAAGTTGGCTTGAAAAAGAAATTTCCGAACTTGAAAACCTAGAAAATTTAGAAATTAAAACTAGAACAAGTGTTGCGGCATTTCATGGGTATAACTTTTTACTAGCTAGAGAAAATCTAACTGATCATTTACCGTTTAATGAAAGAAAAAATAAAATCAGACAAAGACTTCTAAAAATTAGAGCCAAAAAAGTTATTACAGCTACTGGCTCTTTAGAAAGACCTATGATTTTTAATAATAATGATCGTCCTGGCATATTGTTATCTTCTGCAGTTAAAAAATATATAGATTTTTATGGAGTTTCTTGTGGAGAAAAAAATGTCTTATTTACTAATAATGATAGTGCTTACGAAACTGCATTATCTTTATTTAAAAAAGGGATCGAAATAAGAGCTATAGTTGACATTAGAGAGAACCCGGAGTCTAAAATTATTGATGAAGTGGAGTCGAATGGTATCAAAGTTTATAAATCTTACACAGTTGTAGATACTGAAGGTTATAAAAGAATTAATAAAATTTCTATTATGCAACTTTCAAAAGATGGTCAATCCGTTGTGGGTAGCAAAATTAATATAGACTGTGACTGTTTGGGCATTTCTGGCGGTTGGACTCCAGCTGTACATTTATTTACACAATCAGGTGGCAAACTTAAATTTAGAGATGAAGATCAAGTATTTGTACCAAATATTTACCCTTCAAAACAAATTAGCATTGGATCTTGTAATGGAGAATTTGAATTAGATGAAATTTTAAATATTATACCTTCTCAGCTAAAGAATTTTTTAGAAATTGAAAAAACAGAATATGAAAATCTATCAGTTGAAATTTCAAAAAATTTATCAAAAAGAAATATTTGGTTACTTCCATCAGATAAGGTTTTGGGAAAAACAAAACCCTTTGTTGATTATCAAAATGATGCAACTGCAAAAGATATTAAATTAGCTTTAAGGGAAGGTTTTAGATCTATTGAACATGTAAAAAGATATACCACCACTGGCATGGGGACAGATCAAGGTAAACTTGGAAATATGCATGCTTTAGGTATTATTGCAGAAACAGCTGGTGTTAAAATGGGCGAGCTTGGCACAACAACATTTAGACCACCCTACACTCCTTTATCTTTTGGGACTATTGTTGGAAGAAATGTAGGAGAATATTTTGATATATTTAGAAAAACACCAATGCACGAATGGCATAAAGAAAATAATGCAGAATTTGAAAATGTTGGTCAATGGAAAAGAGCTTGGTATTACCCCAAAAATGGTGAAGACATGCACATGGCTGTTCAAAGAGAAAGTAAAGCCGCGAGAGAAAGTGCAGGTATTCTAGATGCTTCTACGTTAGGAAAAATAGATATTCAAGGAACAGATGCTTCAGAATTTTTGAATAGAGTTTACACTAACGCTTGGTCAAAACTTGGAATAGGTAAATGTCGATATGGATTAATGCTAAACGAAGATGGTATGGTTTATGATGACGGAGTAACTACTCGACTTGATGAAAATCATTACATTATGACTACAACAACAGGTGGCGCTGCTAATGTGATGGGAAAATTGGAGGACTATCTACAAACAGAATGGCCAGAGTTAGATGTTTATCTAACATCGGTAACTGATCATTATGCAACTGTCAGTGTTTGTGGTCCAAACAGCAAAAAAATTGTATCAAAAGTTTTACCTGATTTGGATTTATCCGATGAGAGCTTTCCACATATGTCTTTCAAGAATTCAAAAATTGGAAATGTAAAATGTAGAGTAATGAGAATTAGTTTCACTGGAGAACATAGTTATGAAATTAACATTCAAGCAAATTTTGGAAGATCTGTTTGGGAAAAATGTATGGAGGCTGGTAAAGAATTTAATATTACCCCTTATGGTACAGAAACCATGCACCTTTTAAGAGCTGAAAAAGGTTTTATAATAGTTGGACAAGATACAGATGCTACTATGACACCTATTGATCTTCAAATGGATTGGATAGTTAGCAAAAAGAAATATGACTTCATAGGTAAACGATCTCTATATAGATCGGATACGATAAGAGAAGATCGAAAACAATTAGTAGGATTATTAACTGAGGATCCAAAAATAGTTTTAGAAGAAGGTGCTCAAATTGTAGAAGATACTAACAAAAAACCTATAGAAATGTTAGGTCATGTGACTTCAAGTTACTACAGCCCCAATCTTAGTAAATCTATAGCGTTGGGTGTGGTGAGAGGTGGAAAAAATATGATGGGTAAGAAATTATTTATTCCTATGGAGAATAAAATAATTACGGTGACTGTTGCAGATCCAGTATTTTTAGATAAGGAGAACAAGAGATTAAATGCTTAATTACAATCAAGCTTTAAAAGAAACTAAACTATATTCTGACTTAGAAATGAGTGAGATTAAACCATTAATGAAATTAATTCTTAGAGGAAAAAGTAGAGAATTTTTATCTGCAATTGGAAAATCACTCAATTTACTTCTTCCAACTGAGTCCAATACCTCCACAACTAGTCAAGATCTGACAGCACTATGGCTTAGCCCAGATGAATGGATGATTTATTCAAATGAAATAAGTTCTGAAAATTCAAATATCTACCCAATAGAGGAAAAGCTAACTCAAAATATATCAAAATTGAACCTAGGCGCAGTTATAGATGTTACAGATCAATTTGTTATGATTAATCTTAAAGGTTCTAAAATTTATAATTTATTTGAAACTGGGTCTCCATTCAATTTCAATCAATTCAAAAATAAAAAAGGTTCCGTAGCACAAACTATTCTGGCTAAAATAGACGTAATAATTCATAATAAAGACATTGAAAATGTTAATTTATTTGTAAGAAGATCATTCTCAGAACATTTGTTTTCATGGATGAATGATAGTGCGTCAAGATTATAGTAATAATTAACATATAAATCAGTTAAAGATTACTATGAAAAAAATAATCCTTGTAGTGCTATTAGCACTTTTACCCTTTTCTTTAAACGCAGAGTCAAAATTAAATCAAATACTATCATCAGGAGAATTAAAAGTTGGAACAACAGGTGATTGGGATCCAATGACCATGAAAGATCCTGCAACCAATAAATATAAAGGATTTGATATAGATGTAATGAATGAACTAGCCAAAGATATGGGTGTTAAAGTTACATTTATTCCTACAGAATGGAAAACTATTGTTTCAGGAATTACTTCTGGAAGATATGACATTTCAACAAGTGTAACAAAAACTGCTAAAAGAGCTCTAGTGGCAGGTTTCACAAACTCTTATTATAAATATGGTACTGTACCTTTGGTACTAAAAGAAAATTTAAATAAATTTCCCACATGGGACTCATTAAATAATGAAAATGTTACGATTGCAACAACCTTGGGTACCTCTCAAGAAGCAAAAGCAAAAGAATTTTTTCCAAAATCAAAATTAAAATCTGTTGAAGCTCCTGCAAGGGACTTTCAAGAAGTATTGTCTGGAAGAGCAGACGGACATATAACAAGTTCAACAGAAGCAAATAAACTTATAATTACATATCCTCAATTAGCTATAGTTCCAGATGGTGGAAAAGATCCAGCTGTACTAGCGATGATGGTTGATCAAAATGATCAAGTTTGGATGAATTATGTTAATCAATGGATTGAAATTAAGAAAGCTTCTGGTTTTTTTGACGATCTATTAACTCAATATAATTTAAAAAGCTTATAATCAGTTAGATATTTTTTTTTAAATCTTTATAAATTTAGTAGTGAAAAACATATTTTTTTTACTTCTATTTTTATTAATTACTAGTTGTGGAAGCCAAGAATTGGGATGGTATATACTGTCTCCCAACAACGTAAATGGGCTAACTAATCTAAAATTTTTATTAAGCGGTTTAACTACTACAATTTTTATTTCATTAATTTCTATAGTTATTTCAATGATTTTAGGAATGCTAGTTGCTTTACCGTCATTATCAAAAAATAAATTTTTATCCTATTTCAATATTGCTTATGTCGAAATTGTAAGAGCAGTGCCTTTACTAGTACTTATTTTGTGGGTTTACTACGGTTTACCTATTATGACTGGAATAAGTTTTAGTCCATTTGTATCTGGAATAATTGCTCTATCTATAAGTGAAAGTGCTTTTCAAGCTGAAATATTTAGAGCTGGAATTAATTCAATTAGAAAAGCTCAATGGGAGGCCGGTAGTTCATTAGGATTAAGTTTTTTAAATAAATTAAGATTTGTTATTATGCCTCAAGCTATAAAAAATATTTTACCAGCTATTGGTAATCAGTTTGTTTATGTATTAAAAATGTCATCGTTAGTTTCAATTATAGGAATTGGAGATTTAACAAGAAAAGCTAATGAATTAGTAGTTACCACTTATAGACCTTTAGAAATATATACTTTTCTAATCTTTGAATATCTGATCTTAATTTTAATTGTCTCTTATTTTGTAAGAAAATTAGAAAAAAAATTAAAAAATTAGCTATTTTCTTCTAAAATCCCAAGGATAGTCAAATATCATAGACCACATTCCATTGCGATTTTCTTTAGCAAAATTTTCATCTTTAATAAATTTATCAGAATATCTTCTATAAGCGAATGCATAACCATTCCTAACTAAAAAACTTGATAAACTTTCTTCCTCAATGAAGCACTCTGCTAATATTCTTTTATATTGATCAACACCTTCCTTAATGCAAATAGGTTTTTTATTAGCAATCTTTTTTATTAAGAGTTCTTTTGAGAGAATACCACATTTAATGACTTGATTATTTGATAAACAAGTTTGGTTTAATTCAGGGGCATCAATACCTGAAAATCTAATTTTATCTTTATTAATATGTATTGTATCTCCATCAATAATTTTTACTTCTGATGCTTCAATTAAAAAAATTGTAGAAAAAAAAATTATAAAAAATTTAATAACTAAATAGAGATTTTTTTTGTTTAAAAACATTGTTTAAAAAATATCCAATAAAAATAATCACCACAACTGCTACAAACCAGTTTGTAGCCATAATTGTATAAAAAATATCATTGTAAGATCCACCCCTAATATTTATCACATACCATAAACTTAAAAATGGCAAAGCTGTTAATCTTATTATACTTAAATACAAACTAAAAATTGGTTTTTTAACTGCTTGAAAAACCGCTGTTGTAATAAAAAAAACTGGATAAATAGGTCCAATTAAAGCTGCAATTTTTAAATATATTGCTCCATGCTCAATCGCAATAAGGTTTTCAGTAAACAATGATACAAAAGTTTCTGCAAATATAAACATGATGATACCTGCAATTGACATAAAAGATGAACCAAAAATTAAAGCTTTTGTATAAAGTTCTCTAATACGATTATAGTTTTTAGCTCCAAAATTTTGTCCGCCAATTGATAGAACAGCTGTATTTAAACCTATAACTGGAAGTAAAAAAACTTGTTCAATTCGTAAAGCAGCACCATATCCAGCAATAGCCAAATCACCAAATTTACCAATAAAATATAAAATATTGAAAATTCCAACACCTATAAACAACATACTGAAGATTATTGGTAAGGATTGATTTAAAAGTTCTTTAAGCATAATAAATTTTGGAATAAAGCACTTTAAATAAATATATCTTTTCAACTTACATGAATTGACTTTGTATATCAGATAGAGAGTACCAATTGATTGCGCAATAACTGTAGCTATTGCAAGTCCAGCAATTCCAAATCCAGGAATTATTCCGTACCCCCAAATAAATAAAGGATTTAAAAAAATATTTAAAAAGAAACTAAAAATTAATACATTTCTATAACTTTTTGTATCTCCTTGAGCATTTAAAGTACCATTTAAAGAAATTTGTATCATTACAATAAATGTTCCATAAAAAATAATATCTAAATATTCTCGAGTTAAAAGTATGCTTTCCAAATTTGAGCCCATCAAACTTAAAAGGAAATTAGATAAATTTAATCCAAACAAAGTTACAATGATTGAAATAATGACTGCAAATATAACTGACTGAGCAACAAACAAGGAAGCTTTTTTTATATTCTTCTCACCAATTAAATTTCCAATTGTTGAATTAGTTGCAGCACCTATTCCAACTCCTACTGCGATAATTACAAAATAAATTGGAAATGATTTAGCAATAGCAGCAATTGCATCTGCTGAGATTTTTCCTGCAAACCAGGTATCTACTAAATTATAAAAAGTTTGAAATAACGAACCTGTGCTAGCAGGTATAGTAACTTTTCTTAATAATGTCCAAATTGGATCTTTTGTTAATTGAATATTTTTTGACAAATTGAACCTTTAGCTAAATTCTTTTTTAAAGATATGATCTTTACCTAACTCTCTAGCACGATTTATCTGACTTTGTCTCATTCTAAAACGATTCTTTTGAGTTTCGGATAATTTATCGAAACAATTTGGGCAAGATACGCCCTCTTCATATTTTTTGGATTTTTTATCTTTAATGGATATCGGACTACGGCATCCACTACACAATGAATATGTGCCTATTTTTAATCCATGCTTTAAACTTATTCGATTATCAAAGACAAAACACTCTCCTTTCCAAAGACTATCTTTTTCATCAATTTTTTTAAGATAATTCAAAATTCCACCCTTTAGTTGGTAAACATTATTAAACCCTTTTTTTTCTAAATAGACAGAGGCTTTTTCACATCTAATGCCACCAGTACAAAACATGGCAATTGGTTTAGCTTTATCTAATTTGTTTAAAAATTGGGGAAAATCTCTAAAATTTTTAACATTGGGATTAATTGATCTTTTAAAAGTTCCGACTTTATATTCAAATGGTTTTCTAGAATCTAATACAAGCGTATTTTTATCTTTTATTAATCTATTCCATTTTTTTGGTTCAACATGACTATCTTTTTTTTTAATTTTTTTGTTCAAAAGAAGATTCATTGGAACGACCTCTTCTTTTATTTTCACTTTAGGCTTATGAAAAGGTTGGAAATTACTTTTTGAAGTATTTTCACTATCAAATTTTTTAAATTTAAAGATTTGATTAATTTTCTTAATAGTAAATTTAATATCAATAAGCTTTCCAGAAATAGTACCATTTAAACCTTCTTTTGAAATAATAATTGTTCCTTTGATATTTTTTTTAATTAAAATTTTTTGTAAAATAGTTTTATTTTTTTTAAGAGATGTTAATTTTATAAATTTGTAGAATCCAAAAACCTCAAACATTATAGCTTCCTACAAACTGTCATACCATCGCCTAGTGGAATAATAATTTTTTCAACACGTTTGTCATTAGAAACATAATTATTAAATTCTCTTATTGAGATAGTAAATTTATCATTATTATTTTCATCCACAACTTCGCCATGCCACAAAACATTATCAATAATTATTAAACCATCGTTGTCTATAAGTTTAATTGCTTCTTCATAGTAATTTTTATAATTCATTTTGTCTGCATCTATAAAGATTAAATCAAATTTTTGACCTCTAATTTTTTGTAAACTTTGTAAAGCAGGATTTATCATGGTAGTTATTTTGTGATTTTGTTTTGCCTTTTCAAAAAAATTAATTGCATGTTTTGTGGTTTCATTATTTTTATCTAATGCTAAAATTTTTCCATCTTCAGGTAAAGCTAATGCCATTGAAAGAGTGCTTAACCCAGTGAAAGTACCTATTTCTAAAATTTTTTTTATTTTTGTAATTTTGACTATTAAGTGTAAAAATTGACTTTGTGAAATAGCTATCTGCATTCTTTTTAAATCACCTAAAGATTTATTATATTCAATTATTTCTTTCTGAACTGGATGCAAGTTCAATCCATTGCTTAATATATAGTTTTGGATTTTATCTGAAATTTTTAGGTCTGAACCCATTTATTCTTGTAGTTTTGCCTTAAGGATCTCATTAACCATTTGAGGGTTAGCTTTCCCACCAGAATTTTTCATTACTTGTCCCACAAAAAAACCAAATAATTTTTCTTTACCTTGTTTATATTCAATAGCTTTATCTCTATTTTCATTAATTATTTTTTCGATTAAAACCTCTAATGCTTTTGGATCACTTTGTTGTTTTAGCCCTTTTTCCTCAACAATCACTTGTGGATCTATATCACCATTGATCATATCCTCAAAAATAGATTTGGCTATTTTCCCTGAAATAGTTCCATTTTTAATTAGATTAATTAGCTTAGCTAAATTCTTTGCACTTATTGGACTTTGTGATATCTCTAAATTTTTATCATTCAATACAGCAAATAATTCTCCTGTGATCCAATTCACAGCTAATTTCATATCTTTATTTTTTCCCATTTTAGCAACAACCTCTTCGAAATATTTTGCCACTTCAATATCGGAAACTAAAATTGTTGCCTCATAGGGTGAAATTTTAAATTCATCAATAAATCTTTTTTTCTTGTCATCTGGTAACTCTGGAATTTCTGATTTTATACTGTCAATAAATTCATCTGTAACTTCTAAAGGTAGTAAATCTGGATCTGGAAAATATCTATAATCATGAGCATCCTCTTTAGACCTCATAGATCTAGTTTCATTTTTTTTTGTATCAAATAATCTTGTTTCTTGATCAATTTTTTGTCCATCTTCAATTAAATCAACTTGTCTATTTGCTTCATAATTAATTGCCATCTGCATAAATTTAATTGAATTTACATTTTTAATTTCACATCTGGTGCCAAAATCTTTTGCTCCCTTCAATCTTACAGAGACATTAACATCGGCTCTTAAAGATCCTTCTTGCATGTTACCGTCACAAGTTCCTAGATATCTCATAATAGATCTTAATTTTTTAATATAAGCATTTACCTCATCTGGAGATCTTAAGTCTGGTTTACTAACAATTTCCATCAAAGCTACTCCAGATCTATTTAAATCTACAAACGTATTATGTGGATCCATATCATGGATACTTTTTCCTGCATCTTGCTCTAAATGTAATCTTTCAATCCCTACTTCTTTTTGACCATTTGGCATATCCAGTATTACTTTTCCTTCACCTACTATTGGATCTTTAAATTGAGAAATTTGATAACCTTGCGGTAAATCTGCATAAAAATAATTTTTTCTATCAAAAACTGATCTTTTGTTAATTTGAGCCTTAAGGCCAATTCCAGTTTTTATTGCTTGTTTAACACAAAATTCATTTATAACAGGTAGCATTCCTGGAAAAGCAGCGTCAACTAAGCTAACTTGAGTATTAGGTTCGGCACCAAATTTTGTTGAAGAGTTGGAAAAAAGTTTTGAGTCTGACGTAACCTGTGCATGAACCTCAAGTCCAATAACCACCTCATATTCTTTATCCCCTCTGATTATCAAATATTCAGCTTGTTCTTTACTCACTAAATCCACCAGTCATTAATTTTATTTTTAAATTCAATTTTTTCTTCCATAGCGTAAGCTATATTTAAAATTTCTTGTTCAGCAAAAGCTTTGCCAATTATTTGTAGTCCTAAGGGATAACCTTTAGCATCATGACCTGCGGGTATTGATATAGCGGGAAGTCCTGCCAAATTAACTGGTACAGTGAAAATATCGTTAAGATACATAGATATTGGATCGTCTTTTTTTTCTCCAATTTTAAATGCAGAACTAGGAGTAGATGGAGTTAAAATAGCGTCTACAACCTTATATGCCTCATCAAAATCATTTTTGATTAATCTTCTAACTTTTTGGGCTTTTAAATAATAAGCATCATAATAACCTGATGATAGAACATAAGTTCCAATCATTATTCTTCTTTGAACTTCAGAGCCAAATCCTTCTGATCTAGTTTTTTCATACATATCAATTAAATTTTGCCCTTCTGATCTAAAACCATATTTAACACCATCATATCGAGCTAGATTAGAGGATGCCTCAGCTGGAGCCACAATGTAATATGTAGGTAATGCGTATGAGGTGTGAGGAAGCGAAATATCAACTATTTCTGCTCCACAATTTTTAATATGCTCAATCCCCTTTTGCCATAAATCTTCTATTTCTTTAGGCATACCATCTACTCGATATTCTTTAGGTATCCCTATTTTTTTTCCTTTAATATTTTTTGAAAGCTCTTTTCTGTATTGATTCCTTTTAAAATCAATTGAAGTAGAGTCTTTAGGATCATAAGTGCTAATTACTTCCTGTAATAAAGCACAATCTTCAACATTTTGCGCCATTGGTCCAGCTTGATCCAAAGAAGATGCGAAAGCTACTATTCCAAATCTAGAACAACTACCGTAAGTAGGTTTTAGACCTACAGTACCAGTAAAAGATGCAGGCTGTCTTATAGATCCACCTGTATCAGTTCCAATTGTAATCGGTGTAAGCTGTCCAGACACAGCTGCCGCAGAACCACCGGAAGATCCTCCTGGTACTAAATTTTCATCAATTGGGTTTTGTACATTGCCAAAATAACTAGTTTCATTTGACGATCCCATAGCAAATTCATCACAATTCAACTTTCCTAATAATATACCACCTTCATCCCAAATATTTTGGGTCACTGTAGATTCATAGGTTGGAATAAAATTGTTCAAAATTTTACTTGCAGCAGTGGTTCTAATACCATTGGTACAAAATAAATCTTTTACTGCTATAGGTATGCCGGGTAATTTTAGATCAAAATTTGGACTATCATCAAATTTTTTAGCTTTTAAAAGTGCATTTGAAAAATCTTCTGTAATATATGCATTAAGTTTTTTTGATTTTTCAGATCTTTCAACAAAAGATTTGGTAACTTCGTATGAAGAAAGTTTTTTTTCTTTTATATTTTGAACTAGTGAATTTAAAGTTTGTTTAGTTATATCTGACATTATTCTACTACTTTAGGAACTACAAAAAAATCTTCATTATCAACTGGAGAATTCTTAAGAATTTGCTCTCTTATATTTTTACTTTTAATTTCATCTGGCCTTAATTTTAGAGTTGTTTCTGCTACTGATGTTAAAGGTTGAACATTGTCAGTTTTAAGTTCACTTAGCTTTTCTATGAAATCAAAAATCGAATTTAAATCACCTGCTAATTTTTCAGCTTTTTTATCATCTACTGATATTCTTGATAACTTTGAAATATGCTTTATTGTTTTAAGATCTATGCTCATATGATAATTAAATATGTCGCAAACTATCACTTAAGTTTAAAATATACAATATGATGACCTTAGAAGAATTTAAAAAAAAACAGACTAATAAATGTAGATTAGTTGGTCTTGACCTTGGATCTAAAAGAATCGGTGTATCCATTTCTGATGAAAAACAGTTAATTGCTACTCCATTTAAAACAATTATGAAAACTAATACCAATCAACTAATTGATAAGCTTAAAGAAATAATTGATGAATACGACATTAAAGGCATTATTATTGGCAATCCAATTAATATGGATGGTTCTTTAGGTAGGTCTGCTCAATCTGTTAATGACGTTAGCTTAAATATTAGCAACAAAATAGATATACCTGTATGCTTATGGGACGAAAGACTATCAACAGTTGGGGCGTTTAATATCTCTAGTCAACTTGATATCAATGTCAGTAAAAGAGAAAAAAATATAGATCAAAATGCAGCAGCATTTATTCTTCAAGGAGCTTTGGATTTTCTCAATAATTAATACTTGCCATCACTCTATAATATAGTTATAGAGTTGGTTTTAATGGCAACTAAAACCAATAAAGCTATTAAAATCTCCCAAAAACATTTGTTAGGTATACAAGATTTATCAATTAATGATGTAAATCTTATTTTAGATGAGTCACAAAGTTTTATTAAACTCAATCAAAGTAAAAATAAAAAATTAGATGTTTTAAGAGGAAAAACTCAAATTAACTTATTTTTTGAACCTTCTACCAGAACTCAAAGTTCTTTTGAATTAGCGGGAAAAAGGCTTGGTGCTGATGTTATGTCAATGAATATAAATAATTCTGCAATAAAAAAAGGTGAAACTTTAATCGACACTGCAATGACTTTGAATGCTATGCATCCAGATATCATTGTAATAAGACATCAAGACTCAGGGGCATGTAATCTTTTATCACAAAAAGTAAATTGTGCTGTATTAAATGCAGGTGATGGTAGAAGAGAACACCCTACACAGGCTTTGCTTGATGCATTAACTATAATTAATAGAAAAAAAAAAATTGAAGGTTTAAAAATAGCAATATGTGGGGATATACTTCATTCAAGAGTTGCTAGATCAAACATATATTTGCTGAATATGCTTGGAGCAGAAGTAAATATAATTGCACCAACAAACTTAATGCCAAAAGAAATTGAAAAATTTGGTGTCAATACTTTTACAGATATGAAAAAAGGTTTGAAAGATTGTGATATCGTAATGATGTTAAGATTACAGAATGAAAGAATGACTAGTTCTTTCCTTTCATCAAATAGAGAATATTACGAATATTATGGTTTAACGCCCGATAAACTAGACTTTGCAAAAAGTGATGCTCTTATAATGCACCCCGGACCCATGAATAGAGGAATTGAGATAGATACAAAATTAGCAGATGATATTAACAAAAGTGTAATTAAAGAACAAGTTGAGTTAGGTGTGGCTGTGAGAATGGCATGTTTAAAAATTTTTTGTGAATAAATATAGATAAATGAAAAAACAATATTTTATAAACGCAAATATAGTTGACCCACATAATTCTTTAAATGAGCTTGGTGGATTAATTATTGGCGAAGATGGCAAAATTGAAGCAATAGGAAAAAAAGTAAACATCAATAATTTACCAACTAGAGAAAAGCCAATTGACCTAAATGGTAAATATATTTTTCCAGGTATTGTGGATATGAGAGTATTTGTTGGTGAGCCAGGTTATGAATATAAAGAAAACTTTAGAACTCTTAGTAATGCGGCTCTTTCAGGTGGAGTGACTTCAGTAGTTACTATGCCTAATACAGATCCTGTAATTGACAACGTGTCAATTGTTGATTTTTTAAAAAGACGTGGAAGAGATAAATCTATGATCAATATTTTTCCATGTGCATCTTTAACTAAAAATATTGAAGGTTCAAATATGACCGAATTTGGTTTACTTCAAAAAAAAGGGATTATTGCATTTACTGATGGTATTAGAACCATTCAAAATACTCAATTAATGTCAAGAATTATGAATTCCGCTAAGGACTTAGGCAGTTTAATTATGCAACATGCTGAAGATCTAGATCTATCAAAAAATGGAATGATTAATTCTGGAATTATTGCAACTAAACTTGGATTAGCTGGCATTCCTGATGTTGCTGAGAGAATTATAATAGAAAGAGATTTAACACTATTAGAAAATATAAAATGTAGATATCATATCTCTCAAATATCATCAGAAAAGTCAGTGGATGTTATTAAACAAAGAAGAGATAAAGTTAAATTTACCTGCGGTGTATCAATTAACAATTTATCTTTAAATGAAAATGATATTGGTGATTTTAGAACTTTTTTAAAATTATCCCCACCACTAAGAAGAGAAGAAGATAGAGTTTCACTTGTTAATGCCTTAAAGGATGAAATGATTGACGTAATAGTGTCGGATCACAAACCTGAAGATGAGGAGTCTAAAAGATTAACATTTGCACAAGCAGCAACTGGTGCTTCTGGTATTGAAACCTTATTATCTTTAAGTTTAGAGCTTTACCATAACGGTTCTGTAAAGTTAGAAACTATAATTAAAGCTCTCACTTCAAATCCTGCTAAGATTTTGAAAATAAATAAAGGTAGTCTTTCAATAGGAGCTGATGCTGATTTATGTATTGTGGACATTAATAAACCGTGGATTGTTAAAAAAGAAAAATTAATCTCAAAATCAAAAAATACTTCAATAGAGGATAAAAAACTACAAGGCAAAGTGACAAACACATTCGTAAAAGGCAAAGAGTTATTTAGGCTGTAATAATGGATTTTTTTTTAATAAGCTTTATATCTTACTTAATGGGGTCAATTCCATTTGGCTTTATACTTACAAAATTTTTTCTAAAACAAGACATTAGAAACATTGGTTCTGGAAATATAGGTGCTACAAATGCTTTGAGAACAGGCAATAAATTAATTGGATATTCAACTTTAATTCTTGATGTTGCTAAAGCTATTATACCTGTAATCTATGTAAAAAATAATTATCCAGATTTAATCTATTTAGCTTCATTATGTTCTTTTCTTGGACATGTATTTCCAATTTGGCTAAAATTTAAAGGAGGAAAAGGTGTAGCAACCTATCTTGGAATTCTATTTTCTATAAATCTTGTTTATGGATTTATTTTTATATCAAATTGGTTGTTTATTTTTTTTCTATCAAAGTACTCTTCATTGTCTTCACTGATAGCAGCTTTTTCTATACCTATTTACTTATATGTAAGTGGCAATACAAATGGAATAAGTTTCTTTTTAATTATGTTTGTTTTAATAATTTATACTCATCGTGAAAATGTTAAACGATTGAAAAATCAAGAGGAAACAAAGACAAAAATTTATTAATTTGACTATCAAGGTCTTTTGGGTAGTTTGTTAAATTATGAATCTTGTTATCGTAGAAAGTCCTGCAAAAGCTAAAACTATAAATAAATATTTAGGTGATAAATATAAAGTTTTAGCTAGTTATGGTCATATAAGAGATCTGCCCTCCAAAAATGGCTCTGTAGATCCAGATCAAAATTTTAAAATGGAGTGGGAAGTTGATAGTTTTTCAAAAAAATATCTAAAAGAAATAACTGATGCAGCAAAAGATTCATCGAAAATTATATTGGCAACAGACCCTGATAGAGAAGGTGAAGCCATAGCTTGGCATGTGAAAGAATACCTTGAAGAAAAAAAACTTTTAAAGGATAAAGAAATTGAAAGAGTGGTGTTTAATGAAATTACCAAAAAAGCTGTAATTCATGGAATAGAAAATCCAAGACAAATAGAACCATTATTGGTTGATGCTTACATGGCTAGAAGAGCTCTTGATTATCTAGTTGGGTTTAATATTTCTCCAATTTTATGGACAAAATTACCTGGATCAAAATCAGCAGGACGTGTTCAATCGGTAGCACTTAAGTTAATTACAGAAAGAGAACATGAAATTGAGTCATTTATTCCTGAAGAATTCTGGACATTGACTGTGAAATTTTTAGATAAAGAACAAAACAGCATCACAGCTAGTATAGTTCAAATCGATGATCAGAAAATTGAGAAATTTTCTTTTAGGAATAAAAATGAAATTCAAAATGCAATTAATAAAGTAAATATCAAAAAATTTCAAATAAGTGATATATCTAGTAAAATAGTAAATCGTAATCCCTCAGGGCCATTTACTACATCAACACTTCAACAAGTTGCTTCAGGTAGATTAGGATTTGGAGCCTCTAGGACAATGCAAATTGCCCAAAAGTTGTATCAAGGTATTGATATAGAGGGAGAAACTATAGGTCTTATTACCTATATGCGTACAGATGGCACAAATCTATCTGCAGATGCGATTTCATCATTTAGACAGTATATACAGGCAGAATTAGGAAATGAATATCTCCCAGACCAACCGCTTAACTATTCTGGTAAAAAAGCTAAAAATGCTCAAGAAGCTCATGAAGCAATTAGACCAACAGATATCAATAGATCGCCCTCGTCTATTAAAAAATTCTTAAGCTCAGATCAATTAAAACTTTATGACCTTATATGGAGTCGAGCACTATCCTCTCAAATGCAATCAGCTCAATTTGATAGAAACACAATAACAATATCTACAGAAGATAATAAAACAATATGTAAAGCCAGTGGATCTGTTATTAAATTTGATGGCTTTTTAAGAATTTATAATACTCCAAATAAAGATGAGGAAGAGTCAATTTTGCCAGAAGTAGAGAAAGGACCAATTAATATAGAGTCACTTATAGATGAACAACACTTTACACAACCCCCACCAAGATACTCAGAAGCTAGTTTGGTTAAAAAATTAGAGGAATTAGGAATTGGTCGTCCATCAACATATGCAAGTATTATTTCTACAATAGCAAATAGAGGCTATGCAGAAATTATAAATAAAAGATTTTTTCCAACAGATAGAGGAAAATTAATTTCTGCTTTTCTTGAAAAACTATTTTCAAAATATGTAGATTACAATTTTACAGCCTCTTTAGAAGATCAACTTGATGAAATTACCACAGGTAAAGAAAGTTGGATTAAGGTTTTAGAATTATTCTGGAAAGACTTTAATAGCAATGTTTCTGAAGTTAAAGAAAAAAGAACCAGAGAAGTTTTGGACTTATTAAATGACAGTTTAGGAGAACTAATCTTTGATAAAGGTAGTGATGGTAAAATTAGTAGAAGTTGTCAATTATGCAACACTGGCACATTAAGTTTAAAAAATAGTTTTAGAGGTGGTGCTTTTATAGGCTGCTCGAATTATCCTGAGTGTAAATTTACTAGACCTTTGTCTAAGGCTAAAGCAGCTGCGCAATCACAGCTTGCAGAACCAAAGTTTATTGGTAAGCACGACAATGGAAATGACATATATCTTAAAAATGGAAGATTTGGTCCATATTTACAATATGAAACAATTTTAGATGAACAGCCTATTGAGTCAAAAACAAAAAAAACAAAAAAGAAAATAAAAAAAGAAAATGAAAATATTAAGAATGTTTCAATTCCAAAAGGTTTAACCTTAGAAGATGTAAATTTAGAAAAAGCGAAATTTTTATGTTCTTTACCAAAAAACTTGGGTATCAACCCTGATAACAATAAAGAAATTATTTTAAATACTGGTAGATTTGGACCCTATTTAAAATGTGAAAACAAATCGGCTAGAATAGAAAATGTTGAAGAAATGTTTTCACTGGGACTAAATAGAGCAATAACCCTTATTGCGGAAGCAAAACCAGGAAGAATGTCTTCATCTATCATCAAAGATTTGGGAGAGCACCCAGAAGACAAAAAACCTGTTAGAATCATGAAAGGACAATATGGTCCTTATATCAAATACAAATCACTTAATGCAACAATTCCTGAAGAAAAAGACCCTACAGAACTTACTATGGAAGAAGCGCTAATATTAATTGAGAAAAGAAAAGAATACGATAAAACTAAAAAAACAAAAAAAACGAAAAAGAAATAAATGATAAAAGTTGTGTTTTTTCTAATTACTTTTTTTATATCTCTAAGTAATTCAATTGCAGAAGAAATTGATTGTAATCAGTTTGATAAACTAAGCGCAAAGTATGTTGAGTGTTCAGCATTAAAACTTAAAGAAAAATCAAAAGATTTAAAAAATACTGCTGTGGAAAAAATAGATGATGGTAAAAAAAAATTTGATAGCTCTGTATTAAAAGAAAAACTAATCAAGTTCAAAAATAGTAAAACACTAAGCGAATTTATGGAAAAAAATTAAATGAATAATATTGATAAAAATTTGCAAGATCAAAATATAACATTACCAAATGCATCAGATCCAGTTGGATCATATCTTGCTACAAAAATTACTGGTAAACTGCTCTATATTTCTGGACAAATTTCTATTGATGAAAAAGGCGAATTAATCAAAGGAAAATTGGGTAAAGATTTAAATACAGACGATGGATATTTAGCAGCTAAAAGATGTGCACTAAATATAATTGCTCAAGCTAAAAAAGCATGTAATGGAGATCTTTCAAAAATAAAATCATGCGTGAAACTTACTGGATTTGTAAACTCTTCACCTGATTTTATAGAACAACCTAAAGTTATTAATGGTGCATCTGATTTAATCGTTTCAGTATTTGGAGAAATTGGTAAACATACTAGAGCGGCAGTAAGCACCAATAGTCTACCTTTGGGTGTGGCAGTTGAAGTTGATGCTGTTTTTGAAATAATCTAAATTTTATTTACCAATACCAAAATATTTTATCCCACTTTTTTTCATTTTATATAAAGAATATATATTTCGCATATCAAATATTTTTGTTTTCTTTTTATTGATAAGTTTATTAAAATTAATTGATTTAAAATCATTCCATTCAGTATGAATGATAATTAGATCGGAATGTTCAATAGCTCTTGCAATAGTTTTTGCGTAAGAAACATTTTTATACTTTTTAAATATCTCCTTATACCCAGTAGGATCATAATATCTTATTATAGCCCCCTGCTTTATTAATTCAGGAATCATTGTTAAACTTGAAGAGTCTCTCATATCATCTGTATTCGCTTTAAAGGTAACACCTAAAAATGTAATTTTTTTGTTTTTAATTTTATTCTTTAAAATGAGATTTACACGCTTGACTAAAAACTTATTTCTATTTTCGTTTGATTTAATGACACTTTTTATTACAGAGAGATTTGTTTTATATTGATTTGCTGTAGCAACTATTGCTTTTGTATCCTTTGGAAAACATGATCCACCATAAGCAGGACCTGCTCTTAAAAACCTACTACCAATTCTTTTATCTAAGCCCATAGCAATAGCTACATCTTCGACATTAACATTGATTTTTTCGCATAAATTAGCAATTTCATTAATAAAAGTTATTTTCGTAGCTAAAAAAGCATTTGAAGCATATTTAATTAATTCAGCAGATCTTCTTGCGGTTTGCACATATTGTGCACCTTTTGAAATTAAAGGTGAGTACAATTCTTTTAGAATTTTATTAGCTCTACTTTCCTCAGTACCAATTACAATACGGTCCGGGTAAGTAAAATCTCTTATTGCCTCACCTTCTCGCAAAAACTCAGGATTCGATGCCACAGAAAAGAGATTTTTATTAACTTTTTTTGAAATTAATTTTTCAATTTCATCACCAGTAGTCACTGGTACTGTTGATTTAGTAATAATAATTTTAAATTTATTTATGGATGATGATATTTCTTTAGCTACATTATATACATAACTTAAATCAGCAGAGGATGAATTTTTTTTTGTAGGTGTACCCACACAAATAAAAATAATATCTGATTTTTTAACTGACTCTTTCAAGTTTGTTGAAAATGTTAGTCTATTCTGCTTTGTATTTTTAATTACTAATTCTTCCAAACCAGGTTCGTAAATTGGAATAATACCTCTTTTTAAAGCTTCAATTTTTTTTTTATCATTATCAACACAAATAACATCATTACCTAAGTCTGAAAAACATACACCACTAACCAAACCAACATATCCTGACCCTATCATGCAGAGTTTCATAATTTACCTATTTCTTTAGATGAATTTATATATCCATTCATTGTTCCACAATCTAAATAATTACCTTTAAAAGAATAAGCTATAAACTTTTCTTTATTTTTTATTAATTTTTGTATGGCATCAGTAATATGGATCTCACCACCTATGCCAGCTTTTTGGTTTCTTAATAAATTAAAAATTTTTTTTGGTAAAATATATCTACCAATTACTGCTTTATTAGATGGAGCATTATTAATTAGAGGCTTTTCAACAACATCATCAATAAAATGAGTGGTATTATTAATTTTTTTGGATAAAGAAAAAATGCCCCAACGTGTTACATCATTTTTTTTAACATTCATTGATGCCATAACTGAACATTTAAATTTAGTGTGAATTTTTATTAGCTCACTAGAGCAATTCTTTTTGATAATTAAATCGTCAGGCAATAACAATAAAAAATGCTTATCTTTTATTAATCTTGAGGTTTTTAAAACAGCATCGCCAGTTCCAAGTGGCTTGTTTTGATACACAAATCTAATTCTTTTTCTGTAATTTAAAATTTTTTGGTATTCTGTAATAATTCTTTTATCTTTTTTCTTCTTAATTATTTTTAAATAAAACTTATCATTGTAAAAATATTTTTTAATTAGCTCTTTGTTTTTAGAAATAATAAAGATAATTTCCTTTATACCCGCATCAATGCACTCATCTAAAATATATTCTATACCTGGCTTTCCATTAATTGGTAAAAGCTCTTTTGGGAAAACACTGGTTAAAGGCAATAGTCTTGTACCAAGACCAGCCAAAGGAATAATTGCTTGTTTAATCATTTAAATCTTTTACTTATAAAATATTATAAAACAAATGAAAATTTTACATAATAATAAAGCGTTAAATAAGGCACTTAAGGGAATATCTGTTTTAAATTTTGTTCCCACTATGGGAGGTCTTCACCAAGGCCATGTATCTCTTATAAAAAATTCTCTAAATCAAACTGGTAGCAACAATTGTAAGTATATTTATTAATCCAAAACAATTTAATGATAAAAAAGATTTTAAAAAATATCCAAGAAATTTAAACAAAGATTTAAATATTTTAAAAAAATTAAAGATAAATTTTCTTTACCTGCCAGCGTACAAAGATATTTACCATTCAAAAAATGATAAAGAAATTAAACTGAAAAAAAATGAAAAAATTTTATGTGCAAAATATCGAAAGGGTCATTTTGAAGGAGTTTTAGATGTTATGGACAGATTAACAAAATTAATTAAGCCTAAAAAAATTTTTATGGGAGAAAAAGATTTTCAACAATTTTATTTAGTTAAAAAATTTATTGAAAAAAAATATAACTGTAAAGTAATTGGCTGTAAAACAATTAGAGAAAAAAATTATTTAGCAATGTCTACAAGAAATCAACTATTAACGAAGAAGCAATTTGAAATTGGAGGAAAAATAGCTCTTATTTTAAAAGATTTTAAAAACAACTTAAAAAACAAAATTAATATAAAAAAACTAATACTAGAAAAATCAAAATTTTTAAATAAAGAATTTAAAATCCAGATTGAATATTTGGAGTTAAGAAATATATTTAATTTAAAATTAGCTACATCAATTAAGAACTCTAGATTATTTGTAGCTTATAAAATTGGAAATGTTAGATTAATTGATAATTTTTAGATCTAAAAGAAATAAGCGCCTACACCTAAAAATGACACAAAACCTATTACATCAGTAATAGTTGTTACAAAAACACTAGAAGCAATAGCTGGATCAATATTCATTTTTTTTAGAGTTACAGGAACTAATATTCCAAAAAGACCTGCAACTATCATTGTGACCACCATCGAAATTGAAATAATTAATGAAAGTTGGATATCATTAAACCATAACTGAACAATTAACGAACTTATTACTGCAAAAATAATTCCATTTAGGACACCAATATTGAATTCTTTTAAAATATTTTGGTTAAAATTATTTTTAGTTAAATCATTTGTAGCTAGTGTCCTAACAGTAACAGCTAATGTTTGCATTCCTGCATTTCCACCCATAGATGCAACTATTGGCATTAAAAAAGCTAGCACTACCATCTGTTCAATTGTTGCTCCAAATAAACTTATGCACCACGTTGCCAAAAATGCTGTAAATAAATTCAATAATAACCAGTTAAATCTTCGTTTAGTTTTAGTTATTACTCCATCGGTAATGTTTTCATCACCTACCCCAGCTAATCGTAATGCGTCTTCTTCAGCTTCTTCTTTTAATACTGTTAAAACATCATCATAAGTTATCATGCCGACTAACTTATTTGTCTTATCTACAACGCAAGCAGAATTTAGACTATAATTTTCAAATAAGTGACCAACTTCTTCTCTATCCATTTCAACTGGTATTAACAAAGGTGAGCTTGACATAATTGATAGCATTTTTGCTTCTCTTGCTGTCCTCAACACTTTTGAAGAAGGTACGGTACCAATTGGTTTAAAATCTTCATCAACAATAAAAATTTCTAAAAATTCCTCAGGTAGCTCTTTATTCTCTCTTAGATAATCAATAGTTTGACCAACAGACCAATTGCTAGGAATGGCAGTAAATTCTCTCTGCATTATACGTGCAGCACTATCCTCGGGATAGCTTAATCCCTCTAACAATGCAAAGCGATCTTTAGGAGGGAGAGAACTTAATATTGAATTTTTATCTTTTTCTTCAACATTTTCTAAAATTTTAATAGCATCATCTGACTCTAAATTTTTTAAAATTCTAACTATAGATTCTGACGAAAGATATTTGATGATTTCTGATTGTACTGACTCATTTAATTCAATAAATACCTCAGGGTCAATTTTGAAACCATTTAATTTAATTAAATTTTCTCTATCGTTTAAACTTAAATGCTCTATTATATCTGCAGCATCGGCAGGGTGCATCTCTTTAAAAGAATTCGTAATAAATAAAGCATCATTATTTGCAATTTTATCTGTTACAACTTTTATATATTCTTTATTAAATTCAAAATTGACTTTTTTATCTTTGATTTTCTTTATTAAAGTCATAAATTTACCTATTATTTGTTCGCAACTATTAATACATAATTTATAGATTACAATTTTTAAATGAATATCGAGATTAAAAAGTCAATAAAACCAGTAAATTATGAAGATGCAATTAAGGATTTAGAAAGCCGGTTAAGTCTAGTTTTTAACAATAAAGATAGAGAGTTAATATGGACTCTTACAACATAATGAAATTTATACTGCTGGGTCATCATATAAAGAAAGTGAAATTTTAAATAAATCTATCAAACTTATTAAAACAAATAGAGGTGGTAAAATTACATATCATGGCCCTGGTCAACTTATTTGTTATTTTGTTATTGATTTAAGAAATAAAAAAAAAGATATCAGAAATTTCGTTTGTATTATTGAAAAAACTATAATCCAAACATTAGAACAATTTAACATTAAATCTTTTGCAGACAGAAATAATGTTGGGGTTTGGACTAAAAATAACAAAAAAATTGAAAAAATTGCAGCAATAGGAATACGTGTAAGCAAATGGATTGCTTACCATGGTTTTTCTATCAATATTAACAATGATCTAAATAAATATAAAAATATTATTCCTTGTGGAATTAAGGATAAAGGTGTGACTAATCTAAAATCGATTATTGATCAAAATTATAGCGGATTAGATCAAAAAATTATAGATAACTTTATAATTAATTTGAAAAACTAAGTCTTTTAGTTGTTAAAAGTTTTTTAAAATAATCTGGAAGCAAAGCAGTATAGGTATATTTTTTATCATTAATCATAAATTTAATCTGATAAGAGTGTAACATTAAATTTTTATTTAATCCTTTTTCAGAATTTATTGATCTATATTTTTGGTCACCATATATAGAATGCCCTATTTCAAATAATTGTTTTCTTAATTGATGTTTTCTACCTGTAATAGGTTTCATTTCAACTAAAGTAGAATTTGAGTTTTTGTCAATTACTTTGAAAGTTGTTTTTGCATTTTCAACAATTTTCTTTCCATTATCGTATCTTACAAGATCATTTGTCCATTCACCGCTGTCTTTATCTAACTCTCCATGACAAATAGCTAAGTAGGTTTTGTGAACTTTTCTAAGTCTAAATAATGATGTAAGTAATTGAGCTGTCTCACGGTTTTTAGCTATTAAAAATACACCAGAGGTATCTTTGTCTAATCTATGAACTGAGAATGGTTTGGTATCTTTAAAAATTTCGCTTCTATTGAAAATATCAATCAAATTTTTTTTTGATTTGGTTCCACCTTGTACAGATATACCAGCTCTTTTATTTAAGACTATAAAATCATCATTATTATCTATTATTAATTCCTCATTTGCTTTTATTATATTTTGAGACGGTTCAAATTTAATTTTTTTTTGTAAAATAGTTTCTTTAAACTCAAAATCAAATAGATCAATTTGATCATTAGTTTTAACTTTTACTGAACTTTTAATCTTTTTTTTATTGAGTTTAATTTTTCCTGATCTAAGGTTTTTTTCAATTAAACCTTGTGGAATATTTCCTAAAACATTTCTAATCCATCGGTCTAAGCGCATATCGTTGAACGTTGATTCAACGGTATAAGTCTTTTTCATGATAATAGTTTAAATACAAAATTAAGCAGTAGCTAATTTTTTTTCTTCTTTAGGAGCAGTTTCTTTATTCGTTTCTTTTTTCTTTTTATCAATTCTTTTAGCCTCAACATCTCTATCTACAAATTCAATAATAGCCATTGGGGCATTATCCCCGTATCTAAAACCAGCTTTGATAATTCTAGTATAGCCACCTTTTCTATTTTCATATCTCTTTGAAAGAGTTTTTTTTACTTTATTTGCAGAATTTATATCTTGAAGTTGTGAAACTAACATTTTTGTAGTGTGTAAAGTTTCTTTTTTTCCTAAAGTAATAATTTTATCAGCTTGTGGTTTTAAAAATTTAGCTTTTGGCAAAGTTGTTTTAATCTGCTCGTATTTAATTAATGAGTTAAGCATGTTCTTAAGCATAGCCTTTCTATGCTCAGAAGTTCTGTTTAACTTCTTATTTGCCATTCCATGTCTCATTAGATAGCTTCCTCTAATTTTTTAGACATCTCTGCAATATTGTCTGGTGGCCAATTAGGAATTTCCATTCCTAAGTACAACGACATACCAGTTAAAACTTCTTTTATTTCATTAAGAGACTTTCGACCAAAATTTGGAGTTCTTAACATCTCACCCTCAGATTTTTGTACTAAATCACCAATGTAGATAATGTTATCATTTTTAAGACAATTCATAGATCTTACTGAAAGTTCTAATTCATCAACTTTTCTTAATAAATTTTTATTAAATTCAGGCTCTGAAGACACTTCTTTTACTGGAGCTTCTACAGGTTCATCAAAATTGATGAACATTTTTAATTGATCCTGAAAAATTCTAGCTGAATAAGCTACTGCATCCTCAGCAGAAATGGCGCCATTTGTTTCAACTTCCATTGTTAATTTATCATAATCTAATGCTTTACCCTCTCTAGCAGTACTAACTGAATATGAAACTTTTTTAACTGGACTATATAAAGCTGTCGATTGCTATGAGACCTAATGGTGGCTCCTCAGGTTTGTTTAAATCAGCTGGAACATAACCTTTTCCAGTATTTACATTCATTTCCATATGAAAATGAGTATTTTCATCTAAATTACAAATTACTAAATCAGGATTTAAAATTTCAACATCAGCTACAGGTGTAATATCTGAAGCTTTTATTTCTCCAGGTCCTTTAGCGTCTAAAATCAATTTTTTAGTACCTTCACTAGAACTTTTCAAAGCTAAAGATTTAACATTCAATACTATATCAGTAACATCCTCTCTTACTCCTTTAATTGATGTGAACTCATGTAAAACTCCATCAATTTGAATTGAAGTTACAGCCGCACCTCTAATTGAAGATAGTAAAATTCTTCTTAATGAATTTCCAAGTGTTAAACCATAACCCTTTTCTAAAGGCTCAGCTACAATAGTTGCATGAGTTAAGTCATCGCTAATTTTTACATCTAATTTTGATGGTTTAATTAATGATTTCCAATTTTTTATATTAACATTTTCCGTTTCCATTAAACTCTCCTTTTTTTTGGTGGTCTAGTTCCGTTATGAGGCATTGGTGTAGTATCTTTTATAGATAAAATTTTAAAACCTCTTGCTTGTAATGCTCGTAATGCTGTTTCTCGTCCTGATCCTGGACCTTTAACTTCAACAGATAAAGTTTTCATACCATACTCTAATGCTTTTGATGCTGCAGAATCTGCTGCAATTTGAGCTGCGTACGGAGTAGATTTTCGAGAACCTTTAAAACCTTTTTGTCCAGCAGAAGCCCATGAAATTACATTTCCATTAGTATCTGCTATAGAAATTATAGTATTATTAAAAGTTGATTGCACATAAGCAATCCCATTAAGAATATTTTTTTTTATTTTTTTCTTCTTTGAATAAGAACTTTTATTAGCCTTTTTAGAAGATTTTTCTACCTTTTGGTCTTTATTTTCAACCTTTTCAACTTTAGCCATAATTATTATTTTTTAAGTGGTGTTAATTTTTTTCCTGCAATTGCAATAGCTTTACCTTTTCTTGTTCTAGCATTACATCTTGTTCTTTGACCTCTTACAGGTAATTTTTTTCTATGTCTGGTGCCTCGATAACAAGCAAGATCAATTAATCTTTTAATGCTTAGAGAATAATCTCTTCTTAAATCACCTTCTACCTTAAAATTTTGATCAATATATTCTCTTATCTTTAAAATTTCTTCGTCTGTAAGCTCATTAACTCTTTTTTCTTTTGGAATTTCAAGTGATGAACAAATTTGTTGAGAAAATTTATTTCCAATTCCATAAATATAAGTTAGTCCAATATGAACTAGTTTATTTTGTGGAATATTGATACCTGCGATACGAGCCATATATATGTGATAAATTTTAGCCTTTTATATAAGAAGTTCTTTTAATGTCAACGCATTAAACATTTAGAATACCATCAATTTTAGCGGTTATTTCATCAATTTTTTGAGTTCCATCTATTTCGTAAAATCTTAGGTTTTTGGATAGATAATCTAAGACTGGTTGGGTTGTTTTTTTATAAATATCATATCTAGACATGATTGTGGTTAAATTATCATCTTTTCTTTTAATAAAATGTTGGTTTCCACAAGGGTGGAGTTCAATTTCATTAGAGTTAAAAAATTCATTTAATGTAAGATTACATTTTTCGCAGGTAACTCTACCAATTATTCTTTTTTCTATTATTTCTCTAGGTACAGATAGGCTTATGACTATCTCAACTTTTTGATTAAATTCTTTTAAAAGATTATCTAAATTAATTGCCTGATCGATAGTTCTGGGATAGCCATCAAAAATTATTCTATCCCTATATTTAAGATTTGAAATAGACTCTTTTAGTAATTGATTTACAATTTCATCAGATACAAAATTCCCTTTTGAAATTAAGGATTCAATCTTTAACCCTAGATCACTTTTTTTTTGTGTTTCTTTTCTAAGTAAATCTCCAGTTGAAAGTTGAAAATAATTATGTTTTTTAACAATCAATTGAGCTTGGGTTCCCTTACCAGCACCTGGGGGACCAAACAGAATTATATTCACGACTATTTACCGAATTTTGTTTTTTTTATTAATTGCTCGTATTGAGAGCTCATTAATCTAGTTTGAATTTGAGTAACGGTATCTATAGCAACAACTACTACAATTAGTATAGATGTTCCTCCCAAATAAAATGGGATTGGATAGTTTGCAATTAAAAATTCTGGCATTAGACAAACCAAGGTTAAATAGAGTGCACCAATAGTTGTTAATTTTGTTAAAATATTTTCTATGTACAAAGCTGTGCTTTCTCCAGGTCTTATTCCAGGAATAAAACCCCCATATTTCCTCAAATTATCAGCAGTCTCAGTAGGGTTAAATGTTATTGATGTATAAAAAAATGTAAAAAAGATTATTCCAGATGCATATAGCAACATATACAAAGGTTGTCCTTGAGTAAAGTATGAACTTATATTTAAAAAAGTCTCATTATCAGAAAAATTAAAGTTTGAAAAAGTTACAGGTAACAATAATAAAGCTGATGCAAAAATTGCCGGTATTACTCCTGCTTGATTTATTTTTAAGGGAAGATGTGAAGACTCTCCACCATACATTTTATTACCCATTTGTCTTTTTGGATAATTTATAAGAATTTTTCTTAGAGCTCTTTCCATAAATACAATGAAAAGAATTGTTAAAATTAATAGAACAAAAATTGCTAATATCATAAAAGTAGAGACGGCGCCTGTTCTACCTAATTCAAAAGTAGTTACTAAGGCTCTTGGAATTTCAGCAACAATACCTGCAAAAATTATTAAAGAAATACCATTTCCAATTCCTCTTTGAGTAATTTGTTCACCTAACCACATTAAAAAAAGAGTTCCAGCAACAATAGTTGTGACTGTAGAAATCTTAAAAAACATACCAGGGTTTATTACTAAATCGGCCGATGACTCTAATCCTACTGCTAGTCCATATCCTTGAATGGTTGCCAATAAAACAGTTCCATATCTTGTAATTTGTGTAATTTTAGCTCTTCCAGTCTCTCCTTGAGCTTTTAAATTTTTAAAATAATCAGATACACCAGTTAATAACTGGACAATGATAGAAGAAGATATGTATGGCATGATCCCTAAAGCAAATATAGCCATTCTACTTACAGCGCCTCCAGCAAATACATTGAACATGCCAAGTAATCCTTTTTGATTACCGTCCATCATAATTTTTAATTGTTCTGGATCTATGCCAGGCAATGGAACAAATGTACCAAATCTATAAACAGCTAATATAAAAATAGTAAATAATATTCTATTTTTAAGATCATTTGCTGATGAAGAAGCACTCATTATAAATCAATTATTTCTTTAATTGTATAGAGCCACCAATTTTTTCAAGTTTCTCTATAGCTGACTTAGAAGCTAAATCTGCTACAATATTGACTTTATCTTTTATTTCTCCAGTTCCTAAAATTTTCAATTTATCGGAACTTTTGTTGATTAATTTATTTTTCTTAAGTAGTTCAGAATTAATTGTATCTGAAACATTAATGCTTTTTTTATCTATGTAAGATTGAATTTTTTCTAAGTTTAATATTGCAATATGCTGTTTAGAAATTGGGTTAAAACCTCTTTTTGGCAATCTTCGATATAATGGCATTTGACCACCTTCAAAACTTTTAATTGCAACTCCTGATCTTGATTTTTGACCTTTTACACCTCTACCAGAAGTTTTACCTTTACCCGAGCCAATACCTCTACCAACTCTCATTTTAGATTTATTAATCTTATCTCTATTATTTAATGTAATCATTAGCCTCTTTTTTCAATAATCTCAGAAATTTTTTTATTTCTAATTGTTGATATTTGTTTTGGTGAATTTTGTTTTAATAAAGCTTTCATTGTCGCTCGAATTACATTGTGCGCATTTGATGTACCCATTGACTTTGCAACAATATCTTTTACACCAAGAACTTCACAAACTGCTCTAACAGGTCCACCCGCAATAATACCGGTCCCCTTACTTGCTGCTCTTAAAACTATTCTACCAGAACCATCTTTAGCTTTTACATCATGGTGAATTGTTCTTCCTTCTCTTAAAGGAATATGAATTAATTTTCTTCTAGCCATTTCATTAGCTTTTTTAATTGCATCTGGAACTTGTTTTGCTTTTGCGTGAGCGATACCAATTTTTCCAGCTTGGTTGCCAACTACAACTAATGCAGAAAAACCAAATCTTCTTCCACCTTTAACAACTTTAGTTATTCTGTTTATGTGGACCAATTTTTCTAAAATATCGTCAGTTTTTTTATCTTTATTATTTATATTTTCCATAATTAAAATTCCATTCCATTTTCTCTAAGTGCTTCTGCAAAAGCTTTTACTCTTCCATGATATTTATACACACCTCTATCAAAGAATATTTTTGTAATTTTCTTTTCTTGAGCTTTTTTAGCTAATTTTTCAGCTACAATTTTTGATAACTCTATTTTACTAACTTTTGATCCTGATTTCATATCCTTTTCAACAGAGGACGCAGATACTAAAGTAATATTTTTAGCATCATCTATAATTTGGGCAGATATGTTGCTTGAAGATCTAAATATACTTAATCGAAATCTATCACTAGAAGCAACTCTTTTAACTTTGTTGCTAACTCTAAATCTTTTTCTAATAGTTGCGTTTAGTTTCATTACTTTTTCTTTCCTTCTTTTTTAAGAACAAATTGACCTTTTTCTCTAATTCCTTTTCCTTTATATGGTTCAATTTTTCTAAAAGTTTTAATTTTTGAAGCAACTGAGCCAACTAACTGTTTATCTGAACCAGTAATTTTTAAAGTAGTTTGTTTATCAACAGCTATTTTAATTCCTTCTGGAATATCAAAATCTATATCGTGACTATAACCTAATTGTAAATTAAGTTGATTACCTTTTAAAGCAGCTCTATATCCAACTCCAACTAATTCTAGAGTTTTTTCATATCCTGTGCTAGAACCTATTACTGCATTATTAATTAAACTTCTGTTCATACCCCATAATCTTTTAGTATTTTGATCAATTTTTTTTGGTTTTATAGATATCTGCTTTTCCATCTTTAATATCTAAATTAAATATATCTAAATCAATACCAATAGATTTTTTTCCTAATGGACCTTCAATATTTAACATATTGCCTGCCAAAACTACTTTAACTTTTTCTGGAATATTAATATTAATTTTACCTATTTTAGACATTAAAATACCTTACAAATTATTTCTCCACCAATTTTCTGTTTTCTTGCATCAATATCTGTCATTACACCCTTTGGTGTAGATACTATTGCAATCCCAAGACCATTATTTATTTTTGGTAGGCTTTCAGCGCTTGAAAAAATTCTTCTTCCTGGTTTTGATACTCTTTCAAATGAACTTATTACTGGATTTCCTGAATGATATTTTAAATCTAAAGAAAGAGTTGATTTATTATCAACTGTATTTACCTTGAATTCTTTTATAAAACCTTCACTTTTTAAGATTTCAGCTATTTTTACTTTAAATTTAGAAGAAGGTAACTCTACTTTTTTATGATTTCTTGCTTGAGCATTTTTTACTCTTGCTATCATATCTCCAATTGGATCACTTAAACTCATATTTTCCTTTCTACCAACTTGATTTAACTAAACCTGGTATCTTTCCTTGCAAACCTAATTGTCTTAAAGCAATTCTAGATATTTTTAATTTTCTATAAACCCCATGAGGTCTTCCTGTAATCTGACATCTATTCATAACTCTTACTTTAGCTGAATTTCTTGGTAACTTAGCTAAGTTTTTGTTGAGCTTTAAATCTTTCTTCAAATGGTAGTTTTTTGTCCATAACAATCTTTTTCAATTTTTGTCTTTTCTTATAAAATTTATCAGAAAGTTTAATTCTTCTATTATTTTTATTTATAGAACTTAGTTTAGCCATTTTTAATTATCTCCTCTTTTAATAAATGGAAAATTCATTTTTTCTAATAAAGCATAACTATGATCTTTATTTATTGCAGAGATCACTATCACGATATCCATGCCTCTTACTTTATCTGCTCTATCAAAACTAACTTCAGGAAATATTATGTGTTCTTTAATCCCAAATGTGTAGTTGCCAAATTTATCAAAACCTTTTGATGATAAACCTCTAAAATCTTTTATTCTTGGAAGCGCAATATTTACTAATCTATCTAAAAATTCATACATCTTATTTTTTCTTAGAGTAACTTTTAAACCTGCGTTTGTACCTTTTCTTGTTTTAAAATTAGCAATTGACTTCTTATATTTAGTTATTACTGGTTTTTGACCTGAAATTTTCGCCATATCCTCTTCACAAGATTTTAAAATCTTTAGCAGTCTGCTCCATCAAGTCCAAGGCCCATATTTAATACTACTTTTTCTATTTTCGGACTCATGATAAATATTTTTAAAACCAAACTGTGTTTTAAGAGCTGGTTGAATTTCTTTAATATATAGTTCTTTTAATCTTGGACTCATTATTTTTTAGCCTCAACTTTTTTGTTTTTTGATTTTTCATCAACTAATTTTAAATTTGAAAGATGTATAAAACTTTCTTTAGAAACAATTCCACCTTTTTTCTCTTTTGTAGTTTTGACATGTTTTTTAACAATATTTATATCTTTAACTTTAGCTCTATTATTAGATCTATCAATTTCTATAACTTCACCTTCTTTTTTTTTATCTTTTCCAGTTAAAACTAAAACTTTTAAACCTTTTTTAATCATTTATAAAACCTCTGGTGCTAAGTGAAATTATTTTCATTTGCCCTCTACTTCTTAATTCTCTTGTTACTGGACCAAATATTCTAGTTCCAACAGGTTCTCCTTTGTCGTCTACTAGAACTGCAGCATTATTATCAAATTTTACTTTTGATCCATCATCTCTATGAATTCCTTTTTTAACTCTAACTACAACAGCTTTATGAACTGATCCTTTTTTAACCTTACCTTTAGGTATTGCTTCTTTAACAGCAATAACAATAGTATCACCTATGCTTGCGTATCTTCTTTTAGACCCACCTAAAACCTTAATACATTCAATTCTTTTTGCCCCAGTGTTGTCAGCAACTTGTAGTTCTGTTTGTACTTGAATCATTATTTTACACTCTCCATAACTTCGAATTTTTTATTTTTAGAATAAGGTCTGCACTCAATGATAGAAACTTTATCACCCATTTTAAATTTATTATTTTCATCATGGGCATTATATTTTTTTCTTACCTTAACTACTTTTTTTAATACTGGATGAGCATATTTTCTCTCAACCATGACAGTTACTAGTTTTATTAGGTTTATCACTAACAACCACACCAGTTAAAATTTTTTTAGGCATTTAATTTTCCTTTTAATAAAGTTTTTAATCTTGCTATTGTTTTTCTTGTTTCTCCAATTTTAGCTGGATTTGTAACTTGTGAATTGATCTTTTGAAATCTAAAATTAAATAAATCTTTTTTTAATTTATCTATATTTTTAATCATTTCGTCTTTTGATAATTTTTTAATTTCTTGTTTTTTCATTTAAGATACTCGCTTAATTGTTTTTGTTTTAATTGGTAATTTTGCAGATGCTTTGTAGAGAGCTTCTTTTGCAATTTGCTCTGAAACACCATCAACTTCAAATAATATTCTTCCTGGTTTAACTCTGCACGCATAGTATTCAGGTGAACCTTTTCCTTTACCCATACGAACTTCAATAGGTTTTTTTGATACAGGTATGTTTGGAAATACTCGTGTCCAAACTCTTCCTTGTCTTTTCATGTGTCGTAGTTAAAGCAACCCTAGCAGCTTCAATTTGTTTACCTGTAACTCTTTCAGGTGATAAAGCTTTTAATGCATAAGCACCATAGTTAATAAAGTTTGCTCTAGAAGCATTGCCATGGATTCTTCCTTTATGAGCTTTTCTCCACTTGGTTCTAACTGGTTGCAAGCATATTTATTCCTTATCTTCCTTTGGTATAACTTTGTTTGTTTCTTGACTAAATTCTTTAGCAAATACTTCACCTTTGTAAATCCATACTTTAATACCAATAATTCCATATGTAGTTAAAGCTTCGGCTTCAGCATAATCAATATCAGCTCTTAAAGTATGTGATGGAATACTACCATCTCTTAACCATTCTGTTCTTGCGATTTCATTTCCACCAAGTCTGCCACTTATAGAAACTTTAATCCCTTTTGCACCCTAACCTTATACAAGATTGCATAGCTCTTTTCATTGCTCTTCTGTATGAAATTCTTTTTACTAATTGTTGAGCTATATTTTCTGCTACTAAATATGCGTTTGTTTCTGGTTTTTTAACTTCTTTAATATTTAAAGTTACTTCATTTGTTGTAAATTTTGATAAATTATTCTTAATTTTGTCTATATCACTGCCTTTTTTTCCTATTACAAAACCTGGTCTAGAAGTATAAATCGTTACATAACATTTATTTGATGTTCGCTCTATCATAACTTTGGATACTCCAGAGTTTATTACATTTTTTTTAATATATTCTCTGATTTTAAAGTCTTCGATTAAATAGTTCCCAAAATCTTTCTTTTTAGCGTACCAAACAGAGTCCCAGCCTCTATTCACACCTAATCTGAATCCTACTGGATTAACTTTTTGTCCCATGACTCTCCATTTGTTTTGCTTCTGATAGAATAATTGTAACACTAGAATAAGGTTTTAATATTGGTGCAGCTCTTCCCTTTAGCTCTAGGTCTAAATCTTTTCATTGTAATTTTTTTTCCACAGTAAGCTTCTTTTACAACTAAATTATCAATGTCATATTGATAGTTATTTTCTGCATTAGCTACAGCTGAACTTAATGTTTTTCTAATATCTCTTGTAACCCTTTTTTCTGAAAACTCTAAGTCTCGTAATAGCTAGCATCAACTTTTTTACCAACTATTGCTTTTAAAATTGGATTAAGTTTTCTAACACTAGATCTAATATTGTTATTAATAGATCTCACTGTATTTTCTCTACTAGGATTTGTTTTCTTTTTTTTACTCATTAATCTTTTTTAGCCTCTGCTGGTTTTGCTTTTTTATCTGCAGGTGTATGTCCAAAGAAGGTTCTAGTTGGTGCAAATTCACCTAATTTATGACCAACCATGTCCTCAGAAATAGTAATTGGTATAAATTTTTTTCCGTTATAAATTAAAAAACTTACTCCAACGAAATCAGGTATGATTGTTGATTTTCTTGACCACGTTTTGATAGGTATTTTTTTTGGATCTTGTTTATACTTATCAACTTTTTTCATCAAACTATCTTCAACAAATGGACCTTTCCAAACTGATCTAGCCATTATCTAATCCTTTCTCTTCTTTCTTCTTCTTACAATAAACTTATCTGTACGCTTATTATTTCTAGTTTTTAAACCTTTAGCTGATTGACCAGTTCTAGACACTGGATGTCTTCCTCCTGAAGTTTTACCTTCACCACCACCGTGTGGGTGATCTACAGGATTTTTTACAACTCCTCTAGTGTGAGGTCTTCTTCCAAGCCATCTTGATCTTCCAGCTTTACCAATTTTTATGTTTTTTTGGTCAGGATTACTTAAAACACCAATGGTAGCCATTGATCTTGAATCAATTTTTCGAACCTCTCCTGATGCCATTTTAATTAAACTATAATTGCCATCTAAACCACTTATTGTTACTGATGTTCCAGCTGATCTTGCTAATTTACCACCACCACCGGGCTGTATTTCAACGTTATGAATGTTTATACCTACCGGAATATCTTGTAAAGGCATACAGTTTCCAACTTTAATTTCTTTTTTATTTCCATTTTCAATTTTATCACCAACATTTATTTTTTGAGGTGCTAAATAATAAGCATGAGTGTTGTCTTCAAATTTGACTAACATTATGTGACATGATCTATTTGGATCATATTCAATTCTTTCAACTGTAGCAGTCATATCAAATTTTCTTCTATAGAAATCTACATGTCGATACATTTTTTTATGTCCACCGGCTCTATTAATAGAGGTTATGTGGCCATTATTATTTCTTCCCTTCATTGAATTCTTTGGAGAGACCAATGATTTAAATGGCTTACCTTTCCATAGGTCAGATCTATCAATTAAGATAGTACCTCTGGTAGATTTTGTGTAAGGTTTAAAAGATTTTAATGCCATTTTTAAATACCTGTAGTTAGAGTCAATACTTTGACCTTTTTTAAGTGTTATAATTGCTTTTTTAAAACCAGAAATTTTAACTTTTTTTCCTCTAGTAACTTTAGTTCTGATTTTGTTTATTAATTATATTAATCTTTAGTAACATTTACTTTAAAAATTTTTTCTATATTCTTTTTTCAAATTTTTCTTATTAGCTGAAGAAGGAACTTTAAAAACAATTTTATTTAACTCAGATAAATTTGTTGATTTTTCTGTAACAAGTGGAGATAAAATTTTATCATATAAATGTAGTTTGTCCATTATACGTACCTCTTTTCTAATTCTTTAACTGAACTCTCTGTAAATACAATTTTTTTAAATTTAATTAAATCAAATGAACTAAAATGGTTAACATCTGTAACTTTAATATTTGGAATATTTCTTAAGTGATTTTTCTATTAAATTCTTTAGATTGACTTATCTAAGAATAACTAAAGAGTTTGTAATTTCAAATTTTTTAACAATCGAAAACATTTCTTTGGTTTTTTTAATTTCAGATTTAAAGTCACTCATAATTACTAAGATTATTATTTTTTAACTTTTTCTGAAATTAGTGAAGCAACACTTAATTTTTTTTCACTTTTATTTAATTTTCTTTTTTTATAAGCCAATTCACCTTTAGGACCATGCGCAACACCACCACCAACAAACAATTGGAGCTTTTCTACTTGCCATGTCTCGCATTTCCAGTACCTTTTTGAGCATAAATTTTAGCAGTAGATCCTGTAATTTCATTTCTGCTGCTTAGTTTTTGCATGTCTGACCTTTATAGTTCGCATTTGTCTTATAAAGTACACTACTTACTAATTTTTGATTAATCTTAGCAGAGAAATATTTTATCTAAAACTTCTAGAGAATCTTTTTTTCCATCTAAATTTAATTTATCAATTTTCATTATTTTTTCTTATTATCCGCTGAATTTTTTAGCTTCTTCAGCAGCATTTATTTTTTCTGTTACTGTTAATTTTTTTAAATTTTTAACTAGATTTTTTAACTAAAACTTCTGAATTTTTAGGATCCTGGGATAGAACCTTTTAAATATAAAAGTTCATTTTCCAAATCTGCTCTTATAATTTCAATATTTTGCATTGTTCTAAGCTTGTCACCCATGTGACCAGCCATTTTTTTTCCTTTAAAAACTTTACCTGGATCTTGTCTTTGCCCAGTTGAACCATGAGATCTATGAGAAACAGACACACCATGAGAAGCTCTTAAACCCCCAAAATTATGTCTCTTCATTGCTCCAGCAAAACCTTTACCAATAGTTTTTGACTTAGTATCAACAAATTTTATATCTTTAAATATTTCTAAACCAAATTCATTTCCCTCTTTATAATTTTCTGTATTAGTCACTCTAAACTCTTTCAATTTTTTTTTAGCTTCAGTATTTTTTTTCGCAAAGAAGCCTTTCATTGCTTTTGTTAATTTTGAATTTTTTATTTTACCAAATCCTAATTGAACTGCTTTGTAACCTCTTTTATCTTCTTCAATGACATTGATAACTCTTGCTTTTTCCATTTTTAAAACAGTAACAGGAACTAAGTTGACCAGTTTTTGTAAAACTCTCTAGTCATACCTATTTTTTTTCCAATTAACGCTATTTCGCTCATAACTAAATTTTAATCTCCACATCAACACCTGAAGCTAAATCTAACTTCATTAAAGCTTCAACTGTTTGTGGGGTTGGTTCTATAATATCAATTAATCTTTTGTGAGTTCTAGTCTCAAACTGTTCTCTACTTTTTTTATCTATGTGAGGAGATCTTAAAACTGTATATCTCTCTATTCTTGTTGGAAGTGGAATTGGACCTTTAATTGTTGCTCCAGTTCTTTTAACTGTATTAACTATTTCTTCTGTAGAAGCATCTAGAATTTTATTATCGTAAGCTCTTAATTTAATTCTAATATTTTGTTTTTCCATAATTAGCCTGCAATCTTTTTAGTTACTTCGTCTTGAACATTTTGTGGAACCTTTAGAGTAGTGATCAAAAAACATTGAATACTGGGCTCTTCCTTGAGACATTGATCTTAAATTATTTATATATCCAAACATATTTGCTAAGTGGCACCATTGCAGTAATAACTGTTGCATTACCTCTTTGTTCTTGAGTACTTATTTGGCCTCGTCTACTATTAAGATCTCCAATAACGTCTCCCATATAATCTTCAGGTGTTACTACTTCAACTCTCATTACTGGTTCTAAGAGTTTTAAACCACCTTTAGTACAAGCTTCTTTAAAACAAGCTCTACTAGCCAATTCAAATGCTAGATACACTAGAATCAACATCGTGATGTAATCCGTCTAGTATTGTTACTTTATAATCTATCATTGGAAAACCAGCTAAGATTCCACCATCTGAAATTGTTTCAATACCTTTTTCAACACCTGGAATAAATTCCTTAGGTATAGATCCACCTTTGATTTTACTTTCAACCAATCTTCCTTTTCCAGGTTCCTGAGGCTCAACTAACAATTTAACTTTTGCAAATTGTCCTGCACCACCACTTTGTTTTTTGTGAGTATATTCTACTTCAGATGCATTTTCGATTGTTTCTCTATAAGCCACTTGTGGAGCACCCACATTAGCTTCAACTTTAAATTCTCTTTTCATTCTATCAACAATGATATCTAAGTGTAGTTCACCCATACCTTTTATAATAGTTTGTCCCGACTCTTCGTCTGAAGAAACTCTGAATGATGGATCTTCTTTTGCAAGTCTACCTAGGGCTTCTCCCATTTTTTCTTGATCAGCCTTTGTTTTAGGTTCAACAGCAATTTCAATTACTGGCTCTGGGAACTCCATAGGCTCTAGTAAAATTGGATTTTCTTTGTCACATAATGTATGACCAGTTATAGTATATTTAAGTCCTGCTAAAGAAACGATATCACCAGTATTTGCTTCTTTAATATCTTCTCTTGAGTTAGCATGCATTAAAAGCATTCTTCCAACTCTTTCCTCTTTTTCTTTAGATGAATTATATACAGCAGTACCTGTTTTAATTGTTCCTGAATAAATTCTAATAAATGTTAGGGATCCTACAAATGGATCATTAGCAACTTTAAATGCAAGTGCAGAAAATGCAGATCCATCATCAAATTTCATTTCTACTACATCCTCTGAACCAAGCTTTGTTCCTTTAATTGATCCAATATCAACTGGACTTGGAAGATAATTTACTACTGCGTCCAACAATGGTTGAACTCCCTTATTTTTAAAAGCTGAGCCAGTAATTACTGGTACGAATGAAAAATTTAATGTGCCTTTTCTAATACACTTGATTAGGTCTTCCTCTTTAATCTCATCACCATTTAAGTAACTTTCCATTAGTTTTTCATCCTGTTCAACTGCAGTTTCAACTAATTGAGTTCTATATTTATCTGTAATTTCTTTTAAATCAGCTGGAATTTCTTTATATTCCCATTCTGCGCCAAGAGCCTCGTCCTTCCACACCTGAGCTTTCATCTTAACTAAATCAACTACACCCGTTAAAGAAGACTCAATTCCTATTGGTATTTGAAGAACTAAAGGCGTAGCACCTAATCTGTCTCTAATCATATCTACACATCTAAAGAAATCTGCACCAGTTCTATCTAATTTGTTCACAAAACAAATTCTTGGAACTTTATATTTATCAGCCTGTCTCCATACAGTTTCAGATTGTGGTTCAACACCAGCAACACCATCAAATACCGCAACAGCTCCATCTAATACTTTTAATGATCTTTCAACTTCAATTGTAAAATCTACGTGACCAGGCGTATCAATAATATTTATTCTATGATCCTGCCAAAAACATGTTGTTGCAGCAGAAGTAATTGTAATACCTCTTTCTTGTTCTTGTTCCATCCAATCCATTGTAGCAGCACCATCATGAACTTCTCCAATTTTATGGCTCTTGCCTGTATAGTATAAAATTCTTTCAGTAGTTGTAGTTTTACCAGCATCAATATGAGCCATGATACCGATGTTTCTATATTTATCTAATGAATGTGATCTAGACATAATTTATTACCATCTAAAATGTGCGAAAGCTTTGTTTGACTCAGCCATCTTATGCACATCTTCTCTTTTTTTAACTGCTGCTCCTTTTTTTTCATAAGCATCATAAAGTTCATTAAAAATTTTGTCTGACATATGTTTGTCTTTTCTTTTTCTTGCAGACTCTATTAAGCCATCTAATAGCAAGAGCTTGTGCTCTTTTGCTTTTTACTTCTACAGGCACTTGATAGGTCGCACCACCAACACGTCGTGATCTTACTTCAACAGTTGGTTTAATATTATTAATGGCTTCATTAAAAATATTAATTGGCTCTTCTTTTGATTTTGTTTTTATTTTCTCAATTGCATCATAAACAATTTTTTCAGCAACTACCTTTTTTCCATCGTACATGATAGAATTAATTAATTTAGGAATAATAGTAGAATTGAATTTTGGATCAGGAGTAACATTTTTTTTTGGCTGTGTTTTTTTTCTAGACATTATTACTTACCTTTTTTAGTTCCGTATAAAGATCTTCTTTTCTTTCTATTTGCTACACCTTGAGTATCTAAATTTCCTCTCAAGATATGATATCTAACTCCAGGTAAATCTTTAACCCTACCACCTCTGATTAAGACTACTGAGTGTTCTTGCAAGTTGTGACCTTCACCAGGTATGTATGCTGTTACTTCAAAGCCATTTGATAAACGAACTCTTGCAACTTTTCTTAAAGCAGAGTTAGGTTTTTTTGGGGTTGTTGTATAAACTTTGACACAAACACCTCTTTTCAAAGGTTGTTTTTCTAGTGCAGGAACTTTATTTCTTGCTACTGCTTTAACTCTAGGTTTTCTTAACAACTGATTTATCGTTGGCATAATTTTTTTATATAAATTTATTTTTGAATGAAATAACTGACAGGTTATTCATGGCAGCGTTTAGTGCTTAAGTTAGCACTACATTCCAACCAAAAACATCGCCAAAATACTCATTAATCAAGCTTTGTCAAACTAAAACTATTAAAAAAGTATATTATTTTTATTAATTTGCTTGGGTTTCTGCAGGTTCAATTTTTTCTTGATCAGATAGAAACTTATTGTCATCTGCAAGAGCTCTTCTGTTCCATTTGTTCTTAATATGACCTGTTCCAGCTGGAACCAGTCTACCAACAATCACATTCTCTTTTAAACCATTTAAAGGATCCACTTTACCCTTAATCGCAGCATCAGTTAATACTCTAGTAGTTTCTTGGAATGATGCAGCAGATATAAACGACTCCGTTTGTAATGAAGCCTTAGTAATTCCCATCAATACTCTCTCACCTTCAGCAAGAGTTTTTCCTTCAGCTTTAAGTTTTTCATTAGTATTATCAAATTTAATTCTATCAACTATCTCACCAGGTAAATAAGAAGAGTCTCCTGAAACTTTTACTTCAACTTTTTTCAACATTTGTCTTAGAATAGTTTCGATATGTTTATCATTGATTATTACACCTTGTAATCTGTAAACTTCTTGAACTTGGTTTACAAAATACTCTGTTAATTCTTTAATACCTAAAATTCTCAAAATATCGTGAGGTAATGGTTGACCATCTAATAAATATTCCCCTTTTTTGATCTTCTCGCCTTGATTAAAGTTAATATGTTTACCTTTTGGTATTAAATAATTTGATGCTTCAGATCCATCCTCTGGAACAATTGAAACTCTTTGTTTTCCTCTAACTTCTTTACCAAAAACTACCTGTCCATCATTCTCTGCAATAATTGCACTATCTTTTGCTTTTCTAGCTTCAAAAAGTTCAGCAACTCTTGGTAATCCTCCAGTAATATCTTTAGTTTTAGTAGTTTCTTTAGGTAATCTTGCAATTACGTCTCCCGCTGATACTTTTTGTCCATCTTTTACTGATAAAATAGAGTCAGGTACTAAATAATATCTAGCTTCATTATCATCAGCTTTTTTAATTACATTACCCTTCTCATCTCTTAATGTTATTCTTGGTTTTAAATCTGTACTTTTTGATTGTGATCTCCAATCGACAACTGATTTAGATGAAATACCTGTAGCATCATCTGTTGTTTCTTGAATTGAAACTCCATCTATTAAATCAACATAACTTGCAATACCACTCTTTTCAGCAATAACTGGAGTAGTATATGGATCCCATTCACAAATTTTAGTATTTGCTTTTACTTTTTCACCATTTTTGAAAAATAATTTTGATCCATAAGCAACTTTATAAATCGCTATTTGAACGCCATTATCATCCTCTATAGATAATTGCGTATTTCTTCCCATAACAATTAAATTCTTTTTTGAATCCTCTAAGATGTTTGAGTTAATTATTTTTAATATACCCGCATTTTTAGTGACAATTTGAGACTCTTGTTTAACTGATGCTGTTCCACCAACGTGGAAAGTTCTCATTGTTAATTGTGTTCCAGGCTCTCCAATAGACTGAGCTGAAATCATACCAATAGCTTCACCAACATGAACCATCTTGCCTCTAGACAAATCTCTGCCATAGCAAGTAGCGCAAACGCCTTCTTTTGAGCTACAAGTCATAACTGAGAAAACTTTTAACGATTTAATACCAGCTGAATCTATATGATCACATCCAGCTTCATCAATCATTGATAATTTTTTTATTATTACTTCACCAGTAATAGGGTGTTTTACATCACTAGCTGTAACTCTTCCTAAAGCTCTTTCTGATAAACTTACCACAACATTTCCACCCTCTAATATCTCTGACAGTTCTATAAAACCTGGTTCATCACACTTAACCTTAGTAATAGTTAAATCTTGAGCTACATCACAAAGTCTTCTAGTTAAATAACCAGAACTTGCTGTTTTAAGTGCTGTGTCAGCCAAACCTTTTCTGGCTCCATGTGTAGAATTAAAATATTCTAAGGCTGTTAATCCCTCTTTAAAATTTGAAATAATAGGACTTTCAATAATTTCTCCAGATGGTTTTGCTATCAATCCTCTCATTCCCGCTAATTGTTTCATTTGCGCAGCTGAACCTCTAGCTCCACTATCTGCCATCATGAAAACTGAATTAATTTTTAATCCATCAGGCGTTTTTTGTGTTGCTGAAATTCCCTTCATCATTTCGCCAGCTACCCTATCGGTACATTTTGACCATGCATCAACTACTTTATTATATTTTTCACCTCTAGTGATTAAACCTTCTGAATATTGAGTTTCATAATCAGCAATCAATTTTTTAGTATCTTCAATTAACTGAGTTTTACTTTCAGGGATAACAAGATCATCTTTACCAAACGAAATACCAGCTTTAAAAGCATGTTTGAAACCTAAATCTTTTAATTTATCACAAAATATTACTGTAGTTTTTTGACCACAAAATCTAAAAACACTATCAATTATTTCAGATACAATTTTTTTAGGTAATAATCTATCAACTAGAGAAAATTTAATATTATGATTCTTAGGTAAAAGATTAGCCAGTAAAAATCTTCCAGCTGTTGAAGTGTATTTTTCAAATTTTTTATTTCCATTTTCATCAACAGTTTCAAATCTAGAAATAATAGTACTGTGAACTTTAATTTGACCACTAGCTAGAGCAAACTCAATTTGATCATAGTCTACAAAATAACCAGCTGGTTTATCAGTCATTGGTTCTTGAGATAAATAATAGATACCAAGGATCATATCTTGACTTGGAACAATTATAGGTTTTCCATTTGATGGTGAAAGAATGTTGTTGGTAGATAACATTAAAATTCTAGCTTCTAATTGAGCTTCCAAACTTAGTGGCACATGCACTGCCATTTGGTCACCATCAAAGTCAGCATTGAATGCTGCACAAGTTAATGGGTGTAATTCAATTGCATCACCTTCAATTAATTTTGGTTCAAAAGCTTGAACGCCCAATCTATGAAGAGTTGGTGCTCTATTCAATAATACAGGGTGCTCTCTAACAATAAGTTCTAAGGCATCCCAAACAGCATTGGTTTCTTTTTCAACTAATTTTTTTGCTTGCTTGATAGTTGATGCTAAACCTAACTTATTCAATCTTGCATATAAAAAAGGTTTAAATAATTCTAATGCCATTTTTTTTGGCAAACCACATTCATGTAATTTTAAATCTGGTCCTACTACGATTACTGATCTTCCTGAATAATCAACCCTTTTTCCAAGTAAATTTTGTCTAAATCTTCCTTGTTTACCTTTTAACATTTCAGCTAAAGATTTTAGTGGTCTCTTGCCTGTTCCAGTAATTACTCTACCTCTTCTACCATTGTCAAATAATGCATCCACAGACTCTTGCAGCATTCTTTTTTCATTTCTAACGATGATATCTGGAGCTTTAAGATCCATTAATCTTTTTAGTCTGTTATTTCTATTTATAACTCTTCTGTATAAGTCATTTAAGTCAGATGTCGCAAAACGACCGCCATCTAAAGGAACTAAAGGTCTTAACTCAGGTGGTATCACAGGTACTACTGTTAATATCATCCACTCTGGTTTTTGGCCTGTCTCAATAAAAGATTCTAAAAGTTTAAGTCTTTTTATTGCTCTTTCCTCATTAACTTTTGACTTAGTTTCTTTTATATAGCTTACTAAATTTTTTCTTTCTAACTCTAGGTCTAGATTTTTTAACATTTCTAGAACCGCTTCTGCTCCAATCCCTGCGGTAAAAGATTCTTCACCAAATTCGTCTTGGTATTTTGCTAATTCTTCTTCATTTAAAAGTTGATTTTTTTGTAAACCAGTTAGACCAGGCTCAATAACTATAAAGTTTTCAAAATATAAAACTCTCTCTATTTCTTTTAATTTCATATCCACTGCCAATGCGATTCTGCTAGGTAGTGATTTTAAAAACCAAATATGAGCAACAGGGGTAGCTAAATTAATGTGCCCCATTCTTTCTCTTCTTACATTTGATTTCGTAACTTCGACACCACATTTTTCACAGATGATGCCTCTAAATTTCATTCTTTTATATTTACCACATAAACATTCGTAATCTTTTATAGGTCCGAAAATTCTCGCACAAAACAAACCATCTTTTTCAGGTCTAAAAGTTCTATAATTTATTGTTTCTGGCTTTTTGATTTCGCCATATGTCCAAGATTTAATTTTTTCTGGACTTGCTAAAGAAATTTTAATGCTATTAAAATTTTGAGCTTCAGAAATTTCGGTGTTTTTAAATAAATCTGTAAGTTCTTTTTTCATATTAATTTAACTCCACATTAAGTGCTAATGATTTAATTTCTTTAACTAAAACGTTAAATGACTCTGGAATACCAGATTCAAAATTCTCTTCACCCTTAACTATAGTTTCATAGACCTTAACTCTTCCAGCAACGTCATCAGATTTTACAGTTAAAATTTCTTGTAATGTATAAGATGCGCCATAGGCCTCTAATGCCCACACTTCCATCTCTCCAAATCTCTGACCGCCAAGTTGTGCTTTTCCTCCAAGTGGCTGCTGTGTAACTAAACTATAAGGTCCAGTTGATCTAGCGTGAATTTTATCCTCGACAAGATGGTGTAATTTCAGCATATAAATTATTCCAACTGTTACAGGTCTATCAAATTTTTCACCTGTTCTTCCATCCCATAAATAAGTTTGACCAGAAGATGGTAGTTTTGCAAGCTCTAACATTTCTGTTACATTTTTTTCTTTTGCACCATCAAAAACTGGTGTTGATATTGCTATTCCATTTTGAAGATTTTCGCATAAATCTCTGAATTCTGATTTAGTTAATTTATCAACTGTTTCTTTAAAAATTTCTTCTCCATAAACAGATTTTAAAAAACTAGCTATTTTTTCAGTTTTTTCTAATTTCTTACCATTTTCATTAACCAGCCTTTTAACTTCTTCACCAAATTCTTTACAAGCCCAACCCAAGTGTGTTTCTAAAATTTGACCTACGTTCATACGACTTGGAACTCCTAATGGATTTAAAACTATATCAACTGGTCTACCATCTTCTCTATATGGCATATCTTCAACAGGAACAATTTTACTAACAACACCTTTATTACCATGTCTTCCAGACATTTTATCACCAGGACGTAATCTTCTCTTAATTGCAACAAAAACTTTAACCATTTTCATTACACTTGGTAATAAATCATCACCACTTCGAATTTTCAAAACCTTATCCTCAAATCTTTCAGTAATATCTTGTTTAGCTTTGTTGTATTGATCTTTTAACTGGGCTAGAGTTGCTTCATCATTTACATTGCCAACTGTTATTTTGAATACATCATTAATGTTTAGTTTATTAATTGCTTCAAAATCTAATTTTGTGCCTTCATCTAAATCTTTAACTTTTTTAGCTAATGATGAGCCAGATAAAAATTGCGAAGCTCTTTGCTTAATACTTCTTTCTAAAATTTCTTCCTCAACTATTTTATCCTGTTGAACTTGCTCAATTTCAGCTCTTTCAATAGTTATTGATCTTTCATCTTTTTCAATTCCATGTCTATTAAACACTCTAACATCAACGACTGTTCCACTACTTCCTCTGGACATTCTTAATGATGTATCAGTAACATCAATTGCTTTTTCACCAAAAATTGATCTTAATAATTTTTCTTCAGGGCCTGATGCTGAGTCACCTTTCGGTGTAACTTTTCCAACTAAAATATCACCTGCATTAACTTCTGCTCCAATGTAAACAATTCCAGATTCATCTAGGTTTTTTAGAGCTTCTTCGTTTACATTTGGAATATCTCTAGTGATTTCTTCTTCACCAAGTTTTGTATCTCTAGCCATAACTTCATACTCTACGATATGAACAGAGGTAAACACATCATCTGTTACACATCTTTCTGAAATTAAAATAGAGTCCTCAAAATTGTAACCTTGCCATGGCATAAATGCTACAGTCACGTTTTTACCTAAAGCTAACTCGCCTAATTTTGTAGATGGACCATCCGCAATGATATCTCCTGACTTAACTTTATCACCTACTCTAACTAAAGGTTTTTGGTTAATACATGTATTTTGATTTGATCTTTTAAATTTTTGAAGATTGTAAATATCAACACCTGATTTTGTAAAATCAGTTTCTTCAGTAACTTTTATTACAATTCTTTTACCATCAATTTTATCAACAATTCCATCTCTTTTTGCTACTATAGTAACACCTGAATCTAAAGCTACATCACTTTCAATTCCAGTACCAACTAGAGGTGCTTCAGGCTTTAATAATGGCACAGCTTGTCTCATCATGTTTGATCCCATCAATGCTCTGTTTGCATCATCATTTTCCAAAAAAGGAATTAATGAAGCAGCAACTGAAACTAATTGTTTTGGCGATACGTCTATGTAATCAATTGTTTCTGGTTTAGCTAAAAGGAAATTTAAATTTTGTCTGCATGAAACCAATTCTTCAACAATTTTTCCATTCTTATCAAGTTTAGTATTTGCTTGTGCAATTGTATATTTAGTTTCTTCCATTGCAGAAAGATATTCTATATTGTCTTGCACCACTCCATCTTTTACTTTTTTGTAAGGACTTTCAATAAAACCATATTTATTAATTTTAGCATAAGTAGATAAACTGTTGATCAATCCAATATTTGGGCCTTCTGGAGTTTCGATCGGACAAATTCTTCCGTAGTGAGTTGGATGGACGTCACGAACTTCAAACCCAGCTCTTTCTCTGGTCAATCCTCCTGGTCCTAAAGCAGAAACTCTTCGCTTGTGAGTAATTTCTGACAATGGATTAGTTTGATCCATAAATTGTGATAGTTGAGAACTAGCAAAAAAATCTTTTAGAGAAACAGTCAAAGGTTTCGCGTTAATTAAATCTTGAGGCATTGCTGACTCTACATCTAGAGTAGTCATTTTTTCTTTAATAGCTCTTTCCATTCGGTAAACGCCAATACGTGCTTGATTTTCTACAAGCTCACCAACTGATCTAACTCTTCTATTGCCTAAATGATCAATATCATCTACCTCATCTTTACCATCACGTAGATCTAACATCTTGTGAATAATAGCAATTATGTCATCATTTCTTAAAATTGTAATTTTATCAGAACATTCAAGATTTAATCTTGAGTTCATTTTAACTCTTCCTACATCAGATAAATCATATCTATCAGAGCTAAAGAACAAATTATTGAAAATTTGAGTAGCTATTTCAATTGTTGGAGGCTCACCTGGTCTCAACATTTTATAGACTTCTGTTATTGCCTCATTTTTATCTTCATTTTTATCATTTAAAATTGTTGTTAAAAGATAAGGACCTTTATTAATTGAATTTGTAATTGAAATTTTTAGGGTATTAATATTTGCATCTAAAATCTGTTGGATAATAGTATCATTTAACTCTGTTCCAATTTTAAACACACCGTCTTCTTCTTCATTAATTTTAACATCTCTATGTAAGTATTTTCCATATAATGAGTCTCTTGTTACAAGTATCTCTTTTAATCCATCGTTAGCTAGTTTTTTAGCATTTAAATAGTTAATTTTATCACCTAATTTAACAACTACTTCACCTGTTTTAGCATCAATTACTTCCTCTGAAAAATTTTTAGCTTTATAATTTTCTGGGTTAAATTTCGTCTTCCATTTATTAGTTTTTGGATCAAAAGTATAATCCTCACTCTCATAAAACTCATCTGCAATTTCAGCTTTTGTAAAACCTAATGCTAATAATAAAGTTGAAGCTAAAATTTTTTTCTTTCTATCAATTTTAAAGTATAAAAAATCTTTTACATCAAATTCAAAGTCTAACCATGAACCTCTATTTGGTATCACTCTACAATTGAATAATAATTTTCCACTTGCGTGAGTTTTTCCTTTATCATGATCAAAAAATACACCAGGACTTCTGTGCATTTGGTTAACGACTACTCTTTGAACACCATTGGTAATGAAAGTTCCACTATTAGTCATCATAGGAACTTCACCCATGTAAACTTCTTGTTCTTTTGCAGATAAAATATCTTTTGTATTATTTTCTTGATCTATTTCATAAACAACCAACCTAAGGGTGCACTTAAGAGCAGATGAATAAGTTAATCCTCTAGTAATACATTCTTCTACATCAAATTTAGGTTTTTCTAATCGGTAAGAAACATATTCCAAAGTCGCTTTATCATTTAAATCTTCAATTGGAAAAATACTTTTAAAAACTCTATCAAAACCTTTGGTTAAATCGCCAGCATCTGCATTAAATTCAGTTAACTCTTTATAAGAGTTTTTTTGAACTTCGATTAAATTTGGAATAGATAAACTTTCTTTAAGTTTACCAAAACTTTTTCTTATGTTTTTTTTTTCAGTAAAAGATAATTGCATTTATGTTTATTAATACTGATTAATAAAATTAATCAGTATTCGAATTCTTTCTTATTAATTTATTTAAGTTCTACTTTAGCGCCTGCAGCTTCTAACTTAGCTTTAATTTCTTCAGCTTCTTTTTTATTTACACCAGATTTAACTTCTTTAGGTGCACCCTCAACTAAATCTTTTGCTTCTTTAAGACCTAGTGATGTTGCTGCTCTTACTTCTTTAATAACATTAATTTTTTTATCACCAGCAGAAACCAGCATGATAGTAAATTCATCTTTTTCTTCTGCTGCTGCTGCACCGCCTGCTGCTGCTGGAGCTGCTGCTGCCATAGGAGTTACACCCCATTTTTCTTCTAATTGTTTTGAAAGCTCTGCTGCTTCTGCAACTGTCAAGCTTGATAAATCTTCAATAATTTTATTTAGGTCTGGCATATGTTTTACTCTTTAGGTTGTGTTTCAGAATTTTCTGGGGACAAACTACTCATTTTTTCCGAACGTGCAAGTAAAATACTTATTAATTTTCCTGCTGAAGCACTTAATATTCCCACTATATTTGCTCTAGCTTCATCTAATGTTGGTAAATTAGCTACATTTTGGACTCCGGCCTGGTCTAAGACCTCATTGTCCATAATTCCGCCAATTAATTTTAGATTTTCGTTGTCTTTAGCAAATTTTGATAAAATTCTGGCAGACATTATAGCATCTTCTCCAAATGCTACGGCTGTTGGACCAGTAAATAAGTTAGATAAATCTTTACACTTAGTTTTTTCTAAGGCTAGTTTGGTAATTCTATTTTTTGTAATTCTGAAAATAATTCCATGCTCTCTCATTTGAGCTCTTAGTTCATCTAATTGTGTCATCGTTAAACCTTGGTAATGGGTTACCATTACAGCTTTACTGTTCTCAAATTTTTCTGTCATCTCAGTAATATAATTTTTCTTTTGCTCTTTATTCATCATAACAGTTAAATATTTTTTCCAAGTTTAAGTTTATATGAAACACCCATAGTAGATGTTATAAATACAGCTTTAATTAAATCACCTTTTAAAGTGTTGTTTGATTTTTCTTTTTCTAATGCATCTAAAACAGCATTATAATTTTTTATTAATTGATCATCATTAAAAGATTTCTTACCTATACTAACACCAATATTACCATCTTTATCATTTCTTATTTCTGCTTGTCCAGACTTTGCATCAGAAATTGCTGTTTTAAGATCATCAGTTACTGAGCCTAATTTTGGATTGGGCATTAAACCTTTTGGTCCTAATACTTTTCCAAGTTTAGAAAGTTTAATCATCATAGATGGTGTGCAAATTAATTTTTCAAAGTCCATTTCTCCACTTTTAATTTTTTCAATAAATTCATCTCCACCAACAATATCTGCTCCAGCATTTTTAGCTTCATCAGCTTTTGTTTCTTCACAAACAACAGCAACTTTTACTTTTTTTCCTGTTCCTCCTGGAAGATTAACTACTGTTCTAATATTCACTTCACTTTTCTTTTGCTTATTGTTGATTTGAAAACTTAAATCTACAGACTCATCAAATTTTGTTGTGCAATTTTTTTTAATTTCAGGAATTAATTTCTCAATAGCTTCAGCAGGTAGATCTGAAGTTTTTTCTGGTAACTTTTTAAATCTTTTTGATGACATTAATCTTTTACCTCTATTCCCATCGATCTTGCAGATCCTGAAATAATTTTTACTGCTTGATCCAAATCTAAAGCATTTAGATCTGCCATTTTTTGATTTGCAATTTCTTCAACTTGTTTTCTTGTAATAGATGCAACAATATTTCGTCCTGGCTCTTTTGAACCACCTTTAAGTTTTGCTGCTTCTTTTATAAAATACGATGCTGGTGGTGATTTAATTTTAAAATCAAATTTTTTATCTTTATAAACTGTAATTTCTACTGGTACAGGTTTTCCAGCTAGCGATTTTGTTTTATCGTTAAAAGCTTTACAAAATTCCATGATATTAACTCCACGTTGACCAAGAGCTGGTCCTACTGGAGGAGCCGGATTAGCTTGACCACCATTAATTTGTAATTTTATAAATCCACTAATTTCTTTTTTTGCCGCCATTAACTTACTTTCTCTACTTGGTTATATTCTAAATCCACAGGTGTTGGACGACCAAATATAGAAACTGAGACCTTAAGTCTAGACTTTTCTTCATCTATATCTTCAACCATTCCACTGAACGAAGCGAATGGTCCGTCAACAACCTGAACTTTTTCTCCAATGCTGTACTCTATACCAGATTTTGGCTGAGCCACACCATCTTTAATTTGACCTAATATTTTTTCAATTTCTTTATCAGAAACAGGTACTGGCATCCCTTTAGTGCCTAAAAAACCACTTACTCTCTTTATATTCTTTATCATGTGGTAAATATTATTATCCATCTCACTCTTAATTAATACATAGCCTGGAAAATATTTTTTCTTTCTTTGTATTCTCTTTCCTCTTTTAACTTCAGTTACATCGTGAGTTGGAACAACTATTTCTTCAAATTTTTCTGAAATCTTGGCTTTTTCTGCTTCTTCTTTGATTAGTCCAGCAACCTTATTCTCAAAACTTGAATGTGACTGCACTATGTACCAATTTTTCATCTAAATACTTACCTTTAATAGTAATTCTAAAAAGAATTTTAAAACCTGATCAAGTAGTAAAAAGAACAATGACATAACTACTGCCATTGCAAAGACCATCAAGGCTCCTTGCATTGTTTCTTTTCCAGTTGGCCAAGAAACTTTAAAAGCCTCTTGTTTTACTTCCTGTATAAATTTAATCGGGTTTTTCATAGTTTTATTTAACTCTAATTGGCAGGAGCGGAGGGACTCGAACCCTCAGCCTCCGGTTTTGGAGACCGGCGCTCTACCAATTGAGCTACACTCCTATATAGAGCTTACTCTATAATTTTAGTTACTACTCCTGCTCCTACAGTTCTACCACCTTCTCTAATCGCGAAGTTAAGTTTTTCTGACATCGCAATTGGAGTGATTAGCTTAACTATAAACTTAGCATCATCACCAGGCATAACCATCTCTGTACCAGCTGGTAATTCTACTTCACCAGTAACATCTGTTGTTCTAAAATAAAACTGAGGTCTATACTTAGTAAAGAAAGGAGTATGTCTTCCACCTTCTTCTTTTTTCAATACATAAGCTTGAGCTTCAAATTTAGTATGTGGTGTAATTGAACCAGGCTTACAAAGAACTTGACCTCTTTCTACGTCGGTTCTTTCAACACCTCTTAAAAGCACACCAATATTATCTCCCGCTTCACCTGAGTCTAAAAGTTTTCTAAACATTTCAACACCAGTACATACTGATTTTTTTGTATCTCTTATTCCAACGATTTCAATTTCTTCACCAGTTTTAATTATACCAGACTCTACTCTTCCAGTTACAACTGTTCCTCTTCCAGAAATTGAGAATACATCTTCAACTGGCATCAAGAAATCTTTATCTTTTGGTCTGTCAGGTTGTGGAATAAATTCATCAACACTCTTCATTAATTCAAGAATTGAATTTTTTCCGATTTCATCATCTCTACCTTCTACGGCTGCTAATGCTGAGCCTTTAGTGATGGGAGTTTTGTCACCTGGAAATTTGTAAGATGTTAATAGTTCTCTAATTTCTTCTTCAACAAGTTCGATCATTTCTTTATCATCAACTTGGTCTACTTTATTTAAGTAAACAACAATAGCTGGAACACCAACCTGTCTTGCTAATAGAATGTGTTCTCTAGTTTGAGGCATAGGACCATCAGCTGCATTAACAACTAATATTGCTCCATCCATTTGAGCGGCACCAGTAATCATGTTTTTTACATAATCAGCGTGACCTGGGCAGTCTACGTGAGCGTAATGTCTATTTGCAGTTTCATACTCAACGTGAGCTGTTGAAATTGTAATTCCTCTTTCTTTTTCTTCAGGGGCTTTATCAATTTGGTCGTAAGCTGTGTAAGTTGCTCCGCCTGACTCTGCTAAAACTTTTGTGATCGCAGCAGTTAAAGTTGTTTTACCATGATCCACGTGACCAATAGTACCGATGTTACAATGCGGTTTGTTTCTTACAAATTTTTCTTTTGACATTACTTTTTTACCTCAGTTTTTATTTTTATTTATAATTTTAATTTTCTTGGAGCGGGTAAAGGGAATCGAACCCTTACATCCAGCTTGGAAGGCTAGCGTTCTACCATTGAACTACACCCGCACAACCCCAAGAGTAACACTCCATATCACCTAAAGTTCTATTGAATGGTGGAGGGGGAAAGATTCGAACTTTCGAAGACCGAAGTCAACGGGTTTACAGCCCGCCCCATTTGACCGCTCTGGAACCCCTCCTATTTGGGGAAGTGTCCCCTGCTCAATAAAGCTTCAAACAACATGGGTTTTATATATTTTATTTACTCAATTGCAACACGAGATTTAATAAGAAAATATCTAAAAAAACGTGTAAAACTTAGATAATTTTATGAATAAATCATCTTTTTTTATAGTTGGTCAACATGCTGTGATTGAGGCCTTAAAAAATCCTAATCGAAAGGTTTTGAGAGTTTTTTTAACTGAAGAAAGTAAAAAAAATATTCACAGAAAAAGTCCAAAAAAAAATTTACTTGAAGATGTTAAAGTTTATTACAAAACTAAAAAAGAACTAGACAAATACACCACTAAAGAAAATTTATTGCATCAAGGTTGCGTTGCTGAAGTAGAGCATCTTGATAAGCCAGTATTAAAAGAATTTATAAAAGGAAAAAGTAATTTAACACTAGCTTGCTTAGATGAGGTAACTGATCCAAGAAATATAGGTTCTCTAATCAGAAGTGCAGCTTCATTTAATATAGATGGAATAATTGTAAAAGATAGACATTTTCCAGATGAAAGTAAATTGATGTACAAAGCTGCAAGCGGCAGTATGGAGCATATCAATATTTTTGAAGTTTCTAATATTAATTCAACTTTAAAAAACTTAAGAGAAAAAAACTTTTGGGTTTATGGGTTTGATAGTGAAGGTGAAAAATCCTTTACAGAAGTTGAATGGAAGGGAAACAATGTTCTTTTATTTGGTTCTGAAGGATTTGGGATGAGAGAGCATACTTCTAAATATACTGATTTCCTTGTAAGAATAGACATCAGTCCAAAGATTGAAAGTTTAAATATCTCAAATAGTGCAGCTATTGTCTTCCATCATCTTAGTTACATTAAAAAAAGAGTTGATTAATTTCAAAATAATTAATACTTATTGCGCATGCCCTTGTAGCTCAGCTGGTAGAGCAATTGATTTGTAATCAATAGGTCCGCGGTTCGAATCCGTGCGGGGGCACCATCAAAATCATTTAGTTATCTAATCTTTCCAATCATTAAAAAGAAATTTTGTTCTAAGAACATCTGTGTACGAAGAACATACAAAGGAAGAAAGTAGAACAGCTTGTAGTTATTTTGTAGTTCCTGCTTTTTTTACCGTTGATAGCGTTCACCGTATGTTTCACTTGGTTGAAATTTCTTTAATTGAAAATAATTTAATAAAGGAAATTATTACTATGACTAAAACTAAAAAATTAACTGACGCAATCTGTCGTGACTTACCAAGATTAGACAACAGATACTATAAACCTGGTGATTATCCTGGACTAGAATTCTGGGTTTTACCAACCGGTAAAAAAACTTGGAAATTTCAATATCGTGTTAAAGGAAAAAGATTTCCGTTTAGAAAAAAATTAGGAAATTATCCTGCAGTAGGTGTAGTTGAAGCAAATAAAAAAGCACGTCAAATAGCAACACAAATATTTAATGGTGTTGATCCAAGAGAAGAACAGAAATCTGATGTATTAAAAATGCAATTGGGTGAAGCTATTAGGCAATATTATTTAAATGATTTAACAACTGTAAATCAATATAGACCAAATACTATTAAAAATATCAAAGCAATATTTGGACCATGGATCTTTAGAAATACATACGACAAAAATATTTTGAGTTTATTAGGTAGAGTTGAAGATATTCAATACAAAAAATTATCTTCTATTAGCTCCTAAAATGTTTAAAGATTTATTTCAATTATGTGGTTCAAGATCCCCGATTGTTGCCAATAGATTGCAAAATTATTTGAGAAAATTTTGGAATGATTTTGTTAAAGATGCTGAAAATCCGTTCATATTAAAAAAGAAATTTATGAACCAAGAGAATGTATATTTAGATTTTCTAGATCCAACAGAATTAAAAAGAATTATGAAAGTATTAATTCAAATAGACAATAGAACTGGCCGCCTGGACATGAATTATTATAAGAAAAATAATTTAAACCCTGTTTCCTGCTGCTTGATTGCATTTCTTTTAGCTACTGGAAGAAGAACTGATGAAGCAGCTTCATTAACTTGGGATAGATTTTTACAAGGTGATAATCCTCGTATCAAATTAATTGAAAGTAAAACTTCTAAGAAAAATAATAAATTAATTTTTAATATTGGTGATGAAGCTAAAGGGATATTGCAGCTAATACAAAAAGATCGATTAAATAACAATCAATCTAAATTTTATTATCCAATTGATGATCCTAGAAATAAACAAATATTTCCATCTAAAGATTATGGTAGAAAATTAAAAAATGGTATTTGCAAAACGCTTTATGTAAAAAAAGTAGAAGCTACATGGAATAAAGTTTTAAAATTGGCTGGCGTAGAAAGACATATGAAAGTTTATGCAACAAGACATACGCTTG
>CBDEAP010000004.1:0-99341 GCA_965236125.1 Candidatus Pelagibacterales bacterium | reverse complement strand
AATCAAAGTTTAATTGATGAATTTAATGAAGATGGTTTTTTAATTTTAGACCAATTTATTGACCAAGAGTGGATTGATAAATTAAAGAGTAAATTTGAGCCCTTATTTAAAGGTGAATTTGAAACTGGAACTGAGCCTGACGAGTGGAATTGGAGATTTGGTAAAGATCCTGAAGATGTTACTCGTCAAATTTGTAATGGCTGGAAATCTGATAACTTAATTAAAGAATTAGTTTGTCATAGTATTGTAGGTGAGGCCTGTTCTCGTTTAATGAATTGGAAGGGGGCAAAATTAATTCAGGATAATGTATTATGGAAACCACCAGGTGGTAAAACTTTAGGATATCATCAAGATGCGGCCTATGATGATTGGATTATCCCACAAACTATGATGACTTGCTGGATGTCTTTAGACAATACTTCTAAATCAACTGGAACTTTAGAATATGTTAAAGGATCTCATAAATGGGGATTGCAACCACCAAAGGGAGAATTTCATTCTCCAAAAGATTATAAAGAACAACTTAATATTTTTGCTGAAAAGAATAATCAAAAAATTGAAATTGTTTACGTAGAAGTTCCAGCAGGAGGAGTTTCATTTCATCATGGATACATGTGGCATGGTTCAGGAATAAACACTTCAAAAGATCATCGAAGAGCTATTGTATCTCATTGTGTACCCTCTGATGCAAAGTTTCATCCAACCAATGAAGGTGGAACTGCTAAAATTTATAAAAAATATAAAAAAGAAAATAGTGATTTATTAGATGAAGAATATTTTCCTCTTTTGTGGGAAAATAATACTATTTAGATCCATCAAACCTTTCATCATCTTTTTTTGAGGGATTATAAGTTGGTGATGTTTCAAAATGTTCATTACACTTAATATCGATATAAGGTGCTTTAGATCGAGTAAAAATTTCACCTGATACGCCAAACCAAAAACTTGGTGGATCAAAGGTAGCAGCCGCAATAGCTGTTAAACCTTTTAAAGCAGGAGCTGATATTGTCCAAAAAACACTTGTTCCACATTTTTTACAAAAATTCGTTTCAAAATTGTTGCCACTTTCGGTAACAAATTTATATTGATTATAATTTTTAGATAAATGTTTGATATTCTCATCTTTAAACCAAGCACCTACACCAAAAGGGCTTCCAGATCTAAGTTGACAATATCTACAATGACAAACTCTAGCTCTTTCTGGATTGCCAGAAGTTTCGTATCTGTTTTCTCCACAAGCACAACCGCCTAGGTGAATTTCTTTATCACTCATAATTAAACATTATATTATTGTAGTTATTCTCAAAAGAAGATTTTTAGATATTTTTTGTTTTAAAACATTTAATCTAAACATAAAAATAAGATTATAATGAATAATTTATATCATCCTGATATTTATAAATTTGATACTCCGATCAAAAGTTATTGGGAAGATACCTCTAATACTAATTTTAATTTAGAAAAACTTAACAAAGATACAAGTTCAGAAATAGTAGTGATAGGTGGAGGGTATACTGGATTGTCTTGTGCGATTAATTTAATTGAAAACTATAATTTAGATGTAATTTTAGTTGATGCAGGAAAAATAGGATGGGGGGCATCATCTAGAAATGGTGGATTTTGCAGTTTCCCTCCAAGTAAAATGCCATACAAAAAAATGCAAAAAATTTATGGAAGAGAAGAAACAAGAAAATTTTTTAAAAATTCAATTGAGGGCTCAAATTATACAAAGAATATCATTAAAGATTATAAAATTGATTGTGATGTGACAGGAGATAAAAATTTTATAGTTGCGCATCATCCAAATAAATTTGACCAAATCAAAGAACAATCAGAAATCTATGAAAAGGAATTTGGAATTGAAACCAAGATTTATTCAAAGGAAGAATTTTCAGAGATTGGGCATGGTGGAATAGGACAATTTGGAGCCATATCATATAAACCAGGTTTTGCTATCAATCCACTGAAATTTGTTAATGGAATTACACATTATGCAATTTCAAAAAAATTAAAAATTTTTGAACATACTTTAATTACTAAAGTAGAAAAAAATTTAGATAATTATATTTTAAGAAGCAAAGAAGGTTCCATTAAAACACAAAAAATTGTTGTTGCTACAAATGGATTTTACCAAGAAGGTTTAATCCCTCAGTTAAATTCTAGAATACTGCCAGTGATTTCTAATATTATTGTAACTAGAAAATTAACTAATGAAGAATTAGATGCATATAATTTTAAAACTAATAACCCAATAGTAAATTGTAGAAATCTTTTGCATTATTATCGTAAGCTACCAGATAATCGAATATTATTTGGCACAAGAGGAGATTTAGTTGGCAGTGATCAATCTAATGAAGAAATGTCAAAAAAAATAGAAGTATTTTTAAAATCAATTTTTCCAAGTTGGTCCAATATTAATATTGAATATAAATGGCGAGGCCTTATCGCACTATCGCAAAAATTAACTCCTTCAATTGGAAAAATTCAAGATGAAGAAATATATTATGGGTTTGGTTATAGTGGTGTAGGAGTTAGTTCAGCACCTTGGACTGGAAAACAATTGTCTAAGTTGGTTTTTTCATCCAATAGTAAAGATTTAGAAATTTCAAAAATTTACAAAGGATTACCTAAAAAGTTTATTTTTCCTAAATTAAGAGTTTTTTATTTTAGGATAGCCGTTTGGTTTTATATGATAAAAGATAAATTAAATATCTGAGGATGAGCAAAAAAATTAAAATTCATATCCGAAACAATCATTGGAAACATGGTTCTTTACCCTGCGACCCCGAAGGTGAATTAAATAGCACGATCACTAAAGAAGAATTTGAAAAAGGACTTAGTAAGAGTCCTGAATTAAGAGATAAAGTTGAGTATTTTATTGATTGGGATGATGACAATTTTATTTCATCAATGAAGAACTCAGATATTTTATTGGGGTGGAATTTTCCAACAGAAAATTTAAAAGAAATTGCTCCAAACTTGAAATGGATACATGTTATCTCTGCTGGAGTTAATCATTTAGCGCCATTTGATTGGATGAAAGATGACTTAGTTTTAACAAATAGTAGCGGTGTACATGCAGTTAAAGCAGGAGAATTCGGCTTAATGAGTATTCTAATGCTGCAAAATCACATGACCCGAATAATTACTAATCAGAAAAATAAAAAATTTATTTCTTTATTAAGCAAACCAATAAAGGAGAGAAAAGTAGTTGTAGTTGGCACAGGGGCCCTAGGTGGATCTATGATTAAGCACATCAGTTTATTAGGGGCTAATGTGATTGGTGTTAATCGAAAAGGCGGGAAAGTGGAAGGATGCTCAAAAGTAATTACCTTTAACAAAATTGATGAAGTCTTACCTGATGCTGATTTTTTATATCTAGCTGTTCCAGAAACTCCTGAAACAAAAAATCTAATTAATAAAAAAAGATTAGATAGTTTAAAACCATCATGTGGAATTGTTAATATTGGTAGACAATCTGTAATGGATTATGATGCCTTAAGAATAAAACTTGAGAAAAATGAGCTTGCCGGAGCAATTCTTGATGTATTTTCTGAAGAACCTATTAGACAAGAATCTAAACTTTGGGATACACCTAATTTAGTAATCACTCCTCATATTTCTTGTGATAGCGAAGGCAATTATATTGAGCTTTGTTTAGGAATATTTTTTAAAAATTTAAAATTATTTATTGAAAATAAAGAGTTAACAAATCAAGTAGATAAAAAATTAGGATATTAAATAATTTCTATTCTTGAACTTTAATTATAGAAAAGATAAATTATTTCATGATTAAAAGTAGATTTGAATATCTAGTTTTAGAAAGAAAAGAACTTTTGCATTTTGACTGTTATAGAGAACCCAAAACAGTTTTTATCAGATTGAAAGATAGATTGGCCAAATTAAAACAAGAGGGTTGGGAATTGACAAATGATTTAAAAGAAAACCCTTATTATTTTATTAGAAAAATTTAATTAATTTAGATTAAGACAAAATGCTTTCAAAGCTCTTATGTTTTATTGAAATTCACCAATTTAAACTTACCCATGTTGATTTAACTTTTAGTTTAACTGATAAAATAGAAACTTTTCAATGTATTAGATGTAATAAATTAAAAATTGTAAGAAGGAAGTCGAAATAAAAAATCTAGTTTAATCGACCCAAGTAGTTAACCATTATTACACCAACAATAATGAATATTATTCCAATGATTCCATAAACATTTGGAACTTGATTATATTTTAGCAATGCAAATAAAACGACCCCAGTCACCGTTAGGCCGCTATATGTTGAGTAAGCAAATCCAACTGGTAGGGCGTGCATTGCTTTAGAAATACAAAACATAGTAACCATCATAAACATAATGCATAAAATAGATGGAGTTAATTTTGAAAAACCTTCAGAAATTTTTGCAAAACTATTTGATGCTATTCCACAAGATATCCCTAGAGCTAAAAATAAATAACCAAATAAAGGTTTCATACTAAATATTTACTTTAGCTTTAGAGCAGCTATAAAAACTTATTTCTTTTTCGACATTATCAGTTTTTATATTTTTGGTAATTTCATGAACCAATTCACCTGTGGTTCTATCTATTATTGAAGACTCTGAATAATCTCTATCTTTATTAAAAGCTTTAAATAAGATTATATCTTTGTTTACTACTTTTACTTCATAGTTATTAAATTCATTTAAAAAATCTGATAATCCTTCAACTGTCAGCTCAGAAGGAACATTGGCAGTCACTTTTAGATTTTCAATATCGTTATTATCCACTTGACCTGGCAAAAAGGTTTCAAAATTTGTTTTTGACTTTTTGGAAAGTAATTTTTGAAATTCACAGTTTAAAATTTCATTTACATCAAATTTAACATCAATATCTTTAGCATTTACAATTGAGATTGAGTTAACAATTACAAAAATGATAAATAAAATTGATTTCATAACTCTAAGTTATCAAAAAGACAGAGGTTTAGCTATCCGAATTAGATTGCAGGTTTAACTTCTTCAACTTCTTTCATCGGCTCTGCAATTGGCTCTGTTGTAGGATTTAATTCCATACCAACAGGTGTAATTGAGTGTGGCATTGGGGTAAACTGTGAGTCGGGATTATCCTCGGTAGTTCTTACTCTCATTCTATGTAATGCGAACACTCCAATCAAAATATGAAAAAACATTAAAAAAATAAAGTAGCCATTAGAGCCAATAATATTCATTAGGATTGAACATAAAAATGGACCACTCATAGCACCCAATCCAAAAGCAAATTGTAAACCAGCACCCGCAGCTACAAACTTTTCTTTTGGAATAAAATCATTTGTATGGGCAAAAATAATTGCAAACATAGGTAAACTTGCAAATGAAAATAGTATTAAGAATATATAAAACCAAAATTTAGAAGTAGCCAAGTCACCCGGTAAATACATTTGTCTTGTAGATAACATTGCACAAAATGCAAAAAAAGCTGCTGCAAAAGTTGCATAAGTAATCACTTTTCTTCTGTCAAAATTGTCAGATAGTTTTCCAATAGGCCATTGTGATAAAGCTCCAGAAATAGCAAGCAAAAAGGTCACAACAGATATTTCTAAATATGGAAAAATTCATTGAAGCTGCATACACTGCTAATAAAGCAAACAAAGCTGATTGAACTGTTCCATACAATAATGAACTGACCATTCCAAGTGGAGAAACTTTATATAAATCTTTTAAGCTCATTCCTTGAATACTTTTAAAGTTAGGAGCTTTTCTTTTGGTTAATAAAATTGGTATTAGAGCAATTGACATTAATAAAGAAATCAAAATAAAAGGTTGAAAGTTTGTTGGAGCACTAAAGTTTAGCAAGAACATACCTAGCGCCATAGAGCCATATAAGATAATCATATATAGAGACAATACACTTCCACGATTATTGTTTGATGATCTGATCATTAAGCCAGCTTTCACAAATTGTATAGATAGAAACTAAACTAATTCCAGTCACCACTCTTAAAAGAAACCATGTAAATGGATTGATGAGTACAGAGTGTAATAATATTGCAATCGAAGCAAGGGATGCAAATGCTGCAAATGCTCTAATGTGTCCTACACGACCAATTACTGTTGGAATAGTTTTTGCCCCAATAAAATATCCAATATAATATCCTGAAAGCATAAAACCAGTGGCGGTGACACTAAATTGTTCTTGAACTGCTCTAACCCCTAATAGCGATCCTTGGAATCCATGAGCTATCATTAATAAGCTCATTCCTAAGAAAAGTGCCCAAGAGTTTTTAAGTATTTTGTTCATAAATTTAGCCCTATGTAGTTCGATCTATTCTTGAATCAAGACTTTATTGTGACAAAAATTATGAATTTTTAAGCTTTAGAAACGAGTGAATTGCTATAGTTAAGATTATAACAGCACCACCTTGAATAGTTTCAATACTTGGCTGTTCTTTAATGACCATCCAAACCCAGAACGGACCTATAATAGTTTCTAACAAAAAGAAGAGGTTAACCTCTTCAGCGGGAATAAATCTAGGCGCTATAGTCACCAATACAAATGGTATAGCTACACACATCAAACACATTAAAGGTACAATATAGATATCATTACCAACTAAATCATAGCTTTTGATGAAAAACATGGCAAAGATGGCTACAAATAGTTTTCCAACAACAGCAGCAGGAACTAAATTTTTTTGTTTTGCAGATCTAATAGTTACAGCTCCAATAGCTAATCCAAGAGCAGTTAGTAGACCTAACAAGTCTCCAAATATGTTTCCTAATTGCAAAGAATCATAAAAAATATAAACCGCTGAAAAAAAAGTAATAACTATAGCAATCCAGGTTTTGCTATCAGGCATTTCCTTTAGGAAAATTGCACCTAAAATTGCAGAAAGCATGGGAGCCATAGCAATCATCACTAAAGTATTAGCTACGTTTGTATTTTGGATAGAAACTACAAAAGCAATATTTGTGACTGAAAATGTAGCTATATAAATTAACCCATGATGGCCACTTGAAAATAAAATCTTAAAAAAATTAAGTTTATAAATCAATAACATTCCAATCAGGACAGTAAAGAACGGAATGGCCCCTCGATAAAAGACTAATCCCCAAGTATCAATATTAGACAATCGAATGAATAGTGAGTCTGGAGTAATAAACATTACTGCAACAAAAGCTAATAAAGAGCCTTTCTGTTGATCGGATAGAGTTTTCATGCTTTTAAACCTTTCCAAAAAATACTAGCTAAATTCTTTTTAGATAAATCAAATAAAGTTTTTAGCCCTGTGGGTGAGGTTACATTAATATCACCATTTAATTTTTCATCTATAAAATCAATACCTGCAAAATAAATATTTTCTTTTTTAAGATCTTTAGCAATTATGGCTGAGATTTTTTTTTCTTTATTTGTAAGATTGATATTAATTGGAATTGCTCCTTTACTCATATTGCTTAAGAATGATCCTTGTTTAGGAACTCTAGAAATTGCTCCACAAACTTTTCCATTAATTAAAAAAACTCTTTTATCACCTTTACTTATTTTTGGTAAAAATTTTTGACACATAATATGATCATGTTTTTTAATTATCTTGTTAATTAGATTTTGATTAAATTTTTCAAATAGATAGATATCATTTCCACCATAACTATGAATTGGTTTAACGATAACTTTTTTATATTTTTTAAAAAAATTTTTTATTTCATCAAGATTTTTAGTAAATAAAGTATCGGGCATAAATTTTTGATATCTTGCTGAATATAATTTTTCAGAAACATTTCTAATTGCGGTGGGGTCATTAATAATTTTAACTTTATTCTTTATTGTGTCTAAAATATATGTAGTTGAAATATATTCTAGATTAAAGGGTGGATCTTGGCGAATTAATATAAATTTACAAGTTGAGAGGTTAATTTTTTGGGAATTTATAATTTTATAAAAATTTTTGGAATTATAATTAAACTTTATGAAAAAACCTTTAGCAATTACCTTTCCATTCACAATAGATAGATCTTTTGGTTCATAATAAAAAATTTTATAATTTTTTTTTTGTATTTCATTACCTAAAAAAACACTTGTGTCTGTTACAGGATTTAGTTTTGAAGGATGATTTCCTTGAATTGCTACAATTTTAGTTGTCATATAATTCATCTAAATTTTCATTTTTTGAAAATTTACTAATCATATGATCTGCATTTGTCGTCTTATTATCAATTAATTTTTGTAAATGGTTTAAGAATTTAGATTCATTGTCACCAGATTTGTTTAAATTGTCTCTATTTTCTAGTCCTTTTTTTGAAAGATTTAAAAGAATTTGTGCCCAATGCAAAAGATCTTTACCCATAAGTTGAGTATTAAAACCTTTTTTTGGCGCTTCTAGATATGCATTTATAATTTTATCCATATCCCATTTAGATATTAATTCATAAGTTTCATCTAAATTGCCATATAACAATCCCACATTATAAGCTGGCCCCGAACATAGGCAGTCCCATCCACACGCATCCATAGATCTCAACTCAATATATTTTTTTAATCTATTTTCAGTAAATATAGTTGATAGGTGAGTAGTTAAGTCATTTTCTGTAGGCAATCTATTTCCAATCTCATTAATTTTGCCTTCCATAAAATCTTTAAAGGTATATTTTTGTCCTGAAATATAATTTTTTTCATTTTCAATAAATAACATTGAAGAGTTAATTATAAAATCTGCATATTTTTCAAAATTTAAATTTTCAAAAAATATTTTTGGCAATCCTCCTCTTGAAGTATTTTGCCAAACTTTTGAACGATAAGATAAATAATTGCTATTCTTTTTTTCAACTATTGAAGAGTTTGCAAATAAAGCAATTGATATTGGAACAATAGAGTTAACTACTTTAAACTTTTTGACAAAATCTTTCTCTGAGTCATAATCAATATTTAGTTGTGTGCCACAAGTTCTATACATCATGTCCAAGCTCAACTGACCACCTTTTGGCATATCTCTGGTCATTAGCTCATATCTTTGTTTTGGATTATTTGGAATCTCATCTAATTTAGAGATAGGATCAAAGCCTGCACTAACAATTTTTATATTTAATTTTTTTGTAACCTGTCTTAATTCAAAAAGATAATCTTGAGATTCTGCACACGCTTCATGAATATTATTAAGCTGATCTCCAGAAAGTTCAATTTGATTACCTGGTTCAAGAGTTATATTTTTTCCATCCTTATTAAGTCCAATAATATTATTTTTTTCTAAAATAGGTTTCCAACCAAATTCAGCTAAAGCTGAAAACATTTCCTTAACCTTTGCATAATCAATTCTTTTATTACTGTTTAAATCAAACAGAAACTTTTCATGTTCAATTCCAATCTTAAATTTTTTGCTTTCCTTAATTCCAGATTTGAAGTAATCGATTATTTGTTCTTTTTTATCAATCATTGTTTTGTTAATTTTAGTTTATTAGTTACTATTAAGCAAAGAATATGGTTTTCTAGAAAAAATATTTTTTACCATTGGTGCAAATTTTTCCAAGGGTAAACTTTTATAGTTAGGGTCAAAAGAAGCTTGATCCCATTTTTCACAAAAATCAATGGCATCTTGATAATACTTGTGATCTTTATATTTCTCTCTTTGATTTTTATTTTTTCCTAAATGGTGAGCATAATAATACATTTGAAATTCACCATGTTTTTCTACAATCCAGTGAGTTTTTTCACTGACATAAGGCTTTAATACTGCTGCAGCATATTCTGAATGATTTAATGGGGCTAATTCATCACCAATATCATGTAGTAAAGCAGCTACAATCATTTCTTCGTCCGCACCATCTTTCAAAGCTCTTGTTGCTGTTTGGAGTGAGTGTTCTAATCTTGTAATCTTGTAACCTTCAAGTGTAGATGTAAGACCTTTCATAAAATTTAAAATTCTATCAGCAGTTCCATTTACATATTCTTGTTCATATTCATCGAGCAGCAAGTATTCATCTTTAGTGCCGTCTTTCATTTGTGTGAAATTAACTGTTTTCATTTTTAATTATTTGATGCTGAGCTTAATAGAGATAATTGTGTTACCTTACTATCACCAAGTTCATCAATTGGTTTAACTGGATAATCACCTGTAAAATAATGATCTGTTAACTGAGGATAGTTTTCATTTCTACTTTTAAATCCTATCGCTCTATATAAACCATCAATTGATAAAAATTTAAGTGACTTTGCTCCAATATATTCACAAATTTCTTCATTATTTTTGTTAGCTGCTAGTAATTCTTTTTTAGTTGGAGTATCAACACCATAAAAGTCTGGATATCTTATTTCAGGACAAGCAATCTTAACATGAACTTCTTTAGCACCTGCATCATAAAGCATTTTTACAATTTTATGCGATGTTGTTCCTCTTACTAGAGAGTCGTCAATTAAGATTATAACTTTATCTTTAATAGCAGTCTTGTTTGCATTTAATTTTAATTTTACTCCAAGGCTTCTAATTTTTTGACTAGGTTCAATGAAAGTTCTACCTACATAATGATTTCTGATTAATCCTAATTCAAAATTTTTTCCAAGATGTTGAGCAAATCCGAGTGCTGCAGCATTACCTGAGTCTGGCACAGGCACAATTATATCGGCTTCTATATCATTTTCTTTTGCAAGTTCTATCCCAAGATTTTTTCTATGTTCATAAGCAGATTTGCCGTCTAAAATACTGTCAGGTCTTGCAAAATATATATATTCAAATACACAAGGTCTAACTTTTTTTGGAGGGAAGGGCTTAATGCTAGTAAGTTTATCATCTTCAATTAATACAATCTCTCCATTTTCAACTTCTCTAATAAATTTTGCACCAATTATATCAAGAGCACAAGTCTCAGATGCAAGCACATAACTATTTTTTAATTTTCCTATTACAAGAGGTCTTATTCCAAATGGATCTCTAACACCAACCAATGAAGTTTGAGTTAGCATTACTAATGCGTAACCTCCTTGAATTTGAAATATTGCATCAACGATTTTATCTATGGTTTTAGCTCTTTTAGACTTAGCAATTAACTGAACAATTGTTTCAGTATCTGAAGTTGTGTAAAAAATAGCCCCATCTTCAACTAATTTATTTCTAAGAGTAATTGAGTTGGTAAGATTACCATTGTGCGCAACTCCAATTCCTCCTGCATTAGTATCTGCGAAGAAGGGCTGAATGTTTCTTAGAGTGTTACTACCAGTGGTACTGTATCTATTATGGCCGATGGCGTAGTTTCCTTGAAGGTTATTAAGTACTTTTTCTTTATTAAAATTATCTCCAACTAAACCAAATCTTTTCTCTGAATAGTATTTTTCACCATCAAAAGAAACTATTCCACAACCTTCTTGACCTCTATGTTGGAGCGCGTGTAAGCCTAAAGCTACTAAAGCAGAGGCATCAGTTACATTGCTTATGCCAAAAACTCCACATTCTTCTTTTAATTTTGGATCAAAGTTCTTCAATTTTTTCTTTAGAATCTTGATATGTTTTTTCATTAGGAAATTCTTTTATGAGATAATTACTACCTTTTTCTAAGTATGGGAAGGTGTATGATTTATCCGTATTTAATGGCCATTTATCGGAGTTATACACAATATGTATACCTGAGAATAAGCATACAGAAATTATATATGCTCTAATAAATCCGAAAAAGAATCCAAACACAGTATCTAAGCTGCCAAGACCGGAATAGCTCACTGCTTTACTTATTCCTTTGTTAATCATTAGTATTAAGAAAATTACCACAACAAAAATCGATATTCCCAAACCAACATCAAGCACATACTCATTATCAATTACACCTTTTAGATATGGTTTAACTCTAGGGAATAATATTAAAGTTATAATATATGCTAATAACCACTTTGCCATTGCAAGTATACTTAAAACAAAACCTTTTTTTGAGCATTTGATTAAAGATAAAATAGTAATGATTAAATAAAAAATATCTATGATAGATGTTTCTGAAAAAAAATCCTTAATTGCCTCAAGCATTAATTCTATTTTCCAAATGGTTTAAACATTAAAATTAATGAAGGCAGCAAAGTTAAAACTGATATCATTGCTAACAACATAGCTAAACCAGTAAATAATCCAAAATAAATTGTAGGTATAAATTTTGATAAAACTAAAATTGAAAAACCAAAAACTATAGTAATAGATGTATTAAGTATAGCTACACCAACTGTTGAATGGCATTCATCCATCGTTTTCTCATAATTTTTTATTTTTTTAAATTCTTCTTTAAATCTATAGATGTAGTGAATACTATTATCTACAGCTATTCCTATAGTGATTGCAGCAATAGTAATAGTCATCATATCTAGCGGGATACCTAACAAACCTATTATGCCAAGTATAAAAAAAGCTGCAATAAAGTTTGGTACCACCCCAATTAAAGAAAGTTTAATATTACGGAACAAAATAATGAACATTGCAAAAATACCAATCATTACTAATCCTAAAGTTAAAATCTGAGATTTGAATAAACTTTGCAGTAAATTATTAAAAAGAATTAAAACTCCTGCTAGTTTATATTCACTTTCATCTAAATTAAATTCATTTTTTAAATCATAATTAATTTTTTTTATCAGATCATTTCTTCGAAGGTTTTCTTGTGAGTCGATTATTCTTAAACTTATTCTTGCTTCATTATCTTTAATTGAAATATAGGGATCAATTATTTCAGATTTAATACTTTGTGGAATTTTAGAGTAAAGCACCCCCATTTCTAGAGTGCCTAAAGGTTTATTATTGTTAAGTTGAGTAGCAACATCAATAATGGATGAAAAAGATAGTACTTTCCCAATTTCTGGCAAGCTATCTAAATAATTATGAATTGCTGCAATTCTATCTATCTTATCTTTTGTAAACCAATATTTTTCATCATTATTTGCATCATCATCTTCCCATTCATCAAATTCATCATCATCCTCTGATTTGACTTTTTCTTTATTAGGGAATTTTAAAATAACTTCTAGAGGTGTGGTTCCACCCAACTCTTCATCGATGAGTTTCATCCCTTTATAAATTTCAGTATTTTTATTAAAATAATTTATAAAACTATTTTCTACTTCAAGTTTACTAATTCCAATAACACTTGAAATAATTACAATTGCAGTTGTTATTAAAACAAAATTCCTATTATTTTGTGAAACATTTGAAAAAAAAGAAGTTATTTTTGAACCTTCCTCTTTTTTTACAGATATATTTTTACTTGGGGCAAAATTTAAAAGGGTGGGTAACAAAGTAAAAGTTATAACAAATGAGGTTATTAATCCAAATGTCATCATCCAACCAAAATCAATAATAGGTTTAATGCCACTAAAAATTAGAGATAAAAAAGCAAAAATTGTTGTAAGCACCGTATAAAGTATTGGCCAAAACATTTTTCCAGTAGTTAAAGATAAAATTTCTAGATTGTTTTTATTAGGAAATTCATTTTTAAGCTGTAGGTAGCGAGTACTCATATGAATATTCATTGCCATTGTAAGTATTAACATCAGTGCAATAAAATTTGAGGAAATTACAGTAACTTTCCAACCTAGTAATCCTAAAAGACCCATCATAATTACTACTGAAAAAAAACAGCTACTAATTGGAACTATGATCCAAATTAATTTTCTAAACACAAACCATAAGGTTGCTATTATAAATAAGAGAACACCCAAACCAAATACAATGATATCACTTTTAATAAATGTCATCATATCGTCTGCAATCATAGGTATGCCACCTAAGAAAATTTTTCCTGTATTTTCATAACTTTTAATTACATCTCTAATTTCTAAAATGTTTTCATGATTTTGTTTCTTAATTAAATCTTTATAAGCCTCTATTTCTTCATTAGATCTATTTTGTATGTCTTCTATTTCTTTGTTTGGCTTGATGTTAACTATGATGCCGCTAGTTTTTCCATCTTCACTTATGACAAAGTTTCTAAATACAGGGCTATTAAGAATTTCTTTAAAACCTCTAGTTTTATCAACTTCTTCATCTTTTAATGTCTTAAAACTTTCTAATCTTTCTTGTAGAGGTGCATCAGAATTATCTAATAATGGAATATCAAGAAGGGTGATTACACTATCAACCCAGTCTAAGCTTTGAATTTTATATTTTAAACTTAAAAGATTATTAATTGATGTATCACTAATCATTCCTTCATTTGGGGTATAGGTGAGTATCAAAAATTCCTTTGAACCATATCGATTAGTTACTTCTTTTAAGTAAGCAAGATCTGGATCTCCTTCAATTAATAAAGTTTCTGATGAAGCATCTAATCTAAAATCCTTAGAATAATAACCAAAACTGAGTAATGCTAAAATTAATAAAATTAAAATTGACTTAGGATTTTTTAGTATTGAATTTTGATATAAGTGAGCAAACATTTAGCTCTTTTATATTGGAATTTAACTATTTTGAGTATCTTTAAATTTGGTAAACATTGCCTCAAATTCAAGCATGACATTACCAGTGGGACCATGTCTTTGTTTACCAATAATAATTTCTGCAAGATTTGAAACTTCATTCATTTTCGCTTGCCATTCTGCATGTTCTACTGTTGCAGGTCTTGGTTCTTTTCTTTCTAAATAATATGCTTCTCTATACACAAACATTACAACATCAGCATCTTGTTCAATTGAACCTGACTCTCTTAAATCTGAAAGCTGAGGTTTCTTATCATCTCTTTGTTCAACGGCTCTTGATAACTGAGATAAAGCCAGAACAGGTACTGACAATTCTTTAGCAATAGCTTTAAGACCCTGGGTGATTTCAGAAATTTCTTGAACCCTACCATCTTTATTATTGAAAGAGCCTCGCATTAATTGAATGTAATCAACTACAATCATATCTAATCCAAAAAGTCTTTTAATTCTTCGTGCTCTATTACTCATTGCTGCAATACTAATTGCTGGAGTTTCATCAATATACAATGGGAGTTCTGCAATATTCTTTGAAGTTTCAATAAATTTATCAAATTGTTCGTCTGAAATTCTGCCTCGGTCTTATGTCATTGGATTTAATTCTGGATTGTTCAGCAAGTATTCTTGTTGAAAGTTGTTCTGATGACATTTCAAGTGAGAAAAAAGCAATTGATGATTTTTTTCCACTTTCTTGCAATTTTTGTGCTGCATTAAAAGCGATGTTAGTTGCAAGTGCTGTTTTACCCATTGATGGACGTCCTGCTATAATAACTAAATCTGATTGATGTAGTCCACCTAATCGATCATCAAGATCTCTTAGTCCTGTTGGGACACCAACAATTCCTTCTTCATTTTTGTAAGCAGCAGAAGCCATTTCAATCGTTTGTCTCATAGCCTCATCAAATTTAATAAGCGATGAATTGAAAGAACCTTTTTCAGCTAAATCAAACAATAATCTTTCAGAATTTTCTATTATGGTTTGACCATTAGTATTTAAATCATTTAATTTTGCACTATCTATAGTTTGTTCTGAAATTTTAATTAATTCTCTTCTAACAAACATGTCGTAAATAATTCTTGAGTATTCACTTGCTTGTCTTGAAGATGTAGAAAATTTTGTAATTTTTGACCAAATATTCAGGTACATTGATATCATCTTTTTCATCTTCAAAATAATTTTTAAGAGTAATTGGATTTGCCAGCATCCCTTTATAAATCAGACTTTCAATGGCAGCAAAAATCTTTTGGTGCATTGGATCATAAAAATTTATGCTCGAAATAATTGTGTTAATTTCATCAAAAATTTCATTTGTAACAAGTATTGATCCAATAACAGCTTGTTCCGCCTCTATATTGTTTGGCAGTTCTTTAAATTTGTCTTTTACAATACTTAAGGTATTTTCCATGGGAATAGACTTATAGAAAATTTAAAAAAAAAAAATCTCTTAAATCAGCTGGGGAAAAAATTGTATAATTATTGAATTGTTTCAGCTGATTCTACGTTAATAGTAATTTCAGCTTCTACTTCAGAGTGCAATGATACTTTTACTTTAAATTTACCTGTTGATTTAATTTCTTTAATTGGTTGTATCATTGAGGGTTTGACTTCAATTTTATTTTCAGTTTGAATTAATTTGGCAATTTCAGTTGGTTTTACAGAACCATAAAGCTCGTTATTTTCTGTACTTAATTTTTTTACCGAATATTCTTTTTTATTTATTTGTTCAGCAATTTGTTTTGCTTCTTGTTTTTTTTCATTGTCTTTTTTTGATAACTCTGATTTTATTTTTTCAACTTGAGAAATATTTTCTTTAGAAGCGTAAAGTGCCTTTTTATTTGCAATTAAATAATTTCTAGCAAAACCTCTTTTAACATCTATAATTTCTCCTATAGATCCAATTCTTTTCAAATTTTCTAATAAAATTACTTTCATTTTATATTAATGCTAAATTCCTAGCTCTTTTAATTGATAGGGCTAATTCTCTTTGTTTTTTTTGACACACATTAGTTATTCTTGATGGCAAAATTTTTCCATTCTCAGACATATACTTTTTAAGCAATCTCACATTTTTATAATCAACTTTTGGTGCACCTTTAATTGATAAAGGACAACTTTTCTTAAATTTATATTTATTTGGTTGAAATATACTTAGTTTTGCAAAATTACTTTGTTTTCCTTTTTTATTTCCACTTTGTCTTTTAGGCATAATTAATTTTCAATATTTTCTTTTTTTTCAAATTTTTCGTTATCTTCTTTTTTTGCAAAATAATTTGTATCTAAATCAAACTCTTTAACTTTTACTGTTAAATATCTCAGTAATTTTTTATCAATTGCTTCATTTTTTTCTAATTCTGACACTACATTGCCTTTACCTTTAATTTTAAAATGAATATAGCTACCTTTTTTATTTTTTTTAATTAGGTAAGATAGATTTAAAAGTCCCCAATTCTCGGTTTTTACAACTTCTCCTTCGTTTTTTTCTACAATCTTTGAGTATTTTTCAATTAATTGCTTAATTTCACTTGGTGAAGTATCCTGTCTAGCGATGATAGTGTGTTCGTATAAATTCATAAATGTTGTTTAATTAAAAGCGAGGATATACTATTATAATTCTTTAATTACAATAGTTAAAAAGGCAATAAATTTTAGTTTTTTAAATGTTTTCAGTAATTTTTCCAGGCCAGGGTTCACAATTAGTCGGGATGGGAAAAGAGTTCTACGATAAGTATGATCTTGTCAAAAAGTTATTTAAAGATGCTGATGAAATACTCGAAGCACCTTTATCTAAGCTAATATTAGAAGGCCCAAAAGATGAATTAGACCTAACAGTTAATACTCAACCAGCTATTTTTCTTATCAGTTATTCAATTTTTAATATTGTTAAAAATGAATTTAATATTGATTTAAACAAAGCAAAATATTTTGCAGGTCACTCTTTAGGTGAATATTCTGCACTATGTAGTGCTGGGTATTTAAGTTTTGAGGATACAATTAGAATTTTAAAAATTCGAGGTGAGGCAATGCAAAATGCAGTCCCAAAAGGTGAGGGTGGGATGATTGCAGTTTTGGGCTCAACTGTAGAAATAGTTGAAAAAATCTTAAAAGAAAATGAAAATCAAATTAAAGTCCAAATCGCAAATGATAATTCTGATGGACAATTAGTCTTAAGTGGGAAATCAAATGATCTTGAAAAACTTACAATTATTTTAAAGTCAAATAATATTAAAAATATAAAATTACCAGTAAGCGCTCCTTTCCATTGTAATTTAATGAGTAGAGCAACAAATATTATGAGTGCCGAAATTACAAAACTTAATTTTAATGACTCACTTATCAAGTTAATTTCTAACGTAACAGCTAACGAAATTAAAAATGTTGATGAATTGAAAGAATTACTAATTAAACAAATTGAAAATAGAGTTAGATGGAGAGAAATTGTTATTAATATGATTAATGGTGGTGTGAATCAATTTATAGAAATTGGACCAGGCAAAGTATTATCTGGTTTAGTTAAAAGAATAAATAAAGAAGTTGAAATAAATACAATAAATAACATAAGCGACATTGAAAGTCTTAAAATATGAATGATCTAAAAAATAAGAATATTATTGTTACAGGAGCATCAGGAGGCATTGGTAACTCGATTATTAAAAAATTATATGAAGCTGGGGCAAATATCTTAGCTTCAGGGACAAGAATTGAAAAATTAGAAGAGCTAAAAAAGATTTATAATAATATTAAAATTTTGAATTTTGATATTGCTCAAAGCGATAAAATTGAGGGTTTTATTGATACAGCAACTGATACTCTTGGAGGTAGTTTAGATTGTATAATCAATAATGCAGGAATTACTCAAGACAATTTAGCAATAAGAATGAGTATTGACGAATGGAAAAAGGTTATTGATATAAATCTGACTTCAACATTTCTGATGAGTAAATTTGCAATAAAAAAAATGTTAAAAAATAAATCAGGAAAAATTGTAAATATTACCTCAGTAGTTGGGCACACAGGTAATGTAGGCCAGGCAAATTATACAGCTTCCAAAGCTGGAATTGTTGCAATGTCTAAAAGTTTAGCAATTGAATATGCAAAAAAAAATATAAATATTAATTGTATATCCCCAGGATTTATTAAAACAGCAATGACAGATAAAATAGACGATAAATTTAAAGAAGTTATAATTTCAAAAATACCATCAGCAAGATTAGGAGAGCCAGATGATATTGCAAATGCTGTTCTTTTTTTAACATCAAATCAATCAGATTATATAAATGGTGAAACACTTCATGTAAATGGTGGTATGTATATGGCTTGACAAAAAAAGTTTTTAAACTATTAAGATTTTATAACAGAAGGATCAATATGTCAGAAGATGTATCAAGCAAAGTAAAAAAAATTGTTGCAGACCACTTAGGTATCGATGAATCAAAAGTAACTGAAGAATCAAGTTTTATTGATGATTTAGGAGCTGATAGTTTAGATACTGTTGAATTAGTAATGGCTTTTGAAGAAGAATTTGGATCAGAAATATCTGATAGTGAAGCTGAAAAAATTTTAACAGTTGGTGATGCAGTTAAATTTATTGAAGGAAAAGCAAACTAAAGATATCAATGCCCAGTGAAAAAGATGGGGTAATGGTTATTCTATCATCTCCATCTGGAGCTGGCAAAACCACACTTGTAAAGTTATTATCTAAATTAGACAATTTTGAAATATCTATTTCCCATACAACAAGACAACCAAGACTAAACGAGAAACACAAAGAAGACTATTACTTTGTTAATGAGCAAGAATTTAAAAGATTGATTAATAATCAAGAATTTCTTGAGTATGCAAAAGTATTTAACAATTTTTACGGCACAACTAGAACACCAGTAATTGACAAGCTGAATAAAGGCAAAAATATTCTTTTTGATATTGATTGGCAAGGAGCAGACCAAATAAGAAATAAAAAATTAGATTATAAATTAATTAGTTTTTTTATTTTGCCTCCAAGTAGGGAAATTTTATTCAAAAGACTTTCTAATAGAGATATGAAAGATAAATTAATAGCAGAAGAAAGAATGAAGCAGTTTGAAAGAGATGTCCTTCATTGGATAAATTACAATTATGTAGTTATTAATGATGACCTAGAAAGTTGTTATTCTAAAATTATCAAATTAATTAATGCTGAAATACAAAATGACTCCAAAGACTACGATTTAGACTTCGTAAGAAAACATGTTGAAAAATTAACTGCATAATTTTTCATATTCTTTTGTTAAATTATAATAAGTAATATTATTAAGATTTTGAGGTCTTAAACTTAAATTAATTTTAAGTTTATCTATGATTTCTAAATTACCATTAAAGATTTGATTGTAGGGTTTTTTAATCATTTTTCTTCTATGATTAAAAAAAATTCTAGTTATCTTTTCTAAATTTTTAGGATTATCTATTGAAAAATAATTTTTTTTTGGAGTGAAAAAAAGTAATGTGCTATCTATTTTTGGTTTTGGTGAAAAACTTTGTGGACTAATATCGCATATTTTACTTATTTTCAATTTCCAATTAGATAAAATTGATAATCTACCGTAATTTGAAGTATTAAATTCTGCAATAATTCTGTCAGCTACTTCTTTTTGAAACATTAAAATTAATTCATCAAACCAAAAATTATTTTGATCTAAATTTACTATCCATTTACATAGAATTTCTGTAGAAATATTGTATGGTAGGTTGCCAAATACTGTTAAGTTTTCATTATGTAAATTTTTTTCATCAAATTTAAGAATATCTTTATTAATAATTTCTATTTCTTCATTAAATTTTTTTCTTAAAAGTAAACATAGTTCAGAATCTTTTTCAATAACAAACATTTTTTTTGGGTTTTTAGCAAGAATTGCTCTAGTAAGATTACCCGTTCCCGGGCCTATTTCTAAAATATTTTTATTTTGTATACTACCAATGTTTATTATTTTGTTTATAATATCTTCATCTATCAAAAAATTTTGACCAAGACTTTTTTTTGCTTTTATCACTTAATTATCTAAAAATTTTAGTGCTCTTATATAAACTGTGTGGATTAGATAAATTTTTTCCCAGCATTTTTTCATTAGGTCCATGATCTGGAGAAACGCGTAAAAAAGGCAATCCTAATGTGACATTTATGGCATCATATTCAAATAAAGTTTTTATAGGTGTTAAAACTTGATCATGATACATACCTACAATTAACATCAAAATTTGATCTATTATTTTTTAAAAATAATTGTATCTGCTGAATAAGGGCCACTAACATTAATACTTTTGGTTTTAAGTATTTTTAATTGAAGGTTAAGATTATTTTATCATCTTCATTAAATGAAGATATGCTTTCACAATGAGGATTTAATCCTGTTACGGCAAATTTTGGTTCTTATTTTTAAATAATTTTTATAAAAGATAATTTATTAATTTCAATTTTTTTAATAATGGTCTCTTTTTTGATATTTTTTACCACATATTTTAATGGAAGATGGGTAGTAATTGGACAAACTGAAATATTATTTATTGTAAATTAACATTGCATAATTTTTTATGTTAAAATGTTCTGCTATAATATTCTGTTATACCCAAATATTTTTTTTCTAAAAAAAATTTTTTTGATATTGGTCCATTAATTAATTTATTAGTAATTTTTTTTTTCAATAAATCTAAATGCAACATTAAAACAATCTATTAATATAATTTATTAGAATTCTTATGAAATTTTACCAAATGCTTTATTGGTAATTTGCAATCTATATTAATTAAATTTATTTCCGTGTTATCTAATTTATCAATCAACAATTTTGATCTATCTAATAAATTCAATTTTATAATTTGTAATTTAATTTTTTCATGTGTAAGTTTTAATATTTTTTTGAGAGCCTATTAAAATAATTGGACTTTTGAATTTTTCAAATGATAAACGTTTTAAAAAAAATTTCAAAAAAAATACTATTAGGTTCTCCTGGCACAATTAAAATTGGTTTATCTATTCATTTATAATTGTATTATTTTTGTATTTTATTAAAGTATAGATTTGAATAATTGATTTAGCTGCTGATTTGTGTTTAATTTAATTAGTTTTTCTAATTCATTATTGAAATCAATATCTATATTCACTTTCTCTTATATCTTCTAATTTAAATATTACAAAACCTCCTGGGATTATAATTGGTTTAGTATATTCGCTCACCTTTAAATCTAATATATTTTTTTTTACTAGATCATTTAAGGAGTTTTCATTAATCCATCCTATTTCACCACCTGATTTAGAAGTATTCTGACACACTGTAAATTAAAGCGGTGTTTTTAAATCCTCGATTTTTAATGCTCTCTTCTATTTCTTTAAATTTAAATTCTAGTTGTGATTTATCTTGAATATTAAAAACTATTTCATGAATTAAAAATGATTTATTTTTTTTCTTTTTGGCATTTTCAATTTGATTATTTTTAATTTTTTTTCATCAATTTTAACTTTATGAACCAAATTTGCTAAGAATTAATTCGTTCCAAAATATTTCTATAGTTAGTTTTTTTTTTATATTTACCATAATCAATATTTTTGCTTAGAATAAACTCAAGAAATTTCTCTTTCGTGTTTATCCCAAGCTTTGTGTAATTCGCTATTATAACTTTTTCAAAAATTATCATCTGGTATTTCCAAATTTTGTTTGTATGTTTAATAATTTCAATTTCTTTAACTTTATCCCTGATTAAAGAGTTTTTTGATATCATTAAAAGCTCAGCTTTTTCTAAATCTTTTAATTGACGAGTTTAGTGATAATAAATAATTTGCTTCTTCTTCAATATCTAAAGATGTAACTATTTCGTTATCTAATTTTTACTGCTACAATATTTTCTATTGAGTAACTTAATCTAATTATAAAAATCATCGATAATATTAAAATCAAAATTATTTTTTTAATCATGTTGTTATGAATTAATGTTTAATTTAACTTTTGTTCATAAGTTGTGAGTGGATAAATTGTAATTGTGAACATTAAATTTTCTGCTGGTTTTAAATCACGATCATTGATAATAAGATTTTTTATATTTATATTCCTGCTGTTAAGCAATCATTTTTATACTCATAAACCAAGTCATAGTACTCGGTTAAATTTATAGTTCTATTCCGTCTAGTTTTAAAAGATAAAAAATTTTTCTCATCAAAATTATAAGTAAAATTATTTTCTAAAACATTTGTATTGTCCTAGAGCATTACTAGTTTCAATGAAGTTTAATTCTGTTGAAAAATTATTAATACTCCAATCTAGCCCGATAGAATTATAATCAAATGCTTCAATTATTGTTATCAATTGAAAAGTCATATTCTAAAGTAATAATTTTCTGAAAAATTATAATCCAGCGATCCAAATAAATTTGAATTTTTTTTATTTATCGAAGTTTTTGAAGGAACATTATTTTCAACATTATCCCTAAAAACAGTTCCTAAATTTATGTTAAATATTTATTTATATTTGTTTGTGTGTTTAATTTACTATAATTAAGACCCAAAGTTAATGAGTTTCCAGCTTCAAAGAGTATCATCTAAACCTAATCTATTTGCTGTAAATATATTGTCTAGCAGTCTATTGTTCTATCTAAAGTGCCATAATTGATCATATCATTTGGATTCAATCTAAATGATATTTTAGGAACCAATATTTCATTTATATAAATTTTCTTGATTTACCTTTGATAATGGTAACGACGAATTTAAAATAAATTGGCTGGATAATTCACTTTTCAAGTTAGATTGGTATTCAGAATTTTTTTTTCCAACACTATTTAAGTTTTTTAAATATATTTCATAATTATTTTTTAAACCATAATTGTTATTAAATATATCGTTACTAAAAAAATTAATATCATTAATAACTTTAGTTTTTAAACTATTTGTATTGATTAAGTTATTGCTCCCTAAAGAAGTAAATTCTAAAACACCCAATGTATTTTTTAAAATATTGGTATTAAACTGATAACTAGGAAAAACATATTCATATCTATCTGAGTTATTTTTTTGTAAATCTTCATATGAAATAAGATCTAAATTAAGGTTATAATCTTCATTTTCTAAATATAAATTTATTCCTGATTTTAAGTAAATTACTGTTAGTTGGTTTTAATCTTCTATCAACTAAGTAAACTATCAAATACTTTAAGATATGTATCATTAGTTACTTTTTCAAAATATAAATTAAAATTACTAGAATTAAATTTTTCTAAATTTAAATTTAAATTAAATCTTGAAAATAAATGACTAATGCTGTTTTTATCACCACTGTTTAAAGATTTAAATTGAGTTGTTAATCCAAAGTCTGAAATAAAACTTGAAAACTTATTTTCTTGTCTATATTCATTTTGAAACATTTTAACATTATTATCAAAAATTGTAGGCGTCAAAAGTAAAATCTTTGTTTTCTGATATTACATGAAAATATGGTAGCAGAGACTGAAGATCCAGTATAGGTGAGTCGTTTAACCTTGAGTTGCAAAAATCCCGATTGTCTTTTTACAGATGGATCTGGATGGAAAAATTTTGGAAAATATAAAACTGGCACATCATATATATTTAAGTAGTGCATTATTATATATTAATTGTTTTTTAATTTTATTATGATTGAATTTTTTCAGCCTTGATACTCCAAGGAGGACAGTTGTCATTTATTTTACAGCTTGAAAATACTCCTTTATTAATTACTGTAATCTCATCATTTTTATTATGATGATATACCATGAAATTCTTGGGTCATTTTCTGGGTTATTAAACGTATTTTTTTTTAATTTAATTTCGGTTTTTCCAGCAGTGAAATTGTTTACTATTTAGATCAAAGAATCCATCTACTAAAATTATAAATGATCAGAGTTTTCTATTAGAATCATCAATATTGTCCCTAATATAAACATCTGAAGCCTTTAATAGTTTCATCATTTATGTAAAATATTGTATTTATTAAATTCATAAATTTTTGACTTTGAGTCATACTTTAATTTTGGAATCTTTGATGAGTGGAGCTTACTTTCATTGAATTACGATTAAATGTCAATATCTTCTGATAAAAAAGGTATATTCATTGTCTATAAATACTCTTAGTTTTACCTTTTGTAAACAATTATCTCATAATTTTTAGATATAAATAATATTATTTGAGTATAGAGTAATAGTTATTTTTTTTATCATTAAATTTTAACATTTCACCGTAGGCATTTAATATATTTTTTAACTTATCATATTCAAATTCGTTAGCTTCTATTTCCAAACCATCATAAGATGTTATTAGAACCCCTTTTTTTTCCAATAAATTTATTACCATTATCTGTAATTTCTATCTCTGTTATATCAAAATTAAATTGTTCAATTGCCATCAGCATTAGGAAATAATAAAAAAAATGATTAAGAACATTTATTATAAGTATTATAAGAATTTATTTTTCATTAATATCCAGAATCATAAAACTATTTATTAATAGTTAAAACAATGAGCGGAATCCAAACTGATGATATATATAGAAATTTTTTCGATGTTGTCCCCAAAACATTAAAAAAATTATTAAAGTAATATATGATTACGGCTAACAAAAAATCCAATTCCAATTTTTAAAGTAAAACTTTTTAGATTTTTGTGTCATCAAACATTAATATACGCAGATAAAATTGTCATCATTACTAGATAAAATGGATAAGAAATTATTTTTTGAATTTGAACATTAATTTCAGTGGTTGAAAAATTTAATAATTGATAATTTTTTTTTAATTCAATTAACTTTAAAAATGAAAGTGAAGATAAATTTGAAAATAAGTGATTGAATCTTTTTATAATCAAAATTTGTATTGATAGTCTATAATATTTTCAAAGCTATTATAATTATTTTGAATAATTTTTGGATCATAAATAATCCATTTAGTTTTATTTATATTAACTTTTACTACTTTTAATAGATTCTGATAAGTTTAAAATCATTATCAAATTCAGATATTATAGCATCTAATAAAAAATAATCTTGAATTTTAGATTGGCATTAATTATTATAATTTTTTTCATTTATTTTATCTTTAATCCAAAGACCATTTTTAGTTATAACTGCTAAATATTTGCTATCCGGGGAATAATTAGATTTTATTTCTAAATAAATATTTTTAAATTTGGATGAAAGTTCATAAAACAATGTAACTATCATTAGACTCATTATTAATGAACCAATAGCAGTAATTATTAATATTTTAGCTATTCTTTAAGCCCTGAGTATTTAAATATTTGAAATTCATTATTTTTAAACAATTTTATAAAAAATAATTGTGTACTTATTAAAAAAATAAAAGGAAACATTTCAAAAATTATTGAGGGTGAATTTATTAAAGATAAATATATTATAAATCCAGCACTTACTTCTATCTCTTTAAAAAAATCAAGTTCAGTAAGTAAATTGATGATGAATACCAAACTGAATAAACTAAGCGCTATATAAAAAAAAGACTTTAGAAAAGTTAATGAAATAAATTTGATGTAAGTTTTCATAATTTCATTTTTCTAAAAGTGAACTGATAAAAATAAATAAAGTAAAATAACATTAATATTAGAAATGGAATTAAAATTAAATTTAAATTTATTATTAAATTTTCTCCAACAAATCTTAGCGTTGTTTCGGAAAAAATTATAACCCCTAAACCAAGGACAAATAAAATATTTCTGTATTTTATATAGTTAATATTTTCTTTTGAATAAATAATTAACATTAAAGATGTCATTATTAGTACAGGAGTATAAATTGGTATTATAAATCTTTTATATAGTTCTTTATAAATATTGATTAAATTTGATTTTGTGCAATTATCAATTTTAATTAATTGATCATTAATTAACTTCTCATCAATATTAAAAAAATATTTAGCACAATTGATTAAATCAACAGTTGATAGTTCTTGAGTTTTGGAATGTGTAATTGAATTTGTTTCAAGATTATCTAAGTTAAAATTAGATTTTGAAAAACTAAAGTTAGTTATATTGTCTCCAAAAAAATTAATAGTTTCTCCATTATATAAAAGTAAATTATTAGAATTATTAATATTTTCAAATTTACCAGTTTTTGAATAGGTAATCTGAAAGTTTTGAGAGTCAGATTGTTTTTTTAAATAAATATTTTTTAATATTCCGTCGCTATCTTTACCCTCAACATAAATGGTCAATCCTTTGACAGTATCAATAAATTTTTTTTCTTTAATAAAACTATTTAGAATATTTACATTACTATTTTTAATTAATGTCCTTGCTTGTTTTTGAGTTACAGGCACTATAATTGCTGTTAAAACTATATGTGCCATCAATATAAAGATTGAAAATATTAAAAAAAAATTTATTAAATTTATTTTATTTACTCCAAAGTTCCAAAAAATCATTAGTTCATTATTTAATTCGTATTTACTAATTATAAATAAAAAACCGAAGAAAATTGAAAAAGGTAAAATTTTTGTGAATATTTTTGGAAAATTTAATATGGTAAATGTTAGATATGTCAGATGGTCTTTTCCATCTTCAATCATTAAATCAAGATAATTTACAGCTTGGAATACCCAAATAATTACACTTAAAGATACTAAGCAAATTAAAAAAAAAACAAAACAGTCAATTAAAAGTTTTCGAAATAAAATTTTTTTCATTGAAATAAGATAATTATAACCTATATAACATCTTTCATACATAGATTTTAACAAATTCATGAGTATAAAAATTAATTATATTAAAAAAAATAATGCGAATGCTCCAAAAGATATTGCATTATTTGTCAATGAAAACTTTGGGATTAGTCATTTAAAAAAATTTCTTAATAAAAATGAAATCATTTTTCTTGAGAAAATTTTAAAAAAAAAAAACATATCAAGCAAAATTATATCATTTGATTTAAATGCTAATAAAAGTCTTATTATAATAAAAGTATTGAAAAATGAAACTTATGAAAACCTTGGTGCAGAATTTTATAATTTTATAAAAGAAAATAATTTTAAAGAAATCTCAATATTTGCAGATAGTGTAGAAAATAATAAATTAAATTTTATTAATAATTTTTTACATGGTTTTAAATTAAAATCCTATGAATTTGGTTTATATAAGTCGAATAAGACAGATAGAACTATATTATTAAATGTTTTAAGTAATAAAAATTTAAAAGGAACTCAATTAAAATATTTAGCAATTGAAGATGGAACTAATTTTGCCAGAGATTTAGTTTCAGAGCCGCCAAATGTTTTGTATCCAAAAGAGTATGCAAATAGATTACTTAAATTAAAAAAATTAGGTGTGAAAGTTACTTTATATAACGAACAAAAACTTAAAAAATTAGGAATGAATTCATTGTTAGGTGTTGGTAGAGGAAGTTCTAAAGAATCATATCTAGTAACATTAGAATGGTATGGTCATAAAAAAAATAAAAGCTCTCCACTTTCGTTTGTAGGAAAGGGAGTTTGTTTTGACACCGGTGGTATCTCATTAAAACCAGCTAAGTTTATGGAAGAGATGAAATATGATATGGCAGGTTCAGCGGTAGTAGCAGGATTAATTAAAAGTTTGGCAATTAGAAAAGCTAAAGTGAATGCTGTAGGCGTTGTTGGTTTAGTAGAAAATATGCCAGGCGGTAATGCTCAACGGCCAGGAGATATTGTAAAAGCATACAATGGCAAAACTATCGAAGTTCTCAATACTGATGCAGAGGGTAGGTTAGTATTAGCAGATGCTTTGAGTTTTACTGAAAAAAAATTTAAACCAAAATTTATTGTTGATTTAGCAACACTTACTGGAGCAATAATTGTAGCTTTAGGTGAGGAGTATGCAGGTTTATTTTCAAATAACGATGAACTTTCAAAAAAATTATCTGAGGCTGGTGAAAAAGTTAATGAAAAAGTTTGGAGATTACCATTACATAAAAATTACGACAAATTAATGGACTCCACTATTGCTGATATTCAAAACATAAATTATTCGGGTGGAGCTGGCTCAATAACAGCGGCTCAATTTCTTACAAAGATTTATAGAAAAAACACCTTGGGCACATTTAGATATAGCAGGTATGGCTTTTTCAAAAAAAGCGGCAAATTTAAACCCAGGAGGAGCCACTGGTTTTGGAGTGAGATTATTAAATCAACTAATAGAGGACTATTATGAGTAATTTAGAACAAACATTATCAATTATTAAACCTGATGCAGTTGAAAGAAATTTAGATAATGAAATTAAGGAAATGTTTAAAAATAAGGGTTTTAATATATTAAAAGAAAAAAAAATTCAAATTGAAAAATCTGAGGCAGAAAAATTTTATAAAGTTCATGAAACTAAACCATTTTATAATGATTTATGCTGCATATTTGTCTTCTGGGCCAATAGTTGTAATGGTTTTGGAAAAAGAAAATGCTGTATTAGCAAATAGAGATTTAATGGGTGCAACAAACCCTAAAGATGCTGCAGATGGCACAATTAGAAAAAAGTATGGTATCTCGATTGACAAAAATTCAGTTCATGGATCTGACAGTATTGATAACGCAAAAATTGAAATAGATTTCTTTTTTAAAGATTAATTAAACAATCTTTTTATTGCTGCAGGATATAATTTATGTTCCTGTTTCAAAACTCTTTTTGAGAGTGTTTCTATATTATCATTTTTATAAATCTTAACTTTTTTTTGTAAAATTATTTTTCCAGAATCAAGTTTGGAATTAACTAGATGAACAGTGCAACCAGAATATTTATCATTATTTTTAAGAGCTCTAGCATGAGTATTTAAACCTTTATACTTTGGTAATAAAGAGGGGTGAATATTTAATATTTTACCATTAAATCTTTGGATGAATGATTTAGAAAGAATTTTCATAAATCCAGCCAAACATATTAATTCAATTTTATTTTTAAATAATAAAGACAAAATTTTTTTTTCAGCAATTATTTTATTACTAAAATTGAAAACCTTTTTTTTAATTTTAAAATTATTTGCATAAATTAGCCCTTTTGCTTTAGCATTATTTGAAATAATTAAATCTATAGAGATAGGAAAATTTCTTTGTTTTGAAAATTTTATTAAATTTTTTAAGTTACTGCCAGTTCCAGAAATAAAAACGGCTGTTTTTATTTTTTTAGGACCACTGTATTTTATCATTTAATTTAACTTTATTTTTTCCTTTAGTGATTTTTCCAATTACATAAGGTTGAAATTCTTTTGAAAAATATTTTTTAACTTTTGATAAATTTTGTGGTTTTATAATCAAGCAAAAACCAACACCACAATTAAAAGTTTTAAGCATTTCACTATCCTCAATATTATTATTTTTTAACCATTTAAAAATCTTAGTTGGTTTGATCATATTTAAATTTATTTCTGCAGTTAAATTATCTGGGATCACTCTTTTGATATTATCCGCAATACCTCCACCAGTAATATTTGCACATCCATTGATCAAGTTTTTTTCAATTAAATTTAAAATTTCATTCACATAAATTTTGGTAGGTTTTAGTAATTCTTTTTTTAAAAAATTATTTTTTTTAATATTAATTTTGTTTTTTTTAATTACATATCTAACTAATGAAAATCCATTAGAGTGAAGTCCACTAGAGGGAATTGCTAAAATTAAATCATTTTTTTTAATTTTATTTTTATTTAGTAATTTGTTCTGATCAACTAAACCTACAGCAAATCCAGCTATATCAAATTTATTTTTTTCATACGTTCCAGGCATTTCTGCTGTTTCACCTCCAACTAATTCACAGCCGGAAATATCACAACCTTTGACTATTCCTTTGATAATAGATTTAAGTTTTTTAAGATTAATTTTATTAATGGATATATAGTCTAAAAAGACTAAAGGACGAGCTCCCTGAACTATCAAGTCATTGACACTCATTGCAACTAAATCAATTCCAATTGTATCAAATTTATTTAATTCATTAGCAATTTCAATTTTTGTTCCAACACCATCAGTGCAAGCGACTATTTTAGGATTTTTGAAATTTTTAGGTATATCAGAAACAGAACCAAAACCTCCAATATTTGAAAACTTTTTTTTGCCTTTTTGTTTTGATGAAATTTTACTTATGAATTTTACAAAATTATCTGCAGAATTAATATCAACCCCACTTTTTTTATAGGTAAATTTTTTTTTAATCATTACTATGACTTATGAATTTTAATTTTAAATTTAGCAATTATCAAAATCTATATATATTTTTTTTGTTATTTGCTTTAATAAAAATTTTTTTTTCCACAGGCAATCTGTATGCAAAGGGTTTTAATATAAATAATGTAGAAATCTCGACCAAATTTGAAATTAATTTCAATAGAGATTATGTTCTTGATGAGGGATTTGATTTATCTTTTAATAAGTTAATTCAAACAATTTTAAAATCAGAAGATCAAAAAAAAATTAATAATACTTCTTTAAATGAAATTAAATCAATGATTGAAACATTTTCAATCAAAGAAGAAAAATTTGTTAATCAGATTTATTATCTTAACTTAGATGTGACTTTTAATAAAAAACAGATTTTTGAATTTTTGGAAAAAAAAAATGTTTTTCCTTCACTACCAATTAAGAATAAAATTTTTTTATTACCTATAATCATTGATGAAAGTAAAGATGAAATTTTAGTTTTCTCCGATAACTTTATTTTCAAAAATATTAATGAAAATATTCAATCCAACGAACTTCTTGAATACGTATTGCCCTCTGAAGATTTAGAAGATTTAAAATTAATAAAAGATAATATCAAAAATATTGAAAATTATGATTTTATCAAAATAATCAATAAATATTTTCTAGACGATTATGTAATTATACTTTTATTTAAAAATTATGATCAGTTTAGAGTTTTATCTAAAATAAATTTTAATAAAAAAGTTTTTATAGATAATAAAACTTTTCCAGATTTAAATTTAAACGAAATTGAAAATCAAAATAAGTTAGTTCAAAAAATGAAAACTACATATGAAGATCAATGGAAAATGATTAATGAGATAAATACTTCAATTAAGCTTCCTTTAACTATTTTAATTGAAAATAATGAAAGTTTAAAAATATCAAAATTTGAAAAAATTTTAACAGAACAAGATTTAATTTACGATTTTAATATTGTTAAATTTGATCACAAAAAAATAATTTACAAAATTATCTTTAATGGATCACCAGATGTATTTTTTGCAAATATGTCAAATTTCGGTTATCAATTCGAGTTTAAGGATCAAGTGTGGGTTTTAAAATGAAAGATTTAAATCAAACTATTATTAAATTTGATTATGAGCAAAATTTTAAAGATCAGGATTTTTTTATTTCAAATAGCAACAAACACATTTTTAAATTATTTGATACCTGGCCAAAATGGGAAAAAAATTTTTTAAATATTATTGGGGAAAAGTTTTCAGGAAAAACTCATCTGATTAATATTTTTTTAGAAAAATTTGGCGGCATTAAGATAGAGTCAAAAAAATTGGACAATGAATATTTAAAAAAAATTAAAGTTTATCAGAATATAGTTTTAGAGGATCTAGAAGAAATAATTGATGAAAATCTTTTATTTACTTTTTTAAATATAATTGATCAGGATAATAAATATCTAATAACTACATCAAAAAAGCCCATAACAAGCCTGAGTTTTAAATTAGAGGACCTAAAGTCTAGATCATCGAATTTTTTACTAATAAATATAGAAAAACCAGATGATGAATTAATTTTTGCTTTAATATTAAAAAATTTATCAGATCGTCAAATTTCTATTGAAAAAAAGTTAATTGATTATGTTATAAAAAGAATAGATAGATCCTATAGTAAAATATTTGATTTCATATATAAGATTGATGAATTAAGTTTAAAAAAGCAAAAATCTATAGATCATAAAATTATTAAAGAAGCCCTAGGAGAATAATTGAATAAATATAGAAGTCATCATTGTAATGAATTAAGAAAAAATAATGTCGGACAAGATGTTATTTTATCTGGCTGGATTAATAAAAAGAGAGATCATGGAAATTTACTTTTTATTGATCTAAGAGATAATTATGGAATTACGCAATGCATAATAGATCAGGAAAATGAAAATTTTAAATTTTTAGAAAAAACTCCGCTTGAGACAGTGGTAAAAATTCAAGGGAAGGTTGTAGATAGAACAAATGAGACAATTAATAAAGATATTGCTACTGGCGAAATAGAGGTGGCAATTAATAATTCTGAAATTTTAGGGACTTGTAAAGAGTTGCCTATGCCAGTTTTCAGTGACCAAGAGTATGCTGAAGAAATTAGGCTAAAGTATAGATTTTTAGACCTTAGAAGAAAAAAAATACACGAAAATATAATTCTTAGATCTAAAGTAATTTCTTTCATTAGAAATGAAATGCATAAACTTGGTTTTTTAGAATTCCAAACACCAATTTTGACATCATCAAGTCCCGAAGGAGCAAGAGATTTTCTTGTTCCAAGTAGATTAAATCCTGGAAAATTTTATGCATTACCTCAAGCGCCACAACAATTTAAACAATTAATAATGGTGTCTGGGTTTGATAAATATTTTCAAATAGCCCCTTGCTTTAGAGATGAAGACGCTAGAGCAGATCGAAGCCCTGGAGAATTTTATCAATTAGATTTAGAAATGTCATTTGTTGAACAAGAGGATGTTTTTAATGTCGTTGAAACTTTAATGGTTAATACGTTTAAAACATTTTCAAATAAAAAACTAAAATATGATAAATTTCCAAAGATTTCTTATAAAGAGGCTTTACTTAAGTATGGTAGTGACAAACCAGATTTACGTAATCCTCTAATTATTAATGATATATCAGATATATTTTCTAGGGATGATGTAACATTTGAGATTTTTAAAAAACTTATAAAATCTGGTTCGAAAGTAAGATGTATTGTTACAAAAAATACAAAAGACAAACCAAGAAGTTTTTTTGATAGCATTGATAAGTGGGCCAAAGAACAAGGTGCTTCAGGATTAGCATATTTTACCCTTGAAAAAAATAATGAAATTTCAGCAAAAGGACCAGTTGGAAAATTTTTCTCAAGTGACTCCTTATTAGAAATTATGAAAATCACTGGGGCAGAAGTAGGGGATAGTATTTTCTTATCATGTGGAAAAGAAAAAGATTTAGAAAAAATAATTGGTTTAGCTAGAGACAAAATTGGAAAAGATTTAGATTTAATCGATCAAGATGTTTTTGCATTTTGTTGGATAGTTGATTACCCTATGTTTGAGAGAGATGAGGTGACTAATAAAATAGAATTTAGTCATAATCCTTTTTCTATGCCTCAAGGAAATACTGATGAAATAGATTTTGAAAAACCATTAGATATTCTCGCTTATCAGTACGATATTGTTTGTAATGGAATTGAGCTTTCATCTGGTGCCATAAGAAATCATAAACCTGAACTTATGTATAAATTGTTTTCAATTGCAGGATATGACAAATCTCAAGTAGATGAAAAATTTAGTGGTATGATCAATGCTTTGAGTTATGGCGCTCCACCTCATGGTGGTATAGCACCTGGAATAGATCGAATTGTAATGTTGTTAGCAAATGAAAAAAATATTAGGGAAGTTACAATGTTCCCAATGAATCAGAATGCTCAAGATTTAATGATGAATGCCCCATCAGAGGTTAGTGAAACTCAACTCAAAGAGCTGAATCTTTCTTTAAAGTTGAAAAAATAATTCTTTTACTTTTTACCTTTTAAACTTATTTTTACATCCGATAAATCAACAAGATTTTTCTTATAATTATTCCTAACAAAACCTTTGCTGGTAATATCTTTTACCATTTTTAAAAGTTGATTTTGATCTTCAGTGCTTTGTTCATCAATTGATGAACTGTCATTTCCACCAATAGCAGGAGTATGAGCCAGATCTTCTCTATTTTGGTAAGATATTGCAAGTTCTCTAAAAATGTAATCTAAAATTGAACTTGCACTTAGTATCCTATCATTACCATGAACTTTCCCTGATGGTTCAAATTTAGTTCCAACGTAGGCATTTATAAATTCATCAAGTGGCACCCCATACTGAAGTCCTAAAGAAACTGCTATTGCAAAATTGTTCATTAAAGCTTTTACCAACTCACCCTCTTTGCTAGTATCGATAAAAATTTCTCCAATTTTACCATCTTCATACTCGCCAGTATGTAGATATACCTTATGATTGCCAATAGTAGCTTTTTGAATATAGCCTTTTCTTCTATCAGGCATACCAAATCTTTTTCCAGGTCTATCTAAATTTTTACTAACAGTTGCTATGATATTATCTTTATTTTCACCATTTACTTTTGAATTTTCTGAAACTACGTCTATTTTTTTAGTCTCTATAACTTTATTATTGTTTGGATCTAAACTTTTAGTTTTTCTATTATCAAGTTTTACATCTAAAACTTCAAATTTGCCGTCATCTCTTTTTTCAAGATTTTTAAGCTCTGTTTCATTTATATCGTCTAAATAATGATTAACTTTAAACGTACATGTGTAATATGTTTCTACTAAATACTTTGCCATTGTTCCTTTATTTAAAATTTAATTTGAATATTGAATCATTTAATTTATATACAAAATCAAATTTTAGTCTAATTTAATTTATACAATTTTGGATTGAATAAATATTTTTAAATTATGTTGACACTGTTAAAAAAAATTTTCACTTGGTGGAATCAAGATACTTTCGGAACTCGACTGCAAACTATTTTTTATGGCAAACTAGCTGGTCAAGATAATTTTGGAAATAAATATTATGAAAGCAAAAATGGAAAAAGATGGGTAATTTATTCAGGCGAAATTGATGCATCTAAAATTCCAGTTGAGTGGTATTCATGGATACATTTTACACCTAATAAAATTGAAAAAAATCATAATCTACAAAAATATGAATGGCAAAAACCTCATCAATCTAATTTAACAGGAACAGATAAAGCTTATTATCCAAATAAAGATAAAGATGGAATTGAAAAAAAATATAAAAGTTGGAAAGAATAAGTTTAATTTATTATTTTTAAATTTTATATTTATTTTTTTCTTTTCATATCACTCTAATTCAAATGAAAACTTAGAAGGAACTTTTACAGATATAAAAATTTTAGATAAAATAAGTTCTAAAAATAAATTAATTAGCCTTAAAAATGGTGATGAATTAGTTTTTGGTGATTTATCTATAAAAAGTATGAAGTGTAAAAATTCCGAGTTTGATGATAATCCGGAAGTTACTGCTTATATACAAGTTCGTGATTTAACCAATAAAGATAATAATGAAGTTTTTGTCTTTAATGGCTGGATGTTTTCTTCAAGTCCTTCAATTAATCCTTTTGATCATCCAGTATATGATATCTGGCTTGTTAAGTGTTATTAGATAATTTTTTCGTTATCTAACCAGCTTACATTAAAATCAGAATTAACAAATTTAGGATGGTTTAAAAGTATTTTATGTAAAGGAATTGTAGTTGTAATCCCTTCTATAACAAACTCATCTAACGACCTGTTCATTCTCTGAATAGCCTCTGTTCTATTTCTTCCATGACAAATAAGCTTACAAACCATACTGTCATAAAAAGGAGTTACTTTATAACCCTGAAAAATTGCACCATCTACCCGAGTTCTAAATCCAGATGGTTGATGACACATTCCAATAGTTCCTGGAGAAGGTTGAAAATTTTTACTTGGATCTTCAGCATTTATTCGACATTCTATTGCATGACCTCTTGGGTTAATATCACTTTGTTTTAAAGCTGTCTCTCCAGTATAAGCAATCCAAATTTGTTCTTTAATAATATCTACTCCTGTGACCATTTCTGTAACTGGATGTTCAACTTGAACCCTTGTATTCATCTCCAAAAAATAAAATTTTCCTGCTTCATATATAAACTCTACTGTTCCTGCACCTTCATAACCAATTTTACTGACCATTTTTACAGTCTTATCAAAAAGGTCTTTTCTAATTTCATCATTTAAAACTGGACTAGGGGTTTCTTCAATAAGTTTTTGATGTCTTCTCTGAACCGAACAATCTCTTTCATGTAAATGTACTGTTCTGTTTTTGCCTGCTAAAATTTGAACTTCTATATGCCGAGGATTTTGAAAAAATTTTTCAATGTAAACTTCATCGTTACCAAAATATTTTTGGGCTTCAGATTTAGCAGTAGAAAATAAAGTTTCAAATTCTTCCTCTTTATTTACTATTTTCATTCCTTTTCCACCACCTCCACCAGAAGCTTTGATTAAAACAGGAAAGCCAATTTTTTTACATAATTCTTTTGCTTCATTTATATCTTTTACTCCACCTTCAGAACCTTCAATGACAGGTAATCCATTTTCTTTAGCTATTCGTTTAGCTTGAATTTTGTCTCCCATCATTTCTATTAGTTTTGAAGAGGCGCCAATAAATTTTATATTATTTTCCTCTAGCACTCTCGCAAAGTTTGCATTTTCTGATAGAAAACCATATCCAGGATGAACCGCTTCAGCTTTTGTAAGTTCAATTGCTGACATTAAAGCTGGAATATTTAAATAACTATTTGCAGGTTGATGCGATCCTATACAAACACTCTCATCGGCTAATCTGACGTGCATACTATTTCTATCTACATCAGAGTGAACTGCTACAGTTGCAATACCCCATTCTTTACAAGCTCTAATTACTCTAACTGCAATTTCCCCTCGGTTTGCAATTAAAATTTTTTTGAACATTATTCTAAGATGATTATGGTTTGACCGTATTCAACTGGCTGACCATCTTCGACACATATTTCTTTAACAACACCATCTGCAGTAGAAGGTACATGATTCATAGTTTTCATTGCCTCAACAATCATAATTGTGTCACCTTTTTTAATTTTTTTTCCAATTTCTACAAATTTTTTGGCTCCTGGTTCTGGCGAATGATATGCTGTACCAATTATTGGTGATGTTATTTCAATTCCTGATTTTGAATTTTGAGCTTTACTAGTATCTGAGCTAACATTAATTGATGGTGATGGAGATAAATTAATTGGTTGTTGATTTACAGATATATTATTTTTTGAAACTTTAATTTTTGTCTCTTTATCAGTATACTCAATCTCTGTTAGACCAAATTCATCTAAATAGTTACTTAATTCTTCAATTGTTTTTTTATCTATTTTCATTTTTGTAAAAGCTTTTGCATAGAAATTATGGCCAAAATATAACCTTCAACACCCAGACCAAAAATTCCTCCAGTAACTATATCACTAATTAAAGATTTATGTCTAAATTCCTCTCTTTTATAAATATTTGAAATGTGAAGTTCAATTATAGGTTTTTTAAATAAGTCTAAAGCATCTCTAATAGCAACCGAAGTATGGGTAAATCCAGCGGCATTAATGATTAAACCATCAAATTTTTTTCTTGAGTCTTGTATTAAAGTTACAATCTCACCTTCAATGTTAGACTGTGTAAATTCTAAATTGATTCCAATTTCCTTTGCTTTATTTTCACAGTTATTTCTTAAATCTTCGAAAGTTGTAGAACCATATTGTGATTGTTCTCTTTCTCCTAATAGATTAAGATTTGGCCCATTGATAATAATAATTTTATTAGTCATTCAGCTCTTATACATGATGAAAAAAATAAAAAAAATAAAAATTCTAGTTAACGGTAAAATTTCAATAATAAAAGATGAGAGTAATTTACAAGAATTGGTGAATAAATTGAAAATTCCAATTAAAAAAATAGCAATTGAATTAAATCAAGAGATTGTAGATAAAAGTAAATTAAAAAAATATAAGTTAAAAGAAAAAGATAAAATTGAAATTGTTCATTTCATTGGAGGAGGATAGGCTTGAAAAAAGATAATTTAATTATTGCCAAAAAAAAATTTAACTCAAGACTGATTGTAGGTACTGGCAAGTATAAAAATATGGCTGAGTGTGCAAAAGCAATAAAATTATCTGGAGCAGAAATTGTGACTGTTGCTGTTAGAAGAGTAAATATTGTTGATAAAAAAAAACCGTTATTGATGGATTATATTGATCCAAAAAAAATTACTTACCTTCCAAATACAGCTGGGTGTTTTACTTCAGAAGAAGCTTTGAGAACTTTAAGATTAGCAAGAGAGATTGGTGGATGGAAGTTGGTTAAATTGGAAGTTTTAGGAGATAAAAAGAATTTATTTCCAGATATGATAGAAACACTAAAGTCAACAGAAGTTCTTACAAAGGAAGGTTTTAAGGTTATGGTTTATTGCAATGATGATCCTTTGATGGCAAAAAGATTAGAAAATGTTGGTGCCGCAGCTATCATGCCTTTGGCTGCTCCAATAGGATCAGGTTTAGGAATTTTAAATAAGATAAATATACAAATAATTAGAAGTCAAACTAAACTGCCGTTAATTATCGATGCTGGTTTAGGGCAAGCTTCAGATGCAGCTATTGCTATGGAGCTTGGTTGTGATGGTGTTTTAGTTAATACAGCAATAGCTAAAGCAAAAAAACCTTTTGATATGGCGCTTGCATTTAAAAATGCAGTAATTGCGGGAAGACAATCTTTTTTATCAGGTAGAATTGAAAAAAAAATAATGGGCAATCCATCATCTCCTTTAGATGGGATTATTTAGTTTTTTTTAAAAAATTTTTTCTTTTTAAAAGGTTTTTTAGTAAATTTTTTACCATCTTTTGACTCTAAATCTAAAATATCTTTTTTTTGTTGATCAAGATTTTTAAGCTTTTCAATATGCTCAGCAGTCTCTATTGTTTTTTTAGTTTTATTTTGAAAATCAATTTTATACTCTGGGATTATCAGTGAATTGTCAGTTATAATATCAATAGTCATTTTATTTTTTTTTTCAAAATAAGTTAAATCATCAATAAAATTTTCTTTCAGAAAATCTGAAATTTTTTCACAAACTCTTACCTCTACAAATTTTGCTTTGAGAATAACTGCTTTTAGTTCTACTATTTTTAATAATTTTTGGGCAAAAGACTCATCTGTTAGTACCACTTTCCATTTGACCGCACTTTCTCTCAATCTTTGTCTAGACATTTCAAGCAGTCCAAAATTACTGATTCTGCCAATTTGAATTCTAGCTCTGTCAGATCTGCATTTTTCTTTAAGTCTTCTTTCAACTAATCTTCGATTTCCATAACTAAGCATGTCAATAAAGTCTATAATTATTAGGCCCGATAGATCTCTAATTTTAATTTGTCTAGATATTTCATCAGCAGCTTCTAGGTTTGTATCTAAAGCTGTACTCTCAACATTTTTCCCTTTAATTGAACTGCCTGAGTTTATATCTATTGAAACAAGTGCCTCAGTAGGATTAATAACTAAATATCCACCAGAATTTAATTTTATTTCTGAGTCAAATATTTGGTTTAATTTATCCTCAATACCTTCTTCAATAAATAGTGGAGCCTTGCCTCTATATTTTTTAATTTTTTTAACATTTGATGGCATCATCATTTTCATAAAATTCTGAGCTTTTCTATAACCTTCATTACCTTCAATAATTATATTTTGTGTATTTTCATCATACATATCTCTTAGAGTTCTTTTTATAATTTCACTTTCTTGATGAATTAATGCAGGTGCAATTGAATTTATTGCAGTTTCTTTTATTTGGTTCCAAGTATTTATAAGAGTACTTAAATCGTGATTGATTTCATTTTTAGTTTTATTGCTTCCTGCTGTTCTAACAATTAAACCCATCTCTTTTGGAATTTCTATTTCATTTAAAATTGTTCTTATTTTTTTTCTATCCGCAGGATTAAAAATTTTTCTAGATATTCCTCCACCTTTAGGAGTATTTGGCATCAGTACAATATATTTTCCCGCAATTGAAATGAAAGTACTTAATGCTGCTCCTTTTTGCCCTCGTTCATCTTTAATTACTTGTACTAGAATAACCTGATTAGGTTTAATTACTTCCTGAATTTTATATCTTTTAAATCTAAATTTATTTTGATTTATTTTTTCTTTTTCCTCTAAATTTTCTTGAATTTCAATATCATCTTTTTTTTCTACAGGATCTTCAATTTCCAAATTACCTTCAGCTATTATTTCTTCTTCTTTTGCCTCAACTTCTTTTGACAATTCCTCTCTGGCTTTTTCTTCTTCTTCTTTAAGTTTTTCTAAATCACTTCTAGGTATTTGATAATAATCAGACTGAATATCATTAAACGATAGAAAGCCATGTCTTTCTCTACCAAAGTCAATAAAGGCGGCTTGCAGAGACGGTTCTATTCTACTTACTTTACCAAGATAGATATTATTTTTTATGAGGTTATTTTTTAACCCCTCGTACTCATAATCTTCAATATTGCCTTCGGATTTAAGTACAACTCTAGTCTCATTTGGATGCGAAGCATCAATGTATAAATTTTTTTCCATAATTTTTGATTTAATTGGTTCATGTAAATATTAAGTTAATAAAAATTTTGTTTAGTTCTTCTGCCTTATCTTTAACAAATTCCACTATATAATGGAAATAAAATGAACAAAATCATTAAGAAATTATCAATTGTTTTAATAGGTTTTTTTTTAGTAATTTCGTTATTAATCTTAAGTATATTGTGGTCTTTTTCCAACAATCTTCCAGATTATAAATTTTTAAAAAATTACAAACCACCAGTTTCTAGTAAAATGTTCTCCGGTAATGGAGATTTAGTTGCAGATTTTTCACAAGAAAAAAGAATTTTTGTTCCCTATAACTCAATTCCGCAAAATGTAATAAATTCATTTTTATCTGCTGAAGATAAAAATTTTTTCTCTCACCCAGGTGTTGATGCAAAAGGAGTGTTACGAGCAATAATTAACAACATATCAAATATTATATCTTCTAAAAGACTTGAAGGCGCTTCTACAATTACCCAACAAGTTGCTAAAAATTTTTTATTAACAAATGAAGTAAGTATAAATAGAAAACTTAAAGAAGCAATTTTAGCATTTAGAATTGAAAGAGCACTTTCTAAGGAAAGAATATTAGAATTATACTTAAATCAAATATATCTTGGTAGCGGAGCTTATGGAGTTGCAGCAGCAAGTATAGAGTATTTTGATAAATCAATTAAAGAATTAAATTATGCAGAAGCAGCATTGCTTGCTGCTTTACCTAAGGCTCCCAGTAGATACAATCCATATAGAGATAAAGATTTAGCAAAATTTAGAAGAGATTTAGTGGTACAAAATTTATATGAAAATAATTTTATTAACAAAAATGAATATGAAAAAATTATTAAAGAAGAAATAAATTTAAAAAAATCTGAAAAAATTTATTTGGAAGATGCTCAATATTATATTGAAGATGTAAGAAAAGATATCATAGAAAAATTATCCTATGATAAAGTTTACAAGGAAGGATTAAATATTAACACCCCTATAAATTTAAATTTACAAAAAATTGCAACTGAGTCCTTAAGAGATGGACTGTTAGATTATGATAAAAGAAGAGGTTGGCGAGGTCCGTTAAGAAATATTGAATATACAGAAAATTGGTTTGATAAATTTAAAGAATACCAATTAGAAAAAACAATTGGCTGGGATATTGCGATAGTAAAAAAGATTTCTAAATTTTCTACAATAATTGAAACTGAAAATAGAGAAAATGGCTCAATAAAATATGATGATATTTCATGGACAAAAAAAGAATTTAAAGATTTATTTAAAATAGGCGATGTAATTTATGTTAAAAAAATAAATGATAATAATTTTAGCTTAAGGCAACTTCCAGAAGTTAATGGCGCCATGGTTGTTATGGATCCATATACAGGTAGAGTTTTAGCTTTAAGTGGTGGATTTAGTTTTAAAAAAAGTGAATTTAATCGAGCAACTCAGGCTTTGAGACAGCCTGGTTCAGCTTTTAAGCCTTTTGTTTATGCTCTTGCTCTTGAAAATAATTATACACCTACATCATTAGTTTTAGATGCACCTTTAGTTTTAGAACAAGGAGAAGACTTAAAGATGTGGAAACCAGAAAATTATGGAAAAAAATTCTATGGACCATCAACATTAAGAGTAGGACTAGAAAAATCTAGAAATTTAATGACAGTCAGAATTGCTCAAAATCTAGGTATTGAAAAAGTTGCAAGTTTCGCACAAAATTTAGGTATTTATGATAACCCTGAAAAATTATTATCAATTTCTTTAGGTTCAGCAGAAACAACATTATTGAAATTAACTACTGCCTATTCATCATTTGTTAATGGGGGAAAGCTTGTAACACCAGTGTTAATTGACAGAATTCAGGACAGTGAAGGTAAAACAATCTTTAGTGACCAGATGAGAAAATGTACTAATTGTGAACTAATTTCATTCTCAAGTAATTCTTATCCAAATATCAAAGATGAATATAAGCAAGTATTCTCTCCTCAAACGGCTTATCAAATGACCTCAATTTTAGAAGGGGTTGTTCAAAGGGGCACAGGAAAACAACTAAAGGATTTAAATTTAAATCTCGCTGGAAAAACTGGAACAACCAATGAAAATACCGATACTTGGTTCATAGGATTTACATCTAATTTAGTTATAGGAGTTTATGTTGGTGAAGATAATCCAAAACCTCTTGGTAAGTTTGAAACAGGTGCAAGAACTGCACTGCCTATTTTTAAAGAATTTGTTTCAAAAGCTGTAAAAAAATCAGAAGCAAGACCTTTTAAGGCAGCTGAGGGAACAATTATGATGGTCGTGGACTCTGATACGGGACAAAAAGCAAAATTTTCATCAAAAAATACAATTGTTGAAGTCTATAAAGAAAAAAATGTAGTTGATGGAAAGGTGCTATATTCAAATAATAATAGATTAGATGCAAATAATATACTAAAGTTTTATTAATGGATGATAAATATACAAATATAAAAGCAGAAATAGAAAAAATAAATTATAGAGTTAAGGAGTATCTTTGAGAATAATAAAATATATTCTAAATTAGATGGTCTTAATAAAAAGATGTTAGAAGCCAATTTCTGGCAAGATAAAAATAAATCACAAAATATAATTAAAGAAAAAAAATTATTTGAGGACTTAATTGCTTCTTATAATAATTCAGTTGAACGATTGAAAGATTTAGATGATTTAAATCAACTAGCAGAGGAAGAAAAAAATGAAGCAGTTCAGTCTGAAATATTTCAAAATATTAAAGATTTAGGTAAAGAAGCAAAAAAAAATGAAGTTAAATGCTTTTTATCTAATGAGGCAGATTCATTAGATTGTTATATTGAAATACATGCAGGAGCCGGTGGAACAGAAAGTCAAGATTGGGCTGATATGTTAAGAAGAATGTATTTAAAATGGTCTGATAGTAAAAATTTTAAATCATCACTAATTAGTGAGCACAAAGGTGAAGAAGCAGGTATTAAGTCTTCGACTATAAAAATTGAGGGAGATTACGTTTTTGGTTGGTTAAAAAAGGAGTCAGGCATTCACCGATTGGTTAGAATTTCACCATTTGACTCAGGTGCAAGACGTCATACAAGTTTTGCAAGTATTTGGGTATATCCAGTTGTTGATGAAAATATAAATATTGAAATACTAGATAAAGATTTAAGAATAGACACCTATAGATCTAGTGGTGCAGGTGGACAGCACGTGAATACTACTGACAGTGCAGTTAGAATTACACACATACCATCAAAAATTGTTGTACAATGCCAAAATGAAAGATCTCAACACAAAAATAAAGAAACTTGCATGAATATGCTTAGAGCAAGATTATATGATCATGAGATTAAGAAGAAAGAGCAAGCAAATCAAAATACTGAGGCTTCAAAGTCAGAAATTGGTTGGGGTCACCAAATTAGATCCTATGTTTTACAACCATATAGATTAGTAAAAGATAATAGAACCAACCACGAAAGTACTAGTCCTGATAAGGTTTTAGATGGTGATATTGATGAATTTTTGGAACAATCTTTGTATCAACTAAAATGAAAAAAATAATATTTAGAATAATTTTATTAGTAGTTTTAATATTAATTGCTGCTTTAACTTATTTGAGCACAGTTGGCATTGAAACAAAAAGTTTTAATGCTCAGATCGAGGAAAAAATAAAAGAAATAGACCCGAATTTAGAATTAGAGCTTAAAACAGTTAAACTTATATTAAATCCAATAAACTTTGATATAGACGCAAAAACTATCGGACCAAATTTATTTTATAGAAGTAAAAAAATAGAAATTGAAACTGTAAAAACAAAAGTTTTATTAAAATCTATATTACAAAATAAGTTTGCTATAAATAATTTAGAAATTTCAACAAAATCTATTCAATTAAAAAATCTATTGTCATTTATAAGAGTAATGAAAAACACTCCAGAGCTTCTCATTTTAGAAACAATAGTCAAAAATGGTCATATTGTTGCTGATATTAATTTAGAATTTGATGAAAATGGAAAAGTAAAAAATAATTATTTTATTTCTGGGTTTTTAAAAGATGGAAATTTAAGCTTAATAAAAAAAATCTCTGCAGATAAAATTAATTTTTTATTTGAAATAGAAGATGCTCAATTTAAGTTTAATGAAATTGATCTGATTTTAAATGATAAAAAATTTTCATCAAATAGTATTGAAATTATCAATTTAACAAATGATATTGAAATTAAAGGTGATTTTTCAAATAAAGATATAAGTTTCAATGAAGGTGATTTAGGTTTATTTTCAGATTTATTTATAAATCAAAATATTTTTGAAAAAATTAATTTTGCTTCAAAAAATAATTTTTCGTTTGGTCTTGATAATAGATATAAAATAAAAAATTTAAAAATAAATTCTAAAGTTGATTTACAAGAACTCTCAATAAAAAATAATTTTGAATTAAAAAAATTTTTACCAGATGTAGGTAAAAATATTTTATTTAAAAATCATCTTATGAACATAAATTATGAAAATAGATCAATTGACATATAAGTGGTAAAGGCTCTGTATTATTACAAAAGGAAGAAAGTAAAATTGATTATATATTTGAAAAAAATAAAGAACTAGTAAATCTTAAAACTAATTTAGAAATTGGAAAAAACCCAATTAAACTAAGTTTTATTAACTATGATAAACAAAAGAAACTAGACTCAAATTTAAAATTAGAAATAATTTCAAAAGATCAAAAACAATTTTTAATTAAAGAGTTAGATTTTACTGAAAATAAAAACAAGTTTTCTGCAAGAAATATTTTACTAAATAAAGAATTTAAAATTGAAGATTTTGATAGAGTTAATCTTAATTACACTGACACTGAAAAAAAAATCAATCAATTAGAACTTATAAGAAATAATAATTTGTATTTATTAAAAGGCATATCATTTAATGCCAATTCTTTAATTGAAAATTTACTAGATGATAAAAAACAAAAAAAAAATGAATTATTTAATAAAGATTTAGATTTAGATATTGATATCAAAAAAGTTTTTATTGATGATGAGTTTTTATTAAATAATCTTAATGGAAAAATTTTATTTAAAAAAAACAATCTCCATAAAGCTAATTTATCTGCTCAATTTTTAAATGATGAAAAATTTACATTTACAGTAAATACAAATGAGGAAGAAACTGTTACGACATTATATTCAGCCAAAGCAAAACCATTAGTTAAAAGATATAAGTTTATAAAAGGATATGAAGGGGGTTATTTAGATTTCTATTCTTCTAAAAAAAATAATATATCAAACTCAAAATTAAAAATTTATGATTTTAGTTTAAAAGAACTGCCGGCATTGACAAAATTATTAACACTAGCATCATTACAGGGTATTGCTGATCTTTTATCGGGTGAAGGTATTGGGTTTGATGAATTTGAAATGAACTTTCAAAATCAAGACAATTTAATGACAATAGATGAAATCTATGCAATTGGTCCTGCAATTTCAATATTGATGGATGGATATGTTGAAAAGAATAAATTAGTAAGTCTCAGAGGCACATTAGTTCCAGCCACAACAATTAATAAGGCAATTGGAGCAATTCCTATACTTGGTAAAATTCTTGTTGGCAAACAAACTGGAGAGGGTGTATTTGGTGTGAGTTTTAAAATTAAAGGTCCTCCAAAAGACTTAGAAACTTCAGTAAACCCTATTAAAACTTTAACACCAAGGTTTATTACTAGAACTCTAGAAAAAATAAAAAAATAAACTAATTCTTTATTTCGATTTTAATATGTCTTTTTTTACCGACTGATAATTTTAGATAGCCATCTTTAAAATATTTTTTACCTATAACTAATTTCTCATCAGTAATAATTTCATTATTTATCTTTATTCCACTTCCTTTAATTAATCTTCTTATTTCACTTTTTGAGCTTTCTAATTTAGACAGAACTACAATATCAATAATGGTTAAATTATTTTCTATTTGTGTATTATCTATGTAGACCGTGGGTAAATTAGATCCTGAGGAATTTTCAGAAAAAGTTTCTTTTGCAATGTTTTCAGCATTATTTGCCTCATCTTTACCATGAAGCATTTCTGTAGCTTTATTGGCTAATAAAATCTTTAATTCATTGATATTATTTTTTTCTAATTTTTTTATTTCTTCAACTTTTAAATCAGTAAAAATATTTAAAAATTTTAATACATCTCTATCATCTGTATTTCTCCAAAATTGCCAATAATCGTAAGCTGATAAAAAATTTTTATCTAGCCATATAGCACCACTTTCTGTTTTTCCCATTTTTGCACCAGAAGCTAAAGTGATTAGTGGTGTAGTTAGGCCAAAAGCTTGATTGTTAGAATATCTTTTTATTAACTCAACACCATTTACAATATTCCCCCATTGATCTGATCCTCCTATTTGAAGAACACAGTTTTCTTTTTTATTTAATTCTAAAAAATCATAAGCTTGTAAAATCATATAGTTAAATTCCATATAACTTAATGATTGCTCTCTTTCTAATCTTGTTTTTACACTGTCAAAGGTGAGCATCTTATTAATTGTAAAATGCTTTCCAATATCCCTTAAAAAAGAAATATAATTAAGATCTTTTAACCAATTATAATTATTAACAAAAATTGGTTTTGTTTTCGTATTAGTGTTATCTAAAAAATTTTTTAAAATTTTTTCGATATTTTTAATATTTTTTTCTATCTCTTCTTCACTTAAAATTTTCCTAGTTTTATCTTTTCCTGAGGGATCACCAATTCTTGTGGTACCACCACCTAAAAGAACAATGGGTTGGTGACCATGTTTTTGAAGCAATCTTAAACACATTATTTGTAAAAGACTACCGACATGCAAACTTTCAGCAGTACAATCAAATCCTATATATGCCTTAATACTTTCTTTATCTAACAAGCTTGAAAGTTCTTGTTCACTTGTGCATTGATAGAAAAAACCTCTATCTTTAAATTCTTTTAAAAATTTATTCATAAGTCTATAGTTTCACAATATACATATTTTAGTAAAAAAAAATAATAATGGAAAAAAAAGAATTTATTAGTATTGGCTTGATGAGCGGCACATCTATGGATGGAGTCGATGCCTCAATTATTAGATCAAATGGCACTGATGAATTAGTTAATATTTTAGATCGTTATTATGAATTTGATAAAGAAATTTATGAAAAATTAGTTAATTTAAGGAATTTAATTAATTTAAAAGAGGATTTAGACAAATATTCTAAAGAGATTGAGATTTTAGATAGAGAATTAACTTTATTTCATGGAAAGATAGTTAATCAAATAATCAAGGAAGTTAATATTAGAGTTAATCTAATAGGTTTTCATGGCCAAACAATTTATCACAACCCAAAAAATTTGATTTCTAAGACAACTTGGAAATGGTCAACTTCTTTCTCAGCTAACAAAGACAGATGTGATTTATGATTTTAGACAAAATGATCTAAAACATGAGGGTCAGGGAGCACCATTAACTCCAATTTTTCATAATTTAATTTCAGAGTATAATATGTATGAAGAATAATATTAAAAACCCTATACATATTTTAAATATTGGAGGGAATTTCAAATTTAACCCAAACAGTTCAGGCGTCTGAAATTGACTACAGTTAAGGGTTTTGATATTGGCCCAGGTAATTGTTTAATTGATGAATGGATTAGAAATAATTCTTCTTATAGATATGATGAATTTGGCAATATTGGAAAATCAGGTTTTGTAAATGAACTTATTTTAAATCAGGCTATAGATAATTTTAAGATAAGTTCCTATTCAAATTCTTTAGATATAAAAGATTTTGATACTTCCTTTGTAAGAGGATTATCTTTAGAAGATGGATGTGCAACTTTAACAAAATTTACAGCATATCTAATTGCAAATGGAATTAAATATTGTCATCAGTCTAAGTAATCAAATTCAAGAAATATATTTGATCTGTGGAGGTGGAAGAAAAAATAATTTTTTAATTGATTGTATTAAACAAGAGCTATTTAGCCAAAAAAATATTAAAATAGATATTATTGATAATTATAATTTTAATGGTGATTTCATAGAGTCACAAGCATTTGCTTATCTTGCAATAAGATCGTATCTAAATCTTCCAATTTCATTTCCTGGGACAACTGGATGCAAGAATAAAGTTACAGGTGGTGTTTTAGCTAAAAATTATTAGAGTTAATACAGAGCAGTTTCTTTTTTTATATATGCATCTAAGCTTTTAACTAAAGAAGTTTCTGTCTTAGAAAAAAAATGATTTGCATCAGCAATTGCCTGAAAATCAACTTTTATTCCTTTTTGAGAGCTTAATCTTTTATTTAATTCATCAATGTATTCCACTGGAACTAATTCATCTTTTTTTCCATAAATCATTAATCCAGAAGTTGGACAAGGTGATAAAAATGAAAAATCATAAACATTTGGTTGAGGGGAAATTGCAATAAATCTATTTATCTCAGGTCTTCTCATTAATAATTGCATTGCAATCAAAGAACCAAATGAAAATCCAGATACCCAACATTGAGAATTGTCAAAATTTTCTCTCTCCAACCAATCCAAAGCAGCAGCAGCATCTGCTAATTCACCTTGACCATTATCAAATTCTCCATCACTTTTACCCACTCCTCTAAAATTAACTCTACAAACTGAAAAATCATTTTCCATAAAAGCATGAAAAGTTTCTACAACCACTTTGTTATTCATTGTACCGCCGTATTGTGGGTGTGGCTGAAGAACTAATGCAATTGGTGAGGTATTCTTTTTACTTTTGTAGTATTTAGCTTCTAATCTTCCAGCAGGCCCTGGTATAAAGATTTCTAAAATTTTATTGTCCATAGATAGTTTGAAAATTTAAAGTGCGTATCTTTACCATATTTATTTTAAAAAATGGTAGTATTTTTTATAGTTTTATACTTGACTATTTCAGTCGGGTTTATATATACCCCTTACAAATTAATATAACTTTATGAAACTTACATCAAAAGGTCGATATGCTGTAATGGCATTAGTGGATTTAGCTAAATTTAATAGCAGAAACCCAGTCTCTTTGAGAGACATCTCTCTTAGACAAGGGATTTCATTAGACTTTTTAGAGCAAATTTTCTCAAAATTAAAAAGGAATGAAATAGTCCAAAGTATCAGGGGTACACAGGGTGGCTATATCTTAAATAAACAGCCTAATGAAATTAAATTAGCAAATATTTTTCATGCAGTAGATGAAACTGTAAAAACTGTTCAGTGTAAAAAAGAGTCTAAAAAAGGGTGCAATGGAAAAGCTTCAAAATGTATTACTCATAATTTATGGGATGAACTTGAAACACATATTAATAATTTTTTTGAAAATAAAAGTCTGGAAGATTTATTAACAAATAATAGGGAAAATAGAATTCAATGAGTACTAGAGAAAAACAAATAGAAAATTTAAAAGAGTATAAATACGGTTTTTCAACTGATATTGAAAATACTAGAGCTCCCAAAGGTTTAAATGAAGAAGTAATTAAATTTATCTCTAACATCAAAAAAGAACCTGATTGGATGTTGAAATTTAGACTAAAAGCATTTGAGAGATTTAAAGTTTTAAAAGAGCCTGATTGGCAAAAACCAAAATACCCAAAAATAGATTATCAAGATTTATATTATTATTCAGCGCCAAAAAGCATGGATAACAAACCAAAAAGTTTAGATGAATTGGATCCTAAATTATTAGAAACTTATAAAAAACTTGGAATACCTTTACAGGAACAAGCAAGATTAAATGGTATAGCAGTAGATGCAGTATTTGATTCTGTTTCAGTAGCAACAACTTTTAAGGAAGAGTTAAATAAACTAGGAATTATTTTTTGCTCGATGTCTGAAGCTATTCAAAAGCATCCAGAACTTGTTAAAAAATACCTTGGAACTGTAATTCCAACATCAGATCATTTTTTTGCTACCCTAAATTCTGCAGTGTTTACCGATGGATCATTTGTTTATATTCCTGAAGGAGTAAAATGTCCGATGGAATTATCAACATATTTCAGAATCAATGCATCAGAAACTGGACAATTTGAAAGAACTTTAATTATTGCAGACAAAGGAAGCTACGTAAGTTATTTAGAAGGTTGTACTGCACCTATGCGAGATGAAAATCAATTACATGCAGCAAATGTAGAGTTGATTGCACTTGATGACGCTGAAATTAAATATTCAACAGTGCAAAATTGGTATCCTGGTGACAAAGATGGAAAAGGTGGTATTTACAATTTTGTAACAAAAAGAGGATTGTGCAAAGGTAGAAATTCAAAAATTTCGTGGACACAAGTTGAAACAGGTTCAGCTATTACATGGAAATATCCAAGCTGCATTTTAAAAGGAGATAACTCCGTTGGAGAATTTTATTCGATAGCAATTACAAACAATCATCAAAAAGCTGACACAGGAACAAAGATGATTCACTTAGGCAAAAACACTAAAAGCAAAATTATTTCTAAAGGTATATCTGCTGGAAGTTCCGATATGATGTATAGAGGGTTGGTCGATATCGCTGCAAAAGCTGAAAATTCAAGGAATTTTACACAATGCGACTCTCTTTTAATGGGTAATAAATGTGGAGCACATACAATTCCTTACATTAAAAATAAAAATTTGAATTCAAATATTGAACACGAGGCAACAACTTCAAAAATAAGTGATGAACAATTATTTTATTGTAATCAAAGAGGTTTAAATCAAGAAGAAGCGGTAAGTTTGATTGTGAATGGTTTTTGTAAAGAAGTTTTACAACAATTGCCTATGGAGTTTGCTGTAGAGGCTCAAAAATTAGTAGGTATTAGTTTAGAAGGAAGCGTAGGTTAAATGTTAACAATAAAAAATTTAAAAGCCAAGATTGATAATAAGGAAATTCTAAAAGGTTTAAATTTAGAAATAAAACCAGGTGAAGTTCATGCAATCATGGGGCCTAACGGATCTGGAAAAAGTACTTTATCAAATATCTTGTCTGGAAAAAAAGGCTATGAGGTAGAAGGTGAAGTTAGTTTTGAAAATGAAAATTTATTTGATTTTGAAACAGAAGAAAGAGCTCATAAAGGAATTTTCTTAGCATTTCAATATCCATTAGAAATTCCAGGTGTTAATACAAATACTTTTTTAAAAACTTCGTTAAATTCGATTAAAAAAGCTAGAGGTGAAAAAGAGTTAGATGCAATAGAATTTTTAAAACTTGTAAAAGAAAAAGCATCTAAATTAAAATTTGATGAAAAAATATTATCTAGACAATTAAATGTAGGTTTTTCAGGTGGAGAAAAAAAGAAAAATGAAATTCTACAAATGTCTATTTTAGATCCTAAGCTTTCTATTCTTGATGAAACAGACTCAGGTCTTGATATAGATGCTTTAAGGATTGTTTCTGAAGGTGTAAATTCTTTAAGAAATAATAAAAATTCTTTTTTAATTATAACTCACTATCAAAGATTATTAGATTACATAAAACCTGATCACGTACATGTTTTAAAAAATGGTCAAATTATTAAATCAGGTGGCCCAGAATTAGCATTAAATTTAGAAAAAATTGGTTATGAGGATTTTAATTAATGGAAAATCAAATTAAACAAAACTATGACAATTTTCTTTCAAAAGAAAAATTTAATGAGTCACAGATTAATTATAAAAAAATTAATCTAGAAAATTTTTTTAAGAAAGGTTTTCCTAATAAAAGACAAGAGGATTGGAAATTTTCTGATTTAAATCAGATTATAGAATCTAACATTAAAAATTTAAATTATATTTCAGAGATTGATAATAAAGATAATATTGAACAAAAACTCATCAAAGATTTTGATCATAATAAAATTTTTATTGTTAATGGTAAAATTATTAAAACTGATTTAGGTTTTGATGATGAGAATAAAATTATGATTTCTGAGGATCAATCCATTGAAGAGGATGATCAGAGAAACTCTTTATTAAATTTAAATAATGCTTTTGTAGTTAAAAATTATAAAATTGATGTGTTAGATGGTTATTTAGCTAAAAAACCTCTGATTATTTATCATAATGCAGCTAAAAATATAGAATCCAGTCTAGTTTCTCTTCGTCTAGATATTAACCTTGGTAAAAATAGTGCTTTAAAAGTCATAAATATCTTCAATGAAGGGACTAATAATAATCTAATTAATATTAGACAAAAAATTAATATTTCAGAAAATTCAATATTGGAAAAATTTACCCTAGATCATAATGAGAATAATAATATTCGATATGCACATACTGATATAATTTTAGAAAAAAATAGTCACTTGGAATTATTTATACTTTCAAAAGGTTCAAAATTTTTTAAGAATGATATCATTTGTTCACTTAATGATAATCATGGCTCTATTTCTTTAAATGGAATAATCAATCTTAATGACAATAAGCATCATGAAATCAAAACAGTTATAAATCATAATGAAGAAAATTGTAAAAGTTATCAATTAATAAAAACTGTTTTAAATGATGAGTCAAAAAGTGTGTATCAAGGAAAAATTTATGTTAATTCTAAAGCTCAAAAAACTGATGGCTATCAATTAAGTAGAGCACTTCTGTTAAATCAAGAGACAGAATTCAATGCTAAACCAGAATTAGAAATTTATGCTGATGACGTCAAATGCTCTCATGGTTCAACCTCAGGAAATTTAGATGAAAACTCAATATTTTATTTAATGTCTAGAGGCCTATCTTTAGGTCAGTCTAAAGAATTATTAATAAATGGTTTTTTACAAGAAGTTGCTGAGAAAATTTCTGATGAAAAAATAAAACAATTAGTAAAAAAAATTATGGGAATCCAAGAATGAATATTAGTGAAATAAAAAAACAATTCCCAATTTTTGATCATAAAGTTCAGAATAATGATTTAGTCTATTTAGATAGTGCTAATTCATCACAAAAACCTAGAGTGGTAATTGATAGAATAAATGAATTTTATAGTAAGCAATTTTCAAATGTAGGAAGAAGTGTTCATTACCTTGCAGTTGCTGCTACTAATTTATATGAAAATACAAGAACTTCAGTTCAGAAATATATTAATGCTAGAGATAAAAATGAGATTGTATTTACAAAAGGTGCAACTGAAGCACTAAACTTAGTTGCTAATACATTAGGTCAAAAATATCTTAATGAAGGTGATGAAGTTTTAATAACAGAATTAGAACATCATTCTAATTATGTCCCATGGCATTTTTTAAGAAAATCCAAAAATATTAAAATTAATTTTGCAGAAATAAATGATGATGGGGATATACCTATTGAAAATATTGAAAGTAAAATTACACCAAAAACTAAAGTTATATCAATTACTCATTTATCTAATGTTACGGGCGCAATACTTCCTATTAAAGAAATTTGTCAATTAGCACATTCCAAGGGAATAATTGTTGTTGTCGATGGTTGCCAAGGAGCACCTCATTTAAAATTAGATATGCAAGATTTAGATTGTGATTTTTATGCAATTTCTTGTCACAAAATGTATGGCCCCACAGGGTTAGGTGTTCTTTATGGTAAAAAAAAATGGCTTGAAGAACTGCCGCCATACCAAGGTGGAGGAGGCATGATCAAAGAAGTTAAAAAAGATAGTATTTCCTATGGTGATTTACCAAATAAATATGAAGCGGGCACCATGGCTACTGCACAAGTTATAGCATTTGATCAATCGATAAAGTTTTTAGAAGCTGTTGGAATAGAAAATATTATTAAGCATGAAAAAGAATTAGTTGAATATGGTCAGGAAATTTTAAGAAAAAATAATTCAGTAAAATTAATTGGTAACCCAAAAGAAAAAGGTGGTGTTCTTTCATTTACAATAGAGGGAGTACATCCACATGATATAGCTACAATACTAGATGAAGATGGTGTTGCTATAAGGGCAGGACATCATTGTTGTCAAGTGTTACATGACAAATTAGGTATACCCGCAAGTGCAAGAGCCTCTTTTGGAATCTATAATACGAAAGATGATCTTGACCAACTTAATGAGTCTATAAATAATTGTAAAAAAATATTTGATTTAAAATGAACTTAAAAGAATTGTATCAAGAAATAATTTTAGAGCATGGAAAGAATCCACGAAACCTAACTAAAATTGATAATTTTAACAAAGATGCAAAAGGCAACAATCCGTTGTGTGGAGATAATGTTCATGTTTATTTAAAATTAAATGAAGATAAAAAAGTTGAAGATATTTCTTTTGAAGGAAGTGGTTGTGCAATTTCAATGGCCTCTGCTTCTATAATGACAGATTTAGTTAAAGGAAGATCAGAAAATGAAGTTAAAGAAATTATTAATGATTTTTTGGGAATGATAAAAGAAAATCCAGAATTAAGTTCTAAAAATTTAAAAGATGATGAAAGAACAAAATTGATGTGTTTATCAGGTGTGAAACAGTATCCAATGAGAGTAAAATGTGCCACTTTATCTTGGCACACATTAGTTTCTGCATTTGACAACAAAAAAGAAGAAGTTAAAACTGAAAATTAAATTATGACATTAAAAGAAAAAGTTATAGAAGAAATTAGAAAAATTTATGACCCAGAGTTACCAGTGAACATATATGAGCTGGGTTTAATTTACGATGTTCAAGTAGAAAATAATAATGCAAAAATTAAAATGACTCTTACTACCCCAAATTGCCCGGTAGCAGAAAGTTTACCTAAAGAAGTAAAAGATGGAGCTATGCAAGTTGAGGGCATTGAGAATGTCGATTTAGAATTAGTTTGGGACCCACCATGGAATAAAGATATGATGTCCGAGGCGGCAAAACTGGAGTTAAATTTATAATGAATCCTATTATAAAATTAAGTGATAATGCTGCTGTCAGAATCAAAGAGATAATGTCTAATGCAGAAAAAGAATCAATCGGAGTTAGAGTTTCAGTTAAATCAGGTGGATGTGCTGGTATGTCTTATGTGATGGAGTATGCAAAATCAATTAATCCTAATGATGAAGTCATTGAAGATAAAGGTGTTAAAGTTTATGTCGACTCTGCTGCTGTAATGTATCTTTTAGGCACTGAAATGGACTATAAAAAAGAAGAATTTTCCTCATCTTTTGTGTTTAACAACCCTAATGAAACTGAACGTTGTGGTTGTGGCGAGTCATTTAAAATAGGTTAAACCTAATATCCCATTTGGCGCATAGCTGTATTGCATTCGATGCATAACTAGTGTATAAAATAGTTATGAATAAATTTGAATTTAAAAATCTTGTTAAATCTTTAAAAAATTCTTTAAAACAAAGAACTTTTTTCAAGGACCTTAGAAAAGAAGTAGAAATTGGGGCGAACGGAACCCAAGACTACATTGTTAAAAAAGGTGTTAACAAAGATACTATAGCTACAACTAGACAGTAATTAATTTAATTAACTACTGTAATACATCTCAAATTCGACAGGATGAGGTGCGTGCTCAAATTTATGAATTTCTTCAAATTTAAGAGCAATGTAAGCATCGATCTGATCGTCTGTGAATACTCCACCTTGAGTTAAAAACTCTCTATCTTTATCTAAGTTTTCCATTGCTTCTCTTAAAGATCCACAAACGGTTGGGATAGCTTTAACTTCTTCAGGTGGCAGATCATATAAATCTTTATCAAAAGATTTACCTGGATGGATCTTGTTTTTGATACCATCTATTCCAGCCATAAGCATTGCTGCAAATGTTAAGTAAGGGTTTCCAGATGCATCAGGAAATCTTATTTCACATCTTGCACCTTTTTTACTTAATGTAATTGGAATTCTGCATGAAGCTGATCTATTTCTAGCTGAGTAAGCTAATAGAACTGGAGCTTCAAAGCCTGGAATTAATCTTTTGTAACTGTTAGTAGTAGAGTTAGAAAAAGCATTAATAGCTTTAGCATGTTTTAAAATTCCACCAATATAAAACAGTGCAGTTTCAGAAAGACCAGCATAAGCATCACCAGAAAATACTGGAGTATCACCTTTCCAAATTGATTGGTGAATGTGCATTCCAGAACCATTATCACCTTTAACTGGTTTTGCCATAAAAGTTGCAGTCTTACCAAATGAATGTGTAACCATTTGCACAACATATTTATAAAGCTGAACATTATCTGCTTGATCAACTAGAGTTCCAAAATACATTCCTAGCTCATGTTGACTAGGAGCAACTTCATGATGATGTTTTTCAACTTTAATTCCGACTTCTTTTAAGTTTTTAAGATATTCACCTCGCATATCTTGTTCACTATCAACAGGAGGAACAGGAAAATATCCACCTTTTACTGGAGGTCTATGTCCCATATTTCCATTTTCATATTCTCTACCTGAGTTATATGGACCTTCTTTACTGTCTAATTTAAATCCACACTCATTCATATCATTTTTAATTCTTACATCGTCAAAAACAAAAAATTCAGGTTCAGGACCAAAGAAAGCCTTATCGCCAATTCCTGATTGTTTCAAATATTCTTCAGCTTTTTTTGCAATACCTCTAGGATCTCTTTCATAAGGGGTTCTGTTTACTGCATCTAAAATATCACAAAACAAAACTGCAGTATTATGAGATGTAAATGGATCCATAAAAATTCTTGAAGTATCTGGTTTTAAAATCATGTCTGATTCATTGATAGCTTTCCAGCCAGCAATTGAAGATCCATCAAAGAATACTCCATCAGTTAACATTTCTTCATCAATGATGGTAGAATCCATGGTAAGATGCTGAAGCTTTCCTCTTGGGTCTGTAAATCTTAAATCTACAAACTCTGCTTCTTTATCTTTAATAAATTTTAAAACATTACTTGAACTCATTTTTGCTCCTAAATTAATTTTGTTTGAGGCTGAATAGCAAAAAAATATAGATTAATATTGTACTTTTAAGGGATAACACCTATGCAATTTTCACATAAGTATCTATTTAAAATGCATATTTTAGCTATATAAGTAGCTGAATTTTTAATGGACTCAGTACTTAATAAAGAACCGGTGCAAAGGGCAAACAAAGCCCTTAATAATTTTAATAAGAATTTAAAAATAATATATTTAGAGCAAACTGCAAAAACTGCGAAAGATGCTGCTACAGCCTTAAGTTGTACTGTAGGTGCCATCGTTAAAAGCTTGCTGTTTAGAGCATCAGATAAATTTATTTTATGTTTAGTCTCTGGAGATAAAAAATGTTCATTAAACAAACTAAAAAAAATTACAGAAATAAAAGATATATCTATGGCTTCACCAGATGATGTTAAACGTGTAACTGGATATACAATTGGTGGAGTATCACCAGTAGGACACTTAGAAAAAGTAAAGATTTATTTAGATAGTACTTTGGATCGATTTGAAGATATATACGCAGCAGCAGGCCATCCTAATTGTGTTTTTAAAATTAGTTTTAATGATTTGCATAAAATAACAGATAGTGAAATTGAAGACATAGTAGAATGAGACAGCCAAAATTATTAGATTATTTTTTATTAACATTTCTAGCATTAATTTGGGCATCAGCTTTTTTTAATATTAAAATAGCAACTTACTCATTTGGTCCAGTTACGATTGCATTCTTAAGAGTTTTTTTTGGATCAATTCCAGTTTTACTTCTTTGTTATTTTAAGAATATAAAGATAGAAGCTTTTTCAAAAGATTGGCATTGGTTTGCTATGATCGGCTTTATAAATTTAGTGGCACCTTTCTTTTTAATAGCTTATGGAGTTAAATCTGTTCAAAGTAATTTAGCTGCAATTTTAATGTCCACAACACCACTAAGCTCTACAATTTTGGGACATTTTTATACTCAAAATGAAAAATTTAATTTAATAAAAACAATTGGAATTTTAATTGGGTTTTTAGGAATAATATTTTTATTTTCTGATAACCTGTTAATTGATGAAAACAATTTTATATCAGCATTATTAATTCTTTTAGGATCTACTTGCTATGTAGTTGGCGGAGTACTTACTTTGAAGATAAGCCAAAAAAGAAATGAAAATGTGACAGGATCAATTTTGATTTGGGCTATAATTATTTTATTACCGCTTATGAGTTTTATTGAAAAACCTTGGCAGAATATTCCAAGATTAGACTCTACAATTTCAGTAATTTATTTAGGAGTAGTATCCACTGGTATTGCTTGGTTACTAAGATTTAGAATTTTAAAAAATAATGGCTTAATATTTCAATCACAAGTTTCTTATTTAATACCAATATTTGGAACTATTTTAAGTTATATTTTTTTAAAAGAACTAATTACTACCAAAGTATTGGTTTCTTTAATTGCCGTTGTAATAGGAATTTATTTTGTAAAAAAAGGTGATAAGAAAAAAATTATTTAAGTTTTGCTAATTGCTCAATATGAGCTGGTCGTGTTTCGCAACAACCACCAAGTATAGTTGCACCCATACTCTTAAATTTATTTGCTAATTCAGCTAATTTAATTGGATTAAGATCCTCTCTTTTCCCAAGAAATTCATTAGGGTTTCCCTTATTTTTTTTATAATTCTCTGTGTAACCTTCTTTTGGAGCTGTTGTTTGAAAAGCATTAAATTTAAATCCATAGGGAACATTAAGCTCTTTTAATTGATCTGCATTTAATTCATAATTTTCAGGACTAACGCAAGACAACATTATTCCCAATAAATTTGGATTACTTGCAAATTTTTTAAAATCTGAAATTTTTTCTCCACTTGGCAAAGTGGTGCCCTCAGAAATATGAACACCGAATAAATAAGGTTTATTAAATTTTTCAACAGCTTTTATAGCAATATCAAATTCTCTTACACTACTTAAAACATCAAAATAATAGAAATCAACATAGGGATTTAAAATTTCTGCCATATCAGAAAAATTAGATAGAATATCTTTTTCATCTCTTAGATCTGCTTGATAGGTTAAGAGTTGAGGAGGTAAACTGCCACCAACAAATATATTAGGATAAATTTTTTTAATTTCATGAGCAATTTCACCAGCTTTACTAACTAAGTATTCAAATTTTTCCTCAATATCATTTTCTGCTAACCTAATTCTTCTTGTTGTAAAAGTATTAGTGATAATTATCTCTGCTCCAGCCTTAACAAAATCTTTATGTATTTCATATATCAATTTATGGTAATCTTCATTTAATATTGCGTTTGCACTCCATAAAGTTCCATTAGATTTCATACCTCTTGCAAGAAGCTCTTGGCCCATTCCTCCATCTAGAATTCTAGTTTTTTTAAAAAAATTTATATCCATAATATTTTATTTTTTATAAATAATTTTGCTATTAAATGAAAAAGATCTTCTCTCACCATCTTTATTAAAAGGATAGGCCGTATGCATCAAATAATTGGGGAATAATATTAAATCCCCAACAGTGGGTACGACATTGTAAATACTTTTGCTAAGAAAAGCTTTTTGTCCATTGATAAAATCAATCGTTCCATTTGTTTTAATTTTTTTTCCTTTTAGTAATTTATTTTTAGTCATGTCTTTAGGTAATTTAATATATCCAACACCAGATAGATCTCCTTCGTGGTAGTGTATAGGGTTGTACTCACCCTTAAATTGTCTTACGACCCATAGGTTTAAAATGTCTATTTTTTTTATATTTTTTATCCCTTCTTTATCTAAAAATTTTTTTATTATTTTTTTTAAATAGGGTGCATAATTTTTATCTACATATTTTTTTGAAAAATTAACTTCATTTTTAATCTGACTAGCTAGTTTAGAGCTATAGTCTTTCTTTTTAGTTCTTGAAATGCCATCAAATTCTTTATTTAATTTATTAATAAAGTCTTTAGAGATCCTAGATCTTCCAATAGATGGACCAAATGGTTTTAAGTTTTTCATTGTAATGATTGAATATCTTAAAATTTTATTTAATCAACTTTATCATAATATTTTAAAACCCATTCTAATAGCTACAAAAATAACTAAGCATGCAGTAACCAATGCTAGAGTTCTATTTGAAAAAATTTTTAGGTTAATATAATTCCCAATTTGTCCACCTATTAGAACAGCAAGAAATAGTAACCAGTAATTTAAGATTTGATCAAAAACATAATCTTTTGTTAATTGTCCAATAACCCCAGATATAGAGTTTATAAGTATAAAGAAAGAGGCTGCTGTTATTATTTGCTTGGGAGGTGCGGCTTTAAGTAAAAATAAAATTGGACTTAGAAATATACCTCCACCAATTCCAACTATTCCAGAAATTAAACCAAGAATTGAACCAATTATTAAGGACAAGTATAGCGGTGGTAAGCTATATTTAACATTATTGTCTTTAAAAGTTTTATTCTGAAAGAATAAAGCTATTCCAGCAATTGTGAGCACTAAAAAAAGAAAAATTTCAAACAATTCTTTTTCAATTCTTATAGAGCCCCCAATAAAAGCTAATGGAACTGAACCGATTAAATATGGAGTTAGTAATCTAAAATTAAAGTTTCCAGCCCTTGAGTAATTAACTGAATTTCCTGAAACTACAATGATGTTGCAAATTAATGCTATAACTGGAAAAATATAATATGGAACATCCCAAATTAAAAGTAGTGCTAGATAAGTTGATCCTCCTCCAAAGCCAACACTAGAATATAAAATTGCTGTTATAAAAAATAAAATTGATAGTATGAACATTTAAAAATTATGAAAGTAAATATAGCACTCTTAACTGTAACTGACACTAGAACTTTTGATAATGATAAATCCGGAGCAATTTTGGTAGATAAAATAAAGGAAGCTAATCATAATTTGGTGGATAGAAAAATTTGCAAAGATAATAAAAATGATATCGTAATTATTCTTAAAGAATGGATTAATCATCCTGATATTGATGTAGTCATTACAACAGGAGGAACAGGATTAACTGGTAGAGATATTACTCCTGAAGCTCTAGATGAGGTAGCAGAAAAACATATCACTGGATTTGGCGAAATTTTTAGATATTTAAGTTTAAAAACTGTAGGTACTTCTGCAATACAATCCAGAGCATGCGCAGTATTAGCTAATGGAAAATATATTTTTGCTTTACCAGGGTCATCAGGAGGTGTTACAGACGCTTGGGATGGAATTCTTAAACATCAACTAGATATCAATCATAAACCTTGTAATTTTGTAGAATTGTTTCCAAGGTTAAAAGAAAAATAATTATTTTTGGTATTTTTCTTTCCATTCAGGATAAGGCATTCCATAGACATGTTCTCTAGCATCAGGATCTGAAATTGTTATTCCTCTTTTTTCTGCCTCTTCACGATACCATTTAGACAAACAGTTTCTGCAAAAACCAGCTAAATTCATTAAATCGATATTCTGAACATCTTTTCTCTCTCTTAAATGTTCAATCAATCTTTCAAATGCAGCTGATTGTAATTCTTTTTTTGTATTATCATCCATATATTTTTAATATAAATTGTTTTTATGAAACTTTCAGGATCCTACCAAATAAATTTAGAAAAACAAAAAGTTTGGGAAGCACTTAATGATCCCAATATCCTTCAACAAGCGATACCTGGATGTGAAGAATTTAAAAAAGATTCTGAAACTAAATTTATTGCAAAAGCCACTAATAAAATTGGTCCATTTAATGCAAGTTTTACTGGAGAAGTTGAATTAAAAGATTTAGATCCACCTAATAGTTATAAAATTATTGGCTCAGGTAATTCTCCAGTTGGTTTTGCCTCAGGAGAGGCAAATGTAACATTAGAGGATAGTGAGGGTGGCACAAAACTTATTTATGAAGTTGAAGCTAATGTAGGTGGAAAAATTGCACAAGTTGGATCAAGATTAATTGATATGACAGCAAAAAAAATGGCAGATATATTTTTTGGTAAATTTTCTGAGCTTATTTCACCAAAAGAAAATTTAGACGCTGAAAAAGTACCAAGTAACGTTAACTCAAACCAATCTAACAATAAGATTAACAAAAAATTAATTTATATAGCTGTTGGAATTGCAGTTTTAGTTATTTTATATTTAACAATTTAAATATAATACTACTATAAGTAGAATTTGTTATTCCTTTTTTGTTGATCTTGTTACTCTCGTGTGATGTACTTCCAATTACCGTAATCAAAAGGAGTTTTAATGAAAAAAGTTACTCTAGAGGTAAATGGTAAATCAGTAACTAAAGAGATACCAGATCATACTTTATTATCAGTTTTTTTAAGAGAAAATTTAAATTTAACAGGAACTCATGTTGGATGTGATACCAGTCAATGTGGTGCTTGTGTGGTGCATGTAGACGGCAAGTCTATCAAAAGCTGCTCAACCTTGGCTGCTGATATTGATGGATCTAAAGTCACAACCATTGAAGGACTTTCAAAAGATGGAAAACTTCATCCTATGCAAGAAGCATTTAAAAAGATGCATGGATTACAATGTGGTTTCTGCACCCCAGGGATGGTTATGAGTGCAGTAGATTTACTACAAACTAAAAAAAATCCTTCAGATTCAGAAATAAGAGAATGGTTAGAAGGAAATATTTGTAGATGTACAGGTTATCAAAATATTGTTGCAGCTGTTAAAGAGGCTGCTGGTAAAATATAATTTATAGGAGGAAAAAAAATGGCAAGTCTAGTTGGATCAAGAGTAGAAAGAAAAGAAGATAAAAGATTTTTGACTGGTAAGGGAAGATATACCGCAGATATTAATATCGCTAATCAAACCTACGCTGTATTTGTAAGATCTCCTCATGCAAGAGCGAAAATTAATAAAGTAGATACATCCAAAGCACTTAAAGCTTCTGGTGTAGTAAGTATTTTAACAGGTGATGAAATTGCAAATGATAAAATAGGAGGATTGATTGCTGGTTGGGCAATTAGAAGTGAAGATGGCACTGAAATGAAGGTTCCTGCTAACCCGCCATTAGCAAAAGATAGTGTAAATTTTGTTGGTGACCCAGTAGCAGTAGTAATTGCTGATACTTTAGATGAAGCAAAAGCAGCTGCTGAGTTGGTGAATGTTGATTATAAAGTTTTAAAAGCAGTGACTAGTACTGCTGATGCTATGAAAGGTGAAACCATCCATGATGGTATTGATAAAAATCTTTGTTATGACTGGTTATTAGGAGATAGAAAAGCAGTAGATGAAGCTTTTGCTAAAGCTGATAAAATTATTAAAGTAGATTTAATTAATAACAGATTAGTTCCTAATGCAATGGAACCTAGAGCTTGTGTAGTAGATTACAATACAGCTTCAGAAGAAATAACTTTGTACACGACCAGTCAAAATCCTCACTTATCGAGATTGATAATGTCAGCTTTTGGTGGTGTTGCTCCTGAGAATAAACTAAGAGTAGTTGCGCCAGATGTAGGAGGAGGATTTGGATCAAAAATAAATGTTTATAATGAAGAGATAGTTTGTAGTTGGGCTTCAAAAAAAATTGAAAGACCAATTAAATGGGTAGCAGAAAGAACCGAGTCATTTTTAACTGACACACATGGAAGAGACCATGTTACTCATGCTGAGTTAGCAGTTACAAAAGATGGTAAGTTTTTAGGTTTTAAAAATGAAACAATTGCAAACCTTGGAGCTTATGCAAGAGTATTTGCTACCGTGACACCAACTTATCTATTTGGACCTTGTGCTACTGGAGTTTATGTAATTCCAGCTGCATATTCTAATGTAAAAGCTGTTTTTACAAATACTGCTCCAGTTGATGCCTACCGAGGTGCTGGAAGACCTGAAGCTACTTATACTATTGAAAGATTAGTTGAAAAAGCTGCAATGGAATTAGGTATGGATAAAACTGAAATAAGAATGAAAAATTTTCCAACTCAGAATTTCCATTTAAACAGACTTTAGTTCATACTGTAGACTCAGGTGATTACATTGCGGGTTTAGAAAAAGCAAAACAGATGGCAGACTATGCTGGTTTTGCTGCTAGAAAAAAACAGTCTGAAGCAAATGGAAAATTAAGAGGTATTGGAGTTTCATCTTATTTTGAAGCTTGTGGTATTGCCCCATCAGCAGCAGTAATGTCGTTAGGATGCGGAGTAGGTCTTATGGGAGTCTGCTGAAGTAAGATTTAATCCAACAGGGCAAGTATCAGTATTCACTGGTGCTCATAGTCATGGACAAAGTCATGATACAACATTTGCTCAAATAGCAGCAGATGAGTTGGGTGTACCAATGGAAAATATAGATGTCGTTCATGGAGATACGGATAAAGGAACATTTGGAATGGGAACTTACGGTTCAAGATCATTAGCGGTAGGAGGAATTGCAATAGTTAATGCGTGCAAAAAAATTAGTCGCAAAAGGTAAAAGAGTTGCAGCTAAAATGCTTGAAGTCAATGAAGATGAAATTGAGTTTAAAGATGGTGAGTTTGTTGCACTTAAATCTAACAAGAAAAAAACAATAGGTGAAATTGCTTTTGCTTGTTATGTGCCTGGACAAAGAGATGAAATGAAATCACCAATTCCTGAAGGAGATGAACCAGGTTTAATTGAATCAGCTTTCTTATGATCCACCTAATTTTTCATTTCCCAGCTGGTTCACATATTTGTGAAGTAGAAATTGATCCAGAAACAGGACATGTCAAAGTTGAAAAATATACAGCTGTTGATGACTTTGGAAGAATAGTAAATCCAATGATTGTTGAAGGACAAGTTCACGGAGGAATAGCTCAAGGAATTGGACAAGCGCTTTATGAAAACACCGAATATGATGAAACAGGTCAACTTATGACTGCTTCTTATATGGATTATACCATGCCGAGAGCGGATAATTTTCCAGAGTTTAATTTAGGCTTTACTTGCACTCATGCAACTTCAAATCCTTTAGGAGTAAAAGGTTGTGGGGAAGCGGGAGCGATTGCTTCGCCTCCAACGGTGATGAATGCCGTTATTGATGCCTTAGGTGGTCAAGAAATTTCAATGCCAGCTACTGCTGAAAAAGTTTGGAAGGCGTGCAAGGCAATGAAAAAATCTAACGCTAAAGCAGCATAAGGAGAAAACTATGAAATCATTTAATTATCACGCACCAAAAGATGTTAAAGAAGCTTCAAGTTTAGCTTCTTCTGGTTCTGCTTTTTTAGCTGGAGGTATGACTACAATTCCATCAATTAAATTAGGTTTAGCTAGTTATAAGGATGTAATTGATATTAAGAAAATAAAAAGTCTCTCAGGCATTAAAGTTACTGCTAAGACAGTAACTATTGGTGCAACAACTAAACATGGTGAGGTTGCTTCCTCAAAAGAAGTTCAAAAAGCTATTCCATCTCTTGCAAAATTAGCTGGAAGAATTGGAGATGCTCAAGTTAGAAATAGAGGTACAATTGGAGGATCAATCTCAAACAATGATCCTTCTGCTTGTTATCCATCAGCATGTATGGCTCTTAATGCGGTTATTCATACTAATGAGAGAAAAATTGAAGCTGCCAAATTTTTTACAGGTATGTTTGAAACAGCGCTTAAAAAAGGTGAATTAGTTGAGGCTGTAGAATTTCAAATTCCTGAAAAATCTGATTATCAAAAACATCCAAACCCAGCTTCGAGATATGCAATAGTTGGAGTTTATTTAGCAAAACATAAAGAAGGGGTTAATGTTGCAATTACAGGAGCAAAATCTTGTGTTTATATTGATAAAGATTTGTCAAAAAAACTATCTTCTGATTTTACGTCAGCAGCTATTGATGGAATAGAATTAGACAGTTCTGAAATGAACTCTGATATACATGCATCAGCTGAATATAGAGCTAGTTTAGTTCTTACCTATACTAAAAAAGCTGTTGAAGCTTGTTAGTTAAGACTTATATTTTATCAAATGAAAAATTCATTTGATGAAAAAATTCTTGAAGAAGCTAATGATTGGGTAAATGCTAATCAAAAAGTAGTTCTAGCCACAGTAATTCAAACTTGGGGTTCATCACCAAGACCCACAGGGAGTAGAATGATCATAAATGAAAAAGGAGATTTTTCAGGTTCTGTTTCAGGAGGTTGTGTAGAGTCAGCAGTTGTTAGAGAATCTATGGATCTCATTAAAGATAATAAAGAGTTTAAAAAAATAGAATTTAGAGTTTCAGATGAGAGTGCCTGGGAAATTGGTTTAGCGTGTGGTGGTGAAATTGCAGTTTATTTAGAAAAGATAAATTAATGCAAATTAATCTTCAGAAATATTATAAACCAGAGTTAGATAATAAAATTTTAATAGAACTATCAAAAAAATCAGATCTGAAGGGTTTAGCTCATGTAGGTTTGTATTTTACACTTTTATTTTTGACTGGTTATATGGCTTATTTCACATGGGGTACTGCATGGACTGTTATATGGTTTTTGATTTATGGAAATATTTATAATTTTGTAAATGCAATATGGCATGAGACAAGCCATAACACGGCTTTTAATTCAAAAAAATTAAACTCAATTTTCTTTCATTTGTCATCTTTTATGGCGATGTTTGAGCCAACAAGATGGAAATTCACACATTTTGTTCATCATAGAGATACTTATTCGACCAAGGATCCTTATGACCATGAGATTTTATATGGTAACGACTTAAAAAATACACCAAAGCTATTATTGATAAATTGTATTCCATTTGCAGATATTTTTTTTATTAAAGGCCATATATCCTTCGAAATAATTCAACATGCATTTGGAGTAGAAACCAAAGTGCTAAAAGACAGTATTCCGGAAAATGCAAAAAAAAGATCTATATTAATTTCTAGGATTTACATTTTTTTATGGTTATTGATAATTTTATTTTCAGTTGTCATAAAAAGTTGGTTACCCATCCTTTTTTTATTACTACCTATTTTCTACGGTAAAACTATGCATCGGCTAGTTGCTTTTGCACAACATGGTGGTCTAGCTAGAAATGTAAAAGATCACAGGTTGTCTTCAAGAGATATGCATTTAAATCCGATTTTAAGTTTTTTATATTGGAAAATGGAATATCATTGTGTTCATCATATCTTTCCTTCAGTTCCATCTTATAATTTAGATAAACTGTACAAACATTTAGAAAGTCAATTACCTAAAGCAAAAAATGGTTTAATCGATGCATATAAAGACATTATTCCCGCATTAATGAAACAAAAATTAGATCCTAATTACAGTATTCAAATTAAATTAGATTCAAATGAAACAGTCACTGCTTAAAGAAATTATAGAATTAAAAAAACAAAAAAAAGAATTTGCTATTTTAACAGATATTTCAAATGCAACTTCAGAGATTTACACTCAAGATAAACCACTTTCTGACAAATTTTAATAAAAATTTATTGGACATTAAAAGATATTATGATGAAAAAAAAAATGGAGTAATAGAAAATACAAATATTTTTATAGAAACATACATTTTACCTATTAATGTAATTATTGTTGGAGCAGTTCACATTGCTCAATACTTGGTAGATTTTGCTAAAAGTTTAAATTTTGAAATTTCAATAATTGATCCAAGAGGTTATTTTGCATCAGAACAAAGATTTCCCAAAATAAAAGTTTTTAATAAATGGCCCGATGAAGCATTTAAAGAAATAAAAACTAATAATAACACAGCGTTAATTGCTTTAACGCATGATCCTAAAATAGATGATCCAGCTATTCAATATGCTTTAAAAAATAAATTTTATTACATTGGAGCTCTAGGGAGTAAAAAAACTCACGCAAATAGATGTGAAAGATTAAAGGCAGCTGGTTTTAGTGATGATGATATCAGCTCTATTCATGGACCAATTGGTATTAAATTAGGTGGCAAATCTGCACCTGAAATAGCACTTTCAATTATAGCTCAATTAGTATCTGAAACTTACAAAAAATGATTTCAGCAATTTTACTTGCAGCAGGACAATCTAAAAGAGTTCCTGAAGCAAATAAATTATTAATTAAATATAAAAATAAATTATTAATCAATCATATCCTGGGAGAACTTATTAAAAGTAAAGTGAATAAAATATTTGTAGTCTTAGGTTATGAATATGCAAAAGTTAAAAAAAATTGTCTTAAAGATAAAAAGGTAAATTTTTTAGTGAATAAAAATTTTAAAAAAGGAATTTCTGGTTCTATCAAATTAGGTGTAAAAAAATTAAACTCTAACTACAAAGGTTTTTTAATAGTTCAATCAGATATGCCTTTTATTAAATCTACACACATAAACAAAATTTATAATTCAATTAAAAAAAACAACAAATTAGTTCATGTTTTAAATTACAAAACACAAATAGGAAATCCTATTGGTTTTAATATTTCACTTTCAAAAAAATTTAATAAAATTAAAGGGGACGTAGGCGCAAGGTATCTGGTCAAACGATTAAAAAAAGATACTAACTTTATAAAGGTTAATAGTCCTAAACTTTTTAAGGACTTTGATAGATTAGATGATTTTAGTTTCTGATCTTTTGAAATTTATTCTCAAAATCAAAAGTATTATAATAATTAAAAGATAAATTAAGGGTTCAGTTAAATCTTTTTTAACTAACCACAAAAAATGAATTACACCTAAAATTGATATTAAATAAATAAGTCTATGTAATTTTTTCCAATTTTTCCTTAAAACACTCATCATTTTTTTTGATGAGGTTAGCGCTAACGGAATCATTAAAAACCAAGCTGCAAATCCAACAAAAATAAATTTTTTTGTCAAAATATCTTTAGAAATGGCAGATAAATCAAATTGATAATCTAAACCAACATAGGTGAACATATGCAAAGAAGCATAAAAAAATGCAAATAGACCCAACATTCTTCTAATTGATATCCATATATTTAAATTGGTAAATCTCTTTAAAGGAGACATTGAAAGAGTGAAAACTAAAAATAATAATGTCCATTCTCCTGTGTGATGAGTAATTTCTTTTATGGGTTCAGGCCCTAGTTGGTCTAAAAAAATTTTAGCAATAATAATTATAAATGGAATTGAGCTTAGAAAAAAAATTACCGACTTAAAATATTTTTTCATTAAAAATATTTTTTTAAATCCATCCCTGAATATAAATGTGCAACTTCATCACCATAACCGTTAAACATTAGAGTCTCAATTCTTGGTGTAAAAATATCTCCATTGATCGGTCTTTCAGTTGCTTGCGACCATCTAGGGTGATTAACTTTTGGATTTACATTTGAATAAAATCCATATTCACGGGGTGAAGCCTCCATCCAAGAGGAGACCGGCATATTCTTTGTTAATTTTATTTTTACGATTGCTTTTGCACTTTTAAAACCATATTTCCAAGGAACAAAAATTCTTAGTGGAGCGCCATTTTGATTAGGTAAAGTTTTACCATATAAACCTGTGACTACAGTTGTAAGTGGATGCATTGCTTCATCTAATCTTAATCCTTCTTTATATGGCCAGTTTAAAACTGGTCTACGTTGTCCTATCATTTGCTCAGGATCATAGACAGTTTCAAATTCTACAAACTTTGCTGCTGATTTAATTTTAACTTTATTTAATAATTCACTAAGTGAAAATCCCATCCAAGGTATTATCATTGACCATCCCTCAACACATCTCAATCTCTGTATTCTTTCTTCAGAGTTAAACGTTGATAAAATCTCCTCCATTGATAAATCAATAGGAGTTTCAACCTCACCCTCAATTCTAACAGTCCACGGCTTTGTAATAAACTCTTGAGACTTTCTATAGGGATCACTTTTGCCAGTGCCAAACTCATAATAATTATTATAAGTGGTAATATCCTCGTAGCTAGTTGGCTCATTTAAATTAGTATTTGCTAATGAATTGTTTATCATCGAGATAGATGCTAGAGATAATGAGCCTAATCCATATCCGATTGATTTAAGAAATGATCTTCTTTTTTTATAAATATTTTCCGGCGTAATTTCAGAGTATTTAATTTTTTTCATTAACTAAAGATTTACCTTTCAACCATTCACTTGTTTCATTTTCATAATGTTCTTTTTTCCAAATTGGAGTTCGTTTTTTTATTTCTTCAATTATATATCTAGATAAAACATATGCTTGATCTCTATGTTTACAACCCACTGCAATGATTATGCTAATTTCACCAAGTTTTACATAACCTTTGATGTGTTCTATAAATACAGCTTTGTCTTTAATATTTAATTTATCATCTGCCTCATCATAAATTTCCTTAAAACTTTTGATTACTAATGCATCATGGCTATCATAGGTTATCCCTGTTACTTTTTTATTTTCATTAAAATCTCTTACAGTGCCGATAAAAAATATAGAGGCTCCAAATTTTGATGAACTTATGAATTTCTCAGCTTTGGCTATTTCAATTTTTTCAATAGTGCTATCTAATATTTTTGTATGAAGCATTAACCTCCTCCAATTGGAGGGATAATACCAATTCTTTGATCTTTTGTAATTTTATAATTGTCGCTAATTATCCTGTCATCTTCTGAGCAAAATGCTGAACCTTTGATGATCTTTTTATAATTTTCATTCCCTTTAAAATTTTTATCAATAAATTCTAAAATGAGATTTCTAAATTCTTTGATTGATATTGGTTTTTTAATATTAAATTCTATAAAATCTTTATTACTAAAATCTCTACTAGCGCCAAATAACTCTAATTTGATTTTCATAGTTTGATTTAGATATTAAAAAATATCTTGTAAAAAATCTGGTAAGCCATCTGGATTTGTCCACAAACCACTTTTACCACCTTCTTTAATTAATAATTTTACATTATCAATTTTAAGATGTGGATTTACAATTTTACTAAGATCATAAATAGTGATTAGAGCCGCATTAACACCCATAATTGCTTCCATCTCTACACCAGTTTTTGCTACAGCTGACACTACGCAAAAAACCTCTAAAGAAAAGTCCTCTGAATTTGATATAATTTTTGTTGCAGTATGATCAATAGGTAAAGGATGGCATAAAGGTATAAGTTCACTTGTTTTTTTTACTCCTAGAACTGCCGCAACCTCTGCTAAAGCGATGGGATCACCTTTTGGCATTTGTTTATTTTGAATTAAATCAAACACTTCTTTTCCAACATAAATTTTGCCAGAGGCCAATGCTCTTCGAAATGTTTCTTTTTTTGATGAAACATCAACCATATTAAAAGAATTTTTTTGAAATATTTTTTTTGCCCAATCATTTAACTCTTCTTGATTGATCACTTTTAAATTTTTCATTTATTTTTAACCACCCGTAGTAGATAAATTAGTTGTAAGTCCTGTTTCACCTAACTCAAGATAATGAGACTCTTTCTTAAAATTTAATTGTTTTAAAATTAAATCCTTTAATTCTTCAATTTGATCGTCTTTTTGCATCAAATGTCTAATATTAATCCCAGTATTACCAAACAAACATAATCTTAAATCACCTTTGGCCGTTATTCTGAGCCTGTTGCAACTTTTGCAAAAATCTTTTGAATAAGGAGCGATAACTCCAAATTTACCTTTATATTTTGGATTTAAATAATTTTTTGATGGACCCGCATCTCTGCCTAATGTTTGGATAATCCAATTTTTTTTATTTAGATAATCAGTAAATTTTTTTGCTGAAACATGAAATTTTTTAAAATAATCAAAATTATCCCCAGTCTGCATCAATTCAATATATCTAAAGTCAATCTCATTATTTTCTATGAAATTTGACCATTGATCAAAATCTGCTTCGCTATCATTAACCCCTTTGAGTAATACAGCATTAATTTTGATGTTCTTAAAATTTAAACTTTGTAAAATTTTTATACCTTCTAAAATTTCAGGGAGACGATCATGATCAGTAATGTTTTTAAATTTGTTTCTATTAAGACTATCTATACTAATATTAATTCCATCAAGACCACTCTCCTTGATTTGATGAGCAATTTTATTAAGTCTGTAACCATTTGTAGTTATAACTGTTTTTTTTATACCTGAGTTGTTTTTAATTGTTTTTAAAATTTCAAAAAAATCTTTTCTAACTGTTGGTTCACCACCAGTAAGTCTAATTTTGCAAACACCTAATTCAGATAAAGCTTTAGCCAAGTCTACCAATTTCCTCTGTTTTTAAAAAAGTTCTATTATCACTTTTGTCAATTTGATAACCGTTCGGCAGGCAATAGCCACACTTAAAATTACATACATCTGTTATTGATAATCTTATATATGGAAAGGTTCTACCAAAACTATCTTTAAGTATATTCATGGTATGATAAGCTAGCATAATTAATCTAGATTATCATGTCTCAAATTTAGGAAAATAAATGACGTATAAAGCCAAAAAAAAAAGATATGAAATAATGCAATATAGAAATTGTGGTATAAGTGGTGTTAAATTGCCACTAATTAGCTTTGGTTTATGGCATAATTTTGGAGGAAAAAATATTAACCCAGAGTCTAAAAAAATTTTATTTAAAGCATTTGATAATGGCATAAGTCATTTTGATTTAGCAAATAATTATGGCCCACCTTATGGAAGTGCAGAAATAAATTTTGGTAAAATTTTAAAAAATGATTTATCAAAATATAGAGATGAATTGATTATTTCTTCAAAAGCAGGTTATGATATGTGGGAAGGTCCTTATGGAGAATGGGGATCAAAAAAACATATTATTGCTAGTTGTAATCAGAGTTTAAAAAGAATGGGATTAGACTATGTGGATATATTTTATTCACATCGATTTGATCCTAATACCCCTTTAGAAGAAACTGCAGACGCTTTAGAGCATATTTATAGAGTCAGGCAAAGCTCTCTATATAGGTGTTTCTTCCTATTCTTCAAAAAAAACTAATGAAATGTACAATTTATTAAAAAAGAGAAATATAAAACTATTTATTCACCAACCATCTTATTCCTCTAATTAATAGATGGATTGAAAAAGATTTGACTAAAACACTTAATAAATAAAGGGGTTGGATGTATTGCATTTTCACCACTTGCTCAAGGAATGTTGTCAGAGAAATATTTTAAAGGCATACCAAAGACTTTCTCAGCGCTAACCAAAAAATTACCTCTTTAGATAAAAAATTAATTACTCAAAAGAATATTAAAATGATTTTTGAATTAAATAAAATTGCTAAAAAAAGAGGACAAAGTCTTGCTCAAATGGCAATCGCTTGGGTGTTAAATAATAAAGCTGTAACTTCAGCTTTGATTGGCGCAAGAAATGTCAATCAATTACAAGAAAATATTAATGCAATAAAAAATTTAAATTTTTCACAAAGCTGAAATATCTTTAATAAATAAAACAGCCAGAGATGGAGGTGTAAATATTTGGCTTGCCTCAAGTTCTTACTAAATATAATCAGAAGTCTTATGATAAAATTTAATTTAGAAAATAGAGTAGCAGTTGTTACTGGAGGAGCCCAAGGTTTTGGTTTAGCAATTAGTAGAAAGATTTATTCAATCTGGTGCTAAAGTAGTCATATGGGATATAGATGAAGACTGAAGCTAAAAAAAGCAGTATCAAAAATTTCTTCCAAAAATTTAATTTATCAAATTGTGGATGTAACTAGATTTTGAGTCGGTATCTAAAAAACGTTAAACGAGGTTGAAAAGTTATTGGGAAAAATTGATATTTTAGTAAATAATGCTGGTATAGCAGGCAAAAACACCACAGTTGCTGACTATCCTATTGAAGAATGGAATAGAGTTATAAATTTAAATTTAAATTCAGTTTTTTATTGTTCAAAAGCAGTGGTGCCTTTTATGGAAAAAAATAATTATGGTAGAATTATAAATATAGCATCAATAGCTGGTAAAGAAGGTAACCCAAACGCTAGTGCATATAGCTCATCAAAAGCAGGAGTGATTGGTTTAACCAAGTCTCTTAGGTAAAGAATTGGCTAATAAAAATATTGCTGTTAATTGCGTGACGCCAGCGGCAGCTAAAACAAGAATATTTCGATCAAATGACCGAAGAACATATAAATTATATGTTGTCAAAAATACCAAGAAATAAATTTGCAAAAGTTGAAGAATTGGCATCATTAGTAACTTGGTTAGCCTCAGAGGAAAATTCTTTTTCAACTGCAGCTGTATTTGATTTAAGTGGAGGAAGGGCAACGTATTAATTATGCAAATAGGAATTGATGTTGGAGCAACTAAAATAGAGAGCGTAATTTTAGAAGATAATGGAAAAGAGTCTCATAGATCTAGAACAGATTGTCCAAAAGATTATTTAACTATTATTAGAACTATTAAACAAATTAATGATACAATTAGAAAAAAAATTTAAGAAAGAATTACCTATAGGTGTATGTCATCCTGGTGTTCATTCACCTCAAACTGGTTTAGTAAAAAATGCACCCAATTGTTATTGGCTTAGAAAAAAAACCATTTCAAAGTGATTTAAGAAAAGCATTAGGTAAAGAAGTTTTTTGTGAAAATGATGCTAATTGTTTTGCATCTATCTGAAGCTATTGATGGTGCCGGCAAACATTATAAAATTGTTTATGGAATTATTTTAGGCTCTGGAGCTGGAGGGTGGTCTTGTTATTGATAAAAAAATAGTTACAGGACCAAATGGTGTTGCTGGAGAATGGGGTCATAATCAAATTCCATATTTTTTAGGTAAGAGAGAAGAATTCGAGAGCACTTCAGCAAGAGAAGCTGAAATAGAAAGTTTTATTTCTGGTTTAGGTTTAGCTAAAAGATTTAATAAAAAATTTAATAAAAATCTTAAAAACTAACCAAATTTTTGAACTAAATAGAAAACATGATTTAGATGCTCAAAACTTTATTGAAGATTTTAAAATAAATTTAGCAATGTCTCTTGCAACAATAATTAATATTTTAGATCCTGATGCTTTTGTATTTGGTGGAGGTGTATCAAATGAAATTGATTTTTTAAGTGAAATTGAATCTACTAGTTAAAAAATATGTTATAGGAAAAGAGTATGAAGGTGTTTTTTTAAAACCCAAATATGGAGATGCGAGCGGTGTTAGGGGCGCTGCAAGACTTGGTAGAACAACAATTTATTAATTTCAATTAATAGGTTGAATATAGTTTTAGAATAAAATTCAATAGTTCAATTAATTACTGATAAAATATTTTCAAAAAATTATTTTTCAACTCTTGAATTGAAGAAAATATTAACAATTTAAAATTATTAAATTAAAAGTATAGCTTCCAATTTTATTAATAAAAAAAGGAGAAATATGAAAAAGATAATAATTGCAATTATTGCAATGGCAATCGCTCCAACTCTATCTTATGCAGCTTCTAAAGCAGAAGTACTTCACTGGTGGACATCTGGTGGAGAAGCAAAAGCTCTTCAAGTTTTAAAAGATGATTTTGCAGCAAAAGGTGGTGAATGGTCAGATATGCCAGTTGCTGGTGGTGGTGGAGATGCTGCTATGCAAACACTAAAAGCTAGAATTGTAGCAAATGATGCTCCAGCTGCTGCGCAAATTAAAGGACCAACTATCCAAGCTTATGATAGAGAAGGTGTTGTTGCTCCATATAATATTGATGCTGTAGCTAAATCTGAAGGATGGGATAAACTTTTAAGTAAACAAGTAGCTGATCATATGAAGTGTGATAATGGAAAAGCATATTGTGCTGCTCCAGTTAACATTCACAGAATTGATTGGTTCTGGGCTAACAAAAAAGTTTTAGACTCAAATGGGATTAAAATGCCTTCTTCATGGGATGAATTCAATGCTGCTGCAGATAAACTGCAAGCTGCTGGAATTATTCCTTTAGCTCATGGATCTCAACCTTGGCAAGATGCAACTGTTTTTGAAGCAGTAGCTCTTGGTATTGGTGGAAACGATTTTTACAAAAAAGCATTTGTAGATGCTGATGCAGCTACTTTAGGTAGTGCGACAATGGTAAAAATATTTGATCAAATGAGAAAACTAAAAGGTTATACTGATGCTGGTTCTCCAGGAAGAGACTGGAACGTTGCAACTGGTATGGTTATGGAAGGTAAAGCTGCTTTCCAACTTATGGGTGATTGGGCAAAAGGTGAATTCGCTGCAGCAGGTTTAAAACCAGATGTAGATTATTACTGTGCTGCAACTCCATCAAATAATGGTTACTTGTACAACGTAGACTCTTTCATTTTCTTTAAGATTAAAGGAGACGAAAAAGTTGAAGGTCAAAAGTTACTTGCAAGTTTGATCATGGGTAAAGAGTTCCAAAAAGTTTTCAACATTTACAAAGGATCAATTCCAGCAAGACTTGATGTTCCAATGGATGACTTTGACAAATGTGCGAAAAAATCTAATGCAGATTTAAATACTGCTGCAAAAAGTGGTGGGTTACTTCCAAGCTTTGCTCACGGTATGACTTTGGAGCTAGGTGTTAAAGGAGCAATTCAAGATGTTGTGACTGAACACTTTAACTCTGACATGTCTTCACAAGATGCTGTTAATAAATTATCAGCTGCTGTTAAGGCTGCAAGTTAATAAGTTAAACAATAATTAACAATTTTGTTACGCGCTATTTTTTAATTAATAGCGCGTAATTAATTCACTAAATTTTTATGTTTTGGTTAAAAAGAAATTTACCTAAATTGGTTATAGCCCCTTCATTTGGTGTGATAGCTTGGTTTGTTTATGGTTTTATCTTTTGGACTATTTATGTTTCTTTTACCAATTCAAAACTTCTTACCAATTTATGATTTTCAAGGATTAGATCAATATTTTAGATTATGGTCTATGCCAAGATGGCATGTAGCAGTTGAGAATTTGTTTATATTTACAACATTATTTATAGTTTTTTGCGTATTAATTGGAATTATTTTAGCAATTTTACTAGATCAAAAAATTAGGGCTGAAGGATTTTTAAGAACTATTTATTTATATCCAATGGCTTTATCTTTTATTGTAACTGGAACTGCTTGGAAGTGGATGTTAAATCCCACATTAGGATTAGAAAAATTTGCTCAAGATATAGGCTTTACAAATTTTACCTTTGACTGGTTGGTTACTCCAGGAATGTCAATTTATACTATTGTTATTGCAGGTGTGTGGCAATCATCAGGTTTTATAATGGCAATTTTTTTAGCAGGACTTAGGTCAGTTGATGATGAAATAATCAAAGCTGCAAAAATAGATGGTGCTAGTTTAGTTTCAATTTATACAAAAATCATTTTACCAATGATGAGGCCAGTTTTTATGAGTGCAATTGTTATTTTGGTACATTTAGCAATTAAAAGTTATGATTTAGTCATTGCTTTAACAGCGGGTGGACCTGGAATTTCTTCAGATATGCCTGCAGTATTTATGACACAGATGGCTTTTCATAGAAGTGAAATAGGACTTGCTTCTGCAAGTGCAATTATGATGTTTTTAACAGTTGCTGCAATTGTAATACCATATTTATATTCAGAATTAAAAAGAGAAGATGACAGAAAATAATTATAAAGAATTAGAAAATAAATCGAAAAGTAAAAAAATAATTTACAGGTGGATATTATTTTCAATCTTAGGAGTTTTTGCACTTTATTACATAACACCACTTTATGTAATGGTAGTAACATCTTTTAAAACTATGGAAGAGATAAGACAAGGAAATTTGTTTTCTCTACCAAGTTCTTTAAATCTTGAATCATGGGATGTTGCCTGGAATGGCCAAGGATTTTCTGCTGGAGATGTTTTTTTAAAGACTTATTTTTGGAATTCAGTTAAATTAGTTGTTCCAGCTGTAATTATTTCAACAATCATTGGTGCTATAAATGGTTATGCTCTAACTAAATGGAGATTTAAAGGGGACAGTTATATATTTCTATTATTTTTATTTGGAACTTTTATACCTTATCAAGCGATCTTATTACCAATGTCAAGAACGTTAGGATCTTTAGGTATTTCAAATTCTATCTATGGATTAATTTTAGTTCATATTGTCTATGGACTATGTTTTACAACTTTGTTTTGTAGAAATTATTATATTTCTATATCAAGCGAAATTGTAAAAGCAGCGAGAATTGACGGTGCTGGTTTCTTTAAAATATTTTTTAAAATTATTTTACCTATCTCTGCTCCAATTTTAGTCGTAACTGTAATTTGGCAATTTACAGCAATTTGGAATGATTTCTTATTTGGTGCAACATTTACATTTGGTAATGAAGCACCAGTTCAAGTAGCTTTAAACAACATGGTTTTAACCAGCTCAAGTGTTAAAAGATATAATGTTGATATGGCTGCAGCAATCATTGCTGGGTTTCCAACATTGATAGTTTACGTATTAGCGGGAAAATATTTCATAAGAGGTTTAACAGCAGGTTCAGTGAAAGGATAAAATGGCAAATTTAAAAATTAATGACATAAATAAAAATTTTGGAAATACTGAAGTTTTAAAAGGGATAAATTTAGACATAAAAGATGGTGATTTTTTAGTACTTTTAGGTCCTTCTGGATGTGGAAAATCAACTCTTTTAAACACAATCGCTGGATTAGAAAGCTCAAATAGTGGTGAAATTTTAATCGATAATTACAAAGTTAACGATATGGAGCCAAGTGATAGAGACATAGCGTTAGTGTTTCAATCATATGCGTTGTATCCAGCAATGACAGTTAAAAAAAATGTTACATTTGGTCTAGAACAAAGAAAAACATCTAAAGAGAAAATAGCAGAGGCATTAGAAAAAGTTTCCAATCTATTAAAAATAAACGAATTATTAGAACGTAAACCTTCACAACTCTCTGGAGGACAAAGACAAAGAGTTGCAATGGGAAGAGCCTTAGTTAGAGATCCAAAAGTTTTTTTATTTGATGAGCCATTGTCAAATCTAGATGCAAAACTTAGAGTAGAAATGAGAAGAGAAATTAAAAAATTACATCAAAATTTAAAAACTACAGTGGTTTATGTTACTCATGATCAAACTGAGGCAATGAGTTTAGGAACAAATATAGCAATTATGAATCATGGAGTTATTCAACAATGTGATACACCAAAAAATATATACAATTATCCAAGCAATGTATTTGTTGCTGATTTTATTGGTTCTCCCTCAATGAATTTAATAAATGGAAAATTAATAACTAAAGAAAATAAAGCAATATTTGTCCCTGAAAATTCAAATAATGTAACTGAAATTTCTTTAGAAAAATATAATTTTAAAAACAAAATAAATGAAAAAGATATGAGTGTAATATTAGGTATTAGACCTGAACATTTATATTTTAATAGAGTTAATCCAGAAGATTGCGAGATTTCTGTTCGATCTGAATTAAATGAGTATATAGGTCACGAACAAATTATAACTTATAATTTTTATGATCAACAATTATTAGGAAAATTTTCATCAACTTTTGATATTGAAATGAATAAAGATTATCAGTTATTTTTAGACATTAATCACATATCACTATTTGATAAAGTCTCTAAAGAAAGAATTTAATGAAAGTTACTTATTCAGATTTAAAAAATAAAAAAGTTTTTATTACTGGTGGTGGTTCAGGAATTGGAGCATCAATTGTTGAACATTTTTGTGAACAAAATAGTGATGTTTATTTTGTAGATATCAATATTAAAGATTCTAATAAATTAATTAATAAACTAAAAAAGAAAAAATTTAGATTACCAAAATTTATTGAGTGTGATTTGCTAGATGTTGCAAAATTACAAAATGTTATAAGAAATATAATTACTGCAAAGGGACCAATAAATGTTTTGGTAAATAACGCAGCAAATGATCAAAGACATAAAACTGAAGATGTAGATGAAAAATATTGGGAAAATAGAATTGGTGTAAATTTAAAACATTGTTTTTTTGCAGCGCAAGCTGTTGTTGAAGGTATGAAAAAACTTAAAAATGGCTCAATAGTTAATTTAGGGTCTGTTTCTTGGATGTTAGGAGAGGGAGATAAAGTTATTTATGAAACGGCGAAATCTGCGGTTGTTGGGCTAACTAGATCATTTGCTCAAGAATTTGGTACATTTAATATAAGATGTAATTCAGTTGTACCAGGTTCTATTGCTACTGAAAGACAAATTAAACACTGGCTAACACCAAAATACAAGAAATTAATATTAGAAAAGCAAGCTTTGAAAAGACAATTAAAACCAGAAGATGTTGCAAGATTAGTTTTATTTTTAGCATCAGATCAATCATCAGGTTGTACAAAACAAGATTTTATTGTTGATGCTGGTATAACTTAACAGATAGAAGAAATTTAATTAAAGAAACTTTGATGAAAAAAAAAAATTTAAGAAGCCAACAATGGTTTAATAATCCAAAAGATCCAGAGATGACCGCTCTATATTTAGAGCGTTATCTGAATTATGGTTTAACTCGACAAGAACTACAATCTGGAAAACCTATTATTGGAATTGCACAATCTGGAAGTGATTTGTCTCCATGCAATAGACATTTTTTATCATTAAGCAAAAGAATTAAAGATGGAATAGTTAAGCAGGGTGGAATTCCTATGGAGTTTCCAACTCATCCTATTCAAGAAACTGGAAAAAGACCAACGGCGATGCTGGATAGAAATTTATCATACTTATCATTGGTAGAAGTATTATATGGTTATCCAATTGACGGTGTAATATTAACAACAGGTTGTGATAAAACTACTCCTGCAGCTTTAATGGCTGCAGCTACAGTAAATATCCCTGCAATAGTTTTGTCTGGTGGACCAATGCTGGATGGTAATTATAAAGGAAAATTAGCTGGGTCCGGTACGATAGTTTGGGAGGCAAGAAAATTATTAGCTAAAGGTGAAATCAATTACGAAAAATTTATGGATATGGTTGCTTCCTCTGCTCCAAGTATTGGTCATTGTAACACAATGGGCACAGCATCATCGATGAATTCAGTTGCTGAAGCTTTAGGAATGTCATTACCAGGTTGTGCTGTAATTCCTGCACCCTACAGAGAAAGAGAACAAATTTCTTATGAAACAGGAAAAAGAATAGTTCAAATGGTCCATGAAGATTTGAAGCCTTCAAAAATAATGACAAAGCAAGCTTTTGAAAATGCTGTAGTGGTCGCAAGTGCAATTGGTGGATCAAGTAATTGTACTACGCATTTAATTGCAATTGCAAAACATATGGGTATTAAATTTGATTTATCTAATTGGCAAAAACTTGGTCATGAAATTCCTTTATTAGTTAATTGCCAACCAGCCGGTGAATACTTAATGGAAAAATTTTATAGAGCAGGGGGTATTCCTGCAGTAATGAAAGAATTAATTAAAAATAAAAAAATTAATACTAAAGCAATGACTGTTACTGGAAAATCTGTTGGAGAAAATTTAAGAAAAAATATCAACGTGGATCGAACAGTTATTAAAACATTTAGCGAAAAATTGGCTGATAATGCAGGTTTTTTAGTAATGAAGGGTAATTTTTTTTCATCAGCTATAATGAAAACTTCAGTAATTAGTAAAGAGTTCACAAAGCGATATCTATCAAATCCTAAACATCCAAATATGTTTTATGTAAAAGCAGTGGTGTTTGAAGGACCTGAAGATTATCATAAAAGAATTAATAACAAGAATTTAAAAATAGATGAGAATTCTATATTAATTATTAGAGGATGTGGTCCCGTTGGATATCCTGGATCTGCAGAAGTGGTTAATATGCAACCACCTAACAATCTTCTAAAAAAAGGTATTAATGCTTTACCAACTTTAGGAGATGGAAGACAAAGTGGAACTTCTGAAAGTCCATCAATACTACATGTCTCGCCTGAATCTGCTATAGGAGGAGATATAGGAATTATTAAAACAGGAGATAAACTTTGTATTGACCTTAATAAACGAAGAGTGGATTTATTAATCTCTAAAAAAGAATTTCAAAATCGTAGAAAGAAAAGAAAGATTAAAAAACTAATTAATCAAACTCCCTGGCAAGAAATATCAAGAAATCATGTTGGGCAGCTTGAGGATGGGGCTTGTATTCAATCAAGAGAAATATATTTAGATATTTCTGAAAAAAAAGGGATACCAAGAAATTCACACTAAATTATATTGGAAAGGAAATAAATGAGCAAAAGACTTGAAGGAAAAAATATAATTGTAACTGCGGCTGGTCAAGGCATAGGTAGAGCTACAGCAATAGCCTTTAACAATGAAGGTGCTAATGTAATTGCAACAGACATTAATGAGAAAACTTTAAATCAATTAAATGCTGAATTTTCAAATATTAAAGTTCAAAAATTAGATGCAACAGATAAAAATGCAATTGAGGTTTTTTTAAAAGATAAAGGTCGAATTGATGTATTATTTAATGCAGTAGGATTTGTTCATCATGGAACCATATTAGAATGTGATGAAAAAGATTGGGATTTTTCATTTGATGTAAATGTTAAGTCTATGTATTTTATGTCAAAAGCAATCATACCATTCATGGTTAAACAAAATGGTGGTAGTATAATTAACGTATCATCATGTGCCTCAAGTTTCAAAGGTTTCCCAAATAGATTTGTATATGGAACTACAAAAGGTGCAGTTATAGGTTTAACAAAAGCTATTGCCGCTGATTTCGTAAAACAAAATATTAGATGTAATTCAATTGCACCTGGAACTGTATTTTCACCATCATGGCAAGATAGAGTTAATCAAAGTCCAGATCCAGTTCAGGCAAAAAAAGATTTCATAGCTAGACAACCAATGGGTCGACTTGGCACTGCAGAGGAGATAGCTGCAGTTGCAGTATATTTAGCTAGTGATGACTCAACTTTTACAACAGGCACAACAATTTCAGTTGATGGTGGAATTTCAATTTAAAATATAAATATATAGGAGAGATTATGAAATTATTAAGAGTTGGAAATAAAGGATCAGAAAAACCCGCTATACTTGATAAATCTGGAAAAATTAGAGATTTAAGTGCTCATATTAACGATTTAAATCCTGAAAATCTAAACTTTGCTACTTTATCTAAATTAGATCAGGTTGATCTAAACTCATTACCAGAGCTGTCTAATTCAGATAGAGTAGGCTCATGTGTGTCAAAACCAGGTAAGTTTATTGCTATTGGATTAAATTACTCAGATCATGCTGCGGAAACTGGTGCGGCCGTACCATCTGAACCAATTATGTTTATGAAAGCGACAAGTTCAGTTAATGGTCCTAATGACAATATTGAAATAGTTTCTGGTTCAAAAAAATTAGATTGGGAAGTCGAACTAGGAATAGTAATTGGAAAAGAAACAAAACATATTACTGAAGATCAATCTCAAAATCATATACTTGGATATTGTCTAGTTAACGATATTAGTGAACGAGAGTGGCAAATTGAGAAAATGGGACAATGGGTAAAAGGAAAATCTCATGATACTTATGGACCTATTGGTCCTTATTTGGTCACTAAAGATGAAATTAAAGATATTAATAATTTAAACATGTCTTTAGACTTAAATGGTAAAAGAATGCAAACTGGAAACACAAGCACCATGATCTTTAATGTAAATTTTATAGTTGCTTATGTAAGTCAATATATGTCTTTACAACCAGGTGATATTATTACAACAGGAACTCCTCCAGGTGTTGGCATGGGTATGAAACCACAATTATTTTTAAAAGCTGGTGATAAATTAAAATTATCAATCGAAAATTTAGGTGAGCAAAACTCTACTGTTGTACCACTTTAATTTTAAATGATTAAAACTTCTGAACCTAAGGTAATCTGGAATTCTAAATGTCTATTGGGTGAAGGGACACTTTGGGTAAAAGAACATAGTTCAATTTATTTTGTAGATATAAAAAAGAAAAAAATATTTATTCTAAATATAAAAAATCAGAAAAAAAAAATTATTAAAGTAAATAAAGAAATAGGTTTTTTAGCCCATATAAAAAAAAATATTTTTATACTTGGTTTGAAGGGAGAATTGAGAATACAAAATTTAAAGACAAATAAAAAAATAAAATCAATTTTAATTGAAGAAGATCTTAAGCTAAATCGTATAAATGATGGTAAAACAGACCCTTTAGGAAATTTGTGGTTTGGCACTATGGATAACTTAGAAAGAAATTTAAATAATGGATCTTTGTATAAGTTAGATAAAAATTTATTATTAACTAAAGTTGATAAAAATTACATGATTACTAATGGTCCTGCATTCATTAATCCTTATAATTTTTACCATACAGATAGTAGGAAAAAAGTAATTTATAAAATTAAGATTGGTAAAAATGACAAATTAATTGAAAAAAAAATTTTTAAAAAATTTTCTAAAAATGATGGATCTCCAGATGGTATGACATTAGACAACAGGAACAATTTATGGGTATGTCATTATGGAGGAGCCTCTATATCGGTATTCAATAAGAATTCTAAATTAATTCATAAGATCAAATTTCCTGCGAAAAATATAACGAATTGCTGTTTTGGAGGCTCTAATAATAAAGACTTATTTGTATCATCTGCACTTAAAGGTATGAGCGCAAATGATATTAAAAATTTTAATAAATCTGGATCCTTTTTTATAGTTAACACAAATGTACTAGGCAAAAATCTAAAATCATTCAAATTAAAACAACATACAAACAGTTAATTTTTATTGAGTTTATTTGATTATAATTAATGGACTTTTTCTTATTTCTTAGTAGTTTGTTTGTTTAATCTTAATTAAATAAAATTTACATGTACGAAAAATTTGGACAATTCATTGATGGTAAATGGCAACCTTCATCATCAAAAGAAACTTACGAAGTAATAAATCCTGCAACGGAAGAAGTTTTAGGAAATGCATCTAAAGCTACATCAGTAGATGTTGAAAAAGCGCTTCAAGCTGCAAAAAAAGGTTTAGAAGTTTGGAAAAAAACTCCACCTTGGCAACGTTCTTATATTATTAGACGTATTGCAGATAAGATGAGAGAAAAACAAGATGTACTTGCAAAATGGATGACTTTAGAAGTAGGCAAACCTTTTGCTGAAGCTAAAGGAGAAGTTGGAGCTGCAGCTGATATATTTGAATGGAATGCAGAAGAAACAAAGAGAATTTATGGTCAAACGGTTGAGAGTAGATTTGAAGACACAAGAGTACATGTATATTACCAACCAGTTGGAGTTGTAGCAGCTTTAACTCCATGGAATTTTCCATTAGTTCTATCAGCAAGAAAAATTTCTACAGCCTTAGCTGCTGGATGTTCGGTAATTGTTAAACCTGATACAATTACGCCTGGCACCGTTATGGAATTAGTAGACATTTGTAGAGAATGTGGAATTCCTGCAGGTGTTGTGAACTTATTGTCAGGTGATCCACCAAGTATTGCAACTCAATTAATTTCATCAGATATTATAAAAAAGATTTCAATCACAGGCTCAACTAGAGTTGGTAAATTAATTTTAAAACAAGCAGCTGATAAAGTTCAGAGAGTAACGATGGAGTTAAGTGGTCATTCTCCATTTATTGTATTTGATGATGCAGATATTAATAAAGCAACAGACATGGCTATATCAGCTAAATTTAGAAATAATGGTCAGGTTTGTATTTCACCAAACAGATTCTATATCCAAGAAACTAAAAAAGATGAATTTATAAATCTTTTTATCGAGAAAACTAAAAAATTAAAAATTGGTAATGGTATGGATCCTGATACTCAACTAGGTCCTCTAACAACTCAAAAAAGATTAAATGAAATAGAGGAATTAGTGGAAAAAACTAAAAATGAAGGAGCAAAAGTTCTTTTAGGAGGTAAAAGACCCGCGGGGTTTAACAAGGGTTTTTTCTATGAACCAACTATTTTTGACAACGTAAAAGATGATTTTACAATTATGAAACAAGAACCTTTTGGGCCTCTAGTGCCAATGTTATCATTTAAAACTTTTGATGAAGTAATTGAAAGAGCAAATAATAATGATCTTGGTTTATGTAGTTATATTTGCACTAATTCAATGGAGAGAGCACACCGAACTTCAGAATTAATGGAAACAGGAACAGTTGCGGTGAATACTCCTCTTGTTGCAATAGCTGAAGCACCATTCGGTGGTATAAAACAAACTGGTTATGGTAGAGAAGGTGGTTCAATGGCCATTAAAGACTACCTAAATGTGAAATATACTCATCTTGGTTTAAAGGGTTAGCCATCTAATTGCTACTAATTGTATTACTAAATTAATTTAGATAAAATTTATTATGCTAGAAATTCTCATAGCTTTTGGTGCTGGCCTAATTAGTTTTTTGTCACCTTGTGTATTACCTTTAATTCCTGGTTATGTATCATTTGTATCCGGTAAATCATTCAATGATGTTTTATCAAGTAAAAAAATAAATATTTTACCATTAATTTTATTTTGTATTGGTTTTTCAACAGTATTCATTTTATTTGGAGCAACAGCCTCAATTATTGGTCAAATTTTTTTACAAAATTCAGAATTCCTTAGAATAGCTGCAGGTTTGGTTATCATCATTTTTTCACTGCAACTGATTGGCATAATAAATATTAGTTTTTTAAATTTAGAAAAAAGGTTTGATACTCATAATTCTAAAAATATTTTTTTTCCATTTATAATTGGCCTAGCATTTGGTTTTGGTTGGACACCTTGCATAGGACCAATTCTTGGATCAATTTTAGCATTAGCTGCAATGGAGGAAACTTTATTAAAAGCGATTACATTTATTAAGTTTTTATTCATTAGGATTGTCAATTCCATTTGTACTCTCAGGATATTTAATTCAAAGATTTTTAGTATTTTCAAAAAATATAAAAAAGAATATTAACCTTATTTCTAAAGTTGGTGGTTGTATCTTATTGATTACTGGAATTTTAATTTTAACTAACCAACTACAAACACTCGGATTTTATATATTGAATACTTTTCCTGTTCTGCAACAGTTTGGTTAAAATTATTTTATTTCAGTAGCTTCAATTGCCCATTGAATTAATTGATCTTCCTCATCAAGAATTTCTACTGGTATTTCATAGTATCTTAAATTTATAGTTTTATTATTTTTTTTATAAGAAAGAGGTTTTGAGTTTAAATCTAAGTATTTTTTAACAGTATTTTTATTAGTTTTAAGGTAGATGCTACCATCAAAAACCATCGCAAAAGTGATATTATTTTTTAGAATAGCATTACCTCCAAATAATGTTTTGGTGGACAATCTTCCTAAGGGGCTAAAAAGATCCAATGCGTATTGCAAAAACTCACTTTTATAATTTTTCATATCTCTTTGAATGATTAATCATATTGTGAAAAATATTAAATGATTTATTAAGTGGTTATGAAAATTTATCAAATAGATTCAAGTGCTAGAAAAGATGGCTCTACTTCAAGAGCTCTAGCAAAAAAGTTATTAGACCGAATAAAAAAACCAGAGGATGAAATTATTTATCGTGATTTAAATGATGAAATGGTTTTTGTTTCAGGATTGACAGAATCTGGAATGAAAATTGATGAAAAAGATCAAAACGAGCATCATAAAAAGATGTTTGAACTATCAGATAAATTAGTCAAAGAATTAAAAGAGAGCGATATTATAATTATTTCAACACCGATTTATAACTACGGTCCTCCTGCTACTTTAAAAGCATGGTCAGATCTTGCAGCAAGAGTTGGTGAAACTTTTCGTTTTAGAGAAGACGGCAGAAGAGAAGGTTTGTTGAGCAATAAACAGGTTTACTTGGTAATTACATCGGGTGGCACTAAAATTAATAGTAAAGAGGATTTCTTAACTCCTTGGCTAGTCTACATGTTAAATTTTTTTGGTATTAAAAAAGTAGATATAATTGCGGCTGATCAAATGGCTCTAGATTATGAAAAGTCAATTAAGGATGCAGAAGCTCAAATTGAAAATATTTCTAGAGATTAAATTTTCTTTTTAAATGACGAAGTTTACCTTCGGTACTATCATAATCAATATAACAACCTTGTAAAAAACGCTTACCTTCTTTAGTTTCGTAAGCTGTTCGCCCATGCAACAATCGATGATTGTCCATCATTAATAAATCTTTTGGAGCCAATTTAAACTCCACTCTATATTTATCAGAATTGTACATTTCAGATAATTTTTTTCGAGCCTTATAGTAAAGATCTAGTTTTTCTTTATCTAGCATAGGCACATAATCTAGTCTTGGACTAAATCTTACTTGTTTGAAAGTTTTATCGTCGTTTAACTTAATCAATTCTGACCAATCTTCTAACACGACTTCTTTATCAATAAATTTAAATTTAACTTTTACTTCTGTTAAAATTTTATAGAAATCTGGATTTTCATTTTTTAAATCTTCTGTAACAGTATAGCCATCAACTAAAGTTGAAAAACCACCACTCACTTCATTTTCAATACAATGTAATAACTGAATACATGGCACTGGGTTTCGATACGGGTTATCTGTATGAGGGGCTAGATGTAAAGAGGTGTAGGCTAAATCATTAGGATCTGGTTTAGATTTTACATCAAAATATTCTCCAAAGTTAGTTCTTCTAACACTGCCGATAGAATTAGCAAATTTAACAATAAAGTTGTCATGAGTTGGAACTTCACTAATGACTACAAATCCAAACTTATAGAAAGAAATCAAAAGATCATACATCTCTTTGCTTTCAAAGAAATTCTCTTTGTAAGAAAAGTTTTTGATATTATTTAATGAAGAATTCCATTTTGATTTTCCAATAGATTTAATAACAGTGTCTTCGTTAAAAAAATCTAGAGCAAGTTTTTCAATATTTAGTTTGGAATTAACACCATCATTAAAATTTATTTCTAAAAAATTATTATCAATACTTGCATTATTTATTGAAATATCACTATTTAAAGATGTTGGATCAAATAACCTTTGCTGAGTTCCCTTATCTAAAAATTCTTCTCCATCAACTCTTTCTCTTAACCAAAAAGGGTGTATTTCTTTTTTTTGAGAGCCATTATTAAAGAAGACTTTATTTTCATTAAGTTCAATTTTCATAAAGTATGTTTGAGAATTATTTAAAATTTAACTTTAATCAACATAAATTAAATAGTAAGAATGCACTGTGTCACAATTTAACCCAAAAAAATATCCAATTTATGCTAATTTTTTAAATCAATTAGCCAAAGATCTTACAACTTTTTATTATTCAAAATTAAACAAGACTTTTAAGGTTTCAAATAAATTAAAAGGCAAAGGATATGATCCAGTAACCACATCAGATCGTGCCTTTGAAAAATTTATTAGATCTAAAATAAATAAAAAATTTCCAGATCACCAAATTATTGGAGAAGAATATGGTCATCAAACATCAAAAAGTGATTTTACATGGGTCATTGATCCAATCGATGGCACTAGATCTTTTGTGATTGGAAATCCCACATGGAGTAATTTAATTTCTTTAAATTATAAAGGAAAACCTATTGTAGGTTTAGCCAATTTTCCAGTTCTTAAAAAATATTATTTAAATTTTTCTGATAAAGTCTCCTATGTATTTGAAAATGGCAAAAGAAAAAAATTATCAGTAAATAAAAAAGCAAAATTTAATAATGTTAAAGTGTCAGCAGCATTTCATGGCTGGTTATCCTTAGATAAACAAAAAAAAATACCACAAATATTAAAGTTAATGCAATTTCCATGCTCTGATGCATTGAGCTATTCTCATCTTGCTGAGGGTAGAGTGGATATTGTAATTCAATGTTCAAATAAAATCTGGGATATTCATCCAGTAATCCCAATCATAAAAGCAGCTGGAGGGATTATTAGTACTTGGGATAACCAAGATGCTGTAAAAGCTGGGAATATTTTGGTTTCTGCAAATATAAATATTCATAAAAAATTTTTAAAATTATTAAAACCAGTTTCTAAGTAATTTAAATAATTTTGTAATATGAATTTTAAATATGTTTATAAAATTATTGATAAAGATGAATGGGCTCTTGCAAAAGATAAAGGAGTTTATCTAGGATCAAAAAAAGATTTAGAAGATGGCTATATTCACTTTTCTGAGGAATTTCAAATTACTGGAACTTTAGAAAAATTTTTCAAAGGACAAGAAAATTTATTATTACTGAAAGTAAATACAGATAAATTAGAACATTTACTTTGGGAACAAGCCTCGGATGGAAATATGTTTCCACATCTTTATTCGTTTATAAAATTATTGATAAAGATGAATGGGCCCTTGCAAAAGATAAAGGAGTTTATTTAGGATCAAAAAAAGATTTAGAAGATGGCTATATTCATTTTTCTGAGGAATTTCAAATTACTGGAACTTTAGAAAAATTTTTCAAAGGACAAGAAAATTTATTATTACTGAAAGTAAATACAGATAAATTAGAACATTTACTTTGGGAACAAGCTTCGGATGGAAATATGTTTCCACATCTTTATTCACCATTAGAGATAAATAATATGATTGAAGAATTTGAAATAAAAAAAGATGATCAAGAAAATTTTATTTTACCTGAGAATTATTAACTTTGATTTACCGCATATATTTCAAAAAATAATTCTTAAAAAATCTAACCAAGGTAATATTCATGGGATTATTAACGCTATTCTTATGTTTAATTTACTTTAACGTTTTATTCTGTAATCAAATTTAATCTTTAAATCATTAATCTTAAATTTTTTATTTAAATAAACTAAATCTGCTCAGAATGTTTAAAGCCCTTTAAAAATAATTTTTTTTTATTATCTAGATAATTATTTTTTAAATAAAAAAAATCTCACTCATAGGATCAATTCGTTTTCTTTTCGAAAAAAATTTGAAATATTTTAATTATTGAAATTGATAAAATTTGTCTAAAAAAACTTAAACTTTTTACTCTTTTATTATTTAAATCTCATAACTGCCAAGTTATCAATAATCAAAGTTCTTTTCTGATCATATCAATCATTTTAGGAATATAATCTGTTGCATGAAGGTCACCATCCATAACAACTATGGTATTATATTTTGATGTTTCGAGCCCTTCCATAATTATTCTGATAAACCCTTTTTTTATTGAGTTTCTAACAAAGTACTTTTAAGTAGATATCTTTTGTTCAATAAAGTCATTAAAATTTTTTTTGAGCCATCGGTAGCAAAGTCTGTCAACAATAATTATTTCGTAATGATGATGTTTAAGTTTTTTTTTTATTTGAAAAATCAATAAATCAATCATTTTTCTCTTCGTAATAAATAATTGGAATTATTTTTCTATCTTGTTTTAATATATTTTTAAATAAATTTCCAATATGTTTTGTGGATATTCAATAATCCCAATGTTGTTCATTCTAATCCTCTATTTCGCACCTATTTGTTCTAGGCCCATATATCTGTTCAATTGATAGATGTTGGCAATGATTTTGAATTATATTATTTTACTTATAAGAAATATATTTTTGAACTTTTAAGGAACGGACACATACCTCTTTGGTCTCCAGGAGAAGCTTCAGGGTATTCATTAATTTTTAATCCATTAACACAATTTTTTTATTTGCCGAGTTGGATACATTTTTTAATTAGTTTTTTTATTGGCAGCTTAAGCAAATATTCTTTTTTGCTATACACAATTTCAGCAATTTCAATTTTTAATATTGGATTATTTAACTTTCTAAAAACTTTTAACATAAACAAACAAATTATATTAATTACAGTTTTAATTATAAGTATGAGTTTAAAGATTACAGAATTATTAAGGTTTCCAAATGCTTTACATACATTTTGTTGGTTTCCCTGGATCCTTTATGGAATAAATTTAATTCAAAAAAAAAATAATACTATCTTAGGTATAGCCATTATTTTTATATCTTGTCTAATGATATGTACGGCTGGTTATCCATATTATATATTTTATGGAATAATTTTTTTTTCAGCATATCTTCTTTTTTTAACAATAATAAAAAATAAAAATAATATTTATGGGACTAATCAGTTTCAATTCGAGACTAATTTTTTTTTAATACTTAAAGTTAGTATACCAGTTGTTTCTGCTGGATTATTGTTTGCTCCAATATATTTAAAAATAACAGAATTAATGAGCATAACTAGGGATAGAAGTGTTTCTGATTTTAATTTCTCAATCCAAGGTAGCTCTAACATATATGATCAAGCAGGCTCATGGTTTTTCCCACCCTTTGCAATTGCAGAAGGATGGTATTATTTTGGTGCGGCCTCTACTTTTATAGTATTGATTTTTTTTTTATTTTCATTTTTTAAATTTACTGAAATATAGCAAAACTCTCAGAATTATAATTATTTTTTTTCTTTTATATTTTTTTTTAAATTATCAATTTGCATAATACTTTAACCGTCAATTGTTATTCAGCCCCACCGGTTCATCTGTAAGCCAATTAATAATTTTAGATTTTGGATAAGAATAAATATTACTTTAATACCTATAATAGCTCTTTTATTGGCTTTATCATTACAAAATTTAATTAAAATAATTGATCATTCTTTAAACTTACCTTTGAAAAAAGTAAATTTATTTTTAGTAACATTGATTATTTTAATTTTATTAACTCAGATATATTTTATCAATTATTCTCATTATAATAATAATTATTGGGATACATGGCAGGCCAAAAGAATAAATGTATTAATTTCATCCTTACCAAATTTCATATCGAGTATTGTAGGTTTATATTTTAATTATATATATTCTATTTTTTTTTCAATTATTTTTTTTACTTTTGGTTTGTATTTTAAATTTCTACCAAAAAGTGAAGTTTAAAAAAAATAATTTTTTTTTACATATAGTTTTAATTTTAACTTTCAGTGAAATGTTTTTAATTTCTAACATTCAGTGGGCAATTCCACATAATTATTACGAAAATGGATTTGAAAAACTTAATTTAAAAAAAAATTATAATTCATTTAATGATAATGCTCTTAATGACATTTTAATAGCTTTTAAAGAAAAGAGAGTATCCCTTGAAAAAAGTGGCACAAAAGTTTTTCAAGGCAATACTTATTACCGTCATAATAAAAGATTTAATATTAATTATATCAATCACTGGGGAAATAGTGAGCATACAATGATTTTTGATAAATATTTTGAAAGAAACGGCTCTATCAAAAAAAATTTAAATGATGATTTAGCAGAATCTATAAAATATTTTTATGGGATGGATGAAAATAAAAAAAAAATTTTTTATTCTGATAATCTTACTACACAATAATATTTTTGATTTTGTTAATGAAAATAAAGTTAGTGAAAAAACATATCATTTTACATATGATTTACTTAAATATAATGGGGATGAATTAATTATTGAGATTAAGGTTAGTAAACCGGGTTGGGTTTCATTCATCGATACATGGGATCCAAATTGGCAAGTTTATGTTAATGGGAAAAAAAATAAAATTGAAAAATTATTTAATGCCTATAAGTCTGTTTATGTAAAAGATGGTATTACAGAGGTAAGATTTGTTTATAAACCCTTTAGTTTTCATTTTAGTAGATTTACCATTATTACACCAACAATAATTAATCCTAAACCAATCATTCTATAGAGATTAGGTATTTGATTAAATCGAATAACCCCAACAACTACAGTTGCAATTATAGTTAATCCTGCAAATGAAGCATAAGTAATACCCATTGGAATATTCTTCATCACCAAGGATAAAGCATACATACACAAGAACTATAGTAATTGCCAGTAATAATACTTGGAATAGATTAGGGTAAATCCCTCAGCACTTTTTGCAAAACTATTTGAGGTTACACCTAACAATACTGCTAATAACAAAAAAGCATATGAAGATGTAAGATTCATTCAGTTACCTTAATTTAAAATAATAGTAATTTATATAATATTTTTTTAATTAAAATTATTGTTTATAACCAACTTGGATAAGGAAGTTTTTTTTCTTTTAAAAATTCTTTATTAAACATTTTAGAAGAATACTTGTCAGATTCTGTCACATAGAATAGTGACAATAGTTTTTCCAGGACCCAATTCTTTAGCTAGTCTAATTGCTCCAGCTATGTTAATTCCACAGCTAGTACCAAGACTTAATCCCTCATTTTGAATTAAATCATAAAGTATTGGCAATGCTTCATGATCGTCTATTGAATAAGCATCATCAACTTTTGCATTTTCAAAATTTTTAGTAACTCTACTTGAGCCAATTCCCTCAGTAATAGATCCTCCTTCAGATTTCAGTTCACCAGTTTTAATGTAATTGTATAGAGCGGAACCTTTAGGATCTGCTAGGTAAATTTTAATATCTTTGTTTTTTTCCTTAAGAGCATTACTAACTCCTGAAATAGTCCCGCCAGTACCTGAAGAACATACAAACCCATCTATTTTACCATCTGTTTGCTCCCAAATTTCTTGACCCGTTCCTTCATAATGGCCTTTTGCATTAGCAACATTATCAAATTGGTTTGCCCAGATTACTCCGTTATTATTAGTTGGTCTAAGCTCATCAGCAAGTCTTGCTGCAACTTTAACAAAATTATTATCATCCTTATATGGCTTAGGTGGAACTAATCTTAATTCAGCACCAAGATTTCTCAATAAGTCTTTTTTTTCTTGAGTTTGGTTATCATTCATTACAATGATGGTTTTATATCCAAGAGAATTTCCTAAGAGACCCAAACCTATACCTGTGTTGCCTGCGGTTCCTTCAACAACTATTCCTCCTTTACTAATTAATTTTTTTTCTTGAGCGTCTTTTAGTAAAGCAAGTGCAGCTCTATCTTTAACTGATCCTCCAGGATTTAAAAACTCAGCTTTACCATAGATATTACATCCTGTTAACTCTGAAGCAGCTTTTAGTTTGATTAAAGGAGTATTACCAATACCTGATATGAAATCTTCTTGAGTATTTTTCATTAGTTATTTATTTTCAGTTTCATCTGTAACCGCATAAGGTTTAAATTCTTCCGTCGCAGTACCAACATTTCTCGCAGGTATACCGATCATAACCGCATTATCAGGAACATCTTTAGTCACAACTGCATTAGATCCAATTTTTGCATTTTTACCAATAATAACAGGCCCTAAAATTTGTGCACCTGATCCAACTACGACATTGTCCATAAGAGTTGGATGTCTTTTAATATTTCTTTGGTCGTTTGAATTTATACTTGGAGAAATTCCACCAAGAGTGACCATATGATAAATCGTAACATTGTCGCGAATCTCTGCTGTTTCTCCGATCACAACTCCCATGCCATGATCAATGAATAGATTTTTTCCAATGTTAGCTTTAGGATGAATTTCAATTCCGGTTAGAAATCTTGAAAATTGTGAAATGATTCTTGCAATAAGATCAAATTTTGCCACACAAAAAAAGTTAGCTATTCTGTGAAAAAAAATTGCTTTAACACCAGGATAAGTCAAAATTAGACTTAGCTTAGATTTTGCCGCTGGATCTCTGTCAATTATTGATTGTAAAAAATCATTCATTTAAATTTAATAATTTGTCCGGTTGATTAATTTTGAGATTTATATAGTGGTTATATATAATAATTAAAGGATTATAATGTATAAGAATACCAACTGTTTTCACCTTGCAATCCCTTGCGGAGACTTAGAAAAAGCTAAAAAGTTTTATTCTGAAGTTTTAGGTTGTAGGTTAGATAATTCAGCACAAGAGTGGGCAGATGTTGATTTTTGGGGAAATGAATTAACATTACATGCTAGTAAACATAAATTAGACAGCGAAAGACATGACGTTGATATGGGAAATGTCTCAGTACCACATTTTGGAGTTCATTTATCAAGAGCAGATTTTGATAATTTAAAAAAAAGATTAAATGAAAAAGGTGCAAAATATTATGATGAGCCTTATTTGAGATTTAAGGGTACCAAATATGAGCAAGAAACTTTTTTTATTAAAGATCCTAATGAGAACATATTAGAAATTAAAACCTTAACTTCTAATTCTAATTAGCACTTGCTAATTCTTTAGTAAGATATTAACTTAATATAAATTAATTATGGCAATCAATTATAAATCTATTGCAAAAAAACTTAAATTTGAAGGTAGAGCCTTTATCAATGGCAAATATGTGAATGCTGTTGATGGTGGAAAATTTTTAACAATCAATCCTGCAACAGGTGAAAAATTATGTGAAGTTGCAAAATGTAATCACAAAGATGTAGATCTTGCTGTTAAGGCTTCCAGAAAAGCTTTTAATAGTGGTGTTTGGTCTAGAAGTGCTCCTGAACATAGAAAAGAAGTGTTATTAAAATTTGCTGAGTTATTAAGAAAACATGGAACTGAAAACTCAGTATTAGAATGTGTAGATTCTGGAAAATTAATTGCAGATTGTATTAATGAGGTTGCTAACGATGCTCCAATGCACTTTCAATGGTATGGAGAATTAATAGATAAAGTATTTGGTAAAGTTGCTGCTACAGATCCATCAATTACTAGCCTAATTGTCAAAGAACCTATTGGGGTTGTAGCTGGAGTGGTACCTTGGAATTTCCCATTAATGATGGCGGTTTGGAAAATGGCACCAGCTTTAGCGGCTGGTTGTTCTATAATTATAAAGCCTGCAGAAGATACTCCCTTAACGGCAATAAAAGTTGCAAAGTTTGCTCAAGAAGCAGGGATCCCCGATGGTGTTTTAAATATTTTACCAGGTTACGGAGATGTTGGAGAGGCCTTAGGCAGACATAATGATGTCGATGCTGTTTCATTTACTGGCTCAACTGAAGTTGGCAGATATTTTATGAAATATTCTGGAGAGAGTAATTTAAAAACTATTGGATTAGAGATGGGTGGTAAAAGTCCATTTATCGTTTTAGAGGATGCAAAAATTAATGATGATTTAATTAATAATGCAATTAATTCGGCTTTTTGGAACGGTGGACAAAACTGTTCAGCAAATATGAGACAGATAGTTCATAAAAAAGTGAAAGATGAATTTTTAGATAAAGTTTCAAAAAAAATTAAAAAATTAAAAGTAGGAGATCCTTTAGATCTAAATTCTAATATGGGTTCGATGATATCAAAAGGGCATCTACAAGTTGTTGATGGATTTATCCAAAAAGGAATTGATGAGGGAGCTAAATTACTTTTAGGAGGAGTATCTGATAAAAAACAAAAAGGATTTTTTGCAAAACCAACCTTATTTGATGGCGTAAAAGAAAATATGACTATTGCTCAGGATGAAATTTTTGGACCTGTGTTAGGAGTGTTATCTGTCAATAATGATGAAGAAGCATTAAAAGTTGCAAGCAATTCTAAATATGGATTACATGCTAGTGTTTTTACTCAAGATATAAACCGAGCCTTTCATCTTGCGAAAAGTTTACCTTGTGGAACGGTTTCAGTTAATACTTTTTCTGAAGGAGATATTAAAACTCCTTTCGGAGGTTATAAACATTCTGGTAACACATCGAGAGCACAAGGGACTGAAGCACTTAATTCATATCTTCAAACTAAGACTATTTGGATCAGTCATTCTTAACAAGTTAAATGGAGTATCTGGTACTAGGCTTTTTAACAAGCTTAAGTTTAATACTAGCAATTGGTGCACAAAATATCTTTGTTATTGAGCAAGGTTTAAAAAAACAATTTATTTTTTTAGTTTGTATAATTTGTTCTATTTCAGATTTAATATTAATTTTTGCTGGTATATTTTTATTTCATTACTTTAATCAATTTTTTACTGAAGTTATTGAGTTAATTTTAAATATTTTATTAATTATTTTTTTAATTTATTTTATTTTTTCTAAGATAAAATCTTTCAATAAACCAGTTCATTTTGAATTAAATCTATCCAGTATATCAAAATCAAATATCATATTTAAAACTTTGGGGTTTACCTATTTAAACCCACACGTTTATTCTGATACCGTATTTTTTTTAGGAAATTTTTCTAAAAGCTTTCTATTTCATGAAAAAATAATATTTGGAGTTGGTGCTTCAATAGCCTCTTTTTTATTTTTCTTTTTACTTGGATATTTGTCAACTTTTTTTTCAAAATATGCAAAAAACCAATTTATTTGGAAAATTATTAATTTTTCAGTGATCGTCTTTATGAGTATTCTTACATCATATATAATTATTGATATCATTTAATGTTAAAAAAATTAGTTACTATAAGCAGAAGTGGATATATAGAAAGTGAACACTTTGGATGTGGAGCCATAGTCGACTCTGATGGTAAAATTTTAAAAGAATGGGGTGATAGTTCTCAATTAATATTTCCAAGATCTGCATTAAAGCCAATACAATCTTTAAACTTATATAAGGATGGATATATTGATAAAGTGAACCTAACTGAAAAACAGATAGCCTTCTCAACCTCATCACATTTTGCTGAAGATATTCATCAAGAACTCATTAACGATTGGTTAAAGAATTTAAACTTAGACGAGAGCATGCTTGCATGTGGAGAAGATTGGCCTTGGCAACTTCATAATAAATTTAAAGCTTATGATAAATATAAAAAAAGAAGAAAAATTTTTCATAATTGTTCAGGCAAGCATTGTGCTCATTTAGCTGTATCAGTTGAGAGAGATCTACCTATTAATAATTATAATTCACAACTACATCCTTTACAAAAAGAGCTCTTTGATTTGATTGAAAATTTATCAGAATTTAAAATAAACCAAATTGGTGTTGATGGCTGCACTTTACCTAACCCTATGTTACCAATTAATAAGTTTGGGTATTTGCTTGCAAAATTTACTGATTATAAAAAAATAGATAACTTAGGATCAGTAGCCAAAAAAATTTTTGAGGCATGTGTTAATGAGCCGGATTATGCTGGTGGAGCAGAGAGTGACAATTCATTATTGACTAAATTATTTAATAAAAGAGTGTTTTTTAAAAATGGAGCTGAAGGAGTTTTTTTAGCAATTATACCTGAGAAGAAAATTTCTATTGTAGTAAAAATTTTAGATGGAAGTGCGAGAGCTGCAGCAACTGCAATTACGGGTATGATTTCTGAGTTAGATTTAATTGATAAATCAAAACTAGAAACTTATCTAAATCGAACTATATCAAATTCTATAGA
>CBDEAP010000003.1:0-146813 GCA_965236125.1 Candidatus Pelagibacterales bacterium | reverse complement strand
AAGGCGCCTAAAATATAATTTTTATCTGTAAGGATATCCTGCTTTATTCATTGTGTCTGCATATCTCTTAAATGCATCAACAACTTTTTTCGCACGTGGACTAATTTGAGAAGTTTCATCCCAGAACTGTTTAGAATCTTCTACTACTTGATTCCATTCATTTGCTGGAAGACTTGTTAGTTCCATCTTCTTACCATTCACACGAAGATCTGCTTCTCCACCCCAATACCAAACTTGTCTATAATAATGCGAGTCATTGATAGACATTCTGTATAGAGCTTGAAGTTTTGGACTTAATTTTTCCCAACTCTTAGTGTTAGCAAAATAAGAACCAAACCACGCACCAGTAACAGCGTTAGTTAATGCATATTTACAAATATCAGCCCAACCTACTTCGTAAGCTTCTGTAAATCCGCACCAGCAGACACCATCAAGTTCGCCAGTTTGCATTGCAACTTCTACATCATCCCATGGTACGATTACTGGAATTAATCCATATCTCGCTAAGAATTTACCTGCAGTTGGCACACCAAAAACACGTAAACCTTTCATGTCAGATAATTTAGTTACTTTTTTATTTACTGTGAATAAATGGCAAGGATCCCATGCACTAGTACTTAACCAAGTAACATTATCCACTTCGCCATATGCTTCTGCCCAAATTTCATTTAAACCATAATATTTAAATAAAGCTGGTACATCTAAGCTGTATCGAGTTGCAAATGGGAAATATCCACCAAATACTTGAATATCAACTGGTGATCCCATGGTTGCATCATCTGATTGCACAGCATCAATTGTTCCTGCTTGCATTGCTCTAAACAATTCATCAGTTGGAACTAATTGGTCTGCATAATACAGTTCAATCTCCATTTCACCGTAAGCTGCTTTATTAAACTCTTCGATTTGAGGTTTAATTACATGGGCACCAAGTGGAGCTCCAGAGTACGTCTGTAGTCTCCATTTAATTGGATTTGAAGCTGCATAAACATAAGGTGCTTTTACTGCTGCTGCCCCTGCTGCTCCAAGAGTAAGTAGACCTGCTTTTTTAATAAACGAACGCCTTTTGTTCGTTATTATTTTTTTGTCTTTTTTCACATAGCCTCCATAAATTAATTAATAATAAATCTTATAACAATAGAGTGTGAGATAAAACTTAATAATGCTTACTCTAAAAAAAAAATAATTCTTATTTAATAAAGATAATTAAAAAGATTTTTTATTTATTAAACTTTAAGTTGAATAAATTATTTTAAATATTTTTCAGGAAGATAAGTAGCAATTTCAGGAAAAATCATAACGATCGCCAAACCAAACACCATCACCAGCACAAACGGAATAATAGAACTGTAAATATCTTTAAGTGTTATTTCTTTAGGAGCCATTGCTCTCATTAAAAATAAATTATAGCCAAACGGTGGTGTCATATAAGCAATCTGACATGTGATGGTATATAAAACTCCATACCAAATTGGATCAAATCCCAAAGCAATGATTAAAGGAACATATAATGGTGCTACAATAACTAACATAGCCGTATCATCTAAAAACATTCCCATGAGAATGTAAGAAAGTTGCATCATGATTAAAACACCCCAAGGAGATAAATTCCATTTTTCAATAAATAATGTCTCAATAGCTTTTCCAGCTCCTAGGCCATCAAACACTGCACCAAATGTTAAAGCTGCTAATATTATCCACATAAACATACATGAAACACCAAGTGTTTTTCTTAATGTGGTCTCTATTACTTGTTTGTTTAATCTTTTTTTATAAGCGGAAGCTAAAGTTGCAAGTAACGCTCCAACCGCAGAACATTCAACTAAACTTGCAATTCCCATTAAAAATAAACCGGTCATCAAAAAGAAAATTAAAAATGGAATTATTCCTGCTTTTAATAATTTAATTTTTTCAATTAAAGGAATATCCCTTTCTTTAAGAGGTAAAACTGGGCCTAAATTGGGTTGTAATTTACATCTAATATAAATGTACAAGATAAATAAAGTTGCCATTAATAATCCAGGTAAAAGACCTGCCAACCACAACTGACTAACGGGTTGTCTTGCTATCATACCATATAAAACCATCACAACACTTGGTGGAATTAATATTCCTAAAGAACTTCCTGCTTGCACTACCCCCGTGATCATTCTTTTATCATAATTTCTTTTTAACATTTCTGGTAAAGCAATGGTGGCACCTATGGCCATACCCGCTACACTTAATCCATTCATTGCTGAAATCGCTACCATCATAAACATAGTACCAATTGCAAGGCCTCCTTTTACGCCGCCGAATAAAACGTGAAACATCTTATAAAGATCATTAGCAATTCCAGATTCTGAAATCATAAAGCCCATATAAATGAATAGTGGTAAAGTGAGCATTGGATACCACTTAAATAGTTTCCAAGTTGCCGTATAAGGCATCTCTAATGAGCCATCACCCCAGATTAATAATGCTGATGCAGCAGCTACAAATCCAATCGCTCCAAATACTCTTTGGCCAGTAAACATCATTGCCAACATGGTTATAAACATGAACAATGCGATAAATTCGTAACTTAAATACTGACTTAACATAATTATATTTTTTTATTCTTGTATTTAGCGATGTCTTTAAACAAAGTAGAAAAAGCTTGCAGCAACATCAGTAAAATTCCAAGTAACATCAATGTTTTAATTGGCCAAACATAAGGCGCCCAAGCAGTAAATAATTTTTGATTAGTTTTAATTGTGTAAATGAGACTCGTGATGGATCCAAAAAATAATATTGCTAAATAGAAAATTAAAAAGAAACTGGTAAATACATCCATCTTGGCTTTACCTTTTTTGGATAGTTTGCCATAAAATAAATCCATTCTGACATGGTCATCGGTTATCATGGAGTAACCACCGCCTAATAAATAATAAGCGGTCATAGTGAATTGCGCCATTTCAATAATCCACATCAAAGGGTAATTAATTATATTTCTCGTTACAAAAGATAAGATCAATATAAACATCATCATGAAAACACCGTACATGACAAATTTACCAACCTTTTCACTGATGAAATCAACTATATGTACGTATGATGAAATTATTTTTGGCATTATTTGAATATTTATAATTCAAATATTTTAATGATACAAATTTTTATTAAAAAAATTAACTAAAAAAATATTTTTCTGCTAGTTTACTTCCTTTTGTAATAGACTCCATTTTGGCTTGGGCAATTTTTGGAGGAAGCGTAATCATCCCACAATTAGTACAACATGTTAATTTTTTTGGTGAAACATATTTTGTAATTTTTTTTATAAGATTAAAAACTTCTTTTGGAGTTTCAATTTTTTTAGAGGCCACATCTATTACCCCTGCTAAAACTTCTTTATTATTTAACAAAGATAGTAATTCTAGTGGTACTTTAGAATTCATACATTCTAAGCTTATTTGATCAATTTTACTTTTGTTTAAAAGTGGAAAAATATTCTCGTATTGTCTCCATTCCGATCCTAAAGATTTTTTCCAATCATTATTTGCCTTAATGCCATACCCGTAACAAATATGTACAATCGTCTTACTTTTTAAATTTTTTGCAGCTCTTTCTAATGCTGCAATTCCCCATTCTTTAACTTCATCAAAAAATACATTAAAGGCAGGTTCATCAAATTGTATATAATCAATACCTGCTTTTTCTAAATCTTTAGCTTCTTCATTTAAAACCTCTGCAAATCTCCATGCTAACTTTTCTCTACTTTTGTAAAATTTATCATAAAGGGTATCGACCATGGTCATTGGCCCTGGCAAACTAAACTTAATAGGTAATTTGGTTAAACTTCTTAAAAAAATTGCATACTTCAAAAAAACTGGTTTTTTTCTATTTATTCTTGAAATAACTGTTGGCACACTTGCATCATAACGATCTCTTATTCGAACTACTTTTCTTTTTTTAAAATCAACTCCTGATAAATTTTCAATAAATGTTGTCACAAAATGCTGACGACTTTGTTCGCCATCAGTAATAATAGATAATCCTGCAGATAGTTGATCTTCAACAGATGAAAGTGTTGCTTTTAATTTACCAAGTTCTAATGCTTCACCAGACAATTTCCAAGGACTCCAAAGTTTACCTGTTTCTGCAATCCAATTAGGTTTGGGAAGACTGCCTGTAACTGTGGAATTTATTTTATATTTCATTAATTTTTTTAATATTTGATTTTACAAAGTATATATAAGATATCAAACATAGTCCTAAAAAAATTGAAAATGCTACTTGGTAGGCTACAACTATCGAGTAACCTTTATCGCTAACAAAATCAATTATTAAGCCAATCATCCATTGCACAATAAAAATACCAACGAACAAAATAAAATTAAATGAGGTTAATGCTTTTCCAGCTAATCTGGTTGGAAAAGCTAGTCCAACAGCAGGTTGCGCTAAAGTTATAACAATTGAACTTAATACAAAGACAATCCAATCCACATAAGTTGTCGCCTCAGCAAATATAATAATTTTAATTAACACTAAAAAAGAAATTGGTGCCAAATAAATAATTAATTTATTTGCAGTATAACCAAGTTTTAATAATTTTGGGTTAATATAGCCCCAAAACAAATAAGCAAATAACATTACAAAATTAATCCAAAATAAACCTGTTGCACTTTGTAAAGGTGTGTAACCTGATACATTAATCAACCATGGACCAGCCCATAAAGTTTGAATTGCAAAGAGGCCTCCATAATTAAATAAACCTAAAGGGATAAAACTATGAAAATATTTATTGTTCCAAACTTCTAAAAAAGAGTTAGTTGATTTTATATTATTGTTAATTGTTTCTACTTTAGACCATTGTGGAGATACTATTAAAATTAAAATTATACATAAAACAGTTAATAGCGCTAAACCAGCAAATATTCCTCTCCAACCATACAATGGTAATAATAACTGAACAGGTAAAGTTGAAGTTAACATCCCCAATGATCCAATCATCAACATCCAAGAGTTGGCACGTTGTTGATATTGATCATCAAGCCAGATTCGATATCCTGTGAGTGGTCCCATCAAACAAGCAGAAACACCTATTCCTATTAAAATTCTTGCAACTAAAAGACTGCTAAAACTTTGTGCAGTCATAAAAACAAAAATGCCTACTATAGCCACAAGTAAAAATGTGGTTACTATTTTTTTTGGTCCAAAACGATCTAACATAAATCCTAAAGGTATTTGCATTGCTGCAAATCCAAAAAAATATCCTCCAGCTAGTAATCCTAAATTAGAAGCATTTAGAGAGAATTCATCTGTTAACACAGGGGATAAAGTTGCAGTAATAGCTCTTAATAGAGTTGATAAAAAATAGCCAAAAGCAAAAACAAAAAATACACCTGTAATATATTTTTTTGATAAAATATTTTTTTCCATGAATTAAAATCTAAGAGCGATATCTCTATGTTTAGCACTACATTTTGCAACTTCAATTGCTTGGTTTTTATTCAATCGGTCTTGTGAACGAATACCAATAGTATTTTTTATCGCTGCATCATATTCTTCTAACTGTGGGCCTAAATTAAGAGCAGCTATTTTTTTCCATTGAACACTGTCTTCTAGATATTTTTTTGCATCATTGAGCAAAGACTCCAACTAAATTTAAGTCTTCAATTTTTGTAGTTGCCTCATAAATCAAATCTCCTACAGAGCCAATATTAGCGGTATTATCAGCTATAATTAATATCTTTTCTAACTCATTTAAAAGAGTTGAACTATCATAGTTATTGAGAGAAGCTAATATAGTTTGAATTCTTTCAATTAAATTTTCAATATCTTTAGTATTTTTAATTTCTGAATTAAGGTCTTTTAAAATCTGATAACCATTATCGGCACTTTTGTAATAACTATTTAATATTTTTGAATACGAAGAATACCTTATTTGATATTCATCATTTAGCTGCTGCCAATTGCTAGGTATTTTATTTTCTAAATTTATATTTTCTAATTTAATTTTTTCAATGTCTTGGCTTAGTTGATTAGCTTTATCTGGGTCGTTATTTTGAATTATTCGAATATCATCCTCTATAGATTTAATTTTTTTATTATTAAATATAATTTTGCTTTGTATTTTTCTAACACTTAAATGTATTTTATAATAATCTTTTGAATAAGTATCTAATTCCTCTTTGCTTTTTTTAACTTCAGGTATCAATACTATAGCATCTGATACTAAAACGAAGTGTTCATTGATACTCTCTTGTAATTCTTCAGGTAAAAAATCTTTATTTAAATTTTTAAAATTATTAATACCATTTATAATTTTAAATTGATCATTTTCATAATTCCTAAATTTATAATCTAATATACATTGTTGCAATTTAGGATTTGTTGGAGGTGGTGAAACTTCAGAAGTTAAATATGTTCTTAAAGGTAAATAATTTGCTAAAGTTGGTAAGTAACCAATGATACACAATGCTAAAAGTTGGATAGCAATAAAAGGTCCTGCTCCTTTCCAGATTTGACTTGTAGTTACATTTTTAGGGGCAACACCTCTTAAATAAAATAAAGAAAAACCGAAGGGCGGTGTTAAAAAAGATGTTTGCATATTTAACCCAATCATAACTCCTAGCCATAATGCGGTTATGTTTGCTGATGGGTCTGCTAATAAAATCGGAGTGACAATTGGAACTACCACTATAGCTATTTCTAAATAATCTACAAAAAAACCTAAAACAAAAATAACTAACATGACCACCGTGAACTGAGTCCAAAACCCGCCTGGTAATTGTGATAATCCTTGGCGAACAAGTTCTTCTCCACCAAAACCTCTAAAAGCTGCAGTGAGCATTGCGGCACCAATTAAAATTATAAATACCATTGTTGTAGTAATGGTAGTTTCTGAACAAACCTCTTTTAGAATATTGTCAATTTTAAAAGTACGATAGAAACTCCAACCAATAGCAAAAATTAAAAAACAAACTGCAATAAATGCTAAAACAATACCAACTAAATCATGATGATTGTTAATTAATTTAATATTTAGATTAAAATATTTATTTAAAATAAGAATAATTATTACTGAAATAATTGCGATAGATGCAGGTGTATAAGTATATTTATTACTGGGAGCTAATTTATATCCAGCCATGATTGTTGCACCAACTGCACCAACTGCTCCTGCTTGATTTACTGTCGCTATTCCAAACAAAATTGAACCTAATACCAGTACGATTAATAGTAATGGTGGGACTAAAGCAAAAAAAACCTTTTGAAAAAAAGCAAAATCCAACATTCCATCTATTTTTAAAGGTGGAGCTGATTTTGGTTTTATAAAAGAATAAAATAAAACATATATAACGTATAGTCCTACTAGTATTAATCCTGGTATTAAAGAACCTAAAAACATTTCCCCAGCACTTGTGCTAGTAACCGAAAGGTCGCTTGGCATTGACCCGTCATTTATAAAATTTTTATAATCACTAATTCTTAAACCATTAGCTACATCAGAAGCATTTGATAATTGATCTGCAATAATAATTAAAACAATTGAAGGAGGAATAACTTGACCTAGAGTTCCTGAGGCAGTGATAATTCCAGTAGCTAAAGTAGTTTCGTATTTATTTCTCATCATAGCTGGCAGAGAAATAAGTCCCATCGCGATAACTGTGGCTCCTACAATACCAGTTGTAGCAGCTAATAAACCACCAACTAAAATTACCGATACCCCTAAACCTCCAGGGATCCTTCCAAACAATTGACCCATAGTGATTAATAAATCTTCAGCAATTTTTGATCTCTGCAGCATCAATCCCATGAATATAAATAATGGAATCGCAATTAATGTATCTCTTTCAACTTCCCAGTAAGTACCCCTAAAATTTGTAATTGCAGAGGAAATCCACTCAAAAGGTCCATCATGAATAAAGTAAGAATGAGAATTCCCTGTAAATATATAACCAGCAAGACCTGCAATAGTTATTGATATTATTGCGGCTCCAGGCAATGCAAAAGCAACAGGAAATCCTGTGGCTAAAGCCATCATCATTAAAAATATTAAAAAAAATAAAAAAAAGGTTTCCATTTATCTTTTTTTATAAATTTTTTCTACATTATCTAAAATCAAACTTGAAAATTGGATAATCATTGTTAAAGAAAAAATTGCTAGAAAACTTGCCATCATATATTTTAGATATAGTCCTGCCTGAGCTTGTTGAGAAATCTCGAAACTGAGTAATGGAGCATTAATAATTCCAGTTTTTGATCCCATGCCTGAATACAAAATTAAAAAACAGATTGGTAAACCAAAAAAAATTGAGCCAAAAATATTAGCTAATGCCTTATTTTTTTCTTTAAATTTTACATAAAGAATATCTACACGAACATGTCCATCTTTTAATAACGTGTATGCGCTACCAAATAAAAATAAAGCTGCATACCAATATCGAACTAAATCGCCCATGTACGCTTGTTCATATGAAAATACAAATCTTGAGATAACAATTAAAGCTTCAGCAAAAACAACCAACAAAGCTAACCAAATAAAACCGATAGATTTGTTTTTAATTCCATAAATAAATCCAATAATTGTTAAAGGTAAATGGATATATAAAATTCTAGTTTTAGGTTGAAAAAAGATTTGACCTAAAGTACTTGGTAGAGCATCTAAAATAGCTTTTTCACTTACCATAAAAGAAATTAAAAGATCAGCAATTCCAACAAAAAAAACAGTCCAGAAAGCAGATCTAGTTATATACGCTGATAAATTAGATAAATTTTGAGACTCTTCTTTTAAACTTTTAGTATTTCTACGTCTGATATATCGAAAAACTAAAGTTAAAGTAATTAAGTATAAAGAGAATTGAATTGCAGACAATATAAATTGTTTAGTTTCAAATTGTTTTTCTGATTGAGTAATCAAAAAATTAATAAAAGTTTTTGATCCCGGCCAATCAATAAAGTTCGTAAGAATTATATTTATAAAGTATACAAATGTTAAAGAAACTACTGAAAAAGAAAAAAATTTTGCTTTAATAGCTAAATTAAATTTACTGTTCATGAAGAAAATCCGCGAGGCTTTCGCCTCGCGAATATATAATAATTATTATAGACCTAATACTTTGTTACGTTTAGTAACATAAGCAGAGTCTGAAAGTTTATTCCACGCTCCAATTTCTGCTCTAGCTTTTAAGAAACTATCTGTAACTTTTTTTGCTATAGCACTACTTGCAGCAGTTTCAGCAAAAACTTCCTCTGAAGCTTTTCCGAATGCATCATAGATTCGATCATTAAATTCTACAACTTTAACACCATGATCTTTAACTAATCTTTGTAATGCAAATCCATTGTTAGCGTTAAACTCAGACATCATCACTTCATTTTCAACTGTACAAGCTGCTTCAATTAACGCTTGATCAGTTTTTGAAAGTTTTGATAGCCAAGATTTATTACAAACTAGTCCTAGCATTGAACCAGGTTCATGCACACCAGGGTAATAGTAATATTTGGCAGCTTCATAGAATTTCATAAATTCATCATTCCATGGACCTACCCATTCGGTAGCATCAATAGTTCCAGCCATTAACTGCTCGTATATTTGTCCGCCCGGTACACTGATTACAGATACTCCTAGTTTAGTCATCATTTGACCACCTAATCCAGGTATACGCATCTTTAATCCTTTAAAGTCAGTTGGGCTTTTCATTTCTTTTCTAAACCAGCCTCCCATCTGAACGCCTGTGTTACCACACATAAACCCTTTAAGACCAAAACCGTCTGAAAGTTCATCCCAGAGTTCTTGCCCACCTGCAAATCTCATCCAGGCGTTAAACTCAGTATAAGTCAAACCAAATGGCACAGCTGTGAAATATCCAAATGATTTTTCTTTTCCTGTGAAATAATATTCTGCACCATGATACATTTGTGCATCGCCTTTTGCGACATGGTCAAATACATCAAAAGCACCTACTCTTTCACCAGCAGCGAATAAAGTAATATTTATTCTTCCCTCTGATAACTCACTTACTCTTTTTGCAAAACGAGCTGCTCCAGTTCCTAATCCTGGAAGATTTTTTGGCCAAGTCATAACCATAATGACTTCAATTCGTTCTGCTGTTACTGCTGGAGCTGCTAAACCACTAGCACCTAAAGCAGTTGCTCCGGTAGCCAATAAAGCTTTTTTTACAAACTTTCTTCTTCCTAAAGCTTTTTGACTTTTTGTTTTGTTTTTAATCATAATTGCCCTCTTGTTTAATTAGGTAAAGTCTATAATAACTTTAAAATACTTAAAATGAATATTTTTGATGATAATTAAGTTTAAAATAATAGAATTTTAATAGCTAATTATAAAGTTAATAATTTTCGACCTGTTTAAATGATGGCGCTGAGCTTGCAGCACCCAATTTTGTAGTTGATATAGCAGCTACTTTATTAGCAAAGATAATTGCTTCTTTTAAAGGATAATCTTTAGATAAAGCATAGGTAAATGCACCATTAAATACATCGCCAGCACCCGTAGTATCAATTGTTTTTGATTTTAATTTAAAAGCTTCAATAAAAACACTTTCAGATTTATTCGTATAATAAACTCCTTTTTCTCCTAAGGTAATAATGACATTTTTAACACCAAGATTTAAAAATTGAGTACCAGCATTAACAATATCATTATTAGAAATAATTTTTTTATTTAAATAAAACTCAGCTTCAGTTTCATTGGGTGTGAAATAATCTATTAGTTTAAAATTTTTTTCATCTATTTTTCTAGCAGGAGCTGGGTTTAAAATAATTTTACAATTATTGTCTTTTGCTTTTTTAATTGCATACCAAGTGACATCGTCTGGTGTTTCAAATTGAGTTATAAAAAATTTTGATTTCTCAATGGTCTTTAAATTTAAATTAATATCTTCTTTATTTAATGTGGCAGCTGCACCAGGAACAATATTAATGGCATTATTACCCTTTTGATCGATCATAATCCCTGCAACACCTGTTGCATGTTTAAAATCTTCAATAACAGATTTAGTGTTTACCCCAGTCTCTTTATAAAATTTAAGAGCCATCTCCCCATATGCGTCTCTACCAATTTTAGTGATAAAGCTTACTTTACCATTTAGTTTTGCACTGCAGTTAAATGTCATGTTGGAGCATTACCTATTCCCTATAGAACAAGTGCGGAGCATCCAACATTCTTTAATCTTCCAGATTATGATAACTGTAAATGTCCTTCACCTCATGGCAGAACATTCCCAACTGCATTAGATCCAATGTTTTGTAATAGATATGAAATAGGAAAATTTGCAAAAGAAGCTTATGACATGAAAATAAATTATATCGGAGTATGCTGTGGTGCAAACCCAATGCTTATTAGAGAGACGGCTGAAGCGGTTGGTTTAAAAGTTCCTGCAAGTAAATACAGAGAAAATATGGAAAACCATTTCATGTACGGGAAAAATAAAAGAATTCCTAAGCACATGACAGAATACGGCGATAAAGCGTAAAAATATTTTTAATTAGCGCAATCTTTTTTGGTTGCGCTAATAAATCCTTATAAACATTCACCACCATCCACTACTAAAGCTTGACCTGTCATAAAGCTTGAGTCTGATGAAGCCAAAAATAATGCTGCATCCGATATTTCTTTAGGAGATGCAAATCTTTTCATTGGGATATTTTTTGAAATGTATTTTAATAAATTTTTTCTTCCGCCCATTTGTTTTGTGAAAGGATCGTTAAATGGTGTGTCAACCCAGCCAGGACAAAGAGCATTAACTCTAATGTTAAATTTAGCATAGTCTTTAGCAATTTGTTTAACCATAGCAACAGCTGCATGTTTTGAGGTTGCATAAGCAACCATTTCACTATCATAAATAACTCCAGAATTAGATGAAGTTACGATTATTGATCCCTTTTTTCTTTTTTTCATGAAAGGCAAAGAAGCTCTAATAAAATTAAAATGAGATTTAACATTGATCTTATAAGAATTATCCATTCCCTTTGGATCAACTTGTTCTGCTGTCCCCTCGACTTGAATCCCTACATGAGAATGTAATACGTCAATTTTCTTAAATTTTTTAATAGTAGTATTAATAATTTGCCCAATTTCCTCTTCATTTGAAATGTCTGCTAAAAATTTTAAAGTTAGTGTTCTTTTAAATTTTTTTTTGATTAGTGAGTCAATATTATTTAATAATTTTTGATTTCTATCAATTAAAACTAATTTGGCTCCATTTGAAGCATAACTTAAACTACATTCTTTTCCAATTCCCGATCCAGCACCTGTTATAATAACAACTTCATTTTTTAATTTCATTTTTTTGAACCTTTGTTCGTATAATTTTTATATTTCATTAATAAATGTGAAGCCAACAATAATAAAATTGTAAATGTTAAAATTAATGTTGCAATAGCATTAATTTCTGGTGTAACGCCTCGTCTTATTGAAGAAAATACATAAACAGGAAGAGTGGTTTCAGATCCAGCTACAAAAAAAGCGATAATAAAATCATCAAAGCTAAATGTAAAACTTAATAAAAAAGCAGACAAAATAGCTGGAAATAGTTGAGGTAATGTTATTTTCAAAAATGTTTTAACTGGTGTGCCATAAAGATCATTGGAAGCTTCAATTAAATTTCTATCCATACCATTCAATCTTGATCTAACAATTAAAATTGACAATGACATTGTAAATAAAGTGTGCGCCCCTATTAAAGAAACATATCCAAGATTTAATACAGGCGGTTTGCCAAAGCCTGATGGCCATATATTTGCTAGTAAAGGATTTAAAAAACCAAATAAAGTAACTAAAGCAATCAATGTAGCAATTCCAATAACAATACCTGGTATCATCACAGAAATATAGACTAGAGAGTCATAAAATACTCTTAGTTTACCTTTCAAATTATTTAAACCTATGGCTGCCATTGTACCAAATGTACTTGCTAAAATTGCTGAAATTAATGCAACAGTTAAACTTGTGTTAAAAGCATCAATTAAAAAAGGATTATCAAAAAGTTTTGGATACCATTTCAATGAAAAGCCTTGAAAATCACTCGCGTGTTTTCCTGAGTTAAAACTAAAAAAAACAATTATTGCTATGGGAAAATACAAAAAGAAATATATTATATAAGCATATAATCTCATTTTAAATTATTGAAACTTCCTCTCTATTATTTTTAGAATTAATAAATTTCATATAAATACTAACTATAATTAACATTATAATTACTAAACTACATGCTACAGCTGAACCGTATGGCCAATTTCTAGATTGTAAAAATAAATCCACTAAAGCATTGCCTACAAAAAATACTTTTCCTCCGCCAAGGAAAGCGGGTATCAAAAACTCACCCATAAGCAAAATAAATACTAGCATACAGCCAGTTGCAATTCCCGGAATGGATAATGGAATAATTATATTGATAAAATTTTTAAAGTTTGAAGCACCTAAATCACTTGATGCTTCAAGTAATCTTTTATCAAGTTTTTCAAGACTTACATAAATTGGTAAAACCATTAAAGGTAAGTAACTATAAACAATACCAACAAGTACCGCAAAAGGTGTATTAATTAATCTTAAATTTTCTATACCAACGTATTCTAATAAATTGGGAATTCCCTTGCTACCCAAAATGAAAATCCATGCATAAGTTCTGATTAAAATACTAGTCCAGAAAGGAATGATGATTAAGATTAATAATATATTTTTTTTATTATCAGCAACTTTAAACACTAAAAAGTAAGCTAAAGGATATCCAATAATCAAAGCTATAATTGTGCCTATAGGTGCTAATGTTAAAGTATTTTTAAAAGCTACAAACCTTGCTGATAAATTTAAATACTGATCGAATGTAAAAGATGGAATGTAACCACCTGCTGGCGCTCTTTCACCAAAACTAAAAATTGTTATTACTATTAATGGTAGAATTAACATGACCCCAAACCAAAATGATGCTGGGAACAAAATTATTCGATTCAGCCATTTTGAATTTAGGGTCAAATTACTTTTTTTTATTATGCAGATTTAAATCTAGCCATTAATTCTGCCCTATTTGGATCTGTTAAAGTAACTGCAGCTCCAAACTCTAAAGCACTTAATAAATCTTTAGCAGGATATAAAATTGGATCCTCTAAAAGCGATTTAGGTAATAAAGTATTAGTTCTACTATCTGCAGAAGGATAACCGTGAGCTAACACTTCTTTAGAATTAACTTGTGGATCTAATAAATAATTAATTAAAGCATATGCTGCATCTCTGTGCGGTGCACCTTTTGGAATAGCATAATAATCACTCCATAGTTCACCACCTTCTTTACCTAATACGAAAGCCATTTCAGGTAAATCAGAGTTTAGTTGCTTACCATCACCAGTCCAACACATAGACATCCAAGCATCACCATTTCTTAACGATGGTTGATAGTCACTATTAATTGCAAATAAATGTGGTTTACATTCTAGCAACAATTTTTCAGCATCTGCTAATTCTTTGGTATCTACTGAGTTAAATGAGTAACCAAAGTATTTTAATGCATTGCCAATTGTAGTTAATTGATAGTCATGAACCATTGTTCTGCCTGAAAAACTTGTTTTAGTTAAATCCCAAAACTCTTTCCAGGTAGTTGGGGTTGATTTGGTATGTTTTGTATTTACAACATATCCAGTTGTTCCCCAGTTCTTTGGTACAGCATAAACTTTACCATTAACTGTTCCTGCATCTGAAAATCTTTTTTCAAATGAACCAGCATTATAATTACTCAATTTAGATAGATCCAAAGGTTCAATTAAATCTTCATCAACATAGGTTGTGATAGTGTAATTTGTTGGAACAAATACATCCCATCCACTTCCACCTGCTTGAAGTTTTGCTAACATTTCCTCGTTTGAACCAAAAACGTTAACTTGTACACTTGCACCAGTTTGTTTTTTAAAATTTTCAAAGTTATTTACATCATGGTAGTTCGGCCATGTTGCTAAAACAACTCTGTCTCCAATATTTGCATTAGCTTTAGAACCTAAAGATGAAAGTCCATACGCAGAAAAAACAGCAGTAGCTAATCCTAATCCAGTTCTTCCCAAAAACTCTCTTCGTGTTATCGAGCCTTTTTCATACTTTCTGAGCTCTTTTAAGAACTCTTTTTTAGTAATATTTTTTGTCATAAAAGTTTCTCCTTTATTAACATGTTAATAACAAAACAGTATTGAAAGCTAGATGTATTTTTAGTTGTTTTTTAAGAGAATTATATCTCTTTCATCAATCCATAGATTGATTTCAATACCAGGATTTATTTTTTTATCTTCTTCTCTTGAATTCGTATTTAAAAAATAGAACTCTCCTATTTCATTACTTAAAAGATAATACTCAGTATACTCACCTAGAAATATTTTGTTTAAAACTTTTGCTTTAAGTAATAATCCATTTTTTAAGTTTGTATCATAATTAATTTTAAGTTTTTCAGGTCTAAAGGACAGTATTACCTTATCGTTTTGACTAAAATTTAGTGAATTTTTATTTAAATTTAAAAGTTTATTATTTGAATTAACTTGAATAAATTTTTCAGTGATTGACTTTATTTCGCACTTAATAAAATTGGATTTACCAATAAAGTTTGCAACAAATTTATTAATGGGTAAATCATATAAATCATTTGGGCTTCCTACTTGAATTATATTTCCCTCATTCATTACACAAATTCTATCACTCATTGATAAAGCCTCTTCCTGATCATGTGTCACTAAAACAAATGTAATATTAAGATTTTTCTGTAAGTTTTGCAGTTCGATTTGCATTTCTTTTCTTAATTTTTTATCTAATGCAGCTAAAGGTTCATCCAACAGTAAAATTTTAGGTTTATTAATAAGAGCTCTAGCCAAAGCTACTCTTTGTTGTTGGCCTCCAGATAATTGCCAAATATTTCTTTTTTCATAACCCTCTAATCTAACTAATGATAAAAATTTTTTGACTTCGGTTTTAACTTCTTCTTCAGAAATTTTTTTTTGCCTAAGACCATAAGCGACATTATCAAAAATATTCATGTGTGGAAAAAGTGCATAATTTTGAAAAACCATATTTATCGGTCTTTGATAAGATGGAATTTCATTTATATGCTGTTCTTCTAAATAAACCTCTCCTTTGGATGGCTTTTCAAAACCAGCAAGTATTCTTAATGAGGTTGTTTTACCACAACCGGAAGGACCTAATAATGTTAAAAATTCTCCTTCATATATTTCAAGATTAAAATTTTTAACAGCAACTACATCTTTATAATTTTTGTTAATATTTTTAAATTGTACGATTCTTTTTTTCATTAAATGTTCAATTAATAGTTATTTAAATTAACATAAATTAATCAAATTAATCAAAAAATACTGATAAAATTGTTATATATTTCAATTTTAAAATTGATAACCATCACTCAATAAACAAAAAAAGGGAGAAAAAATGAGTAAATCTTCGAAACTGTACAATGAAGATTTGGCACCCACACCCAAAAGTAAAAAAAATTGGGGATGGTTTGAAATCTTTAACGTATGGGCAAATGATGTTCAAAGTTTATTTGGATATACTTTAGCAGCATCATTATTTTTAGCCTCAGGATTAAATGGTTGGGCAGTATTTTTAGCATTAATACTAGCTGGCTTTTTTATTATGTGGCTTGTTAACCTTTCTGGAAAACCAAGTGTGCAACACGGAATACCTTACCCAGTATTTGCTAGAGTAAGTATGGGAGTGTTTGGTGCAAACTTTCCAGCAATGGCTAGAGGTCTGGTTGCGATGTTTTGGTATGGAGCGCAAACGTATGCAGCATCAACTGCAGTTGCACTTTTAATTACTGGAATAACTGGAATACAAGGCGAACCGATACTACTTGGCATGAGTGGTGTAATGTGGATATCTTTTATATTCGTATCACTTTTCCAAATTTATCTATTCTGGCAGGGTGTAGATTTAATTAAAAAATTCTTAAACTTTGCAGGTCCAGCAGTTTATGTTGTGATGATTGTATTGATGATTGCAATTTGGGCTAAAGCTGGTGGAGGATTGTTATCTGAAGTTGGAAATGTATTTTCAGGAGGAGCAAGATCTGGTGGATTTGAAGGTCTTGGTTCTTTTGGTGCATTCCTAGCAGTGTTCTCAATTATGGTTGGCTATTTTGCTGCAGTCGTAATTAACTTCGGTGACTTTGCAAGATTTGTTAAAAATGAAGATGAGATGAAAAAAGGTAACCTATGGGGATTAGTAGGTAACGTAGTATTTTTCTCATTCATTACTTTAATGATCACTGGTGGAACAATTGCAATTTTCGGTGAGTATATCGCTGAGCCTACTGCAATGGTAGCTAAAGTTGATAACATATTGTTAACTATTGTTGCTGCGTTTGCATTCTTTGCAGCTACAGTAGGAATTAATATGGTGGCTAACTTTATTCCACCGGCGTATGACTTAGCAAATTTAATGCCAGAAAAAATTAACTTTAGAATGGGTGGTTTAATTACTGCTATCTTTGGTTTCATAATAGGTGGCTTATGGGTGTCTGTGATTACTAACATGGGATTATTTCCGTTTGTAAATACACTAGGTGCAATTTTAGCTCCTGTATTTGGTATTATGATTGCTGACTACTACATCATCAAAAAACAAGAAATAAATATTGATGATTTATTTAGCGACTCTGAAAAGGGTAAATATTATTATAATGGTGGTTTCAATGGCAAAGGTATGTTAGCTTGGATTATTTCAGGCTACATTGCTGTAGGAACAGTTTGGCCTAACATTTTAATATTAGGCTTAGATGATTTCTTCGCTAATCTTGGTGGAGGCGGCGGTTATGCATGGATTATTGGTGCATCCCTAGGCGCAGTCATTCATTTAATAATTTCAAAAAGATAGAATAACTCCTATAGGTTATTAACTAAAAGCCCATCAATTTAATTGGTGGGCTTTTTTTTATGCGTGAAATTCTAATGTAATATTTTCTTTATCAAGATCGTGTAATACTAAATTGTCTCCTTCACCTTTTCTATCAACAACTAAAAAATTCATATCTTCAGTTGAGATTAAAGGAAAGTGCCAAACACCAGGGTTATAATTAACCCCAATACCTTTTGGAATAATAAATGCTTCTACTTTATTTAAATCAGGTTGATCACCTTCTGGTGCCACAAATGCTAAAAATGTGGTTTCTTTCATTGGTATAAAAGCTTGACTACCTAATGGATGTTTTTCCATCATATCTACTTTCATAGGAAAAGATCTTTTTAATGCTGAAAAAATACTAATTGTACTTTCACCATTATCTTTTTTGGTGTTTAAATTAGCTATACCATCATATCTTTTTGCATAACCATTGTTTATTTCTAATGGCTGGATACTCTCAGTAGTGATCATATCACCAAATTTTTTAAAATTTTCTTTAGTGATTAATTTTGGTTTAATTGTCAATGAACTCATACAGTTTTTCCATATATTCTAAATCTTGATATTCCTCCATCTGGAAAAATATTTATCCTAATAAAATTAATCTTATCTTTTTTCATTAAATTGTTTTTAAAAATATGTACTTTATTAGCTGATAGTTTTGCATCTTTTAGCAAGTATTTCCATTTAACAGAGGAATTTACAATCTGTTTTGAATTTTTTGAAGTAGGCAAAAATGTAGCTTGGAAAGAACAATGACTTGGAAAATTTCCTTTAAAATGATGAGTTGAAATTTCAATTTTATCAATCTCTTTGCCATCTAGTGAATTTAAAATTAACCAATCAAAGCCTTTACCTCGTCTTCTTCTTGTTTCCCAACCATCGCCCATATTTTTAGCTTTACCTGGAGCTAAAATATTTTCTGCTTTACCAAAATGCTCATTATTACAAGCAATAACTGAGGCACCCTCGAGCAATGAAGCTAGATTTATCTTTTTATTTTTTAATTGATTAGATTTTGCAATAGTCCCATAAAGTCTTAATCTTGCAACACCTCCATCTGGAAAGATGTTAAACTTTATATGGGTAAAAACTTTTTTGTTATTTATATTAAAATAATGATGACTGTTCGCTTTAGTTTTTTTCTTTGAGAGTAAAGATTCCCACTTTAATAGATTTAAATTATTAGAATTAGAATTTGCTCCCTCAATTGAGACCATAGCAGGCTGATTGCCATTAAAGTGAGAAGTGTCAACATTTACATTTTTAATGGTTCCGGGTTTTCCAAGTTTAAGAATAATATAATCATGACCTGCTGTTCTTTTTCTTCTAGACTCCCAGCCATCCATCCATTTACCATGCTTATCAAATACCCCCACTTTAAAAACGGGTTGATTTGGATCAATAATTCTATTTGCTGAAGCAAAAAAATCATCAGTTTTAAAAATAACCCTTGTACCTAATCTTGGTTGTGCAAGATCAATTAGTCCATTAGTAAATATAATTTTATCTTTCATTTATGAGTAATTTTTAATCCAATGTTTTGCGATATCAATTCTCTTACAGATCCATATATCATCAAATTTTAAAACATAATCTAAAAATTTTTTTAAAGATTGTATTCTTCCAGGTCTACCAATTAATCTACAATGCAAGCCAACAGACATCATTTTGGGATTGGTTTTACCCTCTTCATATAAAGCATCAAAACTGTCTTTTAAATAATTATAAAAATGATCTCCAGTATTAAAACCTTGGTTCGTTGCAAACCTCATGTCATTATTGTCTAATGTGTAAGGTATAATTAATTGTTTCTTTTTACCCTTTTGTTCCCAATAAGGAAGGTCATCACTATAACTATCACTATCATATAAAAATCCACCTTCTTCAAAAACTAAATCTCGAGTATTTGGACTACATCGACCTGTATACCAACCAAGAGGTCTTGAACCGAAAATATCTTTAATAGTTTTTATTGCTTGTTGCATATGTTTTTTTTCAACCGGTTTTTTTATATCTTGATAATCAATCCAACGATAACCATGTGCCGCTATTTCATAATTTCCTTTTTTTAATGCTTCACAAACTTCAGGATTTTGTTGTAGTGCAAGCCCAACACCAAAAATAGTAACAGGTATTTTTTTTTCTCTGAATAATTTATCTAATCTCCAAAAACCTGCCCTAGATCCATACTCATAAATACTTTCCATACTAATATGTCTGCCCTTAATAGCTTTTGCTCCGATGATTTCTGATAAAAAAGTTTCTGAATATTTATCCCCGTTTAGAACACAATTTTCTCCGCCCTCTTCATAATTCAAAACTATTTGAAGTGCTAATCGAGCATTATTCGGCCAAGCTATTTTTTTACCTTTAGCACCATAGCCAATTAAATTTCGTAAATTCTTTTTAGACATGAGGATTTATATCATTAAATTGAAAACTTGATAAAACAATTATCAAGATTATAAGAAAATCATGTTTAATAATTTGTTAACTAAAACTTTCATATTTCTATTTCTTTTAATCATTAGCTCCACATCTGTCTGGTCTGCAGAAGAAATGAAACACAAAAAACATAAACATGGTCATGGTCATGGTGAACACGATGAAGTTAATATGCCTGGTCTGCAAGGTATTGATACAACTGAAGCTGAAGTAAATGATTTAAAAACCATATTCAAAAATCATAAAGAAATCAAAAGAACTGTTACCAATCTTGATAATGGAATCAAAACTGAAACATATTCAGATAATGAAGAAATTAGAGCTGCGATTATAAATCACGTAACGTTGATGGTAACTCGTATCCAAGAAAATCGAAATCCAAAAGTATTAATTCAATCTCCTACCCTAGATAAATTATTTAATAATTATGATAAAATTGAAACATCGATCGAACTCACAGATACTGGTATTGCTGTAATTCAAACATCAGAGGATCCAAAAGTTGTTAATTTGTTGCAAACTCATGCGTCAGAAATTAATGATATGGTTGAAAAAGGTATGAGAGCAATTCACGAACGAATGATGTCTTCTAAAAAGACTAATTAAAATATTCTTTTATATTTTTTTCTAAAGTTTTACTGATAATTAAAGTTCCTTCTTTATTTGGATGCATACCATCACTTAAATTATATTCGGGCTTTAAAGCTACCCCCTCTAATAAAAATGGAATAAGTGGGATGTTAAATTCTTTAGATATAGTTGGATAAATCTCATCAAAGTTTTTTTTATATTCTGCACCATGTGAATTAGGTGCAATCATACCAGCTAACATCACTTTGATATTTTTGGTTTGAGCAATATTGATAATTCCTTCTAAATTTTTTTTAGTCTCTTCAGGACTTATTCCTCTTAACATATCATTGGCACCTAAACTTAAAATTATAAGATCAATATTAGGTTCTGATAAAGTCCATTCAGCTCTATTTAAGCCTCCAGAAGAAGTGCTGCCAGATACACTGCCATTAATAACTGTAACATTTAAACCTTTTGACTTTAAATTTTGCTCTAAGACCACTGAAAGATGATGTTCATTAGGTAAACCGTAACCAGCCATCAAACTATCCCCAAATAAAACAACTTTTTCAATTGCAAATGCTTTTATGCTCAGTAGACAGATAGCAATTATTTTAATAATAAAACTTTTATTCATGGACACTCTTCTTAAATTAAAAAAGGTTAATCTTAAATACCAAACTGATAAGGACACTATTAAAGTCCTTAATGACATTGATTTAATCACTAAAAAAAAAGATACAATATCTATTGTTGGTGAGAGTGGTTCTGGAAAAACTAGTCTAATAATGTTGATTGGTGGCTTAGAGAAAGCAACTTCAGGTAAAATTTATTTTCAAGATCAAGAGCTAACTTCATTATCTGAAGATGAAGTCTCAGAAATTAGAAGAAAACACATTGGTATAGTATTTCAATCTTTCTATCTAATTCCAAACTATACAGCTGTAGAAAATGTTGCTCTTACATTGGAATTAAACAAACTCAAAAATCCAGAAAAACAAGCAAAAGAGCTTTTAGAACGATTTGGTCTTAAAAATAGATTTAATAATTTGCCAAGTCAATTATCAGGCGGAGAACAACAACGTGTTGCTATTGCAAGAGCTATTGCGATGAAACCAGAGCTTATATTGGCTGATGAACCTACGGGTAATTTAGATACTGAAAATTCAGTTATGATTTCTAATATTCTATTTCAATACGTAAAAGATGAAGGTTCTTCGTTAATCATGGTTACACATGATCCTAAACTAGCTGATAAGGCAAAAAGAAAAATCAAAATTAAAGATGGAAAAATTAAATAATATTTCTGAATTAAGCTTAATCTTTAAATATGCTTACAGAGATTTAATCAGAAATTATAAAAAGATATTTAGTATTATTTTAACACTATTTATTAGTTTATTTATTTTAAGTGCAATCCTTACTATTGAAGACAGTTTAAAAAAGGAACTCAATGATAACTCTAAAGCACTATTGGGGGGTGATTTAGAAATTGATTATAATAGAATTCAAGGAGATTTAACTTTAGTTGAAAAAGTAAAAGAGTTTGCAACAATCGCACAGATGGTTGAATTCAGTACAATGATTTCAACTACTAGAGAAAAAGATAATCAATCTTTATTTACAAGAATTAAAACGGTTGATGAAAATTATCCATTATATGGAACGGTTGTTCATGAACCCAATGGAGCTTTTTCAAGAATTCATAGCGAAGCAAATACCATTTTAGTTAATGAAAATATCTTTAAAACATTAAATCTTAGCATTGATGATACGATTAAAGTTCAAGATCAATTATTTAAAGTTGTTGGTGTGATAAAATCAGTTCCAGATGTAAGTGGTTTTGTAGCTTTTGGAGATTTTGCATTAGCGGGTAAAGATACATTGGAGTTATTAAAACTTAATAGTTTAGGAAGCTTTTTAAATTATGAATACAAAGTAAAGTTTGCAGAGGATGCAAATATTAATTCTACTAGAGAAAGAATAAGAGAAATATTTAAAGAGGATACTAAAGTTCAATTAAGATATCCCGAAAATTCAGCAAGTGGCTTGAGAAGAGTTATTGATAATTTTTCTCAATTTTTATCTCTAGTTTCAATAAGTGCCATGTTAATTGCTGGAATTGGAATTGCAAATACTCTGCTTTCTTTTTTAAATCAAAGCAACATGTCTATTGCAGTTAAAAAAGCTCTTGGCTTTTTTTCAATGAATATAAAGACCATCTATTATTTGCAATTATTCATCATGTTAACTTTCATTAGTATTGCGGCCTATGGGTTAAGTTTTCTACTTGTCCCTATAGCAGACACTTATTTGTCAAAAGGCCTAGGTCTTAATATTAAACCAATATTTTCAGTATTAAACTTTACTAAAATTTATTTAGTTGGCTTGATTGTCTTAATCATTTTTTCTATTCCAACAATCAATGCCATAGATCAAGTAAAAGCATCTAATTTATTTAGAAATGTATTTCAAAACCTTCAATTTTATTATTCAAAAAAATCAATATTTGTAAGTTTTCTATTTCTTACAGCGCTAATTCTTTTATTTGTACTAGGATCATCTAAACCAATTTATAGTTTAATGTATTTTGGTGCTTTCTTTGTATGTTTGATTGTTTTTTTTCTATTATCCAAACTAGTAGTATTTTTTCTTAAAGGATTAAAAAATAGATCTAATATTTCAGTTAAAGTATCTGTAAAAAATATCACTCAAACTAAAAGCATCACTCCTATTACGATCATGTCACTTGGTCTAGGCGTAACACTATTATTAACTTTAGCCATGGTTGGCACTAATTTTAAAAGAGAAGTTGCAAAAACTATTCCGGATATTGCGCCAGATTATTTTTTTATTGGTATTCAAAATACCGATCGAGAAATCTTTGAAAATACTATTAGATCAATGGATGAAAATTTAAGATTGGAAATAGTTCCAATTGTGTCCTCTGGAATTGGTAAAATTAATGGTGTTGATCCTAAGAAATATATTAAACGAGATAATGATAGTTATTGGGTTATTGGAAGCGACCGACGTTCTTCCTGGTCAGAGAAAATACCTGAGGATAATCCAATGATTGCTGGGGAATGGTGGGATTTATCTAAACCTGATCAATTACAAATATCTTTAGATGCAAAAGTTGCAAAAGATTTTAATGTCAAACTTGGAGATATTTTTACGTTAAATATATACGGTAGAGAAATAGATGGCACCATAGTTAATTTTAGAGAGGTTGATTACCGAGATCTATCTATAAACTTTGCAATGTTATTTAATCCTCAGTTTGCAAACTCTATTCCTCATGAATATTTAGCTACTGCAAAATTTGATGATCTTGAAAAATTTAATGAAACAAAGTTACTTGATAGCTTACCTAGCCTTTCAATTATAAAAATATCTGATTATTTAAATAAAGTTACCGATATTTTGAATAAAGTATTTATTGCGGTGATCTTAATTTCGGCAATTACAATCATTATTGGTTTAATAGTAATTTCAAGTGCGATTATGGTTCAAGGTAAAATTAAAGAGTACCAAAACTTAGTTTTTAAAATACTTGGATTTTCAAAAAGAGAAATAATTTTATCTTCAATTATAGAATTTGCTTTAATTTTCTTTTCAGTAATTTTAATTGCTATTTTATTTGCAGTCATAGGTTCTTATTTTATTATTGAAAATATTTTTGAACTAGTTTGGCAATTTGATTTAAAAATATTACTTAATCTAGGTTTAAGTATTGGTTTGATAACTTTAGTATTGATTTTACTTACTAATTTAAAGTATCTCAGCCCCAAAGTTTATCCTTTAATAAGAAACCAATAAATAATTTATATACTTTAAATATGATGCTTTTTCTTGTGTTATTTGAATAAGTCCATATATGAAATTTTATATATGTTTGAATTATTATTAATCCCTATTAGCTTATTATTACTTTATATAGGTGGAGAAAGTACACTAAAAGGTGTTTTATCAATTGCTAAAAAATTTCAATTATCAAACATTTTAGTTAGCGCGGTAATCATTGGATTTGGAACGAGTTTAGCTGAACTGACTGTATCTATAGAAGCTGTGCTCGTTGGTTCACCAGATCTTGCACTTGGAAACATTGTGGGTAGTAATACTGCAAATATTCTTTTGGTTACATCTTTGGCTGCCTTAATTGCTCCTATAACTATAAAACATTTAAAAATTAATAGAGATATATTCGTTATGGGTCTAGCAGCTGCTCTCTTACTGCTGTTTAAATACACTGATTGGTTAAATTTATTTACTGGAATGATTTTTTTATTAATTCTAATTAGCTATATAGTTTTTTCATACTATGAAGATCAAAAAAATAGTAAAAAAAATAAAAATGAAACTGATGTTAAGTCAAAATTATCTTTATTTAAATCAATCCTATATAGTGTTGTTGGAATTTCCATATTGATTTTTGGAGGCTGGTTACTAGTTACAACTTCTATTATGATTGCTAAAAACTATGGCATTTCAGAAACAGTAATTGGTTTAACTATCCTTGCGGTAGGAACTTCAATCCCTGAGTTAACTACAACGATTATTGCTTCCATCAAAAAACATAACGACTTAGTAATTGGTAATATATTGGGAAGCAATATCTTTAACATATTTGGTATTTTAGGTATAACGCTCCTTATTGAACCAATCCCAGTAACTAATGAAATGATGAAAAAGGGTATATGGGAAATGATTGCAGCAACCTTACTCTTTATATTAATTTTAAAATTTCTTAAAAAAATTAATAAAATTATTGCCTCGATAATGTTAATATTGTACGCAAATTATCTGGTTTATATATTTTATTAATAATTATGGAAAACTTTCTTGACCCTGCAATATTATTTTTTGTATTTGGAGTTTTTGCTGGATTAATCAAATCTAACCTATCAATTCCTGAACCTTTAACTAAATTTTTATCTTTATATTTACTAATGGGTTTGGGATTAAAAGGTGGATTTGCTTTAAATGAGTCTGGATTTAATACAGAAATTATAATTACTTTATTAATAGCTATCTTTCTTGCAATTTTAGTTCCGATTCTTGGTTATAATTTTTTAAAACATAGATTAGGTCGATTTGATGCTGCTGCAATTTCAGCAACTTATGGTTCTGTGAGTGCTGTAACTTTTATTACAGCTAGTCAATTTTTAGACAATAATAGCATTTCATACGGTGGGCATATGGCAGCGGCTATGGCTTTAATGGAATCTCCAGCAATAATAATTGCAATTTATTTTGGTAACAGAGCAAACATGTATGACAAAAAAGAGAAGAATAAAATTCCAACTACAGTTTTAATTAAAGACTCATTAAAAGATGGAGCACAACTTTTATTAATTGGTGCTATGTTTGTTGGTTTCTTTAGCGGAAAAACTGGTGAACAAACGATGGCACCATTTTCAATTGATTTATTTAAAGGAATGTTAGCATTCTTTCTTTTAGATATGGGACTGCAAGTTGCAAAAAACCTAGGCACTATTTTAAATAAGTCTAAATTTTTAATCTTATATTCTTTATTAGGTCCTCCTATCCATGCAATTTTTGCATTAATTTTAGCAAGAATATTTGAAGTGCCACTTGGAGATACTGTTTTGCTTATGATTTTAGCAGCGAGTGCGTCATATATTGCTGTGCCTGCTGCGCTTAAATATGCAATTCCTAAAGCAGATCCAACTTTATATTTTGGTATGTCACTTGGTATTACTTTTCCTATAAATATTTTAATAGGAATACCTTTTTATACTTGGTTAGCACAGACTTTATAAAACTTTATATTCAAAATTTTGTGTATCTGCATTAATTTGTAAAAGTTTAGCACCATTTTTACTGTGAAATTGGGTAGCCATTTCAGTAAGTGGCGAAAGAGTAATTAATCGATTTAAATGATTAGATTTTTTTATCTTTTTAAAAACTTCTTTAACGATTAACTTTCCACCTCCTTTTTTTCTTGACCAAACTGTATAAGCAATAGCAATTTTTCCAACATTCTGGTCTCTCATAGCACTTTGTAGAAAAGCATCATGACTAAATTTATCCAATTCATCAACTGTCTTTGGAATTTCATTGGTGTAAGCAAAACACATTACCGCATGAATTTCTCCTTGATATTCTACTCCATAAATTTTTCTGCCGTAACTTGTTCTAAATTTATTGTCTAATTGAGGTCTTACTGGATCTTCACTTGTATTACACTCATTTAACTCAACTAACTTTGCACCCTTAATCCAATCAAAAAAATTATCTATTTTTTTACTAATGATTTGTCGGTTTTTTCTAATTCTAGCTTTTATTCTAGGCTTAAAGCTATTTTTTTTTTCAATTACCATGATATGAAATTAGATTGTTTGAATACAAATACCATCTTATTAAAATAATTATTAGTCCTATGTTAAAATTTTATTAAATTTATTAATTTATATCTTTATTCACTAATATTGAGTAGATTAATCAGATGAATAGCTTAAGAATTTGGATGAATGACTGTGCAAATATTTTATTTGATGACAGTAAAAACGATTTAAGAGCATTACCAAAATCTGTTAGATTGCAAATTTTATTGGTCCTAAGTTTTATTTGGACAACAGTATTTAGCTTATACATTTTTTCTTACACAAATTTTGCTTTTGGATGGGCTGGTCTTTATGTGGCACACATTGGGTTAATTTTTGCTGTATATATGACATTTAAACAATTCCACCGAGCAGAGGCAAAATCTTCAAGTGTATTTAAAACTAAAAACTTTGATCCCTTCAAAGTAATGGCTATTTTTTTTGTAGTTGTGTTTATGTTTGTTTTTTCTAAAGGTATTGAAGTTTTAAACTCAACCAACTCCTATGATATTAAATATGATGGCCCTGACAAAACTCCAGCTGAAAAATGGCTGCCATTAACTCAGAAAAAAAACTAGTTATGAAAGATTTAATAAAAAATTTACAATTTGGTTTATTAATCATTATTTTAATCAGTACAGTTATTGCTGTATTTTTAGAAATTTATAATATGTACCAGTTAAAGACAGTAACGCTAGCTGACTTATTGTTAATGTTTTTATACTTAGAAGTTATGGCAATGGTAAGAGTTTTTTGGGAACAACAATCAATTAGTATTACATTGCCACTGTTAATAGCAATTACGGCTCTATCTAGATTTATCATCCTTCAAGGAAAAGAAATGAATCCATCAGCATTAGTTTATGAGGCTTCGGCAATTCTTTTGATTGCAATTTCGATTTTAGTGATACGCCTTAGACATAGTAAAAAATTTGGGCTGAATTCAAAAAATTAAAAAAAATCAAAAATAAGTTTTAAACTAGATATAAATATTAAAACATAAATGATATTGTAAAAAAGTTTTTCTTCGATAATTTTTACTAATTGATATCCAATAAAAACACCTAATACGACTAGTGGCATTAAATAAAAAGATAATTTTAAATTTTCTATGTTTATCATAGATAGATAAATATAAATTGGAAGTTTAACTAAATTAACAAAAGTAAAATACAAAACTCTAGTACCTACATATTTGGCTTTTTCTATTCTAAGTGGAAGCAAATAAACACTTAATGGAGTGCCACCTGAGTGAACACAAAAACTTGTAAAACCTGAAATGATTGAAAAAAAACTTCCTTTTAGTTTTGATTTAGGAATTGCTAGATATTTATTTTTTTTCAAAAAGAAATAATGAAATGTAAAAGAAAAACCCATTAGTCCTACAATTAATTTCAAAACATCTTCTGAAAAAAATTTGAAGGTTAAAGCTCCTATGATTATGCCAATAAAAGCTCCTAGGGATATTAATTTTAATGTGTCTAGGTCAAATTCTTTCCGAAATTTATATACGGCAACAAAATCTGCCAAAATTAGAATTGGTAAAGTAATGGCTAAAGCATCGGTAAAAGGCATTACCACAGTCATTAATGGAATAGATATTAACGCAACAGATCCACCTAACCCTGCTTTTGATATACCAAATAATAAAATTGCTGGCACAACGGTTACAAAAAAAAGTAAATTAAATTCCATTATTAAATAATTTTAAAAGTAGGTTTTAATTGAGCAAAATCAGTGAACTAATATAACTAATTTAAAAATATAACAGGGATAAAATAGACAATAAAACCAATAAAACTATGGTTAAAACAATATAATTAATTCTAATTTTAAACTTCGCAAAGATATAATCATTAATCTTATCCCAAAACAAAATAATTAGAAAAATAATTAAGGCTGGTAAAATAAATTTAATCATAAAAAGTTCTGTTAATGCGAGTATCTTAATGTTATGGACAATTATGTCTAATAAAAACTTTGGGTTTGGTACACAAATTCGCAAATCCCCTTACTTTGACTCAACAGTAAAATGGGGAGCCACTGGTTTTTCAGTTTATAATCACATGTATATCCCTAGAGACTTTGGAAGCCCTGAACAAAATTTTTGGAATTTAATTGAAAAATCAATTCTTTGTGATGTAGCAGTTGAGCGACAAGTTGAAATAACAGGTCCTGATGCATTTAAATTTATACAACTATTAACTCCAAGAGATCTTTCAAAATTATCTATAGGACAATGCAAATATGTTTTAATTGTTAATAATGAAGGTGGAATATTAAATGATCCTGTCTTATTAAGATTAGCTGAAAATCATTTTTGGCTATCGTTAGCAGATAGTGATATACTTTTATGGGCACAAGGAGTTGCTATTAACTCTGGTTTAAATGTTAAAATTCAAGAACCTGATGTTTCTCCTCTCCAATTACAGGGTCCAACTTCTTTAGAAATAATGGTTAAGCTTTTTGGTGAAGATATTAAATCTTTAAAATATTATTGGTTAAGAGAATATGATTTGGATGGAATACCATTAATTGTTTCAAGAACTGGTTGGTCTAGTGAATTAGGTTACGAATTATATTTAAGAGATGGTAGTAAAGGTAATGAACTGTATGAAAAGATAATGGCAGCTGGTAAAGAACATGGTTTAGCTCCAGGTCACACTTCAACAATAAGAAGGATCGAAGGGGGAATGTTATCATATCATGCAGATGCTGATATCAATACAAATCCATTTGAACTTGGATTTGATCGATTAGTAAATCTAGATAATGATATCAATTTTATTGGTAAAGAAGCTTTAAAGAAAATTAAAGCTGATGGGATAAAAAGAAAACAAGTTGGAGTAGAATTAAATTGTGATCCTCTTCAATCACCAAATACAACTTTTTGGAAAATTTATAAAAATGAAGATGTAATTGGTAAAGTCACATCAGCTGTTTATTCTCCAAGACTTAAGAAAAATATTGCTTTAGCAATGGTCGCCATTGAGCATTCTGATATTGATAATGAGTTTATGGTAGATAATGGTGAAACCAAAATTAAGTGTAGGATAGTTGACAAACCCTTTTACGATCCTAAAAAAACAATCGCTTCTTCTTAAGATTTTATATTATAACCTTTTTTAAGGAGTATAGTTACAACGGTCACGCAGATAACTAGAAATATGACCATTGAACTTATACTAATCCAGATATTAAAGTCGGATACCCCATAAAAGGCAAATCTTAAGCCATTTATTAAGTAAACCACTGGATTGAAATAAGTAACCGTTTGCCAGAATGGAGGCAACATATCTAGGGAATACAAACTTCCTCCTAGAAAGACCATTGGTGTAATCACCAGAGTTGGAATAATGGACATTTGCTCAAAATTGGAACTCATCAATCCAATTAAAAAACCAAACAATGCAAATGTAAAAGCAACCAAGACAAGAAGAAAAACCATTAATATTGGATGCATAACTTTGACTTCCACAAAAAATAAGGAAGTGATAAAAATCACGACCCCAACAATTAAAGTTTTAGTTGCTCCAGAACCAACAAATGCCAAAACTACTTCAAATGTTGAAATGGGTGCTGCTAGTATTTCATAAATTGTTCCATTAAATTTTGGAAAAAAAATTCCAAAGGAAGTATTACTAATAGACTGAGTTAACAAAGTTAACATCAAAAGACCTGGTACGATATAAGAGCCATAACTAATCCCATCAATATTCTCAACATAATTGCCAATGACAGAACCAAAAACTATAAAATATAGTGATGTTGATAAAACTGGAGATAATAACGATTGTGTCAAAGTACGTCTAAATCGATCCATCTCATGAAGATAGATCGCTTTGAAAGCATGATAATTAAATTTCATTGTCCTCCTTAACTAAACTAACAAATATTTTTTCAAGTGTACTTTGCTCGGTTTTTAAATCTTTAAGTTTTAATCCTGCATCTTTTAAATCTTGTAATAGATTAGTAATTCCAGTTTGTTGGGCTTGGACATTGTACGTATAATCTAAAGACATTTTATTTTGACCTAATACTAAATTATACTTTTCTAAACTATTAGGGATTTCTAAAATTTCATCTTGTAAATCAACAGTTAGTTTTTTGTGACCCATTTTTTTTAATAATTGTTTCGTATCATCAACAACAATGATTTCACCTTGATTAATTACTGCAACTCGATCAGCAATAGCTTCTGCTTCTTCAATATAATGGGTAGTTAAAATAATTGTGACACCTGTTTTTCTTAATTCTTCGACTACTTTCCACATGTCTTTTCTTAATTCTACATCGACACCTGCTGTTGGTTCATCTAAAAATAATATTGTCGGTTCGTGTGAAAGCGCTTTAGCAATTAAAACTCTACGTTTCATTCCACCTGACAATTGTCTTAATCTTAAATCTTTTTTATCCCAAAGACTTAATTGTTTTAAAATTTTTTCTATATGATTTTTATCTGGTTTTTTTCCATACAAACCCCTTGAATAAGAAACGTTATTAAAAACGGTTTCAAATTGTTCTAGAGTTAATTCCTGTGGCACTAATCCGATTCTTGAACGAGTTTCACGATAATCATCAATAATATCAAATCCATCCACAGTTACTTTGCCGTTTGTAGGTGTTACGATTCCACAAATAATGCTAATTAAGGTTGTTTTTCCTGCGCCATTGGGGCCTAACATTGCAAGGATTTCACCCTTTTTTATGTTTAGACTAACACCCTTAAGTGCTTTGAACCCATTATTGTAAGATTTAGATAGATTATCTATGACAATTTGATTATCCGACATTTACCGAGATATATAGTGATAAAATCAAGTAATACAACGACATTATAAGTCAATCATTAATGTTGCCGAAAGGTTAATTGAAAATGTATAATTAGAAATGGAAAAAAAAAGATTAACAGCAAAAGATTTTGATCAAAGAATATTAGAGCTCTATGATCATTATGCTCACGGTAAAATTACAAAGAGAGAATTTTTAAAAAATATTGGTAAATACACCGCTGTCGGTGTTACAGCATTAACTGTTTTTAACAGCTTAGCTCCGAACTATGCTTTAGCAGAACAGGTAAGTTTTAATGATCCAGATATAAAAGCAAATAATATTACTTATCAAAGTGCAAATGGAAATGGAACGATTACAGGCTACTATGTAAAACCTACAAAGGTGACAGAAAAAACTTCTGCCGTATTAGTTGTTCATGAAAATAGAGGATTAAATCCTTATATCAAAGATGTTGCAAGAAGAGTTGCAAAAGCAGGTTTTATTGCACTAGCGCCAGATGGATTAAGTAGTCTAGGAGGTTATCCTGGTAATGATGCAGATGGTAAAGAAATGCAAAGTAAAATTGACCGAGAAAAATTATTAAATGATTTTTTTAATGGCTTTGAATTTTTATACAATCATGAAGACACTAACAAAAAAATTGGAGCTGTTGGATTTTGTTATGGTGGTGGTGTGTGTAATGCATTAGCCGTTGCTTATCCTGAGCTTTCTGCGTCTGTGCCTTTTTATGGAAGCCAAGCAAGCTCTAATGATGTTCCAAAAATAAAATCCCCTTTACTGCTTCATTATGCTGAACTAGATGAACGAATTAATAAAGGTTGGCCTGAGTATGAAGAGGCATTAAAAAACAACAATAAAGATTATACTGCTCATATGTATATGGGCTGCAATCATGGATTTCATAACGACTCTACTCCACGATATGATGAACAAAATGCTAATTTAGCATGGGACAGAACTATCAGTTTTTTTGATAAGCATTTAGCTTAATAATTAAACTTAATGATTTTAAAAAGCTCAATTGTTTTTATTGGAATTATTTTATTTATTGTTCTTGAAAGTTTGTTTCCAAAGCAAAAAAATCAATTAAAAAATAAACTTCATCGATTAGGTAAAAATATTTTTTTTTGGTTAATTAATATTGGAATTACCCCAATAATTATATTACCGATAACCATTGCGGCTACTCAAATAGAGATTCATCCTTATTTTAAATTTGAAAATTTGATTATTGGATTTATTTTTCAGCTACTCATTATAGATTTATTTTTATATTGGTGGCATCGACTAAACCATGAAATCCCACTATTATGGCGATTTCATCATGTGCACCATCTCGATGAAACCTTAGATGTATCTTCTGGAGTAAGATTTCATTTTGGTGAAGTAATCCTAAGTGCTCTAGTAAGATCAGCGATCATTATATTATTCAATATTAGTCTTGTAAATTTACTACTTATTGAAGCCATCATCTTATTAAGTTCTATATTTCATCATTCAAATATTAACCTTCCAAAGAATTTTGAAAATTTTCTATCAAAAATAATAGTAACCCCTTCCATTCATTGGGTGCATCATCATAAAAGACAATCTGAAACAGATGCTAATTATTCAACTATTTTTAGTTGGTGGGATAAAATTTTTAAATCAAAAAGTTTCTTTGAAAGAAAATTAAATATGCCAATAGGTGTTGAGGGTGATGAAGAGCAAAAATTACTAAAACTTATTTTAAGACCTTTAAAAAAATAACTATTCAGTAAATTCTTTTTGTTTTGAATATAAAAGAGTGTAAAGTTTTTTTTGTAAAACATTTAAAGAATAAACTTTTTCTTTCAAAGATTTATAAACAGCCGTTAAATCTTCTTTTACATCAATATCTTGATAAAATTTATTATGGACGAGTAATTTAGAGACTTTTTTAGTCAAATCAGCTAAAACAGTATCTGTTCCATATTTAATAGTATGGATAACATCTAATATATTTTTATCGGACGTAGCTAATAAACAAAAACCACCATCTAAGGTTGGGTAAAAAACATTTTTAGCAGATTTAATTTTTAAACTATCTGTAATATCTTTCGCAGTTAAAAAAGGAATATCAGAGCCAACGATTACAACTTTTTGAAAATATTTAAGGTTAAATTCTATAACCTCACGCATAGTTAAACCTAATTCTTTTTGTGTGGAAATATATAACCCATCCGCAAGTTTAGAAAAATCAACTGCATAATCTCTAGAATCTTTTTCTGTTACAATGATTTGATGAATTGATTTATTGGATTTAATTTCTTTTATATTGTTTGAGACAATTTCCATTAAATTTTCATTAATTTCATTTACTAATTCATCAGACAAATCTTTTCTTAATCTTGTCTTTGATTTTGTTGATTGGGGATCTTTAATAAAATGACATACAGCAAAATTTGCTCTACTTTTTCTAAACTGAAAAATTTGAGCTAGTGTATCTTTAATGGTATTTAACGTTTGAATGATTGGATGAGTTTCATACTTTATGGGTGAACTTGTTATAAATCTCTTAATTAAATTAACTTTAATACCAATTTTTTTTGCCTTCCAAATTAAATCATGATCTTCCCCTTTTGCTAAACTTTCAGAGTAAGATCCAATTAAATTAAAGATCTTTTTATGAATGATGAAAGATTGATCTCCAAAAGGTAATCCTAGATAGGCAGTTCTTAAATTAGCCCCTTTTGCATTATATTTAAGCTTATCGTCTTTAAACTTAAGTAAAAAAGTATTAATTTTTTCATCATCAACTTTACTAAAATCAATCTCTTCAATTAATGAAATATCACTATCCAAATGTAAAAACCACAACAGATCATGCTTAGCTATTTGTGCGCCAGCATTCAAAGCTTTGGCTCTTGTTGAATTATGAATTGATAACAGTTGATCTACATTGTCTTTTTGCTCTTTAACTCTTGAATTTTGATAAGAGGCAGCAATAATAATTTCAAAATCTTTAAACTTGCTCTTAATTTGATCAATTAAGCTAAAGTCGTCATCTTTATGACCTACAGGAATAATAACTGAGATTGACATTAATCTTTAAAGTAATCTCTAAGCGTTGCGATTGCGACAAACCAATAAAATCTTATTTTATGAAATATATTTTTTTTCGATAAGATTTTTAGTCTGTGATACTCACTAATACCACATTCTGTTTTAATAAACTTGTTTATTGACTTGTCCATATTTCAATCTCTTATATAGGTATTTAATTAATAAAGGAAATAGCCCAATTAAAGTTAAAGATAAAATTATATTAGCAGATAATATCTCATCAATTGAATTAAGGTTACCTAATTGTGCACCGGCATTAACAAAAATAGCCGTCCCTATAAACATACCTATTTGAGAAACTATATAAAAATGGAGTGTTTTCATTTTAGTTAAGCCAAAGACTAAATTGATAATAAAAAAAGGAAATACAGGACTTAGTCTTAGAAATAATAAATATAGCCAACCATCTGTTGCTATGCCTTTGTTTATTTTTTCAAGATAATTACTAAATCTTTTTTGAACATAAGCTCTTAATGCAAATCTTGAAAATAAAAAACAAAAAGTAGAACCAACTGAACTTGCAAAAGATACCAATATTAAACCAGGCCAAAATCCAAACAAAGCACCTGCTAAAAGTGTTTTGATTAATGAGATTGGTAAAGCAAATGCTGTTACGATTACATAAATTACAAAGAAGATTAAATAATAGAAATAGTAATTTTCATTAACTAGTAATCTAAGATCCTGGTAAGTATTTTTAATAACTTCTAGAGAAAGTAATTCAGTTAAATCAGCAAAATAACTTAAAAATACTATTCCAAAAAATATGATACCAAAAAAAATTTTTCCCTTGTTTCTTTTCATGTGTTTATTTTAAATTTTAACTGCAACTTGAGCCACCTAAGACACAAAATTTTGAACAATGTTTGTGGTTGAGGTATATTTTTTTCATGGAATTTGTCAAGGTTTCACCAAGATCAAAATTTTCATCATAGGGTAATAAAGTGCAAGCGATTACGGTGGGTGTTAGTTTGTCTTTTTTCTTAACAACCATTCTAGACCACGAACACATAACCTCATCTGGATTTTTATTTAAAATACCCCAGCAAGCAGTAGTAATTTCGGGGGTATCTTTATTTTCATCCATCTCCGTGAATGTAACAAGATCAGTTTTAGATTTTGCATCTAATTTTAGATTATTATCTTTTATGAATTTACTAAAATTTTCCCTTAATTCATCTTCACTTTCATTCCATAATAACCTTGTAGCCAGTGAATAATTAAAATTATTTTCACTCAACCAATTTAGACCTTCCAGCATAATGTCATAAGAGCCTTTACCTCTAATCAATTCATGTTTTTCTTTAGTATAATGATCAATGGATACTCTAATGGTTAAATCTTTATTTTTGATTTTTAAAAGTGCTTCTTTTCTATTTAACATTGGTTTCATTGCATTAGATAAAACTAGAGTTTTAAAATTGTTTTTTAATGAATAATTAATTATTTGAATGATATCTTTATTCATAAACGGTTCACCACCCGTAATACCTATTTCTTCTGTGTCCTAATTGATTTTCAATACATTCATCAATAAATTTTTTAACTTCATTAAAAGTTAAATAAACTAATCGATCATTTTTAGGACTTGATTCAATGTAGCAATTTTTGCATTCAATATTGCACAATGTTCCAGTATTAAACCATAATGTTTTTATTTTTTTAGCTTCTATATAAGCACGATCACTGCCGTCAGCTGTTTTGTATAAATTAGAAAATTTTGTTTTAGTATTATTAAGCTCCACAATTATTTATACGTGTTTTAATAAGAAATTAAAACTTTTTAAATTTTATTATTACCCAAGGTAAAAAAGTTGCGACCATAAAAGATAAAAATAATAGTGATTGTGAAACAAATGGTGCAAAAGCATCCTTTGAAAATAAAATCCCTACTAATAAACTTTTAGTAAAGTCTGGAGCTGGAAATAATAGTAACCCACCAATTAAACCTATAATAATTGAAATGTAAGCAGTCTTTTCATTTATATTTTTATCATAAAAACTATAAAAAACTGTAACAACGAAAGCACAACAAAGCAAATCAGCTAACAAAAATAAATATAAAATACTGAAACCTTTAGAAGCTATCACAAAAGCGATAATTGATAAAAAAATCATTATGTATTTTGAAAGCAATAAATAATTAGTTTTTTTATTTAGATTAAACGTCGCTTTTCCATCTACTACGATCAAACTTGATATGGCATTGACTAAAGTATCCACTGTTGAAATTGTTAATGCCAAACCTAAAGTGACTATAATTAATGACAAAAATTCAGTTTGTTCTTTAAGTAGTAATGAAAAAAAACCTAAATCCGGAATAACTTTTGCATCTACTGAAATAGCAACTAGGCCTGAAAATCCCATAAAAAAAACTATGGGTATAATAATAAAAAATGAAACTAATAAACTTTTTCTTAAAGTATCATAATCTTTAGCTGCATATACTCTTTGCCAATTTCCTTGATGGAATAAGTTTGTAGCTGCAACTGCAATAAAAAATGTTAATCCTGCTGTATAACTGGGCACATAAGAACTGCTTAATAAATGCGGATTTTGTTGATTAATAAATGAAAAATTAAACTGATCAGCATTAAAATTAATCAAATAAATAGCTGAAATTATCAACAAAACTCCAATTACAATCATTTGAATATTATCAGTAAATATTGAAGCTCGTAGACCTCCATAAAGTGTGTAGGTTAAAGTTGCTAACAAAATAATTAATGCTGTAATCCATAATTCTGTTCCTGAAATATAATTAATTAAAATAGCCACTGCAGTAACTTCTGCACACAAAAATATGAACATGTAAAAGATCATCATTAATAAAATTAATTTGAATAAACTTTTGCCAAATTTTATTCTTAAGAATTCAATTAACGTAGAACCTTTTGGAAATTCTTTTCTAAGTTTTTTTCCAAGATAAATTAAAAAAATCATTGGAAAAGCTGTACCTAAGGCATAACCTATGACCGCTCCAATACCACCCCATGTTGCAGCAGACGCAGGACCAAATAAAATCCAAGCACCAAGTGCAGAAGCAACTAAACTTGTAGTTAATGAAAAAAAACCAATATTTCTATTTGCTGTTAGATAATTGTTTATTCCTTGAAATTTTCTTGAGTGATAAAGACCTAAAATTGTAAATATTAAACTTATTACAATTACTAATATTAAAGATGTTGATTGGCTTATAAATTGTGTTGTATCCATAATCTCCCTTTCTGAATTACCGGACAGGTTCTTAGGGTATAATCTCAGTCTGTTAAGACACCCCTTAGGGTCTTTTATATATAATTAAATATTTAATACTAGTAAATTTTATGAATAGTTACTGATTAACTTATCAATAAATTTTCCACCTTTTTCCATCTGTTCAATGGCAATATATTCATCTGGTTTATGTGCTTGATTAATACTTCCTGGTCCACAAACAATTGTTGGTATGTTTAATTTCTTTTTAAACAATCCGCCCTCTGTTCCAAATATAACTTTTTTATGTTTAGTATCATTAAGAATATCTTTAACCTGTTTTACAGGATTTATAGTTTCTGAAATATTTAAACCTGGATAATTTATTTTTTCTGCAAAAGTAATATTTGTTTTTGAGGAAATCTTATGCATTTCATTAGCAATTAATTCTTCAGCATATTGATGAATTCTTTGCATAATTTCTTTTGGATCATCTTCCGCAAGATGTCTAATTTCAAATTCAAACTGACACAAATTTGGAACAATATTTAAAATTGTCCCCCCATTGATTAATCCTGTATGCAATGTTGAGTAAGGAATTTCATATTCGTTATCAAATGGGCCTAATTGAGACTTTTCTTTATTTAATTCTTCAATATATGAAATTAATTTTGCAGCATAATTAATTGCATTTACTCCATAAGGTGCTTGTCCTGAATGACATGAAAATCCATCAACTTTTACTCCATAAGCATGCTTGCCTTTATGGCCAATAACTACCTCCATACTAGTTGGCTCACCCACTATACAAAATTCTGGGTTAATCGATTTTTTCTCAATAAGATCTAGTAATCCATGCACACCAACACACCCAATTTCTTCATCATATGAAAAAGCAAGATGGATGGGTTTATTAAGTTTAGTTTCAACCATTTTTGAAACTCTGCTTAAAACTACTGCTATAAAACCCTTCATATCAGAAGAGCCTCTACCAAATAATTTATTATCTCTTTCGGTTAATAGTGAAGGGATCGGATGACCATTTTTGGTTTTTAATTGGTACTACATCGGTATGTCCTGATAAAACTATCCCTCCTTTTGCATCTCCTCCAATTGTAGCAAAAAGATTGGCTTTATTTTTTGTTTCATCATAAATGAGTTCAGATTTAATATTAAAACCATTTAAATAGTTTTCGATAAATTTTATTAAATCTAAATTAGATTTAAAACTTGTTGTATCAAAACCTACAAGTTTTCTTAATATTTCAATTGAATTTTTTTCAATCATATATTTATAAATCGCCTGGAACACCATAACTTGGTGCCTTAGTTGGATCTAATGCTCTTGTTTTATAATCTTGCATTTGTGGTTCATAAGCTTTCCACAATTTATATAATTCATCTATTGGATCATTATCAGACCAATCAATTCTTAAATCAATTAGCGGCCACGATGTATCGTCTACAACTTTTATCCCAGCAGAATGAACAGGTCCCGCTTCTCCACCAGCATCAAGTCCTGCCTTTAATGATATCATTAATCGCTCTGGAAAAAATAAATTAGAATTTTCTACAAAACTATTAATCATAATTTCTGGTATATTTTTAGCCTTGAGCATATTGCCAGCAGCTAAACAATTAGATCCTTTTTCTAATCCATGAATTCCTAATATATTGTTACCTGTATGTGATGATAGGTTTCCAAAATTATCTATTAAAAGTAATTGCCGATATTCAATATTTGTTTTTTCTTTTTTTATTTTTTCTATTACCTCCTCTGGGGACATGCCTTGCTCTAAATAATCTAACATTAAATTTCCTAAGCTTGGATCAGTAACATTTTGTGTGGCAGCTGCACCTACTCCTGCACGTACCCAAGGACAACGACTAGCAACACTAATGCTTGAAGAGGAAATAACAACCCCAAGCATTTTAGTTTTTTCACATCTTGCAACTAAAGAAAAGGTCATGAAGGGATTACCGCAGTTGCATCAATTTCAACTAACCATTCGGGTCTTGCTAATCGATTAACTACTAACCCAGTGGAAACTGGATACACTCCCTTAGTATATTCTCCAATCACTCTATAAATTGCTTCTCTGTTTTTAATATCCGTAATGTAGACAACAATTTTTACCAAGTGATCCATTGAACCCCCTGCTTCTTCAATTAATTGCTTAATATTTTGCATCACTTTATGTGTTTGTGTAGCTGGATCATTGCTATTAATATTAACTCCATCGTCTAAATTTTGAGGACATTGTCCTCTCATCCAAACAGTTTTACCACCTTCAGTGACTACTGCATGACATAAATCATTATTCAGATTCTGTTCTGGATAAGTGTCTTTAGTATTAAATTTTCTTATTCTTTTATGGGCCATTTTAATTTGCAATTTTTATATTATCTTTTTTTGAAATTTGTTCTGCTAAATATTTTGCATCTTGCCATACGCCCCAAATAAAAGAAGAGCCTCGCATCGATAACCAAGGTAAGCCAATAAAATAAATGCCATTTTCCTTTGCAACTCCACGATAGTGCTCAGGTTTTCCCGCTGCATCAAATGTATCAACTTTTAACCAACTAAAATCATATTGATAGCCAGTTGCCCAAATTACGTTTTTTATATTTTCTTTTTTAAGATCTAATTCTAAAATTGGGTTAGTAACACAATCAGGATCAGGGGTTATATTTCTTGCTTCAAGTTCATCTGGAAAATTTAAATTATTTTTTTCTATATATTCATCAGCTTGATCTAAAACTGATAAATAATTTTTATCACCATTATCTAAATTAATTTTTAAATCATTTTCAAAAAGTAATTTTCCCTCTTTAAAATTTTTAGTCATACCTACTAAATTCATACCCTGATTAGCAAATTTTCTAAAATCTATAGTTTTGCCACCCTCATAACCACTAACTGCAATCGTCACATGTTGCGTATTAGGATCTGGAGTTTTTTTTTGCCAAACACCTAAAACTCCAAACCACCAGACATTATCTTTGCCTCTATATCTTCTAGGAGGTCTGTTATGAGGTCCAATAGATAGAAAAACTTTTTTTCCTGATAACATTAACTCTTGAGCTATCTGTGATCCTGAAGAACCTGAACCAATAACCAATATTGCTCCATCAGAAAATTGATCTGGATTTTTATAAAATTGTGAATGAATTTGATTTAAATTTTCTTGATGTGGAATTATAGATGGTACCACTGGTTTCTGAAAAGCACCTGTTGCTACAACTATATTATTTGATTTAATAATTCCATCTGAGGTTTTGGTCTCAAATTGGTTATTAGCTAAATTTTTAGTTGTTTCTTGTGCAGCTACATTAGTTCTAACTGGGGCATTAATTTTTTTTGCAAATTTTTCGAAATATTCAATAACTTCATTTTTATCTGCAAAATAATTTGGTGAATGATCATTAAAATCTAATGTAGGAAATCGATCATGCCAAGCTGGACCATTTGCTACTAAAGAGTCCCATCTGCAGCTTCTCCAACTTTCTACAATTCTATTTTTTTCAATAATTAAGTGTGGAACTCCATGATTGCTTAAGTGCTCACTGGTTGCTAAACCTGCCTGACCTGCTCCTATTATAAGGGTATCAATAAATTCTGTTTTCATAGTATTTTTTAAATTTTTTAATATTCTATAAAAAATTTTTTTCGACTAGATAGTAAACGGTAAATATTATCAAAGAAGCACAAATTATAATAAAAACTCTCTCTTGATTGCTCATTTTACTGATTTTTATGCTCCATTATTTCAATCATACACTGAGTAGCGTACTCTTTCCATTCAGAGGATGATTTATTCTTAAGACCATTTAAATGGTCTCTATTATCTTGAATATCTTTTTTGTGTTTTAAAATATCGACTTCTGAAAGATTAGCTTCCATGGCATCTAGGTTGGTTTCCATAGCATTAATCCAACTGTTACCTAATTCGACACACTTTCGTTCATCTTTTTCATCACAAATTTGCTTAAAAAAATTAAATATAACATCATCTGTTTTAATCGATTCTGACATAATTTATTTATTACAAGTTCCAATAGACTCTGGGCCACAAGTCTCACCATTGGTCCACTTTGCGCCTATTAAGTTAGCGCCATCAAAATTTGCATTAGTTAAATTCGCAGATGTAAAATTTGCTTCCATTAAATTAGCATTTTGAAAATTCGCTTCTATTAACGTAGCACCCATAAAATCAACTCTGGTTAAATTGGCACTTGTAAAATTTGTTTTTTCAAAATTTGCACCAATATTAACACTTTCATAAAGATTGGCTCTTACAAAGGTTGATTCTGGAAAAGTTCCAAAAGATAAATTTGAATTCATCATAATGCTTTTATCAAAATTTACTTGAATAAAACTAGTAAAAGATAAATTTGAATTTGGTAAATAACTTCCTTGTAGATCCTGCGCATCAGAGAATCTACAATTAGAATAATCTACACCATCGGTTAGAGGATCATCACATCCAGCTTGGACTGGTGAAAATAAAAAAAGTATTAAAAAGAATGCCAGGTAAACTTTTTTCATAAGATAATGCTAACAAATTAAGGCTATATAAACAATACTGTAAGGAAAATTTAATACTAATTATTTTTAAGCTATTTTTCCCAAGTAAATCGTGGAAAAGTTTCAAAAGCTCTAATAATACTTTGAGACCAACTTGTGGTGATATTGGAATATTCTGGATCGTTTAAATCAAACTGTTTTTTATATACGGGTTCAACTAATCCTGTTTTATAAACAACAAAATCTATTGGAGGACCTACTCGTAAATCACTTCTGATTGTTGAGTCCATAGAAATTAGAGCACATCTTGAAGCATCCCCTAAAGAAATTTGCGGGGTTAAAATTCTATCTAAAATTGGTTTACCATAATTAATTTCTCCAATAATTAAATAGGGTTTTGCATCTGACGGCTTAATATAATTTCCCTGAGGGTAAACTAAAAAGATTTCTGATTTTTGATCTTTAATTTGTCCACCTACAATATATGAAGATCCTAACTGAAGAACTTCTTCATTAATTCCTTGTGGAGAAGAATGTTTTACCGTCAGTCTTCCTATGTAGCTTGCAACCTCTTCAATATTTTCACATGTATTTAAGCTGGTTATTGGATTTTTTGATTCTAAATCTTTTTTAACAGAGCTATAAACTGCCTGTGATGTTGCTAGATTTCCTGAAGTAACAATTACTATATTTCTATCTCCTACAGCATAATTTAGCATTTTACTGTAGGTATTGACGTTATCCAAACCTGCATTAGTTCTAGAGTCTGAAGCAAAAATCATTCCTTCGTTAACGTTAATTCCAATACAATAAGTCATTAGTAGGTATCTATAATAAAAAATTTTTAATTAAAGTGCATTCTAAGCACATATATAAAGTTTTTTATATGTTTTTTAAGGTTTTTTATGATTAAATAATAAATGCCTAAAATTTCATGGAAAGAGTACCAGGCAAAAAATGTTTTTGATGAATATGTTAGTTCAGATCAAAAACTTAGACCAGAAAATAAAAAAATTTCTGATTTCATTGCTAAATACTCTAAAAGAAAACTACTTAATACAGTTAAAAGCTCAGAACGAGCTATTAGTTCAAGAGGTATAACATTCAGAGTATATGATGAAAATAAACCTACTGAACAATTTTGGCCACTAGATATAATTCCAAGAATAGTTCAAAAAAAAGAATGGTCTAAAATTTCAAAAGGCCTTATCCAAAGATTGAGAGCATTAAATTTGTTTATAAATGATGTTTATAATGAACAGAAAATCTTTAAAGAAAAAATAATTCCAAAAAATTTAATTTTAGATTCTGGAAATTTTAGAAAAGAATGCCTAGGAATAAATCCACCATTTAAAGTTTGGGCAAATATTTGTGGTTCTGATTTGGTAAGAGACATCAATGGAGAATTTTTAGTGCTGGAAGATAACTTGCGTGTTCCTTCAGGTGTTTCTTATATGCTTGAAAATAGAATAGTAATGAAAAGTGTATTCCCAGAAATTTTTGAAAGACATAAAATTAGTCCAGTTGATGAATATTGCTCAAAATTATACTCATGTATGAAATCAACTACAAAAATTAGTGATCCTAATTTAGCAATATTAACTCCTGGGATTTATAACTCCGCATATTTTGAACATGTTTATTTAGCGCAACAAATGGGAATAGAATTAGTTGAAGGTGCAGATTTATTCGTGGAAAATGATAAAGTTTTTATGAAGACGGTTAGAGGAAAATCGCAGCTACACGTCTTATATAGAAGAGTAGATGATTTATATTTAGACCCTAAAGTCTTTAATAAAAAATCATTAATTGGTGTTCCTGGAATTTTTAAAGCTTGGAAAAAAGGAAATATAAGTATTTTAAATGCTCCTGGCTCTGGTGTTGCAGATGATAAAGTCATTTATAGTTTTGTGCCAAAAATGATTGAATTTTATCTAAAAGAGAAACCGTTGATCAATCAAGTTGAAACATTTTTATGTTATGAAAAAAAACAAAGAGATTATGTTTTAAAAAATTTATCAAAACTCGTAGTAAAACCAGCTAATGAGTCTGGGGGGTATGGGATTTTAATTGGACCTAAAGCTAGTAAAAAAGAATTAGAAAGTTGTGCTTTAAGAATTAAAAAAAATCCAAGAAACTATATTGCACAACCACTAATAAATTTATCAACCTCACCAACAATTGTTAATAATCAATTAGAACCAAGACATATTGATTTAAGACCATTTATTCTATCAGGTGCAAATAACTACGTTACCCAAGGAGGCTTAACAAGAGTTGCACTTAAAAAAGGAACAATGATTGTTAATTCCTCTCAAGGGGGCGGTAGTAAAGATACTTGGATTTTGGATGAATAATTATGTTAAGTAGAAGAGCAAAATTAACGTATTGGATGTCAAGATATCTTGAGAGATCAAATTTTACCTCAAGATTATTAATCTCTACAAACGAATTACAAATAGATCTTTATCTAAATGATGAGATAGCTTGGAAACCTTTATTATCTGTATTAGGTCTTACAAAAGATTTCACAAAAGTTAAAAGGAAAATAAATGAAAAAAATATAATGAAATATTTTATTTCCGAAAAAATTAACCCCTCTTCGATAATATCCTGTTTACAATTTTCAAAAGAAAATTCCCTTATCGTTAGAGATAGACTCCCAGAACAATCCGTAATTAAACTCAATGAATTATTTTTATCCTTCAATAAGTCGATAACTAAAAATTTAAGTAAAAATAAATATCTAGATTTATTAAGAAGTGTAATTCAGGGTTCACAAAATTTCATGTACTCAACAGATCTTGAGATGCAAAGAAATATGGATTACCAATTTTTAAGACTTGGAAGATTTATAGAAAGATCAGATATGATGGTTCGAATTCTTCAGACACAAACCTTAAGATCTAAAGAACATAATAAAGATTATGAGTACTTAACACTAGAGTGGATAAATATATTAAAATCAATTTCTGCTTTTCAAGCTTATCGACAATACTCAAATCAAGATATTTCTATTTCAGATATAATAAATTTTTTTCTTAAAACAGAAACATTTCCAAGATCTGTTATGTGGAACCTGAACCAAATAGAACGTGCGATCTACCGAATATCTAATAAAAATGAGCTTTTAAAAGAAATCAAAGAAATTAAAAAAAATGTTAAGAAATATAAAGTGCAAATAGATAAGCTGGATAAATTATTAATTTTTCTAGCTCAAATTATTAAAAAAATTACTTTACTAGATGAAAAAATACAGAAATATTATTTTTCTTAATTTACTAAATCTTGAATTTTACTTTTAATTTATTTAGTTTTATTTAATCGCTCAATTTCCTTATAGAGTGCACTATGGTCATCATTTTGATTTCCATTTTCAACTAAAGACTTAAACATTTTTTTAATTAATTGAGATATTGGTAAATCAGTTTTATGATCTGCTGCACATTCTAAAATATTATTCATATCTTTTAAATGGGTTGAGACTTTTCCCTTAGGGGAAAAATCTTTATCAATCATTCTTTTTCCATGGTTTTGTAAAATTTTACCATCTGCAAAACCTCCTGATAGAGCTTTAATAAACTTATTTGCATCAACCCCTGCTTTTTCACATAAAGTAATTGCCTCAGCAACAGCACCAATAGTTACACCTACGATAATTTGATTAGCTAATTTAGAAACTTGACCACTACCAACAGGGCCAACCAATGTTGGATTGCCCATGATTTTTAAAACATCAAATACATTATCAAATATTTTTTGTTCACCTCCAACCATTATTGCTAACGTTGCTTCTTCAGCGCCGATAGTGCCTCCTGAAACTGGTGCATCTAAGAAATTAACTTTTTTTTCTTTCAACAATTTTCCATAATGAATTGCTATTCTTGGCTTAATTGATGACATATCAATTACCGTAGCATTTTCTTTTAAAGAGCTTAAAAAATCTTTATTTCCTAAAACTTTTTCAACAGCATCATCATCGGTTAACATGGTAATAATAATATCCGATCCTGTGACAGCTTCGGCTAGTGAGTTGGAGATATGAGCGCCATCTTTTTTTAAAGGTTCGGCTTTACTTAAAGTTCGACTAAATACCTTAACTTTTAATTTATGTTTCAATAGATTTTTTGCCATGGGAAAACCCATTAAGCCAGTACCTATAAAGCTTATTTCCATATAACTAAATTTTAAATAAATTATTTTTTAAGACAATTATTAACTAAAATTGCCATTAAAATCCAAATGATAAAGGCTTCACCATGTGAGAAGGAATAATCAGCTCCAGCAAGACCTGCAATCAAATTTACAGCGTATATAATTACAGTAGAAATTACTAAGCTGGTAAATAATTTTATTAAAGCATTTATATAAATCATATATAAACTTTATACTTATTTATACTTTATGCAAACTAGATTTAGAGAGAGGTTGATATGAAAAATATTGGATTTATTGGTGTTGGTTATATGGGCTATGGAATAGCAAAAAATATTCTAAAACATAAAAATAATCTTTTTGTAGTTGCTAATAAAAACAGAAAACCTATTGATAAAATTGTTAGCGAGGGTGCTAAGGAACTCGACTCTATAAATGATTTTGCAGAAAAAAATCTAGATTGTCTCTTTATGTGTGTCACCAATACACCAATAGCAATCAGTATTGCTGAAAAACTAACTAATATACTAACAGAAAACACTTTAGTCATTGATATCACTACACATAATAAATCTGGTTCAATTGATACCAATAATATTTTTAAGAAAAAAAATATAAATTATATTGAATGTCCAGTAATGGGAGGACCCGTCCAGGCAGAAGAAGGTGTTTTGGGAGGTATTGTAGGTGGATCAGATGATAACTTTAAAAAAGCAGAGGCATATTTAAAAATGTTTTGTAAAAATTATTTTCATTTTGGTGATGTTGGTATGGGTGCTAAATCTAAATTATTAAATAATTTTTTAACTCTTGGCAATGCTGCATTAATTAATCATATGGCAAAAACTGCAAATCAATTGGGTCTTGATATGAAAAAATTATTTGAAGTAGCTAAATTAGGTTCAGGAAATTCTGCAGCTTTAAATCGTGTTTTTGATAATTTATTGAAAGGTGATTTTACTGGATTTAAGTTTACTGCAAGCAACTCTGTTAAAGATTTAACTTATATTCAAGATTTACTAAAAGATTTTCCTGAAGCTGAAAAGATTGCTGAAGTAAATAAAAATTATTTTAAAAAAGCAGTAGCAGATGGATACGGAGAAAATTTTATTAGTGAATTAATTAATAAAAAATAAAAATTAAATTTTTTTATTTAGATATATTTTTAAGGAAGATAATTAAGATACCGGGAATCTACTACTGCAATAGGTTGTATTCAAGAAATATATTTTCATTTTAAGCAAATAAATTTATTGTAATTTATTTCATTAATAATTAACTTTTAATTAAGGAGGTTATTATGTTAAAACTTACACCACCTGACACTTAGCTGACCAGCTTGATATATCAAACACACAAAAAACAAAAAATCCATTTGGATTTTAAAGCCAAGGAGGCAACATAGAGGAGCTCTTTTGGTAAATGTACTAAAAGAGCGACCCTCTCAACTAATTAAAAGTTTTCAATATTTCTAGTGGTAAAGGTGCTTCAGGATATTTCTTGGTACATAAATTTTCATATTTTTTACATAAATCAATAATAGTATCAAAAACCTCATCATCTTTATTATTATTTTGTAAATCTAATTTTTTGATCATTTCTTCTTTTGCTTTTTCTAATTCCTCAACTTGCTGACCAGTCAAATATTCTCCAGTTTCGATCTCCCAATAAGTATCATTTAACTCATTAACACTTAATTGATTAAGTTTATTTTGAAGCTCAACTATAACTACGTCCTCTGTTTTAGTATTCCGCATGGGTGAATTAATTAATTTTGAAAGACACTTGTCTTTTAAGCCATCTATAAAATGATCATAAGGTTTGCCACTTGATAATTCTTGAAAATGATTTGAACTAAAATATCTGTTGATTGCTGCTTTAGTGCTGATTTTTTCTTTGCCTTTGATTACTGCAATTTGCACATACACTTCTTGGATAATGTACTCTTCTAAATGTTCTTGTACTTTCTGAGGTATCATAAATGAATTATATCGATTGTATTACTAAAGAAATATTATAATTAGTAAACATGTTTTCAAAAAAATACTATCCTATCATATTTATTTTTTTTGTATCTCTCGGTATGTCTATTGTAATGTCTGGAATCATTACTGCAGTTAACACAGGTATTGAAGGTAATTTTTTTTATCGCTGGTTGATGGCTTGGATCGTGGCCTTTCCACTTGCGTTCATAGCTGGAAATATTTTTGCTCCTATCTCTAGAAAATTAACAGATAGTTTAACTAAATCTTAAGATTTTAGTCTTTCATTCAAAGGATCAAACGCTGGTTCTTGAATTATCTTAGCATTTATTTTTTTGCCCTGAATATCTATTTGAAAATCATTACCTATTTTATCTAATGACACATCAATATAAGCAAATGCCAAACTTTTGTTTACTCTAAAACCATAACCACCAGAAGTAGTTAGACCAACTCTTTTATTATTATAAAATACCGGTTCATTACCCAAACAATCTGCATCAACTGCATCTACCTCAAGATAAACAAGTTTCAGTTTAATGTTACCTATTAAATCTTTTATTGCTTTAGCTCCTATAAAATTATTTTTATTTTCAAGATTAAAAAATCTATCCAAACCTGCTTCAACAACTGAAACTTCAGGAGTTAACTCAGTTCCCCAGCCTCTATAACCTTTTTCAATTCTCATTGAATTCATTGCATGAGATCCAAAATCAATAATCTTTTCATCTAAACCAGCATTCCATATCAATTTATAAAGCGCATCTAATTGACTCATTTCACAGTGAAGCTCCCATCCAAGTTCACCCATATAATTAACCCTTAGAGCTAAAACATTTATATTGCCAATTAATATTTTTTGCGAGGTAAGCCATCTAAAATTATCATTAGATAAATTAGTCTTAGTTATTTTTTGCAGCACCTGTCTTGATTTTGGACCAATTACACCAAGTACACCTTTGCTTAAACTTAAGTTTTTAATTTCAACTTCTTCATCATCATTTTTGTGATGATTAAACCAATCGAGGTCTCTAATCTCCGAAGAAGCACCAGACAATGCGTAATAAGAATTTTCTTCTAGTTTTGTAATTGTTAATTCTGTTTGAATTCTACCAATATCATTTAAAACATGGGCTAATACGATACTACCTTCTTTTTTAGGAACTTTATTTACACAAATTCTATCTAGAAAATTAAAACTATCTTTACCAGTTATCTCGTATTTAGAGAATGTGCTTAAATCAATAACACCAACATGTTGATGAACATGTTCACATTCATTTTGAATTATTTGAAAAATATTATTTCGTTTATAACTTAACTCTTCTTTGACATTTTGTTTGTTAAACCATGCTGGTTTTTCCCATCCATAAAGATCAAAGTAATCCGCACCTTTTTCCTTAAGTGTTTGATATACTCCAGATATTTTCATTGGTCTACCAACCTCTACGGTTTCATGAGGCATTGGGGTTACATACATTCTTCGATATTGTTCTAGTGATTTTTCAACTGAATAATTTTTATTAACCCAACTCAAATACCTTCTAGGTTCAAATGGCAGCATATTAATCTCTGAATCACCATGGACAATCCATTGCGCCATATATTTTCCTGCTCCACCACCGTGAGCGATACCAATACTTGCGGCACAAAACATCCAAAAATTTTTTAATCCTGGTGCAGGACCTGCTAAAAAATTATCATCAGGTGTGTGAGTAATTGGCCCACAAATTATTTTTTTTATACCAACATCCTTGAATTGAGGAATTCGATTCATTCCAATTTCTAAATGTTTCTCAATTCTATCAAGATCTGGTTCTAATAATTCCATATCAAACTTCCAATCCATGCCATCTAATGCCCATGCAGTAGCATCTTTTTCATATGGACCAATTAAAAGCCCTTTACCTTCTTGTCTTAAATAGGATGAGGACTCTGGATCTCTTACTACCGGTAATTCTTTATCTAATTTTTCTATTTCTGGATGAGACTCAGTTACTAAATATTGATGAATCATATTAATGCTTGGAACGTTTTTAATTCCAACCATTTGTGAAACTTCTGGACAAAAACTTCCTGCAGCATTCACTACATGTTCACAAATTATATCTCCTTTTTCAGTAATTACTTTCCATTCACCAGTATTTAGTTGTTTAATATCTGTAACTCTATTTTTTCTATAAATTTTAGCTCCATTATTTCTAGCGCCTTTTGCCATTGCATTAGTAGTGCTAGTTGGATCTGTGTATCCATCCTCTGGAGTGTGAAATGCACCTAAAATTCCATCTAATCTTATAAATGGATGATATTTTTTTATTTCTTCAGTTGAAATTATTGAACATGGAGAGCCAGCTATATCTAAAATTCCTTTAACATAATGAAACCATTCTAAGTCCTCATGTTTATAAGCAAGTCTTAAACTTCCCGTTTCATGAAACCCTGTGGGTTGATCAGTTTCTTTTTCTAGTGATTTATATAAATTTGTTGAATAAAGATGAATTTTTGCAAGACTTAAATTTCCCAACATATGAGGACATTGTCCCGCTGCATGCCAAGTTGATCCAGAAGTTAATTCACTTTTTTCTATAAGAACAACATCACTCCAACCTTCTTTGGTTAAATGATATAATAAGCTTACGCCCATTATACCTCCTCCAATAATTACCAATTTTGCATGGGATTGTATTTTGTCCATAATATCAGGCATTTGTAATGTAATTAGATTAATAAGTCATTATTTACCCTTTTAAAATTAAATATTTTTCGCTAAGTTTTGGCAATTAAATTTAACTTAGGAGATCAAGAATGTTAAAAAAAATAACAAGACTTGCTCTTGCAATAGCTACTTACTTTACATTATCTGTAAGTTCATTTGCATTTGAGGCAAGCAATCCACAATGTATAGCTCCAGCAAATCCAGGTGGTGGATGGGACTTTACTTGTAGATCTGTAGGAAAAACTTTACAGGATTTAAAATTAATTCCTGGTTCATTAGAGGTAACTAACATGGCCGGTGGTGGCGGTGGAGTTGCATATGCTGAAGTAGTAAATAAAAGAGGTAGTGATAATAATCTGATTGTTGCAGCTTCATCAGCTACAGCTACAAGATTAGCTCAAGGTGCATACCCAGGAAACACTATAGATCAAGTAAGATGGTTAGGCTCTGTTGGTGCAGATTATGGAATCATTGCGGTTTCAAAAAACTCATCAATTAACACTTTACCAGAACTTTTAGATCAAATTAAAAAAGATCCAAAATCTATTACTGTAGCAGGTGGATCTGCTGTAGGTGGATGGGATCATTTAAAAGTTTTAATCGCTGCTAAAAAATATGGTATCAATGATGTTAGAAGCATTAAGTATGTTTCATTTGATGGTGGTGGAGATGCAGTAACTCAGCTTTTAGCTGGAACTGTTCAAGCTTTTACAGGTGACGTTTCTGAAGCTAAAGGATTTGTAGATTCTGGTGATATTAAAGTATTAGCAGTTCTTTCTGCTGATAGACTACCTGGAGAATTCTCATCATTCCCTACTGCTAAAGAACAAGGTGTTGATGCAATCGGTGCAAACTGGAGAGGATTTTATGTTCCAGGCAATATGTCTAATGATGCTTACAATTATTGGGCTAATGCTATCTCTAAAATGTACGACTCTAAAGAGTGGAAAGAAACTATGACTAAAAATGGTTTAGCTCCACTAGATTTAAGTGGTGATGAATTCCAACAATTTGTTGCAGAATCAGTGCAATCAATTCAAGATCTTTCAAAAGAGATCGGACTAATCAAATAATATATTTTTGGGGCATTCTTTTGAATGCCCCATAAATTTTTTACCTATGAATGAACGAATATTTGGAATTTTCTCATTTATAATTGCTTGTGGCTACATTTATGTGGCTAGTTTAACCCAATTAAGTTTTATTTCAGACCCAGTAGGTCCTAAAACATTTCCATATATTGTTGGTTCAATATTTGCCGTTTCATCTTTATTCTTAATTTTTAAACCTGAGTTTGATCCAAAGTGGCCAAGTTTATATAAATTTTTAGAAATAATTTTTGTAACTATTATTTTAATTGTTTATGCCTACTCTCTTCCAATTGTAGGCTTTTTGATATCAACTTTGATTGCTACATTTATTTTATCTTGGAGATTGGGAGCAAAAATTACTGAAGCTTTAATATTTGGGGCAGCAGTTTCTTTTGGAATTTATTTTTTATTTAGAACTATTTTAGGTCTTTCTTTAGCTAGAGGAATTTGGGGATTTTAATGGAGACTATAAACTTTTTATTAGATGGATTTGACGTTGCATTTACAGTTCAAAATATAACTCTCGCTTTAATTGGATGTTTTTTAGGAACAGTTTTTGGTGCTTTGCCTGGATTAGGTCCTGCTAATGGTGTTGCTATACTAATTCCAATCTCTTTTTCTTTAGGTTTAGATGCTGCATCCTCAATGATTTTACTTGCCAGTGTTTACTATGGTGCGATGTATGGAGGTCGTATCTCATCAATCTTAATCAATATACCTGGAGATGAACCAGCTTTAATGACTACACTAGATGGTTATCCAATGACTTTAAAAGGAAGAGCTGGAGAAGCTTTAACCTTAACTGGCATTTCATCATTTTTTGGAGCAATTGTAGCAACTATCGGTCTAATGTTTTTAGCACCACAACTAGTAAAAATTGCTCTTCTATTTGGTCCAGCAGAATATTTTGCTTTGTTTGTAATGGCTTTTGCAACATTAGGGGGGGTGAGTTCTAACAATAAAGCAAAAACAGTATTAGCTTCGATGTTAGGTCTGGCGGTTTCTACAATTGGTGTAGACGGTCAAACTGGTGTTCCAAGATTAAGTTTTGGTAATGTGCACTTCTATGACGGAATTGATTTTCTTATTGTTATAGTTGGTATGTTTGCGGTATCAGAAATTTTTATATTTATTGAAAATAAAAATACAAAATCTACAAAAAATAAAAAAAATTTAATCATTAATAAAATTTTACCTAAGCTAAGTGTCATATTAAAAACTGTTCCAACAATGATTAGAAGTTCTTTGTTAGGTTTTTTTGCTGGAGTATTACCAGGTGCTGGGGCATCCTTAGGTTCTTTTATTGCTTATACTTTCGAAAAAAAGATTTCAAATAAAAATGATACTTTTGGTAAAGGTGATGAAAGAGGTGTGGCTGCGCCTGAGGCAGGAAATAATGCAGCAGCAGGAGGTGCATTAGTTCCAATGCTTTCATTGGGTGTACCTGGTTCAGGAACTACTGCAGTTTTACTAGCAATGTTAATGACCATGAATATCACGCCAGGGCCTTTATTATTTAAAAATAACCCAGATGTTGTTTGGGGATTAATTGCAGCACTATTTTTTGCAAACTTTATTTTGTTAATTTTAAATATTCCTATGGTGAGAATATTTACCAAAATTCTATTACTGCCACCAAGATTTTTAATGCCGATTGTTGCTATGATTTCTTTTGTAGGAATTTATGGAATTTCTGGTTCAAGTTTTGATTTGTTATTAATGATCTTTTTTGGTTTGCTTGGTTGGTTATTAAGAAAATTAGATATCCCTCTTGTGCCAGTAATTATGGGATCAATTTTAGGAAATTTAATGGAAACTAATCTTAGAAGAGCTTTAACTATTAGTGACGGAGATTGGTCTTACTTGTTTCAATCTAAAGTGGCTATTATTATTTGGATTATAACTATTGTGGGTTTTGTTCTGCCTCTAATCATTGGCAAAAGAATTAAATCCCAAATGGATAAATTAAAATCAAAAAATTAAAAATAATAATTATAAATTTTTGCAATTACAAAAATAAATAATAAAGCAATAATGATTGGTTTAAATTCTATTAATAATTTTTTTTTAAAACTCAATGTTCTGCTCTAAATTTATTATGGCAAGCTTTACAGTTTCCCCACATAAATTTTCCAAGAGTGCCATTAATATCATCAGTATCTTCAATGACAGAAACCAATTGCAGCATATCTGATGAGGCTTTAGACATTAATGTATTAAACTCATCTTTATTTTCCCATATTGATGGCAGTGCCTCGGTTTCAAATCCTTCTTGAGTATTATCGGGGAATAAATTTAATAATTTTTTATAATTTTCACTCATTTCATTCATTAATTGCTTAGCTTCATCAAAGTCTTCACTAACAACAAGTGAGTTAACTCTTTTAGCAACCTTATAATTATTACTAAAAATTGACTGTCTAGTTTTGATTATTTCTTCAACAGATTGTTCAGCAAAAGAAGAAGATAAAAAGGCTCCAATTAATAAAAATGTGGTGAATAAAGTATTGCAAATAATCTTAGTAAGATGTTTAACTAAAGTATGCATATAATCAATACTGTAACAGAGTATGGATTAATTTCAAAATTTTTTCATTGGGTTGTTGCAATTATTCTTATTATACAGATCCCACTAGGTTTTTACCTTGTTGATTTAGATTTTGGACCAGAGCGTATATCAATCGAAAATATACATATAATCTTAGGATTGACTGTCTTTTATATAACTATAATACGTTTATTAAATAATATCTTAAATCCAACACCAAAATTAAATACAAATAGTTTTACTGGGCAAAAATTTATAGCAAGATTAAATCATATTTTATTATACATTTCGATTTTCACAATTACCGTTTCAGGAATATTAAAAAAATTATTTAATGGTGAAAAACTCAATTTATTTTTTAAAGAAATAGCTTTAAAAGACAATTTTGAGTTAAGTGAACAATTTTATGAAGTTCATGTCCTAGCTAATTATGTTTTAATTGGTTTAATTGCCTTGCATATCTCAGCTGTAATAATTCATAAAATTTTTTTCAAAGAAAATATTTTAAAAAGAATTCTTTAATTAATGAATATTTTTTGAATTCTTAATAATATGATGCAAGTTTTGGCCTCTATTACAAAGTGTGATTAAATCTGTAATATTTTTAACCCCTTTAGATTTGGCAATATTTAGAAGATATAAAAATAATCTAGCTGTTATTGTGCAATCTCCTAAAGCTGAATGTCGTATTTGATCCTTAGTTTCAATCTTAAACTTTTCACATAAATTTGTTAATTCATAATTTTTTAAATCAGGAAATAAACTTGCAGTTAGATAAATTGTATCAATAGCTTTAATGACTTTCATGCGGTGAGCCAATGAAGACCCCTTAGAGTTTTCTTTTAAGAAATTAATATCAAAATTTATATTGTGACCCACTAAAATACTTTTTTTAATAAATCTTAAAATTTTTTCATTTATTTCAAATAGAGTTGGTTTTGATTGTACTTGATCATCAGTAATATTATGAATTTTAATAGAAGCTTCAGGGATTTTCATTTTTGGATTAACTAATTCATTTAAAATTTTTTCTTCACTAATCTTTAAATTACTAACTCTTAATGAAGCAACAGATATTATTTGATCACCTTTTTCTACATGAAGACCAGTTGTTTCAGTATCTAAAATTGAAAAATTAGTTTCTTCTAGGGAAACCCTGTTAAACAATTTTCTTGTTTCAATATAATATTTTATTCTATTAAAAATATTCTTCACCAATATCCACCCTTACTCTTTGTTTTAGATCTCTAATCTTTTTTAAATAAATCTTCAAAACTCTCTTTTCTCTTTCTAGCAACTGTTTTGGGTCTATAAAATTTTTAATTGATAAGCCTTTTTTGGTTCGTTCAACTTGATTGCGCAACAGAATGTTTGACATAAATCGATGAGCATTTTTAAAGAAATCTGTTTCATCTGCAGATAAAACTTTAAGATTATTAAGTTCATCCAAACGTTCAAAAGTTGAGATTTTAGTAATTTTATTTTTAATTGAATAAAGTCTAATACTTTCAACAAGTGGCAATGTACCTGTATGCTTTAGATTTAAAAAACCTTTATTTTCATTATCATTTTTTTCAACAATGAATTGTCCAAAAAACCCTATTGCAGCATCACTTTCCTCTTCACTAAAGTACAGAAATTTTAATAATTTTTTTTCTTGCAACTTGTCATTAATGAATGACCTCAAATCTTCTGCTAGATCAATTTTTCCATAAACAGATCTAAAGTCATAAAGCATATCAATATGCCTCATATCTTGTGGCGCATGATTTTTTAACCATTGTTCAACCTGTGCTTTCCATTCAGGTAAACTTTTTCGCCAAAGTGGATTAGATGCCATCAAATCTCCTTTACAAAGTGGTATGCCACAATCATCTAAAGTTTTGGTAAAGTCTTTAGCTAATTCCTCAAAATAAAGATCAATTTTTTTTGGATCCTCATTTACATTTGTTTCATAAATTAAACCGTTATCCTGATCAGGATGCAAAAAACTTTCCATACGACCACCTGAGCCCATAACAATTACTGAAAAATTAGGAATTTCTTTTATAATATGTTTATCTTTTACACGCTTCTCAGCTAACCGAATTGCTCTACGATAAATTACATTATTTAAAAAACTTAAGAGATATGAAATATCACCAGGATAAACATTTCGATTAAGTAAATTTTCAGCTAAGTTTATTTGTTGCTGTTTAATTTTTATTAATCCTGAAACATCTTGCTCATCATAAGTCATATGATCAATTTGAAATACCAAATCTCCAAGTTCTGCTGTTAAAGCTGTATTCATATCAATCATTCCTAAGACCTTTGAGCTCATATCGAATACAGGTAAATGATGTAAATTTAATTTTCTCATTTTACCAACAGCATGAAATAACAAATCATCGTCATAAACAAATTTAACTGGCTGAGACATAACTTGATTTACAGTAGTTTGCTCATTAGCATTGAAGGCAACTCTTTTAAGAATATCTTTTTCAGTTATAATTCCACAGACCTGACCATTTTCCTCAACAAGGATAGTAGATTTTTTTAACTCTTTAAGTTTTTCTATTGCAGATTTAATAAATTCACTTTTTTTGACTAAAATATAATCATCGGTCATGTAGTCCATGACCTTGTTAGTGAATAATTCTACGCTGTTAGATCTTTTAAACATGATTAAATACAATTAATTATTATCGAAAGCACATCTAAAACCCACATAAATTGCATAAAAATTAGAAGGTTTAAATTGTGCACCTTCTTTTTTAGTTTTGGAAGCACCATACCACCAAGAAGCGCCTGCAGTTAATGAATTTCCTTTTTCTTGATCATCAATCCATTCCCAAACATTACCTCCCATTGCAACTAATCCATTAATTCCTTCGGGTAATGAAATAACAGATACATGACGATCGTAATTTAAAATCCCTTGTGAGTTCATATTTATTGCTGTGTCACCGCTTGGGTACTTATAAGTTTTACCAACCTCAAATAAATCTGAATTAAACTGCTGTGTATAGGCTGCTTTTTTCCATTCTTCAAAAGTCGGTAGCCTGCCCCCATGATATTTACAGTAATCTTCAGCTTCAAATCTACTAATATGTACCGCTGGTTCTAATTCATCGTCTGGTTTGTTGCCATAAGGAGTTAAATAATTCCAGTTAGCTCTTTTTTCCCAACCAGCTCCCCATTCGTAACCACCACCTGTTTTTTCAGCTTCGGTAACAATATTATTTTTTAGAGCATACTCCTTAAACTCACGGATTGTTACCTCATATTTATTTAAATAAAATGAAGTAAAACTTATTTTTTCATTAATAAATGCATGAGCACTATTAAAATTTAAAATTAAGATTAATAATAAAATTATTTTTTTAATATTAGACATACTAGTTTATCTTTAAATTTAATCCTTGAACTATAATTTTTATCTAGTTCCTTAATACCATTATCAATTTGAATTTTAGACATAGTTAATAATGTTGAAATATATCTATTCTTTATCATTTTTAAGTATTTTTTTTTTGAAATATTAACAGTAAAAATAAATTTTTTTATTAAATGTTTGTTACTTTTTTTTATAAAATTTAATATTTCGATATCTCTTTTTAATGATTTTTCTAATTTTCTTTTCATTAATTTAAAAGTTGGTATTTTATTTTCATTTGGATCTAAAGTTGAAATAATGATTTTTCCATTCTTATTTAAATTTTTCTTACAAAGGTTTATCAATTTACTAATTTGACTTAATTTTAAAAAGTGTATGGTTTGCTTAATCATAATTATATCAAATAAAATTGTGTTTTTTTTTAAAAAACTTAAAGCATCAATTTTTTTGAATATAATTTTTTTATCTTTATCTAAATGATCTTCAACATCTATACCAAAAGGTTTATTTGTTAATTTTAATCTATTTGAGATTGATCCAATAATTTTACCTCGGCCACATCCAATATCTAGTATTTTTGAATTTTTAGTGAAGCTAAAATTTTTTAATAAGAAACTGTTAAATGAGTTAATATATTTCTTTGATGAGAGCCAAGTTTTATTATCCCAATTTTTTATTGCTTTCATAATTTATATTATTCATTTTATCTTTATTTTAAATAAAGTATTAATAATAAATGTTTTCAAATTTACATATTTTTTTAGGTGCAACTGTTGCAGATGCAGCTGCAAGACCTTTGCATTGGGTTTATGACCCTTTAAAATTAAAAAGTTATATTAGGAACAAAAAAGACGTTGCTTTCTTAACACAAAACAAGTGTCCATTTTACAATGTAAAAACAGGACAAGTCTCCGGATATAACGATGTAGGTCAGGTGATGTATCAAACTCTAATAACTTCTAAAAAAAATGATGATATTATTAAGAATTTCAAAAAGAATATAATATCACATTTTGGTCCTGGCTCTCTTTATTGGAAAAACTTAACAGCTAGAAAGAAATATAAAAAGATTAAATGGACTCGTCCGATTAATGGACCCTGGATTCATCAAAATGTATTAGAAACTATTCGGAACATAAAACTAAACAAAAATTTCACAGGAGGCAAAAAAGTAAACGAGTCTGATGGTTTTTGTGCTGCCCTACCTTATTTTTTATATGATCAAAATTTATCTAAAGTTAAAAAGATAATAAGAACAATAGCTAATACCAAAGCCAGTGAACAGTTCGCAATTGCAAAATTTGAAATAATAAAAAATGCTCTACTAGGTATAAATGATCCAATTAAAAATTTTTATAAAACCAATAAACAAAATAAATATTTTAAGGATGTAATTTTAAATCTTAAAAAAGTTTTAAAGGATAGAAAAAAACCTCATATTGAAACAGTAAAAAAATATGGAAAGGCGTGTAGTTATCCTGGAACTTTTAATGGATCAATTCATGCTATCTTAAATAGCAATAGTTATAAATCTGCAATAACAAAAGTTATTAAAGCTGGTGGATGTAATTGTTCAAGAGCAAATTTTGTAGGTGCCTATTTTGCTGCCTTAAAAGGCAAAAATAATATTCCTACTAAATGGATTAAAAAAACTATTCCAGCAAAACAGATTTTAAAAAAAATTGCTTAGATGCAAAAATCATCCATTGCCTATATATTAAAACTTTCAATTCCTATTTTCTTTGCAAATTTAGCAATCCCATTAGTGGGTATAATAGATACAGCCTTGATGGGTAATTTAGGAAATTTATCTTATCTATCTGCTACATCAGTTGCAGCAAATTTATTTTCTATGATATTTTGGAGTTTTGGTTTTTTAAGAATGGGTACAGTTGGTATGGTGTCTCAAGCTTTAGGTCAAAATAATTATAAAGAAATTTTAAATATAATTTTAAGAAATCTTTTTTTTGTTTTAATAATTTCGATATTTATAATATTTCTGCAATATTTCATTCTCAATTTGAGTTTACAAATTTTCGAATTGAATGATTTAACTAAAGAATTTTATACTCAATATTTCAAGATAAGAATCTATTCAGCACCAGGAGAATTAACATTATATATCATTACTGGACTTATTTGTAGGTTTGCAAAAAACAAAAATATCAAGTTTTGCAGTAGGTTTTTTTTCAGTTGTAAATATTATTTTAAGTGTTTTTTTTGTAAAAGTTTATAATCTAGATATAAGAGGTGTTGCATTTGGCACCCTAATATCTGCTTTAATTACCTCTTTATTATTTCTATCGTATACATTTGTTTATCTTAAAAAATATACATTATTATCTCTTAATCTTTATGAAATATTTAAATTAGATAAATTAAAAAATATTTTTAATATAAACTTTAATATTTTTATAAGAACAATTTTATTAACATTCTCCTTCTTGTGGTTTACTTATCTTGGAAGTCAAATTGGAGAGGATTTTATTGCTGCTAATGCAATACTAATTAATCTAGTTTTTTTATCAGCTTTTATTTTAGATGCTTACGCTTTTTCAACTGAGGGTATAGTTGGATATTCTTTAGGTAAAAAAGATTTAAATTTATTTAAAATTATTCTTAAAAACTCTTTTATTTTAAGTTCACTGACTGGATTGCTTATCTCCATTATTTATTTCTTTATAAGCAAACATGTAATTAACTTAATGTCAGATATTGAAGAAATAAGATTACTTAGCTCAAACTACTCAATATGGCTTATCATTATGCCTTTTATTGCATCTTTTTGTTACCAATTTGATGGCATTTTTATAGGTGTATCCCAAACGAAAGAGTTAAGAAATGCCATGATATTTTCTGTAACTAGTTTTCTGATTCTTTCAATTATTTTAACTAAATACTATTTTAATACAGGTATTTGGATTTCATTATGTATTTTTATGATTTTACGAGCTCTGTCTCTCTATTATTACATGAGAAGAATTTATCTAAGATTTAATTAAGGATAATTTGTTTTTATAAATATCAGCTCTAATTGAAACTAAAATAATAATAATTACTAAAGGAATACATGCTAGATTTATGTCATTCCAAGTAAACTTTAAAATTGAATATCCTGCTGTTAAACTTGCTATAGATTGAATTGAAAAAACTAATACATCATTAAAACCTTGTACTTTGAATTTTTCATTACTTTTGTAACAAAGCACTAATAAGCTAGTACCTCCAATGAATAAAAAATTCCAGCCTATGCCTAAAAGTACTAAGGCAACTAGATAATTGATAAAAGTTTGTTCATAAAAACTTAGAGCAATACAAATTAAATAAATAATAGCTCCGCTATATATAATTTTAGAATGTCCAAATTTTTTGATCAAACTACCTGTTACTAATGATGGTAAAAACATACCAATAATATGAGATTGAATTACAATACTCGTCGAACCTAGAGTAAACCCATGCATCTTATACATACTGATTGGAGTTGCGGTCATTAAAAAAGACATAATTGAGTATGCACATGCTGCAGTGACAATTGCTTGTAAGATTACTGGGTTTTTTAATAGTTCTAAATAAGATCTTTGAACACCACTATTTTCTTCAGCAACTTTTGGATTCTGATCTGTTTTATAAAATAATAAAAAAAATACTGGTATAATGATTAATATAGCAAGTGAAACATAAGAGCCGGTGTATAAATGATCGGCAAATAAATCTTTGGTTAAGTTTGCAATATTTGGTCCAATGAGTGCAGAAAGAATTGTTGCTAATAACAATATTGAGATTGCTCTTGAACTATCATTTTTATGAACTGTTTCAGCTGCTGCAAACCTGTATTGATGAGTAAAAGCAATTCCTGTACCAATAATAAAACAAGCAAAACAAAATAATATAAAATTTTCTGCATAAATAGCATAAGCTGCCAATAATGCTGCTACACTTGAATAAAAAGAAGAAAAAATAAATCCATTTTTTCTTCCAATCCTACTCATTATTTTTGCAGCAAACATTGTAAATACCGCTGTTCCAACAATTGATAATGAAGTTGGTAATGTTGCAAGCGACGCAACTGGTGATATTTTAAGACCAACTATGCCACTTATAAAAACAGTAATTGGTGGTGCTGTAAAAGAAAAAACCTGACATATTGTTAGTATCAACAGATTTTTATTGAACATTAATCCTCTACTTCTGATAACAATGATGCATTTCCACCCATCGCAGCAGTATTATTGGAAATACTTTGCTCATAGCATAATCTCTTAAGATATTCAGGACCTCCAGCTTTTGGTCCAGTTCCTGACTTTTCATAACCTCCGAAAGGTTGAACTCCTACTACTGCACCAATCATATTACGATTAATATAAATATTACCAACCTCTACTTTTGAAACTATTAAATTTACCGTTTTATCTATTCTGCTGTGAATACCCAATGTCAGGCCAAAACCTAAATCATTTATTTCATCTATTAGTTTTTCTAATTCTGATGCTTTATACTTAGTTATGTGAACCACAGGTCCAAAAATTTCGTTTTTTAGATCAGATAATTTTTCTATTTCGATTAAGGTTGGTGGTACAAAGTAGCCATTGGAAGAGATATTTTCATTTTGAAAAAATTTAGTAAATTTTTTTATATGATCATTAATATTTGCTTGGGCGTCAGCATCTATAACCGGTCCTATATCTGTTGAAAGTTTTTCTGGATCACCCATATTTTGGGTTTTCATAGCTCCAATTAATATATCTTTTATTTTCTCATAAATATTTTCTTCTACACATAAAATACGACAAGCAGAACATCTTTGACCAGCACTATCAAATCCAGAACTTACCACATCTTTAACAACATGCTCAGGTAAAGCTGAACTATCCACTATCATACAATTTAAACCACCTGTTTCAGCAATAAATGTTGGTATATTATCTTTTTTTTGTAAATTGGATTGAATAATTTTTGCAGTATCTAAGGAGCCTGTAAAAATTACATTCTTAATTTTTTTGTCTTGAATAACTTTATTAGCAATTAAAGCACCATCACCAAGAACTAATGCTATTGCCTCTTTAGGCAGTCCTGCTTTTAACAATAATTTAATTAAATAATAAGCAGCAAATGATGATTGCTCTGCAGGTTTTGTTAGTACAACATTACCTGTTATTAAAGCAGCTACAGTTTGACCTACAAAAATTGCAATTGGAAAATTCCAGGGACTTATAACTAAAGATAAACCTTTACCAATTAATTTATATTTATTAATTTCTCCAGTAGGACCTTTTAATATTTTTTCTCTAAATATTAGATTTGCTTCTTTTGAATAATATCTACAAAAATCTACAGCTTCTCTTATTTCTGCAATTGAATTTTTAATACTTTTTCCAGATTCTTTGGCACATATTTGAATAATATGAATAATATTTTCCTCAATCAAATTTGCAAAATTTAAAAATATTTCAGTTTTTTTTTCTATAGGAACTTTTTTCCATGTATTTGAATTTTCTTTTAATTTTTTTATAGCAATATCTACTGTTTGCTCTTCTGCATAATATTTTTTTCCTAATATAGTTAAATCATAAGGAGATATAATATTATTTTCATTTGAAGTTTTAATATCTTGCCCATCTATGATCGAATAAGCATTACCACTAAGGTTATTTTCAAATTTTAATTGATTAATTATATCTTCTTCACTTAAGTCTAGTCCTAATGAATTTTTACGATCTTCATAAATATCAACTGGCTTTTTAATTTTATCAAAATTTAATTTTTCTATTTTATCTAAAGGAGATTGAATTAATTTTTTAATATCTGAATTCTTTGATTTTAATTGATGTATAAAAGAGGTGTTTGCTCCATTTTCAAGCAGTCTTCTTACCAAATAGGGCAGTAAATCTTGATAACCTCCAACAGGAGCATAAACTCTACATTTAAATCCATCTTCTTTTTCTAAGTGAGAGTAAATTTCATCCCCCATTCCATGTAATTTTTGAAATTCAAAATCTTTGTTTTTAAATAGAGTTTTAATATATGCAATACTATGTGCGTTATGTGTGGCAAATTGAGAATAAATATTCTTATTTTCTAATAATTTATGTGCACAAGCTAAATAAGAAATATCTGTAACAAATTTTTTTGTAAAGACTGGATAATCCTTAAAGCCTTGCTCCTGAGCAAATTTAATTTCAGTATCCCAATAAGCGCCTTTTACTAATCTGATATTTATTTTCTTATTTTTACTTTCGAGGTATTGCTTGAGCCATTCTAAAACAAAAAAAGCTCTTTTCTGATAAGCTTGAACTGCAAATCCAAAACCACTATATGTCTCATCAATCAGATTACTTTCGATAATCTCTTTAAAGATAAATAAAGACAAATTTAATCGGTCTGCTTCTTCAGCATCAAAGCATATATCTACTTTATTTTCTCTTCCTAGCTCAGTAAGTTTAAAGACTTTTGGATATAATTCTTTTTTAAGTAAGTCTAATTTATTTCTTTCATATCTTGGGTGTAAAGAAGATAGTTTGATTGAAATACTTTTTCTCTCAGGGTTTTTGCTTTGTCCAGTTGTTAAAATTGCATTTTCATATTGTTTATAATATCTTTCAGAATCTTCATATGTGACTGCCGCCTCCCCAAGCATATCAAAAGAAAAGGTGTATTTTTCATGTTTTTTTTCATCACTAAACTTAATCGCTTTTTCTATATCTTTTTCAAAAACAAATTGTTTTGCTAAAATATTTACAGCTTGCTTAATTGCATTCCTTAATAATGGTTCAGATAAGTTTTTAACTATTTTGCCTAGAATATTTTTGTTTTCATTTTCTTTTTCCTCGACAATTTTTCCAGTCAATAAAAAAGCAATTGATGAAATATTAACAAATAAATCTTTATCATTTTTGATATATTTTTTCCAATCCCCTATTGGAATTTTATCTTCTATTAAATCATTTATAGTTTTAGCATCTGGTATCCGTAACAAAGCCTCTGCTAAACACATTAAAACTATTCCCTCATTACTTGATAACGAAAATTCATGTATTAATTTTCCAAATTGACTACCTATTTTATAATCTATTGCATTTTGAACAATTGCAATTGATGTAGTTTCTATTTCTTTTTGATTATGTTTTGAAAAGTCTGATACTAAATTAAAAAAATTTTTTTCAACTATATCTTTTTGATTAGTATATTTATTTGAAAATATTTTTTGCATACATTAAATAATATAATTTATTAATGACATGCAATTCCAAATTTTTTAAGTCTCCAATAATTGTAAGGCCATGGCGTTAAAAAACCTACTGTTAGCATTATTGGCACCACCCACCAAGTTAGCATCGCTCCACCTGTTAAAAGATAATCAGTAAGATTCATTGCTATTTCCATACTAAGCATTGATATAAAACTCATCCCACATGCTGTTTTTAAAGCATTTATAAAGTTAAAGTTTTGTCTCATTAAAATAATTGTTTCTAAAATAATACTTGTTATTAAACCATTGATGATCGCTAAGATCATTATGCCCAAAACTGGAAATGGAATTTTAGTTAATTGAAAGAATAATATTGTTCCAAAATCTCCAATGGAACAACCAATTACACACCACATTGTATTTTTAGCACTTCTTTTCCAAGTATGTCTGCAAGACCAATTAAATGTAGCTGTACTCATATTATTTGTTCAAATCTATCTGATATTGATATTTATCTTTCGGCCAATAAGATTTTATATAAGCTAAAACATTATCAATTTCATCGTCATTAAGAACATCCCCAAACCCTGCCATTTTACCTTGATAATTTTTTACTAGTTTAGCTAAACCATATTTAATTATACTATGTAAAGTCTTGTCATCATGATGCCAAGTATGGCCCGTACCATTTAACGGCGGGGCTTTTCTATGTCCATCTTCATCAAGCCCTTTCCAATTTTCAGCACCTGATAAATTTATTTGATGGCAAGAAACACAATTATTCTCATAAGCAATTTTACCCTTTGCAATCATAATTTTAGAGTCAGTAGTTATAGGATAGTGATTGTGGGCAAAACTACTCTTGATAAATATAATTGATAAAAATAATAAAACTATAATTTTCATCTTATTTTATAATTCCAACCCTTCTTTTTTCCAATTCTTAAGACCACCAATTAGGTGATAACAATTTGAATAATTATAAGATTTTGAAATTTGAACTGCTAATGTAGATCGATGTCCATGAGCACAATAAAAAAGAATTTTTTTACTTTTTAACATATCTTTATTTTTATCAATATATTCGTTCATTTTTGGGAAGGGTACTATAATACTATTTTTTAATTTTCCCTCCTTTTCAATTTCAATATCTTCTCTTAAATCTATTAATAATGAGTCTGGATCTTTCTTTATCTTATTAAACTCTTCAGGCTCAATTCCATTGTTTACTTTCTGACGATTAAAATCAATTCCTAGATTTAAATTACTAGGAACTGCTACATCCATCATTTTAGGATCAGGTAAATTCAAATTATTCATTATATCTATGTATTCTTCAGCTGATCTAACTTGCAATCTTGGATTAAAATATTTTTCTTCACCAATTGTACTGACCATTTCACCTTTGTAATCGTGAGCTGGATAAACCAATGTAGCTTCAGGAAGTTTTAATAATTTATTAAAAATTGAATTATAAGAGTCTCTTGGATCGCCATTTTGAAAATCAGTTCTACCTGTGCCTCTAATTAAAAGAGTGTCACCTGTAAAAACTCTATCTTTCATTAAAAAACTAAAACTCTCAGATGTATGACCAGGTGTGTATAAAGCTTTTAAATCTATACCATCAATTTTGATTGTCTCTTCATCTGCAACTCTCATAGCAACCACATCCGCAGGAGTTTTGTCGCCCATGACAGTAACACAATTTGTTTTATCTCTTAATTCTGCAATACCTGAAATATGATCTGCGTGTATATGAGTATCGATAACTTTAACCAGTTTTAAATCTAATTCTTTTAATAATTTAATATATTGCTCAACATTTTCTAAAACTGGATCAATGATTAAAGCCTCCCTTCCAGCCGCAGATGCAATCAAATATGTATATGTGCTAGAAATTTTATCGAATAATTGTCTAAAGATCATATTTATATATTACAACTTTAAAAATATATTAAACTAGTATTTTCGTCTCTACTAAATCAAAAATTATTGTTTAATTTAAAGTACTGGCAATCCTGATGTTTTCCAGCAGCTTGGCTCTACATCTTCAGAACAAATAAAGCCATTAACAACATTATAAGTTTTATAACCTCTTTGATCTAATATTTGTGCGACTTTTGATGATCTCATTCCGCTTTTACACATTACAAAAACAACTTTATTTTTATCAATTTTATAACCTTCTAAAGTTTCATCAAATTTATCATTCACAACACGTCCATTATCTGTGTCGATTAAATAGGATAAAAAAAGAGTATTTAATCCAAGTTCTTTACCATTCGGTTTGCCATCTTGGTCCCATTCTGCTTGAGTTCTTACATCTAGTAATGTTGCACCATGGTGTTCTTTAGATAATTCCAATAATTCAGTACATGTAATCTGTTGAGGCATATTTTGGGTTTTGTATAGACCTTAAAAAATATTTTTCAAATACTTTTTTAATACCCGCCTGACAAATGTGAATAGAGGATAAAACTACCGATAATAAGAAAAAATGTTCCTTCACTAAAATATAAAAGTTTATGAGAATGTTTAATCATTTCATTCTTTAATTTATATCCAAGATAACAAAAAAAAGGTGCTGATATTGCTATAATTATAATAACTAAACCTAAATATTCTATTTCATGTTGAGATGAAGCACCTACTGCAAAAGCATCAATAGATAAGGCCAACGTAGTAATTAAAATTTTAAAAACGTTATCTAATTTAAATACAGGTTCTTCTGAAAAAAGATCTTTGTAACAACTTAAAGATAAAAATAAAAATACAGTAAAGCTTACCCAATGATCATATTTGGATATCAATGGACCAATTTCATCTCCAATTTTAACTCCAATTAAAAATAAAAGCACATGAGCAAGAGAAATAGATATAAGAGTAAATGCAATTTTTTTATCTACACTCTTGCCTACTATAAAAGAGTCTAATGTGACGCTAATAGCTAATATAATATTTAATAGAATACCCATTAAATATTTTATTATTCTTTAATAGCTTAGATGTAAATTTAATTTTTTAAACTTTGATCTAAAACTAAAAAATAATCGATTATGATTGCCAGTATCTTTCATCACTGTTTGTTGCCATAAGTGCACCATTTCATGAGCTAAAGTATTTAAAAATTCAAGTTTATTTTTATATTTAGGAGTCATCTCTAAAACAAAGAAACTAGTACCTTTACGATATGATAAATACTCGACACATTGACCAGTTCCTTTAATTATTCTTTTTATTTTAATGTCGTTAAATGTGTTTAATTTTTCTTTAAATAAAGATTTATTAAAAATTTTAAAATATTTTTTAATTTCTTTATAGGTGGTTACATATTTTTTTTCGGTATTTTTAGTCTCTTTTAAAATACGTTTTTTAACTTTGACTATGTAGTCATCCTTAATTTTACGTTTTGTTACCATAGATGTTAAGATAAATTTAATTACCCTTATTGGGTGAGGGCTATTTAAGCCTTTTTTTTAAAAAAACAATAATATAAAAATTAAACTCTCTTTTTACCTTGGACGATCCGATCCAATAATAAAGCTACAAACAAGATGGCAATCCCAGCTAAAATTCCCTGGCCAACATTTGCATATTGTAATGCTTCTAGAACATCCTGGCCCAAACCTTTGGCTCCTATTAGAGATGCAACCACTACCATTGCAAGACTTAACATTACTGTTTGGTTTACACCGGCTAATATTGTCGGAGTTGCAAGGGGTATATCAACTTTGGTTAATAGGTACCATTTAGATGCACCGTAAGCTATAGCTGCTTCTCTTATGTTTTGTGGAACTCCTTTTAATCCAAGAACAGTTAAACGCACCACAGGAGTACCACCAAAAATCATTGTTATAATTACTGCCGCAACCTTCCCGGTTCCAAAAAACGCTATAACAGGAATCATAAATACAAACGCTGGCATAGTTTGCATAAAATCCATAATTGGCCTTATAAATGAGTAAAATCTTGGTCTTGTAGAACAGTAAATTCCAAGTGGAATTCCGATCACGATACTCAATAATGCTGCTGTTCCTAATAAAGCTAATGTGGTCATAGCTTTTATCCAGAACCCTAAAAAACCCATATAGGCTAGGAATGCTCCTGAATAAATTGCAGCTCTTGGTCCTGCTGATAAGCCCGTTAATAAAACTATAGAACTAATAATTACAATCCAAGGAGTTCGTACAAATAAAAGTTCCAATGAATCTAAAACGGATCTTATGCCAAATGTAATTGCATCAAATAATCTATCTCCTTTGATTACAGCATAATCAAAAGCACTTTCAACTCCAGCAATTGATTTTAATCTTATATCTGGGTGTGTTGGAAAATCTTTCATTATTTCCATATAGTTTGGAAAGCTATAATGAATTGTTGAAAACAAAATAATTACAAATGAAAATGTGATGCTTAAAACAAAATTTTTAATCTGCATTCCTGGATTAATTGTTTTATCAGACAACCATTCAGAATATCTCTTTTCAAGAACAGTGTTTGCAGCCATTGCTTGAATAATTCTCACAATAAAAAATAACATAATTCCACTTATTGCTATAAAAAAACCAGAGGCTTCAATTCTTTGTGCTTCTTGAACATAACCTTCAATTGAATTTTCTAGAGATTTAATCGTTCTCTCAAACATTTCAACTTTATCAGAATTGCTTTCTATTGCTGCTTGGAGTTGTTTTTTTCTAAAATCAATAGTGGACTGAATAAGTTCAATTTTATTATATGCCTCAGCACTAATATTTCCAAAGAAACCTCTAACTATCTGAACTATTGCGAATGTTTCAATAATTAAAAAAGCTAATGCCCAATTCCATATATTTCTAAAACTGTACCAAAGTGATCCAAGGAAAAAAGCATTTAAATTAAATGCAAAAACATACTTCGAACTATTTCCAATTTTTTTAAACTCTTTGATATAATAATTGGAACTAGTTTTTACAAAGTTTTTTATTTGTTCTTCGCTATTAGTATCAATACTTTGATTATTATTCATCATGACCCTCAACTACAGATGTTAATAAATCTTTTTGTGAAATTGCTCCTATTAGCTTACCTTCATTATTGTGAATTACAATTGGAGCATTATTGCTAACTGATTTTTCAATTAGTTTAGTTAACAAATCATTTTCTTTCATTGAAACAGCATTTTCTGGAATAGGGCCATTCTCTTTTTCAAATTGTTCTTTGGATTTCATAATTGTTTTTGCCTCAACAACCTTTAATCTAGAAATTCCTTTAACGAAGTCTGCAACATAGTCATCAGCAGGATCTAGGATTATTTGTTCTGGGGTACCCATTTGAATTACCATACCATCACGCATGATTGCTATTCTGTGACCAACTTTAACTGCCTCATCTAAATCATGTGTAATAAATAAAGTAGTCTTTTTCATTTGTTTCGATAAGTTGATAAATTCAATTTGCAACTGTCTTCTAATTAAAGGATCTAGTGCACTAAAAGGCTCATCCATCAATAATACTTCTGGGTCAGCCGCTAAAGCTCTTGCTAATCCTACTCTTTGTTGCATTCCACCAGATAATTCATGAGCGTATTTATTACCCCAACCTTGTAATTCTACTATGTTTAATATTTTATTTGCTTCCTCATACCTTTCATTTTTATTTACTCCTCTAATCTCGAGTGGCATAGCTATATTATCAATAACTGATCTATGAGGCATTAAAGCAAAATTTTGGAACACCATTCCAATTCTTTTATTTCTAAATTCTTGTAACGCTTCTTTTTGTAACAACATAACATCTTGGCCATTTACTAAAATTTGGCCTGAGGTAGGTTCTAAAAGTCTATTGATATGTCTTACCAAAGTAGATTTACCACTACCCGATAAACCCATGACACAAAATATCTCTCCAGGATTTACATCAAATGAAACATTGGAAACACCAATAACTGAATTATATTTTTCTAAAGCTTCTGTCTTAGATATTTTATCATTTTGAATAGCATTAAGGGCTTCTGGAGAAGTATTGCCGAATACTTTCCAAACATTTTTAATTTGAATATCACAACCTAAGTTTTTTGATGACATAAATAAGATACCTGGCAGAATTTCTGCCAGGTACAATTTTTTTGATAATTGTTATTTTATAAGCCTAACCAACCATCAACTGTTTTTTCATTTTCTTTCATCCACTGTCTTGCAACTTCGCCTGGATCTCTTTTTTGTACAGAAACTTCGTACGCCATCCATGACACATCGTCTGCAGTAACTTGGAAATTATTGAAAAACTCAACAATTGCAGGAGACTGTTTTTCTAAAGATGTTGCCCAACCAATTTGGATTTGTTTTAAAGCATCTTTAGAAGCTACAAAAGATTTTTTGTACCAATCAGGATCTGCTGTTGGTTGTATCATCTTATATTTTTCAGGATCGTATTTTGGCTCTTCTAACATTACTACATCAGCCATTCCCCAAATCGCATGTGGCTTGTAACAATAAAATGCATATCCTTCACCTTTTTTAATTGAGTCAAGAACTCTTGCATTTTTTACTGCTTCAGCTGCTCTTATTGGCTCGATGCCAGCATCTAGTAATTTGTAGTCTCTGATTTTGACTTCATTAACATTTGCTGAAGCCCAACCATCTGCACCAATCCAAAATTCACCTTTACCATTTCCATCACTATCCATTGCTTTAACAACTTCTGGTCTTCCAAGATCAAAGATTGAAGTAATGTTCATTTTTTTTGCAAAAGCTTGCGAAACACAATAACCTTGATTACCTTCGTAAGGTTTTTCACTTAACTTTAAAGTTCCCTTAGGAACTAAATCATTTGTATAAGCCTCTTGGTTGGGAAGCCAGATATCTGGATGCACATCAATCTCACCTTTACCTCTATCTATTGCAGCATAGATTGAAGTATTATTTCCAGGTACGATTTCTACTTCTCCACCCATCTTATCTGTAACAACAGCTGCTAATAAATTAGCTATAGCTGTCGCACCAGTCCATTGAGGATCTCCTATTTTAACTTTTTCAGCAAAACTAGAAAAAGGCACTAAAATAGAGATTAATCCAGCAATCAAAGTGCTTTTTATTATTCTCATTATTTCTCCTCTGTTTGAATTTAAATTAAAAATCTAACATTATATTTAATTGAGGAAAACAAAAAAAGAAACAATGAATGTATAATTAAGATAATTTTTTATTAAAAATTATTTAATTTTACCCAATTGTTTTTGTCTTGATAAAATTATTAGTCCACTGACAACAATCATAAAAGCTCCAATATAAGTATTCATTCTAGGTATTTCATTGAATATAAAATAACCAAAAAGAATACCCCACAAGATTACCGAATATCTAAAGGTAGAAGTTACCGAAACTAGAGTAACTTTAATTGTTGCTATAGAAAATATATAACCCAAAGAAAGAAAAAATGATGATAAAAACATAATTGAATACTCTTTAGAATTAAAATTATAAAATTTATAAATACTCAAAACTCCAAAAAAAATTGTAACTATTAGACAAGTGATAAAAGCTATTTGTAAGCTATGAAAATTTTCTTTTATATTTTTTGTATATATATCCCTAAATGTTAAAAGTATCGCTGCTAAGAGTGGAAAAATAAAATAATATCCATACTTTAAATCTGCAGGATTTACAACGACAACAACTCCAGCAAATCCCAAAAACACAGCACTCCATCTTCGCCAACGAACTTTTTCTTTGAAAAAAATTGCACCATATACAGTTAATAAAATTGGAGCTAATGATAATAAAACATAAACTTTAGCAAAAGGCAGTTTAGCTATACCGATAAAAAAACATATACAGCATAGTGATTCAAGCAAACCTCTTATAGCTAATTTTTTTGATGAAAATATGACTTTAAAATCTAATTCATTTTTTAAAAATAAAAACAACCCTATAACAAAACAAGCAAATATTCCTCTGATAAAAATAATTTGATTTAAAACAAATATTTCTTGATAATTTTGATAAATTATTTTCACCAACATATCATTTGTTGCAAAAGATAATTGGGCTAACATCATATAAAAGATGCCTAACAACTCGTTATTGATTTTAAGAGGGTTTTTCAATTCAGGTATAAATTTAAATAAAAATAATAAACCAGTATGCAGCTAAACCAGTTAAAATAGTAGCTATAATATTTCTACTAAATACCCCAATAATTAAAGCTATTATCGAAGCAAGTATCTTAGGATTGTTTTCAATATCCAATGTGCCATTTCCATCTATTAAAATACCTGGAAATATTATAGCTGGAAAAACTGCTGAAGGTACATAGCTTAAGATTTGCTTTACTCTTGGAGGCATTTTGCTCGTATCAAAATAAGATAAAGAAAGAAATTTAGTTAAAAAATTTAAAACTCCAGAAATTATTATTCCATACCAAATCATCTAATTTTTTTCCTTTTTAAAAATGATCATAATTAAAGCTATCGATAAAGAGATAAAGCTTGATAAAATAATGTAAGATTTCAATGGCGCGTTATAAAGAATTATTGAAAGAGATCCTGAAAGCAAAATAATTATTAAGTGATCAATTTTTCTAAAATAACCAACTAATAATGCAATAAAAGTAAGAGGTATGGTGTACGATAATCCTAATTTTTCAGGAACAATCGATCCTAAAAAAATTCCAATTAATGTAGATATCTGCCATATAAACCAAAGAAAAAAGCCTGCCCCTAATAGATAATAATGTTTTAAATCATCGTTTTTATTTTTTTCAAAATATATATTAGATACTGCATATGCCTGGTCCGTTAATAAATAAGATAACAAAATTTTCCATCCTAAGGATAAATTTTTTAAATATTCACTAAAACTTGCTCCATATAAAAGATGTCTTGAATTAACTACAAAGGTTGAGCTAATAGTAATCAAGGAAGAGGCACCACTTGAAAAAAGTTGTAGAAAAACAATTTGAGAGGCTCCACCAAAAATTATAAAAGAAGTTGCAAATATTTCCAGCGGACTAAAATTCAATTCAATACCAATAGCACCCAAAATAATTCCAAAAGGAACTACCGGAATTAATAAAGGAAGTATATCTATTATTCCTTTTGAAAATAATTTTAATTTTTCACTCATTAAGATTTTTAATTAGTCGAAACAAACAATATGATCAATATGAATAGGTTTTTTTACACCAAATTTTTCCTCAACTTCATGTTGATGAACATGATGGGAATGAACAAATACGGGAATGAGTAAATTACTTTGAGTTTTTAGTGTATAAATAAAATTGGTTCCTCTAAACTTTTTATCAACTACCTCAAGTTTAAGTGAGCTTTTATCATCATGTTCTAAATCTTCAGGCTGTAATAATAATTTGACATTGGACCCTTTTGGATAATGTTTTATAAAATCTCCTTCAATAATTCCCAAATCACTATTTTCTAATGTCCTCTCATCAACTACAGTTGCTGGAATTAAAATTCCTTTATTTAAAAAATTTACTACTTCTATTGAATTTGGAAAATGATGAACGTTATAAGGATCATCATATTGTTTAAGTTGACCATTTAATATTATCCCACATTTATTTCCCAAATAAAAAGCTTCATATGAGTCATGGGTAACTATTATTGTTGTAATTTTATAATCTCTTAAAATTTGTTTAAGCTTAACTTGAATTTCCTCTTTAAAATTTTGATCAATATTGGACAAAGGTTCATCAAGCAAAAGTAAATCTGGCATAGATAATAGAGATCTTGCCAAGGCAGCTCTTTGAGCTTCGCCCGAGCTTATTTCATGAGGATATTTAAATTTGATATTTTCTAAGTGTAGAAATTCAATAACGTCGTCTAATTTTAATTTTTTTGTTTTCCTGCTATTTCTATCAGCTCCAAACTTGATATTATCAATGACATTGTAATGAGGAAATAATGAGTTATCTTGAAACGATAAAGAGATGTTTCTATCTTCAGGTTCCACATGGATTTTGTTAGATGAAATTACTTTTCCATTCAAGCTTATACTACCTGAGTTTATCTTTTCTAAACCAGCTATAGTTCTTAAAATAGTAGTTTTACCTATTCCAGAAGGCCCAAGAAGACAAATAACGTCTCCCTCATTTTCAATTTTTAATGAGACATTATTAACTTTATTTTTTTTACTGGCTGCAAAAGTAACATTATTAATTTCAAAAAAATTTTTCATGATTGTTCGTTTAGAATATATTTAGAGGTTAATAAAATAAATGCACTAGAAATCAAAATCAAAATAATGGCAGGCGCTGCTGCAGCTTCTAATAAATCTTGAGATGCATAGGTATATGCAGTTGTTGCAAATGTATCAAAATTAAATGGTCTCATAATTAGAGTTATTGGTAGCTCTTTGATAATCTCAATTAAAAGTAAAATAATTACTAAAAAGATTGAATTTTTTAAATAAGGTAAATGAATATTTTTAAAGGTTTTAATTTTTGAATAGCCTAATAAATATGCACTTTCATCTATAGAATAATTAATTTTTAAATATCCTGATTTAATTCCATTATTGGCCAAAGAATAAAATCTTACAAAATAAACTACTACTAATCCAAAAATAGATCCTATAAAAAATGATTTCATATTATAGTTTTCGAAGATAAAAATATTTTCATCTAAAAAAGATATGAATGAAATATATGCAACAGCCAAAATTATACCCGGCATTGCATATCCTGAAATTGAAAAAGTTGTTAAACTTTGAAGTAATTTACTTTTAGTAATTCTATTTCCATAATTTGAAATAAAGCTTAAAGATATCAATAAACTACAAGATAAAATCACAAGTATTAAAGTATTAGACAAAAGGTCAATAAGATTTAGATCAAAAAAATGTTTTGGAAATAAAATTGTCCAATAACTCATTTGAATCACGGGAAATAAAAAACTAATAAAAAAAACTAAAAAACATATAGAGAATGCTAGGGTTGATTTATACCCTTTTAAATTTATTTTTGTTTTAGTTTTAAATCCACTCTTAGACAGTGTGTGGTATTGAGCTTTTTTTCTAGAGAAATTTTCAATCGTGAACAGTAAGAAAATAAACATTAAAAGATAAAAAGATAATCTATTAGCTAACGTTAAATCATCAAACGTAATCCATGCATTGTAAATTCCTGTAGTCAAAGTAGAGATGCCAAAAAAAGAAACTGAACCAAAATCAGATAAAGTTTCCATAGCTACTAAAGATAAACCAGCTACAATTGAAGGTCTGGCTGAAGGTAAAATTATTTTAAAAAATGTTTTTTTTTTTGAAAAACCTAGATTTTTACCAAGATCTATGAGGTTTTGCGATTGATAATGAAATGACGTTCTCGTTAATACATAAACATATCCGAAAATAGAAAAAGATATAGCTAACATAGCACCAAACATCCCATCTAATTTAGGAATAGCAGAATTAGAAATGATATTGCCTGAAAGACTATTTAATATTGAATAGGCAGTGCCATAATTATCAAAAAAAGCGCCTAAAGAATATGAATAAATATAAGCTGGCACTGCAAATGATAAGATTAATGCCCACTTAAAAAAATTAGCTCCAAAAAAATTATAAAATGAAACTAAGTATGCACAACCAACACCAATTATTGATGTTAAAATTAATACTCCAATAAGAAGTGTTAGTGAATTAATCACATATTCTGAAAGAAAAGTTTCTTTAAGAACTAAACTATATTCTGACGTAGTCTCAAAAAAACTACTAAAAATCATTATGATAGGTATTGCAACTATTAATGATATTAAAAATGAACTTAAATACCAAATATTTATTCTTGCTATCATTATTTATTTCCAACCTGATTGTAACATTATCTTCAATGCATCAGGCTGATATTTCGCAAAATCGCTTACAGGGGTTAATAAATCTTCTTTAAAAGAAATTTCTAAATTCATATTTGTTATTAACTCATAAGAGTCAAAATCTTTAATTATAGGATATTCAAACGTGTTTTTAACAATATGATCTTGAGATTCTTTAGAAAGTAAAAATTCTAAAAAAATTATAGCATTTTGTTTATTTTTTGAATTTTTTAATATACCTGCCCCACTGATATTCATGTGTGTACCACGATTACCTTGATTTGGATAAAAAGGTGTAACATTTCTTGCTGCTTCTTGCTGATCTTTACCTTTTTGACCAGACAACATTAATGCATAATAATATGTATTCGCTATTGCAATATCTGCTTCTCCTGAAGCAACTGCTAGAATTTGCGCTCTATCATTTCCTTTTGGTGTTCTTGAAAAATTTTTAACAAATCCCTCTGACCATGTTTTTGTTTTTTCTATTCCATTATTACTGATTAATGACGCTACTAAAGATTGGTTGTAAATACTGTTTGATTGTCTAATAGCTATTCTATTTTTCCATTTCAAGTTTGATAAATCTTCATAATTTAAATTTTCAATTTCATTTTTTTTAACTCTATCTTTTGAATAAAAAATAATTCTTGCTCTCTTTGAAATTCCTGTCCAATTTTCACTTCTATAATTTTTTGGAACTTTATCTATGATTAGAGATGACATTGAATTTTGAAACATTCCCTTTGCATCAAATAGACCTAATCTTCCAGCATCTGAGGTGATATAAATATCTGCCTTAGAGTCTGCTCCTTCTTCAATAATCCTTTTTTGAAGAGCTGCGTCTTCTCCTGATATTATATTTACCTTAATACCTGTTTGATTTGTAAATTTTTCATAAAGCTGAATGTCAGTGTCATAATGTCTTGAACTAAATACATTCACTTCATTAGCTAACAAACTGCTAATTAATAAACTTAAGGTTGTTATTATCGTAAGTACAAACTTCATTTTTCCCAATTTTAATTAAATATTTACTTAGATTATTTTAGTTGCGAATGATTATCAATCGCATATAGACTAAAGAAAGTCAACAAATTAAAGGTTATTTCCAATCCCCAATTTTACTAAATAGAAAATTTCTAAAAGCCTGAACTCTTGCCGTATTTTTAAGTGACTGAGGATAAACAAAATGAGCTTCTGTAATTGGTCCTTCTGATTTCGGTAGGACTTTAATTACATTATTAGAATTAGAAACTAAATACTCAGGTAAAGCAGCTAAACCAACACCAGACTCCACAGCCAACAATAATCCCATCACACTATTTACCTTCATAATCGATTTTCTTTTTTTTCCATCATGCATTCCAAGTTTTAAAGCCCAATCTGGGTTATAAACTGGTGAAGGTGCTCCTTTGCCAAATGAAATAAATTTATGTTTATTTAAATCTTGAATTGTTTTTGGCATTCCGTTTTTTTCTAAATATTTGTTTGAGCCATAAATATAATACTTAATATCTACTAATTTTTTTTGAATATAGTTTAATTGTTTTGGTCTTCTCATAAAAATTCCTATATCTGCTTGACGAGTGCTTAAATCTAGTTCTTTGTCATCAAAAATAAGTTCAATTTCAATTTCAGGATTAAGTCTCATAAACTCTTCAATTCTTGGTGTTAACCAGTGGGTACCAAAACTTCTAACCGTTGTTATTGTTAATTTACCAGTAGGTTTATTTTTTTGGTCTCCTAGCGAACTTTCAACTTCTTTTAATTTACTAATTACCTCATGAGCTGTTCTAAAAACATATTCGCCATTTTCAGTTAATGTTAAACCTCTTGCATGCCTTTCAAATAATTGAACTTTTAAATCCTGTTCTAAAGATTGAATTTGTCTACTTATAGCAGACTGGCTAAGATTAAGATTTACTGTTGCATTAGTAAAACTTCCCGCTTCAGCAACAGCATGAAATATTTTTAATTTATCCCAATCCATTTATTTATTTACATCTATAATATATCTTCCAGATGTTTCTCCTTTTAACATTTTTGAATATACTTCTAGTAAATCTTCTAAACCTATTGTTTTTATAGATGGTTCTAATTTTTTAAAATCAATAACACTTGAAACTTCATTCCAGACAAATTCTCTTCTTTTGATCGAAGCATTTACTGAGTTAATACCCCAAAGTTTTACTCCTCTTATAATGAATGGCATTACTGTTGTATTCAATTTATAATCAGATGCATTTCCACAAGCAGCAACTATTCCATTATCCTTAGTTTGAGCTAAACAATTTGCTAGAATTTTTCCACCCACTGTATCCACGACACCATCCCACAATCCTTTATCTAATGGTCTAGGATCTTTGTCTAATTCTTCTTTATTTATAACGTTTTTTGCACCCAGTAATTTTAAATATTCTTCATTAGATTTTTTTCCGGTTACAGCAGTAACGTTGTAACCAAACTTAGAAAGTATCATAACAGCTATACTTCCAACTCCGCCTGATGCACCTGTTACTAATACATCGTTTACTTTTTCTCCTAATAGTAATTCTTCTCTAGCTTTGATCGCGAAAGAACATAACAATGCAGTCAGGCCAGCAGTACCCATAATCATCGCTTCTTTCGAGGAAATATTTGAAGGTTTTTTAACTAAAAAATCAGCATTAACTTTAGCATATTGAGAAAAACCGCCATAAAAAATTTCTCCAACTCTCCATCCAGTTAAAATAACTTCGTCATCTATTTTAAATTTTTCATTTTCACTTTCAACTACAGTTCCTGAAAAATCTATACCTGGAATATGAGGATATTCTTTAACTAGCTTTGCTCCATTGTTTAAAATTAATGCATCTTTATAATTCAAGGACGAATAATCAATCTTAACCGTTACATCACCATGTTTTAAAAAACTTTTATCAACCGTTTCGACTTTTCTGGAAAAGCTTTCTCCTTCTTGATTAAGGATTATTGCTTTAAATTGATTAGACACAGCTTTATTTACTTATAAATCTTAAATATCTATTTTGAATACTTAAATCTTCTTTAAACTGACCTATAAAATAATTTGTGACTGTTGTTGCATTTTCTTTTTTTATACCTCTCATCGTCATACACTGATGGGCAGCATCTATTGTAACAGCAACTCCTTTTGCATCTAAAGCAGACATTAAAGATTGAGCTATTTGCATAGTTAATCTTTCTTGAGTTTGTAGTCTCTTAGAAAATACTTCTACAACACGTGCAAGTTTACTGAGACCTACAACTCTTGATTTTGGAATATAAGCCACATGGGCAGTACCAACTATTGGAGCCATATGATGTTCACAATGACTTGTTACTGAAATATTTTTCTCAACAACCATATCGTCATAACCCTCAACATCACCAAATGTTTTTTCAAGAATCTTATTAGCATCTAACCCATAGCCACCAAAATATTCTTTGAATGCTTTGACTACTCTCTTCGGTGTTTCTAGTAATCCCTCTCTATTAGGATTTTCACCCATCCAAGATAAAATAGTTTTAAAAGCCTCTTCAGCTTCCTGGTCGGTAACTTTTTTAATTTCCTGGTTATCTGTATCTTTAACTAATTTCATCGAACGTTTTATACCCATAAATTAACGTTTTTAAAATATTTAATATACTGAGATTTGTGCTACATAATCCCCTAAAATGTTCAAAAAAAGAGAAAATGTAGTTGAAATTGAAGAAGGTAACCTTCTTTCTCCAAAATTTGATAATGACGGCCTAATACCGGTAATTACCATGTGTTCTCAAACAAAAGATATTTTAATGCATGGATATATGAATGTTGAGGCGTTAAAAAAAACTATTGAAACTAAAGAAGCCCACTACTTTAGTAGGTCTAGAAAAGCCATCTGGCACAAAGGTAAAACTAGTGGCTTTACTCAAAAAGTTACAGAAATTAGGATAGATGATGACCAAGACTCTATATGGTTAACTGTAGACATTGGGGATGGAGCTAGCTGCCACGTTGGTTATAGATCATGTTTTTATAGATCTATTCCATTAGGACCAATAGATAATGGTAGAAAAATTGAAATGGAATTTTTAGAAAAAGAAAAAAAATTTGATCCTGAAGAGATTTATAAAGGTCAACCAAATCCTACAAAAATTTAAATGACTGAGAAACAAAAAAATGTTCTAGGGGAACAACTAGAAGATTGTTCATTTGATCCTTTAACAGGATGGTACCGTGATGGTTGCTGTAATACTGACGAAAATGACCATGGTGTTCACACAGTTTGTGCAAAAGTAACAACTGAATTTCTAGAATGGTGTAAAAATGCAGGAAATGATTTAATTACACCACATCCAGAATTTGGATTTCCTGGATTAAAAGATGGTGATGGCTGGTGTGTTTGTGCTAGCTGGTATGCAAAAGCAGTTGAAGCGGGCAAAGGTTGTCCAATATACTTAAAAAGTACTCATCAAAATACTTTAAAAATTTTACCAATAGAAACACTTAAAAAATTTGCAATTGATATATCTTAAGAATTAAAAAATTAAATTTCTTTAAATAATTAAATTACATATTTCCATATTTTGGTCCACCCCCACCCTCTGGAGTGACCCAAGTGATATTTTGTGAAGGTTCTTTAATATCACATGTTTTGCAATGAATACAATTTTGAGAATTTATAACAAATTTATTTTTACCATTTTCATTTTGAACTTCATATACGCCTGCTGGACAATATCTTTGAGCAGGTTCATTAAATTTTTCTAGAGTATAGTTTATAGGTAATTCTGGATCTTTAAGTTTTAAATGAACTGGTTGATTGTCGGTATGATTGGTTCCTGTTAAATAAACTGAACTTGTTTTATCAAACGTAATAACATTGTCTGGTTTTGGATATTCAATTTTAGGCATATCTTTTGCATCTTTTAAAGTTTCGTGATCTGCATGTTTATGTTTTAAGGTAAAAGGTAATTTTCCTTTAAATAATATCTGATCAATTCCAGTAAATATAATTCCGAGGATTAAACCCCAACTAAAACTTGGTTTAACATTTCTTGCTTTAAACAATTCTTCATAAACCCAACTTTTTTTGAATTTCTCCTCATAAATGGATAAATTTTTATTATCTTTTATATGATCAATTATTGTTTCAGCAGCAATCATTCCACTTTTCATAGCTGTATGAGAGCCTTTAATTTTTGGCATATTTAAAGTTCCTGCATCACACCCTATTAGCAAGGCCCCTGGCATATACATTTTAGGCAAACTTTGAATACCTCCTTCGATTAAAGCTCTTGCGCCGTATGAAATTCTTTTCCCACCTTCAATAATATTTTTTATTGAAGGGTGTGTTTTAAATCTTTGAAATTCATCAAAAGGTGAGAGATGAGGATTTTTATAATCTAAACCAATTACATAACCTAAAAAAACCTGTTTATTTTCTGCGTGATACATAAAGCTGCCCCCATAAGTACTATTATCTAATGGCCACCCAGCAGTATGCATTACCAAACCTTCTTCATGATTTTTTTCATTAATTTCCCAAATTTCTTTAAATCCAATTCCATATTGTTGTGGATCCTTATCTTTATTAAGATCAAAGTTTTTGATTAATTGTTTTCCTAAATGACCTCTACATCCTTCGGCAAAAACTGTTACTTTGCCTAACAATTCCATTCCTGGTTCAAAACTATCTTTCTTATTACCATCTTTATCAATACCCATATCTTGAGTAGCAACTCCTTTTACAGATCCATCTTCATTATATAAAATTTCACTTGCTGGAAATCCTGGAAATATTTCTACCCCTAAAGTTTCTGCTTGCTCTGCTAACCATCTACATAAATTTGCAAGACTTATAATATAGTTTTTATGATTTTGTTGAACGGCTGGTAACAACCATGTAGGCCAACTTAAAGACTTTGTTTTTCCTAAAAATAAAAACTTTTCTTTACTTACTTTAGTTTTAACAGGAGCGTTTAAATCTTTCCAATTAGGTAACAATTCATCTAAAGCTCTTGTTTCAAAAACATTTCCACTCAAAATGTGCGCTCCTATCTCTGAAGCTTTTTCTAATAGACAAACATTTAAATTTGGATCAAGTTGCTTTAATTTTATTGCAGTAGATAATCCAGACGGCCCACCACCCACAATTACAACATCATACTCCATTGACTCTCTAGACATAAAGTATTTTTATCTTTAAGGATTATTTTTGTATAGTATTTAATTTGTTCAACTCTGCTAAAAGCTGAGGAAGTGCTTCAAATAAATCAGCTTCAAGACCATAATCAGCAACGCTAAAAATTGGAGCCTCTCCATCTTTATTAATTGCAACAATGACTTTACTTTCTTTCATTCCAGCTAAATGTTGAATTGCTCCAGATATTCCGACGGCAATATATAAGTCAGGTACTACTACTTTTCCTGTTTGGCCCACTTGATGATCATTTGTAATATATCCAGCATCTACTGCAGCTCTTGAAGCTCCAATTGCAGCACCTAATTTGTCTGCAACATCAGTAATTAATTTAAAATTTTCACCACTTTGCATACCTCTACCACCTGAAACAACTATTCTAGCTGTTCCAAGTTCTGGTCTATCAGATTTAACTTCCTCTCTTTTAATAAATTTAGTTTGAGCAAATTCTTCAACACCTTCTGCTTTCTCAATTGGTGCTGAACCACCAGAGCTTTCACACGCTTCAAAAGAAGTTGGTCTTATAGTAATGCATTTTTTAGAATCGTTACTTTTGACAGTTGCAAAAGCATTACCAGCATAGATGGGTCTTACAAAAGTATCTGAAGAAATAACTTTTGTAATATCACTAATTTGCGATGTATCTAATATTGCTGCAATTCTTGGCATTAAATTTTTTCCAAAAGTATTCGCAGAAGAAACTATATGAGAATAATTTTCTGATAATTTTATAACTACTGGCGCAAAGTTTTCAGCTGTAAAATTTTCATAGTGTGCTGCTTCAACACTAATTACTTTTTTTACCAAAGGTAATGCCGCAAGAGCTTTCTGAGCTTCCTCAGAATTATTACCAATGATTAAAGCGTGAACATCTTGATCAATTTGAGCAGCTGCAGTTACTGCGTTCAAGGTAAATGGTCTTAATTCTTTATTGTTATGTTCTGCAATTAATAAAACTGACATTATATTACCTTTGCTTCATTTTTAAGTTTTTGAACTAGTTCAGCAACGCTTGCTACTTTAATTCCAGCTTTTCTTTTTGGTGGCTCTTCTACTTTGATTTGTTGAATTCTTGGAGAAACATCAACACCAAGGTCAGAAGCATTTAAAAGATCTATAGTCTTTTTTTTTGCTTTCATTATATTTGGTAATGAGGCGTATCGAGGTTCATTTAATCTTAGATCACAAGTTACAACAGCTGGTAAATTTATTTCAATTGTCTCAAGCCCTTCATCAACTTCTCTTACTACTTCTAGTTTTTTATCTTTAACATCTATTTTTGAAGCAAATGTAGCTTGTGGCCAATTTAATAATGCACTTAACATTTGACCTGTTTGATTACAGTCGTCATCTATTGCTTGTTTACCCATTAAAACTAAATCTGGTTTTTCTTTATCCACTACTTTTTGTAAAAGTTTAGAAACTGTAAGTGGTTCTAAAATACCATCTGCTTTAACATGAATTCCTCGATCTGCTCCAACTGCTAGTGCTTTTCTAACTGTTTCTTGAGCTTTTTCTTCTCCAATAGTTACAGCTATTACTTCGGTTGCTTTCCCAGACTCTTTAATCTTTACTGCTTCTTCAACAGCATTATCATCAGGTGGATTAGTCGACATTTTAACATTATCAGTCACAACCCCAGATCCGTCTTCTTTTACTCTTATTTGTACGTTGTAATCGATTACTCTTTTTACAGCGACTAAAATTTTCATTAAGCTCTCAATAATTTATTTTCTGGGTCGTAAGGACTTTCATCCATTATCGTAGCATCGTATATGGTTCCTAAAATATCTACTTTTAATTTTTGTCCAATTGTCGCAAATTCAGGTTTAATCATTGCTAATGCCATCGATTTATCAAGTCTAAAACCATACTCACCACCAGTTGCTCTACCTACGACTTGATCATTATGATAAATTGGATTGTTTCCGAGTACATCGGCATCAGTAGTATTATGAACTTCAAGTGTAACTAATTTATTTTCAAAACCTTTTTCTCTCCATTTGTTTAAAGCTTCTAAACCAATAAAGTTTCCTTTGTTAGGGTGAATAAATCTATCTAAACCTGACTCATAAGGTGAGTACTCAATTGACATTTCAGTACCAACTAATTTGTAAGATTTTTCTAATCTTAAACTATTCATCGCTCTAATTCCAAAAGGTTTTAAACCCAAATCTTTTCCAGCTTCCATTAATTTATCAAAAATATGATTTTGATATTCGATCGGATGGTGTAACTCCCAACCTAGCTCTCCCACGAAGTTTACTCTCATTGCATTAACTGGTGCATAACCAACATCTACATTTTTGGCAGTTAACCATTTAAAGTTTTCATTAGAAAAATCATCATTTGAAACTCTTTCCATTAACTGTCTTGCTTTTGGGCCTGCAACAACTAAAACTCCAGTACTATTTGTTAAATCTTCAAATATTACCGACCCATCTGTTGGCATCCATTTTTTAATCCAATCATGATCTAATCTTAAATTTGCACCCGCTGATACTAGGTAATAACTATTTTCAGCTTCTTTCATGATTGTAAACTCAGAATGAACTCCGCCTTTAGTATTCAAAGCATGACATAAATTAATTCTTCCAATTTTCTTAGGTAATTTATTAGCAACTAAATAATCTAAAAATTCTTCAGCTTTTGGTCCTTTAATTCTACATTTTGCAAATGCAGTCATATCTAAGAGACCAACATTTTCTTTTACGTTTTGACATTCTTTTTTAATAGCTTCAAACCATTTTGATCTTCTAAATGACCAATCATCTTTTTGCTCCATACCATCTGTTGCAAAAAAGTTAGGTCTCTCCCATCCAAATTTTTGACCAAAAACTGCTCCTAAATCTTTCATTCTTTCATAACATGGTGCTGTTCTTAGTGGTCTTGCCGCAGGTCTTTCTTCGTCAGGATAATGAACAATAAATACATGGCTATAAGCCTCTTCATTTTTAGCTTTTAAATAAGATTTTGAACAATAATCACCATATCTTCTTGGTTCTACCCCCAGCATATCAATAGTAGGTTCACCATCTACAATCCATTCAGCTAATTGCCATCCTGCTCCACCTGCTGCTGTAATTCCAAAACTATGTCCTTCATTAATCCAGAAATTTTTTAATCCCCATGCAGGTCCAACAATTGGATTACCATCTGGTGTATAACAAATTGCTCCATTATAAACTTTTTTTACTCCTACTTCTCCAAATGCAGGAACTCTATGAATTGCTCCTTCAATATGTGGAGCAAGCCTATCTAAATCTTCTTGAAATAATTCGTACTCAGAATCTTTTGATGGTCCATTTACATAACATGCTGGAGCTCCATCTTCGTATGGACCTAATATTAATCCACCAGCTTCTTCCCTCATGTACCATCTGCTATCACTGTCTCTTAAAACTCCCATTTCAGGTAAGCCTTCTTTTTTTCTTTTTAAAATTTCAGGATGTGGCTCAGTAACAATATACTGATGTTCAACAGGAATTACTGGAATATCTAAACCAACCATTTTACCAGTTTGTCTTGCAAAGTTTCCTGAACAAGAAATAATATGCTCACATTCAATTGATCCTTTATCAGTTTCTACTACCCAACCATCTTTATTTTGTTTCATGGCTAAGACAGTTGTGTTTCTATAAATTTCCGCTCCCATATTTCTTGCTCCTGTAGCAAGTGCTTGGGTTAAATCAGCTGGTTGAATGTAGCCATCTTCAGGATGTTGAATAGCTCCAACTAAATCATCAACATGACACAATGGCCAAATTTCTTTTACTTGTTGAGGAGTTAAAAATTTTACATCTACTCCAATTGTTTTTGCAACACCAGCATATTGGTGATACTCATCCATTCTATCTTTAGTGCTTGCTAATCGAATATTTGATACAACACTGAAACCAACATTTTTTCCTGTTTCTTCCTCTAATTTTTTATACAAGTTGACTGCATATTTATGAAGTTGGCCAACTGAATAACTCATATTAAATAAGGGCAATAATCCAGCTGCATGCCAAGTAGATCCTGATGTTAACTCTTTTCTTTCAACAAGAACTACATCTGACCATCCTTTTTTTGCTAAATGATAAAGTGCACTGACCCCAACAACTCCACCACCGACTACAACAACTTTTGCTTTTGATTTCATAAAGCGATTCCTACTAAATTTTTATTCAATCCGAAACAAAAATGTATCTGTGGATAATTAAATTGAACTGCCTAATGGAATTGGACTGGAAACCATCGTCGTCAACCAGCAATCATTTAAAGGACCCTCACCCTCATATTTTTCAACTTGCCAACTAAATTTATGATAAATTTTATTTTTATCTAAGATAACAACTTCATATTGAGCCCATTTATCACTATTTCCAAGAGGGTTAATGGTGTGCTCGAGGTGATCTATGAGCATTTGATAAGAGTCCCCTTTAATCATTTTAGTAAACTTATCTAAAGGACCTGTGTATTTTTTATTGTTTGGATGAGCAAAATTCCAGGTTTGTTTTATTCCAAAATCATCAGAGAGCTTATCATTATTCTGAAGACCAGTTAGTTGGATCTTTACTACATCATATGGCCCTATATTAATGTTTGGCTCTAATAAATCAGCTTTGGAAATTGATGCATTTAGAAAAATTATTAATAAAAAGCTAAATATTGTTGGCAGTTTTTTTAACATCTTCTAAAAATTCTTTTCTTTTTTGTTCACTTACAAATGGTACAGCAAAATAACGTCTATAGACAATATTATAAATACCACACATATGAAATACCCCTCTTTTTAATCTTCTAATTGGTAGATTTAAAAAAAATGTAGTGATTGCTAATCTAGGTGATCCATAAGTACAAAAGATTATAGCTTTTTTTTGCTTTAATCTCCCAATTGGATAACCATAATTTCCAAATAATTTTTTAAAAGTATAAGCCCAAGGAGGAGACAACACTTTATCAATCCAACCCTCAACAATTGCAGGCATTCTAAAATTCCATATTGGTGCGATTAAAACTATCGTATCACACTCTTCAATTCTTTTTCTATGATTTAAAACTTCAGCATCAGGTGCTTCACCCGCAAACACAGGGTTAAATTTTTCTTTATATAAATCTACAACGTCAACCTTATTACCGTTCAATTCAGATTGCTTTATAAATTCATTTTTAATTGCAGCATTAAAAGAACTATCATTATAATGACCATAAACTAAAAATATTTTTTTCATTCAATCTAAATATCTTAAAAAAATTAAAAAACTATTAATAATTTATAATTTTTATTCTGATGTTTTATATTTACTGTTGTTAATTATAAACACAAATACAATGGGTAGTATTAAAGTTAGTAAAGTTACTGTTATTAAAAGAATGCCTAGTTCTGAATAATCAGCTGATGTTTGAATTTCTTGAGTAACCTTATCTTTAACTTCTCGAGTAACTGTATATATTTGATTTAAATATTTAGTCCCTAACGCACTTGCGGATAAAGCCAAATTTGTAAAAGATGCAAAAACAGCAAAAAAAGTTGCTTTTAAATGTGTGGGTGCATTTTTAGCAATCCATGCTAACAATGGGATCATTGAGACTTGTCCTAATGGTGACTCTAAAGCAGTATTAATAATTGCTATAAATTTTGCATCTACCACACCTCCAGTAAGTGAGGCTGTCCAATTATGAAATCCATAATACATTCCAACACTTGGTAAAAACAATATTGCTCCAGCAATACTTAATACAACTATTATTTTGGCAATTGAATTTTTAGCCATAAACGGTCTCAACATAACTATGCCGACCAAAGTTAAAATCGAAGCAAGTAACGATAAAATTGAAAAAAATTGCTCGTTAAACTCCAGAACATCTATTTCAAACCAAGTTAAACCTGGGCCTGGGCCAGGCATAGCCCTGAATATAAAAATAATTACAGCAGTTCCCACAATAGTTAGTCTTAAATGTTCGGGTAGCTCCTTTATGAGCTTAAACATTAAAAAAAGAATAATAATAACTGATCCAATGAACACAATTTCTTGTGCAAAAGGAAGATTTAAAGACCCAACTGATAATGTAAAAATTACAAAGATAAGACTACCACCTAAAATCCACCAATTGATCTCAGTTTTTTGAGTGCTATGCTCATCTTTATATTCCAAGCCTTGAATTCTTAAATCATTAATTCTTTTTTTTTTTAAATAACTTCCTAAAATTACTCCCAAAATAGATACTAAAGGGATAATTAATGCATAAATGTAAATTGAACCATAAAGATTTATCTTTTCTGCTTGTTCTAGATTATCAACATCTCTAAATAAAATTACATTTGCTAGCGCTACTAATACTGTCCCTCCAATGATTGCAAATCGACCTAAAGTTTGCATGGTTGTATGCATTAATTTGATTTGTTCTTTAGTATAATCTTTACCTTTTTCATCAGTAAGTGGTACAGCTTCAACAGTCATTGCATCAGCAACTACATCTTGAATAACATAACCTACAGGAGCTAGTATAACGCTAATCACAAACCATTTTTCGACTGAAAATATTTGAGCTAATTCCTCTGTATGAATAATTAATCCATACATAATTAATAAACTGATTGATATTAAAAAAGCCCCAAAATAAACCATATAGTTTTTTTTATTCCAGATAAGATCAACCAGATGTCCTAGTGGCATTTTTAAAGCCCAAGGTATTCCAGCCCAAAAACCAAGGCCTGCAAGAAATGCTGCTGATAAATTTAAATAATCTTTAACAAAAAAAGTTCCAACAATTCCAGTTAAACCTGAAATACCTGCTGCTACATAAACCATTAAAGGTGGTAAATAACTCAATTTAAATTGGCGACCCAAATCTAAAAGAGTATCATCAAAAAATTTTGATATCCTGTTCATGAATTAATATTATACGCTGTTGAAAAAAATATAAATTTTATTATTTACCTAGTAGCACTGAAGTTAAAGACTTTTACAATATAAAAACCAATAAACATAGATATCACAAATGCAATAGAATAAACATTGAAGAGAGCAATTGATGATATGGCTGGACCTGGACATAGACCTCCAAGACCCCATCCAGCACCAAACAGTGCTGATCCAACAATTAATTTTGTATTAATATTTTTATTATTTGAATAGTCAAATTTTTCTGCAAATAAAGGTTTTTTGTTATTTTTGATTAAATGAAACATAGGAGATGACACAACAAGAGCTCCAATCATTACAAAAGCTAATGATGGATCCCAGTTTCCAAATAAATCCAAAAATCCTAATACTTTTGCAGGATTAATCATTTCAGAAATTACCAACCCAATTCCAAAAATTATACCAGAAACTAAAGATACTAATTTATTCATATTAAATTTTTTATAAAAACAGTAATTATTCCAACGATCATAAAAGTTATAGTTGCAATAATTGATCTTAGAGAAAATCTACCAATACCAGAAATTCCATGGCCACTTGTACATCCACCACTTATTCTAGTTCCTAATCCGACTAATAAACCAGCAATAATTAATAGTGTATATGAACTAGAAATAGTGACACTGATTTGCTTGCTAGAAAACAAAGTATATAAGATAGGGCCAATTATAAGACCTACTAAAAATAAAAAGTTATCAAATCTATTATTTTTTTCAGTAAGTGCATTACTTGCGATACCACTGATCCCTACTAACCGACCATTTAATAAAAAAAATACCACCACTGCTAAACCTATTACCACTCCTCCGGTAAAAGCTGATACTGGTGTAAAATTAATTATATTCATTTAGCTTTGTAAGACTGGAAATGCTTGTCTCATTTTTAAAAAATTTTTTTGATATTCCATCTTTGTACATCTATCTTGCACGTATTCAATATTATTTAATTCAACAATTTCTTTTGCTTTATCATTTTTTATACCAAGTTGTAGCCATAAAACCTTAGCACCAATTTTTACAGTGTCTTCAGCGATTTTTTCAGCTTCTGCTGAGGGTCTAAATACGTTTACTATCCCCACGTCCGCCTTTATATCAGTTAACTTTTCATAAACATCTTCACCTAAAATTTTTTGTCCTTTAACTGAAGGATTAACAGGATAAACTTTAAAGCCGTATTCTTGCATATATTTCATAACAATAGTTGACGTTTTTTTTGGATCTTTACTGACACCTATCATTGCAATTGATTTATACTTTTCTAAAATTATTTTTAAATTATCCATTTACTAATCTTTTTTTGAGATTTGCTCTTCACAAAACTTTTTTGCAGCATCTAAATCTGTAATTGTTGTTAACTGTTTGCTGCCAGCGACGCAAGCTTCTACTGCTCTTTGAAAATTGTGATCTCTAAATTTTAAAACTAATAACATACCTAAAATTATAAAAATAATTATGAATAAGTTTTTTTTACTTTTTGAAATCATTTATTTTTCCAAACAGGTTTTCTTTTTTCTATAAAAGCTGAGATACCTTCTTGAGCATCCATCGCCATCATATTCATGGTCATCATTTTGCTAGTATAGCTGTAAGCTTTTCTTAAAGGTAATTCTAATTGTTTATAAAATGCCTCTTTACCGATTTTAATAGTTAAGTTAGATTTTGAAGCTATTAATTTTGCAATTTTTAAAACCTCTTTGTCTAATTTCTTTTTTGAATAACAATTATTGATTAGTCCAATTTGTTTCGCATAGTCTGCTTTAATTGGTTCACCAGTTAACAGCATTTGCATCATAGTTTTTCGATTAATTTTTCGGCTAACAGCAACCATTGGGGTACTACAAAAAAGTCCTATATTGACACCTGGTGTTGCAAATACTGCATCATTAGTGCTATACGCTAGATCACAACTTGCAACCAACTGACATCCTGCTGCAAATGCTGCGCCATGAACTTTAGCAATTACTGGTTTTTTTCCTTCTACAATTTGCAACATTAATTTAGAACATAGATTAAAAAGTTTTTGATATTTATTTTTTTTCTTTAAATTTTTTACTTCTTTTAAATTGTGACCAGCGCTAAAACCTTTTCCTGCACCTTCTATAATGATTACCTTTATGTTTTTATCATTATCTAATTTTTTAAAAGTTATTATTAAATCATTTAAATTTTTAAATGATAAAGCATTATAAGTTTGGGGCTCATCTATGATGATTAGTGCAATACCATTATTTAATTTTTTTAATTTAATATTGCTAATCATATTAATCAGTTAAATTGATTTAAAACTTTTAATTTATTTTAACTTTCCTTCTTCACGCATCTTGGCCCTAATTTTAGTTGCAGAAATTTTTTGAATTTCTTCAGGTAGCACAATTTCCTCTATTTTATAACCAACACCTCTACCGTAACAAATGTTAGTAATATTCGGCACCAACATGATCTTAAATTGACCCTCAAATTCAGGATTTAATTTTTCTTCAATATTTTTTTTTACAGTATCAAAATCAAAAGGATTATCGTCAACTCCTTGAACATCTCTGATTTGTATACAAACTTGACCAGTTTTTTTTATAATTTCTTTAAACAAGGTGTAATGGCCATCATGAAAAGGTTGCCATCTTCCTAACATTTGAGCAGTTGGTTTTTTATTATCCCATTGGTAAGCCATTATTTAATCTCCTTTATAATTTTTGGTGCCCATTTTTTAGCATCTTGTGTGGTTACATGAAAGTCATACTTATCTGGTTTAACAAACATTTTGTTTGTATCATCAAATCTTCCTTCTTTAATTGTATCAACCCAAATAACATAATCTGAAGGAAACAACTCTCTTGCCTCAGGCGTTGGGCAAACAAAATCTGCTACAACATAATTTCCATTTTTTTTTAATTTAATTGCAAAATCTGCCATTCGCTTAGATTGCCTTATCCTTCCTTCCTCTGAAAAATCCCAATCATTAGCTGCTTTTCTTACCTCATCGGCATTTAATCTTTTCGCATTTAATAAAGGAGCAAGTTCGTTTGCTAAAGTTGTTTTGCCAGAACCAGGCAATCCCATTATTAAAATAATTTTCATAATTTTTTTTTAACTTTTTTTTTAAAAATTACTAGGGTTTAAAGCTCAGCTTTTGCTTTAAATTCTCTCCATTTAATTACAGTTCTAGCTCCAATGGTTGAAATTGGTGATGGAGGTAATTTTTTTGGTTTTTCATAAGAGCTCATATCTTTAACAATTTCAGAATTTAAACCTAAAGCAAGTTCTGCAGCACCTATTCCTGCTAAAGTACCTTTTGCTGTACCAATTCCATTTTGACAACATGCAGAGAAAACATTTTTTTCAACTTCACCAAAGGCAGGAACGGAATTTAAAGATAAACATAATCTTCCACCCCATCTATACTCCATAGTAACATTAGGTATCATTGGAAACCTTTTTTTAAAACTTTCATCTTGATCTTTACCAAATTTTTTTACATTGTTTTCTGAAACTTCTAGTGTGGGGTTAAAAGTCCATCGATTTCTAATTAAAATTCTATCTCCACTAATGCCTGTTATTCTTCTTAAAGTAGAACCCATTGGATCTGATGGAGTAATACCCCAACTAGATTTTCCACCTAAAATTTTTTGTTCCTCATCGGTTAATTTTCTTGTCATAGAAGCATAAGTAAATACATGCATTAATCTCTTTTCAAAAAAACCGAATGACTCCACATGTCCATTTACAGCCATTATTATTTTTTTGGTTTTAATTAATCCTTTTGGAGTTTTAACTTCCCATTCATTAATATTATTTTTTAATTCTAGTGCAGGAGTATGCTCGTATAATGTAAAATTATTTTGAAATTGATTTGAAATTCCCTCAGCAAGTTTACTTATATATAAAGCGGGTTGCAACATAAGGCACCCAGGCATAAATAGTCCTCCACTATAAAAATCTGATCCTGTAATATCTTTCATGTCTTTAGATGAAAGATTTTCAAACTTTTCACCTAACTGCTCTAGATGTTTTGAATATTCTTGATTGTGTTTTTTACCAGTTATGTTCACATAGCTATTAATTCGTCCTACAGGGTCTGCTGCTTCTTTAGGCATCTCATATTCTTCGGAGGCATTTTTTGCAAAATTAAGCGCGTACCGATTTAATTTTACATGCAATTTATCTCTCTCGATTGTATCTTGATAACTTCCTGAGCCTAACTCATGTGGTAGATCAATCATAAACCCTGAATTTCTACCAGCAGGTCCAGATGCAATTTCATTTGCCTCAATCAAGACTGTCTTTTCATTGTTGGATAATTCACATAATCTCTTTGCAGCTGACAAACCTGTAAATCCTCCACCAATAATTAACCATTCTGTTGAAATAATATTCTGAAGATCCGAGTATCTTTTTTGCTTAGGTAAAATTTCTCTCCAAGCGGGTGGTCCTGGATCTATCGGTAATCTTTTTGCTTTAATTACCTTATTCATTAATCTATTTGATTAATTTTATTATTCATTTCATTAATAATATTTTTTAAATCATTTTTTTCTTTTTCATCCAAAGGGAGTAAAGGAGATCGAGGAGGTCCAGCTTCAATATCTTTTAAATCAACGCCATATTTTATTGATTGTATAAATTTTCCACCTTGTTCTAAATTTATCATTAAAGGTTTCATTGCATCCCAAACACTTTGACCTTTTTTAAAATCTTTTTCTATTACACATGCTTTCCACAGTTTTATATGTGCAATTGCAGAAAAATTACTCCCAGCACATACCCAACTTTTGCAGCCTGCTTTAAAAAAATCAAAAGCTTGGTCATCCATCCCACAACAGAGATCAATGTTCGAATAATTATTCATTAAAAATTCTATTCTGGAAATTTCGCCTGAGCTTTCTTTTATTGCGCAAAAATTTTTAGACTCACTGATTATATCTAAATATTCTTTATCCATGTTAACTGAGGTTCTTCCTGGATAATTATAAAGTAATATTGGTAAATTAGTTGCTTTGTCAATTGCAAGTGAGCTTAAGGCATTTTCTTTACTTGTTGGAACCGAATAAGGAGGTGATGAAATCATAATTGCATCTGCTCTAATTTCTTTAGCTTTTTTTCCTAAAGCAATTGAGTCTTCAATTCTTAGTACTCCCCCTGTGCCAATTATTAATTTTACTCTTTTATTTATTAATTTTGCGCTGAGATTGATTAAATGAATTCTCTCTTCTAGGGTTTGTGAATAATTTTCACCAGTTGAACCAGCTACTACAATCCCATGAACACCTTCAGCAATAATTTTATCGATAAGAATTGCATATGCATTTTCGTTAATTGTAAAATCTTGATTAAATGGTGTGATTAAGGCTGTATAAATACCATTAAACTTCATTATCAATATTTTATTTTTTTATTGATAGCTTTTAAAGAACTATCTGTACCATGATGAAAATGTTTGCTCATATCTGGCATATATTTCATTGAAATTGGTTTTTTACCGATTGCAACGGACATTTCTCTGACATGATGAGCCTCCGCACCACAACATATCCCTATAAAATTAATTTTATTAGAAACACAATCTTTTGCAAATTCGGCCATTTCATACCTGTTACAAAGTAAATTATCTAAAGCGACAGGAAAAGCATTCCCACCTGGAATACAATCACAGCCATGATCAGTAATATTTAAAAAACCTGGTTCCTCCTCTGTTGTTCTATAAGGAACAGGTAAACCAGAAACATGACAAGAAACTTTTTCTCTAACTTTTTTTAATAATTTCATTGTCATCTTGGGCCCTCGATAACAATTTAAACCCACGACATCTGCACCAAGATCTTCCATCATTTTACAAGCATCTTCTGCACTATGCCCTTCTCTTGTCTTATCTCCTCTTGGAATTGCAAAATTACAAACTGCAATTAATCCTGCATCCTTTATGGCCTTAAGTGCAATCTTCATTTCTTCAGTCCAATTAATTGTCTCAGCTATCACAAAATCAACGCCTGCTTCTTTTGCCCAACCTACTTGTTCTTCAAACATTTTTTGACATACTATTGAGCTATTCTTATCTCCTGGATCAAAAATATTTGTGTTAGCTACATCACCACAAACTAGGAGATCTAAATCTTTAAATTCATTTGCTGCGTCTTTTGCAATTTTTAATGCATTTTTTTGAAGAGGTTCGAGTAATTCCTCTTTTCCAATAATTCTAAGTTTTTCTCTATGACCATAATAAGTAAAAGCCTGAACTATATCAGTTCCTGCTCTAATAAATTCTCGATGTAATTGAGTAACTACTTCCGGGTGTTCTAATACAACTTCTGGAACAAATGCACCTGCTGATAAATAGCCTCTTCGCTCCATAGCAAAAAGATATCCTTCAGCACACATGATCGGGCCATCATTTAAACGATCTATTAAGTTTTTTTTCATAAAATTTAACTCTATTTACTTAAATTATTTGCAACCCATTTATGAAACATTAATGTTGGAGTATCCATTACTGGAGAAAAATTTCCACCATTATATGCTGGCGAATTTCTTCCTTCTTGCATACCCTCAATTGCATTCACATCTTCGTTCATTACTTCTTGCCAAAATTTAAAGTTTTTTTCTCGCATTTCTTTTAAGTCTTCACTTGAAGCACTTTCATCACCAACATAATACATTTCAAAGTGTTCTCTTGTTTTGTTATTAGCCAAAGGTTCTAACCAAAATGCATAATAATGATCTACATGTATGCCAAGCATCACATTTGGAAATAACGAAACATATTCAGAGTTATGATGTAAATTACTAGGCCAATTAGGAAAACATTCAAATTTTTTATTACCATCAAACTGTTGGCTGTATTTATTACTACCTTGACCAGAAAAAGTATCTTGAGGATCTTCAATGTGGTAGTGATCTTTTATATTCGAAACTCTGTTGAGCTCAGGATGTACCCAAGGTAAATGATAGCTCTCACAATAATTTTCTATTGCTAATTTCCAATTGCTATTAACTTCCATATTAAAATATCCATAATCTTTTGCATGTTTAATCAGACCTTGATCTTTTTTTGGAATAAATTTTGACCATCTATCTTCTAATGGCTTAATTGCATCGGAGAAATTTTTAGCATTATTATTGATATTGATAAAAACTAAGTCCATCCAAACACTTGAACGAACTTCTTTTAAGTTGCTATTTTTTTTATCAAATCCTTCAGCCTCATGTTTGTTCATTCCACCAATATGCGGAGTAGCAACTAGTTCACCTTCAAAATTATAAGACCATGAATGATAAGGGCACCTAATTACATTTTTTATTGAACAAGGCTCTTTAATTAATTTTAATCCTCTGTGACTACAAACATTATGAAATACTCTGATTGTATCGGATTTATCTCTGATAATTATAAGTGGTGTTCCTAACAAGTTGTAAGGCTTTGCATCTCCAATTTCTGGTACTGAACTTGCAGTACCTATTACTACCCAGTTGTTATTAAAAATCTTTTCTTTTTCAAAAGATAGATAATCTTGATTGGTGTAGCATTGGTTGGGCAGTCCATGAGCCTCCAGAATTGGTTTCTTAACCATTTCTATTTGATCTAGACTTAATATCTCTGATAGTTCTGTTATTCTTTTATTATTCATAATCCTCCTTTTAGTTTTAAAAAAAAGGGAAATTTCTACGATTCTCTGATTATGACTTGCTGAAACACTGTCTGGCAATTGAGACTGAAGTTAAAACCATTTTCAAATTCTAGTTCTATTTTCAACATCCTGTACGCTACCACAATTGCTTTAAAATCAAAATAAAATTCAATCTTGACTTGTTAGACTGGAGATATGAATTTCTTTGACACTTATTTTAAATAAGATAATCATCTCGAAAAAATGAATTTCTCTTTGGAGATTGGTCCACACACTGACCTTGAAACCCTACCAGAAGTTAACGATATTTATGTGACTATGCTACCGGGAGGTGACTATAGAGAGACCGCCCAAAAATCTGAAGATTTAGTAAAAAAAGGATTTAATCCTGTACCCCATTTTCCAGCTCGATCTATTAAAGATGAAAATGAATTAAAAGATTACGTTACCAGATGTAAAGATGTAGGTGTCAAACAAGCATTAGTCATTGGTGGGGGTAGAGAACCCATTGGCAAATTTGATAGTTCATTTCAAATTTTAGAAACAGGTTTTTTTAATGGAATAAAAATTGGTATTGCTGGTCATCCTGAAGGCAGTCCCGATATTCCTGATACAGATTTAGAAAAAGCAATGATAGATAAGAAGCCTTACGCTGATTATATTGTAACTCAATGGTTACTTGATAGTCAGCCTATTGTTGATTTTATTTCTAAACAAAGCGTGCCAGTGCATGTTGGAATTACTGGGCCCATGAAAATATCTAGCTTAATTAAATTTGCTAATATTGTTGGTGCAAAAAATTCCTTAAATTTTCTTAAATCTAATTTTAGTAAGGCACTAGATTTATTGAAACCTAAAGACCCTAATGATTTAATTGGGAAAGTTAAATCACATACTGATAACTTCCACATTTATACATTCGGCGGCTTGAAGGAAACTAACAAGTGGTTGAAGGAGAACAAATATGTCTAGTGAGTTTAATTACGACAAAGTAAGACATGTAACGTCAGTAGATCAGTCTGACAGAAAGGTCCCTTATAATTTAAGACAAAGTGGACCAACTAAAGTAGAATTGCTAATATCAACAAGGGTTAGAAAATCTCCATATTGGCATTTATCAATGAAAGCAGGTTGTTGGAGAGCAACTATATACAATCGAATTTATCATCCAAGAGGTTATGTAAAACCGGAAGATGGTGGAGCAATGGTTGAGTATGATGCAATTGTTAATCATGTAACTATGTGGAACGTTGCTGTTGAAAGACAAATTCAAGTTAAAGGTCCGGATGCAGAAAAATTTGTTGACTATGTAATTACTAGAGATGCAACAAAAATTTCACCAATGAGAGCTAGATACGTTATTTTATGTAATGCTTATGGTGGAGTATTAAACGATCCGATTCTTTTAAGAATTTCTAAAGATGAGTTTTGGTTCAGTTTATCTGATAGTGATATTGGACTTTACCTACAAGGCGTAAATGCTGATGGTAGATTTAATGTACATATTGATGAGATTGATGTTAGTCCAGTGCAAATTCAAGGTCCAAAATCTAAAGCTTTAATGAAAGACTTATGCGGAGATCAAGTTGATTTTGATAACATGCCATTCTATGGTTTAGCAGCAGCTAAAGTAGGTGGCAGAGATGTCATTATTTCACAATCTGGTTTCTCAGGTGAAGCTGGCTATGAAATCTACTTAAGAGACTCTACATTATATGCTGAAGATATGTGGAATGCTGTTCTTGAGGCTGGAAAAAAACATAGCTTAATGGTTATTGCTCCTGCTCACCATAGAAGAATTCAAGCTGGAATTCTTTCATGGGGTCAAGATATGGATAATCAACATAACCCTTTTCAATGTAATTTAGGCTATCAAGTTTCATTATCTGGAAAAGGTGAATGGAATAAAAAAGCTGACTATGTTGGAAAAGCTGCTCTTGAAAAAATGAGAGATGAACTAAGAGCTGGTAAGAAACCTTACAAGCTGCAACTAGTTGGTCTTGAATTAGGTGGAAAACCAATTGAAGAATATGCTCCAGACTTTTGGTTAATATCAAATGAAGGTGGTGGAGATCCAGTTGGATTTATTACCTCTCCTTGGTATCACCCAGAGAAAAAACAAAACATTGCTATGGGATATGTGCCATTTGATGGAACTTTAAACTCAAATGGATTTCCAAAAGGTAAAATTGGAACTAAATATAAAGTTCATTTACCTGAAAAATACTCTGACACACCAGGAACTCCTGTTGATGCAGTAGTAGTGGATATTCCTTTCAAAGAGTCTTACAACGCAAACACTAGAGAAGTTGTAAAAGGCTAAATCTTTTTTTGGGGGAGCTACAACTCCCCCAATAATTCATGACCAAATTCTTTTTAATTGCGGTTTGCATTATAATCACTATTGCTTTAATAATATTTCCATTAGTTGTTTCTTACAAAGAACAAAAAAACAAAAAAAATAAAGATTAAATGTTTGGTGAATTTCTTAGTATTGTCTTTAAATCTATAAAATTAGACAAATCTCTATACAAAGATAATAAAAACTTTGGTGAAGCTTCAATATATTTTGCAGGACTTATAATGATATTAGATGGCATTGCTGGAGCTGTTGCAGCAAATACAGTTATTAAAACTGCAGTTGCAATGTCAGGTTTAACAGCAATTTTAACTTGGTTAGTTTGGGCAATTTTTATATTTGTCATTGGAGTAAAATTATTTCCAGATAAAGAAACAAAAGTTCCTTTTAAAAAAGTTTTAACTGCAGTTGGTTTTGCTCACGCTCCGGGATTATTAAGATTTTTTGCAGTGACCCCAAATTTAATGATACCAATAATTTTTTTAACTCAATTTTGGATTTTTGCAGGTTTAATTATTTCAACAAAACAAATTCTTAATTTAAAATCAAATCTAAAAGCTTTTGGTGTAGTCTTTTTATCATTTCTAATAATTGCTTTCTTATCAATTTCATTTGTAATGAGTAGAATGGATTTTCTACCTGTCAGCCAAATAAGCTAAATTGGAAAGATCGTTTTAGACAATCTACAAGATTTACACAATTTAAATCCCGTAAGTATTAAATTTTGAGAAACGCTTTCATCTTCAGATTTACATTCATCACAAAGATTATTAAATTCTTTTAAATCCTTTTCATTAAGAAATTTATCATCAAAATCATCAATCATTATCAGTCAAACCTGCGCCTGCTCCACTTTGTTTTAAACTTTCTGTCTCTTCTACAAAAGTTTCTTCTGATAAAGTATAAAGGTTTTTCCACTCTATCTCTGTAAAGCTATCTTCATTGTCCAAAATTTTAACCTCTAGTTTTTTAGCCAAAGGTACAATCTGGCTTGGGTAGTCTTTAATGAGAATATTGACATTTAGATTCATTAAAAATTGATTTTTATCAAATGACAAAGATATCTTCTTACCAATTAATTCGGAGCTTCTGCTTAAAAATGGCAAGAAAAGTAAAGGGTATGCTAAATTTTCAAAAGTCAATTCTCTAAAATCTTCTATTTTTTTTGACTGATCTAAAAAACTTACGCCTGCAATAATTGGACAAAAAGCTAAAGTGTTAGAAATGTTTTTTTGATTTATAATTTTTAAATCTTCATACTTTTTGGATTTTCTATCTAAATAATATTGAGTTAAGTTTTTAACTCCTGGTAATCCAAATAATTCTAATAATCTAATATTTTTACCTACCTCTTCAGCAATACCCCATGAAAACCCTGAGGCACGACTTGCACGTTTTGAAGTAGTGTCTATTTCGCTAAGCGATTTCATATTAATAATCTAAATTATAAACCCACTGATCATCATAATTCTTTAAATCAGTTGGTAAAGGCGCTCCCTGAAACATGCAAATTCTTAACCATTTATCTGATCTTGGATCAAATTTAAGTGCACCAAAAAAAGACAGTTTCAATCTCAACATATCTATAGGAACTATACTTTCGCTTATCGTATTGTCTTGAATTTCAGAGTAAGGAAATTTTTCAATAATAAATGCTCTTCTGACAATATGTCTAAGATCTGAGTTATTAGTTAAAAATTCAGCAATAGAAATATCTTTTTCTAAAAATTCTATTCTTTTATAAAGTTTTTTTATATCTCGAGCAATTGCCAGAGGTTGTTCTAACTCTGAACCTTGCTCAATATATCTATCTGCTAATCTGGGCTCTTCTTTGTTTTTTGAAATAAACCAAAATTTTTGATTATTTTCTTTTTTATCAAAGTCAATATTTAATATTTCAGAATATTTATCCTCTAAAATTTTTTTTAATTCATGCACTTTTCTTGACGTTGGAATATTAAAATACTGGTCTTCATCTGAGCTCATTTGATGAATTAATGGTTTAATAATATTATCAAACGGCTCCATCATAATTGATACAACGTATTCTGTGCATTCTGCACAAGCATTTTGCTCTAACCATAAATAAATTTTATTAAATGGATAATCAGCATCAAAATTAAAATCATTTTCAATAAATTTAATCAACTTTTGAACATCTTTTAATAAATCTTTAATCTTTTTTTGCTGATAAGAACTTTCTGTATTCCATGATGTTATGTTTACTAATGACTTCTTTAGACTTTCTTTGAATAATAGACTTTCTTGAGGCTTAACTTTTTGAATTTCTCTAATTTTTTTTAAGGCTGTTTCCCTAGTTAAAATCCAATTATTTAATAACGTAGGATGGTTTACTATAAAAGGTGCCATACCTAGTCCAGTAGAATTTCCTATGCCTAAATTTTTACAAATTGCCTTATCAAGAGATACTGCTTTAGTAGGATTTTTACATTTAGCCACATGATTAACTTGATCAAAAGTAAATTGCCTTACTAAATAAACTAACATCATCTCCAATCTAAATGGTCCATTGATTTCTTCTCTATTTTTAATTCTAAATCGATCTGCTAAACCAAATTTCCCTGATCCATAAACAGCCGTTGTTCTGTATAGATAGCCTACCGATGATAATAAATCTAAATCAGGTTGCTTTCCTTCACTCAAATTGTTAACAACATGATCAAAAACCCTGACCGACTTGTTGGCTCTAGAAAGTGTTAACTCTTTATAAGATAATCTTCCAACTTCTTGTTTAGGAACTTCATTTTTCAATCTCTCAATGTCCTCCTCAGTAGGGGATCCATCATGCAAAGTAAAAGCTGCATCCCATTTGGTTGCAATTACCCTGTCCGATCTTTCGTCATCGCTTATTTTATTTGCAAAACAGACAAGGGAATAAATTCTTTCTTTTTTTTTAAATGAATAAACTGCAGTACCAAAGCCATCATTATCAAGATGAAATAGGTCTCTTTTATACTCCCAGTCTTTGAATTCACTTAAAAAACTTCTTAAAAAAGAAAGTTTAGATTGATGAAAAGAACCTAATCTTGAAAGCTTCATTACTTCATTAGGATTTCTTAACTCTATTTTCATTTAAATATTTTTATAAAAATTATACCAATTATTTCCCAATATTCCGTCAACCTCTATCTCGGAAAAACCTATTTTTTTTAAGCCCTTTTCAATATTTGCAAACCCTCTAGCATCTTCAAACCAGGAAGGTTGTTTCGGAAAACCAGGTTTATTTTTTGAGCCTTCTCCATAATTTCTAGTTTTTGACCATGTGCCATTTCTCATCCATTCAACAATAGAGTCGGGTTGTCTCAAACATAAATCAGATCCAATACCAATATTTTTCACATTCATAATTTCTGCTGTTTTAGCCACCATTTCACAAAAACTTTCCAACGAACAATCTGTGTTATTTTTTAAATGATGTGGGTAGAGTGATAAACCTAGCATACCATCATTGTCACTCAGAGCTTTTAATAAATCATTTGATTTATTTCGTTTAGCAGGATGCCAAAATGATGGATTGGCATGAGTTATAGCTATTGGTTTTTCGCTAATCTCAATAGCATCAAAAGTACTCTGTTCTGCTGAGTGAGACATGTCAATAACTATACCAATACGGTTCATTTCTCTAATAACCTCTCTTCCAAAGTTAGTGACACCACTATCATTTTTTTCATAACATCCAGTCGCTAATAAAGATTGATTGTTATATGTTAGCTGCATAAAACGACATCCTAAATCATGAATTTTCTCTACTAATTTAATGTCATCCTCTATAGGTGAACAATTTTGAAACCCAAAAAAAATAGCTGTTTTTTTTTCTAAGTTTGCCTTCTCTATATCTTTAAAATCTCTACCTAAAAAAATTAAATCTGAGTTATCTGAAAATAATTTTTCCCATTTTTTTGTTTCTACCAGAAATTCATCGTAGTCTTCATGATAAACAAGGGTGACATGCACAGCATCTAATCCTGCCATCCTGTTAATCTCAAATATTTCTCTAGACCAGTTACAGTATTGAAGGTTATCAATTTTAAATTTCATTTAGTTTCACAATATCAAGAAGTTATTCAAATTCTATTAATTTTATTGAAATTTGAACCTAATTTTGAAATAAAGTTTGAATACTTAATTTCATGAAAAAAAATAAAAAATTAAAAGTTTCAATCGTTATGGGTAGTCAATCTGACTATAAAACTTTGAAATTGGCTGAAAAAGTTTTAAAAAATGTAGGAGTTCCCTATGAAACCAAAATAATTTCTGCTCATAGAACTCCAGATAGAATGTATGAATATGCAAAATCATCAGTAAAAAACAATATTGGGGTAATCATAGCAGGTGCAGGTGGATCAGCTCATTTACCTGGAATGATTGCTGCACTAACACCTTTACCAGTATTAGGTGTGCCAATCGAAAGTAAAAAATTAAAAGGTTTAGATAGCTTACTTTCAATAGCTCAAATGCCAAAAGGAATTCCTGTTGGCACACTAGCAATTGGTGAAGATGGTGCAATTAATGCTGCTCTTTTAGCCGCATCAATCATAGCCAATAATAATTTAACTGTTAAAAATAAATTATTAAGTTGGAGAAAGTCACAGACAAAATCTGTAAAAAAAATTCCTAAATAAATGTCAGAAATAAATCTTGGTATTATTGGCGGAGGTCAACTAGGTAGCATGTTGACTGTTGCTGCAAAAAAGCTAGGTATTAAAACTTTTATTTTCTGTGATGATGCTGATGCTCCAGCTCAAAATTTTTGCAATGAATTTATCCATGGCTCATATAATGATAAAAAAAAAATCACTGAGTTTGTAAATAAAGTAGATATAATTACTTACGAGTTTGAAAATATTCCTTACGAAACTCTTCATGAATTAAATAAGTTTAAACCAGTACTGCCAAAGCCTTCCGTGAATAGAATTATTCAACACAGATTGGCTGAAAAAGATTTTGTAAATAAACTTAATATAAGAACGACAAGATATGCTTCTATTGAAAATAAAGCTGATATTCTACCTTTGGAAGACTTGCTACCAGGAATATTAAAAACAACAACAATGGGATATGACGGGAAAGGTCAATACCCCATTCAAACTTTAGAGGATTTTAATTTACTAAATATTGATTTTTCAAAAGAATATATTTTAGAAAAATTAGTAAAACTTAAAAAAGAAATATCAGTAATAATAACAAGATTTGATAAAAACAAATATGAAGTTTATGAACCAATTGAAAATAGACATGAGGATCAAATTTTAAAACATTCGAAAATTCCAGCAGAAATCAGTTCAAAATTATTAGAACAATCAAAAGAATGGGCAACATTAATTTCTGAAGAATTAAAATATATTGGGACTTTATGTGTGGAATTTTTTATAGATAGAAATGACAATTTATATGTCAATGAAATTGCACCAAGAGTACATAATTCTGGACATTTAACAATTAATGCATATAACGTCAGCCAATTTGAAAATCATATAAGAGCTGTATGCAAATTAGAACAAATACCATTAAAGAAAATATCTAACGCTGAAATGATAAATATTATTGGTGATCAAATTATCCCATTTAGAGAAAATCCAAAATTAAAAGATAATCAATTTTTTTATGATTATTTAAAAAAAGAAATTAAACAAAAAAGAAAAATGGGTCATCTAACAACATTAATTTAAATGTTAACATCTATAGAAGGTAATTTTGACCATCCTGAAGTTAACCAACTTCTTAAAAAACATTTTGTTGAGTTAAGAGCTGCATCTCCAGAAGGTAGTGCGCATGTTTTAGATATTCCAGGCCTAAAAGTACCTTCAATTAAGTTTTGGAGCTTGTGGGAAGATGAAACTTTGATGGGCTGTGGTGCGTTAAAATTTTTAGAAGAGGGACATGGAGAATTTAAATCCATCAGATTACATGATAATTTTAGAAAAAAGGGAAATGGAATTAAGATAATTAACCATCTTATTACAGAGGCTAAAAAACTTAATATAAAGAAACTTAGTATAGAAACTGGTGCTAGTGATTTTTTTAAACCAGCAAGAAAACTATTCAAAGAATGTGGTTTTGAACCATGTAAACCTTTTGCGCACTATAGAGAGGATATTAATTCAGTTTATTTAAGTAAATTGTTAGTTAATTCAGATCTAAATAATTAGACAGATATTCATATTTTGTTGACAAAACCATTAAAAATCTAAACAAAGCTCAAATTACTTAATTATAAGTAATAAATTAATAACAAAAAGTAAGAAGATAAATATGAGTCTACAAGGAAAAGTAAAATGGTTCAATCCAACCAAAGGTTTTGGTTTTATTGAAAGAGAAGACAAAGAAAAAGATGTGTTTGTACATGTTTCAGCTGTAAGAGATGCTGGTATGAACGGTTTAGATGAGGGTCAAGCTTTGACTTTCGATGTTGAAGATGGTCCAAAAGGTCCTTCAGCAGTTAACTTAAAAACTGCATAATTTTCATTAAAATATTTGTTGGCTGTAATTTAATTCTTAATTGAATTCTAATATTTATAGCCAACAAACTAACTCCTCAAAAAATCAAAAATACTTTTATTAAATTCATCTTCTTTTTCAAGATGAACATTGTGAGAGCATCCTTTAATAATTTCTAAACGACTATTGGAAATATTTTCATTTAGAGTTTTTACTTGATTAAAGTTATAGGCTTTATCAAATTCTCCCCAAATAATTAAGGTTTCATTATTGATATTTTTTAAATTATTTATTCCTGACCAGTTTTTCATTGCTACAAGGGCATCATCTGCTGATTTCTCAGAAACATTTATATAAGCTTCTTCACATAAAAAAAAATTTTTTGCCTTATCCTCTTCAACAAACCATGTTTTTGCAATTCTATGAGCTGTAACTTTTAATCCATCATTTGCTAATCGCTTTCTAGAAACATCAATTGGCTCAAACCTGCCTGGAATATCTCCTATAGAGCCTGTTCCATAACAAATTAATTTTTCTACACTAGTAGGTGATTGTTTAACCATCTCTTGTACAATCATCCCTCCCATCGAATGACCCATTAAATGATATTTTTCAATTCCTAATTTTTTTATTGAATTGATAATTATACTAGCCATTTCATGAATACTGTTTACCGAATTAGTTCTAAAGCTTTCGCCAAACCCAGGTAAAGCAGGTGCAATAATTGAAAAATTATTTTTTAAAAAGTCTTTCTGAAATCTCCACATATCTGATGAACCTAAAAAGCCATGAACTAAAACTAGAGGAAATCCACTTCCCAATCTATCTATATAAATTTCTTGCATGATAAGTTTTTAGTATATGTTATAATTAATAATGCCAAATAGACAAATAACTAAAATCGATAAAGTTAAATTCAAGCCATTTGACAATTATGGTAAAAAAATCCCAGGTATGAGCTGGCATAAAATTAGCTATTCAAAAAAAAATGGTGGCTTTGGAACATATGTTCTAAAAATGGATGCAGGTGCAAGAAGTTTACCACATATGCATACGGGTCATGAAGAATTTTTTATGCTGAAAGGCGAGCTTAAAGACCCAGATGGCAAAGTTTTTAAAAAAGGTGACTTTGTATCATTTAAACCAGGAACAAAACATTCCTCCTTTACAAAAAAAGGTTGTTTGGTTCTTGTTTTTATGAGAGGTATCAACAAATCAATCAAATAAAAAATTATTTTCTTTATGATAGGTATTCTTGGAGGAATGGGGACTCAGGCAGGATTAGACTTCTGCAATAAACTTGCTGTTTTAAATAGAGGTAAAATTGATCAAGAATATCCATTATTTTTACTATACAATAAATCAAATATTCCAGGTAGACCTGAGTCAATTGGGGTGCAAACTGGAAATTTATCAAACCGTTTAATTAATAAAAAAAGTAAAAAAAAATATCTAATTGTATTAAGAAGTTTATTGAAAGGCTGCAGACTTCTTCAAAAAAATAAATGTAAATTCATCGTTATTCCCTGCAATACAGCACATTATTGGTATGATGATTTAAAAAAGAAAATTAATATTCCGATTATTAATATGCCAAAAGAAGTTTTTAAACAGACAAAAAAATTGTGTCCAAAAAACTCAAAAATTGGATTACTAGCAACAGAAGGCACACTTAAAACAGGAGTTTATAATAAAATTTTTGACAAAGATTACGATCTAATTTTCCCAAATCAAGACTTACAAACAGAATGTGTAAATAAAGCTATAAAGTTGGTAAAAATGGGTAAAGTTAAAGCTGCTGAAAAGATAATACAGCCTGCAATTAAATATTTGATTGGTAAAAAATGCAAAAAAATCATTTTAGGATGTACAGAGTTGCCAATTGCTATTTTTGCTTACAAATCATTCAAGAAAGTTAAATCATCAAAAATATTTTTAGATCCAAATTACATCTTAGCTGTTTCTTCTATGAATAAGTATAAAAGTAAGAATGTCAGAGACAATTAATAAACCATACGTATTAAAAGCTGCTGAGATAATTTATTTTAAAATTAGCGAATTTAAAAAGATAAATCCAAATATCTCTTTGGATGATGCGATTCAAAAATTTATAGATTCTGAAGAGTATGATAAATTAAGTAGTGGTGAATTTCACAATCAATGGCTCATTCAACTAAAAAAAGATAATTACATTGACAAAGAAACTAATCAAAAAATTCCTGATGAAACAGTCAGACTTTTAGAAATTCAAAGAGATATGATGATTAAAGAATTAATCAAAATACCCAAATTATACGACTCTAAAAATAGCCAATTAATTGAATTGTCAAAAAAAGCATCAAATTTTATATGGCGAATGTGTGAAAGTTACGAACTTTGGTGCAAAGAAAGTAATCAAGATAATTTAATAATTTTAAATATTTCAAATTAATTTTAAATAAAAATAAATGATCAAAGTTTTTCCATTTATCTTTATACTACTTTGGTCGTCAGCATTCATTACAACTAAACCAATTATTGATAATAGTGACCCTTTTTCTGCATTGGCTTTTAGATTTTTTATAGTGGCTTGTGGATTTTTTATATTCTCAATATTTACGAATAAAAAAATTTTAATAAATAAAAGAAATTTTTTAGAGTCTTTCTTTAGTGGTGTATTATTTCATGGATTGTATTTAGGTGGAGTTTTTTTTTCCATCTCAAGAGGTATGCCTACTGCAATTGCAGCATTAATAGTTACCCTTCAACCAATTTTAACTAATGCTTTAAGTGGTCCAATTTTAGGTGAAAAAGTAACTTATAAACAATGGCTAGGAGTAATTCTAGGTTTTATAGGTGCCACTCTAGTCCTTGGCATTGATATTGGTTCTGAAATACCAATCATTGGCTTAGTTGCAACACTAATTGCTTTATCTGCAATAACATTTTCAACGATCTGGCAAAAAAAATTAAGTAATAATTTACCATTATCAGTTAGCAACACTTATCAAGCTACTGGTGGATTTATCTTTCATTTACTGATTGTTATTTTTTTTGCTAATCCAGAAATTCAATTCACAAAAACTTTTATTATTGCAATGAGTCATCAAATATTTCTTGTATCATTTGGGGCATTCACAATTTTAATGTTTTTAATAAAACATAATTCAGCAAGTAAAACTGTTTCTATTTTTTTTTTAATTCCCCCAACCTCAGCTCTTATGGCTTGGTTTTTTTTAGGAGAGACTTTTACAGCTTGGGATCTTTTAGGGTTTATAATTACCTCTATTGGAGTTTTTATTGCAACAAGAGATTAATTTTTAGATAGCCAAATAGCCATACTCTAAAGATGCATCAGTTATTGAATGATGCAAAGATTCGCCAAAGCTTCTTAATCCAGATATTCTTATTTTTTTGGGTTTGTTTGAAATAAAATCTATCGTAACAGACATTCCGTTATAAACTGAATTTGCACAATCCCCTGCTTTTAAATGATTTATATTTAGTGGACATCCTTTTTTCAAAACTTCATCAGCCAGGTTACCTTCTATTTCAATAATTGCTCTCGAATGAGAAAGATTTGTAATCGCAAAATTTTGATCATCAAATTTTTTAATTTCTGTTTGAAATAAATCTAATTTATTTGAAAAAACGTACCAATTATCAGGCCCTAGCCACAAAATTCTAGTCATATCATTAACGCTTGATTTTAATGACTGTGGTAAATCTAAACCATCGATTTTAATATTGCTTATATCAAAATTTGAATTTTTAAACTTAACAATTTGAAATATACAGACATTTGAAACTTCAGATATTTTTAATAAATTTTCTTCTGACTTACCCTCGTGATCACCAAATTTTCCTAACTTATGAACTTGATTTAATGATGATACATTTTTCATGATCTAACCCTTGATCCTTCATGGTCAACATAGTGAGAAGAAATAACCTCAACTTCAATTGCAGTATTTTTTAATGGAGATAGCGCATAAAGTTTTTGACCAATCATATTTTTTCCATCTTTAACAATTGCTAGAGAAAATGGATTATTATTTTCTACACTCCAGCAAGATGAAGATACATGGCCTAATTTTGGATTTGGAAGTTTGGCATCTTTATCTTTAACTAAATGTGAACCTTCAGGAATACTTGATTTTCTGTCAACTGGAACAAGGCCAACAATTTTTTGTCTATCCGCACTGTTAAAAGCCATTCTTGAAAGTGATCTTTTGCCAATAAAATCTTTTTTATTCGAAACAAGACCCTCCAAAGAAATATCATAAGGTATGGTTCTACCATCTAACTCTGGTCCAGCAACATGGCCCATTTCAATTCTTAACGTTGATAAAGCTTCAGTTCCATAAGGTTGAATATTATATTCTTTTCCAACTTCCATCATTTTTTCCCACATGAATAATCCATGATCTGATTGAACGTTAATCTCATAAGCTAACTCTCCAGAAAAAGAAATTCTAAATATTTTTGCCTCTACACCAAATAAATCTCCCTCTACATAACCCATAAAAGGAAGTCCTTCATTGCTTACGCTTAAATTTGGAAAAAGTTTTGCTAATACTTCTCTAGACTTAGGTCCAGCTAAAGCAGCTCCTGCCCATTGTTCGGTAGTTGATACAACGTTTACATTTAACTCTGGCCATACAACTTGTAAGTAATACTCTAAATGAGATAGTACGTTTGCAGCTTGAGCAGTTGTTGTAGTCATATGATAATGATTTTCTGAAATTCTTGTTGTTGTGCCATCATCCATAACTATTCCATCTTCTCTCAACATTACTCCGTATCTTGCTTTACCAACTGGAAGTTTTAACCATGCATTCGTGTAAACTCTATTTAAAAACTCTGCAGCATCTGGTCCTTTAACATCAATTTTACCAAGTGTAGTAACATCACAAATTCCAACATGCTCTCTGACATTTTTTGCCTCTCTTTTAGATGCTTCAAATAAAGTTTCATTACCTCTTTTATAATATCGTGGTCTCTTCCAAGCTCCAGCATCTGTAAATACTGCATTATTTTTTTCATGCCAACTGTGCATTGGTGTTTTTCTGGTAGGCATAAACTCCATACCAATTTCTCTTCCAACAATAGTACCAATTGTAATTGGAGTGAATGGAGGTCTGAATGTAGTGTGACCTACTTGAGGAACAATTTTTTTTTCAACATTAGCAACTAATTGCAACCCATTTAAATTACTAGTTCTGCCCTGGTCTGTTGCCATTCCAAGTGTTGTATATCTTTTTACGTGTTCAATAGATCGATATCCTTCTCTTAAAGCTATCTCAATATCTGATACAGCTACATCATTCTGAAAATCTACAAATCTTTTAAAGTTTTTACCCTTCGGTAAAGGTGAACACCAAAACTTATCATGAGAATTTTGTTTAGGTTCATTAGTATTAGGTATTTGGATATTTATTTCTTGATTTGTAATTTTTTTTGAAGTTTCTGAGCCAATTTTAAATCCATTTTCTAAAGTTTCTTTTAAATTAAAAGTCCCATTTGCTGCACCAATAGATTGTTCATTTTGTTTTGATTGATCTGGAACAAATGCATCTATTTTTTCATTAAACTTTAATTTATTTCCAGATTGTGAGGCTAAATGAACTGTGGGTGTCCAAAAACCTGATACACAAATACAATCACAATCTATGGTTTCTGTATTTTCAAAGTTAGATTTATCTTTATTGAGCTTTCCAACTAATGCTGATTTAACTTTTTTATAACCATTAGCTGCAATTACTGCATAAGAAAATTTTATTATGATATTTAAACTTTTAGCTTCATTTATTAGGTCTGAATTCTGATCTTCTCTAGTATCTAAAATAATTGGGTCCACTCCATGTTTTTTAAATTCAATTGCAGTTTCATAAGCACTGTCATTATTTGTAAAAATTAAAGGTTTTTTTCCAATCAAGACTCCATAAACTTTAATATATTCTTTTGCAGCTGCTGATAAGAATACTCCTGGGGTATCATTATTGCCAAATACTATAGGTCTTTCAATTGATCCTGTTGATAATAAAACTTCTTTAGCTCTTATATACCAAAGTCTTTGTCTAGGAGTATATTTAGATTTTGTTTTTAAATGATCACCAATTCTTTCAAACATAACCATCATGTTATGGTCGTAATATCCAAAAACTTGAGATCTATTTTTAACAATTACATTAGGCATCTCTTTTAACTCAGAAATTATTTTTTCTGCCCAAGCTCTGCCTGATAAATTATCAATCGTAACATTGTCAGTTAAAAGTGATCCTCCAAATCTTGGTTTATCTTCAGCTAAAATTACTCTTGCACCATTTTTTGCCGCAGCATAGGCACTTGCTAAACCTGCTGGACCCGATCCAGCTACCAACAAGTCACAGTATTCATACTTGTGTTCATATCTTTCATTATCTTTTTCAGTTGATGCCACTCCAAGCCCAGCTGCCTTTCTAATGAAAGGTTCGTAGACTTTATACCAAAAACTTTTTGGCCACATAAAAGTTTTGTAATAAAATCCAGCAGGAAAAAATCTATTCAGTACATTGTTAATTGCACCAACATCAAATTCAACTGAAGGCCAACAATTCTGACTTGTTGCAGATAAACCTTCTACTAATTCTATTTCAGTAGCATTAACATTAGGTTCTGAATAACCATTAATAGTAACTTGTAATTTTGCATTAGGCTCATCCACACCAGCACCGAAAAAACCTCTTGGTCGATGATATTTAAAACTTCTACCTACTAAATGAACTCCATTAGCTAACAATGCAGAAGCTAGTGTGTCCCCTTCATAACCGGTATATTTTTTACCATTAAAATTAAACTCGATCTCTTTATTTCTATTTAATAAACCTTCGTTTGCTAATCTAAATAATTGAGTCATTAAATTTCTTCGTTTAACTTCGCAGTTTTAAAAATTTCATGGGTTACAGTATCTCTTTGAGCTCTGAACCATTGTCTACATCCTGATATATGATGCCAAAGTTCTATGTGCTTGCCTCTTGGACTTTTTCTTAAATAAACAAAGCTATCCCAATCTTGGTCAGAAACTTCCTTATTTAGCTCTGGTCTTTTAACAGTACCATCTCCTCCGTAAGCAAATTCTTTTTGGGCTCTATCTCCACAGTATGGACATTTTATATTTAGCATTTAAGATATCCAAGTTTTGGTTCCAAGACCTTTTTCATCAAGCAAGTATCCTGTCGAAAATCTACTTAAACTAAAACCAGCATTTAATTCGTGAACTCTATCTTGAGCAATTGTATGAGCAAATGTCCATCCAGAAGATGGGACTGATTTAAATCCACCATAACACCATCCACAATTTAAATACAATCCTTCAATGTGAGTTTTATCAATTATTGGTGATCCATCCATAGACATGTCCATTATGCCTCCCCAAGTTCTTAACATTTTTAGACGACTTAAAAATGGAAATAGAGCAACGCCCCCTGTTAATACATGTTGAATAGTAGGTAAGTTTCCTTTTTGAGCATAACTATTATAACCATCAAGATCTCCACCCATGACCATTTCACCTTTATCAGATTGACTGATATAGAAATGTCCAGCACCAAAAGTTACCACTCCATCTAAAACTGGTTTTACTGGTTCAGAAACACAAGCTTGAAGAACGTGAGCTTCAATCGGAAGAGTCATATTTAATTTTTCTGCCAAAACATTCGTGCTGCCAGCTACACAAAGACCAATTTTTTTTGTTTTAATATCTCCTCTAGATGTTCTTACACCAGTAATTTTTCCTGCTGTCACATCAAATCCTGTAACCTCACAATTTTGAATTATATCTACACCCATTGAATCTGCTTGACGCGCATAACCCCAAGCCACCGCATCATGTCTAGCGGTCCCTGCACTTGGTTGTGCTAGTCCACCAAAAATTGGATATCGCACATCATCAGAAAAATCTGCCATTGGAATAATTTTTTTAATTTCTTCTCTATTTAAAAGTACTGCATCAATTCCATTCAACCTCATAGAATTGCCTCTTCGCGCATAAGCATTCATTTGAGCATCTGAGTGAGCTAAATTAATTATACCTCTTGGTGAAAACATGACATTAAAATTTAATTCCTGACTCATGTTTCTCCATAAATTCATTCCAAACTCATTAAATCTTGCATTTTCGTCATACATAAAATTGGATCTAATAATTGTAGTATTTCTTCCAATATTTCCTCCACCTATCCAGCCTTTTTCAATTATAGCTACATTGGTAATTTTATGTTCTTTTGCTAAGTAGTAAGCTGTAGCAAGGCCATGACCGCCACCACCTATAATAACTACATCATATTCTTTTTTTGGAGTTGGATCTTTCCAAGCTAAATCCCAATTTTGATGATTGGAAAAAGCATTTTTAATTAGACTAAGAATTGAATACTTTTGCATAGATTAATTTTATAATAAACTAGGTAAATAGTTCTTATTTTTTTTATATATAATTTTTAGAAGTTTCAAAAATTTAAAAAAAGAGTTATTAATCATCCGAACTTATCAAACCAACAAAGGATATTATGAGCGAAGTTAAATCGGACATTCAAATAGCTAGAGAAGCAAAAATGCAACCAATTAAAGACATATTGGAAAAAGTTAATGTTCCTGATGAAAGCTCAGCCTTTAGTCCAATGGGACGTCATATAGCTAAAATTAATTTAGAATACCTAGATACCTTAAAAGATAAACCAGATGGCAAACTAATATTAGTTACCGCAATAACTCCTACTCCTGCTGGGGAAGGTAAGACAACAACCTCTGTAGGTTTAAATGATGGTTTAAATAAAATTGGAAAAAAATCTATTGTATGTTTAAGAGAACCAAGTTTAGGTCCATCTTTTGGTATGAAGGGTGGAGCTGCTGGTGGAGGTTATGCTCAAGTTGTTCCTATGGAACAAATCAATTTACATTTCACAGGTGATTTTCATGCAATCACTTCTGCTCATAATTTATTATCTGCTTTAATTGATAATCATATTTATTGGGGCAATAAATTAAATATCGATGTAAGAAGAATTGTTTGGCGTAGAGTCATGGATATGAATGATCGAGCACTTAGATCTATAAATGTAAACTTAGGTGGTGTAGCAAATGGTTTTCCTCGAGAAGATGGTTTTGATATTACGGTTGCTTCAGAAATCATGGCAATATTTTGCTTAGCAAACAGTATAGCTGACTTAGAAAAAAGAATTGGAAATATTACTGTAGCATACACAAGAGATAAACAACCAATTTTTGCAAAAGATCTAAATGCTCATGGACCGATGACTGTTTTGTTAAAAGATGCATTAAGACCAAATGTAACACAAACGTTAGAAAATAATCCTGCCATAATACATGGAGGTCCATTTGCAAATATTGCTCATGGATGTAACTCAGTCATTGCTACTAAAGCAGGATTAAAACTAGCTGACTATGTCGTAACTGAAGCTGGATTTGGTGCAGATCTTGGTGCTGAAAAATTTTTAGATATTAAATGTAGAAAATCAAATCTAAAACCTAGTTGTGTTGTAATAGTTGCAACTATTCGTGCATTAAAAATGCATGGAGGCCTTGCTAAAGATGAATTAAAAAAAGAAAACGTAGAGGCTCTTAAAAAAGGTTTGGTAAATTTAGAAAGACATATAGAAAATGTTAAAAAATTTGGCCTTCCAGTCGCTGTTGCAGTTAATCACTTTATCGCTGATACTGAAAACGAAGTTAATGAACTAATAAATTCATGTAATAAATTAGGAGTAAAAGCTACTTTGTGCACTCATTGGGCTAATGGTGGTGAAGGAACAAAAGATCTCGCTTCACATGTTGTAGAATTAATTGATAAGGAAAAAGCTAATTTCAAATTCTTATACGAGGATAAAACTAAATTATTTGAGAAAGTAGAGACTGTAGCTAAAGAGATTTACAGAGCTAGCGAAGTAATTGCTGACTCAAAGGTAAGAGCTCAACTCAAAGGTTTTGAGGATCAAGGATATGGAAATCTACCTATATGCATTGCCAAAACACAATATAGCTTTTCAACTGATCCAAGTCTAAAGGGAGCACCATCAGGTCATGTCTTGCCAATTAGAGAAGTTAGATTGTCATCAGGCGCTGAATTTATTGTAGTAATTTGCGGAGAGATAATGACTATGCCAGGCTTACCTCGTGTACCTGCTGCAGACTCTATTAAATTAAATGACAAAGGTGAAATAGAGGGATTGTTCTAAACTATTACAACAATACAACCTTTAAGTTATAAATTTTTTTCTTTTAATTAAGATTTTTTTATTAGTATTATCTATTTATAAATAATTTAAATGGAGATTATCTGATGACAAAAATTGCGATTATAGGTGCTGGTCCATGCGGCCTTTCAATGCTTCGAGCTTTTGAACAAGCTGAAAAAAAAGGTGAAAAAATTCCTGAAGTAGTATGTTTTGAAAAACAAGCTGATTGGGGTGGGCTATGGAACTATAGTTGGAGAACCGGATCTGATCAGTATGGAGACCCAGTCCCAAATAGCATGTATAGATATCTTTGGTCAAATGGACCAAAAGAATGTCTTGAGTTTGCAGATTATTCGTTTGATGAGCATTTCGGAAAACCTATTCCATCATTTCCACCTCGTGCAGTATTGTATGATTATATTCTTGGAAGAGTAAGCAAAGGCAATATTAAAAATAAAATTAAATTTAACACAAAAGTAACAAATACTATTTATAATAATGATAAGTTTGAAATTAGTTACTTAGATAAAACTAATGATACTACTTCAAAAGATAATTTTGATTACGTGGTTGTTGCATCAGGTCATTTTTCAGTACCATTTATACCAGAATATGAGGGAATGAGTTCCTTCCCAGGTAGAATTTTACACTCTCATGACTTTAGAGATGCTGAAGAATTTAGAGGAAAAAATGTAATCGTTTTAGGAAGTAGTTACTCCGCAGAAGATATCGCACTTCAGTGTCATAAATATGGGGCTAACAGTGTAACTATTGGTTATCGACATAACCCTATGGGTTTTAAATGGCCTAAAGGAATGAAAGAAGTTCACTATCTTGATAGATTAGATGGTAAGAAGGCAATTTTCAAAGATGGCACTGAACAAGATGCTGATGCAATAATTTTATGTACAGGTTATTTACATCACTTTCCATTTATAGATGAAAGTTTAAGATTAAAAACTAGGAACAGATTATACCCACCAAAATTATACAAAGGTGTTGTCTGGCAAGATAATCACAAACTTATTTATCTTGGTATGCAAGACCAATTTCATACATTTAACATGTTTGATTGTCAGGCTTGGTATGCACGAGATGTTATGATGGGCAAAATTAAACTTCCTAGTGATGATGAGATAAATAATGACATTAATAAATGGGTAGCTTTGGAAGAAAAGCTTGAAAATCCTGATCAAATGATTGATTTTCAAACTGAATACACGAAAGAGCTACATGAAATGTCTGATTATCCAAAAATTGATTTTGAATTAATAAGAAAACATTTCAAAGAGTGGGAACATCACAAAGTTGAGGATATTCTGACATATAGAAATAAGTCATTTTCCTCTCCAGTTACAGGATCTGTTGGACCTATTCATCACACACCGTGGTCTGAAGCAATGGATGACTCTTTGAAAACTTTTTTAAATAAGTAAAATTTTTTGGCTGCTTTCAATTAATGGAAGCAGCCGAAATTACTAATTAGTTTCTTTGACAAAATAAGGGATTAAAAAAACAAAACAGGCTATTAAAAAAAAGATACTACCAAACATTGCCCAAAAACTTCCAATACTAGAAATTATAAAACCTATTGCTGAAATAATAAACAATATCCAACCTACTATATTACAAATTTTATTTACCATCTAATATCCAGTTTCGAATTATTTAAAATTGCTTTTAACAAATCTACCATTAAAGGAATTTTTTTGTTATCGATTTTTTTTAAAATATGGTGACCAATTTCAAAAGCCAATTCTGCGCCCTCAATTGTATCATTTGACATAAATTTTTTTTTGGCATTCTTGAATGTAAAACCTTTTCCTAAAAAATAGCCCATCTTACTATTTCTTCCTCCAACAGCACTTACGTAAAGATCTCCAATACCAGCAAGACCATAGACAGTCTCTTCCCTGCCTTTAAAAAATTTAGTCAAATAAACCATTTCTGAAATTGATTTATTAAAAATAGTAGCAGAAGTGTTTGCCCCCTCACCAGCACCAATTAACATAGAATATATATTTTTAATTGCAGAACAAATTTCTACCCCTCTGACATCTGTAGAAAATTCGGTCTTATAATATTTTGTTGAGATTATTTTTCCAATTGATTTAGCAATTTTAATATTTTTGTTTGCTATAACTGTACTAGATTTTATTTTACTTGCTAATTCTTTTGCTAAACAAGGGCCTTTGAGAACTGAAATATTCCATTTTTTATTTCCTTGATTTAAAACTTCAGACATAGTTAATATTTTTTTTGTACTTCTGTCAAATTTAAGACCTTTGGTTAAAATTAAAATATTTGAATTATGTTTTAATTGTTTTAAATTTTCTCTAACCCAATCAATGCCTATTGAGCCTACAGCTATTGCTACTAAATCCCACTTTTGGTTTAAAATTTCATTAGTAAATTTTGTTATTATTAATTTATTTGAAAGATTAATATTTAGAGCGGGATGAAAATTTTTATTTTTAATCAATTTATTAACAATTAGATCATTATAAGGCTCACATAGCGTAACATTATTCTTATTGTCCAAGCATGGAATTGAAAAAGCAGCACCCATTGCACCTGCACCTATGATTAAAATATTTTTCATAATTTAAATTAAGCTAATGTTTTATTTATTGCCAATTTCCAGCCTTTTAAAAGATTGTTTCTAAAAGATTTATCAATTTTTGGATAAAAAACTCTATCTTTTTTCCATTTATTTTTGATTTGATCTAAAGATTTAAACTCTCCAATTTGATAACCCGCTAAAAAAGCAACTCCTAAAGCAGTTGTTTCTAATACTTTTGGTCTTATTACCTCTAGATTAATTATATTGGATAAGAATTGTGCAAACCAATTATTGGCAACCATTCCGCCATCAATCTTAACTATTTTTGGTTTTAAACCATCTTTTTTCATTGAACTAAATAAATCATAACTTTGATAAGCCACAGATTCTACTACAGCTCTTACTAAAACTTTCCAGTCACTATTTCTTGTAAGTCCTGTTATTAATCCTCTGGCATCTGGTCTCCAGTAAGGGGCCCCAAGTCCACTAAATGCCGGGACAACATAAACTCCTTCATTATCCTTCCTGGAGGAAGCAATTTTTTCGGTATCAAAAGCATTATTGATAAGTTTGATTTTATCTCTTAACCATTGAATTCCTGCTCCAGCTATAAATATAGATCCTTCTAGAGCGTAAGTATTTTTTTCATTCAAACGATAACATATTGTAGTGATTAATTTATTTTTTGAATAAACTTTTTTGAATCCAGTATTCATTATAACAAATGCGCCTGTACCATAGGTGGTTTTTATTGTGCCTTTTTCAAAACAAGCCTGGCCAACTGCAGCAGCTTGTTGATCGCCAAGTACTGCTGAAATAGGTATCTCATCTTTAAAAATTTTTTTATCTAATACCCCATAGTTATCTGCAGAGTTTTTAACAACTGGAAAAATATTAATTGGTAATTTCAATTTATTTAAAATTTCTTTGTCCCATCTGTTTGTTGTTATATTGAACAGCATAGTTCGTGAAGCATTAGTAGCATCAGTTAAATGTTTTTTTCCATTTGTTAGTTTCCAAATTAAATAAGTATCGATTGTACCAAATAATAAATTATTAGAGTTTATCAAATTTTTTGCTTGCTTAACATTATTGATAATCCATTTAATTTTAGTTGCTGAAAAATATGGATCAATGAATAAACCTGTTTTTTTTCTAATTACTTTTTCATAATTATTTTTTTTTAATAAATCACAATATTTTTCTGTTCTTCTGTCCTGCCACACGATTGCATTATATATTGGTTTTCCATTTTTTTTATTCCAAAGAACTGTGGTTTCTCTTTGGTTAGTTATGCCAATACTTAAAATTTTACCCTTAAACTTTATAGATTTTTTTATTACTTCTTTTAACAATCGGTAGGTTGTGTTCCAAATTTCATTAGCATCTTGCTCTACCCAGCCATTTTTTGGAAAAAATTGTTTTATTTCTAATTGAGATTTAAATTTAACATTACCTTGTGTATCAAAAAGTATTACTCTTGAAGAAGTGGTGCCTTGATCAATGGCAACAATAAATTTTTTCACAAAGATTTTAATTTAGACCTAAATGTTTTTTTCTTTTTTCTACCCAAGTTCTGATCAAATTATCAAATATCAGTCCAATAAATGCAACGCACAATCCTAAGATTAATCCTTTTCCACCACCATTTTTATCTGATAATGCCTTAAGTATATATTGCCCCAAATCTTCTGTTCCAATAAATGCTCCTATAATCACCATAAATAGGGCAAAAACTATTGTTTGATTTAACCCTAGCATCATGTGCGGGAATGCAATTGGAAACTCTACATTTATTAATCTCTGAACTTTAGTTACGCCTGACATAGTTGCTGCATCATGTAAAGCAGATGGAACGCTTCTTAATCCTTCAATGGTATAACGTGTTGCTGGAATTGTGGCATAGACAATTACTGCTATTAATACTGAAGTGTCAGTAATCCCAAATAACATCATTACAGGAATTAAATAAACAAATGAAGGAAATGTTTGAAAGATATCGCAAACCCCTAGCATAAAATTTGTAGTAACTTTATTTTGTACACAAATAGTTCCAACAATTAATCCTATTATACAAGAAATAATTACCCCAAATGTTGCCATGTAAGTTGTCACTAATGCTCGATCCCACCAAGGACTTAAAGCAATAAATAATGTCAAAGATCCAACAACTAATGCTGATCTAATACCTCCAATAATATAACCAGCTCCTACAACTAAAACTAATGTGGCCACGGCAGGCATTCTTAAATAAAGTGCCCTCATTGGCTGCAAGACTTCTGTTATCAACCAAGTATTAAATATTTTTAATGTTTGAAAGAAAGTTTCAAAAATCCAATCAACTCCTTTATTCCAAAAACCAGCTGTGGAAATTCCTTTATTATGAGGAACTTCAAATAAATAATTAAAACCTTCTTTAAAATAAATTGATCCAATATACGCAAGTACCAAACCTATAATAACTGATATTAAAAAAAATATTGTGTTTTTATATCTTTGAAAAAAAGTTAAGTTCCCAAAATAATCTGTCTGCTTGTTTGCCCACGCTAAAGACATTTTATCTAACAAAATTGCAATAAGACTGATACATAGACCTGCTTCTAAAGCTAGACCGATATTTAATTGATTGAGAGCTAACAATAAATTCCAACCGAGTCCTTTAGCACCAATAAATGCCGCTATTACAGCCATTGAAAAACAAACCATTATGACTTGATTAACACCTATTAAAATATCTCTTCTTGCTGTTGGTATTAAAACTCTAAACATTAACTGCCAATTATTGCAGCCACTCATCTTGCCTGCTTCTATTACTTCGGGAGGTACAGCTCTTAATCCCAATAATGTTAATAAGATCATGGGTGGTATTGCAACTACCATTGTAATTATCACCGCCGCATGATCACCAATGCCAAACAAAACCATTGCCGGAACTAAAACTGCATATTGAGGCATAGTCTGCATTACTAGTAGAATAGGATAAAGTATTTTTTCAGCTGTTTTGCTTTTGTAAGCTAAAATTCCTAAACCAAGACCGAAAGCAAAAGATAATGGTGCAGCGACCATAATAAAAGATAGTGTTTGCATAGATGGCGCCCACTGACCAAAAATTGAAATATAAGTCATAGTAAAAGCTGCAAATAAAGCTAACCACTTGCCACTTAATTTATAACTCAATAAAGCTGCTCCAGCAGTTACAATAGTCCAAGGGAGCCCAGGTAATTCAGCCCAAGGATGAGCATCAATCCAGTCCCAACTAGTAAAAGCTACAATAGTTTCTACTCCGCCTAAAAGTACCTCTCTAAACAACTCTATTAAAAAAGTCATAAAGGCAGTTATGTCTCTAGTAATTTTTAATAATAAAGGTTGGGTTTTAAATTCTTGAACATCTGGATCCCAAAACTCCATTGGCATCCATTCATTTAATAAATAAAATAAACCATCATTTATCCATATTGGCAACCAACCCATTAAAGGTGGTAGTCGCCAAAAATTATCAAATGCGTAATATCTAACTTCTTTACCAAGAAAAATGTAGGTGCTTTGATTGGGGTCCTTAATAAATTCAGCCTGACCTCTTATAAATTTATAAGTTTCAGGAACATCAATGGCAAAACACAAAGCGAAAAAGATTATTAATAAAAATAACCATTGAGATAACTTTGGATATTTTTTTAATAGTTCCATTACTTATTCAGTTTTTCTTGATCCAAATACAGTTCGTATAATTTTATTAGGATCTATAGATCCTACAATTTTATTATTTTTATCAATGACTGAGATTGATTTATCTTGAGTTAAAATTTTTTCAGCCACTTTTTCAATAATTTCATCTTTTAAAATTTTTAAATCACCAAGATTATCCTCTTTTGTTTCATCCATAATATCTTCAATTGTTAAAACTTTTTCTCTTGGAACTTCTTCAGTAAATTTTCTCACATATTCTGTTGCAGGATTAAGAACTATGTTTGCAGGAGTATCTAACTGTTCAATTATTCCATCTTTCATAATTGCTATTCGATCAGCTAACTTTAAAGCTTCATCAAAATCATGAGTAATAAACATGATAGTTTTTTGTAATTTATCTTGAAGCCTTAAAAATTCATCTTGCATTTCTTTTCTTATAAGTGGATCTAGTGCAGAAAAAGGTTCATCTAAAAACCAAATATCTGGCTCAACAGCTAAAGACCTTGCTATCCCTACTCTTTGTTGTTGTCCTCCCGACAATTCTCTTGGAAAATAATTTTCTCTTCCTTCTAGACCAACCAATTTTACCATCTCAATTGCTTTTGAAATACTCTCGTCAGTTTTAATTCCTTTAATTTGAAGTGGAAAAGCAATATTTTCTAGAACAGTTTTATGAGGTAATAAAGCAAAACTCTGGAACACCATTCCCATTTTACTTCTTCTAAGTTCTATGAGTTCTTTATTATTAAGAGTTAATAAATCTTGTCCTTCAATAAAGATCTTTCCTGAGGTGGCATCTGTTAATCTTGAAATACATCTTAATAAAGTAGACTTACCTGAGCCAGATAAACCCATAACTACTAACATCTCTCCCTTTGACACTTCAAAAGAAGCATTATTAACGCCAACTATACAACCGTTATCCTGAAATGTTTTAGCATCAACTTTTCCATTAGCTTCTCGCAGCATTTTTTTGGCATTTTCACCAAAAATTTTATAAACGGAGTCACACTTAATTACTGCTTCAGACATAAATTTATAACAAGTTATACGAAATTAAATTAATTTAAAATGTATATAATTACTTTTTCCTCCTAAAAATTTTTTATAAAATAAACCCTAGTATCAATTCCTGTACTTAAAAAACTAAGCGCTTCTCCACTTACTGTTATTTTTTTTTCAGTACCATCATTGAGTGGTCCCACAACAGTGTATCCTGCAATACATATATTATTTTCCCATCTAACAAATGTATCTTCTATTAAATTCCCATTATTTGTATAAATTTGGTAAGCCTCATGATTAAGGAAATTGGCACCCATAATTGCTCTTTGTGGAATTAATTTTGTCGCCTCACAAACAGCTTCATACAGCTCATCTGTTAATTTATAATTTTTTGTTCCATCAAAAGTTACTAAAACACCTGATGGTAATGAAGAAATTAATTTACTTAATTTTTGTTGTTTAGCTATTCTTTCTTCTTCAATTTTCATTTTGGCAACTAATTCATCTCCTTGGCCAAAAATGCTGTTTAAAACTGTAAAAAATAAAATGACGAATACTGTAATTATCATTAATCCAGCAAAGTCTTTAACTGTATTATCTTTTTTTTTTATTTCCATTTTTATAGTTTTTTACTCAATTAATACCCCATTCTTCCAAGTTCCAGATTTTGTTTTGCCATCTGCCCATGTAAACGTGCCTTGCCCATTCATAAAACCATTAACCCATTCACCTTCATACATTGAGCCATCTGGAAAAGTTAGTATTCCTTTTCCATTCCACTCACTATTTTTAAATTCTCCTTTATAGATATAACCATTAGGCCATGTTTCTAAACCGGTACCATGTTTTTGCGTGTTAACCCATTCACCTTCATAAGTTGTTTTGTCTGTGTATACCCATTTACCATATCCATTTTCGCAATTACCTTCTTTGCATCCTGTGCTCCTAGCTTCTACGAATGTTGGGATTAAAAGAAATACAAAAAATAAAATGAGATATTTTTTCATAGAATTATCTTACACAAAAATTTAGTAAAAAAAAATCCCCCCCAAAATTAATCGGGAGGGATTTAAAATTTTAGCTAAAGCTATTATTTAGTCCAACCTTGCCAAACACTCTTATTATCAGCTAACCATTTTTTAGCTGCATCTTCATGAGTTAGTTTGTCAACATCAACTAAAGCTGCCATTGCCCCAATTTGACTTGTAGAGAATGACATTTGTTTAAATGCATTCGCTGCTGCAGGATGTGTTTTTGGAAAATCAACATTCACAGCTTTTTTCAAGTATCCATCAGGAGATCCACATTTTCCATCTCCACCATCTTCTGGTCTGCAACCAGCAGTATATGGAGGAAAATCAATAAATGTAAATCCAGCACCATCTGTGAAGTTAGGAGTCCAGTTAAAAATAATTGTACCTCTACCTTCTTTTTCAGCTGCCACTAATTCCGCCCAAAGTGCGTCGGCACTTCCAGCAAATTTAACAGTCCATAAATCTGAAAGACCTAGTGCTTCAACTCTTTGAGGAATTAAATCACCATGCCAAGTTTGAGGCCCTTCTAACATACGACCTTTTCCACCAGAGTCCGGTGTTACAAAGTTTTTTGCACAATCAGGATTTTTTAGAGCTGTCCAGTCTGGAAGACCAGGGCATAATCCTTTATCAGCTACCCAATTTGGATATCCCATATCTTCAAGAGTTCTAGCCTCGTGATCACCCCAATCTAGAATTCCACCTTTTTCTAAAGCAGTTGTGAATGATTTACCGAAAGCTGATTCCCACACTTCATGAGAAATTGTTACATCACCAATTCTAATTGATTCGTAAACAGCTTGTGAGTCAGCTGGTACATACTTAACGTTATTACCCATACTTTCGAAAATTCCACCAATAACATATGCCATTACCACTTGACTTGACCAGTTATGTGTTGGGATTACGATAGGTTTTTTACTATCTGCAGCATTTGATATTCCAGCAAAACTTACTGCTGAAATCACTAAAGCAGATATCAATGATATTAGTTTTTTCATTTACTCTCCTCTAATAAATTAAAATTATTCTAAATAGATATTAAATCAATTTATAAGTCAATAGGATATAGTATAACTTGATTTTAAATTAACTTTTTGATGTTTAAAAATTTATGATCGGCACCAGTAAAGATATTAAAAATCCTGGATTAAGAATTTTACCCCCTGGGGTTGAAAGATATTTAATTAAAGGTGGTGGAATTTCTATTTTTGAAATTTTTCCTGAAGATAAAATTAGATATTAATTAAATAATGAGGGAAAACAAATTTCAGAAATTGCAGTTTTTGATGTCTAATGGAAAAAGTGATTTATCGATTCTTAGATTTAAAAGAAAACTCTAAGTGCGTGAATTTTGTAAGAAAAACAATTGCAAAGGATGAAAAAATCTCTAAAACTATTGTCAAGAAAAAAAATCTTAGCTTTAGACAAAGCAAAGTCCTCCATAATCTTTAGTCCAGATTGTCCAATGGGCGAATTAACTTTCATTGAAATTCAAAAGATAAATGTTTTGTGATGATTGCTGCACCTGGTGACTCACATGAATGTTCACAATCAAAATCCACCTTCGGATCTCACAATATTTTTACACAGAGCAAACTATCAAGATAACAGAAGAACAGTATTTTCTACCAGAACCATTAGGTGATCCCAATTAATGAAAAATTTATAAAAAGAAGTACCGCAGAAAGTTATGAAGTAAAGGCTGGTGAATTTATTCAAATAATTGATACTGGAGGAAGACAATGTTCTGATTTTCTTGCATTTGATACAAGAAAACTAAATGAGGGAATTAGTAAATATTATTGATGATAAAACTACCCGAACATTTCATGGGAAGTGCATATCCAGGACCAGGATTATTTTCAAAATTTTATGATAATGACCATGAGCCAATGGTTGAAGTAATTAGAGATACCGTTGGAAGACATGATACGTTTAATTTAGCCTGCACAGCAAAATACTATGAGGATATGGGTTACATGGGCCACATCAATTGTACAGAAAATTTCAATAATGAGTTAATTAAATATGAAGTGCCCTCAAGAAAGGGTTGGTCAGCTATTAATCTTTTTTTTAACACTGCAATTGATGCAAAGCAACGTTGCAACATTTGATGAACCATGGTCAAGGCCAGGTGACTATGTTCTTTTTAGAGCTTTAAAAGATTTAACGTGCTTATCTTCAGCATGTCCTTGCGATATCGATGCTGCAAATGGATGGAATCCAACCGATATATTTGTTAGAACCTATCCTAAGGAACAAAAATATTCAAAAGCGATTGCATTTAGAATGAAAACAGATTCAGAACCTAAACTTACTCAAGAAACAGGATTTCACACTAAAACTTCAGAGCTTACAAGAAATTTTATTGAATACAAAGGGTACTGGTTAGCAAATAACTTTACAAATTCAGGAACTATAAAAGAGTATAACGCGTGTAGAGAAAGTGCGATTGTTACTGATTTATCTCCTCTTAGAAAATTTGAAATCTTAGGGCCGGATGCAGAAAATTTAATGCAATATACTTTAACTCGAAATGTTAAAAAATTATCAACTGGTGACGTTGCTTATACAGCAATGTGTTATGAAAATGGTTGCATGCTTGATGATGGAACTATTTTCAAATTAGGACAAGATAATTTTAGATGGATTGGTGGAGATGAATACAGTGGTGAATGGCTAAAAGAACAAGCTAAGAAAAAAAATTATAAAGTATGGATTAAATCTGCAACAGATCAAATTCATAATATTGCTGTTCAAGGACCTAATAGTAGAAAAATTTTAGAAAAATTTGTTTGGACTGGTCCTAAACAAGCTTCAATGCAAGAACTACAATGGTTTAAATTTTCAATTGCAAGAATTGAAAAAGAAACTGGCACACCAATTATAGTTTCAAGAACCGGTTATACAGGTGAACTTGGTTTTGAAATTTGGTGCCACCCTAAAGATGCAGAAGAAGTATGGGATAAAGTGTGGGATGCTGGTAAAGAATTTAATATTACTCCTCTTGGACTTGAAGCATTAGATATGGTTCGTATTGAAGCTGGATTAATTTTTTATGGATATGAATTTAATGATCAAACAGATCCTTTCGAAGCAGGCATAGGTTTTACAGTTCCACTTAAAACTAAAGAGGATGACTTTATTGGAAAAGAAGAATTAATAAAAAGAAAAAATAATCCTCAAAAAAAATTAGTTGGTTTAGAATTGGTTGGACACGAACCAGCAAAACATGGAGATGGGGTTTATGTTGGAAAAGCTCAAATTGGCGTAATTACAAGTGGAATGCTATCTCCTAAACTTGGAAAAAATATTGCACTTTGTAGAATTGATACTAAATATTCAGAATTAAATACAGAAGTAGAAATTGGTAAAATAGATGGTCATCAAAAAAGAATTACAGCAAAAGTTGTTTCGTTTCCTTTTTATGATCCTACCAAGTCTAGAGTAAAAGCTTAGATGTCCAATAAAAAAACTTTATTAGAGTTTTGGGAAGAACAAATGAAACAAGCTCATACTTCTAGTAATTATTTTTTTAGAAAATCTCCTTCTCATTATCATATGATGTTACTTAGTAATGTCTGCATATAAATTGAAAGAAAAATTATCTGTAGAACAATTGAAGACTAGACTTTTTAAAACATCTAGACCTAAATCAGCACTGATAATAAATGAAGCATGTGAAAAAGGATTTTTTAAGCTTGAAAAAACTTCAACTGATCAGCGAATAAAAAATATCATTCCAACTGAAACTTTTGTTAAAGAGTTTGATCAGTATTTAAATACTCTGCAAAAATATTAGCTACTAAATCTATTAATTTATATTTTTTATATATAATTATTATTTATATAAGAAATCATATTAATTCCTATTGCACAAAATAATATTTACTTATGTCATTACCAACAAAAGCAAAAGTAGTTATTATCGGTGGAGGAATTCACGGATTAAGTACTGCTTGGAAACTTATCTGAAACTTACAAAAATCCTGGATGACATTAGTTGTACTAGAAAAAAAAGATACAGCAGCAGGTGCAAGTGGAATTGCATGTGGTGTTGTAAGAAATAATTATTTCCAACCTGCAATGAGAGAATTAATGGCTCACTCAGTTTCAGTTTGGGAAAGTGATCCAAAAGCTTTTAAATATAATTCAGTTGGCTATATGCAAATTTCTCCAGAAGTTATGCATAAAGATGTTGCAAGTATATATGCACAACAAAAAGCAATTGGTTATGAGTCAGTTTTTATTGAAGGTGAAAAAGATTGCATGAATTATATGAGAGGATATTTTTGATGATTGGCAAGCTAAAGGTATTACATCTGTGCTTCATGAAAAAAAAGGTGGTTACGCATTTAATAAAGACTCGATTAAAGCAATTGAAAGTAAAGCAAATGCAAATGGAGTTAATGTTCACAAAGGTGTGAAAGTTACAGGATTTAAAAGAGGCAGTAATAGTAATGCTGTCACTGGAGTTATAACTGATCAAGGAACAATTGATTGTGATCAAGTTGTAATCGGTGCAGGACCATGGGTTAGAGATTTTTGGAATATGCTTAGAGTTACCTAAGACGACAGAGATAAAAGGTAAAGATGGAAAAATGCATGAAGTTGAAATGTGGAAGTATTGGTTTTTACAAGAAGGTGTACTTGGAGTTCCAGCTGATTATTTAAAAACAAATGAAGGTAAGCAGCCACCAGTAATTCATGTTGATACGGATGCACCATTATATTCTGACAAAGATAAAAAACTTAATTACAGATAAAATTGTGGGGAATTTATTATAAACCAGATATTGAAGGTTTGGGTGTACAAGGTGGAACTTCGCCTTACATAGTTAAAAAACATTTTGACCAAGTAAACGTAGATCCATACGGAATTGAGTCTCCTGAGTATCAAACAACTGATGAATTTTCTGACATGTGGTGTTCAGCTTTAGCACACTGTCAAAAAAGATTTGAAGGTAAATCTAATTTATATCGAAAAGGTCCTTCTGGTGGTCTTAGGATGTATGACGCCAGACTGCTTTTCCAATCTTTGATAGATTTTTTGAAAACGTTTATATGATTGCAGATGCTAACCACGGTTATAAAATGATCGGAGTTGGTCATCTTAGTTGCTCAAGAAATTTTAGGACACAGAAAGTGAATTGTTAAAACCTTTTAGATTCAATCGATACGCGAAAGGTGAACTGCATCCTGTTTCGAACAGTCCGTTCCCTTGGAGTTAATCTAGTAAGTTATAGACATACAATTTTTTTTCAGTTACTTTTTTCTTCTAAAATATTCTTAAATAAAAAAGGGGAAAAATGACTGATCTAGAAAAACATGTAAACCAGCCTGGCAGGGACAAACTTAGTAAAAAAAGTTCGTGAAAAAATTAACGAGCTTAGGAATTGAACTATATATTTATTATCAATTCATTTCTGTAACAGGAAGAGTTGTAGGTAAAGGAATACCTGCAGATCATTGGGAAAGAACTTGCTGAGAGAGGATTTCAATTAGTTTACGGATCAACAGCAAATTTATTTGTAGATCAGACATAAAAATTATATTGGCTATGGACCAGAAGCAATGGAACTTAGTTGGTATACCTGATCCTGAAACTTTTGTTCAGTTACCTTGGGACAAAAGAGTTGGAAGAGTATTTTGTACATGTTTTAGAAATAGAGAAGAAAGAGAAAATCCAGGTGGTCATTTAACTTCTGATTGCAGAGGTAATTTAAGAATCATTGTATGGATGAGTTCAAAAAGAAACATGGTCTAGCAATTAAGAGTTGGAACTGAACCAGAAATGATGTGGTTAACTAAAAACCCTGATGGCACTCCAACTGGTAGTGGTTTTTCAAAACCCTATTGTTATCACATAGATCAATTTGAATCTTTAAGACCTGTGTTTATGAAAGTTATAGAATATGCAAAAGCCATGGGTCTTAGACATGATTCAAGGAGATCATGAAGATGCACCAGGTCAATTGGAATTAAATTGGACATACGATGATGTGCTTGAGAAATGCAGACAGACTATCTACTTACAGACAAATTTGTGCTCAAGTTGCAAGAGAAAATAATTTAATTGCATGCTTTATGACAAAACCTTTTATGGGTGTTTCTGCAAGTGGTTGTCATACTAATATGTCTTTATGGAAAGGTGGAAAAGTTTCAGTTAAATAAAATGGGACATGAAAACAATTACCTGGTGTAGAAGAAGTGTTTAGCATATGTCTCTGGTGGAACAAATACATTTATGCCTGATACTAAAGATATGCAATTGCCAGGAAAAATTGGATTACAATCTATTGGCTGGAATAATGGAACACCTGCCAGCATTAACAGCAATCTAGGATCGTCAACAGTTAACTCTTACAGAAGACTTGTGGGATCAAGGCTTCTGGGCGCCAGTTTATGCAGACTGGGGATTCCAAAATAGAACATGTGGATTAAGAGTTTCGGCTCCTGGTAGATTTGAATACAGATCGGTTGACTCAATGCATAATCCTTATTTATTAGGTGCAGCATTACTTGAAAGCAATGTGATCATGGTATTTCAAATAAAAATGCAACCATCGGCTAACCAGAGTCTAGAAGTATGTATGAAGCTAAAAAAGCTGGTAAGGATGTTAAAAAACTTACCTTTAAGTCTTAGGAGAAGCTTTAGATAGATTGAACAGAAGATGAGGTTATTCAAATCTGCTTTGCCAGATGAAATGTATAAAGTGTTTCATTGGTATAAAAATGATGAGTGGGAAAAATTCCTTGGGTGCTACAACACAATGGGATCTAGACACTTATTTAGATTGTCTTCCATAATCAATAATTATTAAATAGGAGAAAAAAAATGTGCGGAATTGCAGGATTAATACATAGAGGTAAATCCTCTAATGTAGGTAAAGAGCTTCAAGGTATGCTTCAAGCTCTTAAGCATAGAGGAGAAGACTCTACTGGCTATGCTATATACGGAGACAATGATGGAAAAAATTTCATCATGAGACTTAAAGGTAGGTGAAAACGTAGGTGAAGGTAGTACTTCAATTGTGGAAGATGTTTCAGTTTATGACGAAAGAATTAAAGTTGTAAACTCAAAAATGAAAGAGTTAGGAGCAAAAATTCTTAAAGAAGAAAGAATACTGCCCTACTCTTTAAGATATGAGCTTATCTCTTAATAGCCAAGACCTTAGAGAGTTTTCACAAAAAGTAGAAAGTGTTAAAGGAGTTGAAATTTTATCTCTAGGTAAATCTCTTAGAAGTGGTTAAAGATTTAGGTAATGCCGAAGCAGTATGTGGTAGATACAATTTAGATAAAATAGTTGGCACTCATGCAATTGGTCATGCCACGTATGGCTACTGAGTCTGGGGTTGATATCAAATCAGCTCACCCATTTTGGGGTTACCCTTTTAGTGATGTCTCTGTAGTTCATAATGGTCAATTAACTAACTACTGGAATAATAGAAGAGTTTTAGAACATAAAGGAATGAGATTTATGTCTGATTGTGACTCTGAATTAATTGCTGTTTATCTTGCTGACAAAATAAGAAGTGGTGCATCGCTTAGAAGAAGGAATGAAAGACTCTTTAAAAGAACTTGATGGTGTATTTACTTATTTTGTAGCAACAAAAGACTCTTTAGGAATGGCAAAAGATACGATGGCGGCTAAACCGTTGGTACTTTATGAGTCAGATGACTTAGTTGCAATGGGATCAGAAGAAATTGCAATTCGATCTGTGTCTACCACAAGAAATTGATACATACGATCCATACAATGGGGAGGTCAAAGTATGGCAAATCTAAAAACTAGATAAAAAATCAAAAGCTCAGTCAATGGGTATGCACACTGAGTTGCTTAACTGGAAGAACTCAGCAAAAGTTCTTTAACCCTGATGAGGCTGAAAATTTCTATTATTTTGGCACTTATGACGTTGATTTTAACAAGCGAACAGAGTTAGACGTTAAAGATCTGACGGCAACTCAAGCAAATAAAGAAATCGATAACCTTGATGAGCAAAGGTTATGGAACTATCGTTATAAAAAACCCTCAAGGAAAGCATAGCTCTAGGCGTTGGAATATTAAATAAACTAAATTTAATATTCGAAGGTAGTTTAGGTTACTTTGGTGTTGGTTCATGTGATGGACCAGTGGTAAGAGTTAATGGACGAGTTGGCTGGTCTTGTGCAGAAAACTATGATGGCTGGTAAAGTCGTAATCGAAAAAAACGCTGGTTCATCTTTTGGTGCCGCAATTCGAGGTGGGGATTTAATTTGTAAAGGCAGCGTTGGTTCAAGAACGGGTATCGACATGAAAGGTGGAACTATCATCGTTGGTGGAGACTGCTGGAGCATTTACTGGTTTCATGATGCAAAGAGGAAGAATAATTATTCTAGGTAATGTTGGAATAAATTTAGGTGACTCTATGTATGATGGAATCAATTTATATTGGTGGTAAAATTGAATCATTTGGAAGTGATGCTATTACAGCAGAATTAACTGAAGACTGATAAAGCATGGTTAAAGCGAAAACTTAAAGTTGCAGAAATAGGTGAAAACTTTGATGTTAGTAAATTGACTAAAGTTGTAGCTGGTAAAAAACTTTGGAACTATGACAATTTAGAACCTACTGAGAAAAAAGGAGCAATCTAATGGCTAAGAAAAAAACTAAAAAGAAAAATGGACAAGCAGGCGTTGGTGGTAAAGCTGACGTACATATTAAATAAAAATGGTGGCAGAAATAAAAGTATACTTGGTCTAAATGCTGTTTTTACTCCAGATGTAATTGATGATATTCACATTAAAGGCTGAGTTAGGTCGATACAGAATGCGTGGAATGGCATTAATGAAGAAGATTCCAAATTTTGATGACTTAACTTTTTTACCTGGAACTTTAACAAGGTTCGTAATCGAAGGTTATAGAGAAAAATGTGAAACTAAAACTATCATTGGACCAAGATGTGAAAATCCAATGGTTTTAGACATCCCAGTTTATATTACTGGAATGAGCTTTGGAGCTTTATCTTATGAAGCAAAAACTGCTTTAGCAAGAGGTGCTACTATGGCTGGAAGTGCAACATGTTCTGGTGAAGGTGGAATGATACCTGATGAAAGAAGATATTCAGAAAAATGGTACTATCAATGTATCCAATCAAGATACGGTTTTAATCCGCATCATGCTCAATTAGCAGATGGAATTGAAGTATTTATTGGACAAGGACAAAAAGTTGGAATGGGTGGTCACTTGATGGGTCAAAAAGTAACTGATCAAGTAGCTGAAATGAGATCTCTACCCGCAGGTATTGACCAAAGATCACCTGCTAGACATCCAGACTGGTTAGGCCCAGATGACTTAGCACTAAAGGTACAAGAATTAAGAGAATTAACTAAAAATAAAGTGCCAATTCAATTAAAACTAGGCGCCGCTAAAGTATATGATGATGTTCGTATGGCTGCTAAGTGTGATCCTGACTCTATATATATAGACGGAATGGAAGGATCTACTGGTGCTGGACCTCATATTGCTGCAGCAAATACTGGAATTCCAGGAATTGCAGCTATCAGAGAAGCAAGAAGAGCAATTGATGATGTCGGTAAAAATGGAAAAGTATCATTAATTTATGCTGGTGGGGTTAGAGATGGAGCAGATCTTGCAAAATGTTTAGCACTTGGAGCTGATGCAGTTGCAATCGGTACAGGCGCGATGATTGCATTGAACTGTAATAAAGAAATTCCAGAGTCTAACTTTGAGAAAGAAATGGGAGTTAAAGCTGGAGAATGCTATCACTGCCACACTGGAAGATGTCCAGTTGGAGTTGCGACTCAGGATCCTAAATTAAGAGCAAGATTAAATCCTGATGATGCTGCATTAAGAGTTTATAACTATCTTACACACAATGACTCTTGAAGCACAACTTTTAGCAAGAGCTTGTGGTAAAACTAATATTCACTCATTAGAACCTGAGGATCTTGCGGCATTAACAACTGAAGCTTCTGCTTTAGCAAAAGTACCACTTGCAGGAACTAATTACACTGTAGGTGTAAACAACTTTCATAAACTATAAGGACTAGGATATGGCTAAGAAAAAAGTTAAAGCAAAAAAAGAAAAAGTGACTTTTGGAAAAACAAAAGAAACAGCTAGAGAAAAAATGATTGGTCAACATATCGGTTATCGATATGATGTAAATTTACTTACCTGACTATAATAAAAGTTACTCCATTTCTTAAAAAAATATATTGAAGCTATGGGATGGGATGATTTGAATTGGTTAGAAGATGTGCATATGGGATATGAAGAAGGAAGACCAGCAGTATTTTGTAGAAATGCAAATGGTTGGGTAACAATTCCAAAATCAATCAAACTTCCAAACAATCAACAAGATAGAGACATGATTGCAAGAGAGCTTTTAGTTAAATTTCAAATGTCTAAAAAACATCCTCTTGTTGATTTGAAAAAAGCTTACTTAAAATTTTAAAAATACAATTTTTAGTTTATATTAAAAAAAACCCATTGGAAACAATGGGTTTTTTTTTACCTATATCATTTGTAAGTGATTTTATTTTTTTATAGAATCGTAACAACTTATATAAGAGGAGTAAAAAAAATATGACTGATCAACTAACAGCTTTGACCACCATATTTACAGAATTCTACTACTGGGTAACAGTGGTAATGATGTTTTTAATCCACGTCGGATTCTGTGTATATGAAGTTGGAGCTTCAAGATACAAACACCATCAGCATACACTTATGAAAAACACCATGGTAGTCCCGTTAGTAACGGTTACTTGGTTTTTCTTTGGTTGGTGGATTTATTGGGCTTTCCCAACAGGACCTGGAATAGCTCCTTCAATAATGAATGAAAGTTCAGCGCTTATAACAGATGAAAGTACCTTTAGTGCTAGATGGTATGTTGCTAACACAGAATTTATGGCTGTGAACTTAGGTGACAGAATATCTGGTGTTTTTTGGGCTGCTTTCTTACTGTTCTCATGGACAGCTGCTTCAATCGTGTCTGGAGCTATCATTGAAAGAATTACAACTTTTGCATTTGGAATTTTAGCAATTGCAATAGGATCTGTATTCTGGGTAATTGATGCTGCTTGGGGATGGCACTTTGATGGATGGATGCTTAAAATTTTAGGATATCATGACGCTTATGCATCAGGAGTAATTCACGCAATTGCGGGTGGATTTGCTTTAGGTGTTCTAGTAGTTTTAGGACCTAGAATTGGTAAGTTTTCATCTAGTGGTGAGCCAAGAAATATTGGGCCAAGAAATCCTTGGCTAGTAACTGTTGGATTATTTTTAATCTACACTGGTTTCTGGGGATTTTATGCGGCATGTAATATTCCAATTTTTGATCTTGGACCTGAATATGGAATGGAAGGTGTAACTTATTGGACAGCAACAAACATTTATGTAACCCCTACTACACTTAGTGGTATTACTTTTAACTTCTTGATGTCGTTATCAGGAGGATTATTAGCTGGATATTGGATTGCTAAAGGTGATCCATTCTGGACATACTCAAGTGGACTAGCAGGTATCATCTGTGCTTCAGCTGGAAATGATTTATATCATCCAATTCAAGCAATGATCATTGGTATGATCGGTGTTGTTATTTCATACAAACTACATTACTGGGTTGAACGTAAGTTCAAAATTGATGATGCAGTTGGTGCAGTAGCAGTTCACGGCTATGCTGGTTTTATAGGGCTAGTAATCTGTGGATTTGTTCTAAATGGTTATCCTTCATCTGGTTACAGTGTGGGAGCTATGTGGGATGGATCAACATATGCATCTATCAATCCGTTGGGGCAATTCTTGGGAGCAATCATAATGTTTGGTGTTCTTGGAATGCTACCAGGCTATATCATAGCTAAAGTACTACACGGTATGGGTAAATTAAGAATCCCACGTGAGGTAGAGTTAGCTGGATTAGACTATGAAATGATGGAGGCTGACAAAGAAGCAGAAAAAGCAGTTTCCACAGCAACTAGGTAAAGGAGATATATGGCTACAGTAACAAACTGGATAGATCATTTAAGTGCAGAAGAGGTTGTCGGAGCAATTTATCCGGGAGCTGGTTCGAGTGAAACTTTACTGGTTATAGTTGGTATAGTTTTATGGATCGGATGGCACGTTCTAACTAACAAGCAAGAAAGTGAAAAACTGGAAAGCATGGCTAGAAAGAAACGTGGCGCTAATGATTATAAAAACAATCTTACAGATTGGTAATTAAAATTAAAATTTGGGCGCCACAACTTAAAGTGGCGCCCTTTTTTTATACAATTCTAATAAATGTCAGAGAACGATAACGAAAATTTAAGACCCTCTAAAATGAGAGGTGTAGCATTTCCAAAAGCTAAATATGGAGTGATAGCTGCTATCATCATTATTGTAATTGTTAATATTCTTTATTATAAGAATGATATTGTTAAATTGTTTTTCCCTTAAATTTATCTGTTCACTACTTTTAATTAAACAATTCTAAGTTGTATTTAGAATTCCCCTTTAGCAACATCAATAATTTTTAGTTTTTTTAAAATATTCTATTTTTATTAGAATTAAAATATTTAATTCAATAGATTGTAGTTTTTAATAATGATAACTTAAACTCATTTATTAAAAAACTTAGAAAGGTAATATGAAAAAAAATAAAAAATTTCTTTCCTCAGTTAAAAATAAAAACAGAAGAAAGATTTTAAAAACTTTAGGTTCTGCAGCTTTATTAGCTGGTGCATCAAACTTTTTACCGATGCCATGGGTTAGAAAAGCAGAAGCCTCAGATCATTTATTGATTGGTGTACCCTCATCTTTATCAACTCCATATGGAGTGGCTGATGATCAAGATCATTTGAATGGAACTATAATGGCAATTGAAGAGATTAATGCTAAGGGAGGAGTTCTTGGAAGAGAATTGCAAACATTTGTTCCTGATTATGACAAATTATCAGCTGAAAGTACTCAGTCGGCCATTGCTGCTTGTATAGATAAAAAAGTTCATGCAATTTCTAATGCATTCACTTTTGCACCTATTCCTGGAATGGATACATCAACGAAATGGAAAGCTCCATATCTACAGGGTAATACGCAAAGACTCGCTACCGAAGAATTCAAAAAGAGTCCAGATAAGTATAGTCACGTATTCCAAACTGACCCTTCAGAGGTGAACTACGGATGGACTTATCCAATTTGGCTAGATGCAATGAAAGCAAGTGGAACTTGGAAACCTGTTAATAATAAAGTTCACATAATTTCTGAGCAAACTGGTTATAATCAAACCATTCTTAAAGCAGCTAAAGAAGCTTTAGCAAAATCTGGATGGGAACTAGCTGGTGATACTCAAATTCAATATCCAGTTAATGATTGGGCTCCAGTAATTCAAGAATTAAAGAAGGTTGGAGCTGGCGCAATCATGTGTAACCATTGGATGGCTGCCGAGGAAGCTGCTTTTTGTAAGCAATTCAGAGCAGATCCAGTACCTGGTGCTTTAGTTTATGTTCAATATGGTGCCTCACAACCTGAGTTTTTAGAACTTGGTGGAAGAGCAATGGAAGGTTTCTGTTGGAGCACTGTTCTTGGGGTGTATGGAGATAAAATGGGGCAAGATTTTAGAAAAGCTTATCTAAAAAGATTCCCTGAGTTTGGAACATATAAAAATAATACAATGGGACTTGTCTACACAGGTAATGGTTATGATATAGTTAATTATCTAGCAGCATCTTGGAATGCAACAAAAGCTCTTGGGCTTAATGATAGCGATTTCAAGAAAAATTGTGATTGGATAAGATCAAACCCGTTCAGAGGTGTTTGTGGAATGATAGACATGAATAATGAATATCAAGAAGCACTGCACTTTCCTGATAATGGATTTGGAAATCAATCTGGTTCTCACGAGACTGGAATGGGACAATTGTTTGTTCAGGTTCAAAATGTTCAACACAAGATTATATGGCCAAACGATTACAGTGAATCTAAATTAGTAGGCTGTGACTGGTGGTAAAATCTAATTAATAAATTTAAAAAAATAGGGGGTTAATATAACCCCCTTTTTTTTCATAAAATTAAATAACATAAGTAATAAAGCATGAGTAAAGAGTTAACCCAAAATTTTTTTTCCTGCAAAAATATTAGTATAGATCTTGGTGGAAGAGAGATTTTAAGAAATATAAATATTGATATAAAACCAGGAGAAGTTTTAGGTGTAATTGGACCTAATGGTGCGGGCAAGACTTCTTTAATAGAAATATTATCAGGAAGGTATAAGCAAAAAACTGGCGATGTAATTTATAAAGATCAAAATATTAATAATAAACCTTTATATGAGAGAGCAAGAATGGGGATTGGAAGAACATACCAGACTCCTGTGGTGCCAGAAGAATTAACAGTTGGAGAAACTCTTAAAGCTGTAAGACAATCAACAAAACCTTATTTGCCAGTCACTGATGCAGAGTATGCTGCTGATTTAGTAAAATTTAAAGTTAGCTGGGATATGGCTAATACAAAACTGGAAACATTTAATCGAAGAAAACTTTTAATGACTAGTGTCTTAATGAGAGAACCATCTATTATTCTAATGGATGAGCCTGCATCTGGTTTAATAAATGCTGAAATAGATGAAATTGACAATACTTTAAGAATGCTTTCAAAAGAAATGAATATAGCAATTTTAATTGTAGAACATAGAATTGAATTACTAGAGACTATTGCAGACAGAGTAGTTGTAATGGATGCAGGTGAAATTATCGCAGAAGGAAATTTAGAGGATGTAATTAACAATCCAAAAGTAAAAGAAGCATACTTTGAAGGTTAAATTTGATGATTAATATTTTAGAAATTAAAGGTTTGTCTGCAGGGTATGGGCCTTTACAAGTAATTCATGATTTAGATCTTATAATTCAATCTGGTGAGCGTGTTGGGATTGTGGGGTTAAATGGACACGGAAAAACTACTTTATTTTATGCCATTGCAGGACTTACACATTGGCAAAGAGGCTCAATAAAAATCTGTGGCAAAGAAATTGGTCGAACTAGAAGTCAAGGACCTGGAAGATATACCCATATTGTAGTTAAAGAAGGCTTAGCAATTATGCCTCAAGGAGATGAAATTTTTCACGGTCTTACTGTACAGGAGCATTTGGATAGTGGCGCCTTCACTTCCGAGTCCTGGAAAAATAGAAAACAAAAAAGAGAGGAAATTCTTGAAATTTTTGAACCGTTAAAAAAATTAATTAATACTCCTGTAGGAAGACTTTCGGGAGGAGAAAGACGGATGGTTTCTATAGGTAGGGGCATGATGTCAGAAGCGAAACTTTATATGGCAGATGAACCAACTTTGGGCTTAGCGCCAAAAATTGGAAAAGGTGTATTGGAAGCATTAATGAAAATTGATTTAAAAGACTCTGCTATGATAATAGCTGAACAAAATGTAGCATTATTAGAAGGAAAAGTAGATAGAATTATTGGAATGCATGCTGGTAAATTAAAAGGAGAGGCGTCATCATCACTGTCAATGGGTTTAAAAAACTAATTTATGAACGATATAATTTTTTTGATTATTAACGGCATTACGGTTGCATCTATTTATGGATTAATTGCTGTTGCTGTTTCAATAACTTGGTCAGCGTTAGGTTTGTTAAATTTAAGTTATGGTTTCATATTTTCATTTGCGGGATATGGTGCATGGTTAGCTGAAACACACATAATTGGTGAACCAATTTTTGTAATGTTTATGGGGATAGCAGCTGGAATAATTGGTGGTATCATGGTTTGTCTTCTTGTATTTATTCCAGTACACGATAAGCCCAATTTTACAATTAGGGGAATGATAGGAACACTTGCTATTAGTTTAATTGGTGGTCAAATTTTACTTCAAAATTTTGGACCAAAAGCAAAACTTCTTCCAGAATTTTTTGGTTATGGTAAAATTAAAATTTTAGACGTAACACTTACTGCAGATAAAATTGGAATAATCTGCTCATCAATTTTAATGCTTACAATAGTCGTAAGGTGGATGAAATCTAGCAGAAGAGGGCTAGAAATTAGAGCGATGATGATGAATCCTCATGCAGCAAGCATTGTTGGGATTGGGGTGCGAAAGACAGGAATATATGTAATGGCAGTAACTGGTGCTATGACCGGTCTCTCTGCTGTACTGCTATCTCAAACATATTATCTATCACCATTTAGTGGTCTAACACCAATGATCAAAGGTGTAAGTATAGCTTTAATGGGTGGACTTGGAAGCGTTAGAGGAGCAGTTATCGCTGCAATTATTCTTGGTTTTAATGAGGCATTAACATCAAAACTTTTAGGTGGAAGATATGTTTTAATGACTCAATTTGCACTAATTATAATTGTGCTTATCATCAGGCCTAGAGGAATTGCAGGTATATTAGATAAAGCGAGAGAAGCATGAGCGATATCAAGACAAAAAAAAGAAAAATTTGGAAAAATCCATTGGCAGTATGGGGAGCCAAGGGTGGCAATCATGAAGTTCCAACACCTGAATGGAAAAATCCACATCAAATTTGGAGAGACACTAAAGCATTTAAAGTTCCTACAACTAAAATTGGAAGATTTCATTACGAATATAAGTCACGCAATCATGGTGAAAAAATATGGAACAGACTCAGATGGTGGCCAACTAGAAGAACAATATTGTTGACACAAGGTGTATATAACAGGAAAAGTCTTAAACCAGAAAAAATCAGAAAAGATAAGAGACCAATATTTTGGTTCTTGAGTTTAATGGCTTTAGCGATATTGCCTTTTTATTTACCAGATGGTTATAAAAATAGCTTACTAACTGCTGGAGGAATTTTTGGAATTTATGCATCAATAAATCTTTGCTGGACACTTGTAATAGGAACTGCAGGAATATTCTCTTTAGCTACTTATGCCATAGTTGGAATGTCAGCATTTTTAACTACCTGGTTATCAATAAATTTAGGCTTACCATGGTGGATGTTACCTGTGATTGGTATGTTTATTGGCCTAGCTTTTGGAGTTATTATAGCCCTACCGGCTTTAAGACTTGATGGGTTTTATTATGGACTATTAACTTTAGGTCTTAATGAACTTTGTAGAGTATTTATCACAACCTCACAAGAATTTGGTGCTGCATCTGGTGGTCTATATGGAGCTGATACTTTTATTAACGAAAACTGGACACCTATGACACAAACTCTAGTACAGTATTATTCCGCTTTTGCATTATTAATTACAGCTCTTTTTTTATTTAGGTTTGTAGATGGGAAAAGACTAGGTAGAATTCTAAAATTAGCTCCTGAAAAAAAAGAAGCCTTTGCAGAGGCCGCAGGTGTTAACTATAAAAGGGCAAGAGTTATTGTCTTTTTAATATCATCAATCGCATTAGGGTTTATTGGAGGATTTTATGCTGCTTATTATAGAGGTAGTGCATTTGATGTATTCTCCTTTAATACAGTAATTATGGGTTTAGCAATGATTACAATTGGTGGTATTGGAAGGTCAGAGGGTGCTGTTGCAGGTACTTTAATCATAGTAATTTTAGATAGAGTTCTAATAGAACTTGGTCCATGGAGATATATCATAATTGGTTTGTTAATGATGTTTACCATTCTTTTTTTAAAGAATGGACTTTTTGGAATAAGAAAACAATTTAAAGATTGGAGAGATAAAAAAAAGGGTGAAGCAAGATCATCAAGATTAGAAAGAGGAGGAGAAATGTTACCAGAACAAGCAACTGAAATAGATAATAAAGATGAAATATACAGAACAAGGTTCGATAAAATGCAAAGAGAGTTTTTAAAAACCTTAATTTGTGATGAAATAATTGAAGAACATAAACAAAAACCTTTAGGACAACATAGTGAGGCATTGGAAAGAGTTTGTTACTATTTTAGAAGAGGTGCTATGAATGATAAATATGTTGTAAAATGTGAGGTACCTTTTAAGAAATATAAAATAATGGCACTTTCAGGAGTAAGAGGAAGATCGCCCAGACTAGTTGAGGACAAGGTGTATGATAATGTTGAATCTGCTTACCATGGACTGTTCTTAAGAAGAATTCAAGATTTAATGGAGGCATAAAATGGCAGAAATAAAATTATTCGGATACACTAATAAGCTTTCAGTTAAACCTGGAGATAAGATAGATTTTCATGTGTCTGCAGATGGAACTAAAACTGCAAATGCACAGTTAGTAAGATTAATTCACGGAGATGAACATCCTAATGGACCCGGATATATGGATGAGGAAGTCTATTGTGAGCTTAACGGAGTTTGGAATGTAAAAAAACAATTTACTCAACTTGGTTCATTTTTAAAGGTTGAGGATCCAAATAATCACCTTGCTATTGATGGAGATTTTACTATTTTTGGATATATCAACCCATCAACACCTCATACTGGAGCTCATCAATGGATATTTTGCAGATGGAATAATAAAACAAATGAAGGTTATGGGATAGGAATTAATAAAGATGGCTACTTAGAATTAGTTGTTGGTGACGGAAAAGAAGTTGACTACTTAGTTTCAGAATTACCAATGGTTAAAAAGATTTGGTATTTTGTGGCTGCAACATTTAATTATAAGACAAAAGAAGCAACTGTATATCAAGAAGGAGTAGTTAATCGATATAATTCATTGCTTGGTAAAGTTGTGCCTTATGACTACAGGTCTCACACAAAAACAACTTTTAGATTTAAACAAAAAAATAATCCAAAAACACCTTTTATAGTTGCAGGAGCAATAGATAATCATGAATTGAGAGGTGATTTTGTCTCTGGAACTTTTGCAGGAAAAGTAGATAGACACGGCGTTTGCAATAAAGTTTTATCAAAAGATGAATTAGACAAAATGAAACTTGGTGAAATGCCACCAATAGAAAGTATTGTTGCTTATTGGGATACTGCTGAAGGATATAATGAAAATGGTATCAGCAATACTGTAATTGATATTGGTCCAAATAAATTAAATTCGATTGGTTATAATCATCCCGTGAGAGCAATGACGGGTTGGAATTGGTCTGGTAAGAATGACTGTTTTAGACTTTCTCCTAAAGAGTATGGTGGAATTGATTTCCACCCTGACTCTATTACTGATGCAAAATGGGATGTTACAAATTCATTAATAATTCCAGACAACTTAAAGAGTGGTGCATATGCAATTAGGTTAAAAGCAGGAGAAAATGGAAGTCAACTTAGTGAAGAATACATTGTATTTTTTGTAAGAGCAAAAGTTCCAAAAGCAAAAATATGTTTTTTATTTCCAACAGCAAGTTATCTTGCCTATGCCAACGAAAAGTTAAGTTTTGAAGCTCAAATAATTCAACCAATGACAGGTCAGCCACCAACAATTACCGATATTGATGTTGAGCAATATAAAAATCCTGAGTTTGGTTTATCGACATATGACAGTTTTGCTGATGGTGCTGGAGTGTGTTTTACATCTTATCGGAGACCAGTTGTTAATATGAGACCTAAATACAGAACTTCAGGAATGGGGATTACTTGGCAGTTCCCAGCTGATTTATCAATAATTGGCTGGTTAGAACATCATTATAAAGATGAATATGAAATTTTAACGGATGAAGATATTCATCTTGAGGGCATTGAAGCACTAAGTCCTTATAAATGTGTTATATCTGGAACTCATCCTGAATATACCTCTGAGAAAATGCTGGATGCTTTTGAAGATTATGTATCTGATGGAGGAAGATTTATTTATATGGGTGGCAATGGTTTTTATTGGGTTGTAGGTCATTATGAAAATGAGCCTTGGTGTCTAGAAGTAAGAAAACTAGATGCGGGTATGAGAGCATGGGCCGCTAAACCTGGAGAATATTACATGCAGACTACTGGTGAAAGAGGAGGTTTATGGAGAATGAGAGGTCGAGCACCTCAGAAATTCACTGGTGTAGGGTTTATAGCCGAAGGTTTTGACACTGCTGAACCCTACAGAAAAATGCCTGATGCATGGCATAGAACTGTTTCTTGGATTACAGAAGGAGTTGAAGGAGAGATTTTTGGTGATCACGGTTTAGCATACGGTGGAGCTGCTGGAATAGAACTTGATAGGTATGATTTATCTCTTGGGACACCACCACACACTAAAATAATTGCATCATCTGGTGGTCATAGTGACAACTATGCTTTAGTTACAGAAGAACTTTTGTATGCTTATGCTGGTTTGGTGGGATCTTTGGATTATAGAATAAGAGCAGATATGACTTATTTTACAGCACCTAATGATGGTGCAGTTTTTTGCACTGGATCAATTGCATACGGTCAAGCGTTACCTAGTAATAACTTTAAAAATAGCGCTTCAATTGTATTAAAAAATGTTGTAGATGCATTTTCTAAGCATGAAAAACTTCCTGGGGGAAAATGGACTCTAGAAGAAAAACAATGGAAATAAAATTTAACTAAATATGATTACTTTATTAATTTCAGTAATTGCCATTATACTTCTGGCTGCATTATTAGTTTTCTTATATGCTTGATTGAAAAATAATATTTCCAAAAGCTAAATATGGAGTGATAGCTGCTATCATCATTATTGTAATTGTTAATATTCTTTACTATAAGGATGCACTATTAACTCTAATTAAATAAACATATGTGTGGAATTGTTGGGATCTATCTTAAAACAAAAAAATACGAAAAACAGTTAGGTAAATTTTTATCAGGTATGCTTGACGGTATGGCAACCCGAGGACCAGATAGTGCAGGATTTGCAATCTATTCTAAAGAAAATAAGAATTTTTATAAGTATTCTATTTGCTTAAATAAAATGTCTTTAATCGATTTTAAAAAAAAAATTTCAAAACTATTTAAACAATCAAAACTAAAAGATTATTCAGATCATGTTGTTCTAGAAACAAAAGAACTTCCAAAAAAAGTAATGTCAATTTTGGAAAATGAAATTAAAGAGGTTTCATTAGTGGGTTATGGAAAAAGTATTAATATTTTTAAACAAACTGGTAATCCAAAAGATGTCGTTAAAAAGTTTAAACTAGCATCTTTCTCAGGTACACACGGAATTGGTCATACTAGAATGGCTACCGAGAGTGCAATTACAACACAAGGATCAC
>CBDEAP010000002.1:0-150783 GCA_965236125.1 Candidatus Pelagibacterales bacterium | reverse complement strand
CAACTATTTCTTTTTTTATTTCTATTTGATCAAAAGATTTCGGATTCATAAAAAAATAGTTTTGATCATCTTCATATAAATAATTAAAATTTGTTTCTTCTAATGAAGCTTTTTCTACAGTTTCACTTGATCTAAATCTTTCATTTAGTTTAGTTCCTTTATTTACACTTTTCATTTCAACTTGCGCAAAGGCTCCACCTTTACCAGGTTTGACATGTTGTGTTTTTAGTACTTGCCATAAATCATCTTTATATTCTAGCAACATCCCAACTCTAATTTCACCTGCATTTATTTTCATTTTAATTTCTCTAATGCCTCTTGAGGGTTATATTTTTTATTATTCCAAATGTAGCCTGAAATAGCTAAAAAATTAGCTTTATTCAATAATAGTTTTTTATAATTATTTAAGTTTATCCCACCAATTGCAACAATAGGAGTATTTGTGATTTTTTTCACCTTTTTAAGAATGATGGTATTTGCCTTATAAGAAACCCTTTTGGTTTTTGTAGGAAAGAAAGCGCCGAAAGCTAAGTAATCTGCATTATTTGAAATTGCTTTTTTAGCTAAATTTAAAGAGTTATGACAAGTAATTCCAATAATTTTTTTACCCAGTATTTTTTTGGCATCTATTGATGGCCATATCTTTTTGACCCAAATGACATCCGTCAGCATCCAGTTTTTTTGCAAGTATAACATCATCATTAATTAAAAATTTAACTTTATATTTTTTACATATTTTTTTAATTTTTTTTCCAATAATTAATTTTTGATTAAAACTATATTTTTTTAATCTTAATTGGAAAAAACTTACCCTGTTTAATTTTAAAACTTTATCTAACTGGTTATAAAATGATTTGTGTATTATGTTTGGTGAAATGAGGTAAATAAATTTTTTTTTATTTATTTTCAAGTTCTTTTGACCATTTTCCTTGAGCAGCAAGCGTGTTCATTTTTGCTCTATGATTAAACACCTTCTGAGTTCCCTCTATATTATTAATATCTTTTGACCAAAATTTTAAAGCACTTTGTTGTAGAGCCCTTCCATAAGAATATGTCATTATGAAAGAGGTATTGTTATATTTGTTGATTAAGTTAAGATTTTCAGTTGCTTCTATTTCACTTTGTCCACCAGATAAAAAAGCAATACCAGGAACTTCTGAGGGAACAGAATTTTTTAAACACTCAAGTGTAAGTTTAGCAACTTCTTCATTGGAAATTTGCTCTTTAGATTTATTTCCTGCTAAAATCATATTAGGTTTTAAAATAATTCCTGTTAAATCAACTTTATGAATTATTAATTCTTCAAAACATTTTTGAATTACTTCAGTATGTTTTTATAAGGCATTCTTTAGCGGAGTGATCCCCATCCATTAATACTTCAGGTTCAACAATCGGAACCATATTACATTCCTGTACTAAAGCAGAATATCTTGCAAGAGCATGAGCATTTGCATGAATTGATAATTTGCTTGGGTGGTTTTTTGAAATATTATAAACTCCTCGCCATTTAGTAAATTTTGCCCCAAGATTATAGTACTCTTTTAATCTTTCTCTTAAGCCATCCAATCCTTCTGTGATTTTTTCATCTGGTGAACCCGATAAAACTTTAGCACCAGTATCAACTTTAATACCAGGGTGAGATCCTGTAGAGGAAATGAGTGCTGGAATTTTTTTATTTGTTGAAGAAGTTTGTTTGATTGTTTCATCATATAAAATTACTCCACCAATACAATCGGCCATGCTTTCCGCTGTAAAAAGTGTTTCTCTAAATAGCAATCTGTTTTCCGGCGTTGAAGATACGTTGACACCTTCAAGCCTTTTAGTCATAGTTCCAGTGCTTTCATCTGCAGCCAAAATTCCTTTACCATTTGAAATAATTTCTAAAGCTATTTTATTTAATTCGGACATATTAATTTAGAGCGGTTATACCAGGAAGATCTTTACCTTCAAGGTATTCTAAAAAGGCTCCACCTGCAGTTGAAACAAAATTAAATTTATCTACAGCATCTATTTGGTTTAGAACTGCAATGGTATCCCCACCACCTGCCACAGAATAAATTGAATTATTTTTATTTTTTTCAACTATTTTTTTTGCAATTTCAAAACTTCCATTTGCAAAATTGATATTTTCAAAATAGCCCGCAGGTCCATTCCACAACAAAGTTTTACTGTTTTCTATAATTAGTTTAATTTTTTCTATTGTTTTAGGCCCAATATCTAAGATTAAATCATCATTTTCTATTTCATTTAATGATTTAATTTTGGGAGCATCAGTTAAATTTTTTCCAACAACAACATCTTCTGGATAAACTATTGAACAGTTAAATTTTTTTGATGTTTTAAAAATTTCATCAATGATATCTTTACAATTATCCTCTTTAATTGATTTACCAATTAAATGACCATTATATTCTAGAATATTATTGGCCATTCCTCCAACAATAATAATGTTATCAAATTTTGGAATTAGATTTTTTATTATACCAATTTTAGTTGAAATCTTTGAACCACCTATAATACAAGTTACAGGTTTTTTTATTTCTGAAGTTACTTTTTTTAAGGCTTGAATTTCGGTATCTAATTGCAAACCTGAATAAGATGGTAAAAATTCTGTTATTTTACAAACTGAAGCATGAGCCCTGTGTGAACAAGAAAAAGCATCATTAACATACAAATCAGCAAGACTTGCTAATTGTTTTGAAAAATCTTCATCATTTTTTTCTTCTTCATTATAAAATCTTATATTTTCTAAAAATAATATTTCTTCATTAGAAGAATTGAATAAATCACCTTTTTTTATCTCATAAATATTTTTACTTATTAATTTTATATCTTTATTTAATTTTGATTTTAAATTTTCACAAATAGGATTTAATGATAATTCTTTTTGAACTTTACCTTTTGGCCTACCCACATGTGAAATAATTATAATTTTTGCTTTTTTTTCAATTAAAAAATTGATTACAGGTAAAATTTTTAAAATTCTTGTTTCGTCTTGAATTACCTGATTTTTTATTGGAACATTTAAATCCAATCTTAGTAAAACTCTTTTATTTTCTAAATTACTTTCTTCTGTAATTGACTTCATTTAGAAAACTTATGAAGGTACTCTGCAATATCACACATTCTATTAGAAAAACCCCACTCATTATCATACCAAGCAGAAATTTTTCCCATGTTATTTCCAACTACATTTGTTAATGATGCGTCAACAATTGAAGATGCTGGATTATGATTAAAATCAACTGAGACTAATTTTTCATATGTGATTTCAAGAACATTTTTTTTTTGTTTTTTGATAAAGTTCTCAAATGCTTTATTTATTTTATCTTTTGTTAAATCTTTTTTTGTGCAAAACACTAATTCTACCAAAGAAACATTTGGTGTGGGAACTCTCATGGCAACTCCTTCAAGTTTACCATTTAAGGCTGGTATTATTTCACCAATTGCTTTTGAGGCACCTGTTGAGGTAGGCACAATTGATTGACTTGCTGATCTGGCTCTTCTTGGGTCTTTATGTGAATTATCAAGAATTCTTTGATCACTGGTGAAAGCATGTATTGTAGTCATGAAACCTTTTTCAATTCCAAAGTTTTTATTTAAAACATAGGCAACTGGAGCTAAGCAATTTGTAGTACATGAAGCTGCAGATATAATTTTATCTTGTTTCTTTATTTCATCTTCGTTAACACCAAAAACGATAGTTTTATCTGCATCTTTACAAGGAGCAGAAACAATAACTTTTTTTGCTCCATTTTTTAAATGTGGTAACAATTTTTCTTTAGAGTTAAATTTACCCGTGCATTCAAAAACATAATCAACATCATATTTTTTCCAATTGATATTTTTTAAATCTGTTTCCTGACTAAAAGTAATCTTGTGTTTATTAATTATTAGATGATTTTCATCAAACTCTAACTTAGCATTAAATTTACCATGAACTGAGTCATATTTCAAAAGAGTGCTGCAAGCTTCAGCATTTGTTCTATTATTAATATGTTTAATAATAATATTTTTGTTAGAGCTTTCTATAATAGCCCGAACTATCATTCTACCAATTCGACCCATCCCATTAATTCCAACTTTCACTGTCATGCTTAATTCTTTACAAGATTTTTGATTTTTTGAGAAATATTTTTTGGAGTTAACCCAAAATATTTATAAATATCTTGATAAGGAGCACTTTTACCAAAATCATTAATACCAAAACATAATCCATTTTTTCCAACATATTTTTTCCAACAATCTGTGCTAGCAGCTTCGATTGTTATATTGAATTTAGCCTCATTTAAAATCTTATTTTTATAGGAATTTGACTGATCATCAAAAATTTCCTGACATGGAACAGATATAACTTTTGAATACACTTTATATTTTAAGAGCTCTTTAGATGTATCAATTGCTAGCCCAACTTCAGAACCACTTGCTAAGATAGTAACATTAATTTTTTTACTTGATCTATAAACTTCATAAGCTCCATACGAGCATTTATTATTTTTTGAAAAATTTTTTCTAATTGGATCTAGATTTTGCCTAGTTAAAGATAACACACTAGGTGTTTTAGAATTTTTTAATGCTAATTCCCAACATTCTATTGTTTCCATTCTATCTGCAGGTCGAAAAATATTTAAATTAGGTATTGCCCTTAAACCAGAGAGTTGTTCTATGGGTTGGTGGGTTGGGCCATCCTCTCCTAGTCCAATTGAATCATGTGTCATTACATATATAACTTGCTGATTCATTAATGCAGAAAGTCTAATCGAAGGTTTGCAATAATCTGAAAAAATTAAAAAAGTTCCCCCATAAGGAATAAATTTACTATGAAGCGATAACCCATTCATAATTGCACACATAGCATGTTCTCTCACTCCATAATGAATGTAATTTCCTTCAAAATTACCAGGTTTAATAATTTTATGAAATTTTGTTTTTGTATTATTAGATCCAGCTAAATCAGCCGACCCACCAATTAAAATATTTTCATTTTTAGTTAATGCGGTTAATGTAAGTTCTGAGGCTTTTCTGGAAGCAATACTTTTTAGATTTTTTACAGCTTCTAATTTTTCATTTTTTAATTCATTAAAAAAATTATTTTTAAATACATTTTTAATTATAATTTTTTTTTTGATTAAATGTTTATTCCACTTATTTTCAAGAATAGACCCTTTGTTCCCAAATGATTTCCAAACTGTGAGGAGTTTTGAAGGAATTTCAAATGGTTTATAGTGCCAGTTGAGATTTTTTCTAACTAATTTGATTTCATCATCTCCCAATGGACTACCATGTGAAGAGGCTTTACCTGATTTATTTGGAGAGCCAAAACCAATTGTAGTTTTACAAGAAATTACAGTTGGTTTTTGAGATTTTTGACTTCGTTTTAATGCATTGTAGATTTCTTTATAATTATGACCATTTATATTTAGGTAATTCCATCCATAACTTTCAAATCTCTTTTTATAATTATCAGAGACAGCAAGATTTGTGGGACCATCAATTGAAATAGAATTGTTGTCAAATAACATAATTAAATTTTTAAGTTTTAAGTGGCCTGCTAAACTCATAGCTTCATGACTTATTCCTTCCATCAAGCACCCATCACCAGCAAGGACATAAGTTTTATGGCTCAATACATCCTTCCCAATTTTTTTAGCCAGAATTTCTTCAGCAATTGCAAAACCAACAGCATTGGCAATACCTTGGCCAAGAGGACCAGTGGTAGTTTCTATGCCTGTATTTGGATGATATTCTGGATGACCTGCACAAATAGAATTTAACTGTCTAAATTTTTTAATATCCTCAATAGAAATACTTTTATATCCTGTAAGATATAATAAAGAGTAAAGAAGCATAGAACCGTGTCCAGCAGAAAGCACAAATCTGTCTCTATTAATCCAATTTGGATTTTTTGGATTAAATTTTAAAAAGTCCTTAAATAATACTGTTGCCACATCTGCCATCCCCATTGGCATACCTGGATGCCCAGAATTTGCTTTTTGCACTGCATCAATTGATAAAAATCTTATACAATTGGCTAAATCGTTATATAGTTTGCTCAAAAAATTATCCTGTCTAGACTAAGAAGAATCTATTTAATAATATAAACATATATATATGAATTCTGTAAACGAAAAAGAAAAAAAACTAATCTCAGTATTATCAGAGCTAAAAAGTTTAAAACTTCATAGTCCTGAAATTAAACAAAAGCTTGAAGTGCTAAGTGCACAAAAAAATCAATTAGAAATTGAAAAAAAAGATTTGGAAGAAAAATACAAATCTTTAATGGATGATTATAATAATTTATCTCTCAAATTGGATGAAATTAAAAATCATGAAAAAATTGAGCAAAAAAAACAGATAGAATTTTCTGAAAAAATTGATGAATTAAATCAAGAAACAGATACTCTAATCCAGGAGATAGATAAATGGCAAATGTAAGTATTAAATTTAATGGAAAACAATTTATATTATCATGTGATGATGGCCAAGAGGAACATCTAGAAGAGCTTTTAATACATATAAATCAAAAATTTAATGATTTAAAAAACAACCTAGGAAATTTGGGAGAAAATAAATTACTTTTGATCACAGCTGTCAAAGTTATGGATGAATATTTTGAAACCAAAAAGAAAGTAGAACAAAAAAAATTCGAATTGAAAGAATTATCTAATAAATTCAGAGAACTTAAGTCTCTTATTTATGATTATAGAGACAAAAAAGAAAATGAAATACAAGAATTAAATCAAAAGCAGCAAGATCTACTAAATGAAATAGAAATTAATCAAAAGCGATATGAGAAATTACTCGATGAAGCGACAAGTGAAATCTCTAATTTCATCGAATTAACAAATTCAGAAAATATTTCTCAATAAACTTTGTGATCAAATCTAATATAAGAAAAAAAATCTTAGATCTAAGGAAAAAAAATAAGAAAATTCTAAAAGTAGATTTGGATTCAGTAATAAAAATATTGGAAAATGAAAAAATTAAAGGTAAAAAAGTTGGAGGATATTACCCAGTTAATTTTGAAATTGATGATCTTAAATTGCTAGAAGATCTAAGAAAAAAAAATTTTGATATTTCATTACCAGTTATAAAAAAAAATAATCAAATGGATTTTTATAAATGGTCAAAAACTGAACCTTTGATAATAAATAAATATGGAATTCCAGAACCTATAGCAAAAAAAATAATATATCCTGATATCCTACTAGTACCTCTCGTTGCTTATGATTTAAAGCTTAATAGGCTAGGCTATGGCGGAGGTTTTTATGATAGATATATTGATAAAATTTCAAAGATTAAGAATATATTTACAATTGGTTTGGCTTATTCATTTCAGAAAATAACAAAAGTACCTATTAATAGTTTTGATAAAAAATTAAATTGTATAGTTACTGAAAAAGAAATTTTAATATGAGAATTTTATTTTTAGGAGATGTTGTTGGGACTACAGGTTGTTCAATGTTGCAGAAAAATCTCTTAAGCATCAAAAAGTCAAAAAATATAGATTTTGTTATCGTTAATGGAGAAAATGCTGCAAAATCTGGAGTAGGAATAACGGATGATATTTGTAAGGATTTTTTTAATTGTGGAGTTGATGTAATTACGACTGGTAATCATGTTTGGGATCAAAAAGAAACAATGGAATTCATTGAGAAAGAAAGTCGATTATTAAGACCTAAGAATTTGTTTGAGCCAGCTCCAGGTAAAGGTTTTGAGATTTATCAAGCTCAAAACAACATTAAAGTATGTGTGCTTAATCTTATGGGCAACGTATTTATGAAAAAATGTGATGACGTATTTGAGATTTCTGAAAAATTTATGAAAGATTATAAATTAAAAAAAGATTATGATTTTCTTGTAGTTGATTTTCATGGTGAAATTACCAGTGAAAAAAATGCGATTGGACATTTTTTTGATGGAAATGCAACATTAGTTGTTGGAACTCATACACACATTCCGACAAACGATGCTAGAATTTTGAATAAAGGAACGGCTTATCAAACAGATGCTGGAATGTGTGGAGATTATGACTCAGTAATTGGAATGAATAAAGAAAATTCAATTAATAGATTTATGAAAAAAAATTCAATCAAACATTTTCCGGCAATGGGAGAGGCGACTTTATGTGGTGTAATAGTTGATTGTAATATAAAAACTGGATTAGCTGATAAAATAGAAACTTACGTTTTTGGAGGACAGTTAAATAATACTTAGTTTTATTATGGCAGGACATTCGCATTGGGCAGGAATTAAACATAAAAAAGGTAAAGCTGATAAGCAAAGATCAAAGATATTTTCTAAATTATCTAAAGAAATTACTGTTGCTGCAAAACTGGGTGATAAAGATCCAGCAATGAATCCAAGATTAAGATCTGCAATTCAAGCAGCAAGGTCTGCAAATATGCCTAAAGACAATATTGAAAGAGCCATTGATAAATCTTCTGCTAACACTGAGGCTAATTTTGAAAATTTAAGATATGAAGGATTTGGGCCGGATAAGATTGCAGTGATTGTTGAAACATTGACAGATAATAAAAATAGAACAGCGTCTAATATAAGAACAATTTTTCAAAAAAATGGGGGAAGTTTAGGAACTCAAGGATCAGCTTCTCATAATTTCAATCAAATGGGAATAATAAAAATAAATAAAAATGAAATCTCTGATGAACAAATATTTGAACTATCAATTGATGCTGGAGCAGATGAATGTATTTCAAATTCTGAGTATCATGAAATTCAATGTCCTATTAATGAAATATATAATGTAAAAAAAAAACTTGAAGAAAAAATAAGCAATTTTATTTCTACTGAGATTGAGTGGATACCACTTAATAGTGTTGAAATTTCTAAAGATAGACAGGATGAAATTATCCAATTCTTAGAAACTCTAGAAGATGATGACGATGTTCAAAATATTTATACCAATGTTAAATTTAGTTAATTAAATATGATAATAATTGGAATTGACCCAGGACTCTCAGGATCAATTTGTTTTTTTGAAAATGGTAAAATCCTAGATGTAGTTGAAATGCCAACTATGATTGAAGGAAAAAAAAATAAAAAACAAGTTAATGGATCACAAATTTATAATGAGATCTTAAAAAGAATATCTCATTTAGATAAATCTGATGTTAAAGTAGTTATCGAGCAAGTATCAGCAATGCCAGGACAAGGTGTGACAAGCATGTTTAATTTTGGACAATCATTTGGAATATTGAAAGGAATATGTTCGGCTATGCAGTTACCAGTTTATTTTGTAAGACCTGCTAAATGGAAAAAATATTTTAATCTCATAAATTCAGAAAAAGACGCAAGTAGAACAAGAGCAATAGAAATCTTTCCATATTTTTCATCTCAATTGTCTAAGAAAAAGGATTCTAATAAAGCTGATGCTATTTTAATATCAAGTTTTTTCTTCGAAACTTTTAAATTAGAGGATTAATAGTCTTATAAGGACAAATTAATGACACAATTAGTTGTGAAATAGAATTATGGAAGCTGATATAACGACTCAAGCAGTAGGACTTGCAACAAGTGCAGATTTTTCTTTAATCAATCTTTTTATAAGAGCCGATATAATTGTGAAATCAGTCATTATTATATTGATTGCTTGCTCAGTTTATTCCTGGGCAATAATTATAGAAAAATATAGATTGTTTAAAAAAATTAACCTTTCATCAGAAGATTTTGAAGAAAAATTTTGGCGATCAAAATCTGCAGAAACATTTTATAATAGTTTGCCATCAACCACTGATGACCCAATGACAGAGTTATTTAAAGACTCGATGGAGGGTTTATTAAAATCTAAATCAAAAACTAATTTAATTGAAAAAATGGGTGGTATGCTTGAGGTTGGAATTGAAAAACAAATTTCTAAAATTGATAAAGGTTTTACTTTTTTGGCTACAGTTGGATCAACTGCACCCTTTATAGGATTATTTGGAACTGTTTGGGGAATAATGAATTCGTTTCAGTCAATCGCAATATCAAGAAATACTAGTCTTGCGATTGTGGCCCCTGGAATTGCAGAAGCGTTATTTGCCACTGCACTTGGACTGTTAGCTGCGATACCAGCCGTTGTGGCCTATAATAGATTCAACAGTGAATCGAGAAAATACTCACAAAAACTTGAAAATTTTTCAAAAAGATTTTTATCAATAATTTAAAATGGCTTTTAAATTAAATCGTTCATCAAAAGAACCCATGAGCGAGATTAACGTAACTCCATTTGTAGATGTCATGTTAGTTCTTTTAATAATTTTTATGGTAACTGCTCCACTTTTAACTGTAGGAGTGCAAGTAGATTTGCCAGAAAGTTCAGCTGACTCTTTACCAGAAGAATTGGAACCTTTGACATTATCAATAAACTCAAAAGGTGAAATTTTTATTCAAGAGTCTAAAGTTGAGTTTGATAAAATAATTGCTAAGGTTTTAGCCGTTTCAAAAAATAGAACTGATACTAGAATTTACGTCAGGGGTGATAAAACTATAAACTATGGAAGAGTATTAGAAATAATGGGGCTTCTCTCTGGTTCAGGATTTACAAAGGTAGCATTAATTTCAGAGCCCTATAAAGAGAGGTAGAAATTTTGAATAAAAGCTTAATTATCTCTTCAGCTTTACACGTAGCCTTAATATTTCTGACAGCCCTTAGTTTGCCTTTTTTAGCAAAAAAACCAATTGATCTTCCCCCAATAATTTCAGTAGAATTAATTCAGATTACTGAAAAAACTAATATTCCTTTTGCCCCAAAAGCAAAAAAAATAATTGAAAAAGCTAAAGAAAAAGAAAAACAGCTAGTTTCAGAACAAGCTCCACCTAAAAAAATTGAAAAAACTAAAACAAAAACTGTTGTATCGTTAGACCAGAATAATGAGATAATTGATAACCAAACACCGGAGGCTGTACCCTTACCTGAAAAAACTGTAAAACAAATTAAAACTAAAGAAGAAAAAAAACAAAACCCTGAAAAATTTGATGAAGAAGTAAAACAAGTTTCAGAATTTGAAAAAAAAGAATTATTTGACCCAAATAGTATTGCTGCATTAATTGATAAATCTAAGCAAGATACTGCTGAGGTAAAGACTCAAAAAAACCTAGTTTCTCAGGATCAAGAAAAAAATATAGAAAACTCTAGTTTATCATTAAGCGAGGAAGACGCTTTAAAAGCACAAATATTTGGTTGTTGGAGTATTCCACTTGGACTTCCATATGATGAAAATTTATTAGTTAGAATTAAATTAAAATTAAAGCCTGATGGTTCAGTTATAGATTCTGAAATATTAGATCATGCGAGAATGAATAAACCAGGTCAGGGTTTCTATAAAGTTCTTGCAGAAAGTGCTTTAAGAGCGATAAAACTTTGTCAGCCTCTTAGAGTGCCAACTACAGGTTATGAAAGATGGAAAGATTTACAATTAAATTTTGATGCAAGAGAGATGTTAGAAGGTTAAACTAAACTTATGAAAAAATTATTTATTTTATTAATTTTATTAATTCTTCCAATTAATTCTTATGCTTTAATTGAAGTGGATATAACTCGTGGAAATCTTGATCCATTGCCAGTTGCAGTTTCTCCTTTATCTATCGATGAAAATTCAAAAAAACAATTTAAGGATATATTAAATAAAGAAGATGTAGGTGCAGATATTTCACAAGTTGTTGAAAATAACCTAAGAACATCAGGTTTATTCAATCCGTTGAATAAAGACGCATTTTTACAAGCTCCAGATATTGCTAACTTAAAACCTAGATTTGAAGATTGGAATTTGATTAAAGCCCAGGCTTTAATAACTGGCAAAGTAAACTTTGTAGATGGAAAGCTAAGAGTAGAATTTAGATTATGGGATGTTTTAGCCGCTAAAGAAATGATGGCTTTAGCATTTACAACTGTTCCAACAAATTGGAGAAGAGTTGGACATATAATTTCAGACAAAGTTTATGAAAGATTGACTGGAGAAAAGGGATATTTTGATACAAGAATAATTTATGTAGCTGAAGAGGGGCCAAAAACTAAAAGAATAAAAAAATTAGCTATCATGGATCAAGATGGAGAGAATAATAAATTTTTAACACTGGGAAATGAACTGGTTTTAACCCCAAGATTTAACCCAACTAGTCAAATGGTTACTTATCTGTCATATTTTAAAAATCTACCTAGAGTTTATTTACTTGATATAGAAACTGGCACACAAGAAGTTGTAGGAGATTTTCCAGGTATGACTTTTGCACCAAGATTTTCTCCAGATGGAAAAAAAATTATAATGAGTTTTGCAAAAGATGGTAAATCAGATATTTACACTATGGATTTAGAGAATAGAATTGTTGAAAGAATAACAAATCATCCATCAATTGATACATCACCATCCTACTCGCCAGATGGTAAATACATTGCGTTTAATTCTGATCGAAGTGGTTACCAACAAATTTATGTTATGGAAAGTGATGGATCAAATATAAAGAGAATTTCTTTTGGTAATGGCTTATATGGAACTCCTGTATGGTCACCAAGAGGAGATTTAATTGCTTTTACTAAATTACACCAAGGTCAATTTTACATTGGAGTAATGCGTACTGATGGCAGTGGTGAAAGATTGCTAACAGAAAACTACTACCAAGAAGCACCCTCATGGTCTCCTAATGGAAGAGTTCTGATTTTTTATAGAGAAACTAAAACTGATGATGATGGAGAGGGTTTTTCAGCAAAATTGTGGTCAATAGATTTAACAGGGTATAATGAAAGACAGGTTAAAACCCCAACAGATGCCTCAGACCCATCCTGGTCATCTTTATTAAGTAATTAAGCAATTTATCTTGATTTTTATACTTGAAACATCTATGTACTTGTGAAAAAGTAAGAACTACAAAAAAGGGATCAAGGAGCAAAATGAAACTAAATAAAATTTTAAAAAACACTATCTTAGTTCTAATCGCATGTTTAGCACTAACTGCTTGTGCTACAAAAAAAACAGCTACAAGTTTAGGTGGGCAAATTCAAGGTGATGTTTACACAGGAACAGATTCAGTTGAATACTTAGCTGATGGAGTGCCTGATAGAGTTTTCTTTGCAACAAATGAATCAATATTGACTACAGCGTCTAGAGAAACTTTGCGAAAGCAAGCTGCTTGGTTAAGAAAAAATTCAGACGTTAATGTTGTTCTAGAAGGTCATGCTGACGAAAGAGGAACAAGAGAATATAACTTAGCACTAGGTGAAAGAAGAGCTAACGCTGCTAAGGATTATTTAATGACTTATGGAATTTCATCAGACAGAATTTCAGTTTTAAGTTATGGTAAAGAAAGACCAGTTGATTCTGGATCTAGTCCTTTAGCATGGTCTAAAAATAGAAGATCAGTTACTGTAAAAGCTAACTAATCATATAAAAAATTTAAAGACCCTATAGCAAATTGCTATAGGGTCTTTTTTTTGCCATCATTATAATCATAACCTATTATAATTATGACTGATGTATTTAAATTTTTTAAGTTAAAATTAATTTTATTTCTTACATTATTTTTTAATTTAAATTCTTACGCAGACAATCATAATATTTATGAAACACTAGAGTTGATCCAAAAAGATCTTAAAACTCTTGAAAGAGCAATCTATTCTGGTTCAATTGAAGTTAAAGCTTCTACTTCATCATCGGATATTACTTTAGACTCAAATTCCGAAGACGTACTAACTCGACATTTATTAAAGTTATCGGAAATAGAGACTCAATTTAGAGAACTTACCAATAGATTTGAAGAAATAAATTTTAAATTAGATAAACTTTCAAATCGATTATCAAAAGTTCAAGCAGATAATCAAATAAGATTTCAGGATATTGAAAATGCTCTAATATCTGAAGATGGTTCTAAAAAGTTAACTCTCAAACCAGAAAATAATGAAGAACAAATTTTACCTGGTAGTTCACAACCACAAGATTTGGGAACGATTTCTTACAAAGATAATGCAACTCAAGAAACATCTCAAAAAATTCAATCTGTTGAAACCACAGCCTCAATAGTTACTGAAGTATTTCAAGCTGAAGAAAAAATACTTCCAAATGATACACCTGAAAAACAATATGAGTTTGCCACAAGTTTTTTAAAGGTTGGAGATTATCCAACTGCAGAAAGAGCATTTAGAGAATTTGTTTTATCAAATCCAGAAAATGAATTAGCTGGAAATGCGCAATATTGGTATGCAGAAACATTTAGAATAAGACAGTTATATACTGATGCTGCTTCAGCTTATTTAGAGGGTTACCAGAAATATCCTAAAGGAGAAAAAGCTCCGATTAATTTATTAAAGCTAGGAGTATCAATGGTTCAAATAGGAGAAAAAGATCAAGGATGTAAAATGATTAATGGTGTAGAAAAACAGTATCCTCAAGCTAATCAGTCTGTTATTCAAAAAGCTAAATATGAATCAAAAAAATTTGAATGCGCTAAACAAGATTCATAAAAATTTACTTAATTATTTAAAAGATAAAAAAATTAATCAAATTTACAAACAATTCGAACACACTCTAGATAGAAGTGATAATTTCATCGTAGCAGTATCGGGCGGCCCAGATAGTTTGGCACTAGCCTTTTTTTCTAAAATTTATTCTATCAAACATAATCTTGAGTCAAAATTCTTTATTATTGATCATGGATTAAGAAAAGAATCCCAAGAAGAAGCTAAGATTGTTATAAAAACAATTAAGTGAAAAATTAATTAATCTTCAAATTTTAAAATGGAATGGAAAAAAGCCAAAAAAAAATATTCAGGCAGTTGCAAGAAATAAAAGATACAGTTTATTATTTGAACAGTGCAGAAAATATAAGATAAATAACATTCTTTTAGGACATCACTATGATGATCTAATTGAAAATTTTTTAATAAGATTTACTAGAGGAAGTGGACTAAATGGATTGGTATCATTTAGCAAAGAAACGAAGTTAAATGGTATTAATTTATTAAGACCACTAATTAATATTTCTAAAAATGATTTAATTTATACTTCAAAAAAAATATTTAAATTTTATGTTAATGATCCTTCAAATAAAAAAGAAATATATAAAAGAACAAGAATAAGAAATTTAATAGAGAGTTTTGAAAAAGAAGGTCTAGATAAGAATAAGTTTTTATTAACAATAAATAATTTACAAATTTCTAATTCCAGCATTAAGTTTTATGTTGAAAAAAACTTAATTGAAAATACTTTTTTTTCAACAAAACATAGACAAGCTAATTTTAAATAGTAACTTCTTTAAACAATCTGAAGAAGTAATTTTTAGATCATTTTCTATGGCCTTAAATTTAGTAAATAGAAAATATTATCCAGCAAGAGGAAAAAAACTAAAATACGTTATTGATAGAATATCAAAAAAAGATGAAGTTAAACTTACTCTTGGTGGATGTGTTATTCAAAAAATTAATCAAACTGTATTTATTATAAAAGAGTAGATATTACTGCAGTTTTAAGACAAATTTGTCACTTGTTTAATTAATAATAATTCTTATCTTATACTCATGAATTTAAAAAACTTAGCTATGTGGGGAATAATTGTTTTTTTAACAATTGGACTTTACAACATGTTCAAAAATCCCCAGTCTAGTGTTAGAGGTGGTAATCAAATAATTTTTTCTGATTTTTTAACATCGGTTGAAAAAGGCGAAGTTTTGAAAGTAGATATACAGGGAAATAATATTAAAGGTGTTTACTCTAATGGAAATTTATTTTCGACATACTCACCTAATGATCCTAATTTAATTGAAAAACTCTCGAATAAAGGTGTGAGCATATCTGCTGCACCATTGGAAGAAAAAATGCCATCACTATTTGGAATACTTCTTTCTTGGTTCCCAATGTTATTATTGATTGCGGTTTGGATTTTCTTTATGAGACAAATGCAAGGTGGCAAAGGTGGAGCTATGGGTTTTGGTAAATCTAAAGCTAAGATGATGAACGAGTTAAAAGGAAAAGTAACCTTTAATGATGTAGCGGGAGTTGAAGAAGCAAAAGAGGAAGTGGAAGAAATTGTCGAATTTTTAAAAGATCCTAAAAAATTTAGTAGACTAGGTGGTAAAATTCCTAGAGGAGCATTATTGGTTGGTCCTCCAGGTACAGGAAAAACTTTATTAGCTAGAGCTATAGCTGGAGAAGCTGGAGTTCCTTTTTTTACTATTTCTGGATCAGATTTTGTAGAAATGTTTGTGGGTGTAGGAGCCTCAAGAGTAAGAGATATGTTTGAGCAAGGTAAAAAAAATTCTCCATGTATAATTTTTATTGATGAAATTGATGCAGTTGGAAGAAGTAGAGGTGCTGGTTTAGGTGGTGGTAATGATGAAAGAGAACAAACTTTAAACCAATTATTAGTAGAGATGGATGGTTTTGATACTAATGAAGGAGTAATTATAATAGCAGCTACTAATAGACCTGATGTTTTGGATCCAGCTTTATTAAGACCAGGTAGATTTGATAGACAGGTAGTAGTTTCTAACCCAGATATCATTGGTAGAGAGAAAATTTTAAAGGTCCACGCTAAAAAAATTAAGATGGGGCCAGATGTAAATTTAAGAACTATTGCAAGAGGGACACCGGGCTTTTCTGGAGCCGATTTAGCAAATTTAGTTAACGAAGCTGCATTACTTGCCGCAAGAAAAAGTAAGAGAATCGTTACAATTAATGAATTTGAAGAAGCAAAAGATAAAGTGATGATGGGTGCAGAAAGAAGATCAATGGTTATGACCGAAGATGAGAAAAAATTAACAGCTTATCATGAGGGGGGTCATGCTTTAGTTTCATTTAACATGACTGGCTATGATCCAATCCACAAAGCAACAATTATTCCAAGAGGACGTGCATTAGGAATGGTAATGAATTTACCCGAGAGAGATAAGCATGGTCATTCTATTAAATATCTTAAAGCAAGATTGGCCGTATGTTTTGGTGGTAGAGTAGCCGAAGAAATTATCTTTGGTAAAGATAATATATCTACGGGAGCAGGTGGCGGAAGTGGTTCAGATATTAATCAGGCAACTCAACTAGCAAGAGCTATGGTTACAAAATATGGTATGAGTGAAGAATTGGGACCTGTTGAATATGGTGAAAATGAAGAAGAGGTATTCTTAGGAAGATCTGTTGCAAGAACACAAAGTGTTTCTGAGGCAGTAGCTCAAAAAATTGATAAAGAGATTAGAAAATTAGTAGATGAAGGTTATAATAAAGCTAGAGAGATCTTAACTACCAAAATAGATGATCTTCACAAGATTGCAAAAGCTTTATTAACCTATGAAACTTTAACCGGTGAAGAGATAGAAAATATTATTAATAAAAATTTATATCCATCAGATAAAGCAGACTTAAAAGTTGAAGATGATGATAAAACTTCAGCTTTAGGTGCAATGGGGCTTAAACCAAAAATAGTTCATTAAGTCTAATGACAAGATATTACACAAGAGCGTGTAATTTCTATTATGGAAAAAATTCAGAAAATCTAGTTAAATCTAAAGTTACTTTACCATTAAACGGAAATAAATTCATATCATTTGATGAAATTGAGATTATCACTAGAAAATTAAAAAAAAAAATTAAATTAAATAAGATTAAATATTTACCAACAGATATTAAGAAAAAAATTACCAAAGATGTTAGATTAATTTCATCAAAAAAAAAAAATTTTTCAAATTTAAATTTTAAAAAAATACCCTTGATCATGGGTGTTTTAAATTTAACTCCAGATAGTTTTTCTGATGGAGGAAAATTTAATAGTTTTAATAATGGTATTAATCATGCAAAAAAACTTCTTAGAGAGGGAGCTGATATTATCGACATTGGAGGTGAGTCTACGAGACCTGGATCTAAGACTGTAAATTCAATAGAAGAATGGAATAGAATAAAAAAAATTCTTAATAAATTAAAATATTTAAATGTATCTTTAGACACCAGAAAAGCAGATATTATGCAGAAAGGTATAAATCTTGGAGTAAATCTTATTAATGATATTTCAGGACTAAGCTTCGATGAAAGGTCAATCAATATACTAAAAAAAAACAAAACACCTTTTGTTTTACAGCATTCAAGAGGTACACCAGACATTATGCAGAAAAATCCGAAATATAAAAATGTCGTTCTGGATATTTATGATTTTTTTGAGGATAAAATTAAATTTTTAAGAAAAAATGGTATTACACATAATAATATTATCCTAGATCCAGGAATTGGATTTGGAAAAAATTTAAAACATAATTTGAAGCTATTACAAAACATTTCTATTTTTCATTCACTGGGTTTTCCAATAATGGTTGGAATATCTCGAAAAAGATTTATAGGAGATATAGCTGAAGAAAATGATGATAAAAAAAGAATTGGAGGAACTTTATCCTCAAGTATTTTTTCTTTATTGCAAGGTATTCAGTTAATAAGAGTACATGATGTGAATGAAATTATGCAGGGTATTAAGGTATTTAAAAAACTTTTATATAAGTAATGAAAAAAAAATATTTCGGAACAGATGGAATAAGAGGCAAAGTTAATAGTAAAAATATTAATGGAGAAATGTTTTTTAAATTTGGATTATCAGCAGGCAAATATTTTACTAATCTAAAAAAAAATAAACAAACAGCAATTATTGCAAAAGATACTAGATTGTCAGGTTATGCTTTAGAACCAGCCTTAGTATCTGGACTTACGTCTGCAGGTATGCATGTCTATACACTTGGACCTTTACCAACCAATGGTTTGGCAATGCTCACGAAGTCTATGAAGGCTAACATGGGAATCATGATTACCGCCTCTCATAACCCTTACTTTGATAATGGGTTAAAACTTTTTGGCCCTGATGGTCTAAAGCTTTCTGATAAAATAGAAAAAAGAATTGAAAAATTAATAGATAATAAAATACAAAACCAATTTGCAGATTCTAAAATGCTGGGTAGAGTAAAACGTTTAGAAACAGCTACTGATGAATATATTAAAATTTTAAAAAAAAATTTCCCAAAAAATTTTGATCTCAAAGGTTTAAAAGTAGTTTTGGATTGTGCAAATGGTGCGGGCTATAAAGCTGGCCCTAAATTGTTAAAATCTTTAGGTGTAAATTTAATAGTGATTGGCAACCATCCAAATGGACTAAACATTAATAATAAATCTGGATCAACTAATCCAAAAATAATTAAAAATGCCGTAATAAAAAATAAAGCAGATATTGGAATTTCATTAGATGGAGATGCAGATAGAATTATAATGTGTGATGAAAAAGGTAAAATCATTGATGGTGATCAAATTATTGCAGCTCTAACACTTACCTGGAAAAGAAAAAAAATCCTAAAGGGTGGTGTGGTTGGAACTTTAATGAGCAATTATGGTTTGGAAAAATTTTTTAAATCTAAAAAAATTAAATTTATTAGAGCTAATGTGGGTGATAGGTACGTAAAAGACGTTATGCTAAAAAACAAATATAATTTAGGAGGTGAACAATCAGGTCATATTATTTTAGGCAAATATGCAACAACAGGAGATGGGCTCTTGGTTGCTTTAGAAGTTTTACAAGAAATTAAAAAAGGAATTAAAGCTAGTAGATTTTTTGATGTGTTTAAAAAAACTCCGCAAGTTTTAGAGAATATAACAATCCAAAATAATGATATTTTAAGTAATTTGTCTGTAAAAAAATCTATAAAAACTGCAAACAATCTAATCAAAAATCATGGAAGAATTTTAGTAAGAAAATCAGGCACAGAGCCAAAAATAAGAATAATGGTAGAAACTGAAAATATGAAATTATTATATAAGTGCATTCATATGATAAAAAAAGAGATTATTAAAGTTGAAGCCTAGATCAAAAATATTAATTATTGCTGGGTCTGACTCTTCAGGTGGTGCGGGAATACAGGCAGATATCAAAACAGCTACAAGCCTAGGCTCATATGCAATGACTGCTTTGACTGCTGTTACTGTTCAAAATACTACAGGTGTAAAATCAGTTATACCAATAAGTCCTAAATTTATTTTTGATCAAATACTATTTACAACTAAAGATATAAAACCTCAGGGAATTAAAATTGGTATGTTGCACTCTACTCAAGTAATTAAAAGTGTAATTAGTGCATTAAAAAAAAATAAATTTAAAAATATAGTTCTAGATCCAGTTATGATAGCAAAAGGAGGCGCTAAACTTATCAATAATGAGGCAATCTTATTTTTAAAAAATAATTTGATTAAACATGTTCATTTGATTACACCAAATATACCTGAGGCAGAAATCCTTACCGGAATTAAAATTAATTCTAAAGAAGATATGATTTTGAGTGCTAAAAAACTAATTCAAATAGGTGCTCAAAATGTATTGATTAAAGGTGGTCATTTAAGTTCAGCTCTTGTTCATGATATTTTAGTTAATAAAAAAGAAATTAGTTTATTTAATAGCAAAAGGATAAAAACTAAAAATACTCATGGTACGGGTTGTACGTTATCGACAGCAGTAACTACTTTTCTATCATGTGGAAAACCTATAAAGAAATCTTGTGAATTAGCTATCAAGTATGTTAATTCTGCTGTCAGAACAAACCCAAATTTTGGAAAAGGACATGGCCCAATTAATCACCTTGTGACAATTAACTTGGATACCAATTTTAAATAATGAGAAATATAGTAGTAGTAGGTTCACAGTGGGGAGATGAAGGTAAAGGCAAAATAGTTGATTGGCTTTCAGAGCAAGCTGATGTGGTGATACGTTTTCAAGGTGGACATAATGCTGGTCACACATTAGTGATTGATGGAGTGACATATAAGCTAAGATTATTACCATCAGGAATAGTTAGAAAGAATAAAATTTCGATAATTGGCAATGGGGTTGTTGTTGATCCCTGGGCGTTGTTAGAGGAAATTCAAGAAATTAAGGAAAAGGGTGTAGATGTTAATGTTGATAATTTTATTATTTCAGAGGCTGCAAATCTGATTTTACCTTTTCATCGAGAGATGGATGAAATTAGGGAAGATGCAGCTGGCAAAGGTAAAATTGGAACCACAAGAAGAGGCATTGGTCCAGCTTATGAGGATAAAGTTGGCAGAAGGTCTATAAGAGTTATGGATTTAAGATCTGAAAAAAACTTAGATCAAAGACTTGAATCTGTACTTCAACATCATAATGCAATCAGAAAAGGTTTAGGAAAAGAAATTTTTAAGAAAGATCAGTTAAAAAAAGATTTATTAAATATTGCACCTGAAATTTTAAAGTTTTCTCAACCAGTTTGGCTAAAGATAGATGAATTCAAAAAACAAAAGAAAAGAATATTATTTGAGGGTGCTCAAGGAATATTACTTGATGTTGATCATGGAACTTACCCTTTTGTAACATCATCAAACACAGTAGCATCTAGTGCTGCAACTGGTACTGGGTGTGGTCCTAATTCGATACATTATGTGTTAGGTATCACCAAAGCTTACACAACTAGAGTAGGTGAGGGACCATTTCCAACAGAGTTAACAGACGATATTGGAGAATTGCTTGGTACAAGAGGCAAAGAGTTTGGGACAGTAACAAGTAGAAAAAGAAGATGTGGTTGGTTTGATGGAGTTTTAGTGAGACAAACAATAAAAATTTCTGGAATAGATGGTATTGCTTTAACCAAACTTGACGTTTTAGATGAGTTAGATGAAATTAAAATGTGCATTCAATATGAACTTGACGGTAAAAAAATTGATTATCTTCCAGCTGCTGTAGAGGATCAATTGAAGATTAAACCTATATATAAAATTTTTCCAGGATGGAAGTGCTCTACAAATGGAATTAAAAATATTGAGGCTTTACCAGAAAATGCTAAGAAATATATTTTTGCTCTAGAAGATTTTATTGGTGCAAAAGTATCAAGTGTATCTACTAGCCCAGAGCGAAAAGATACAATATTGATTGAAAATCCTTTTGATATTTAATTTGCTGGCAATAAATTTTTAGATTTTGCAAGAATAAGCATATGTTTTTGTAATTTCTCAAATGCTTTATTTTCTATTTGTCTAACTCTTTCTCTACTTATTTTATATTTCTTACTTAAATCTTCCAATGTAGTTGGATTATCATTCAATCTTCTTGAAAATAAAATTTCTTTTTCTCTTTGATTTAATACTTGGATAGAGTTTTTTAATAAATCTTTTCTTTGCTTCATTTCTTCCTGATGTGCAAATTTAAGGTCATGGTCTAATTCTTTATCAACAAGCCAATCTTGCCATTCATCACCATCTTCTCCAACTTGAGCATTTAAAGAAAATTCTTTACCTGAAAGTCTTCTGTTCATCGAGATTACTTCCTCTTTACTGACGTCAAGTTTATTTGCAATTTCTTCAACATGTTCATTTCTCAAATCTCCTTCAGATTGAGGAGCTATCTGGTTTTTAATTTTTTTTAGATTAAAAAATAATTTTTTTTGGGCAGTGGTAGTTCCAATTTTGACTAAACTCCAAGATCTAAGAATATATTCTTGGATAGAGGCTTTAATCCACCACATGGCATATGTTGCTAGTCTAAAACCTTTTTCAGGTTCAAATTTTTTTACAGCCTGCATCAAACCTACGTTTCCTTCAGAAATCATTTCATTAACTGGCAGACCATAACCTTTGTAACCCATCGCAATTTTAGCAACTAAACGTAAATGACTTGTAACGAGTTTTTCAGCAGCTTTTATATTTCCTGTAGTTCTCCAATTTTTTGCTAACATGTACTCTTCCTCAGCATCCAACATTGGAAATTTCTTAATTTGTTCCAGATATGCTGATAGACCACCTTCATTACTTAGAGCGGGTAAATTATTGTTTAATGCTATATTCATTGAGTAGTTTATCTAATTAATTATTTTTATATTTCAATCACTTAATTATTAAGTTTTCTAAGATTTTCTAAGATTATATTTAGATCATGTGGCAAAATTGAGGAAAATATCATTTCTTCATTCTTTTTTGGGTGAATAAATCCTAGAGTTTTAGCATGCAGAAATTGTCTATTTAAATTTGTTATTAGATTTTCTAAATCTAAGTTTATATTTTTTATTTTTTTATATTTTTTTCTGTATTTGTTGTCTCCTAAAATACTATGACCTAAATAATTCATATGAACACGAATTTGATGTGTTCTTCCCGTTTCTAACTTGCACTCTATTAAACTGAGAGTAGGGGTATTTTTATTTTCAAACACTTCTATAGTTTCATAGTTTGTAATTGCTTTCTTACCTTTGGAATTACTTACTTCCATCATTTGTCTATTTTTTGAGCTTCTAGTAATATAAGTTTCTATTCTTCCTCTAGATGGTCGTAATTTTCCCCATACTAATAATTGATAAATTCTAGTTATAGTATGTTCATTAAATTGATTAGACAAATGTTCATGAGTATAATTATTTTTTGCAATCACAACTAATCCAGATGTATCTTTATCTATCCTGTGTACAATGCCAGGTCTTAATTCATCTCCAATACTAGATAAAGAATCTTTATCATAATTCACTAACGCATTTACAATTGTATTGTCATAATTACCTGCACCTGGGTGCATCACAATTCCAGCTGGTTTATTCAAAACCAAAAGATCTTTATCCTCAAAAACGATCTCTAGTTTATAATCGTAGGGTTTTAAAGATGCTTTTTTTGGCTCAGGAATTTCTAAATATATTTCATCCCCAGGCAAAATTTTTTTTGATGGGTCTAAGATTATATTATTATTAAGTTTAACTTTATTATCTAAGATTAAGTTTTTTACCCTAGTTCTACTAACATCTTTTTGATGTTTATTAATAAAAACATCTAATCTTATGTTTATTTCTTCCTTTGAAGCTATTAAATTAATTTTTTTTTCCATTTTATGTTATATTAATACTATATGCGCTTGTAGCTCAATTGGATAGAGCGCCTGACTTCGGATCAGGAGGTTCTGGGTTCGACTCCTAGCAGGCGCGCCACTTTATTCCCCAATATTAATCAGAGTGCCTTTATCTCTTGCTTTATTAAAAGAGTAATAAAAAACGTAAATAGCAATTAATAGATAAAAAATGTTTAAATAAAAGGCTTGCAAAATATTTTGGTAGTCAACAACTTGATTTACTAGAATATTTCTTGTTTCTTCAAAGATATATACAAGAGGTAAAACATAAGCAATTATTTGAAAAATTTCAGGTAATGTTTCCACAGGATAATATATACATCCAAAAGGTGCTAACAAAAACATTGTAGACCAAGCAATATTTTCAAAAGAGGGTCCAAATCTTAATAGTCCTGCTGAAACAAACAAACCCAATGTTATTCCAAAAATATACAAACTTAAAAAAAGATATGCGAGAGGTATACCCAAATCAAGCAAGGAAATTCCAAAAATTGGTGAAGTTAAAAGTATTGCAGGCACTAGCCCAATCAAGGCTCTTATTAGAGCAGTAAAAACAAGGGAAACAATTATTTCACTAATCTTAATAGGCGATATAAATAAATTTGTAAAATTTCTACTCCAAATTTCTTCTAAGAATAACATGTTAAATCCAATACTTGTTCTAAACAAAAAGTCATAAAGAATAGCACATGATAAAATAACACCAACTGCACCACTATAGTAGCTACTGTATGTTGCAAAAAAATTTGAAATAAAACCCCATAAAGTTATTTGAATTGATGGCCAGTATATTAAATCTAATATTCTGGGAAATGATTGGGTAATTAGATAAAAGTGTCTTAAAAATAGACCATATATTCTGGTTAAGTTCATATTAATTTCTTATAAGTTTTAGAAAGACTTCCTCTAAGTTTTGTCTACCATGTTTTTGAATTAAATCATCTGGAGTACCTTGATCTATGATTTCACCGTCTTTCATCATCAATACTGAATCACACAATCGTTTTACTTCATTCATGTTATGAGAAGCAAGTAAGATTGAAATATTTTTTTCTTTTTTATAATCTTCTAAAAAAGTTCTAATAAAATCTCCAGTCTCTGGATCTAAAGAGGCTGTTGGTTCATCTAGCAAAAGGACAGATGGATCATTTATCAAGGCTTTTGCTAAACTTACTCTATTTTTTTGTCCAGAAGAAAGTTCTCCAGTAACTTTTTCCAAAAGATCATCTAGTCTTAGTTTGTTAGCAAGATAATTTATTCTATCTGTTAAATTATCAATATTATAGAGCTTTCCATATACAATTAAATTTTGTTTAACTTTAAGTTTTTTTGGTAACTCAATATATGGAGAAATAAAATTCATTTTGTTCAATACAGAAATTTTATTATTTTCAATATCTAATCCATTAATTAAGACCTTGCCACTCGTAGGTTTAAGTAGCCCAAGTATCATACCAATAGTTGTGGTTTTACCACAACCATTTGGTCCTAATAGACCAATCATTTGGTTTTCACCAATTTTAAAATTTAAGTTATTAACAGCTTTCTTTAAATTATATATTTTTGTTAGATTTATAACTTCTATAGAATTTGACATTTAGAATTTTGAAGCTCTTAATAATCTATCATTGATAGTTTTTCCCAGTCCAGTATTAGGAATTTTTTGTACAACAATAGATCTAAATTTATCTTTTTTAATTTGTCTAAGAGTGGAGTATAGATTTTTAGCAGCTTCATTTAAATTATTATTTTTTGTTAAATAATAATAATTTGATTTTTCATTTTTTTGTTTTTTGATCAACAAAAATGCTTGATTATTATTTGCTTTTTTAACATTGAGCCTGATAGGTATGCCAGGTGAATAATGTAGCTTGTACTGGCCAGGTGCAGATATTTTTTTTGGATTATTTTCAATTACTAATTTTTTTTTTAGAATTTTCTGGATTTCAGAGATCTTAAGACCGCCTAATCTTAAAATCTTAGGTTTTTTTATTAAATCTATGATTGTGGACTCTAAACCTATTGAAGATGGACCTCCCTCTAAAATATATTTTATCTTATTCCCAAAATCATCTTTAACATCATTATGACTAACTGCACTAACTCTTGTAGATAAATTTGCACTAGGTGCAGCAAGTGGATAATCAATTTCTTTCAGTAGAGCTCTCATAATCTTATGTTTTGGAAATCTTACTGCTAAATTTTTTTTGTTATTAGTTACATTTTTAGAGATTTTTGAGTCTTGCTTTAAAGGCAAAATAAAAGTTAACGGACCTGGGCAAAATTTTTTATATAGTTTTAAGAATTCTTTATTAATTAAACAGTCTTTTTTAAGATCAAATAAATTTCTATAATGTACTATTAATGGATTACTTTTTGGCCTTTTTTTTAACTTAAAAATTTTTTTTGTGGCCTTATCTGAATATGCATTGGCGGCTAAGCCATAAACTGTCTCAGTCGGTATAGCTACACATTCGTAATTATCTAAAAATTTTTTAGCTTTTTTAATATTTGAATGATTAATTTTCATGTATTAATACTGATTATTATATGAAAGATAAAAATTTAACAAATAATTATAATAGTTACTCCCTGGAAGATTTAACGCTTGAAGCAGATAAATTGATTAAAGAACTTGAAAATGAAAAAGATTTGGAAAGCACAACTGATAAGTATCAAAAATTATTAAATTTAAATATTTTAATAGAAAAAAAATTTCAAATTAATGTAAAAAATATTAATCAAAAAACTAAAAATAAAATTGTTGAAATTACATCAAAAAAAGATGCAAAATAAATTAACAAAAATTGCTGCTGATACAAACAACTTCTTAAAAAGATTTATTAAAAAGCAAAAAAAAACACAATTAATTTTACCAATGAACTATGGTCTTTTTTCAGGTGGAAAAAAAATCCGCTCTAAAATATTATTTGATGTTGGATCAATATTTAATATCAATTACAATACATTAATTAAAATTGGAGCGGCTGTTGAGTGCATTCATGCATATTCTTTAATTCATGATGATTTACCATGTATGGATAATGACTCAATGCGGAGAGGTAAGCCAGCAACACATATAAAATTCGGTGAGTCTACTGCTGTATTAGCAGGAAATTCACTACTTACTTTAGCATTCGAAATTTTGAGTAGTAAAGATATTAATCTAAATGAAAAAATAAAAAATAATTTGATAAATAAAATATCAGAATGCTCTGGACATCTAGGCATAGCTGGTGGTCAATTTTTAGATTTGAGTTTTGAACATAAGAAAGTTTCTAAAAAACAAATAATTGATATGGAAATCAAAAAAACTGGTAAGCTTTTTAGTTTTTGCTGTTCAGCACCGCTGATTATTAAAAATAAAAAGACAATAGAAATCAAATCATTTGAAAAAATTGGATCAGATATAGGTTTATTGTTTCAGGTTGCTGATGATTTAATTGATTATAAAGGTTCATCTAAAATAGCCGGAAAAAAAACCAGAAAAGACGAGAAACAAGGAAAAGCTACTCTTATAAGTTTGATGGGTTACAATAATGCTGTTAAATATGCCGAAAAAATAAGCTTTAATTTAAAAAAAAGTATAAAAAAATATGGATCTAAATCAGAAAATTTAAAACAAACCATTGATTATATATTGTATCGAGATAAATGAATAATAATTACAAGTTTTTAAACCAAATCAATTTTCCTGTAGACCTTAAAAAAATATCTGAAGCAGATTTGGTAACTGTTGCAGACGAATTGAGACAGGAAACAATCAATGCTGTATCTGAAACTGGTGGTCATTTAGGTGCAAGCTTAGGAGTTGTTGAATTAACGGTAGCTCTGCATTACGTATTTAATACCCCAAAAGATAAATTGATTTGGGACGTAGGTCACCAATCTTATCCTCACAAAATTTTAACTGGTAGAAAAGACAAAATTAGAACCTTAAGACAAGGTGGGGGTATTTCTGGTTTTACCAAAAGACAAGAAAGTGAATATGATCCATTTGGGGCAGCTCATAGCTCAACATCAATATCTTCTGCATTGGGTATGGCAGAGGCCAACAAACTTTCAAACAAACAAGACAATGTTGTAGCTGTAATTGGTGATGGAGCAATTAGTGCTGGTATGGCTTATGAAGCTATGAATAATGCAGGTGCTTCAAAAACTAAAATGATCGTAATTCTTAATGATAACGATATGTCTATTGCAAGACCTGTTGGTGCAATGAGTACTTATTTAGCAAAAATATTTTCTGGCAAAGTATATTTTAGTCTAAGAGAAACAATAAAGTTAATTACTTCAGCTTTTTCAAAAAGATTTAGCTCAAAAGCAGGAAAAGCAGAGGACTTATTAAGATCTGCTTTCACAGGTGGTACATTGTTTAGCTCACTTGGATTTTATTATCTAGGCCCAATTGATGGTCATGATTTATCTTCTTTAGTTCCAATACTTAAAAATGCAAAAGATTCTAAACATCAAGGTCCAATCTTAATTCATATAAAAACTAAAAAGGGGAAAGGTTATTCTTATGCTGAGGAAGCAAAAGATCACTACCATGGTGTCACTAAATTTAATATTCAAACAGGCGAACAAGTTAAAAGTGCTAGTAGTTTACCTTCTTATACAAAAGTATTTGCAAATACGCTTGTTGAACATGCTAAAAAAGATAGTAAAATTGTAGCTATCACTGCCGCAATGCCAGATGGAACTGGTCTTGATGTTTTTGCAAAAGAATTTCCTGAGAGAACATTTGACGTTGGAATAGCAGAGCAACACGCAGTAACATTTGCAGCAGGATTAGCAACAGAAAATTTTAAACCTTATGCAGCAATTTATTCAACATTCTTACAAAGAGCGTATGATCAAGTTGTGCATGATGTGGCTATTCAAAGTTTACCTGTAAGATTTGCAATTGATCGAGCTGGATTGGTAGGTGCTGACGGACCTACACATGCAGGTAGTTTTGATATTACTTATCTTGCAAGTCTTCCTAATTTTGTTGTGATGGCTGCAAGTAATGAAGCAGAACTAGTAAAAATGATTAATACTTCAGTTGATATTAATGATAAGCCTTGCGCTTTTAGATATCCAAGAGGCACAGGTATAGGTGTTGAATTACCACCAATAACTGAAAAGCTTATAATTGGAAAAGGAAATATAATTCAAGAAGGAAAAAAACTTGCTATTTTAAATTTTGGAGCAAGATTGAAAGAGACAATGGTTGCGTCTGAAAATTTAAAAAAGAAAGGTGTCAATGTTACTATTGTAGATGCTAGGTTTGCTAAACCTTTAGATGAAAATTTAATATGGCAATTAGCTACAACTCATGAGGCAATCCTTACCATAGAAGAGGGGTCGATTGGAGGCTTTGGGTCTCACGTTGTAGATTTTTTATCAAGAAAAAGTTTGTTGGATAATGGATTAAAATTTAGATCCATGTTTTTACCTGATTATTTTATAGATCAAGATAATCCAGAGAAAATGTATAAAAGTGCTGGGTTGGATGCAAAGTCAATTGAGGAAAAAGTGTTAGATTTACTGAACTCAAATATAATTTTACAAAAACAAAAAAATTAAATTATTGACACTGCGCTTTATGCATTAGGTAGTGATCAAGTAATACACAACTTAACATTGCTTCTCCTACTGGAACTGCTCTAATACCCACGCAAGGATCGTGTCTTCCTTTTACAGATATAGTTGTGTTTTTTCCAAATTTATCAATTGTTTTTCTAGATTTTAAAATTGATGATGTTGGTTTGACCGCAAAAGATACAATTATATCCTGACCTGAAGAAATTCCGCCAAGGATTCCCCCAGCATTATTTGAGTTAAATTTTAGTTTTTTATTTTTTTGAAATATTTCATCTGAATTTTCCTCACCAGATAATTTTGCAGAATTCATTCCACTTCCAATATTTACTCCTTTTACAGCATTGATGCTCATCATCGCAGAAGCAATATCCATGTCTAACTTAGAATATATCGGAGCACCTAATCCTGCGGGTATACCTTTTGCTCTAACTTCAATTATGGCTCCACAAGATGAGCCTGATTTTCTTATATCTAATAAATATTTTTCCCATAATTTTAACATAGATTTATCTGGGCAAAAAAATGGATTATTATTAATAATTTTTTCGTTCCATTTGCTAGTGTCACATCCTAAAATACCTAACTGTGTAACTGCACCTAAAATTTTGAAATTTCTTCCTAATTTACTTTGTAAAACTTTATTTGCTATCGCCCCTGCAGCTACTCTTGCAGCTGTTTCCCTTGCAGATGAACGACCACCACCTCGGTAGTCTCTGATCCCATACTTTTTAAAATAAGTAAAATCAGCATGTCCAGGTCGAAATTTATTCTTAATATTCCCATAATCTTTTGAGCGCATATCTTCATTGTAAATGATAAGAGATATCGGAGTTCCAGTAGTTTTCCCCTCAAACACGCCTGATAAAATTTGTACTTTATCACTTTCTTTTCTTTGAGTGGTAAATTTTGATTGTCCAGGTTTCCTCTTATCCAAAAATTTTTGAATATCTTTTTCATCTAAACTTATTAAAGGTGGACAACCATCAATTATGCAACCAATTGCAGGTCCATGGGACTCTCCCCAGGTAGTGAAACGAAATAACTTTCCAAAAGTATTAAATGACATTATTTATATTGTATAGATTATTTTGTTAAAATTATGAATCAAAAAAACTCACTTGGATTGAATTTATGTTTTATGGATCTTGATGATCCTATAGAACTATTTGACAAATGGTATGATGAAGCAAAAAAATCAGAAATAAATGATCCAAATGCGATTGCATTAGCTACATCGAATATAAATAACATTCCATCAGTTAGAATGGTATTAATGAAAGAATTTAATGAAAAAGGATTTGTTTTCTATACAAATTTAAACAGTCAAAAAAGTAGAGAGATAAAAGAAAACCCCAATGCTTCAATGTGCTTTCATTGGAAAAGTCTCTTAAGACAGGTAAGAATTAATGGTGCTATTGAGTCTGTAAAAGATCAACAGGCAGATCAATATTATAATTCAAGAGGCTATGAAAGTAGAATAGGTGCCTGGGCCTCTAAACAAAGCACAGTCTTAAATAATAGAAATGAATTACTTGATGCTATTTCAAAATTTAAAGAAAAATTTAAAGATAAAGATAATGTTCCAAGACCATCTCATTGGTCAGGATGGAATTTAATTCCTAATAGCATTGAGTTTTGGCTGGATGGCGAAAGTAGAATCCACGAGAGATTAAAATATCAAAAAGATGTCCAAGGAAAATGGATAAAATCTTTATTAAGTCCTTAAAAATTTCTCTCTAAACTAAAAGAAGTTAATTCCTTAAATATCTGTTTTTCTTTTGTATCATTAAAAGCATTTAATGAATTTGATGCCAAATTTATATAATGATCTGCTTTTTTATAACATTCATTAATGATTTTATAAGTTTTCATTAAACTTAAAATATAATCTAGATCATTATTAGATCTTTCCTCAGACTTAAAAATTTTAGTTAACTTATTTTTTTCTGTTTCACTAATTTTTTGAAACAATAATATTACAGGAAGTGTAATTTTTCCCTCAAAAAAATCTTGACCAAGTTTTTTACCAAATATTTTTAAATCTGAATTATAATCTAGTGTATCATCTGCAATCTGAAATGTTAGTCCAAGATTTCTTCCATAAAATTCAAGTGCATCTTTTTTTTTATCATCGACTTCAGCTAAAATAGCTCCTACCTTTGTTGATGCTGAAAAAAGTTCTGCTGTTTTTGCTGTAATAATTTTTAGATAAGTATCTTCAAGCATATCTACTTCTGCTTGATGTTGAAGTTGCAATACTTCACCTTGAGCAATTTTAGAAGATGTTGAGGATAAAAGTTTTAAAATTTCAATATTACCATCTTCAACCATCATTTCAAAACATCTGCTCAATAAATAGTCACCAATTAATACCGATGAGTGATTTCCCCAGATTTTATTAGTCGTATCTTTACCTCTTCTCAAAAGGCCATTATCAATTACATCATCATGCATTAATGTTGCGCTGTGTATTAACTCTACACAAGCTGCTAAATTGATGTCTCTAGGTCCTTTAATATATCCACATAATTTTGCAGATCCTAGCGTCAGTAAAGCTCTTAATCTTTTACCGCCAGTTTTAATATGATAGTCAGTCATTTCCTGTACTAATTGCACATCACTATTTAGTTTTGACTGAATCTTTTCTTCAACAAGTACCAGTTTATCTTCAACAGAGTTTTTTAGTTGAGTATATGAATTATTTATTTGTTTTTTTAACTGTATTACTGATCCCATGTGTTTTAAATTATTATATAAGTATTTTATATTTTACTTATCAATTGACGCACCCATTTCTTCAATTATAAGTAGTCTTTATTTACAATCAAAAATTCTATAAGGATTAAACATGTTCTCTTTTTTTAAAAAGAAAAAAATCATACCCCATATTAAGTTAAATGGCATCATCGGAAATGCTGGAAAATTTAAGCAAGGCATTGATTTTGCAGGACAAGAAGAGATAATAGAGAAGGCATTTTCTATTAAAAAAGCTCTATGTGTGGCAATCACTATAAATTCTCCAGGAGGCTCACCAGTTCAGTCTCATTTAATTTACAAATTTATTAGGGCTCAGGCAAAAAAAAACAAAAAGAAAGTTATTGTTTTTGCTGAAGATGTTGCTGCCTCAGGTGGGTATTTAATAGCCTGTGCAGGAGATGAGATTTATGCAAACTCAAGTTCAATCATTGGATCTATAGGAGTTATCTACTCATCTTTCGGTTTTACTGAGCTTATTAAAAAAATTGGTGTTGAAAGAAGAGTTCATACTGCAGGAAAGAATAAAAGTACACTCGATCCTTTTTTGGAAGAAAAAAATGAGGATATAGAAAGATTAAAAACTATTCAGTTAGATCTGCACAAAGATTTTATCAATGTAGTTGAAGAAAGCCGAGGTGAAAAATTGAATAAAAATGAAGTAGAATTATTTTCAGGAGAATTTTGGTCAGGTAATAAAGCTAAAGAGCTAGGCTTAATTGATGGTATTGGAGATGCCAACGAAATATTAAAAAATAAATTTGGTGAAGATGTCGTAATTAAAAAATTTGAAAAATCTAAAGGATGGTTAAGTAAGAAACTATCATCTTCAAATAATAATCTAGATCAAATTGTTAATATTTTAGAAGAAAGATCTATTTGGCAAAGATATGGCTTCTAAAGAAAAAAAATCAACTAATAAAATTCTATCTTTTCAAGAAACAATATTAAACTTGCAAAAGTATTGGGCAAAACAAGGGTGTGTAATTTTGCAACCTTATGATATGGAAGTTGGAGCTGGCACTTTTCATCCAGCAACTACGCTACGTTCTCTTGGAACAAAACCATGGAAGGCTGCATATGTTCAGCCCTCGAGAAGACCAACCGATGGTCGATATGGTGAAAACCCAAACAGACTTCAACATTATTATCAATTTCAGGTTATTATTAAACCATCACCAGAAAATATAAAAAAATTATATTTAAATAGTTTGTCTGTAATAGGCATCAATCATAATGAACACGACATTAGATTTGTTGAGGATGATTGGGAAAGTCCAACTTTAGGTGCGGCAGGTTTAGGGTGGGAAGTTTGGTGTGATGGAATGGAAATTACACAATTCACTTATTTTCAACAAATGGCTGGATACGAATGTAAGCCTATATCTGTAGAATTAACATATGGACTTGAGAGAATTTGTATGTTCACACAACAAAAAAAAAATGTTTATGATTTAATTTGGAACAATGAAGGGGTTACTTATAGAGAAGTTTTTCATCAGTCAGAAAAAGAATTTTCAGCGTATAACTTTGAACACGCGAATACTGAAAATCTTTTTAAGATTTTTGATATGTACGAAAATGAGGCAAATGCATTAGTAGAAAAAAAATTATCTCTGCCAGCTTATGATCAATGTTTAAAAGCTAGTCATGTATTTAATATATTGGATGCAAGAGGTGTGATTAGTGTAGCTCAAAGAGCAGGCTATATTGCAAAAATAAGAGATATTACTAAAGCAGCTGCTGGAATTTGGTTAGATAGTCAAAGTTAAATGTCTGAATTTTTTTTAGAGCTATTTAGTGAAGAAATACCTTCATCTTTACAAACAAACTTAAGATCAGATTTATTAAATGCGTTTAAAGATTTGTTTGAAAAAAAAACAATAAAATTTAAAAATAGTGCAACATATTCAACACCAAATAGATTAATCATCTTGTTTGAAGGTGTGGAAAAGGAAATAACCTTAAAATCTGAGGAAATTAAAGGGCCCAGTATTAAGGCGCCCAATGAAGCTTTAGAGGGATTCCTAAGATCAAATAATCTTGATAAGAGTAAAGTTTATAAAAAAAAAACTGATAAAGGTGAATTCTATTTTTATAAAACATCTTCTAAAAAATTAAATACCCATTCCATATTAGAAGTCTCAATTCCTGAAATCTTAAAAAAAATTCAATGGAAGAAGTCAATGAAGTGGGGGAATTTTGAATTAAACTGGGCTCGTCCTCTCAAATCAATTTTAGCAGTTTTTGATAAAAAAAAGATTAGTTTTAAATTTGGACATTTAAATTCATCAAATGTTACTTTTGTTGATAAAGAATTTGAAGATAAAACAAAAATATTTTTAGATTTTAAAACTTATAATAATTTTTTTAAAAGTCAGGAGATAATCGTTAATCATGACCAGAGAAAAAAATTTATTGAAGAAAATCTTCAAAAAATTTCAAATACAAAAAAAATTATTTTTGAAAAAAATCAAAAATTATTAGATGAAGTTGTAAATTTAACAGATAGCCCAAATCTTTTAATCTGTGAATTTGATAAAAAATTTTTAAACATACCTAAAGAAATTTTAACCATCACTATGCAATATCATCAAAAATATTTCCCAAGCTATGATGCCAAAGGTAATATAACAAATGAGTTTGTTGTTGTAGCTAATAGAAAAGACTCAAAAGGATTAATCAAAATTGGCAATGAAAGAGTTGTGGAAGCAAGATTAAGTGATGCTGAGTTTTTCTGGAAAAAAGATAAATCGCAAAATTTAGTTAAAAGCGTCAGTAAACTAAAAAATATAAATTATTTTAAAGGCTTGGGTTCATATTTTGACAAAGTTCAAAGAATGAGAAAACTTGGTGGTATGATTTCTGATGAGCTATTAATAAGTAAAGAAAAAGTTGAACTTTCCGCATCGATATCTAAGGTAGATTTACTCTCTGATTTAGTTGGTGAATTTCCTGAGCTTCAAGGTGTTATGGGAGGTTACTTTGCAGAAGCTCAAGGTTTTGATAAAGAAATCACTCAGGCAATTAGTGAACAATATTTACCAATTGGTTTAGAGTCTCAATTGCCTAAAAAACCATTTAGTATAGCTTTATCTATTTCAGACAAAATAGATACATTAGTTGGTTTTTTTGGAATTAACCAAAAACCTACAAGCTCTAAAGATCCATATGCTCTTAGAAGATTGGCTTTAGGTATAGTTAGAACAATAGTTGAAAATAAAAAAGACTTCAAAATTAGAGGATTAATAGATTATTCAATCAATCTATATCTAGAGCAAGGTTTTGAGTTTTCTAACAAAAATTTACAAAAAGAATTACAGGAATTTTTAATGGAACGCCTTAAATATTACTTAAAAGAAAAAAAAATCAGACAAGATATTGCAGAGTCATGTATCAGCGTCCTAAATATTGACAATTCAGTAATTATTTTTAGAAAAGCTTCTTGTTTAAATAAAGTAATAAACAAACCAGTTGGTAAAGATATAATCGCTAGTTACAAAAGAGCTTACAGTATTCTTGATAGTGAGCAAAAAAATGGCCAGTTAGATCTTTCGAATACAACTGACCCTGGTATTTTTAAATCAGATTTTGAGAAAAATTTATTTAAAAAAATTAACGAACTGAGAAAATATTTCTCAAGCATTAATAAAGACGAGGATTTTGAGCAATCGTTAGCTAATTTAGCTGGGGCAAAAAAATTAGTATTTGAATTTTTTGATAATGTCATTGTGAATGAACAAGATCAAAGTATTAAAAAAAATCGATTGGAACTAATACAAATGTTATGTAAAACCTTCGAAAATTATACAAATTTTTCAGTGATAGAGGCAAATTAGTGAACAAATTAATCCTAAATTTTAAATCCAAAGAAATAAAAAAAATAAAAAATGTAAAAAATTTTTTAGGTGGCAAAGGGGCTAATCTTTCTGAGATGGGTAGAATGGGTTTACCTGTGCCTCCTGGATTTACTATTTCTACAAAAGTGTGTGAGATTTTTTATAGAGATAAAAAAAAACTTAATTCAAATTTAATTAGTCAGATAAAAAAAGAACTTAAGATAATTGAAAAGGATGTTAATAAAAAATTTGGAGACTTAAAAAACCCACTCCTTTTATCGGTTAGATCGGGTGCTAGAGTTTCAATGCCAGGAATGATGGATACAATTTTAAATCTTGGCTTAAATGATAAAACCGTAGCTGCATTAGCAAAAAAAACATCAAATGGTAGATTTGCTAAAGACAGTTATAGAAGATTTATTCAAATGTATGGCAACGTAGTCATGGGTGTAGAAGGATATCATTTTGAAGAATTAATAGAAAACTATAAACTTACCAAAGGTGTTTTGTTAGATACTGATCTTGATGAAAGTGATTGGGATGGTCTAATCAGTGATTTCAAAAGAACTATTAAAAATAATGCTAAAAAAGAATTTCCCCAAGATGTTTTTGAACAATTGTTAGGTGCAATTAGTGCAGTATTTTTATCTTGGGAAAGTAATAGAGCTAAAGTTTACAGAAAATTAAATCAAATTCCTTCTGAGTGGGGAACAGCTGTCAATGTTCAGTCAATGGTTTTTGGAAATATGGGTGAAGATTGCGCCACAGGAGTTGTATTTACAAGAAATCCCTCAGATGGTTCTAATGAGATTTATGGAGAATATTTAATTAATGCTCAAGGTGAAGATGTAGTTGCTGGAACTAGAACCCCTCAATACATAACTAAAAAAGCAAGACAAGCAGCAAAAGTAAAAGCTCTATCAATGGAAGAGTCGATGCCAAGTGTCTACAAGGAGCTTTATAAAATTTTAAAGAAACTAGAGAAACACTATAAAGACATGCAAGATGTTGAATTTACAGTTGAAAATAAAAAACTGTGGATGTTACAAACTCGATCTGGAAAAAGAACTGCTAAATCAGCAGTTAAAATTGCTGTTGATATGGTTAATGAAAAACTTATTTCTAAGCAAGAAGCTATTTTAAGAATTGATCCAAATTCATTGGATACTCTATTGCACCCAACTCTTGACGAGAAAAGTTCAATTAATGTTATCGCTAATGGATTGCCTGCTTCACCAGGGGCTGCTAGTGGAAAAGTAGTTTTTACTTCTGAAGAAGCTGAGAGACTGAATGATATGATGCAAGATACTATCTTAGTAAGAGTAGAAACTTCTCCGGAAGATATTCAAGGGATGCATGCAGCAAAAGGTATCTTAACTGCTAGAGGTGGGATGACTAGTCATGCTGCTGTAGTTGCAAGAGGAATGGGTAGGCCCTGCGTTTCAGGTTCAAGTGAAATTGATATTAATTATGATAAAAAAACTTTTAAAACATCATCAATAGAAGTTAAAGAGGGAGAGATTATTACAATCGATGGATCTACAGGTAGAATTATTCTAGGCAGTGTGCCAACAGTTAAACCAGAAATATCAGGTGATTTTTCAAAATTAATGTCCTGGGCGGATAGTTTTAGAAAGTTAAAAGTGAGAACTAATTCTGAAACTCCAAAGGATACCAAAACTGCTAGAGACTTTGGTGCAGAAGGTATTGGTCTTTGTAGAACAGAACATATGTTTTTTGATGAAGAAAGAATTTTGTCTGTTAGGGAAATGATATTGTCAAAAACAGTTGAAGACAGAGCAAAAGCTTTAAGTAAATTATTGCCACATCAGAAAAAAGATTTTATTGAGATTTTTAAAATTATGAATGGCTTACCAGTAACAGTAAGATTGTTAGATCCTCCTTTACATGAGTTTTTACCTAGAACAGATAAAGAAATTAAAGAAGTTGCAGATGTGGTGGGTCTATCTATTTCTGAAGTTAAATCTAGAATTGATGAATTACATGAACAAAATCCAATGCTGGGCCATAGAGGTTGTCGACTTGGAATTTCATTTCCTGAGATTTATGAAATGCAATGTAGAGCTATCTTTGAAGCATTGTGTGAATTAAAAAATAAGAAAATCAAAGCTGCGTTTCCTGAAATAATGATCCCCTTAGTTTCAACTGAAGCTGAAATAAAAATAATGAAAGATCTTGTAGTAAGAATTGCTCAAGAAGTACAAAAACAAAATAAAGTTAAAATAGATTATATGGTAGGAACAATGATTGAATTACCAAGAGCAGCAATTAAAGCTAAAGAAATTGCTAAACATGCTGAATTTTTTAGTTTTGGAACTAATGATTTAACTCAAACTACTTTTGGAATCAGTAGAGATGATAGTGGAAAATTTTTAAATGATTATTTGGATAATAAAATTTTCTCTATTGATCCTTTTGTGTCTATTGATGAAGGTGTTGGGGATCTTATTGAAATTGCAGTTGAAAGAGGCAAGGAACAGAATAAGAATTTAAAATTAGGTATTTGTGGTGAGCATGGTGGAGACCCTAAGAGTATTGATTTTTGCTCTAAGGCTGGATTAAATTATGTATCTTGTTCACCTTATAGAGTGCCCGTTGCAAGATTAGCAGCAGCCCAAGCTGAATTGAAGAATAAATAAAAGGAGATCTTGTGAAAGGATATAGATTTATTACAGATGACGATACATCAAAATTTTGTCACCGTGTAACAGAAGCATTATCAAATGGATGGAAATTGTATGGTGAACCTAAAATGACATTTGATAAAAAGAGAGGTGTAATGCGTTGTGGCCAAGCTGTAGTGAAAGATTCTTCAAAGAAAAAGTATTCAAAAAAAATAAAACTATCTTCAATATAACAAATAAGTAGGGGCGTTCTGTTGCCAGGTGCCCCAAACCCCGTCTACTTAATTAACCGAAGTTAATTATGCAGCAAGTGCGTAACTTTCGTTAGCAATTATAAATTAGCCCGTCACGGTGGAACAATCCCGAACGAAAGAATAGCCTTTAGTCACCCGTCGAATCTAGTTCACCCCCATAAGTTGTAAATGGTGGAGGTGGTGGGTACTGCCCCCACGTCCGCGATGGTTATTACGAAATTCGTTTATCGTCATAGTTGGAAAACCAACATTATTAATATAAAAGGAATTACAACAGATTCAATAACAATCATGAAATTAACTAAAGAACAATCAGAAGAAATAAAAAATCAACAGTCTCAGAGCAATCAAACTAAAAGAGTTACTGCTCCTGAGCTTGAAAAAATTTTATATGAAGCAATTCCAGCCTTAGATCATGGGTTTGTTAGAGTTGTCGACTATATGGGTGATGATAGCTCGATCGTTCAATCTGCAAGAGTTTCATATGGAAAAGGAACTAAGCAAGTTTCTACAGATAAAGGTTTAATCAAATATTTAATGCGTCATTGGCATAGCACTCCATTTGAAATGTGTGAAATTAAATATCACATTAAACTTCCAATTTTTATTGCTAGACAATGGATTAGACATCGAACTGCAAATGTTAACGAATATTCTGCAAGATATTCAATACTTGATAAAGAATTTTATTTACCAAGTCCTGAAAACTTAGCGGCACAATCTACAAGCAACAGACAAGGTAGAGGAGATGTTTTAGAAGGTGAACAGGCAAAAGAAGTTTTAGAATTATTAAAGCAGGATGCTGAAAGAACCTATGACAATTATGAAACAATGTTGAATGAACGTTATGATGGCTCAACTATTGATGAAAATAAAAAAGGTTTAGCAAGAGAGCTTGCAAGAATGAATTTAACACTCAATACATACACTCAGTGGTATTGGAAAACAGATCTACTGAACTTGATGAACTTTTTAAGGTTAAGAGCAGACAGTCATGCACAATATGAAATTAGAGTTTTTGCAGACATCATGTTAGATACAGTTAAAAAGTGGGTGCCAATAACTTATGAGGCATTTATGGATTATCGAGTAGGTGGCACTGAAGTTTCGGCAAAAGGCAAAGTGATTATTCAAAAACTTATCAAAGGTGAAAACGTCAATGTGGATGACTCTGGCTTATCAAAAAGAGAGTGGAATGAACTAATGGAAGCTTTTGATCTTAAAGATAAGTTGATTTAATTTTTTTAGCAAACTCAATATAAATTTTTGAAATTTCATGATCAGGGTTAGACTCTACTATGGGTTTACCATTGTCACTTGTTTCACCCACTAATGGATTTATTGGTATTTCACCTAAAAACTCTTTATCAAATTCTACAGCAGTTTTTTTAACGCCACCCTCACCAAAAATTTTATATTTTTTACCATCATCCCCAATAAAATAGCTCATATTATCTACCAAACCTAAGATCTTCACTCCTAGTTTATCAAACATTTTAATACCTCTTTTAACATCAAGTAGAGCAACTTCTTGAGGAGTTGATACAATTATAGCCCCATCCATTTTTATTTCCTGAGAAAAAGTTAATTGAGTATCCCCAGTACCTGGTGGCATATCTACAATAATAAAATCTAAATCTTTCCAATTAACTTTTTGTGTAAATGTCTTTAATTGCGCTGGTTACCATAGGTCCTCTCCAAATCATTGGAGTTTGTTGGTCGGCTAAAAAACCTATCGACATACATTGAATATCATATTTTATTATTGGCTCTAACTTTTGGCCGTCACTTTTAGGTTTTTCATTAATATCAAACATTTTTGGAATAGATGGGCCATAAATGTCTGCATCCAAGCAATCCCACTTTACATCCAATTTGTTTTAATGCTAATGCAAGGTTGGTTGCAAAAGTTGATTTACCAACCCCACCTTTTGCACTGGAAATTGCAATTGTAAATTTTGTTCCTAAAATTGGGTTTTTTTTAAAAACTCTAGGGGGTACTTTACTTTGTGTTGCGGCACTTAGTTCAGGTTTTTTATCAGACATATTCCCATCTTAGCTTGTTTTTCAGATTAAAGACACTATATACATAATGTATGTCTGATGATTTTCAACAAAGAGGCGGAAGTCCGTGGGGATCACCTCCAGGAGGTGGAAATGGTAATGGGTCCGGTAGAGGTCCAACACCACCAGACATAGACAAAATTATTAGAGAACTTCAAAATAAGATAAAAAATTTTTTACCAGGTGGTAGTGCATCTGGAGGTAAGCCAGTTGGATTAATTTTATTAATTTTAGTTTTTGTGTGGCTAGCAAGTGGGTTGTACAGAGTATTACCTGACGAACAAGGTGTAGTCATCCGATTTGGAAAATTTATTAAAACTACTCAACCAGGACTAAACTATCATATTCCTTTTCCAGTTGAGACTGTAGAAACTCCAAAAGTTACAAAAGTAAACAGAATAGATATTGGTTTTAGATCTGAAAGAGATAGTGGTTTTTCTTCAGGTGGAGGAGTGGCTGATGTTCCTCAAGAAAGTTTAATGTTAACTGGAGATGAAAATATTGTTAATATCGACTTTTCAGTATTTTGGGTAATTAAAGATGCAGGAAAATTTTTATTCAAAATCCAAGATCCTGAAGGTACTGTAAAAGCTGCAGCAGAAACGGCAATGAGAGAAGTAATTGCTAAAAGTGAAATCCAGCCAATTTTAACTCAAGGAAGATCAGTAATAGAGGTTGAGACCCAAGAAATTATTCAAGGTATTCTTGATGACTATGAAAGTGGTATTCAAATTACACAAGTTCAAACCCAAAAAGCCGATCCACCTGATCAAGTAATTAATGCCTTTAGAGATGTCCAAGCAGCAAGAGCTGACATGGAAAGATCTAAAAATGAGGCGGAAGCTTATGCAAATGATGTAATTCCAAGAGCAAGAGGGGAAGCTGCAAAAATATTGCAAGCTGCAGAAGCTTATAAAAACCAAGTAGTTGCTAAAGCAGAGGGTGAAGCGAGCAGGTTTGTATCTATATATAATGAGTATGCTAAAGCTAAAGAGGTTACTCAAGAAAGAATGTATTTAGAGACTATGGAAAAGGTTCTTGCAGATATAGAAAAAGTTATTATTGAAAAAAATGCGGGTTCAGGAGTAGTTCCTTATTTGCCTTTGCCTGAATTGAACAAGAAAGGATCAAGTAATTAGATGAAAATACAGAAAATTATTCTTCCCTTGTTAGCTATTATTGGAGCAACCGTATTCTTTTCAGTGTTTATTGTTAAAGAAGTGAACCAAGCAATTGTTTTACAATTCGGAGATCCAAAAAGAATTATTACAAATCCAGGATTAAATTTTAAAATCCCATTTATTCAAAACGTAGTTTACTTAGATAAAAGAATTTTAAATTTAGATGCACCGTCTGAAGAAGTAATTGCATCAGATCAAAAACGATTAATCGTTGATGCATTTGCAAGATTTCAAATTGTTGATCCATTAAAATTTTATATTTCTGTTGGAGATGAAAGAGTTGCAAGATCAAGATTGGCAACAATTATAAACTCAAGAATAAGAAACGTATTAGGTCAAGAAGAGTTACAAACACTTTTATCGAAAGACAGAATTAAACAAATGGCACTAATCAAAGAAGGTGTTAATGCAGAAGCTCAAAATTTTGGAATTAATATTGTTGATGTAAGAATTAAAAGAGCGGATTTACCACAAGCAAACAGTGATGCAATTTATAGAAGAATGCAGACTGAAAGAGAGAGAGAAGCAAAAGAATTTAGAGCAAGAGGTGCAGAGATGGCAGTAACTATTACTTCAACTGCTGATAAAGAAGTAACAGTTCTACTTGCAGATGCTGAAAAAAAATCTGAGATCATGAAAGGGGAAGGTGACGGTTTGAGAAATAAAATTTTTGCTGATGCCTTTGGTAGAGACCCAGAATTTTTTGCTTTTTATAGAGCGATGCAAGCTTATGAAACTGCTTTAATTGGTGGAGAGACATCACTAATATTATCTCCAGACAGTGAATTCTTTAAATTTTTTGGAAATATAAAGCCTAAGTCACAATAATTTATAAAAGTATGAGAGAGCTTATAATAGCTTTTGGCCTCTTTTTTTTTATTGAAGGGTTGTTATATGCCTTATTTCCATCAAAAATGAAAAGTATGTTAAAAAAATTAGAAATTGTAGAAGATAGCCAATTAAGAACTGGTGGCTTAATTTTTGCAATTATAGGATTTGTAATTATTTATTTTGTAAAAAATTGATATGAAAAAAATTAAAATAATATTTTTAGCTTTAGTTATTATCATTTAATTATTCATTTAATGCTTTTGCAAAAGGTGTGCCTGAGTCCTTTGCTGATTTAGCTGAAAAATTAATGCCGTCAGTTGTAAATATTTCAACTACTCAAACTGTAGTTACCAATACCAACCCTTTTCCATTTCAATTTCCTCCAGGATCTCCATTTGAAGATATGTTTAAAGAATTTGGAACTCCACAAGAAAGAAAATCTAGTGCTTTAGGTTCTGGTTTTATTATTGATGCAAAAGGAATAGTTGTAACTAATAACCATGTTATTCAAGGTGCTGAAGATATTATTGTAAGGGTTAATGGAGAGGATGAATTTAAAGCAAAGGTAATTGGTGCTGATCCATTGTCTGATATTGCTGTTTTACAAATTGAAGCTGAAGAAACTTTCACTCCAGTTAAATTTGGGGATTCAGATAAAGCAAGAATTGGAGATTGGGTAATTGCCATCGGAAATCCTTTTGGTTTAGGTGGAACGGTAACGTCAGGGATAATTTCAGCTAGAAACAGGTCAATAGGTTTATCAAGATATGAAGATTATATCCAAACGGATGCATCAATTAATTCTGGAAATTCTGGTGGGCCATTATTTGATATGAATGGAGATGTTATAGGTATTAATACAGCTATTTTAGGAAGAAGTGGGTCAATTGGTATTGGTTTTTCAATACCCTCTAACAGTGCAAAAATTGTCATTGATCAATTAATTGAATTTGGTGAAACAAAAAGAGGTTGGTTAGGAGTAAGAATTCAAGAAGTGACACAAGAAATTGCTGATATTGAAAAATTAGATAAACCAAGAGGTGCATTAGTAGCAAGTGTTGCTGAAAATAGCCCTTCAGAAAAAGCTGGAATTAAATCAGGCGATATTATTTTAGAATTTAATGGCGAACCTATAAATGAAATGAAAGAATTGCCAATGATAGTTGCAAAAACTGCTGTTGGTAAAAATGTAGAAGTAAAAATTTGGAGAGATAAGAAAGAAATATCTAAAACCGTGTTGCTTGGAAGATTAGAAACTTCTGAAGATTTTAAAGCAAGTAAAGAACCAGAACCAACTTTAAAAGAGACTGAAATTGAAAATTTAAAAATTACAGTTAGAAAATTAAATGATGAAGACATCAAAACACGTGGTCTACCTAATCAAACTACAGGTTTGGTAATTACTAAAATTGCAAATGATAGCCCATTAATAAAATCGCTTGCGGTTAATAGTATAATTATTGAAGCACAAAAAAGAAAAGTAAGAAATGAAAATGATTTAAATCAAGCAATTAAAGAAGTAATGAGCTCTAATCAAAAAACAATATTACTTGCTATTTATAATACCGAAAACCAAAGAAGATATATTGGTGTCAAACTAGATTAATCATGGATTTAAAATCCAAGATTATTTTAATCTCAGGCCCCACCGCCTCAGGCAAGTCCAATTTTGCAATTCAACTAGCAAAAAAATTAAATGGTGAAATTATAAATACTGACAGTATGCAGATTTATAAGGAGCTAAAAATTTTATCAGCAAGACCTTTAAAAAAAAATTATCAAAAAATAAAACACCATCTTTATGGGTTTCAAAGTGTGAAAAAAAATTTTTCAACAGGTGATTGGTTAAAGTTAGCAATTTCTAAAATTGAAGAAATAAAAAAAAGAAAAAAAGTTCCAATTTTAGTTGGTGGTACAGGATTATATTTTAAAGCTATTACCCAAGGTTTAGTAAGTATTCCAGAAATTCCAATGCAATTTCGTAATAAAGTTAGAACTTTACATAAAAAACTTGGTCAAAATAAATTTTATCTTAAATTGTTAAAATTAGACCCAAGTTCTAAAGATAAAATTAATCCAACAGATACTCAAAGAACCATAAGAGCCTATGAGGTTAAATCTTTTACTAAAAAATCACTTCATCAATGGTTTGAAAGTACTAAAGCTTATTTTAAAGAAAAAGATTTTTATAAAATATATATAGATTTTCCAAGAACTGAACTCATAGAAAAAATTAGTCTAAGAGTGGAAGAGATGTTTTTAAGTGGTGCAATTCAGGAAGTTAAAAGGTTTGTTAAAATTAGAGTTAAGAAAGACAAAACTGCGAATAAAGCTATTGGCATTAAAGAAATTGAGGATTATTTGAATAAAAAAAAAAATTTAGAGGAAACTAAGCAAATTATCTCAATAAAAACTAGACAATATGCCAAACGTCAAAGCACTTGGGCTAGAGGCTACATGGATGATTGGCATAAAATTAAGCCACAAGACTTGGATAAGTTTTTAAAAAAAATTTAATTATTTAATTGTTAAACTTGACCAATCAGTACAACTTCAGCTAGATTGCTCAAATGCCAAAATTATACACAGGAGCTGAAATAGTTTTTAAATGCCTTGAAGATCAAAAGGTGGAATATATTTTTGGTTATCCTGGTGGTGCAGTGTTACCGATTTATGATGAATTAAAAAATCATTCATCGATTAAGCATATTTTAGTTCGACATGAACAAGGTGCGGGACATGCTGCAGAAGGTTATGCCAGGTCATCTGGAAAACCAGGTGTCGTATTAGTTACTTCAGGACCGGGAGCAACAAACGTTGTAACAGCTTTGACCGATGCCTATATGGACTCGGTTCCTCTAGTTTGTATTTCAGGACAAGTTCCTACTCATTTGATTGGTACTGATGCATTTCAAGAATGTGATACTACAGGAATTACAAGACCTTGCACAAAACATAACTGGCTAGTTAAAAACATAGATGACTTACCTAGGATTTTACATGAAGCCTTTCATGTGGCAACTTCAGGTAGACCAGGACCAGTATTAGTTGATATTCCAAAAGACATTCAGTTTGCAAAAACAAAATATTCAAAACCAAAATATGAAAATAAACTAAATGGTAAATCTCATAATAAATTTTCTCAAAAAGAAGTAGATCAATTAATAGATTTAATCACTAAAGCAAAAAAACCAATTTTTTATACGGGCGGTGGCGTCATAAACTCAGGACCAAAAGCAAGCGAAGCTTTAAGAGAGTTAGTGCGTTTGACAGGTTTTCCGATTACCTCTACTCTTCAAGGACTTGGTGCTTATCCAGGTGATGATCATCAGTTTGTAGGAATGCTTGGAATGCATGGAACCTATGAAGCAAATAATGCTATGCATGATTGTGATCTTTTAATAAATATTGGTGCAAGGTTTGATGATCGTATTACTGGTAAGATAGATGAATTTTCTCCTAAATCAAAAAAAGTACATATCGATATAGACCCATCTTCTATAAATAAAATAATTAAAGTAGATTTAGCATTAGTTGGAGATGTTTATGAGGTGATTAAATCTACAATTAAAACTCTTAATAAGAAAAAAATTAATTTTGCTAAATCTAATAAACAACAAATTTCAAATTGGTGGCAACAAATACAAAAATGGCGATCAAAAGATTCACTTGGATTTACAAATAGCGAGGAAACGATAAAACCACAATTTGCAGTTCAGAGACTTTATGAATTAACAAAAGATCAAGACACTTATATTACTACTGAGGTTGGTCAGCATCAAATGTGGGCAGCACAACATTACAAGTTTAATAAACCTAATCGTTGGATGACTTCTGGAGGATTAGGTACAATGGGATATGGTTTACCTGCAGCAGTTGGAGTTCAGGTTGCTCATCCTAAAAAATTAGTTATCGATATTGCTGGTGAAGCCTCAGTGCTCATGACCATGCAAGAAATGTCAACGGCTATACAGTATAATCTGCCAATTAAGATCTTTATTCTTAATAATCAGTATATGGGAATGGTAAGACAGTGGCAGGAATTATTACATGAGAAAAATTACTCAGAGAGTTATTCTGAGGCATTACCAGACTTTATAAAAATGGCCGAAGCATATGGATGCAAAGGTATTAAAGCAACAGATCCAAGTGAATTAGATGAAAAAATCCAAGAAATGATTGACTATGATGGACCAGTTATATTTGATTGTCATGTGGATCCAGCAGAAAACTGTTTTCCGATGATTCCATCAGGAAAACCACATAATCAAATGATTTTAGGACCCAATGATAAAGATGAAAATAAAATTACTGGAAAAGGTAAATCTTTAGTTTAATGGCAAAAGCAAAATCAGCATATAGCATTCCTACAAAAGATGGAAAACCAGACACTCATATAATAGTTGTTTGGGTTGATAATGAAGCTGGAGTATTGGCTAGGGTAGTCGGTTTATTTTCTGGTCGAGGCTACAATATTGAATCATTAGCAGTTGCTGAGATTGATTTTAAAAGAAATATTTCAAGAATAACTATTGTTACAACAGGAACACCCCAAGTTATTGATCAAATTAAATTACAATTAAAAAAATTAGTTCCAGTACATAAAGTGGCAGATTTTAAAAGGGAAGATAAGAATGTTATTTTTAAAGAAATGGCTCTTTTTAAAATAGTATCCTCAGAAAATAATATTCAAAAGTCTCTTAATGCTTGTAAAACGTTTAATCCAGTAATATTAGATAAGACAAAAAAATCAGCAGTAATCCAAATTACCGCTTTAAGAAGAGAAATAGATTTTATGATGAAAAAATTAAAACCCCTAGGACTTGTAAGTGCCTCAAGAACTGGAGCGGTGGCTATGACACGAGGCGCTGACATATTTAACTAATTTAAAAGGAGAAACAAAATGAAAATGTTTTATGAAAAAGATGCAGATGTAAATTTAATTAAAGAAAAAAAAGTAGCTATTTTTGGTTATGGAAGCCAAGGCCATGCTCATGCACTTAATTTAAAAGATAGTGGTGTTCAAAATGTTGTTGTAGCATTAAGAGATGGATCTGCTAGTAAAGCAAAAGCAGAGTCTAAAGGTTTAAGAGTTATGAATCTATCTGATGCTGCAGAGTGGGCTGATGTTTGTATGATTTTAACTCCTGATGAACTTCAGGCAACAATCTATAAAAATCATATAGAACAAAGAATTAAAGAAGGAACAAGTTTAGCTTTTGCTCATGGATTAAATATTCATTACGACTTAATTAAAGCAAGAAAAGATCTAGATGTATTTATGGTAGCCCCAAAAGGACCTGGACATTTAGTTCGAAGTGAGTTTGAAAAAGGGGGTGGAGTTCCGTGTTTAATGGCTGTTCATCAGGATGGCACAGGAAAAGCAAGGGATTTAGCATTGTCTTACGCCTCAGCGATTGGTGGAGGTAGATCTGGTATTATTGAAACAACATTTAAAGATGAATGTGAAACTGATCTATTTGGTGAACAAACAGTTCTTTGTGGAGGACTAGTAGAACTAATTAAAAATGGTTATGAAACATTGGTTGAAGCAGGTTATGAACCTGAGATGGCTTACTTTGAATGTTTGCATGAAGTAAAATTGATAGTTGATTTAATTTATGAAGGTGGAATAGCAAATATGAACTATTCAATTTCTAATACTGCTGAATATGGAGAATATGTATCTGGACCTAGAATAATAAATAAAGAAGAGACAAAGAAAAGAATGAAAGAAGTTCTTTCTGATATTCAATCTGGAAAATTTACAAAACAGTGGATGGACGAATGTAAAAATGGTCAAAAGAATTTTCTCAAAACTCGAGAAGATTTAGCTCAACATTCAATTGAAACAGTTGGTGCTAAATTAAGAGCAATGATGCCTTGGATAGGTAAAAAAAAACTAGTTGATAGCGATAAAAGCTAATTTTATCAGGACAATTTAGACTATAAAATTATTTTTATATAACCTATACTTTTCTTAAATAATTTAAGAGGAGTAAAAATATGAAAATTAATAGCTTATCCAAAATACTAATAATTTTATCTTTAGTTTTTGGTTTTTCATCAGCTTCAGCCAACACAATAAAATGGTCTATGGCTGGTGATAGTTTAACGTTAGATCCTCATGCTCAAAATGAAGGTCCAACGACTCAAGTATCAAGGCAGGTATATGAAGCTTTGGTGACAAGAGGCATAGATATGTCTATTGGACCACAATTAGCAACAAAGTGGAAAGCAGTTGATCCTACAACTTGGTACTTCTTTTTAAGAGAAGATGTAAAATTTTCTGATGGTACACCAATGACATCAGAAGATGTTGTTTTTAGTATTATTAGAGCACAACAGCCAACATCTGATTTTAAAGAGTATATTAGTTCTATTAGCTCGGTAAAGGCTATAGATGATTATACAGTTCAGATAAAAACTAAAGAACCAAATCCAATTCTTTTAAATCAATTATCTAATATCTTTGTAATGTCTAAAGCATGGGCAGAAAAACATTTTGCACTAGCCCCTCAAAATTGGGGAGCATCACAAGAAACTTATGCCTCTGTTAATGCAATGGGTACTGGACCTTTTAAAATTACTCTGAGAGAGCCAAATACTAAAACAGTATTTAAAAAGAATACTAGATGGTGGGGTGATGTAGAGCATAATCTGACAGCAGTTGAATTAATTCCTATTGCGAATGCAGCAACTAGAGTTGCAGCTTTATTATCAGGTGAAATTGATATTGTAACTGATGCTCCAGTTCAAGATCTTGGAAGAATAAGTTCTTCTGGTGACCACAAAGTTGAAAGTACACCTCAGATGAGAACTATTTTTCTAGGAATGGATCAAGCTGCAGATCAATTAAGATCTGGAAACACAGGAGATAACCCATTCAAAAAGAAAGAAGTTAGACAGGCGCTTTACCAAGCAATTGATATTGAAGCAATTAAACAAAAAGTGATGAGAGGGAATAGTGCTCCAGCTGGAATAGTAACTTTTCCAGGTGTAACAGGTTATACTCCAGAGCTTGATAAAAGGTTGCCATATGATCCTGAAGCTTCAAAAAAACTTTTAGCAGATGCAGGTTATCCAGATGGTTTTGAAGTAGAACTAAGATGTCCAAATGACCGATATATTAATGATGAAGCTATTTGTACAGCAGTTGTTGGTATGCTTGGAAAAGTGGGCGTTAATGTAAGTTTAAACTCGCAAACTAAAAGTATTCACTTCAAAGAACTCGGAGAAAAAAAAGGAGACTTTTATATGCTGGGTTGGGGAGTTCCTACTTTAGATAGTCATTATGTATTTCATTACTTATATGATACCGGAGCGAGCTGGAACAAAGCTAACTTTAGTAATGCAAGAGTTGATGAACTTATCAAAGTTATGGAAGGTGAAGTTGATTTAGATAAAAGAAATGCTGCAATTGCTGAAGCTTGGCAAATTGTAAAAGATGACATTACTTATCTACCTTTACATCACCAGGTAATTGCTTGGGCTTCTAAAAAGAATGTAAACGTTCCTATTAGACCTAACAATGAGCCTTTGTTCAGATTTTCGAGCAAAAATTAAAAAAGATTAAATACATAAGCCCTTTATATCAAAGGGCTTATGTACATTTAAAATTTCAGACATTGGCGATATATTTTTTAAAAAGATTAATTCAATCGATCCTAGTAATGCTAGTGGTAGCATTCGTATCTTTTTCACTCTTTACTTTTGTTGGTGATCCAATCAACAATATGGTTGGTGAGGAAACATCAGAAAAAGAAAGAGCAGAATTGAGAGTTACACTTGGCTTAAATGATCCAATTCCTGTTCAATTTGTAAGATTTATTAAAAATGCTTCAAAAGGAGAATTTGGAATCTCTTATCAACTTAGAAGACCTGTTTCTGAATTAATAACTGAAAGACTTCCAGCTACATTAGAATTGGTATTTGTTTCAGCAGTAATTGCGCTGGTGGCAGGAATTTTATTAGGAGTATATACAGGAATTAATCGAGATAGTTTTACAAGCAATATAATTTTAGGAGTATCTTTATTAGGAGTATCATTACCAACTTTTGTAATTGGAATACTTTTAATATACCTTTTTTCAGTCATCTTAGGGATCTTACCATCGTTCGGTCGTGGTGAAGTTGTAGATTTAGGTTATTGGAAAACGGGTTTTCTAACTTTGTCAGGACTGAAAGCAATTATATTACCTTCAATTACATTAAGTCTATTTCAAATGACTTATATTATCAGACTAGTTAGAGCAGAAATGATGGAAATTTTGCAAACAGATTATATTAAATTTGCAAGAGCTAGAGGCATAAGTGAAAATAAAATTCAATATCGTCACGCATTAAAAAATGGATTAATTCCAGTGATTACTATTGCTGGAATTAACATTGGAACATTAGTGGCATTTTCAATTATTACTGAAACAGTTTTTCAATGGCCTGGGATGGGATTTCTCTTTATTCAAGCTGTTAAATTTGTCGATATTCCCATTATGTCTGCATATTTGGTATTTATTGCCTTTATATTTGTGATGATAAATTTCATTGTCGATATACTTTATTATTTTATAGATCCGAGGATAAGAATTAAAGGAACAGAATAAAATGCAAGATCAAAATTTATCATTTATTAATAAAATTATTGATAGTGATATTTTTTTTAGTTTTAAAAAATCTCCAACTGCAATTATTTCAAGTTTAATATTATTAATTATATTTTTCTGTTCTTTTTTTGTAGAGATAATTGCTCCTTATAATCCTTTTGATCCTTCAAGTTTATCATTAATGGATGCATTTACTCCTCCATCATGGTCTGAGGGCGGAACTAGAAATTTTCTTCTTGGTACTGATGGGCAAGGAAGAGATATGCTATCAACAATTTTATATGGTTCTAGAATTTCATTGATTGTTGGTTTTTCAGCTATTTTATTTAGTTTAATTCTTGGTGTTGCTTTGGGCTTAACAGCTGGTTATTTTGGTGGAAGATATGAAATGTTTGTAATGAGAATTACAGATGTGCAATTAACTATCCCAAGTATTTTAATGGCATTATTAGTTGATGGAATTGCACGTGGAATTATTTCGAGAGAACTACATGATCAAATGGCAATTTACGTTTTAATTTTTGCTATAGGAATTTCAGAATGGCCACAATTTGCAAGAGTTTCAAGAGCAGCAACATTAGTTGAGAAAAATAAAGATTATGTTTCAGCATCTACTATTATTGGTGTTTCAAATTTAATGATTATGCTTAGACATATATTGCCAAATATTTTACGACCAATTTTGGTTATTGGCACAATTGGTTTAGCTTTAGCCATTATAGCAGAATCTACATTAAGTTTCTTAGGAGTAGGGGTGCCACCTACAACGCCATCTTTAGGAACCTTAATTAGAATTGGTAATGATTTTTTATTTTCAGGTGAGTGGTGGATTACTTTTTTTCCAGCAATTTTTTTAGTGCTTTTAGCTTTTTCAATAAATCTTTTAGGAGATTGGATGAGAGATACCCTCAATCCAAAATTAAAGTAATGAGTTTTTTAAAAATTAATAACTTATCTGTTAATTACATCATGAGGAAAGAGACTGTCTTTGCTGCTCAGAATGTTCAATTTGATGTGAGTAAAGGAGAAATATTAGGCTTAGTTGGGGAGTCTGGCTCTGGTAAAAGTACAGTAGGAAATGCCATCATTAATTTAATTGATGAACCTGGTAAAATTTCTGAAGGTTCAATTTTTATTGATAATATTGATATTTATAAAGATCCTAAAACGATAAAAACTCTTAGAGGTAAAAAAATTGGCATAATTTTTCAAGATCCTCAAACCTCTTTAAATCCATTATTAACAGTTGGGGAACAACTAATTGAAACTATTCAAACTCACCTAAGTTTAAATAAAGGAGATGCAAGAAAAAAAGCAATTAATTTATTAAAAGAAGTAGGTATTACAGATGCAGAAAATAGATTTAATAATTATCCACATCAATTCTCAGGTGGGATGAGACAACGAGTAGTAATTTCGTTAGCTTTATGTTGTGAGCCAGAACTCTTAATCGCAGACGAACCAACTACAGCTCTTGATGTTTCAATCCAATCACAAATTCTTGAACTAATAAAAAATTTAACAAAAAAAAGAAATTTAGCAGTTATATTAATCACCCATGACATGGGTGTGATAGCTGAAACTACTGATAGAGTTGCTGTTATGAAAAAAGGTATTTTAGTTGAGATAGGCCCAACAAAAGAAGTGTTAGGCAATCCTAAAGCAGAATATACAAAAAGCTTAGTAAGTTCAGTTCCACCAACAAATAAAAAAATAAATAGATTTAATGTAATTAATAAAATTAATGAAAATGATAATCAGATTAATTTAAAAATTTTAAACAGATGGAAAAAAAAAGAATTGATTGATCAAAATTTGATTGAAGTAAAAAATCTTAAAAAATCCTTCCATGATGGTATTTTTTCTGAGTCGTCTAGTAAAGATGTTATTGCAGTAGATGATGTGAGTTTTAATATTAAAGAAGGAGAGTCTTTTGGATTAGTAGGCGAGAGTGGCAGTGGTAAATCTACAATTGCAAAAATGATAGTTAATTTATTTAAACCCACATCTGGTGAAATTTATTTTGACAATGTTTGCATCAATAAGATCAGAGATAAAAATGTCATGCTTAAGTTTAGAAGACAAATTCAAATGATTTTTCAAGATCCATATTCATCTTTAAATAGTAGAATGAAAGTTTATGACATTATTGCAGAACCTATAAGACTTCACAATACTCTTATTAAAGACAATGAATTAAAAGATTATATTAATGACTTATTAGAGTCTGTTGAACTTACAAAAAAATCAGCTGAACGATATCCACATGAATTTTCAGGCGGACAAAGACAACGAATTTCAATTGCTCGTGCTTTAGCAACACAACCTAGGTTGCTAGTTTGTGATGAACCTACTTCAGCATTAGATGTCAGTATACAAGCTCAAATATTAAATTTATTAAAAGATCTTCAAGAGCAATTAAATTTAACCATTCTATTTATCAGTCACGACTTACCAGTAGTGAGACAAATGTGTGATCGAATAGCAGTATTAAGATATGGTAAACTATGTGAGATATCTGACACTGAAAACTTATTCTTAAATCCTTCAAATAGTTATACAAAAGAGCTTTTAGATTTAATGCCTAAAATAGAGTCAATTTACGAGACAAGATAATCCCCAAAACGTTCCTTTTATTAGAAAAAAATATCGAAATATTTTGCAAAATCTAACATTGATTGTATTATACCAACATTCAAAAAAACATTAATTATGGCTGATAAAGATAGAGTTTATATATTTGATACTACGATGCGGGATGGTGAGCAATCGCCAGGGGCATCAATGAGTCTTGAAGAAAAAATTCAAATTGCAAGAGTATTTGATGAATTAGGAATTGATATTATTGAGGCAGGTTTTCCAATAGCATCACCTGGAGATTTTGAGGCAGTATCTTCGATTTCTAAAATTTTAAAAAAATCTATTCCTTGTGGTCTAGCTAGACATTCTAAAAAAGATATTGATCGATGTTATGAAGCATTAAAGCATGCTCCAAGATTTAGAATTCATACTTTCATTTCTACAAGTCCACTGCATATGAAGCATAAATTAAATAAAACCCCTGAACAGGTTTATGAGTCTATCAAAGAACATGTAACTTATGCAAGAAATTTTACTGATGATGTTGAGTGGTCTTGCGAAGATGGAACCAGAACAGACATGGATTATATGTGTAAGACTGTTGAACTTGCAATTAAATCAGGAGCAAAAACTATAAACATACCAGACACAGTTGGTTATACAGTTCCATCAGAATTTACAAAAATTATTCAAACTCTTTTAAATAAAGTTCCAAATATTGACCAAGCAATTTTATCTACTCATTGTCATAATGATTTAGGATTAGCAGTTGCAAATTCTTTAGCTGGAGTGCAAGCTGGAGCAAGACAAATTGAATGTACCATTAATGGAATTGGTGAAAGAGCAGGTAATGCTGCCTTAGAAGAAGTGGTAATGGCGATAAGAACACGAAATGATTTAATGCCATTTGAAACAGGAATTAATACAACTTTGTTAAGTAAAGCTTCCAAGCTTGTATCAAATGTTACTGGTTTCCCAGTGCAGTATAATAAAGCGATAGTGGGTAAAAATGCTTTTGCACACGAGTCAGGAATTCATCAAGATGGAATGCTTAAAAATAGAAATACTTATGAGATCATGACTCCTGAAAGTGTTGGGGTAAAACAAACTTCATTGGTAATGGGTAAACATTCTGGAAGACATGCTTTTAAAGATAAATTAATTACTTTAGGTTATGCGGATATTACTGATGATATTATTGAAAATGCTTTTGGTAAATTTAAGGTTTTGGCAGATAAGAAAAAACATATTTATGATGAAGATATTATAGCTCTTGTAGATGATAGTTTGGTATTAGATAAAAAAGCGAATACTATTACATTAAAATCTTTAAAAGTTTTTGCTGGTACAGGCGAACCACAAAAAGCAGACATGACATTAGATGTCGATGGGGATATCAAAACAGCATCAGAAACTGGAGATGGTCCGGTGGATGCAATTTTCAAATGTATTAAAAATTTATATCCACATGATGTAAATCTACAGTTATACCAAGTTCATGCTGTAACAGAAGGTACAGATGCACAAGCAACAGTAAGTGTGAGAATTGAAGAAAATGGCAAAACAACAGTTGGTCAAGCTGCAGACACTGATACGTTAGTAGCGTCTGCAAACGCTTATTTAAGTGCACTAAATAAAATGATTATTAAAAGAAACAAAACAGCTCCTATGGAGCAAGAAATTCAGAAAGTTAAGGGTATATAGATGGGAATTTTTGATAGAATAAAAAAAATATGGAGCCAAGATATGGCGATAGACCTTGGTACCGCAAACACGTTGGTGGTAGTGAGAGGTCAAGGCATAGTTCTTAACGAACCTTCCGTAGTTGCTATTGTGGATCAAGGTGGAAAAAAAACGGTGCTTGCAGTTGGAGATGAAGCAAAAACAATGCTTGGAAGAACTCCAGGAAATATTACTGCAATTAGACCTTTAAGAGACGGTGTTATTGCAGACTTTATTGTTACCGAAGAAATGATTAAACACTTTATTAAGAAAGTTCATAAAGGTAGTACTTTTGCAAATCCAAGAATTTTAATTTGTGTGCCAACTGGATCAACTCCAGTTGAAAGAAAAGCTATTCAAGATAGCGCACTTGCAGCAGGTGCACGTAGAGTACAATTAATTGAAGAACCTATCGCGGCAGCGATTGGTGCCGGATTACCAATTTCAGAAGCAACGGGATCAATGATTGTTGATATTGGTGGTGGTACTACTGAAATAGCAGTCATGTCATTAGGTGGATTAGTTTATTCTAGATCTTTAAGAATTGCTGGGGATGCAATGGATACAGCATTAGTCAATTATATGAGAAAAGAATATAATTTGATGATTGGTGACAGTACTGCAGAGAAAATAAAAAAAGAAATTGGAACAGCAATTCCAACAAGCAGTAATACGTATGCCGTAAAAGGAAGAGATTTAAGATCAGGCACTCCTAAAGAAGTTAATATTACAGAAGAAGATACTGCTGAAGCCTTAAATGATATTTTAAAAGAAATGGTAAATGCAATTAAAGATGCATTAGAAAATACACCACCAGAATTATCTGCTGACTTAGTTGATATGGGATTAACCTTAACAGGTGGCGGTGCATTGCTTAAAAATATTGATAAAAGATTTGCAAAGGAGACTGGTTTACCAGTGCATGTAGCTGATGACCCATTATCTTGTGTAGCAATTGGCACAGGAAAAGCTTTAGAACAAGAACAAACATTCTCTACTATGCTTTCTGAGTATTAGTAGAAATGGTTAAAAGCAGAGATGACTTTGTAATAGCCCTTAGATCTGCCTTTCTTAAAAAAAACGTAAAACAAAAATTTTCACTTCTAACTTTAATTATTACCTCATTAATAATTTTAATTTTTTCTAATTTAAATTTAAAAATAATTAATATTTTAGAAAAAGGTCTGCAGGACATAGTTTATAGATCTTCTCTTATTGCATCTATCCCAGAAAAAAAATTTAATGAATATTATATTAAAGTTAAAGATCATTTAAATCTTTACGATTTAAAAAAAGAAGAAGAAAATTTATTAGAAAAATATAATGCAGAAAAATTAGCAAATGAATATTTAATATCAGAAAACAATAGATTGAGAGAAATTATTGGTGAACAGCAACTGTCTCAAGGATCAATTATTGCTAAAGTTTTATTAGATAAAGAAAGTCCATTTTTAAATTCAATAATCATAAATAAAGGTTCAAAAGATAACATTGAGCTGGGTATGGCAGTAGTCAAAGGTGAGTATCTGATTGGAAAGGTAGTAGAAGTGAACTTTTTAACATCCAGAGTTATATTGATTACAGATATTAATAGTAAAATAGCTAGCATTATAGAACCTATTGGAATCCATGTAATTGTATCAGGCAATGGGAAAACACAGGGTGTGATAGAATATTTAAAAGATGAAAACTACCCTAAATTAAATGATGAATTAAACATCTACACGTCAGGTGTTGCTGGAGTTTTTAAAGCAGGAATTCCTATCGGTAAATTAAAACTCAATGATAAAGAAATGATAGTAGAATTTTTTTCTGATCTTAGTCAACTAGAATTTGTTAAAATTTTAACAAAAGAAAATGGAGTCAATAATGGGGAAAAATAATGACTTTTCAATTTTTTCATATTTAAAATTTTACAGTCCAATCATCATTTTATTAATTGCTAATCTAAATGAATTTGATTTTAACTATCTAAAACTAGATTATTTTTCATTTAATTTTTCATTTATTTTAATATTTTATTGGAGTTTAAAAAGTCCCCAACAACTTCCAATAATATTAATTTTTATTTGTGGATTATTTAATGATGTTGTTACTTCTTTACCGATAGGCTTGAGTAGTTTGAATTATTTATTGATTTGTGGAGCAACTGCTTACGTCAGAAATATAACTTTAAGACCAAATTTTATGAATGATTGGATACTCTTTTTAATTACAATTTTAATTTTAAATTCAATAAATTTTTTAATTTTACAGATTTTTTTTAATATTGAGATAGATCAAATAGTTTATTTAATTAATTTAGGTTTTACGCTTATTTTTTTTCCAATATTTTTTATAGCATTTGAAAACTTTCAAAAAATATCGAGTAAAATATTATGATTAATAAAGACACAAGTTTTTTAAAATTGCAGAATATAAACAGAAGAATGTTTATAATAATTGCCGCTAAAGTGATAGTCTTTACAGGTATTGTTGGCCGGTTGTTTACTCTTCAAATTAATGAAAGTAAAAAATACTTAACTTTGTCAGACAAAAATAGAGTTAGAGAATGGAAATTACCTCCACAAAGAGGAGAATTTTATGATTATTTTGGAAAATTGATTGCAGGAAATCAAAAAGTTTATCAACTTCATTTAATACCAGAACAAGTGGAAAATTTTAAAAGTCTGAGTGCTCGATTAAAAAATATTCTTGAATTGAGTGATGATGAATATTCTAGAATATTAAAGAAAAAAGATGAAATTAAACCATGGGAAACTTTAATTGTTTCAGAAAATTTAGACTGGAAACAATTTGCTAAAGTAAATAATTATTTACATGAACTGACTGGTGTTAAACCTGTACTATCGGTTTCAAGATATTATCCTTATAAAGAAAATCTTACTCACATTATTGGATACGTTAATCAGGCAACAGTAGAAGATTTGGAAAATAGTGAACAAATTAAAAGTAAATTTGTTCCTGGACTAAAAGTTGGAAAAACAGGCTTAGAAAAAACTTTTGAAAATGAATTAATTGGTACAAACAGCATTGAGAGATATGAGGTTAACGCCTATGGCAAAAGAATAAGTCAATTAGAGTTTCAAAAAGGAGATAAAGGTAAAAATATTAAACTCACAATAGATGTAGATATCCAAAATTTATGTAATCAGTTATTAGCAAACAAGGCTGGCTCCATTAGTATTATGAACGTTTTTTCTGGGGAAATCATTGCTATGCATTCTTCCCCATCATTTGATCCAAATTTATTCTTATTTGGAATTAATCAGGATGATTGGCAATTAATAAGAAATAATCCAATGAACCCATTAGTTAACAAAACTATTTCAGGTCAATATTCTCCAGGCTCAACAATCAAACCTATTGTTGCTTTATCAGCATTAGAAAACAAAATTATAAATAAAGATTTCAAAGTTTTTTGCAAAGGTAAAATAGAAAGTTACGGGCAAACTTATCATTGTTGGAAAAAAGAGGGACATGGTTCTGTTGATTTAAAAGAAGCTATGAAACAATCATGTGATACCTATTTCTATGAGATTTCAAGATTATTAGGTGTCGATCGTTTGAGTGTTACTGCTAAAAAATTCGGCCTTGGCAATAAAATTGTAGAAAATTTATTTGATAATGAAAAAAATGGTTTAATCCCAAGTACCCAATGGAAAAAAAATAATCTCGGTAAAAATTGGCTACTTGGTGAAACTATGATTACTGGAATCGGCCAAGGCTATATTCAAACAACCCCTTTACAATTATGTTTGATGACAGCTCAAATAGCTAATGGAGGATATAAAATTCAACCAAAAATAATAGTAGATAATAAAAAACAAAATCTTTTACCTGAAAGTTTTGAACCATTATTTAAAGATCAAAAAAATATAAAGTTGATACAAGAAACAATGTTTAGCTCTGTTAATGAAGTAAGAGGCACCTCTTATTCTTCAAGAATTAGTGATCCAAAGTATCAATTTGCAGGTAAAACAGGTACCGCTCAAGTTAAAAGAATTACTAAGCTAGATCGAGAGCTTGATTTAGATACCGCTGAAATTCCTTATGAGGAAAGAGATCATGCTTTATATATAGCATTTGGACCTTATAAATCTCCACAATACGCTATGAGTATAATAGTTGAACATGGTGGGTCAGGAAGTTCAGCAGCAGCACCCATTGCTAAAGAATTATTTAAAATGGTTATCGATAAACACGAACTTAGAGAAAAGTTAAAAGAAAAAAATCTTCTAGATATTTAAATGCTTCAACATACCAAACTAGACAATCAATTATCAATAATTCAAAAAATAAAAAATTTAGATTATTTTTTATTATTTTTTATTATTTTATTAGGAGCGATTAGCATCTTTACTATGTATTCAACAGATGGCGGTGAAATTTTGTTTCACACCAAAAGTCACTTCATAAAATTTATAGTTTTTTTCCCAATGATGATTTTTTTATCAATGTTTACAATTAAATTTTGGCATAAGTTGTCTTATTTTATTTACTTAATTGTTCTAGGTTTATTAATTTGGGTTACAATTTTTGGGGTAGAGGCTTCAGGATCAAAAAGATGGATCGATTTCTATTTTATAAATCTTCAACCATCTGAGTTAATGAAGGTTGCAATTATTCTTTGTCTTGCAAAGTATTATCATCGATTAAAAATTAACGATGTTAATAATTTTACACCAATAATAACTTCTATTGCGATAATCATTATTCCAATTATGCTAGTTATCAGACAACCTGATCTAGGAACTTCTATTTTGATAGCTTTGAGCGGCATAATAGTTTTATGGTTATCAGGATTAAAGATTAAATATTTTAGCTATTCTTTTATAACTTTTGTTATTTCATTACCTTTTGTGATCTCGCTTTTAAAGCCATATCAAAAAATGAGAATTTTAACTTTTTTGGATCCAGATAGGGATCCTTTAGGCGCTGGCTATCAAATAATTCAATCAAAAATAGCTATAGGTTCAGGAGGTCTTACTGGGAAAGGCTATTTAAAAGGGACCCAAAGTTACTTGGAATTTTTACCTGAAAAACATACAGATTTTATTTTTACCTTGTTTTCAGAAGAGTTTGGTTTTTTTGGATCTTTATTTTTATTGTTGATTTATGCAGCCATTCTTTATCGAATTATTTACATAGGTATTATTTCAAGAAGCCACTTTGCTAAGTTATTTTGCTTTAGTTTTGCTTTTTCTATTTTTTTATATGTAACCATAAACATGGCAATGGTTACAGGATTACTACCTATAGTTGGGTCGCCACTCCCAATCATGTCATATGGTGGCTCATCTATGCTCGCTACAATGATCGGTTTTGCTATAGTATTGAGTGCTAAAATTAATAACAAACAACTTATAGCATAACCCCAAAGTATAATTTGTCGCCTAATAAAAATTAGATATTAATTATATAAGTCGCCATGAACAAAAATATAAAAGTTGGAATAGTTGGAAGTGGAATACAAGGAGTGTCCAATGCTTTATTTCTTCAAAAAAAAGGTTTTGATGTAACTATTTTTGATAGAGATGAACCAGGAAGTCCAGCTGCATCATATGGTAATGCAGGCCACTTTTCTCCTTATGCTTCTGTCCCTTTAAATAGACCGGATGTACTTGCTGATGTTCCTGCTATGCTTTTAAGTTCTTCGGGTCCTCTTGCTTTAAAATGGAACTATGTCCCAAAAATGATTCCTTGGTTTTTAAAGTTTATTTTAAATTCTTCACAAAATAAAATGATGCATACAGCAAAAAATATGCATCAAATTTTAGATTTAGCTTTACCAGCTTATGATGAATTATTTGATGAGATTGATCTTGAAGGATTAGTTGAGAATAAAGGTATTTTATATATTTGGACGGATAAAGATTTAAAAAGTAGAGAATTGGAGATTAAAGTTAGAGACGAATTGGGGGTTAAACAACAATTAGTAAACAAACATGAAATCCATGATTTAGAACCTCATATTAAACCTTTTTATCATGCTGGGGTATATTATCCTTACGCTAGGCATGCTAGAAATCCTAAAAAAATTCTTTTAAAATTATTTGAACTTTTTTTGAAAAAAGGTGGGCAATTTAAAAAATTAAATGTTCAAGAAGTTAGATTTGATGATGAAAAACCAATTCTTAAAACTGAAAACCAAAGTTTTATTTTTGATAAAATTGTAATTGCTTGTGGAGCATTTTCAAAAAAACTAACAGATAAACTTGATGAGAAAATTCCACTGGATACTGAAAGAGGATATCATGTGCATTTTAAAAATTGTGATCATCTTTTAAATAGACCTGTAATTTTTTCTAATAGAGGATTTGGAATTACTCCCATGGAACAAGGTTTGCGGGTAGTGGGTACTGTTGAATTTGGAGGTTTGAATAACCCCTTATCAAAATCAAGAATAAAAAATTTAATAAACAATGCTAAATATATGTTAGGAGATTTACCTGAACATGAGGATGAATGGCTAGGTTTTAGACCAACTTTACCTGATTTTTTACCTGTTATGGGACCATCTAAAAATCATAAAAATGTTTTTTATTGTTTTGGCCATCATCATTTAGGATGGACATTAGGACCAATATCTGGAAAGATTGTTTCTGGAATGATAGCTAAAGAAAATACAAATCTTAATTTAGAACCTTATAGCTCAAAAAGATTTAGTTAATTCATGCAAAACACCAAAGCATATATAATGCTGGTATGTGCATCTTTATTTTGGGCTGGTAATTTCATTGTTGGAAAATATGCTTTTTTAACAGATATTCCTCCTTTATCTTTAGTTTTTTATAGATGGACACTTGTTTGGTTTATTTTGTTACCATTTACTTACAAAGAAATTTTTAAATACAAAGATATTATTCTTAAAAATTTACCTTTGTTATTTTTACTAGGATTTACAAGTGTAGGATTATTTAATTCTTTTACTTATTTAGCTTTGATCCACACGCAAGTAATTAACGCCTCCTTATTTAATGCTGCAATCCCTGCAATCATAATTTTGCTCTGCTTTTTATTTAAAGTTGAAAAAACTAATAAGTTTCAAATTTTAGGTCTAATTATTTCAGTATTAGGAATCATAGCAATTATAACAAAACTTAATCTAGATATTTTACTTTCATTAAATTTTAATAAGGGAGATTTAATTATGGTAGGTGGCGCTCTAACTTGGGGTATTTACTCAACTTTATTAAAGAGAAAAAAATTCACTTTACCACTCTTAACATTAGTACATGTTATTTGTACACTTGGACTTATAAGTGTGTTGCCACAATTTTTATACGAATATACAAATGGCCAAGTAATTAAATTTGATATTAATCTTGTTTATACTTTAATTTTTCTAGCTCTTTTTCCAAGCATAGGCTCTTATTATTGTTGGGCTGGGGCTGTATCGATTGTAGGTGCAAACAGAGCAGGTATTTCTTTATCTTTAATACCATTATTTAGCACTATCTTTGCTATAGGAATATATGATGAAAAATTTCAATTTTTTCATTTGATTGGAGCAATTTTAATTATATTAGGTTTATTTTTATCAAATAAGGAAATTAAAAATGCTTAAAGTTGCAATATTGGATGATTATCAAAATGTTTCTCAGGAGTTTGTGGATTTAAAAAAATTATCAGGAAAATATGAATTTAAAATTTTTAGCGAACCTTTTATAGATGAAGCTGACGCTATTGAGCAATTAGCTGATTTTGAAGCTTTATTAATAATGAGAGAAAGAACTCCCATCACTAAAAATTTAGTCGACAATTTAAATAAATTAAAATTTGTAATCACCAGTGGATCAAGAAATAAAGCAATTGATCTAGAAGCTACAAAAAAAAGAAAAATTATTGTTTGCGGTACAGAGATTAATTTCAATCCTACTTGTGAGCTAACTTGGGCTTTAATTTTAGGATTAGCCAAAAATCTTAAAACGGAAATAGATAATATGTACCAAGGTTATTGGCAAACTACGGTTGGTTTTGAATTAAGAGGTAAAATTCTAGGATTGATTGGACTTGGAAGAGTAGGCTCTCAAGTAGCAAAAATTGGAAAAGCTTTTGGCATGGAAGTTATGGCATGGAGTGAAAATTTAGATTTAAATAAATGCAAAGAGCTTGATGTGTTGCCATGTAGTAAAGAAGATTTAATTAAACATTCAGATTTTTTATCAATACATGTTCAAGGTGGTGAGCGTTATAAAGATTGCATTACTTTAAAAGAACTTGATCAAATGAAAAAAACAGCCTTTTTAATAAATACCTCAAGAGGACCCATTGTTAATGAGGATGATCTAATTATTGCTTTATCAACAAATGTAATTCTAGGTGCGGGTTTAGATGTTTATGAGAAAGAACCTTTACCTGAAAACAATAAATTAAGATTTTTACCCAACGCTTTACTAACTCCTCATATTGGATATGTTACTGCAGAAAATTATAATATTTTTTATACACAAATGATCGAAGGCTTAGAAGCATGTGTTGCTGGAAAACCAATTAGAGAGATAAATAGTTAATATGGTAAAAAAAATAAATAAAGAACTTACGGCAGAGCAAAAACTTGTAATGTTTGAAGATGGAACGGAAATGCCTGGTTCTAGCGATTTAAATAATGAAAAAAGAGAAGGAAGTTTTCATTGTGCAAATTGTGGAGTAAAATTATTTGACTCAAAAACAAAATATGAAAGTGGTTCTGGGTGGCCATCGTTTTATGAGTCTCTACCAGATGTTTTTGAAACTAAAACAGATCATTTGTTAGGTTATCCTAGAACAGAATACCATTGTAAGAATTGTGGTGGTCATCACGGACATATCTTTGAAGATGGACCTCAACCAACTGGTAAAAGATATTGTAATAATGGTGTTTGCTTAACTTTTAAGCCTAAAGAGTAAGTTTATTTTAACATTTCTTGAAGTTTATTTTCTTTTTCAAGAGCTCTAATATCGTCATACCCACCGATATGCTGGTCATCAAAAAAAATTTGCGGAATAGTTCTTTTGCCATTTGCTTTTTTTATCATTTCATCCATAGCACCATCAACAGTTGCTATATTAATTTCTTTGTAGGGAGCATTATTTCTCGCCAATAATCTCTTTGCTGCTTCACAGTAGTTACAAAGTGGACCAGTATAAATAGTAATATTTTTCATTCCTTATAAGTAATCATTCTTTTTAATTTTACTAGTCATTTGTTTTCTAGAATATTCAAATTTTTTTTTATGTTTGATACTTTTTTCATGAACCCTTTTTCTCCACAATCTAAATGATGAAGGTTTAAGAGTATTGCGCATTATCTTGATTACCTCAGACTCAGTTTTTCCAGTCTTTTTTTTAATATCTTCAAAAGTGATACGATCTGCCCAGGCTGCCCATATAATCCAATCAGGATCTTCAATATTGGGCTCAGGATTTTTCACCCTAGTAATAGGGGTGTGACCTTTTTTTTTCATAAATCCTTTATATTTGAAATAAATCAATAATGCATTTTTAAATCAATTATGATAAATTTATTATTAGATAGTCCTTCTTAGCCATCTTTAGCTCCCGGTTTTTAAGGGCTATCCATCCAAAATGCTTCCACTCGACTATTTATTATTTTTACAAATAATCATTTTTTTATTCATAACACCTGGTACTCCAAGAATGCTAATTATTTCTTACTCTATAAATTATGGAGTGCAGAAATGTATTTGGACAGCGCTAGGCGATATTAGTGCAAATTTCATACAGGCTATATTAGTTATTTTTTTTATTGGAACTTTCTTTTCTGATTACCCTGAATTTTTAAATATAATTAAATGGGTAGGTGTAACTTATTTATTATATTTAGCTTACGATATCTATACTTCAGTTCCAAAAAATTTAATTAAAAAAAATATTAAGATCAAAAGTTTTTTTTCTTTTTTTAGAGATGGTTTTTTAGTTGCAGGTACTAGTCCAAAAGCGTGGATGTTTTTTCCTTTTATCTTTCCTCAATTTATAGATTTTAATCAAAATTTTATTATTCAGTTTATGATATTAATTTTCACATATATAATTTTAGATTTTCTTTCACTTGTAGGGTACGCCATGTTAGCCCAAAAACTAATTATATGGTTGAAAACAAATCCAAAAGTTATCAATAAAATTTCAACAGCTGTTTTAATTTTTATTGCATTCTTGATTTCTATTTCCAATAACTACTAATTTTTAATCAGTGCGTCAGTATAACTTTTAGAAGAAATTTATTCGGCAATTAATGACAATAATGGTTAATTAATAATTATTTTTTAAATAAACTTTTAATCAATATTAAATACAACTTGAAAGGGTAAATTGAATGTTATTGTTTGTTAGATAAAACTAATTATAATAATTTTTTAAATTTAAACTAAACGTAAGGATAAAAAAATGTTTAAAAAGATTAATTCTATTTTACTAGCATTTGCATTTGTTATTATAACAAGCGCTACTTCAGCTTTCGCATCGTGCGAGTCTGGTGAACGTGTTGTTAAATTATCACATGTAACTGGTGGTACAACTCACCCTAAAGTAGTAGCTGCAAATAATTTTGCAGAAAGAGTAAACAAAGAGCTTAATGGAAAATTATGTGTTGAAGTTTATCCAAATAGTACATTATTTGGTGACTCTAAAGAATTAGAGGCACTGCTTTTGGATGATGTACAAATGTTAGCTCCATCACTTTCTAAATTTGGTTCATATACTAAAAAGTATGGAGTATTTGACTTGCCATTTATCTTCAAAGATATGGATGCAGCAATGTCATTTACAGCATCTAAAGAAGGTAAAGATTTATTGAATGCTATGGAAGATGTGGGATTTGTTGGTTTAGGCTATTGGATGAGTGGTATGAAATACTTCTCAGCTAATAAAGCATTAATAAGCCCAACAGATGCAGCAGGTCTTAAGTTTCGTGTTCAAACCTCAGATGTTGCAAAAGCTATGATTGCAGCAATGGGTGCTTCACCTCAGCCAATGGCATTTGCTGAAGTATATGGTGCTTTACAAACTGGTGTTGTAGATGGTCAAGAAAATACTTGGTCTAATATTTACACTCAAAAATTCTATGAAGTTCAAGATAGCACAACACAAACAAGCCATCAGTTACTTGCATATCTTTTTATGACTTCAAAACAATTTTTAGATAGTTTAGATGCAGATACTAGAAATAAGCTTATAAAAATTGCTGACGATGTTACTGTTGCAGCGAATAATTCTGTTAAAGATAAAGAAGAAGCAAATCGTCAAAATATTTTAAAAGCAGGTGGAAAAATTAATGAATTAACTGCTGATCAAAGAAAACAATGGGTTGATGCAATGAAACCTGTTTGGAAGCAGTTTGAAAATGAAATTGGTGCAGATCTTATTGCTGCAGCAGCTTCACATTAATTATACAATTTAAATTTTTATAAAAGGGGGATTATATCCCCCTTTTATTTTTATAAAAAAATTCATGATGTCTGGATATACCCCTCATCTATTACTTCTATTGTTAGTTTTTGTATTTTTTATATGGGAATATTTTTATCCAAAGACTGTTGATAAACTAGAGGATAATTTGTTAGTACTTTTAATGGTATTGCTAACTGTCGTATCATTTAGTCAAGTTGTTGCCCGTTATGGTTTTAATACAGGTTGGTCAGCCGCTCTAGAATTTACAATGGTAATATTTTCATGGTTAATATTAGTAGGTATGAGTTACGGTATCAAAAGGAGCTCACATTTAGGAGTAGATATTTTAATTAAGGTTGTTCCAAAATCTGCAGCTAAATGGCTTGCTATATTTGGAGCAGGCACAGGATTAATTTATGGATTAATTTTACTAGATGCATCCTGGTTAAAGGCCGTTGGAATTGAATCTAGATCAGGTGCCATTGAGTATTGGTCAAAAATGTACAAAGTCAATATTGGAACTGAGGAACTTAGATGGCCTGTTTGGATTCAAGATTTATTTGGCGTTAAGGATAGGGTGCAGCGTTGGTTAGTGTTAATTATATTGCCTATTAGCCTAGCATTACTTAGCTTTAGAAGTTTACAAGCTATGATTCAAATTTACCGTGGTGATCGTGAAATGGTTATTGCAGGACATGAAGCTGAGGAACTTGTAAATGAAAATAAAAACATACTAAAGGATTAGAATATATGGAAACATTAATTTTGTTTGTCATGGTTCTAGGCTTTTTATTTTTAGGAGCTCCTGTTGGTTTATCATTAGGTTTATCATCTATTTTATATGTTGCTATATTTACAAATGAGTCATTGTCATCAGTAGCCATTTCACTTTTTGGTGTTGGAACTCATTATACTTTACTCGCTATTCCATTTTTTATTTTAGCTTCGAGTTTTATGTCTACAGGTGGAGTAGCTAAACGTATAATTAGATTTGCAATAGCTTCCGTAGGTCACTTTAGAGGCGGTCTTGCTATGGCATCTGTTCTTGCATGTATGATGTTTGCTGCTTTATCTGGTTCATCACCGGCAACTGTAGTTGCTATTGGTTCAGTCGCAATCGCTGGAATGCGACAGGTAGGTTATTCAAAAGAATTTGCCTCAGGGATTATTGCTAACGCTGGAACTTTAGGTATTTTAATTCCACCCTCTATTGTTATGGTCGTTTATGCTGCATCAGTTGATGTATCTGTAGGCAGAATGTTTTTGGCAGGAGTAATTCCTGGTATTGTAGCTGGTTTGATGTTGATGTTAGCAATTTATATAGTTGCGCGTTACAAAAATTTACCAGCAGAAGATTGGAAAGGTTTAAGTGAACTATTTGCAAGTGGAAAAGATGCCTTTTGGGGATTATTTCTTATAGTCATTATTATGGGGGGTATTTATGGGGGAGTATTTACACCCACAGAGGCCGCAGCAGCCGCAGCAGTGTACTCTGCTTTTGTTGCAATATTCATTTATCGAGACATGGGTCCTTTTAAACATGAGCCGTGGATACGTAAAACAGATTCTCATGATTCAGTAATAGGATTTAAATCAACAGTTTATGGAGTAACTTTTTTAATAGTTTGCTTAATTTTATCTTTTTTTGCTTTAGCTGATGTTGAGGGAATTACTCTTAATATTCGTTTTAAATGGTCAGTTATTTTTTCTATTATTTTAATGATAACATATATTTTTTGGCGATATGAAACAATCAACCCCTCTAAAATAATTTATTTAGTTTATCAGGGCTTTAGAATTTGGGGGCGCAATTTTACAATAATGTTTAAAGGGTTATTACCAGCACTTGGTGGGAGTGAAACCAAAACTGTTATTTTAGATGCTACTAAAACCACTGTTATGTTAATGTTTATAATTGCAAATGCATTGATATTTGCTCATGTTTTAGCGTCAGAACGTATTCCACAGACAATTACAGAATGGATGTTGAGTGCAGGATTTAATTGGTTTACTTTTTTGATTGCGGTAAATATTCTTTTATTAATTGGCGGTCAATTTATGGAGCCATCAGGACTTTTATTGATTGTTGCACCAGTAGTTTTTCCGATAGCAATCGAGCTTGGTATAGATCCAATTCATTTAGGAATTATAATGGTAGTTAATATGGAGATTGGGATGATTACACCTCCGATTGGGCTTAATTTATTTGTAACATCTGGCATTACAGGGATGAGCTTAGCCCAAGTAGTTAAAGCTGCGCTTCCATTTATGGCAGTACTTTTTGTTTTTTTAATTTTGGTGACTTATGTTCCTTGGTTATCAACTTGGTTGCCCAATACCGTAATGGGCCCTGAGATAATTTCAAAATAATGATTAAAAGAGAATTTTTTCTCAGAGGTTTTAGATCTATTTTAAAACCTGATAGCCCAGCTATAGCGCTAGGTTGTTGTTTTATTGCTATAGGTGCATTGTTTAAAAATTTAGGTTTTACAATTCAAGAGAGTGTATTTTCCACAATGTTGACATACGCATTGCCAGGTTCTTTAGTAATGGCAGAGTCGATTTTGGTTGGTGCATCTTTGTTTTCAATATTTGTGGCTGTTTGGTTTGTAAATGCAAGGTTATATCCCATGGCTGTATCTTTATTTCCAATAATGATGCATGAAGATCAACCTAAATGGAAATATTATTTATCATGTCACTTTATTGCTATTTCGGCATGGTTAATAATGAGAAGCAATTATCAAGAAATTGAAAAAAAATATAGAGTAGATTTTTGGATTGGTATAGGAACAGCTACCTGGACTGTTTCAATTATTGGCACAATTCTTGGCTTTTATCTTTCAGAATATCTCAACAAAGATATGTTAATGGGGTTAGCAATTTTAAATCCAATTTATTTTATATGCATGATGGTTGGAGCAATGAAAACAATACAAATTATTTTATCTGTTACATTAGGCGCTTTACTCGGACCAATTTTCTATTTTTTTTCACCTGAATGGTCAATTTTATTAGGGGGTTTTGTTGGTGGAACAATTGCATATTTAATTGGAGAAATGAATGTCAGTTAGTATTTTTTATGCAATTTTAGTTACATCACTTGCTACCTTTTTATCAAGATTTCTAGGAGTATTGTCATCTGTCAAAATAAAAGAAACATCAAAAATATTTAATTGGTTTAATTGTTTGGCTTATTCAACTTTGGCAGCTTTAATTGCACGAACTGTAATTTTCCCAGTAGGTGTTCTATCTGATGCAAGCTACCTCATTAGATTAGCTGTTGTTGTATTAAGTTTAATGATTTTTTTTATATCTAAAAAAAATTATGTTTACCCAGCTATATTTTCAGCTTTTGCTATGGCAGTGCTTAATAATTATTTTTAGACTTTTTGATTAATATTATTAATATATATTTTTATGATAAAAATTTCTGGATTCAAAATTTCCAAACATCAATCTTCAAATAGAATAATTAATATTCAAATTGAGGATGTAATATTAGAAAACTTATTAGAAAAATTCTCTAGATTTGATTTAACTGCAATTGAATATAAACCTTTCACCAGATTTACAATTGCAAAATATTTAGATGACTCCTCTGATAAACAGCTTAGTAAATTATTAAATGAAATTCTAAATGATAGAAACTCAGGATGTTTTGTTATTCAACCAGAGAATTTAAATTCAAAAATAGATGATGTGTTTCTAGTTAAATTGTCAACTGCTGTTGCACATCTAATTGGTAATCCTAATCATGATGCAATGGCTGGAAAATATTATGCTAGGTTTCATGTCAAGCATGAAGACAAAAGTGACTCATATTTAAGAAAAGCTTATACAAATATGGATCTTCATACAGATGGCACTTATGTTAAAGAAATTACAGATTGGTTGTTAATGTCAAAATTAGAAGAAAAAAATGTTGAAGGCGGAGAAACTGCAATGCTACATTTAGACGATTGGGAATATTGTGAAGAACTTTTTAATGATCCAGTCGGAAAACAAAATTTTGTTTGGGGATCTCCAAAAAGTAAAAATATTGATTATAAAGTTGAACATCCAATATTTTTTCCTGATCAAGAAGGAAAACCACAAATATCTTATATAGACCAGTTTCCCGAACCCAAAAATATGGAACAAGGGATTTTTCTGCAAAAACTTTCGGACTCATTAGAAGGTAGTAAAAATAAAGTGATTACTAAATTGCCAGTTGGTTCTGCTATTGTTGCAAATAATTATTTCTGGCTTCATGGAAGACGTCCTTTTAAAGAAAATAAAGATTTGAGTAGAGAACTTATGAGAATTAGAGGTTCTTTTTTTTCAAATTAATCTATTATTTGCTTTAAAAAATTTTTACAATTATGAGATTAGGCTTTATAGGAACAGGTAAAATAGCATCATCTGTAATTACAGGCATTTGTAATTCATCAATAATTTATAAAAATATCATTATTTCTCCAAGAAATAGAAAAATTGCGAATAATCTTAAAAAAAAATTTAAGAAAATAATAATCGCAAAAAACAATCAGGAGATAATTAATAACTCTGATTGGGTATTTTTATCAGTTACCCCAACAGTTGGAGAAAAAATAATTAAGGATTTAAAATTTAGACCAAACCAAACAGTTGTTAGCTTTATTTCTACAATCACTTTAGCACAACTAAAAAAAATGATTAAAACTAAGAATATCGATATAGTAAGAGCAATCCCATTACCACCAATTTCTCTTAAAAAAGGTCCGATTCCTATATGCCCTCCTAATTATAAAGTTAAAAAATTTTTTAACAACTTGGGGACTACAGTTGAAATTAAAAATGAAAAATTATCTATTAATTTTTGGTCTACATCTGGCATGATGGCTTCGTATTATGAAATATTACGAGTAATGAGTGATTGGTTGGTTAAAAGAGGGGTAAGAAAATTAGATGCTCAAAAATATGTTACTTCTTTATTTTTAGCTTTGTCAGAAGATGCCACAATGAATGCAAAAAAAGATTTGAAATATTTAGTTAAAGACTCTCAAACACCAAAAGGTTTAAATGAACAGGGGCTTAAAGAACTTTCTAATCAAGGAACTTATAAGTCTATAGTAAAAGTTCTAAACAGTATTCATAAGAGATTGAGTAAATAATTTTAATGTCTGATTATATTTTAGAGATTAATAATTTGAGTAAATATTTTGGTGGTCTTGCAGCAGTTTCAAATTGTTCTTTAAAAGTTAAGAAAGGATCAATTACTGGGATTATTGGACCTAATGGCTCTGGAAAGACAACTTTATTTAATCTAATTGCAGGAAATTTAAAAAGTACTAGTGGCAGTGTTATATTTGATAATGAAAATATTACTGATGTTCCGTCTTATGAATTATTTTCCAAAGGTTTACTTAAGAACTTTTCAAATTGCTCATGAATTTAGTAATTTGTCTGTGTTAGAAAATTTGATGATGGTACCAGGAAATCAATCTGGTGAAAATTTAATGACAGCTTTATTAAAACCTAATCTTGTTGCAGCAGAAGAAAAATTAGTTAAAGAAAAAGCAAAAGAAGTTGTAGAATTTTTAAATTTAGGCCATTTAACCAACGAACTTGCTGGAAATCTTTCTGGAGGACAAAAAAAATTATTAGAATTAGGAAGAACAATGATGGTTGATGCAAAAATTGTTTTACTAGATGAGGTGGGTGCTGGTGTTAATAGAACTTTACTAAAAGATTTAGGTACTGCGATTGAAAAATTAAATAAAGAAAAAGGTTATACTTTTTGCATGATTGAGCATGATATGGACTTTATTGGAAGACTGTGTGACCCAGTTATTGTAATGGCAGAAGGCTCAGTTTTATTTGAAGGCACAGTAGAAGATGCCAAAAAAGATGAGAAAGTTATTGAAAGTTATTTAGGCAGAGGATCAAAACTTGAGGATACAAAATAATGGCTTATTTTGAAGGAATTAAAATGACTGGTGGTTATGGAAATGGGCCAGATATTATTAATTCTTGTTCTGTAAATGTTGAAAGAGGTGAAATAGTTTCAATCTTAGGGCCAAATGGAGCAGGCAAATCTACAGCAATGAAAGCAATGTTGGGTTTGTTAAATTTAAAATCCGGTAATGTAAAAATTAATGGAAAAGATATTTCGAAATTATCCCCTCAAGATAGAGTTAAAGAAGGTATTTCTTTTGTACCACAAACTAAAAATGTATTTGCAGGAATGACTGTTGAAGAAAATTTAGAAATGGGAGCTTTTTTAATAAAAGAAGATTATCGAGATACTATTGAAGAAATCTATAATCTTTTTCCAATTTTAGAAGAAAAACGAAATCAATTAGTTGGAGAATTATCAGGTGGTCAAAGACAACAAGTAGCTCTTGGAAGAGCTTTAATGATTAAGCCAACAGTTCTAATGTTGGATGAACCAACCGCAGGTGTCTCGCCAATAGTTATGGACGAATTATTTGATCATATAGTTAAAGTTAAAAGAACCAATGTAGCAATTTTAATGGTTGAACAAAATGCAAAGCAAGCTCTTAATATTTCTGATAGAGGCTATGTTTTGGTTACTGGTGAAAATAAATATTCTGGAACAGGACAAGAATTACTTAATGATCCAAGAGTAAGAAGCTCTTTTTTAGGCGGATAATATGGATTTTATAAACGCAATAATACTTTTGCTTAATTATATTTTTGTACCTGCAATCACATATGGTTCTCAATTAGCTCTTGGAGCTATTTTTGTAACTTTAATTTATGGAGTATTAAGATTTGCAAATTTTGCAACAGGAGACATGATGTCTTTTGGAACTATGGCTACGATATTATTCACGTGGTATTTGCAGTCATTGGGAGTTTCTTTAGGATTCTTGCCAACAGCATTACTAGCTATCCCATTTGGAATTATTTTTATGATTATGTATATGTTACTAATTGATAAATTTGTATTTAAATATTACAGAGTAAGCAAAAGTCCACCGGTTCAATTTGCAATGGTTAGTATTGGTGTAATGTTTGTTACACAGGCAGTTGTAAGAATAATTATTGGACCTGATGATAGAAGATTTTTTGATGGAGAAAAATTTTTAGTTACTGCTGGTGAATTTAAAGAAATGACAGGATTAAATGAAGGACTTGCAATTAAATCTACTCAAATCATAACAGTAATTGTTACTTTAGCTTTAGTTTCTACTTTATTTTGGTTTTTAAATAGAACCAAAACTGGAAAAAGCATGAGAGCTTATTCTGATAATGAAGATCTAGCTTTATTATCGGGAATAGATCCTAAAAGAATTGTGATGATTACCTGGATAATTGCAGGAATTTTAGCGACTATTGGCGGAACCTTATATGGTTTAGATAAAAGCTTTAAGCCTTTTACTTATTTCAATAATATGCTGCCAATTTTTGCTGCAGCAATTGTAGGAGGTATAGGTAATCCATTTGGTGCTTTTTTAGGTGGCTATGTAATTGCTTTTTCTGAGATACTTTTAACTTATGCTTATAAGAAATTTTTTATGTATATATTGCCAGAGAGTATGGAACCTGAAAGTTTAGTCCAGCTATTATCTACAGATTATAAATTTGCTGTATCATTTTCAATATTAGTAATTGTTTTGTTATATCGACCATCAGGAATTTTTAAAGGAAAAGTATTGTGAGAAAGAACCTAAACGTTATTGCTGCATATTCAATTATGATGGGGTTAATTTTATTAGTGGGATTTTTACAATCCTGGAATATGGCCTTATCTATTTTTAATTTATGTTTAATTTCTGCAGTTATGACTATGGGGGCAAATATTCAGTGGGGTTATGCCGGATTAATTAATTTTGGAATTATGGGTTACACTGCTTTAGGCGGTCTTGCTGCTGTATTAATATCTGTGGATCCTGTTCAAGAAGCTTGGCAAGCTGGAGGTTTTGATATTCTAATGTGCTTATGGTTAATCATTGTTATGATTTTAGTGATCAGATTTATATTAAAAAATTTTACCAAATCAAAAATTAGAACTTACTCCATTGCAACTATAATTATATTAGGAATAATAATAATAAGATTTACGGCTGATCCAGGAATAGAAGCTATTGAAGCTGTCGACCCTGCAAGAACTGGTTTTTTAGGTGGATTTGGTTTACCGATTATATTTTCATGGATAGTAGGAGCTATATTTGCTGGTGGACTAGCTTTTGTTGTTGGTAAAGTAGCATTGGGTTTAAGATCTGACTATTTAGCTATTGCTACATTATTAATCTCAGAAATTGTTATAGCAATTATTAAACATGAAGATTGGTTAACAAGAGGTGTAAAAAATGTTATTGGTTTAAAAAGACCAGCACCCTATGAAGTAGATTTACAATCCTCAGAATGGTTTATTAATTTAATTGAAAAATTTAATTCGAGTAATTTAAATTTAATATCAGATATATCGGAAAGACAAGCTGCATTAAATCAATTTGTTATTGAAGGTTCTTCTATATTTGTAAAACTTTGTTATTCAGGTTTATTTTTAATTGTCGTAGTAATACTTTTGATATTAACTCAAAAAGCTCTTTACTCGCCATGGGGAAGAATGATGCGTGCTATTCGAGATAATGAAGAAGCAGCCAATGCAATGGGTAAAAATGTTGTTAAACAACATTTATTTATTTTTATCTTAGGATCAGCAATAGTTGGTATTGCAGGTGCAATGTTAGTGACCCAAGATGGTTTATTTACACCAGGAAGTTATCAGCCAATGAGATACACGTTTTTAATATGGGTTATGGTAATTGTTGGTGGCAGTGGAAATAATTTTGGAGCAATTCTAGGTGGTTTTGTAGTTTGGTTTTTATGGATCGAGGCAGCACCTATTGCACTATATTTGATAAATTTATTTACCTCAGGTTTAACTGAAACTCATGCTTTAAAATTACATTTAATAGAAAGTGTACCATATTTTAGATATCTAATGATGGGAATGGGCTTATTGTTAATAATGAGATACAGACCCAAAGGTATACTTCCTGAAAAAATAGAAATAAAATAAAATTTATGAGATATATTTTATTAGGTATTGCAATAGGATTAATAATTTACCTAGCTGATAAATATATCATTTAATGTTTTTATTAGATTTACTTAACTTTGATTTAAATAATTTTATTATCTTTGCATTAATCATTTTGGTTGCTTCAATAGTTAGAGGCTTTAATGGATTTGGTTTTTCTGCAATTTCCGTATCAGGTTTATCATTTATACTTCCAGCAATAGAAATAGTTCCAATAATTTTATTATTAGAGGTCTTTGTTAGTATTTTTATGATTCCATATATATGGAATAAAATTGATTGGAAATTTGTAGTTCAAATCTTAATTGGGATTACAATTGGTTCTCCAATAGGTCTTTATTTATTAAAATATTTATCTCCTCAAATCACACATCTAATAATTTGTTTGGTAGTTATCTTTTTTTCATTATTGCTTATGAAGGGTTATACAAATCTAAAAATAAATAATTTAGTTTCAAAAGTAGCTACTGGTACAATTTCAGGAATTTTAAATGGTTTTTCAACTTTAGGAGGATTGCCGGTAGCTTTGTTTTTATTAATTACAAGTATTCAACCTGCAATTATAAGGGGCTCATTAGCTGCTTTATTTTTTTTAACAGATATCTATGCTTTCATATTGAGTTTTTTTGGTGGAATAATAGATATGACAACGATCTATAGGGTTCTTTCAATTACTATAGTTTTACCTTTAGGTGTCTATATTGGTGATAATTTTTTTATAAAAGCTAAAGAAGCTACATACAGAAAAGTAGTATTTTATTTTTTAATCTTGATTTCTATAATTGGAATATTAAGGATTTTTTTAGGTCAATAAAAAAAACCCCTAACAAATTAATGCTAGGGGTTTTTCTAAATTTTAACAATTATCTTTGTTTTTTAGTTTTAAATTTTCCGCCTTTGATTTCTTGCTCTAAGAAAGAACCTTCTGCTTCACCTACATCAGTGAAAGAAACACCAGTAGCTCCTTCGTAGTCAATCGCTTTTCCGCTAGCTAGTAAATCTAAACCTTTTTTTAGTTCACCAGGATAAATTTTTGTTCCTGGGCCGTTAGCAACTGCCATTACATTTTTTGCAATTGAAGCTCTATCAGCTGAACCACCTGCTTGAATCGCTAAAACGATTAAAGCTGCAGCGTCATAAGATTCTCCTGTGTATGGACCAGAGCTATCGATACCACCTGCTTTTGCAACATCAGCAAAAACACCAGCACCTTTTCCAGTTGATCCAGGCATAGAACCAAATGATTTATTTAAACCTTTTCCAAAAGCATCAACCAGTGATTGACCAATCATACCATCTGATAAAATAAATTTATCAAATGCACCAGAGTCTAAAGAAGCTTGAATGATTCCTTTTCCGCCTTGATCAAGATAACCAATTACAGCTACAGCATCTCCACCAGCCGAAGCAAGTGTTGCCACTTCAGATGAATAATCTGCTTTTCCATCTTCGTGTGCAGTTACTGCAGTCACTTTAATGCCATGGGCTTCAACTGAAGCTTTATAAACATCAGCTAAACCTTTACCATAGTCATTATTTGTATAAGTGATTGCTACGCTTTTAATTTTTCTATCTTTTGTAATATCAGCAAGAATTTGACCACCTCTAGCATCTGACGGAGCAGTTCGGAAGAACAATCCATTATCGTCTAAAGTTGTTAATCCTGGAGAAGTTGCTGATGGTGAAATCATTACTACACCATTTGGTACAGCAACATTTGATGCAATTGCACCAGTTACACCTGAACAGTCAGCTCCCATGATTGCTGCTACACCTTGTGAAATCACTCCTTCAGCTGCTGCTGTTGCTGCCGCTGAATCTACACAAGTTGAGTCTGCTCTTACTACTGAAATAGTTTCACCACCTAATAATGAACCAGAGTCTGAAGCTTCTTTAAAAGCTAGTTCAGCTGATGCAGCCATAGCAGGTGTTAGAGATTCAATCGGACCAGTAAATCCTAAAATGATTCCCATTTTGATTTCTGCAAATACATTTGTTGTAAAAGTTGACACAAATATAAAAGCAGCAATAATTAATTTTTTCATTATCTTCCTCTTTTATTGTTAACAATTTATAAAAAGCCAATTTAATTATGAATATTTATAATATTCAATGAGAAAATTACCTTATTTTTTGTATTAAAAAAACTGAAGTTAGAACAATTCCTCCTCCAATGAAAGTTAATATTGGAGGGATTTCATTAAATATTAAAAAAGTCTGTAAGATACCAAATAAAGGAAACAAAGTATAAAATGGCATAACCTGTCCTATAGGGTAAAATTTATAAAGATAAAACATAGACATGTGTGCAATTAAAGAAATGACAATTGCGCTATGTAAAATTAATAACCATGTGGGCAGATTAATATTGTTTAAATGAAATAAGGTATCTCCTTCATAAATAATGGATAATATTAATAAACTTACGCAAGCCAATATCCCCATATAAGCATTTGTTAATTTTACATCTAGTTCTTTTAGATATCTTGAAAAAACTTGAGCAGATGCATAACAAAAAGCCATTATAGCTGTATAAATTAATGCAATAACTTCTCCTTTAAGTTCAGGATCGTAACCAATGATTATTATTCCTATAAAGGCAGTTAAAACTAGTAACCATTTTTTTAAATTTATTTTTTCTCTTAAAAAAATTGAACTTATAATTATTGAGAATGGTACCGCCAATTGAGCCCCAATAATTATTGGAGATACAACAGTAGCTTTTTGAAGAGCTAAATTCATGAATGTAAAAACCCCTACGCCCATAGAAAATGCAAAACCTATTAATGGAATAAAATATTTTTTTTCAGGTATTTTAAATTTCCATAAAGGGATTAAACATAAAAAAACAATTCCCATTCTAATTGATGCCATTAACATAGGCGGCAAAGAAGTATTTAGTATAAGTTTACCAACGGGGTAAGCGCTACCAAAAATAGCCATTATTAGTAAAACCAAAAAATAATGTCTAGTTGTCAATTGATTATCTAATTGAAAAGGGATCTAAAGTTGGTTCATCTGATGTATAGAACCAAGTAGTCTTAACCCTTGTGTAGTCTTTTATAGACTCAATGCCAGCTTCTTTGCCATAACCACTATCTTTAATTCCACCAAAAGGAGCTGATGGAGAAATTAATCTATAAGTATTAACAAAAGTAATACCAGCTCTGATCGCCTTTGAAACTCTCATGCCTCTAGATAAATTACTAGTGTAAACTCCAGAGGATAAACCGTATTGATTGTCATTCATTTTATCAATTACTTCATCTTCAGTCTCAAATTTCATTACAGAAAGAACGGGTCCAAATAATTCATTTTCAGCAGCTGGAAGGTTATGGTTATCACATTCAATTATCGTTGGTGGAAAATAATATCCCTCATTTGAAAATGAGTCTCTTTTACCACCACATTTTATTTTACCACCCTGTTCAATAGTTTCTTTAATATTTTTTTCAATAATCTCTAATTGCTTAAAACTGCTTAAAGGACCCATTTCAGTCAAAGGATCCATAGGGGTTCCAATTTTAATTTTTTTTGTTCTAGTTACTAATTTTTCTAAAAATTCATCATATATTCCTTTTTGAATATAAAGTCGCGAGCCAGCAATACAGCTTTGTCCACTAGCACCAAATATGCCAGCAGTGATCCCATTGATTGCATTTTCTTGATTAGCATCGTCAAATACTGCAACTGGGCTTTTGCCTCCAAGTTCTAAACTTACTTCTGATAAATTTTCAGCTGAATTTTTAATAATATGTCTCGCAGTTTCTGGCCCACCGGTAAAAGCAATTTTTTCAACTAAATCATGTGTGGTTAAAGCTTTTCCACAAGGATCCCCAAACCCAGTAATAACATTTACTACTCCTTTTGGTATTCCAGTTTTTTCAATTAATTTTGCAAAATCAAACATTACAGCCGGAGCTAATTCTGAGGATTTTATCACCACAGTATTTCCCATCGCAAGGGCGGGAGCTAATTTAGTAGCAGTTAAAAACATTTGTGAGTTCCAAGGAACTATTGCAGCTATTACTCCAATAGGAATTCTTGTTGTGATAGCTTGAACATTTGGTTTATCAATTGGAAGTACTGTACCTTCAACTTTATCTGCTAAACCGGCATAATAATCATAATATTCTGCAATGTAGATAGCCTGTTTTTTGGTTTCTCTAAAAAGTTTTCCTGTATCTATTGTTTCAATTTCGCCTAACATTTCAGCGTTAGCTCTTAATTGATCTCCTATAGCTCTTAAAAATTTTGCTCTTTCTCTCGGCAATAGTTTTGGCCAATCACCTTCAAAAGCTTTTTGGGCTGCCTTAACTGCTTTATCGACATCTTTTGCACTTGCCTCAGGTACTATTGCCCATGGTTTATTATTTTCTGGATTAAGAGTTTCAAAAGTTTTTTTGCTTTCCGAGTCTACCCACTCACCATCAATAAACATTTGATATTTTTTTAATTCTGACATTTTTCTATAAATTCTTTGAGTGCTAAATTTACTTCATTTGCATACTCAATACTACAAAGATGTTTTCCATTTTTTATAATTTTTAATTCACTATTTGAAATAACCTCACATAATTTTTCAGACATCTCAACAGTTGAACCATTATCATGTTCTCCTGTCATGACCAATGTATTAGTTTTGATATCCTCAAATTTTTCATCATTTTTATGAAAAACAAATAATTCATAAACTTTTAAAAAATTTAACATATTGTTAGCTGATAAAATTGAAGTAATTTTTTCATAAGTATCAGGATTTTCTTCTAAATATTTATCAGTAAACCATCTTTTTAAAGCTTGTTTTGATAGTTTTAAATCTCTTTTTGCTTGAGCAAATCTGTCATTAACAATTTTTTGTTGTTCTTCACTCCTTTTAAAAATCGAACAAAGTAAAGTCAAAGATTGTAATCTTGATTTAAATCTTATTGCAAAATTTCTTGCAATCAATGATCCTATTGAAAAGCCCACTAAATGAATTTTATTAATTTTAAGCTCATCGAGAAGATCAATTAATTGATCTGAAAAATCATCAAAACTTATTTGATTTTTTTCTAATGGTGTATTGCCATGTCCAAGAATATCATAAGATAATGTTGTGTAATTTTTAAAATAATCTAATTGTGGCTGCCAAATTTCATGGGTTAATCCAACTCCATGAATGAATACAATTGGTACTGTCTCTTTTTTATTATATGTATAGAAAGTTCCTGATGACGATTTAGTCTTTTCCATCAAGTTTTACTTAGGTTCAATACCCATTTCTTTCATGTCTTGGTATCTATCGCCAGTACGCGCATGAGCTCTGCCACTTGATGCACCACCAATTGCTATAACAACCTCATCATCAAACGGGGCATCATGGATCGTAAATTCATGAGTTAAATAATAAGGTCTCAACCCAGAGTCTGTTTTGTGCATCATTGGAATTGAAATTTTAGACCCAGCAGGACCTCTGGTATTTGTAAAGCTTAAATAAGAAGTGCCGCCAACAGCATCTCTAAATTTATTACCAAATCTTAAAGTATGAATAAATGCTGAAGCATGTTCTATTTCACCATTTAGACCAACTATACCAGCTTTACCGTAAGCAAGAATTTTTTCTGGTGAACCGATTTCTTTAATTAGTTCTGGTACCAAAATATCACCAAGTTTAGGTGCAAGATCTAAAATAACTGGTCTCAAATTTTCAACAAAACCTTGACCGTGCCATGGATTTTTAAAAACAGCAGCTACCGATACAAGCAAAACTGGTTCTTTTGCTTCTTTACCACCTTCAATGAAGGTTTTATCAACAAATTTTGTAAATTTTCTTAATTCTAATTTCATTTTTTTTCTCTATGTTTGAAACTATCTCTTCTAAAACTGTATAATGCTTTAGGATCAACATCAACATCAATCACGGATGGTTTTTTTGATTTAATAGCAGCATTTACAGCTTCATTAATCTCTGAAACTTTTGTAACTTTAAAACCTTTAGCGCCATATAATTCTGCAACTTTATCAAAAGGTGGACTGTCAATATCAGCTCCCAAGTATCTTTTACCAAAAAAATCTTTTTGATACGCTTTTTCAGCACCCCAACTTTTATTGTTCATCACTACAGTAGTAGTATTTATTCCGTATTCAACTGCAGTACTTAATTCAGATATAGTCATACCAAATCCTCCATCTCCCATTAAACTCACAACTGTTTTTTCAGGTTTTGCAATCTTCACTCCTAATCCACAAGCAAAAGAAAATCCCACCAAACCAAAATCTAATGGAGTAAATAAAGAAGGGGGGCTGTAATATTCTAAAGCATCAGTTGCTTGTAAGCATAAAGTACCAGCATCTAATGTAATTGCTGAATTTTTTGGTAAAACTTTTCTTAATTCTTTAAACAATCCATTTGGCTGAATAGGAAAGTTTTTACCTAAATTATTAACTTCTCTATTTTTTAAAAAATTATTTCTTTCATTTAAATAATTAGTTGTCCAATTTTCTATTTGTAAAATAGTTTTTTGCTTTTTTAATTCATCATAAATTTGTTTTGTAGCAGTTGCTGCATCTGCATTAATACCGACTGAAATTGGAAAATATCTTCCAAGCATTTTTTTTTCAATTTCAATTTGAATAATTTTAGCTTTCTTGTTGATATTATCATATGAATAAAAAGTTGAATTAAAGCCTAACCGAGTACCAATTGCTAAAATAATATCTGCTTCCTTAACCAGTCTAGAAGCAACCGGATTACCTCTTGGACCCATTTGACCAGCATTAAGTTTATGACCATAAGGGATGGCATCACCATGACCTGCGGCAGTAACTATTGGTGAATTTAAAAATTCTGCTAATTGAATTACATCTTTATAATTACCCCTATGTTTAATTCCCCCACCAACAATAATAACTAATTTTTTTGCTGAACTAATTAATTTTACTGACTTTTTGATCTCATCTAATTTTCCTTTTTGATTAGAAAAATTTAGATAGGAAGGTTTTCTTAAATCAATATTATAAGAGTTTGTTTCTGCTAGAACATTCCTAGGTAAATTAATACTAACTGGACCTCTTCTTGGTGTCATAGCAACATTAAATGCATCGCTTATTGTTTCTGGTATTTTTTTTGAATTAGTTATTGTCCATGTTTTTTTGGTGATAGGGGTGAATAAAGATTGTTGATCAAGACCTTGAAAAGCATCTTCCATATTATCTTTAGTCGAATAAGAACCAGCAATTGCTATTAATGGTGAGAAAGCAGCTTTTGCTTGGGCAATTCCAGTCACTAGGTTAGTTGCACCTGGTCCATTTTGCCCTGCAATTATAACTCCAGGTTGGTTTGAGGCTCTAGCGTAACCATCTGCCATATGAGTCCCAGTTCTCTCATCCCGAACTCCTATGAACTTTATACTTTTTTCATGATAAAGAGCGTCAAACATTTCCATGGTTGCCGAACCAATCAATCCAAACACGTGTTTGACTTTTTCTTTTTTTAAAGAACGAACAGCTGCCTCACCACCGGTCAGACGGATCTTAGATGGTTTCACGAAACTTTTTTAATTTCAGTTTCAATGTCTTGTTTGAAATGAGGCATAACTTTTTCTGTAAAAAGTTTTATGCTTTTCATGCAATCCGAATGTTTCACTCCTGGAAAATTTGACCAGACTTGAAGGTTTTGTAAGTTCAATTCAGATTTTAATTCATGAATTTTATCAATTACATACTCTGGAGTTCCAAATAGCATATTTCTTTTATGCAAGAATTCATAATTCAATAAATCTAACTTACCTGGAGTAACTGGTAATTCTTCACCAGGATCCATATGGTTTCCTAAACCTCTCCAGTGACATACCCATCTCATATAATTAACCATATGTTCACCAGCTTTTTCTTTTGCTTCTTCCATAGTATCAGCAACAAACATGTCTCTAACTAAAGATATACCTTCACCCAGCGGCACATTTCTTTTTTCAGTTTCAGATTTTGCATTTTTAAAAGCCTCAAATTTAATTTTGAGTGCTTTTACTGTTGGGATCCACATAATGATATTTAGTCCATTTTGTGCAGCCCATTCAATTGATCTTATGCCATCAACTACTTGATGAATTGGAGGATAAGGTCTTTGATATGGTTGAGGCAATACACTAATTTTTTTCATAACATTTGTTTCCATATCCATAAATTCTGGACTTGGTTTACTCATAGCATGTTGCCATACATAATTAGGAGATGGATAAGTATAAAATTCTCCTTTGTGATCAAAAAATTTTTCTTTCCAAGCTTTTTTAAGAATAGTTAAGGTTTCCTCAAATAGTCTAAAGTTTTTTGCTTGATCTTTCATATCAGCTTCAATATTTAAATTTACAGCTTCTCTTCCGTAAATTCCTCTTCCTATACCAACTTCAACTCTTCCTTTTGAAAGTTGATCCAGTAAAGCAATATCCTCTGCCATCTGAATTGGATTATGAAAAGTAATAACATTACAAGCTTGACCAATTCTAATTTGTTTTGTTCTTGCGGCAGCATCTGCACCCATCATTAATGGATTAGTGCAAGATTCCATTCCCTCATGATTAAAATGATGTTCAGTATACCAAATAGAGTCCCAGTTATTTTGGTCACAATATTCTGTGATTTCTTTAGTCTCGTCTAATAACTCGTAGTAAGGCTTATGTGTCCAGTTTGTAGTGTTACAGAAATATCCAAATTTCATATATGCTCCTTTAAATAATTAAATCTAAAAAAGTTGATCGATCCCGCTTTCGATTTGGATTAAGGCTCCTCTCGATGAGTTATGTACATCACCTTTGTTGATCAAACATTAGCATAATTTAAGATCGGGAGGAATAGAGATTCTTTAATATTAAGCCTGTCCATATTTATAAGCAAATAATGGCTATCTTTGATACTCAACAAATTTTTCTAGAGATTTATTTAGAAATTTTTCATAAAATATACCATCTTTTTCAATTTTGTTTGAATGTAAAAAAGAATTGTTGATTTTAAAATCATAGGAAGGTTCAAAAAAGAAAGGTACTGAAAGTCTTTTACTTTTATTCCATAGAACTCTGTGATTGGTAGCTTTAAATTTACCTTTTGTTAAATATTCTAAGGCCAAGCCAGTATTAACCACTAAAGCTTTCTTATTAAAAGGAACATCATACCATTTTTTTGTATTTCGATTTTGAACCTGTAGGCCACCTTTTTTATTTTGATATAAAATTGTAAAAATTCCACTATCAACATGTGTTTCACAACCTAGAGCAACACCATCCTCTTTGGAAATTTCAACTGGTTTAGTTTGATTTGGATAATAATTAAATCTCAATGTGCTAAGGGTTTTTAAGCGTTGAAAAGCTAATTTTGAAATCTTTATATCTTTTTTATATAAAGTAATTACGCTTTGAAAAAGCTTTTCACTAAGTAAAAAAATTAAATTGTAATAATCTTTTAATAAATCAATTGAGCTTTTACTAAATGCCTTATTTAAATTTAAATATTCAATATACTGATTCTTAACAGTTTTAGAGTACTTTTTACCTACTAATAAATCTCCAATATCCAGACCTTCTTTACCATTCACATCACTTGGAAAGTATCCTCTATATTTATTCTCATTAGATTTATTCCATTTTTTTGGAGCTAATTTAAGTTTTTTAGCATTTGGGGAATTGAAAAATTTTTCTCCTACAGAACAGATTTTAATAATTTTATTTAATGGTATTCCATGTCCAATGATTTGGAAAAAACCTACCTCAACGCAAGCCTTCTCTATTTTTTTAATAGTCTCATGGGATTTGGTACTATTAAAATTATTTTGAATTAAAGGCGAAACATCAATTGTAGGAATATAATTTTTCATTATCGTATTGGATTTTCAGTAACAATGGGTTGATCTTTTACCTTTTCTCTAAAATAGATATATAAACCTGCTGATATAATAATTGCTGAACCAACTAAAGTTCTTACTTCAGGAATTTCTTTAAATAATAGATAACCTGTAATACTTGCATAAATTATTAGCGAATATTCAAACAAAGAAACTGTGGACGGTGATGCTATATTGTAAGCATTAAATACAAGGGCAAAAGCAAATGCACCACAACAACCCATAATAGTTATAATTGGCCATGCTTCAGATGGATTGCTAAACCATTTTCTAAAAATAAATTGAAGAGATGGATCTGTAAAAGTATTAAATTTTCCATCTCCAGCAAAAATAAAAAATAATAAACTGATAGTAATAGCGCCTATATATAAATGGGCTAATTGAGTATAAACATTATCTTTTTCACTTGTTACTTTCAAAATAATCATTGATGCAGAATAACATAATGCGCAAGCAACTGGTGCAAGATTGATTATTTTAAAGTCATCAAAGTTTGGATTTAAAACAACAAAGACACCAATAAAACCAACTATAATTGCTCCAATTCGTCTAATTCCAATTTGTTCTTTTAAAAAAATTTTAGCAAATATTGATATGAAAAAAGGACTAGAAAAAAAAAGTGCATTTGCCATTGCCAAAGTCATAAAGGTTAATGAAATATAAAAAAAACTAAAACCAAAGAAAAATAAAATTACTCTAAAAATTGTTAAATAAGGATAGTGGCTTTTTAAAATTAATTTTTTTTTTGCAAAAAACATAAACACTAAAAGCAAAACAAATGCGACCAAAGTTCTACCAAAATAAAGTTCGTATAAAGATGTTTCATTATAAATAAATTTAATTAAAGCATCTTGAATTGAAAAGATGGCCATACCGATAAGGATAAAGGCAATTCCTTTAGTATTATTTTCAGCCGGTTTCATAGCTGACCTATATCAAAAAAACATTATACTTTATATTTTATTAATTTGTGCCATATTCAACTTATGATTTCAGAAGAAGATAAAATAATGATGGAAACCCTCTATTGGTGGGGGATACCTACGTTATTTAGATGTAAAAATGATCCTAATCCTAATAATTGTGACATAGCTTTAGTTGGAGTCCCTCATAGCACAGGTAACGGCACTACTGAAAGAGATCAGCACTTGGGACCAAGGGCAGTTAGAAATATTTCTGCAATGTTAAGAAGATCTCACTTCGATTTTAAAATTGACCCCTGGAAATTAAAAAAAATTCACGATTTAGGGGATGTACCATTTCCAGAAGCCAACAATAATGAAAAATGTATAGAAAGAATTTCAGAATTTTATGATGAAATTGAAAAAGCAGGCAAACCAGTAGTTTCAATTGGGGGTGATCATTCCATAACAGGTGGTATCATTCAGAGTTTAGCTAAAAAAGACTCAAAACTTACTAAAGGAAAAAAAATAACTCTTGTTCACTTTGATGCTCACACTGATTGTTTTGAAAAATTAGATCATTTTTTAGGAGCAAAAAAATCCGCTGCACATTGGGCGTCTTATTTAGTGCATCAAGGAAATGTTGATCCACATACTAGTACTCAAATTGGTATAAGAGGAAACCCAAGAACTCTAGATTGGTTACAAGCAAGTTACGATATTGGTTACCAAGTGATTACAATGGAAGAATATAAAGAACTTGGTCATGAAAAGTGTTCTAAAATGATTTTAGATAGACTAGGGGATAACCCAATTTATGTAACTTTTGATTTAGATTGCCTTGATGCTAACGTTGCACCTGGTACTGCAAATCTTGAACCTGCATTTAGAGGTTTTAATATGGATGAAGTAAGAAAATTAATTCAAAGTTTAAAAGGAAGAAATGTAATTGGTGGCGATGTTGCTTGTTTAATGCCAACAAAAGATAATCCTAATCAAATTACGTCAATGGTGGCAGCAGCTATTATGTTTGAAATAATTTGCTTAATTTGTGTTAATTCAAAATAAATTCAGAGGCACGTTCAGCTATCATTAAAGTTGGAGCATTTAAGTTTCCACTTGTTATTTCTGGCATAACTGATGCATCTACAACTCTAATATTTTCTAATCCGTGTATTTTAAGTTTTTGATCAACTACAGACATCTTATCAACACCCATCTTAAGTGTACAAGAGGGATGATAAGCAGTTTCTGCTTTTGATCTGATGTATTCTTCATACACTTCATATGTTTGTGCTTCAGAACCAGGACCAACTTCTTTACCAGCGTAGGGTTTCATTGAATTTTGTGCAAGAATTTTTCTGGCGACCTCGATACTTTGAATCATTTGTTTTAAATCATCTGGGTGTTCTAAATAATTAAATTGAATGTTAGGATACTCATAAGGATTATTTGATTTTAAAGATACAAACCCTCTGCTTTTTGGATGATTAGGGCTTGCATGTAGTTGATACCCATGTCGATCAGGATCTACTAAACCATGATCAATTACAAAAGACGGAAAGAAATGGAATTGAATATTAGGATATTCTTGCTCTGGCGAAGATTTAGCAAAGCCACCTGCCTCCAAAAAAGAAGTTGAACAGGGCCCACTTTTATTCAAAAACCACTGAATTCCAATTCTTACCATGTTAAATTTGTTAATATACGAATATAGAGTATCTGGCGTTTTGCATTCTTGTTGAATATACGTTTCTAAATGATCTTGAAGATTTTTACCCACACCTTCTAGATCATGGACTACTTCTATTCCTTTATCTTTAAGATCTTTAGCTGGACCCACCCCTGAAAGCAGAAGAAGTTGCGGTGAATTGATTGACCCACCACTTAAAATTACTTCTTTATTAGCATAAATCTTTTTTAGTTCATTTTTAATTTTAACTTCAATACCAATAGCCTTTTTTCCATCAAATAGAATTCGCTCAACAAAAGATTCTGTGAAAATATTCAAATTTTTTCTTGATCTAGCTGGATCTAAATAATGTTTTGAAACACTTGCTCGTTCCCCTTTGTTAATTGTTACATCATACATTCCAAATCCTTCTTGATCTTCACCATTCATATCTGGATTAATTTTGTAACCAGCTTCTCCTGCTGAATCGATAAATGCTTTAAATAAAGGATTTTTATTTTTTGATTGATTTACTGGTAATGGCCCAGAACCTCCTCTAAATTCATTTTCACCTCCCGACCAAGTTTCAATTTTTTTAAAATAGGGAAGAACTTTTTCATATGACCAATCTGTCAAACCAAAAGAAGCCCATCTTTGATAGTCATTAGGATTCCCTCTTACAAATACCATGCCATTATGAGCAGAGCAGCCACCAATCATTTTACCTCTTGGGCAAAACAATCTTCTGTTATGTAAATGAGGTTCAGGTTCAGAGTAATATTTCCAGTTATATTTTGGATCATGCATTGTATAAAGGATAGCCAATGGCATTTTAACTTTCCAAATGTTACTAGGTTTTCCCGCTTCAAATAATGCTACATTATTTTGACTATTTTCAGTTAACCGATTTGCTAAAACACAACCAGCCGAACCTGCTCCAATAATAATGTAATCGTAATTCATTTAAGTTTAGAAATTAATAATTCTTTATATTCCTTAATTTTTTTTGATCTTACCTTAGGATTTTTAGCACCTTCATCAAATCTTCGCAATTTAATAGCCTCTTGATGGTAGGGTTTTGATTTAAATTGCTTTATCTCGTCATCACTCATTGGCCCACCTTGCAATTTAAGGCTTATGACAGAAGCCTCTGATAAAAGCTTAAAATAGGAGAGATCTCTTGCTAAAAATCTTTTTGCTTCAACGTGTAATAAAATTGGTTCAATAATATCGTCTGGAAAAAATTTTCTAAGATAATTTGCACCTATGCTTTCATGTTCACCATCAATTTTTTCATCTACTAACTTATCTGGATCCTCAACTAAAAAATGACCATAATCATGAAGCAAACTTGCACAAACTAAATTATCCGAGGACTTATTTTTTTCTGCAAGCATTGCCGTTTGCAACATGTGATCAGCAATGGTTACATTTTCACCAATGTATAAAGATTTATTATTAGAAAAATTAAATATAATTTCTTCAATTATATTTTGCATTTAGTAACTTAAAGAGGTCTGTCGCCTTCTATAGCAATTCGATCCATAATTCTTTCATACCCCAATCCACGTCCAGGATAAAAATCAGCTATAGCATAATGAATAACACTTCGATTGTCCCAAATTGCAACTGCATTTTCAGTCCAATTAAATCTACAAGTTAAATCAAGGCGAGCCTGATGTTCAAATATTTCTTTTAACAGCTGATCACTTTCATCTTTGTCTAAGCCAATGATTTGTTTGGTATAGGTCCAGTTTACATATAATATTTTTTTGCCTGTTTCTGGATGAGTTCTAACTACTGGATGTTCATTTGAATATTCATCGTAGTTTCTTTTATCGTTACCCTCCATGTACTTATAGTTATCAATGAAGAATTCAGCACCTAAAGAACTATGTACAGCTTTTTTGTCATGAATTTTTTCTTTAATTTTTGGATCCAAGGTTTCCCAGGCAAGTTCTAAATTTGCAAAACAGGTGTCTCCTCCAACAGGAGGGATTTTTAAAGACTTTAAGACAACCACCTTAGTGGGTTTTAAATTGTAACTTACATCGCTATGCCAGTTTTCTCCCCATTGATTCTTTTCTTCTTTACCTTTGATAATTCTTACTATCTCTGGGTGTTTTTCTAATCCCTTTACATAAGCATGTGTTTCTAAGGGACCGAATTTTTCAGCAAGGGCAATTTGTTGTTCTTGAGTAATTGGCTGATCTCTAAAAAAAATTACTTTATGTTCTAAAAGTAAATCATTAATTTTTTTAAAATTTTCATCAGAGACGTCTGTTAAATCAATTCCTTTTATTTCTGCCCCTAATGCTCCTGATAAAAGTTTTACTTCCATATTATTTTTTTAATTTATTAGCTAACATTAAATCTTTATTTGAAAATTTTGAACTATTTAAATTTATAAAATCATCCATTAAATTAACTTTTTCCTCTTCAAATTCGCTTACTTTTCTTGCATCTAGATTAATATACAAAGATAACACCTCTGTTGTTGCAGATAGTTTTTTTGAGGATTTTTCAATCATTTCCATTTTGTAATGTAGTCTTTTTTTATCATGATCAAAGAATGTTAAATTAACTTCAACTTCATCACCTTCTTTGACTTCACTGTTATAAGTAGTGTGGGTTTCAACAACCATTGTGCTCATACTTGTCGTTTTTGCTGACTTTTCTCCCATTTTAAATTTTTCAAGCATCAATTCCCAAACTTGATCAAACACCAGAATATAGTAAGCCATATTCATGTGATTGTTATAATCCGTCCATTCTTTTTTAATTATCTGATTTGCTATATGTACTGACATTTAATTTTTATAATCCGGTTCTTCTTTGTCTAAAATTTTTTTTATTTGATCTAAATGCAACTGTGCTAGATTTATTGGATAGTCAGCAGTTTCTTGTGCAGTTTTTTCTGCTATTTCATCACTAACAATATTTAATTCTTTGTTCGTTGATAAAGCTGTTAAGTAAGTTTCAGCAGCTTTTTCAAAATAGTATAAATAATTAAAACCTTCAGCAATAGTTTCACCAGTTGTAATAATTCCATGATTAGCTAAAAGTAAATGTTGTTTATTTCCTAAAGCGTTGGCCATTTTAATTGACTCATCTTCAAACCCTAGTCCGCCAAATTCATTAAAGACAGAAACTCTATTAAAAAATATCATAGTATTTTGATCTATAGGTTTCATGATAGGATCTTTTAGAGTCGATAGCGCTGTTGCATATTTTGAATGAACATGAAAAATGCATCTTGCATGGGGAACTTTTTGGTGGATTGCCCCATGTATGTTTATTGCTGTTGGATCAACTAAATCTGGTTTTTTCTTTAGTTCTTCAATATTATCTTTGGTAACTAAAATTATGTCACTAGCTTTAATTTGACTGAAATGAAGACCAGCTTTGTTTACATAAAAATCAGTCGAAGAACCTGGAACACATGCACTAAAATGGTTAGCAACCCCTTCATGCATATTTAACCTAGCTGTCCATCTAAAAGTTGCAGCTAGATCTTTTTGTAATTCTGTTATTTCCATTTAAGATAATCTAGCATATAGTTTAAATTACAAAATATGAACAATAAAGTTTTTATATCATGTGCGGTTACTGGATCGGGTGATACAGCAAGCAAACATCCTGATTTACCAAAAACACCTCAACAAATAGCAACTGCTGCAATTGAAGCTGCAAAAGCAGGAGCGGCTATAGCACATATTCACGTAAGAGAAGAAGATGGAAAACCAAGTAGAAGATTAGAGTTATATAAAGAGGTTGTTGATAGAGTTCGATCAAGTGAAACGGATGTCATTTTAAATTTAACCACAGGTATGGGTGGTGACCTTGATATTGGACAAGGTAAAAATCCCTTAGAATTTGGGCCAATGACGGATATGGCAAATATTATGGAAAGAATTGCTAATGCTGAACAATTTTTACCAGAAATTTGTACTTTAGATGCTGGAACTTTAAACTTTGGTGATGGGTCGGTAATTACAGTTAATACACCCAATGATCTAAGGAAAGCTGCAAAAAAATTGTTAGAAATAAATGTAAAACCTGAAATCGAAGCTTTTGATTTAGGTAATATGTGGTTTGGTGCACAGTTATATAAAGAGGGATTGCTGAGTGATCCACCAATGTTTCAAATGTGTTTAGGGATACCATGGGGTGCTCCTGCAACTCCTTTAGCTATGCAAGCAATGAAAGATATAATGCCAAAAGAAGCAGTTTGGTCTGGTTTTGCAATTTCTAGAAATGAAATGCCTTATGTTGCACAGACTGTAATTATGGGAGGAAATCCTCGAGTAGGTTTAGAAGACAATTTATATTTATCAAAAGGTAAATTGGCAACCAACGCTCAGCTAGTCGAAAAAGCAGCAAGAATTGTAGAAGATCTTGGATCTTCATTAATGACTCCAGCAGAAACAAGAGAGAAATTGAAGCTTGTTAAACATCATTAATGTCGAACATAAAAAAAGTAGCAGTTATTGGAACTGGTGTTATCGGAGCAGGTTGGATTATTCGTTGTCTAGCTCATGACAAAATTGTTTACGCATATGATAAGGATATTAAATTAAAAAAAAATTTAATTTCTGAGATTAAAAGAACTTGGCCCTCTGTAAAAAAATTATTTAATAAAAAAAAAATTAATTTAAATAATTTTCATTACTTTACTTCAATAGAAGAAGCTTTAAAGGATGCAGATTTTATTCAAGAATGTGCCTCTGAAAATTATTCATTAAAAACAAAATTGATGAATACAATTGGCAAATACGCCAAACCAAATTCTATAATAGCTTCTAGTTCTTCAGGTTTACTTCCGACAAGAATTTATTCTAAATGTAAAAATCCTGAAAGAGCTCTAATAGGACATCCATTTAATCCTGTATATTTATTACCATGTGTTGAAATTGTTCCAGGTAAAAAAACTTCTAAAAAATATTTATTAGAAGCCAATAAATTTTATAAATCAATTTCAATGAATCCGGTGATGGTTAAACATGAATTACCAGGTTATTTATGTGACCGATTACAAGAAGCTTTGTGGAGAGAGGGTTTGCACATTATTAATGAAGGCCATGCAACAACTGAAGATTTGGATAGAGTAATAGAGGATGGCCCTGGATTAAGATGGTCTTTGATGGGTACTTTTTTAACTTTTCATTTAGCTGGAGGCAAATCTGGAATGAGGCATATGTTAGAACAATTTGGCCCAGCATTAAAATTGCCGTGGACTAAATTAAAAGCACCAAATTTATCAAAGTCGCTCATAAATAAATTGGTAGAGGGCACTAAAAAGCAATCAAAAGGTAAATCCATATCTCAAATAGCTAATATTAGAGACGAATACTTAGTTGAGCTTCAAAAATTAAGAAAAAAATACGAAAATAAAATAAGACACTGAGATGAAAAAGTTAACACTTAGCGCTAGTTGCCTGTGTAAAGGTGTAAAATTTAAAACGAGTGGTGAACATCGAGATGTCTCGAATTGTCATTGTATTCAGTGTCGAAAAACCCATGGAATTTATGGTGCTTACTCAAATGTTAAAGATAAAGAAGCTTAAGTTTTTAAGCAAAAAAACATTAAGATGGTTTAAATCGTCTAAAAAAGCAAAAAGAGGATTTTGTAATAAATGTGGAGCCAGTATTTTCTTTAAATTTGAAAATTCAGATACAATATCTATAGCAGCAGGAATGTTTGATAAACCAACAAAGCTTAAAACAATTAGAAATATATTTGTTAAAACAAAATCAGATTTTTATAAAATAACTGATGGTCTTCCTAAATTTCAAAGATCTTCAAAATAAATTTAATCTAATCTAATTGCGTTACCATCAACGCCAATTACTTGACCAGAAATTCTAGCAGCTTCATCAGAGATTAAAAAACTACAAGTTTGTCCAATATCCTCTTCATAGATCCAGCAATTCATTGAAGCCATAGAAATAAATTCTTTTTCTATTTGTTTTTTAGATACTTTTAAAAATTTTGATTTATCTCTTACCACACGAACCATTCGATCACCTTTTATAGTGCCTGGGCATATGGCATTCACTCTAATTTTAAATTTACCAAGTTCCATTGCTAATGTTTTGGTAACTCCAACAATAGCCCATTTGCTTGCAGCATAAGGAGAACGAAGTGGAAAACCCATGATTCCAGCCCCAGAGGATAAATTTATAATTGAGCCACCTTTATTTTTTTTAATCATAGGGATAGCTAATTTTGTAAAATAAAAATGACTAATTACATTTACTTTTAAAGTTTTTTCCCAATCTTCAGATTTTAAATTTTCAATAGTTCCTGTTGGACCAGCAATACCAACATTATTTATCAAGCAATCTAATTTTTTAGTTTTTTTTGAAATATTATTAAATAATTCTTTAACAGCATGTTCATTTGCTGCATCACACTCATAAACAAATAATTTTTTATTATTGAGAGGATGTTTTTTTGCTTTAGCTAAATATTTTTTTTCAATATCACATATAAAAACAGTAGCTCCTTTAGCAAGGCAAACTTTTGCTGTAGCCCATCCAATGCCAGATGCTCCAGCTGAAATTACTATTTTTTTATTATTTAGAATTTTGAACATTTAATTATTTAAATTTTATCTATTCTACTACTTAATCCCTGTTCTTCTTTTAAATTAAAATCTTTATTATTTTTATTATACAGCTCTTCAATTCTTAAATCATTAGTTGTAATTGTTGGCAAATTATTTTTTTTCATTCCTAAATGTCTTGCATGAACAGCTTTTTTCTTACTTACTTGATGTGGCTGAAAATCATTAATATCAGCAATTGTTAAGTTACTACCTTTTTGAATATAACCAGCTTTAATTGCTTCTTTTAATAAGTCGCTCCCTTTTTGAGTTCTGACAATTGCTGCATTAAACCCTTCGTCCTCTTTTTTTGGGGATCCACCTCGCCAAGTATCCAGGGCAGCTATATCTGCACTTTCGCCAATTGCATCCGGGCAAATTTTGCATCTAAAATGAACACGCCATGTGCTTTCTTCTCCCCAAAAAGAATTATATTCTCGGTCGTGTTCTCTTCCATCTTTAGTTTTGATGTACATTTTTCCAGGATTGCCAAATCCTCTGTATCTGAAAATCTCCAATTCCTCTTCCTTCACATTAAAACTTTTTATGAAATCTTGAGATTTTGTAAATTCTGTAGATCCTCCACAAACTAAAGTGAGTAAAAATTTACATTGTTTATTAACTCTTTCATCGGTTTTTGAAAGTTGTCTAATTGCTGAAATATCACAAGGTTTTCCAACAAATGCAAAATTTTTCATAGTATCTAAGGCTTCATTAAATTTACTAAGAGGTGAGGCTGGACCATATCTAGATCGACTTTCACAACTTAATAATTCTTGTTTTGTATAACTAAATCTAGGGATACTTCTCATTGGCTTTTCAGGATCACCTGCTGTATGCAAGATAAAATCAACTTTTTTGCTCTCTAGCAGAAATAAAGACAACCCATTTAATAGACCACCTGTAGAACTTTGAAATCTTATTTGCTCATCAGTAGACCATGCATAAAATAAAGAATTGTAATATCCCCATAATGTATCAAATTTTGAGTCATTACTTATATCTTTTTTAGGTAAGCCCTCTACAATTACTCCTGGACAAATTTTTTTAACTCTTTCTAAATCATCCCCAGATATTGGATTAATTTCTTTTGGTTCTAATCTTCCTTTATCAGTCATCTCGATAGAAATTTTTTCTTTACCAAGAATACTTTGGCAAAGACCACAGCCTATACAAAGACCATTATTCGTAATGTCAGTTAAAGATTTAATATTTGTCAAATTATTCCTTGTACGATGGATCTAATCGATCACATCTTCTTAATAGTGCAGGCCATTCATTATATGATTTTGACAATTAATTTTTTTAGATAAAAAATTACAAAGCTTTTTTGAAATTTTATAGCCTAAGCCAACTCTTGCTAATCTATGGTGGTGTGTAACAAGGTTAAGATTCATATGAAAATATTAGCATTTCCAAATAAAAATAAAACTATAATTCAAAGTAAGAATTAAATAATTTTTAGGGTTTATTTAAGATTTTACTAGAGAGGACTGCAACTCTTTATTAGTGATATAACCACTAACATTGCCTTGTTTATCAACAACTTCACAGTTTGAATTACAGCATACAATTTTAGGTAAGAATTCTTCAATAAATTGATCTTCCTGAACTCTAACTAAGTCAGTTTTATTGACATCATCAGATTGATTAGCTGGGCGCATTATTATCTTAGCTTTAATGACTTTTGCTCTATTCACATCTTTTACAAATGCTTCGACATAAGCATCTGCTGGATTCATAACAATATCTACAGGCGAGCCTACTTGAACTAATTTACCAGCATTTAATATTCCAATATGATCACCTAGTCTTAAAGATTCATCTAAATCGTGCGTAATAAATACTATTGTTTTTTTAAGTTGTGATTGCAGGTCCATTAATTGTTTTTGCATATCACTTCTAATTAAAGGATCGAGTGCACTAAATGCTTCATCCATTAGCATAATATCACTATCAGTTGCCAAAGCTCTGGCAAGGCCTACACGCTGTTGCATTCCTCCAGATAATTGATTTGGAAACTGGTGCTCAAATCCATTTAATCCAACAGCCTCAATTTTTTCCATTGCTGTTTTATTTTTTTCTCCATCGGGTTTGCCTTGCATTTCAAGACCATATCCTACATTTTCTAAAACTGTTTTATGAGGAAATAAACCAAATCTTTGAAAGACCATACTCATTTTATATCTTCTAAAGTCTATTAATTGTTCTGGATTTAAATTCATGACACTTTGCCCATCAACCAAAACTTCTCCATCTGTTGGATCAATTAATCGATTAAGGTGTCTAATTAAAGTGGATTTACCTGATCCAGATAAGCCCATACAAACAAAAGTTTCTCCTTCTTCAATTTTAAGAGAAACATTGTCTAGTCCTACTGTATGTCCTGTTTTTTCAAGAACTTCTTCTTTAGTAGCTCCACCTTTAACCATAGGTAAAATCTTATCTGGTTTTCTTCCAAAAATTTTATAGATATTTTTAATTTCAATCTTAGCCATTATTTTTAATTCTTTTTATTTTGTGGAGTGGATCTTGCTTGAAGTGTTTCTCCATAAGATTGAGTAATTCTATCTAAAACAATTGCAAGTAATACTATAGCAATACCTGCTTCTGCAGCTTTTCCTACGTTTAATTGTTGCAAACCTAGTAATACCTCATCACCTAATCCTCTGGTACCTATCATTGAGGCAATTACTACCATCGATAAGGCCATCATAGTACATTGGTTTATTCCTTGCATAATGTTTGGTAAGGCTAAAGGTAGCTGAACCCCAAAAAGTTTTTGTTTTCTACTTGCACCAAATGCATCAGCTGCTTCGATTACTTCTTTATCTACCAATCTGATACCCAAGTCTGTTAACCGTACCAAAGGCGGAACTGCATAGATAAAAGTAGCGATAATAGCTGGAACAGCTCCCAAACCAAATAGCATGATTCCTGGAATCAAATAAACGAATGCAGGAATTGTTTGCATAAGGTCTAAAACAGGAAGTAATTTATCTCTTATTCTAGTACTTCGGGCCATCAATATTCCAATTGGAATACCTACAAGGGTACAAAGAAAAATACTAATTAACATTATTGCAGTCGTTTCAATGGCTTTTTGCCAAAAAATTGGATGTAAAAATCCAATAAAAAAAGTACAAAAACCAACAAAAACTGTAGTTCCTATTTTTCTACCGCTTGCAAAATAGGCTATAACTACAACTCCTAAAATCACTAAAGGCCAAGGAGCTAGAATTAAAAAATTTTTTAAAGCAACTAGCATTGCTAATAAAAAATTATTTATAGCTTCAAATATCCAACCATAACTTTCATTTAATTTTTTAAATGCATCATTAATCCATGCCATTAAAGGTAAATCTAACCATTTTGGCCATTCTTGTAGCCAATCAAATTTTAATAATTCCCCAACATTGTCTGGTTTTCTTTTTGAGGATACGTAGCTAATAAAAAGTAGCCAGCCAAAAAAGACTAGCATCACAAAGTTAAATATATTTTTTTTACTTTTAAAGAATTCTTTCATTAAGTTTTTTATTTAGAATGAAAGAGCCCCTAAGGGCTCTTTCAGAATTTAATTAAGTATTAAAGAGCTGCCTCAACTTTTTTAGCAACGTCTGCTGGTACCCAATCTTTCCACATTGTTTCAGTTTTTAAAAACTCTTTAGCAGTTAATAACATGTCTCCATCTGACTCGTCTTCGTAGAAGGCTAACATTTTGTTAACTGTTGCTGTAGGGATTGTGTATTTTTTCAAGAACTCAGTTTCTGCAGGATGTGCCTTAGCCCATTCTGTTAAAACTGATTTAGTTAAAGCCATATCTTGGTATTCAGAAGCACAAGATTTTTTATATGCATCTTTACCATTTGCTTTGATTGCTTCAACTACTGCAGACATATCTGCCCAACATTTTGCGTCATAAGCTGGTTCTTTTAATCTTACTAGATCAACTTTTCCCATTAAACCAGTTGGTGCCCAGTAATAAGTAAAGATTGGTTGCTTTTTAGCAAAAGCTCCTGCAATTGCAGCATCCAATGCTCCACCAGAACCTGGATCAAAGTTTGTGTAGTATTTATCTAAACCGTACTCTACTTGTTTAACGTAGTTTACAGTGTAGCAAGTCCAACCTGAAATACAGCTTGTCATTCTACCTTTAGAAGGATCTTCTGGATCTTTAAATAGCGCAGCTATTTTTGGATCTTTCATATCTTCTACAGATTTTAAATTGTATTTCTCAGCTGTAGCTCTATCTACATAGAAAGCTTGTTGTGAGTCAGGTGTGTTAACACCAATATTCATAATTGTTCCAGCTTTTTCATGTGGCTCATAATTACCAACAATGTTGTCATACCAAACTTCAGTAATTACATCTAATTGCTTATCATAATGAGCGGCCATGATAGGAGTAGTACTTCCTTTAGTAACTGAAACCTCACATCCATATCCATTTTCTAAAATAAAACTTGAAATGGCCGTATGAATGTTAGCACTTGACCAGTCGAAATCTCCAAGTCTAGCTTTACATGCTGCATTAGCACTAGTTCCGACTAATGATAAAGTAGATATAAAGAAGGCAGAGAGAACTAATTTTCTTAAAAACTTCATGATAATTATCTCCTTAAAGTTAAGTTTATTAATTTATAGTAACACTTTATATAAACGAAACTCAAGGGACATAATTAAGCACAACTATAAATTGAATTGAATTATGTTCAAAAGTAAATAATCATTTAATTATGCAGAATATTTCAAAGATTCAAAAAGATAGAAAAAATTTGATCGTTCAATGGAGTGATGGAGAAGAGAGTTTATTTAATTATTTCTGGCTAAGAGACAACTGTCCATCTGCTCACGACAAAGATTCGAACCACAGAATGTTTAACATTCTTGAGGTGTCAGAAAATTTAGAAGCTGAAGATTTCAAATTAACTGAGGATGGCAAACTTGAAGTGAAATGGAATGAAGGCAACCATATTAGTTATTATGATCCTAAATGGTTACGAGAAAATTGTTATACATTAAAAAATAAACAAAAATATATTTCTCCTTATCAATTGTGGGATAGTTCTTTAGAACAAAATTTAGAAAGTGTCTTTATTGAGTATGATAAAATTTTAAATTCTGATGAGGGATTAATTGAGTGGTTAGAATTATTACATCATAAAGGAATAGCTATCGTTAAAAATGCGCCAATCGAAAAAAATTCTGGTTTTAATGTTTTGAATAGAATTAGTCACACAAGAGAAACTTTTTTTAAAACTCCTTTTGAAGTTATCAATATTCCAAAACCCAATAATTCAGCTTATACATCTCACGCACTACGAAATCACATGGATCTTCCGTGGTTTGAAACGCCACCAGGTTTTCAATTCTTGCATTGCTTAATAAATTCTGCAGATGGAGGAGATTCTTCAGCAGTAGATGGTTTTGCTGTAGCAGATTATTTAAAAAAAAACGAAAAAGAAATTTTCGATATACTGGTTAATGTCCCTTTAAAATTTAGAGATAAAGATTACACTCAACAATCGATTAGAGGTTTTCATGCACCAGCAATCTCTTTAACTAAAGATGGAGATTTTAACGATATCAGATTTAGTGTGGCTACTATGGATGCTTTAGATTGTCATCCTGATATAATGGACAAAGTTTATAGAGCCCATCATAGATTTGGAAATTTATTACACGATAAAAAATTCCAAATTGATTTTAGAATGCAACCAGGAGATATTTTCTCATTTAATAATAGAAGGTTGCTGCATGGTAGAACTGCATTTAATCCAAATTCTGGACATCGACATTTACAAGGTTATTACATTGATCGAGATGAAGTTTTAGGGCGATTAAATTATTTGAAACAATAACTTTATAAATTTTCAAAAATTAAATTATTATTTTGATATTTTGAAAACTCTTTTTTAGATTTGATTGTATAAAAATATTTTTCTTTCTTTAGATTGTTAATTTTTTGATTTTCTAAAAAGGATTTATCTAAAATCAAACAATCAATAGCTTTGTTTTTTGCTTGTTTTACAATATTTTTTACACTGGTATTCGTTCCAAATGATAAACCTACTTTGGTGTTTTTTTTAATTTTTAAAATATCTAAAATATTTTTATGCTTAAAAGAAATAAACACACATTTTGAATAATTTTTTGTTTCATTTAAAAGCTTCTTTAATAAAGCCTTTGAAAATAAAGGTTTAATTTCAATAAATAGAAAAAATTTATTTTTTGATAATTTTAATAAATCTTTAAGTAATGGAATTTCAGCTTTTTTATTTTTGCTTATCTCTTTTAGCTTTTGATAATTTAGATTTTTAACACTTTTAGAGATATTAAATGTTCTTTTTAAAGTAAAATCATGAAAACACACAAACTCCCGGTCTTTAGTCGCGTGAATATCAGTTTCTATGCCAAAGCCTCTGTTAAATGATTTCTGAAAAGAAATTAATAAATTTTCTTTTAATTTTTTATTTACTAATCCTCTATGAATTAAATGCATTCAAAAAACTATTTCCAGCCAGCAATCGTTTTAACCTCAAGATATTCATGAAGACCCCACACCCCACCTTCACGACCGTTACCAGATTGTTTATAACCTCCAAACGGGGTTCCAGCATCTGGTGTATTACCATTAATATAAACACATCCTGATCTTAGTTTTTTAGAAACTCGATGTGCTTTTTCTTTATCTTCTGTTTGTAAATAATTTCCTAAACCATATTCCGTAGCATTTACAATATCAACTGCCTCATCTTCATTTTCAAAAGGGATGATCGATAATACTGGACCAAATATTTCCTCTTTAGCAATTCTCATTTCATTTTTAACATCAATAAATATTGTTGGTTTAATAAAATAACCTTTATTTAATCCATTGGGTAATTCAGGACCACCAGCAGCAAGAGTTGCACCTTCATCTATACCACTCTGAATTAGATTAATAATTTTATCGTATTGAATTTTAGATACTACTGGACCAATATGATCTCCTTTTTTTAGAGCTGAATCTACTTTGATTTTGTTTGCCTCATCAATTGCTTCTTTAACTGCTCTATCATAAATGGATTTTTCAACTAACATTCTGGTTGGAGCATCACATGATTGTCCAGAGTTACTCATTACATTTTTAATTCCATCTCTAACGGCATTAGGGTAGGAGTCTGCAAAAACTATATTTCCACCTTTACCTCCAAGTTCTAGACACACTCTTTTAATGGTCTCTGCAGCATTTTTAGAAATCAATCTTCCAGCTCTTGTGGAACCAGTAAAAGAAATCATATCAATATCTGGATGAGCTGACATATGATTACCAACTCCAGATCCATCTCCATTCACTAAATTAAATATACCAGCAGGAAAGCCTGCTTCATCTATCATTTCAGCGAATAACATTGCAGAGATAGGTGCAATTTCCGAAGGTTTTAAAACCATGGTACAGCCTGTAGCTAGAGCAGGAATTACTTTTAAAGCGATTTGATTTATTGGCCAATTCCAAGGAGTAATTAATCCACAAACACCAATTGGTTCGTGAACTATATGATTGTTAGATTGAGGATTAAATGCCTCTTCAAACTTAAATTCTTTAAGTCTTAAAATAAAATCTTCCAGGTGTGCTTGCCCAGAAGCAGTTTGTACTGATAATGACCAGTCAATGGGGCATCCCATTTCCATCGATATAGTTTCAGCCATTTCATTAAAGCGTTTTTTGTAAATAGTTAAAAGTTTTTCTAGAAGTTGAATACGATCATCTTTTGAACTTTCTTTCCAAGTTACAAATGCTTTCTTTGCACTTTGTACTGCAAAATCTAAATCTTCTTTTGTGCCATTAGAAATTATTGCAAAAGGATCTTCATCAGACGGATTGATTACCTCAAGATCATTTGATTTAAATGGTTTTACCCACTTACCGTTAATATAAAAGTTTCTTTTATCTAACATGAGATATTAATAACACATTAATTAAATCTCATAACCTTTTTCTTCAGGTTCATTATCAGTGAGTTCTTCTGGAAAACCATCAGCTCTAAATTCAATATTATTTAAATCTTCCATTCTTTTTACAATCATGGATGACCATGCACGAGAACCATATTTTTTTTGACCATCTTTAAAAATTTTCACAACCAGTGGAGATATTTCTAATGGGGCATTTAATTTTTGAGCTAGGTTGTCAAATAAACTTGTGTCCTTAACCACTAAATCCATAGTAAAATTTATATTATAGGAACCATTTAGAATAACCTGACTTTCTGTTTCATGAACAAATGAATTACCAGAAGATACCGCTATGCCTTTATAAACTTTTGCAAGATCTAGATTAGATTTTTTTGCAACTGTCCATGCTTCACCCAAAGCAACTAAATGTGTTGAGGCTAAATAATTAGTAATCACTTTTAATACTGTGGCGCTGGCAAGTTCACCAGTATGCAAAATTTTTCTACCCATTACTGTTAACGCAGGCAGAATTTTTTCAAAAGCTTGTCTATCGCCACCTACAAAAATAGCAATATTACCAGTTGCTGCTCTATGGCAACCACCACTTACAGGACCATCTAGTGGAATTGCTTTTTTTTCAGAAACTTTTTTACCAAGTCTTTTTATTTCAGACTCATCAGTGGTACTCATCTCTAACCAAATTTTATTTTCTGAAAGACCATTAATAATTCCATCCTCACCCTCCATAACCTCAGCACAGATTTGGGGAGAGGGTAAGCAGGTAATAATCAAATCAACTTGTTCAGCTAATTCTTTAGGTGAATTGGCAATGTTTGCCCCTTTATTTGAAAATTCTTTTATTATATCTTGATTTAAATCTCTGACTGTTAAATCAAATTTATTTCTTAATAAACTAGATGCTAATTTGCCTCCTACATTTCCCAAACCAATAAAACCTATCTTCATTTTTTCTCCTTTAATATGAATTTTAATAATCCTGTTCTTAAATTTAATGAAAAGTATAATTAAAGTAGATATGATATATTTAATTATTAAAAATGCACTCAGTAAAAATAGAACCAAAGCTAAACAACTCTAGTAATCAAAAAGTAGGTTTGATTGCGTTAGCTACAGATTTTATGATTGAGAAAGACTTTTTAAGCATTATTAAAGATTTAAATATAGATTTATTTGTTAATCGAATTCATTGCTATCATCCTCTTACTACTGAGAATTTAATCAAAATGTCAGAGGATACTACTAATGTTGCAGAGGATATTTTACCTAATGAAAAATTAGATTGTGTTGTTTATGGATGTACTTCAGGAACTATTGCAGCAGGATATCATTCAATTAAAGAAAAAATTAATAAAGCTAAACCAGAGGCGATGGTAACCACTCCAAGCACAGCAGCAATCAATGCTTTAAAAAAAAACAACATTACTAAATTATCTTTATTCACTCCTTATAGTAAAAATTTAAATGAAGATGTTGTTAAATATTTTATTAAAGAAGGATTTACGATAACTTCTAATGCATACTTTGATATTGATACTGATACGTTGATATAGCAAAAGTAGATCCCGAATATCTTTATGAAACGATGTTAAATATGGATTTGGATGAAGCTGAAGCACTTTTTATTTCATGTACAAATCTTACCAGCTTTGAATATTATTAAAAGACTTGAAGATAAATTAAATAAGATTGTTTTATCGAGCAATCAAGTTTTGATTTGGGATACTTTAAGAACACTAGGAAAAAAAAATAAAATAGATGGATACGGAAAATTATTTTTAGAGAATTAAATATGTTATTTACTAGAGAAGAATATCAACAAAGATTAAATAAAGTAAAAAAATCAATGCAAGCAAAAGGTATTGATTTATTAATTTCTCAAGATACTTCAAATATGAATTATCTTACTGGTTATGATGCTTGGTCATTTTATTATGCCCAATGTGTAGTTGTTCATGTTGATGCTAGATGAACCTATTTGTTTTGTCAGAGCACAAGATGCTGGAGGTGCTTATATAAAAACTTATTTAAAAGATGAAAACATTATTGTTTACGATGAAAAGTATATCCATACTTGGCCATTACATCCTTATGATGCTTTAGTTGATCTTGATTAAAGAAAGAAAATGGGACAAAGCTTACAATTGGAGTGGAGATGGATACCCATTACTTTACTGCTTACTGTTATGAAAAAATTAAAAATGGTTTACCTAACGCAAAAATTGTTGACTGTGAAAGATTAGTAAATTGGGTAAGAGTTGTAAAATCTGATGCTGAAATTAATTATATGAAAGCTGCTGCAAAGATCACTCAAGCAGCAATGAAAAAAGCCTTTGAAGTTATTAATCCAGGTGTCAGACAGTGTGATGCCATTGCAGAAATTCAATCTGCATTGACCAAGGGAACTTCAGAATTTGGTGGAGAATATTCTGCTATCGTACCATTGTTGCCTACTGGTGAAGGAACATCTGCTTCTCATTTAACTTGGACTGATGCTAAATTTGTTGAAGGCGAAGCTACTATTATAGAAATATCCGGTTCTCACAAAAGATATCACTGTCCAATGGCAAGAACTGTTTTATTAGGTAAACCTGATCAACTTAAAATTGATACAATGAAAAAAACTAATGAAGCACTGATGGCAGGTGTGGATGCTGTAAAAGCTGGTAATACTGCAAATGATGTTGCCCAAGCTTTTTGGAAAGTTCTTAGATAAATATGGAATAGAAAAAACCTCAAGAACTGGCTATTCAATTGGAATTGGTTATCCACCGGATTGGGGTGAGCATACTTTAAATATATCTAAAGGCGACATGACTGTTTTACAGCCGAACGTAACCTTTCATATGATTGCAGTAATGCAATTTGGTGGTTGGGGTGTTGAAGCATCCGAAGCTATAAGAGTAACTGAAACTGGTAGTGAATTATTTTGTAATTTGAGCAAAGATCTGCACATTAAAAATTAACTTGATTATCAACTAAACAAATGTTTTAAACTAAAATGTCAAAAAATGATCATTTTGTAAGATTCGAAAATGTTGATAAAAGTTACGACGGCAAATTATTAGTTGTTAAAGGATTAAACCTAGATATAGCAGAAGGCGAGTTCGTTACAATGTTGGGACCCTCTGGTTCTGGAAAAACTACATGTTTAATGATGTTGGCTGGATTTGAAACTCCAACAAATGGACAAATATATTTAGACAATAGTGTTATATCAAATATTCCACCTCATAAGAGAGGAATTGGAATGGTATTTCAGAATTATGCATTATTTCCACATATGACAGTGTATGAAAATCTTAGCATTTCCATTGAGAGTTAGAAAAATTCCAAAAGATGAGGCTGATAAAAAAATTGATAAAGCTTTATCAATGGTATCTCTTCAAGGGTTTGAAGCAAGAATGCCAATGCAATTATCAGGTGGTCAACAACAAAGAGTAGCTGTTGCACGTTCATTAGTGTTTGAACCAAAACTTGTATTGATGGATGAACCACTAGGAGCATTGGATAAAAATTTAAGAGAGAGTATGCAATATGAAATTAAACATATTCATGAAAGTATTGGTGTGACAGTTGTCTATGTTACCCATGATCAAGGTGAAGCTTTAACTATGTCAAATAGAATAGCTGTATTCAATGATGGCAAAGTTCAACAACTTTCATCGCCAGATAAATTATATGAGGAGCCAGTAAATTCTTTTGTTGCAAAATTTATAGGAGAAAATAATACATTTAATGGACAAATAGTTGATAGTTCAGGTGGTAAATGTAAAGTTAAATTAGTATCAGGACAAGAAATTTTAGCTAACCCAATTGTTGCAAAATCCGCAGGAGAAAAAACTACAGTATCACTTAGACCGGAGAGAGCAATAATTGATCCTCAAACAAAAATGGATAATAATCACAAAGGAAAGATTGAAGAAGTAATTTATCATGGTGATCACACTAGATTAAGGGTAAATTTACTTGGAAATAGAGATTTTATTTTAAAAATTCCAAATAGTTCAAGTAGAATAGATATTAAAGTGGGAAAAGAAATTAATATTGGTTGGAACAGTATTGATTGTAGAGCCTTAGATTCTTTAGAATAGTATTAAGATCAAATTAATATTAAAATTTAACGAATAAAATGACCAGTTGACTTCAATCAAGAATCTTGTTGTAGTTGGTTTTTATAAAAAAAACGTTTAAACGGAGGAAAAATGAAAAAAATAAGTAAGTTATTACTTGCTCTTTCTTTTGTACTTTCTGTAACTACTTCAGCATTTGCAGTAACTGTAGTGTCTTGGGGTGGAGCTTACACAGAATCGCAAAAATTAGGGTATGGTGATCCGACAGCGGCTAAACTTGGGATACCTGTAAATTGGGTAGACTACACTGGTGGATTATCAGAGATTAAAGCTCAAAAAGAAGCCGGAAAAATTACATGGGACATCATTGATGTATTTGCAATGGATACCATCGTAGGATGTGATGAAGGAATCTTTCATGAATTCGATTTTGACAAAGATTTCGCTCCTGCTCCAGATGGAACACCAGCAAGTAAAGATTTCTTCACTAGCATGCCTTCGAAATGTGCAGTTGGAAATATTCTTTATTCATGGAATTATGCATACAATACAAACAATCTAAAAACTGCTCCAAAAACGATCAAAGATTTCTTTGATACAAAGAAATTTCCTGGGAAAAGATCAATCTACAAAGGTGCGATGGGTAATTTAGAAATTGCTTTAGCAGCTGATGGAATGAAACCAGGCAAAGGTGGAGCTAACATATATGAAGCGCTTCAAACTGAAAAAGGATTACAAAGAGCTTTTGATAAGATCAAAGCACTATGTACAGATCCAAACGGTGGATGTGTATTCTGGAATGCTGGAGCTCAACCACCAGAACTATTAGCTAATGGTGAAGTAGTAATGGCAACAGGTTGGAATGGTAGATTTTTTAATGCAGAAGTTGGTGAAGGTTCGCCTATCGCACAAGTATGGGATGGACAAATTCTTGACTATGAATATTTTGCATTGGTAAAAGATGGACCAAACTACTCTAATGGAAATGCAATGAAAGTGCTAAGAGAAATGACTAGCCCTGAGATGTTAGCTGGAAGTGCTAAATATATTGCATATGCTCCTTGGAGAAACTCTTCAATCGATATTATGAAAGCTGGAGAGCCTTGGTATAAAGATGGTAAAACAAATATGGTACCACAAATGCCAACGGCACCAGACAACACTAAATCTTACATTTTGATGGATGCAGTATTCTGGGCAGATAATGATACTGAGATTTCAGAAAAATGGGAAGCAATGAAAGCTGGACTATAATTTAGTTTTATAGTTTAAATTTTTATTATAATATTAGGGCGGTTGATTTTTTAACCGCCCTTTTTATTTTTAGAAAATAGAAAATATTATGAGCCAAGAACAAATACTTTCTTCTGATGGAATTCCTCTAGAGCAAAGTCTTAAAAAAGCTGAAAGAAAAAATAAAATACGAGCAACACTTCTTGTTGCTCCATTATTCATATTTTTATTAATCACTTTTGTTTTTCCAATTGGAGATATGTTGTTTAGAAGTATTGATGATCGAATGATTACTCAAACTTTGCCAAATACTTTTAAAGCTCTTGAAAAATGGGATGGTGATAGTTTACCTGATGAAGAGGTTTATGAGGCTTTTTATAAAGATTTTCATCCTTTAGCAGTAAATAAAGAAGCAGGAAAATTATTTCAAAGATTAAATTATGAAAAATCAGGTTTTAGTAGTGGATTAAAAAGTACTAATAGAAAAATTATAGATTTTGAACAAGGAAATTATAAAGAGCAGTTCATGAAGGCGCACAAAATATGGAAAGATCCTGAATACTGGGTAGCAATTAAAAATACCGCGCCTAATTTTTCTTATGCAAAATATTTAAAAGGTCTTGACTTAGATTTAGATAATCATGGAAAAATTGTGCAAGTGGAAGAAGATCGACGAATTCATAAAATTTTATGGATGAGAACATTAAAAGTTGCTTTTTGGGTGACAGTTTTTTGTTTTATTCTCGCTTATCCAATCTCACATTTACTTGCGACATTACCAATGAAATACAGTAATTTGCTGATGATATGTGTATTATTACCTTTTTGGACTTCGTTATTAGTAAGAACTTCTAGTTGGATGGTTTTGCTACAACAGCAAGGTCCTGTTAATGATTTTATAGTTTGGTTAGGGTTAGCCTCTGATGATAATAGACCAGAGTTAATGTATAATGTTATTGGTACATTTGTTGCAATGACACAAATTCTTTTACCATTTATGGTTTTGCCTCTTTATAGTGTTATGAAAACTATTTCTCCAAGTTTAATTAGAGCAGGAAAATCTTTAGGAGGAACTCCATTAATTTCTTTTTATAAAATTTATTTTCCATTAACAATTCCTGGAATTGGTGCAGGGTGCTTATTAGTTTTTATTCTTGCCATAGGATATTATATTACGCCAGCACTAGTTGGAGGTGCTAGTGGTTCTTTAATTAGTAATACAATTGCTTATCATATGAAAAGTTCATTAGATTGGGCTTTTGCTTCAGCACTTGGAACAATGCTTTTAGTTGGAGTTTTAGTAATTTATTGGATTTATAACAAACTTGTTGGAATAGATAATATAAAATTAGGATAAAAAAATTATGTCATTACCAAGTTATACACCTCTCAACTATAGAATTTGGCACTACTTTTATTTGATTTTTTGTGGATTGGTATTTTTCTATTTAATGGCACCACTATTTGTAATTATACCCTTGTCTTTTAATGCCGAACAATACATACACTTTTCTTCAAAGATGCTTGCTCTTGATCCAGAGGGTTTTTCTTTAAGATGGTACGAAGATATGTTCTATGGAACAAAAAATCCATGGGGTCTTGCAACTAAAAATAGTTTTATAATTGCTTTTTTTGCAACTATAGGATCCACTGTCCTTGGTACTGTTGCTGCATTGGGATTGAGCAGTAGACACATGCCGTATAAAGCAGCTTTTATGGCTTTATTAATTTCACCGATGATTGTGCCATTGATTATTTCTGGTACAGCAATATTTTTCTTTATGGCTAAAGTTGGTTTAGCTGCAACCCATACTGGAATTATATTAGCTCACATAATTTTAGGAACTCCTTTTGTCGTTATTACTGTAACGGCTACACTTACTGGATTTGATCACAGTGTTACAAGAGCTGCCGCAAGTTTAGGAAGCAATCCACTTAATACTTTTATGAAAGTAACATTACCATTAATTATGCCGGGAGTTATCTCTGGAGCTTTATTTGCCTTTGTTACATCATTTGATGAAATCATAGTTGTATTATTTTTAGCTGGATTAGAAAATACAACCATACCAATTCAAATGTGGGTTGGATTAAGAGAACAATTAAGTCCAACTATTCTGGCAGTTGCAACTTGTTTGATCATCATGTCTACATTAATTCTTGTAAGTGCTGAGCTTTTAAGAAGAAGATCTGAGAGACTTCGAGGAATAAATAGATAAACTAGTTATTTAATTAGAATTAGAAGTTAAGGTTTTAATTTCTAATATGTTCTCATTAGGATCTTTAATAAAAAAAGTTTCTTGCTCATATTTGGTACCCTTAAATCTTAAATAAGGCTCATCATAATATTTTGCACCTTTTTCATTTAATCTTTTTTTTAAATTATCAAAATCTGCTCTTGATAAATGAACTCCAAAATGTGGTACTGAGACATTTCCCATATCAACGTCATGTCTTTCGCTGTCTAATTTATGTTTACTAGCATGTAATGTTAATTCATTTCCCCAAAAATCAACATCTGCCCACTCTTGTGCTGAATTATCTAACCTACAACCTAAAACTTCAGAATAAAACTTTTTAGCTTTTTCTAAGTCTCCGCAAGGGATTGCAAGGTGAAAACAGTTGGTATTTTTATACATGTCAGACATTGTTTTAATATTTTTATTTATTTTTAAATTATTATCAACTTTAAATTTATTATTAATTTAATTTTAAAAATATTTTATTCTTTAAAATCTTTGTAAAGTGTATATTTTGCAGTTAGTTCTTCGCCTGCTTTTATAGTTCTGATAGTTTTTAAATAGCATACAGGAAGTTGATGCCAAAAACCTTTTACATTGACGCAATTTGGATCTTCTGAATGATTATAAAAAGCTCCCAGTGCAGTTCTTATGTACCCATGTGGAAAATTTTTGTTTTGAATATGTACAATACCCAAAACTATATCAGCATCAAAATCTTTAGTTGCAAATAGTCCAAGACCTTGAACATTTGACTCTTTTATTGTTAATCCATCTGGTAACGGTCTGTACATAATTTGGAAAATATTACTTTCCCACTATCTTCTCATACGTTTTAGAAAGATCAAGAATTAAATCACAAACTTTGTATTTATTTTTAAGTATATTTCCAACAGGTGTAATCTCTGCTGCAGTACCGGTTATGAAACAACCATGAAAATTTTTTAATTCATTTGGGGAAATTTTCCTTTCATGAACTTTGATTTTTTTTGATTTTGCTATTTCTAAGACTGTTTTTCTAGTTATCCCATTTAAAAATGAATCTGGAATAGGTGTGTGTAATTCATTTTTTTTATCTTTAAAAAATATATTTGCACTTGTCGCCTCAGCAACATTTCCTTGATGATCTAACATTAAAGAGTCCGTATAACCCTCTTTCTCTGCCTGATGTTTGGATAAAGTACAAATCATATAAAGACCTGCTGCTTTACTTTCCCATGGTGCTGAAAATTGAGGTGGTCTTTGCCATTTTGAAATATTAAGTTTTATTCCGTTTCTTTTTAAATCAGGATCAAAGTATGCTGGCCAATCCCAAATAGCTATGGCTACATTAATTTTTGTTTTTTGTGCAGACACTCCCATCATTTCACTACCTCTCCAAACAAAAGGCCTTATGTATCCATTTAGTATTTTTTGTTTTGAGACTAGCTGCTTAGTAGCAGATAAAATCTTATTTTTAGAATAAGGAATTTTCATGTCTAATATTTCTGCAGATTTGAAAAGTCTTTCAATATGTTCTTCAAGCTTAAAAATTTTTTTATTATAAATTCTTAAACCTTCAAAAACCAAACTAGCATAGTGCATTCCATGACTGATTATATGCACCCTTGCATCTTGCCATTCAACAAGTTGGTTATTGAACCATATTTTACCAGATCTTTTATCAAAAGGTATTTGTTCCATAAATATTTATTCTAGTGACTCTAGAATAGTCGCAATACCCATTCCTAGTCCAATACATTGTGTGGCGATTGCAAACTTTTTATTTTCACGTTTTAATAATTGAGCAGCTTTTCCAGTAATTCTTGCACCAGTTGCTCCTAATGGATGGCCTAAAGCTAAAGCTCCACCATCAATATTAACTTTACTTTGATCAATTCCTAAATCTTTTATACAAGCCAGTGATTGTGAGGAAAATGCCTCATTTATTTCAAATATATCTATATCTTTTATAGACAAATCTGCTCTTGTTAATGCTTTTTTAGTTGCTCCAATTGGACCCAAGCCCATTAGATCTGCCTCACATCCTTCAACAGCTGTTGTAACTACTCTTGCTAAAATATTTAAATTTTTTTCTTTTGCATATTGCTCTTCACAAATTAATGTGGCTGCAGCACCGTCTGTTAATGGAGACGATGTGGCAGCTGTAACAGTCCCATTAGGATCAAAAGCAAGTTTAAGTCCATCTAAAACTTCATGACTGCTATTAGGTCTTATATTTCCATCCTTGTCACAATTATTTATTTTTACAATTTCCTGATTAAATCTACCTTCGGTTTGAGCATTAAATGCTTTCTTATGACTTGATATTGCAAATTCCTGTTGTTCTTTTCTTGTAATTGAATATTTTTTTGCAACATTTTCCGCAGTTAAACCCATAGAAAAATAGACATTAGGGTTTTGTTTATCATTGTAAGGATAAGGAATAGGATCAAATCCAGTTGTAACTCTTGTCATGCTTTCTACACCCCCACAAATAAAAACTTTTCCTGAACCCATAGCAATTTTGCCTGCTGCAATATGGATAGCTTCCATTGATGAACCACACCATCTATCTACAGTCATGCCTGAAGTTTTAATGTCTAGTCCAGATAAAAAAGTTGATAATTTTCCTATATTGAAACATTGTTCACCAACTTGAAAAGCACATCCAACAATCACATCTTCAATATCTTTGGTTTCAATTTTTGATTTTTTAATTAAATCTTTGATTACCTCAGCTAATAAATTGACAGGTTTAATGTCAATTAATTCGCCTTTTCGAGCCATAGTAAAAGGTGACCTAGAATATTCAGCTATTACAGATTTATACATGATAATTAATTATCATATTCTACATTATTAATTTGAAAAGGGTAAAGCAGAAATAGTTCCATTTCTCATTATGTTATCTGGCGTAAGAACTTTTACCTGTTCACCTATATTCCAGTAATCTTTTAAAATCATAGATAATCCAACATTTTTTTCAAACTTTGGCGAGTAGATTCCAGAAGTGATTTGCCCAATTAGAGTTTTGTTTTTAGAATATATTGGAAATGGTATTGAGCAAGTAGGACAAGGACCTCCATCAAATAAAATTCCTCTTATTTTTTGTTTCACACCATTAATTCTTATTTGATCTAAAGCTTTTTTTCCAATGTAATCATGAGTATTTTCTATAGAGCAAAAATTATCTAGATTACATTCTAAGGGGTTGTTTTCTCTAGTAAAATCATTTCCGTAAGACATTAACCCACCTTCAATCCTCTCAATTAAATTGGGACATCCTGGGGTAATATTAAATTTTTTTCCAGCTTTCCAAATTGTATCCCATAAATCTCCACCCAGTTCATAACCATTAAAAAAAATCTCAAATCCACCTTGCTTGCTGTATCCAGCTCTAGCAATTAATTGTTTAGTTCCTCTAAATTCAAAAAAATCAAAATTAAAAAATTTAATGTCTCTTATTTTATTACCAAAAACCGAAACCATTAAATCTTCAGCTTTAGGGCCTTGAATAGCTAAAGGGTAAACATTGGGCTCATCGATTTTGACATTTAAATTTAACGCAACAGCCAATGCTTTTGCCCATAGTAAAATATCTGAGTCAGCAATAGATAGCCAAAATTTATTTTCAGTGATTTTTAAAAGTACAGGATCATTTAACATACCTGCATTTTCATCAATGATAGGTACATATAAACATTTTCCTATCTTCATATTTTTTATAAATCTTGGTGTCATTTTTTGCACAAGCATTTCTGCATCAGGACCTTCAATTTGAACTTGTCTTTGGCAAGATACATCCCATATCTGAACATTTGATTTTAAGTGCCAATAATCTTCTTCAACTGTTTTTTGAAATGCTTTTGGTAGAAGCATATGATTAACAACTGTAAAGCCACTGACACCGAACTCTTCTACTTTATTTGTAAATGGCGTTCTTCTTATTCGCCTAGACATATTCAGGCCAGAATTTTTCATATTTCTACTTTGACCACCAGGTTGAATAACCATTTGGTGATATTATGATTGGTAAATGATATTTTTTTTTAGGATTAATCATTTTAAATTTAATAATAATTTCTGAAACTATATTTTTTTTAGAAAAAAACTTTCCAGTTTTACAAACAAATTCATAGTCACATTTGCAGTCATTTTTATTAAGAATAAATTCTTTTAAAATTCTTCCACCTTTATCAGTTTTAGTTTTTAAGAATATTTTCCTTTTACCATTTTTGTCAATTTGGTTAATAATCACCTCAACATTTTTAGCATGAGAACCATCAGTTGAATTTAATAAATGAGAGGAAAAAATAGCCATAGATTATTCAATTGAAGCCTTATCTCTTTTGTCGCTAACGGCTGCAACAATTGGACTTATCACTCCTTTTGCTTTGACATTGATACAAGAAGTTTTACCGCTTTCTATTGCCCTTTTTAGTGCAGGAATTAATTCTTCTCTATTATTTACAAGTTCACCATGTCCACCAAATCCTTTGAAAATATTGTGAAATGGAATGTCTCTAAAATCTGTAGCAAAATGTTTACCACTTTCAAATAATCGCTCCTGTTGTTGGGATATACAATCTAGGCCTCCATTATTATCAATAATTACAATTATTGGTTTATCCTCCTGGAAACAGCTTTCAATTGAAAGTCCACCTGAAAGAAAAGCTCCATCTCCACTAATTAAAAAAACTTTAGAGTTAGGATGTGTATTTTTTGCTGAAATTGCAAATGGAACACCTACTCCAAGCATACTAAACGTTCCTGGATGCATTATTCCTTTAAGTTTTTTACCTTTGTGCCCTGAAATATTTATTGCTATCTCTGACCAGAAATGAGTATTACCTCCATCAATAACAAGCCAGTCATTTTCACCAATAACTTCATGAACATCTAATGCTAATTGCAAAGGATGAATTTTTTCTCCATTTAATTTAGCTTGATTAGTTTCTTTTTCTAAATCGAATAGTGTCTTGTCTACCCATTCTTTTTTTTTAATTTTATTATTCTGAAACCAATGATCTTTTGAAATCCAGTTATTATTATCTTTTAATTTAATCAAATGTTCAAAAAATATTCCAGGATCACATAAAAGATTTATGTCTGCAGCTCTGTTAAGTTCAATTTCTTCATGAGAACCGTTTACACAAATTAGCTTTGATGTTTTTGGAAATAGAGGCGGGTTACCAAAATTCATTTGATTATCTAATCTTCCTCCAACCATGATCACCACATCTGATTCATGTAAAGCAAATTTAGAAGGTGGAAATTGATGGATGTCCGCTAAGCCCATATAAGACTCTGCTTCTTCACCTAATAGCTTTTGATGATAAGGAACATTAAAAATAGGAATATTAAGATTATTGCCTGCTTCTTCTAATTTTTTTTCAGAACTAGACCACCATATTCCATGCCCACCTATAATTATGGGTTTTTTAGAATTACTTATTAAATTTAAAACTTCATTTAATTGATTGGGGTCTGGCCAAGCTTTTGTAGCAGGTTTTTTTTTATGAGAAAAAGGTCTTTCTTCCAGTCCAGCATTTTCATCGAATGATGAAAACATAATATCAACCGGTAAACTTAAATGAACTGCTCCCGGGTATCCATTGGTTGCAATTTTATATGCTTTATCAACAAATTCTCTAATTCTCAGACCATCTGTAATACTTGCACTATATTTTGTTAATGGTGCTGCAATTGCAACATCATCAATTTCTTTGAAGCCACCTGAACCTTGTCTTTTTAAACTGCTTGACCCTGTAATAAAAATTACTGGAGATCTTTCACCCCAAGCTTCCATCATCGCTGGAACAGCATTTGCAAATCCTTCAGGCCCAACTATACAAACTGCAGGCTCTCTTGTAATTCTAGTATGACCATCTGCCAAATGACCCGCTATTTGTTCATGAGGACAATTAATTACTTCCATTTGACATTCCATAAAACCTTCTAGTGCAGGATTGCAAAAACCTCCTGAAAGAGTAAATATATGTTTAATTCCTTTTTCTTTTAGAGCTCTTGCAATAATCGCTCCACCTCTTATTTTTTTTTCTGGCATATCTATTAGTACTTTATATTAGGGTTGTATTTTTCAGCAATTATTTCTGAACTTATTTCATTTACATCTGTTAAACCGACCAGTCCAAGTGCCGTACTAAGTTCTTCTTTAATAATATTTAATATTTTTTTTAATCCTCTAGAACCATCTGCGCCAATGCCATACATTAAGGGTCTGCCCAACATTACAAAATTAGCACCCAAAGCTAATGCTCTTACAATATCACTGCCACCTCTTATTCCACTATCAAAGATTAAAGGAAATTCCTTACCTACAATATTCCTAATTAAGGGCAGAGCTTCAATTGCAGGTAAAGCACTATCTAATTGTCTGCCTCCATGATTTGAAACTTGGATAGCATCTGCACCAGCTTCTTTTACTTTAACAGCATCTTTTGGAGACATTACTCCTTTAACAATTAATTTTCCTTTCCAGGCATCTCGCACTCTTTTAAGGGTGTCCCAATCAGTTGCACCACGACTTTGGGATCTAACAAATTTATTACCACTTTTTGAAGTTTCATAATTCATAGGTTTTGGGATCCCAGATAACAAGGTGCTTAAAGACCAAAGTGGGTGTGTGGCGAAATCTAAAATTTGTTTTGGTCCAATATTGAAGGGTACTGTAAAACCATTTTTATCATCTTTAGCTCTTCTAAATTGGATTGGTACATCGACTGTCAGAATTGCAACTTTATATCCAGTTTGGTGTGCTCTTTCTAATATTTCCATTACAAAATTTTCATTAAAATTATATAATTGAATCCATGATTTTCCCTTTGATAATTCAAACATACGTTCAAGAGATGTTGAAGAGGCCATCGAAACACAATTTGGAATATTATTAATTAAACTTTCGTTTGCTAACATTTCATCAGCTTTAGGCCATGTTAAATTACACATTCCCATAGGAGAAAACCCAAATGGTAGATCACATTCAATATCTAATATTGTTTTCTTTAAATTTCTTTTTTCTACATTTCTTAAAACTCTAGGTTCTAATCTAATTTGATTTAGAGCAGAACTATTTATTTCGCACAATGTTTCATCTCCAGAAGCACCATCAACAAAATCATACATTAGTCTTGGCAATCTTTTTTTTGCTAAAATTCTGGCATCTTCAACTGAAAATATTTTATTACTAGGCGATATTGTTTCCATTATTTTTTAATATAATTTTTCAAATCTATTTTTTTATTATTATCAACAAGATAAGCTGTATGATTTTTTCTTGAACAATAAAGGTCGGTAGGGATCCCGTCAACAAAAAGTACAGCAACACCATCATCTATTGATATACCAGGAGGCAATTTTTTTTTAAAAATTTGTTTTTTAAATTCTAACATTCTTCTCTTTATAGAAGCATGAGGTGATATACTTCCCTTAATAAAACCTATTCCTTTTAGAGGTTTTAGCCCTTTACCCAAAGAATCAGATAATGCCCAATCGAACCAACAGGAAGCACCAGCACTGACTCCTGATAAAATCACACCTTGCATATAAGCTTTCTTTAAATATTTTATTAAATTATTTTTTTTTAAATAATTTATTAAGAACGCTGTATTTCCGCCACCAACATATATTACGTGGTTATTTAAAGCCCATTTTCCAAAACTAACTTTGGGGTCTGAAATACTGAAATGTGAAAGTTTAAAATTATTTTTTGAAAATCTTTTATAAAACAACGCAATCTTTTTGGGATCATCTTTGCTAGCAGTTGGTAGAAAACCAATCTTTATCTTTTTTTTATTACATTGATTAATTACAAACTGATCTAAATCTCTGTCTGTTTGATTGGTAAAGCCACCTCCACCTATAGCAATAATTTTTTTCATCAAATAAAATTTAATTAGCGATAATTTAATATATATTATTAATATAAAAACTTAGCGATTATGTATCAGTCTATTTCTAAAAAATTAGCACCAACAGGTGTTTTAAGAATTGCCATAAATACTAGTAATTTTTTACTAGTAAGTGGAAAAAACGAACAAGGAATACCAACAGGCATTTCTCCAGATCTGGGAAGAAAAATTGCCGAAGAATTAAATTTAAAATTCAAATATATTAAATTTAAAAAACCTTCTGAAATTGCTGATAGTGTTGATCAAGATCTTTGGGACGTTGGAAATATTGCTTTTGATCCAAAAAGAGCAGCAAAAATTGATTTCACAAAACCTTATATAAATATTGATGCAAATTTTTTAGTCAAAAAAAAGGATAACATTAAAACTAATTCCCAAGTGGATGAGTTGAATAATAAGATTTCTGTTTTTGAAGGCAGTGCTTACGATTTATGGTTAAGTAAAAATTTTAAAAATGCCAAAATTATAAGAGCAGCTTCAGTCGATGAGTCCCACGATTTATTTTATAAAAATGAAGCAAACATTTTAGCAGGATTAAGGTCTAAACTAATAGAAGATGCAAAAAAAAATGATGATTTTGAGTTAATTGAAAAACCCTTTACTTTTATCGGTCAGGCTATTGCTACAAAAAAAGGAAATCCGGATGTTATTAAATATCTAAATGATCTGATTTTAGAATTAATTAAAAATAAATATATTCTCGAATTATTAAAAAAATATAATTTAGAAGATCAGTTAACTATTCCTAATTTATAAATTTTCAATTCCTAGCCAGGGTTTTGGTTTTTCAGGTATATCTTTTTTTAATCCTCTAACTATTTCTCCCTTAGGATCATACATTGGTAATTCGCAAAGTTGTGCTTTATGAGATTTACCATCCACACAATCAACATCTACAACTAACCCAGGTTTATATTCGCTATCTTGCATATGGACAATTCCAACTCCACAAACTTGATATGGTGACCATGTGCTAGAAGTTACTTTTCCAATAATCTTATTATTAAGGCTTATTGTTTCACCTTTTTTCGCAACACCTTCAACTACTCGGATACCCCAAGTCTTACATTTTTTATCTGAATTAATTAATGCAGATTTACCAATGAAGTCTTTTTTTTCTAAATCAACAAATCTTCCTAAGCCAACTGAGAAAGGATTGGTGTCTTTGGTAAAATCTTGGCCAGCAGATAGAAGACCAGCTTCAATTCTTCTTCCTCTAAAAGAAGGAGTTGCGGTAATTATCATGCCCATTTTTTTTCCTTCTTCTAAAATTAAATCACCTACAGCTTCAGTATTATTTTCTGGTCTAAAATAAATTTCCCAACCAAGTTCATTGGTAAAACCAGTTCTACTTATAATTACTTTTTCATTAGCTATAATTACCTCTTCCCAGTCAAAATACTTCCATCGATTGGATATTTTTTCTTTAACTAAATGATCTAATAATTCCATTGAAAGAGGACCTTGTATTTGGCTCACCCAAACATTAGGTTCTGAAATTTTTACATCTAGATTTTGAGCGTTGGCTTTGTACCAAGTAAACATTTCCCCATCTGCTTGAGCAAACCAAAACTTATCTTCTTCAATTCTTAATAATAATCCATCAGTAATCATTCCACCATCATGATAACAAGCAAACTGATAAGAGCATCTTCCTTTTTTAACTTTAGAGATATCTCTTGGAAAAATTTTTTGTAACAAATTTAAAGCATCAGGCCCCGAGATCTCATAAGGATGCTCTCCAGTATGTCGTAGGATAATTTCTTTTCTAGTTTTCCAATACTGCTCATCAGGAGTTGCATTATTTAGTTTTTCAGTTGTAAGTCTTCCTGCGTATTGAGAATATTCTGGATCATAAGGTAACTCTTGGTAAGTTAATGGATGAATAGCTAGAGTTCTTGCAAGCTCTACTGGCTTGTTTTGATCTTGAATAAAAGGCTTTATTGTAAATCGTAAATTTTTTAAAGATTTATGCATTTATAATTCTATTAATTTAAAATGTTATTTTTATCCATGAATTTTAAGCAAATTTAAAAAAGGTTTGCCTCTTTATATATATTGTTAATTTTAAATATTTAGCTTAACTTGTTAATAATATTAGCTAATTTTAAAACAATAAAGAAGGGAAATAACAATGAAATACTTTTTTAAATTATTATCAGTTATTTGGATATCTTTGCTAGTATCATTTTCAACGGCTTATGCTTCAAGTGGCATACTTAAAGAGTCGCATGATCTAGGCTTTGGAAAAGATACAAATTTAGATGCTATTTCTAAAGGAAGGTTGTTCCAAGTAGTTATAAAAACTCAAAACCGTTTAGTGCGAAATGATCTTAAAGGTGTACCATCACCTGAGTTAGCAACTAAGTGGTCTTCAAATAAAGATGCTACTGAATGGACGTTTAATCTTCGTAAAGGAGTTAAATTTCATGATGGTTCAGATTTTGATGCAGAAGATGTAAAATATTCATTAGAACGTGTTAAAAATCCTGAATTAGGATCTCCAGCAAGAAATGGTGTTAGTATGATTGAGACTATTGAAATCATAGATTCTCATACAGTTAAGATGAAGTTGAATACATCTTTTGCTGATTTGCCACTTCAGTTAACTGATTACAGATTAAGAATGATTCCATCAGGATCAGGAGACACAATCGGTCAAACAGGAATTGGCACTGGACCTTTTATGGTTGATAAGTTTGATCCAGAAGGAACTACAATTCTTAAAGCTAACCCAAATTATTGGGAAGGTGCACCGGGTGTTGCAGAAATACATGTAATTGCTATTCCAGATGGACAAGCTAGAGTTCAAGCACTTTTGTCTGGGCAGATTGATATGTATCGATATGTACCGTTCAATCAGTTAAAAATTTTTGAAAATAATCCAAAATTTAATCACACTATAATCTCGACAGGTAACTGGAGAGGTATGGTCATGAGAACGGATACAGCACCATTCGACAATCCAAAAGTCAGAAAAGCAGTTCGAATGGCTGTGGATAGACAAGCTTTGGTTGATATAGTAATGGGTGGAGCAGCAACTGTGTCTTGTGATACCCCAGTTATGGCAACAGATCAATATCGTCATGATATGAAATGTCCTCAAGATATTGCTGGAGCTAAAAAATTACTTGCTGAAGCAGGATATCCTAATGGTATTGAAATGACAATTCATGCAGCAGACTTAGAGTCGACTTGGCCAACAATTGCTGAAGTAATTCAACAACAAGTTGCTCCTGCGGGAATTAAAGTTAAAGTTGAGATGGTACCATCAAAAGGTTATTGGAATGATGTTTGGATGAAACAACCCGTAACAATGACTCGTTGGAATGAAAGACCTGCAGACGCAGTGCTTCATGAAGTTTATCACAGTAGTGCTAAATGGAATGAGTCTTATTTCAAAAATTCAGATTTTGATGCAAAACTAGCTGAAGCAAGACAAGAACTTAACTTTGGAAAAAGAAAGAAAGTATACCAAGATGCACAACATATGCTTTGGGAAGATGGAGGAACAATGATTCCTTACCATGTTTCAAGATTAATTGTGACATCATCTAGAGTTAAAAACCTTGATCCAGTTGAGGTTTTTTCTATCCAATGGCACAAAGTTAAAGTTGAAGACTAAAATTTAAATTTTACAGGCCTTGATTTTTTATTAAGGCCTGTAAAATAATCTCAAAATAAATAAACTGTAAAATTTTCAACTAAATTAATTTATGTTTTTTTTGATTTCCAAAAGAGTTGCACTGGGTTTAATTACTTTATTTATTGTATCATTAATTACATTTATTGGGGTTGAGGTATTACCAGGAGATGCATGCACTGTATATTTAGAGAGAGAAGCTTATGGTGATGCTTTAGCAGCATGTTATAAAAGACTTGGATTAGATATATCTGCATTTGATAGATATCTTATTTGGGCGACTAATACCCTTCAATTAGACTTTGGATTTTCTTTAAGTGGACAAATGCCCATTAATGAAGTTTTAGGACCAAGAATAAAAAATTCTATGGTTCTAGCAACTACGGCAATATTAATTGGGATTCCTTTTGCATTAATACTAGGGATTATTACTGCTTTGTGGAGGGATAAAATGCCAGATATTATAATTTCTTCATTAGCAATTTTTTCAATGACAATACCAGAATTTATCAGTTCAACATTATTAATTTTAATTGTAGCAATTTGGTTAGGATGGCTTCCAGGAATTGTTATCGTGCCATCTGATGTGACTGTTATGGAGTTACTTTCAAATATTATTTTACCGGTCATTGCAATTTCCATGATCATGACAGCACATATGCTCAGAATGGTTCGTTCTAGTGTTATACAGGTCATGGCAAGTGACTATGTTCAAATGAGCATATTAAAAGGTGTTCCTTATTGGAGAATGGTATTTAAACATGTGTTACCCAATGCTCTTTTGCCGGCGATTAATGTAGTGGCTTTAACTATTGCTTGGTTACTTGGGGGAGTAGTTGTTACAGAAGTTGTTTTTAATTATCCTGGATTAGGAAGATTGGTTATTGAGTCTATTTCAAATAGAGATTTACCTGTTGTGCAAGCGTTGGCACTTATTTTAGCATCAATATATGTTGGTATAAATTTAATAGCTGATTTATTAACTTTAGTTCTTAACCCTCGATTGAAAACTTTGCAAACTAGAAAATAATATGAATGATCAAGTTTCTATAAATAACAATATAAAAAAAAATCCTTCAAAGTTTTTTGAAGTAATTAAAACAATGGTTTCAAAACCATCGGGATTGATTGGATTGAGCATTGTCTGCTTTCATATTTTGCTTGCGATAATCAGTCCATTAATTACTCCTCATGATTTTAAAGCAATCAACCCATCTTTAATGTTATTACCTCCAAGTTCAGAGTATTGGTTTGGCACTGATCATTTGGGTAGGGATGTTTTTACAAGAACAATATTAGGAGGCAGAGTAGCTATACTTGTTACTTTTTTTGGCTCATTAATTGCTCTAACCTGGGGTGGTTTACTTGGTATTTTTTGTGGATTAGTAGGAGGAAAAATTGACGATATTGTGATGAGAATTGTAGATGCTTTTCTAGCAATTCCTTGGATACTTGCAATGTTATTGATTGTATCAATTTTAGGAACGTCAATAACTGTCTTAATTCCGGCACTTGGATTATTCTATGGAAAAGGAATAGTTCGTGTAGCAAGAGCAGCCACTCATGATGTTATAGCTAAAGATTTTATTGTTTCAGCAAGAGCAAGAGGTCATAGTAATTTTTCAATTATATGGAATGAGATTTTGCCAAATGTTAGAGATGCTATTTTAGTAGAAGGAGCTATGCGATGGTCTTGGATGTTACTAGGTTTTAGTTCTTTATCTTTTTTAGGCTTTGGCGTTAGTCCACCTACACCAGATTGGGGTTTAATGATTTCAAATGCTAGAGGATTAATGTCGTTTGCACATTGGGCTGTTTTAGCTCCAATAACTTGTTTAAGTTCTTTAATTATAGGAATTAATTTAAGTGCAGATGCTTTTGCAAAAGCGCTTGGCATTGACAGAACTACAAAAGCACCAGTCTAATTTATGAATGATATAATTCAACAAATTAGCAATTTATCAATTGGTTTTAAAAGCAAAAAAGGAAAAGAAATTTCTATTTTAAGAAAAATAAATCTTAATATAAAAAAAGGTGAAACGGTTGGAATAGTAGGTGAGTCAGGATCTGGTAAAAGTACTTTAGCATTAGCAATGATGGGTTTTGTAAAACAAGGACTTTTTACAATTGATGGGGAGTGTAAATTTGAAAATTTAAATTTACTTAAAATGAGTAATAAAGATCTTGAAGAAATTAGAGGTAGAAAAATTGCAATGATACCTCAGAATGCAGGTCAATCACTAACTCCAAATTTAAAAATAGGCTATCAAATTGAAGAAGCTTTAAAATTACATACCAAGCTAAATGTAACTGAGAGACAAAAAAAAATATCTGAATTATTAAATAAAGTTAGATTACCATCACCCGAGACTATAGCCTTAAGGTATCCTCATGAATTATCAGGAGGTCAACAACAAAGGGTCGCAATAGCCATGGCTCTTGCGGGAAATCCAAATTTATTATTACTAGATGAGCCAACAACAGGATTAGATGTTACTACTCAAGCACATGTTTTAGAAGTTTTGAAAGATATTGCTAAAGACACTGGAACCTCAATGGTTTATGTGAGTCATGATCTAGGAGCAATTGCTCAAGTAAGCGATAGAGTTGTTGTCATGTATGCAGGAGAAATTGTTTTAGAAGGGCCTGTCAGAAAAATATTAAAAGATCCAATCCACCCGTATGCAAATGGTTTGTTAAAATCTATTCCAAAATTATCATTAAAGGGTCTTCCAAATTCAATGCCTGGAAGTCAGCCTCAATCTGATAAAATAGAAATTGGATGTAGTTTTTATGAAAGATGCAATATTTCCTCTGAAAAATGCAAAAAAAATTCTCCAGAACTCAATTATTTAGAAGAAATAGATGTACATGTGAGATGTTTTAATTTTAAAGATTTGAAAGATTTTAATAAAACAACAGAGTTTAAGAATAATGAATTTAGTGAAAAGAATACCTCAGAAAATATCTTAAAACTTAACAATCTTTCAATATCTTATGCAAAACAAAATTTTATAGATCAATTCCTTGGAAGAATTAAAGATTCTAATCCCACAGTTAAAGATATTAATATTGAAATCAACAAGGGAGAAACCTTATCTTTGGTAGGTGAGTCTGGTAGTGGTAAATCTACAATTTTGAAATCAATTGCTGGATTATTAAAAATTCAAGATGGAAAAATTATATTTAATGAGAAAGATTTCTTGTCTGACAATTTAAAAGCCCGGTCTCCTAATAATCTTCGTGCTATACAACTTATCTTTCAAAACCCTGATGAGTCGCTAAATCCTAGTCATACGGTTGAAGAAATATTATCTCAGCCACTTAAATTATATTTTAATCTACAAGGTCAGGAATTAAAAAAAAATATTTCAGATTTGCTTCAAAAAGTTAGGCTAGGAGATTTTTATATGCAAAGATACCCTAGACAATTGTCTGGAGGTGAAAAACAAAGAGTTGCAGTTGCAAGAGCTTTTGCTGCTAATCCAGATATAATATTGTGTGATGAAGTAACATCTGCTTTAGATGTCTCAGTTCAAGCTGCTGTTTTAGATTTATTAAAACAATTAAAAAAAGATTTCAACACAACTTATATTTTTGTCTCCCATGATTTAGCTGTAGTTAAAGCTATAAGTGATAGAGTTGCAGTTTTATACCAAGGAAGACTTTGTGAAATTGGATTATCAGAAAGTGTTTATAAGTTTCCTTCACATCCTTATACCGAGGTACTGCTTGGTGCTGTCCTTGAACCAGATCCGGATATAAAACCAAGATTGATAGCAGAAGATATAGTTGAAGAAAGACCACCTGAAAAAGGTTGCACATTCCAAGGTAGATGTCCAAGAATTCTAGGAGATCAATGTAAAAATGAAACACCACCTTGGCAAATTGGTTTAAATGGCCATGCAATTCGTTGCCATATTGAAATTAATGAACTTGATAGAATTCAAAAAAAAGAATTATTAAATGGCCAACAAAAGTAAACTAATTCTTTCAGAGTCTAGAGTGTGTGTAGCATTAGACGATATAAGAGAAAAATCATTAAGAATTTTAATGAAAGCAGGTTGCACTAAAGAATATGCAAATCAAATTATTGATCATTTAATAGACTCTGATTTAAGTGGTGTAGAGTCTCATGGGGTTGTTAGAACTTTACAATATCTTGATGAATATCAGCAAGGTTATTTATTACCCAATGTTGTTCCGAAAGTAACTAAGGATAGTCTAACTAAAATCAATATTGATGGTCAAGGAGGACTTGGAATTCCAGCTCTTAATGTAGCAACTGAGGAGGGTATTGCAGCTGCAAAATTAAATGGAATGTGTGCAGTAGCAATTAGAAATACTGGTCACACAGGAAGACTAGGTGCTTTTGCAGAGAAAGCAGCAAATCAAGGTTGTTTATTTATTTTATGTGGTGGAGGAGCTAGAGATAAATGGAGAATGGTAGCACCTTACGGAGGCACAAAAGCTTTATTGCCTACCAACCCTTGGTGCTTAGGAATACCAGGAGGATTAAAAGGACCTGTGATACTCGATTGTGCTACTAGTAAAATTGCAGGAGGATGGATTAAAGCTGCAAGACTTGCAAATGCAGAACTGCCCAAGGATATGATAATAGATAAAAATGGATTACCAACCCAGAATCCAAATGATTTTTTTTCTGGTGGTGCAATCTTGCCAAAAGGAGAAGCTTTAGGATACGGCTTAGCAACTATAGGAGAGCTAATTTGTGATGCAATGTTAGGGCCAGCCAAAGTTGAAAGCAATACCTTAATTTTAATGATTGATACGACATCTTATCGTAATCCAGATATATTTAAAAAAGCTGCAGAAGAAATTTTATCTGAACTACGCGATTGTCCTCCAGCAAAAGGTTTTGATAATGTGGAAATTCCTGGAGAACGAGAAAAGAAAAATAGAGAAATTTCTAAAACAATTTTACTTCCTGAAAAAATTTGGGCTGCAATACAAAAAAGCTCTATTTAGAAATAGTTTTATATAATTCCGATTTTTTTTTCTCTATAAAATACAAATAAACCACTCGAAATAATTATGAATAATCCAATTAAAGTCCAATTATCAGGAAAATTTTTAAAAAGAAGATAACCAACAATTGTGTTAGAAACTATTTCAAAATAACTTAATGGTGCAAGTTTAGAAGCCTCTGAAAATTTAAAAGATAAAATTAGAAGTAAGTGACCAATCATTGTAACCACCCCTATTAAAAATAATAAGAACCATTGTTCTTTTGATGGAGTGACCCAAACAAAAGCTAGAGTTGGAGTCATAACAATTGTTCCAATAACCCCAGTCATTATTAGCGTTAATAAAGAACTATCAGAATTGCTTAGTTTACGAGTTATGATGATATAGAATCCGTAAGCAAAACCACAAAATAGTGCAACTAAACTACCTAGTTCAAACGGAACGTAACCAGGTCTAATTACAACAATAGCTCCAGAAAAACCAATTATTACTGCGGTCCATCTCTGTAACCCCACTTTTTCAGATAAAAAAAATGATGAAAAAATTGTAACTACAAATGGAGATATAAAAGTCAAAGTTAAAGCTTTAGCTAGAGGCAAAACTGTTACTGAGTATAAAAAAGAAATATTAACTGTAAGCAATATTAACCCTCTTAATAATTGAAGTTTTGGATTTTCACTTCGTATAATTTCTTTTTTAAAGAAAAAAAACATAATTGGAAAAATACAAATAACTGTAAAAAAATGTCTAGCCCATATAATTTGTAAAATTGGAATTTGATCTGCTAAAAATTTTGCAATACCATAATTTATTGGCACAATAGTATGGGCAGATAAGTTTAAAAATATTGCTCTCATTAAGTTAATTGACTATAAACTTTCCATATATTATGGAAATTAAAAAAGTAGTTGTCATTGGCTCAGGCACCATGGGTAGTGGAATTGCAGCTCAGGTCTGTAATGCAAATATACCAGTAACACTATTAGATTTAACAACAGAAATTTCTCAACAAGCTAAAGACAAAATTTATAAATCAAAGCCACCTTTATTAATTGATAAAAGTAAAATTGATAATATTGCAGTAGGGAATATTAAAGATAATCTTAACATATTGAAAGAAGCTGATTGGATAGTTGAAGCGGTAGTTGAAAGAATAGATATCAAACATCAGATTTATGAAAAAATATTTAGTTATAGAAAAGCTGGAGCAATTGTTTCTTCTAACACTTCCTCTATTCCAATAAAAATTTTATCAGAAAAGCTAAATCAAGAACAAAAAAAAGATTTTTGTATTACTCATTTTTTTAATCCTGTACGTTATATGGGTTTATTGGAAATAGTGAAAAATGAAAACAATGATTTAAATAAAATTAATTCCCTTAAAAAATTTTGTGAACAAGAGCTAGGTAAAGGCGCTATAGTTTGTAATGATACCCCAGGTTTTTTAGGAAATCGAATAGGTGTTTATGCAATGCAAGTGGCTATGGATGAAGCTTTTAAAATGAAATTATCTATTGAAGAAGCAGACGCAATTTTTGGAAGACCTATGGGTATACCAAAAACAGGAGTTTTTGGATTATATGATTTAATTGGTATAGATTTGATGTCTGATGTTTTAAAAAGTTTTATTAAAGAACTTCCAAGTCATGATCCTTTTCAAGAAGTGGCAATTGAAAATCCTTTGATTACTAATTTAATAGCTTCAGGCTATACTGGCAGAAAAGGTAAGGGAGGTTTCTATAGAATTAATAAAGAAAATAATCAAAAAATTTTAGAGGCAATTAATCTTGAAACTGGTGAATATTTTCCCTCAAAAAAAATCAATCTTGGCATTGAAACTACTGACCTTTTATCTTTAATAAATAGAAAAGATAAATATGGCGAATATGCTTGGGCTGTTATTTCAAAAATAATTAAATATGCCTCATCTTTAGTGCCTGGGATTACTGATAAGTTTAATGACATAGATGAAGCGATGCGACTAGGCTTTAACTGGTCGATGGGTCCTTTTGAAATGTTAAAATCGATAGGGGTTAAAAACTTTTTTGAAAGAGTGGATGGTTTTGAAAAAAATATTTTTTTAGAAGAGTTGTCAAAAAATAAAAATGAAGATTTCTATGGTTCAAGACAAATTTATACAGATATTGAAACCCTAGGAAAAGTTAAGCCAAAAGCTCTCAAACTAGATAAAAATAATTCTGCAGAAATCTATCGATTTAAAGATTTTAATATTGTTGAATTTACTACTAAAGCTTGTGCGCTAGATTATGATTCCATGGATGCCTTAAAAAATGCAACAGATAAACCTTTAATAATAATGAATGAAAGCATGCAATTTTCTGCTGGAGTAAATTTATCTTACACAATGAATTTTGCTGATAAAGGCGATTTTAAATCGATTGAAAAATTTGTTAAATATTTTCAAGATACCTGTAAACACTTAAAATATTCAAAATATCCAGTGGTCTCAGCTCCTTCAGGATTAACTTTAGGAGGAGGATTTGAAGTTCTGGTTCAAAGCAATTTTGTAGCAAGTCATACCAATATTGTTATTGGGTTAGTGGAAACTATAGTAGGTTTAGTGCCAGCAGGTGGAGGTTGTAAAGAAATGTTGTGGAGATGGTCTCAAACTGATGAAGCTAAAAAAGATCCTGATTTTGCACCATTGAAAGTATTTGATATTATTGGTTACGCAAAAACAGCTACATCACCAGTGGAAGCGGAACCTTTAAAATATTTATTGCCAAATGATAAAAAAATCATGAATAGAAATAGCTTACTTGAAGTTTCAAAAGAAATAATTGCTGACAATCTAAATTTCAAAGCACCAGAAGAGTGTAAATTTAATTTAGCAGGCAAACCCTCTAAAAGAGAAAATGATTAAAATTTTAGAAAAGTTATATAATGAAAAAGTTATATTGGATCATGGAATGGTAGTAGGAACAGAACTTGCTAATGTATTAAGTGGTGGAGATACTCAATTAGATAAAAGTTTAACTGAAGATGATTTATTTAAATTAGAGCTAGACTCTTTCATGAGATTGATTGAAAGCAAAAATACACAAGATAGAATTAAGCATACCTTAAAAACTGGCAAACCTTTGGTTAATTAAGCATTCTAAAAGTATTAATAAAATCAGGTCTTAAGATATATTCATAATTTCTAATAAATTTTATTTTTTCCAAAATCTCTATTCCATAAATTACCTTACCTACCGGGGTATATTCACCTTCAAACAAAGGTTCATCTTGTAGAATTATAAAAAATTGACTGTCTTCGGTGTCCATTTTAAAAGTTCTGGCAAGCCCAACGCTACCTCTAGTATATTCAAAATCACTGTCGACTTCTGAAGCGATAGTTCCAAGTCCAGATTTTCCTGTTCCAATTTTTCCGTAATCTAAATTACCCTTTTTTCCAAACTCAAGATCTCCACCTTGAACTAATTTGTCTTTTATAACTCTATGAAATGCTACATTATCGTATGCTTTTGCATTGATTAAAATCTTAAATCTTTCAACAGCTTTTGGAGAAATTTCTGGATACAGTTCTATTATAACATTTCCACAAGGAGCATTTAGTATTGCAATATTTTCTGGTCTTTCAAAATTAATCTTATTTGGATCATAGTCTTTTATAAAAAGACATTTATTTTTTAAAATAAAAAAAAAAGAAAAGGCAAATATTCCAAGAAGTATCAGAAATATTAAAATTATTTTTTCAAATAGTGTTGCTCTTAATAGTTTTAATCATATTTAAAATTTAAACTCATTATCAATCAATTTCATTTTTTCTTTGATAAAATTAACTTTATTGACAAGTATTTGGTCTTCATTATTGATATCAGCATTTATAGCAAGATGTGAAAATACCTCAGCCATATCTTCGGAGGCTGTTGACATAGAATACTCAGTAAAAAATCCTTTTGAATTGTTGTAAGTATCTAGGCCTCGTTTTTCAGTACAAGTAGAACATTCTGCGTATTCAAAATCTTTTTTATTAAATTTTTTCCATTCATTTTCATCAAAGATATTTTTAAAATTATCATTTATAATATGAAAAAGTTCGTGGTGAATTACTCTTTCAAAATATTTTTCATCAAATTTAATATCAAGGATTAATGTTTTCATCACATTATCAGGAAGACCAGCGGTATTAATTCCTGAAATAGATAAATTTTCACACATTACTATATATTTTAAATTAATTTTTTTAATAAAGCTTGTTGAGTAATTATTTAAATTTTTACTTATGATTTTATACTTTTCATCTAAAGTTTTTTGATCAGGATTTAAACAGACTATATTTTTTTCTACTCCAAGCCTGAAAGATTTTTCTGCATACAAATATTTGAGTTTATTAGGTGTTTTTAGTTCATAAACCTCAAGATTGGGTATTCTAATCAAGTTATAAATTGTATTTGCTTTTAGAGGCGAAACTAAAATGAAAAATAGTATAAAAACCCTGACAATCTGCATAATTTTAATTTGATGATATTTCATTTAAAAAGAATATGTTACATTTTTAATTATAAATGAAAAAAGAGCGAAATAAAAATCCAATTCAACCAGTTAGTGGAACTAAAGTTCCTAGATTTGCGGGCCCTTCTACTTTTGCAAGACTACCCGAATTAAGAGATGTGGAGAGTTGTGATGTAGCAATTGTTGGAATTCCGTTTGATGCAGGTACAAGTTATAGACCAGGAGCTCGATTTGGTCCTCAAAGTATAAGACAAGCCTCAAGACATTTAAGAACTAATTATCATCCAAATTATGATGTCGAGCCATTTAAAGTTCAGCAAGTAGCAGATGCAGGAGACATAACTTGTAATCCATTTAATATTGATGAAGCAATTAAACAAATAGAAGATGGTGCTACAGAATTATTAAATAAAGTTGGTGGCATAATTAGTTTAGGTGGTGATCACACTATCGCTTTTCCTTTATTAAGAGCAATTAATAAGATTAATAATGGACCAGTTGCATTAGTTCATTTTGATGCGCATTTAGATACTTGGGATACTTATTTTGGTGCCCCTTATACGCATGGCACTCCTTTTAGACGTGCAAGAGAGGAAAATTTATTTTTAGATGATGCCTCAATGCATGTTGGTATCAGAGGACCACTGTATAGTAGAGATGATATTAAAAATGATGAAAGTTTTGGATTTAAAATTATTCATTGTGATGATTTCCAAAGTCAAGGAACAGATAAAATTGCAGAAAGAATAAGACAAAGAGTAGGAGATAATCCATTATATCTATCAATTGATATAGATGTTTTAGACCCAGCTTTTGCACCTGGAACAGGAACTCCAGAAATTGCTGGTATGACCACTAGAGAGATGGTGCAAGTTTTAAGAGGCTTGTCAGGATTAAATTTAATTTCTGCAGATGTTGTTGAAGTCTCACCAGCCTACGATCATGCTGAAGTAACTTCACTTGCAGCAGCAACAATTGTTTATGAATTAACTAATCTATTTGCAAAAAAATAACGAAAGGTTTAGGTGTCAGTAATGTTAGATAAAAAAAAATTTTATATTGATGGTCAGTGGGTCAATTCTAAAAACACTCAAGAGATTAAAGTAATTAATCCAGCAAATGAACAAGAGTGTGCAGTTATTTCTTTAGGAAACAAAGATGATGTAAATACAGCTGTGGCAGCAGCAAAAAAAGCATATGCCAGCTGGTCCTTTTCTACTAAAGAACAAAGATTAGAGTTATTAGAAAAATTATATGAAAATTATAAAAAAAGATGGAATGATATTGCTGAAGCAATAACATTAGAAATGGGTGCACCCAAAGATTTTGCTACCCAACTTCAAGCAGGTACTGGTGCTAGTCATATCAAATCTTTTATTAGATATTTAAAGAATTTTGAATTTGAAAAACCATTAGGGGATCATGCGCCTAATCAAAGATTAATTTATGAACCTAAAGGTGTTTGTGCCTTGATTACTCCCTGGAATTGGCCAATGAACCAGGTTTGTCTAAAAGTAGTTCCAGCACTAGCTTCTGGATGTACAATGATTTTAAAACCCTCTGAACTAGCGCCATTATCATCAATGATACTTGCGGAAATTATAGATGAAGTAAAATTTCCTCCTGGAGTTTTTAATTTAGTAAATGGGGATGGTGCTACAACGGGTGATGCTTTAACTAGTCATCCTGACGTAAACATGATTTCATTTACAGGCTCAACTAGAGCTGGTGCTTTGATTTCTCAAAATGCAGCTAAAGATTTTAAAAGGGTTAGTTTGGAATTAGGTGGCAAAGGTGCAAATATAATTTTTAAAGATGCTGATCCAGAAGCGATCGAAAGAGGAGCTTTAAGATGTTTCAGGAATTCAGGTCAATCTTGTAATGCACCCACTAGAATGTTAGTTGAAAAATCTATGTACAGTGAAGCAATTGAAAGATTAAAAAAATACACTGAAGAATTTAAAGTGGATGATCCTACAAAAGAAGGAGATCACATAGGTCCAGTCATTTCTGAAGTTCAATATAATAAAATTCAAACTTTAATTCAAAAAGGAATTGATGAAGGTGCAAAATTAGTTGCTGGTGGTGTAGGAAAACCTAGCGGACTAGATAAGGGTTATTATGTAAAACCAACGGTATTTGCTGATGTGAATAACAATATGGAAATAGCTAAAACAGAAATTTTTGGACCAGTGTTATCAGTTATTCCTTTTGAAACAGAAGAAGAAGCAATACAAATTGCTAATGATACTCCTTATGGTTTAACGAATTACATTCAAACCCAAGATCCAGAAAAAGTAAAAAGAGTTGCAAGAAAGTTAAGATCTGGAATGGTTGATGTTAATGGAGCTGGAATTGCTGTTGATGCACCGTTTGGGGGATTTAAACACTCTGGTATTGGTCGTGAAGCAGGTGAGCATGGTCTTGAAGAATTTTTAGAAGTAAAAGCAGTAGGTGGCTGGAGTTAATCTAATTTAATTAATTTTAGATTTATTATTTATACCTTCAAGAAACTTAAGACATTTTTTTAATTCATTAAGTTCTATGAACTCATCGACTTTATGAGCTTGTTCTATTGAACCCGGTCCACAGACAACAGTACTTATTCCAATTTCTTGAAACAAACCTGCCTCTGTACCAAATGAGACAACTTCTCTAGAATTATCACCTGTTAAACTTGAGACAAGTTCACACGCTTCGGATTTATCAACACGGTCAAAGCCAATTACTTCACCAATAATTTCTTTTCTGATATTTGATTTTGGAAAAACCTTTTGCATTGCTGGTAGCAAAGTTTCATTTGCAAATTTATCAATTTGTTCATTTAAAAAAATACCATCTTCTTTGACAACTGGTCTTGTTTCCCAATTAACATGACATTTGTCAGCTATGACATTATGAGCGATGCCACCAAAAATCCCTCCAACTTGCAGTGTTGAGTAGGGTGGATCAAAAATGGAGTCTTTTGGAGCTCTTTTTTTTAATTCATTTCTTAATTCAATTAACTTATTTACATATCTTGCAGCATACTCAACGGCACTTACACCTTTATGTGGTGCAGAACTATGTCCTGCCAAACCCTCGAAGTAGGTTGTGTATTCATAGCAGCCTTTGTGAGCATCAATAATTTTCATCTTTGTAGGTTCACCGATGATGCAAATTCCATCTTTAATTCCCCTGTTTTTTAACTCCTCAATTAAAATTGGAGCACCCAAACAAGCTGTCTCTTCATCAAATGTATAAGAGAAGTGAATATCTCTATCTAAATCTGTTTTTGAATAAATAGGTGCATAAGCTAATGTACAAGCAATAAAGCCCTTCATATCACAAGCTCCTCGACCATACAATTTATCTCCTTTTATAGTTGCTGTAAAAGGATCTGTACTCCAACTTTTAGAAACAGGTACGGTATCAGTGTGTCCTGATAAAATTATTGGTTTTTTTCCATTAGATTTTTTTGCTTTAATAGTAGCAAAAAGATTAACTCTTTTTTTTTCAGAGTCGTAAGTTTTAAATGATGTTGCTCCTAAATTACTTAAAAATTTTTCACAATAATTAATTAAGCTACTATTATCCTCTCCAGAAATAGTTCTAAAACCAATTAAGTCAGTAAGAATTTTTACTGAATTTTCAAACAAATGATCAATATTATTTTCTGTACTCATTTTTAACTTCTATTATATATCATTTATATGAAAGAACAAATTACCTATAATGATTTTGATAAAGTTGACATTAGAGTTGGTACAGTTTTATCTGTAAAAAAAAATGAAAAAGCTAGAAAACCATCATTAGTGGTCAAAGTAGATTTTGGAGAAGAGATTGGTATTAAACAATCTTCAGCTCAAATTACACACTATTACAATGAACAAAATCTTGTAGGAAAACAAGTGATTGGTGTTTGTAATTTTCCAGAAAAAAATATAGCGGGAATAGTTTCTCAGGTATTAATTTTAGGCTCAATAGATAAAGAGGGTAAAGTTATCTTAGTTCATCCATCTCAACCATCAGAGAATGGATTACCTATAGCTTAAAACAATGCATCCAGACTTATTATTATTAATTGGAATTTCGTTTTCTATGGGCTTTACCCCAGGACCCAATAATGCCGTAGCCTCTTATTCAGGTTTTAATTTTGGAATAAAAAAAACAATCCCTCTTATATTTGGAGTTGGACTTGGTTATACTTTATTAGTTATTCTGGTTAATTACGTCTTAATTTCTACTTTTCAAAAATTTCCAATAATACAAGAAATAATTAGAACATTAGGAACAATTTTTTTATTCTATCTAGCTTATAAAATTGCCTTTTCACCTGTTTCCACTGAATCAAAAAAAGAAAACCCTGTAAAATTTTTAGATACTTTTTTATTTCAATTTGTAAATCCAAAAGGTGTCATGGCAGCAGTGACTTTAATATCAAAATTTGTATTACAAGAAGATTATTTTAGGACATCTATTACGGTAATTTTAGTTTGTGCAGCGACTGCATTTTTAAGCATCACAGCTTGGACTTTTTTAGGTAAGTTTTTAAGAAAATTTGCGACAAATAATAGTTTTATAAAACGATTTAATTATGCTATGTCCTTGCTCATCGTAGTCTGTATAGTAGGCTTTTATATCTAACAATTATGAAACCAGGAAATAAAAATTCTTATAACTCACTTAAAACAATTAATATTGATAATAAAGATTATCAATATTACTCTTTGAGTGAAGCCGAAAAAAATGGTCTTACAGGAATTGCTAAATTACCAAAATCATTAAAAGTTTTATTGGAAAATCTTTTGAGGTTTGAAGATGACTTGTCAGTTACTAAAAATCAAATTGATGCAATCAAAGAGTGGTTAAAAACAAAAAAATCTAATACTGAAATAGCTTATCGTCCTGCACGAGTTTTACTTCAAGATTATACAGGAATACCTGCGGTAGCTGACTTGGCCGCAATGAGGGAAGCAGTTAAAGAAAAAAATAAAGATCCAAATACAATTAATCCTCTTTCAGCAGTAGATTTAGTTATTGATCATTCTGTTCAAGTAGATCAATCAGCAAAAGCAGACTCTTTTGAAAAAAATGTTGATATTGAATTTCAAAGAAATGGTGAACGATATTCATTTTTAAAATGGGGGCAAAATGCATTTAATAATTTTAGAATAGTCCCTCCTGGAACAGGTATTTGTCATCAAGTTAACTTAGAATATTTATCAAAAGTCGTCTGGTCAGAAAAATATCAAGGTAAAGAATATCTTTTTCCAGACACCTTAGTCGGCACAGATAGCCATACAACAATGGTTAATGGTTTATCTGTTTTGGGGTGGGGAGTTGGTGGAATTGAAGCTGAAGCAGGTATGTTAGGTCAGCCAATTTCAATGCTGATACCTGAGGTAATTGGATTTGAAATGAAAAATAAAATGCCTGAAGGAACAACTGCTACAGATTTAGTCTTAACAGTAGTTAAGATGTTAAGAGATAAAGGAGTTGTAGGTAAATTTGTTGAATTTTATGGAGAAGGATTAAAAAACTTAACACTTGCAGATAGAGCCACCATAGCCAATATGGCTCCTGAGTACGGTGCTACTTGTGGGTTTTTTCCAGTTGATGATGAAACATTAAAATACTTGAAATTTTCAGGAAGAGATCAACAAACTGTCAATATTGTAGAAGAGTATGCTAAAGCTCAAGGTTTATGGGCAAGTGAGGAAATTGAATTTACTGATAAACTTACATTAGACATGTCAACAGTTGTCCCAACAATTTCAGGACCAAAAAGACCGCAAGATAAAGTTTTACTTACAGAGGCATCAACAAATTTCAAAAAAGTATTTGAACAAGCGACTAATAAAAAAGAACAGACAATATCAAAAGTTAATGGAACAGACTTTGCAATAAAAGATGGCTCTATATTAATAGCTGCAATTACATCTTGTACCAATACGTCTAATCCTAATGTTTTAATAGGAGCTGGCTTATTAGCAAAAAAAGCAGTTGAATTTGGTCTTGAAGTGAAGCCTTGGGTGAAAACATCTTTAGCTCCGGGGTCTCAGGTAGTGACAGATTATTTAGAAAAAGCTGGTTTAAATATTTACTTAGATAAATTAGGATTTAATTTAGTTGGTTATGGTTGTACAACTTGTATTGGTAATTCAGGTCCATTAGCTGATAATATTGTAGAAGCAATTCAAAAAGATAGTCTTTATGGAGTATCAGTACTATCAGGGAATCGAAACTTTGAAGGTAGAATTTCACCTCATATCAAAGCTAATTATTTAGCATCACCTCCATTAGTTGTTGCTTATGCATTAGCAGGTCATATGGAGTTTGATTTGTATAAAGATTCTTTTGGTAAAGACCAAAATGGGAAAGATATTTATTTAAAAGATATTTGGCCATCTAATAAAGAAATTGAAGATACTTTAAAATCCTCATTGAATGCTGAAATGTTTGTTAAAAGATATTCCAATGTTTCTGAGGGACCAATTCAATGGCAGCAAATTAAAACTGAAAAAAGTAGTATTTATAATTGGGACGAAAATTCAACCTATGTCAAAAAGCCTCCTTTCTTTGACTCACTTTCAGAGGAACCAGAGGGATTTAAACCTATCAAAGACGCAAGACCTTTATTAATTTTAGGTGATATGGTGACAACAGATCATATTTCACCAGCTGGAAACATTCAAAAAGATAGCCCAACAGGTGAATACTTTATGAAGCATCAAATTTTACCAAAGGATTATAACTCTTATGGTTCTAGAAGAGGAAACCATGAGGTTATGATGCGTGGCACATTTGCAAATATTAGAATAAGAAATGAAATGGCTCCAGGAACAGAAGGTGGTTTTACAAAATTATATCCTGAGGAAAAAGTTATGCCAGTTTATGATGCTGTTGTTGAATACAAAAAAAGAGGAACAGATCTTGTGGTAATTGGTGGCAAAGAATACGGAACAGGATCTTCTAGAGATTGGGCAGCAAAAGGAACTAAGTTATTGGGCGTAAAAGCAGTAATAGCCGAAAGTTTCGAAAGGATCCATCGTTCAAATTTAATTGGGATGGGTATTTTGCCATTACAATTTATAGATGGCATGAACCGAACTAACTTGAAATTAGTAGGATCAGAATTAATCAGTGTATTGAATTTAGAAGATGGTATTAATCCATCAGACAAAGTCACTTTAGAAATTAAATATAATTCTGGGGATATAAAAAAAATACAAACTCTTTGTCGTATAGATACCAAAAATGAGTTAGAGTACTATAAAAACGGTGGAATATTGCAGTACGTTTTAAGGAATATGATTTAGTTATGGATGAAGATATTTCAATAATAAATTCTAACACTAGAAATGAAAAAATTAAAAATTTTTTTATTCAAAATAAAAAATATTTAATATCTGCAGTAGTTATTGTTGTATTAATTTTAGTAGGTTATTTTGGGTATGATGACTATAAGACTGGTAAAAAAATTAAAATTTCTGAAAGTTATAATGCAACAATAATTGATTTTAATGAAAATAATAAATCACAAACAGTTGATAAATTAATAGCAATTGTTAATCAGGAAGATGCGACCTACTCACCATTAGCTTTATATTTTATTATAGACAATAATTTATTAGATGATGTTGCAACAATTAATAACTTGTTTGATATTTTGATAAACAAAACCCCAGTAGAAAAAGAAATTAAAAATTTAATAATTTATAAAAAAGCATTATTTAATGCTGATGAAGGTGACGAAAGTCGTTTACTTAATATTTTAAATCCCATTATTAATTCAGACAGTGTTTGGAAGTCTCATGCGTTATATTTAATGGCAGAATTTTTTTATGATAAGAGCGAAAAACAAAAAGCAAAAGAATTTTTCAATCAAATTTTAACTTTAGAAAATGCCAATGTTGATTTGAGACAAGAGGCCCAAAAAAGATTGAATAGAGACTTGAGTGAATAGATTAATTTTATTATTTTGCACCATTTTTCTTCTAAATAATTGTTCATTTAATGAAAATTCAAGAATATGGAAAGATAAGGAACCACCATTAGAAAATAAAGAAAATGTTACCAAAATATTTGCTGATGAACAAAATGTTTCAGTAGAATTAAATCCAGATATTAGTTTAGATTTAAGAAATATTAAATTATCGAACAAAATAATAGATAATCAAAATAATATTGGATTATTAAATTACGTTGGGGCATTACAAAAAATTGGTAATTTCAAGTTTTCGAAGTTAGATAATTTAGACCAGTTTAATTTAAAACCTGTTTTTTTAAACGATGGCATTATTTTTTTTGATAACAAAGGTTCGATTCTCAGATTTAATGATGATCAAAAAGTTATATGGAAAAATAATTTTTACTCAAAATCTGAAAAAAAACTTAAACCAAAATTAAATTTTGCTTTAGATAATGAAAACTTAATCGTAGTAGATAATATAGCAAAATATTTTTCAATTAATTTAAACTCTGGAGAGCTAAATTGGATTAAAAATAATAGTTATCCTTTTAATTCAGATATAAAAATACTTAGAGATAAGTTTTTTGCAATTGATTATAAAAACACTCTAAGGTGTTTTAATATTAATGATGGCTCTGAATGTTGGAACTTACAAACTGAAGATTCTTTTACAATTTCAAATTCAAAATTTTCATTAATAATTCTAGATAATAAGGTAATATTTAATAATTCAATTGGAGATATTACAGCTGTAGACATTGAGTCGGGATTAATTGTTTGGCAGCTACCGACACAAAGTAGCTCAATTATTAATGAAACATATAATTTTAAGATATCCAAACTAGTTGCAGATGGTAATTCGATATTTTTTTCAAATAATAAAAATGAATTTTATTCAATTGATGTAAAGACAGGAACTATTAATTGGATAAATAAGATTAATTCAAATTTAACTCCTATTTTAACAAGTGATTTAATATTTACTGTTTCAAATGATGGATTTTTATTTACTATCCAAAAAAATACTGGAAATATAATAAGAATTAATGATTTATATAAAACCTATAAAGAAAAAAAAAGAAAAGATCTTAAGCCCGTAGGTTTTATTATAGGCAATACTAACATCTATATTTCAAACAACGATGGAAAACTAATAGTTGCTGATTTAACTAGTGGACAAGTTAACTTGATTGAAAAAATTAGTGGTGACACAATATCTGAGCCGTTTATCTTTAATCAGAACCTTTATATAATTAAAAGTGGGTCTATTGTAAAATATAACTAATTATGATCTTAAAATTATTAGATAAGATCGGTCGAAAAAAAGTTGTATTAGATAGAGGTCCATCACACCCAAGATATGATTTGGCAAAACCTTGGATGAATAGATATTATGTTTTATTTAGACATCGGCCAAAATGGTTTCCATTTAATATTTTAATTCACGAAATGCTTGCAGATGATCATGGTGAGGGAGTTCATAATCATATGTGTCCATATATCACCATAATATTAAGAGGAGGCTATTGGGAAACCACGAAAAATGGTAAGTTTTGGCGTCCTCCAGGCTATATTGGATTTAGATCTGCTAATGCTTATCATAGAGTAGATTTAAAAGAAGGCACAAAGCCTATGACCATTTTTATACCTGGTCCTTTTGGTTTTAGGAAAGGTCCAAGATCTGAGTATGGTATTAAATTTAAAGATCAATGAAATTAAACAAATTTTTTTTAGAGCATTGTAAAGCCAATAAATTTGAGATTAATAAAAATCAATTAGAAGTAATTAAAAATTTAGAAAATTTTTACAAAGAAAATTATTCTTCCAAATTATTTGGAAAACTTTTTAATCGTACTAAAAAATTTGGCTTTTATCTTGTTGGTGATGTGGGTGTCGGTAAAACAATGTTATTAAATTTTTTTTTTGATCAGATAAAGGAAAAAAAAATAAGACTTCATTTCAATGAGTTTATGATAAATTTTCATGATTTTATTTTTCAAATGAAAGATAAAGAAAATGCAATTGAAAAATTTGTAAAAGATTTAAATAAAAAAACCAAGATTTTATATTTTGATGAGTTTCAAGTTAACAATATAGTGGATGCAATGATTTTGGGTAAATTGTTTAAAAAAATATTTGAGAAAAAAATTTTAGTTTTATTTTCATCCAATATAAAAATAAATGATCTTTATAAAGACGGACTGCAAAGAGAGCAATTTTTACCTTTTATTAAAATTTTACATGATTATTGTTATGAAAAAGAATTATTAATAGATGAAGATTATCGAACAAATTCAAATAATGGTCTAGAAAGATTTCTATCGCCAATAAATGAAAAAACTAATTTTATATTTAATAAATTTTTTCGAACACTTACAAAAAATATTAAAAAAGAAAATAAGATGTTGGAAATTAAAGGGAGAAATTTAGTCATTGATAATTTTTTTAATGGCATAGCTAAATTTACTTTTGATGAGCTTTGTAATCGAAATTTAGGCTCTGAAGATTATATATCAATTGCAAATAATTGTTCTTTTATATTTATAGAGAAGTTACCTGATTTTAATTATACAAATTCAAATCAACAGCAAAGATTTATTACTTTAATTGACATTTTGTATGAAAAGAAAATTCCAATCATGATTACTTCTGAAAAACACTTAGATAAAATTGGATCCTCAATAGATATCTCCAGTACATTCAAAAGAACTATTAGTCGATTACATGAATTAACATCATTAAGTTTTCAATCAAAATGAAACAAGAATTTTTTAATTTAATTATTAACACTAATGGACAAAAATTATATGAATTTACAGATCAAACTATTGAATGGATTAATAGAAATCGTTTTAACAATGGCATTCTTAATTTAAGTATTCAACACACTAGCGCATCATTAATCATTCAAGAAAATGCAGATCCTGATGTTAAAACTGATTTAATAAATTATTTTAATAAATTAGTTCCAATGGATAATAAGCTTTATATACATACCACTGAGGGCAAGGATGATATGCCTGCTCATATAAAATCAGCACTTACAAATAACCAGATCACCTTAAGTGTTAAAAATAAGGAGCTTTTATTGGGTACTTGGCAGGGTATTTATCTATTTGAGCATAGATTAGAAAGCCAAAATCGAAAGATTATTCACCATTTTATTGGAGAATAATTTATTTTTTTTTGAGAGTTTTAAAGGCTTCAAGAGCCGCCACTCTTGCTTGTTCATGAACAACTATTGGAGCAGGATAGTCTTTTCCAATTATAGTTTTAATTGCTTCTTGATATTTTAATTCCATTTCCCAAGGTTTATGAATAAATTTATTTGGTACCTTGCTTAATTCAGGAACCCATCTCTTTACATACAAACCATCTTTATCAAATTTTTCTCCCTGTAAGATAGGGTTAAATATTCTAAAATAGGGCGCAGCATCCGCACCACATCCAGCTACCCATTGCCATTGTGCAACATTATTGGCTTCATTAAAATCAAGCAGACAATTCCTAAAATACTTTTCTCCTTCTTGCCAATTGATTCTTAAATGTTTAACTAAAAAGGATCCAACAACCATTCGAATTCTATTATGCATCCAGCCAGTTTCAAAAAGCTCTCTCATCCCAGCATCGACAATAGGATATCCAGTCATTCCTTTTTTCCAGGCTTTTAAAAATTTATCATTTTTAACCCAAGGAAATCGATCAAACTCTTTTCTTAAATTTCCTTTTAAGATTTCAGGAAAATAATTTATCAAACTATGTGAAAATTCTCGCCAACCAAGTTCATTAATATATTTTCTTGTGCCAATATTGATAGGTTTAATTTCTCGACATTTGTTCCATATAGTTTCGACATGAATTTGACCATGCTTAATATACGGTGAAAGTTTTGAAGTTCCTTCTATTGAGGGAATATCTCGATTTGTTCCATAATTTTTAATTTTTTCATTAATTAAATTTTTTAAATATTTGTGAGAAACTGCTTCAGATACTTCCCAATATTTTTCAAATTTTTTATACCAATTTTTTTTAGGCAATATCTCTGCTGGATTTATATTATTTTTAAAGTATTTAAATTTTTTATCTTTTTTTTGAATTTTGGAAATCTTAGTAGGGACTGAGTTTAAATAAATTTGTTCTGCTGTTCTCCAAAAAGGTGTAAATACTTTAAAAGGAGTTCCATCATTTTTTTTAACATCCTGAAATTCATTTAAAGTATTCCCTTTAAAATATTTGAAATTTATTTGGTTTTTGATGAAATTATCTCTAATTTTTTTGCCCATGGCAATAACATCAGGTTCATAAACCTTATTCCAATAAAGGGTGAGATCATCTGATTTTTTAATATTTGATAAAACATCAATTTCGTTACCACTTTGAATTTCTAAATTAATATTAAGTTTAGAAAGATCATCATCAAAACTTTGAAGTGATTTTGATAACCACCATTGTTGAGCTTCTCTTTTACCTATAAAGTTTTTTGGGTTATATATATAAAGTGCTGTAACTTGATCATGATTTCGTGCTGCATAAGACAGTGCTTGATTGTGATGAATTCTAAAATCTTCTCTGATCCAGACTATGGCTTTAGATGACATTATTGGATTTGCTTTAACCCTTCATTTAGTAATTTGTTGTATAATATTTGGTCAGTTAAACCCTCACAACCAATTAAAAGGACATTTGATTTTGAATTTAAATCTAATTCTTCTCTAAAATTTTGGCTTTGACAGACGCCTATTAAAGAAATAACTCCCGGCACACCACATTCTCCAGAGATTATTTTTTCATTAGATAGCTTCTTTTCAGATAATAAAGCAACTGTCGACGGAATAGCTTTATCAGGTATGGTCAAACAATAGTTAGAGGCATTTTTTAATATTTCCCAAGCAACTGTTGAAACATCTCCACATGACATACCTCCCATAATTGACTCTTTTATTATATCCACACTAGTTGGTTGACCTTGTTTAATACTTTTTAAAACGCAGTTAGCATCTTCAGGTTCCACAATAATAAATTTTGGAGTGGATTTATAAAATTTTGCAAATCCTGCTATAGCTGCAGCAGCCATACCACCAACACCGGCTTGTAAAAATACATGTGTGATAGAATTATTTTTTAAATCATCAATTATTTCTTTAATCATTATTGAATAACCTGCCATGATATATTTAGGTACTTCTTTATACCCATCCCAAGAAACATCTTGAACAATCTCCCAATTATTTTCTGTAGATTGCTTGATGCATTCTTTTAAAGAAGCATCATAGTTTCCTTTAACACGTATGACTTCAGCATCTAGTTTTCGCATGGCGTCAGCTCTAGACTCGGATACAAATTCACTAATAAATATTTTACAATTTACACCTAATCTTTTTGCTCCCCAGGCTACTGATCTTCCATGATTGCCAGCAGTTGCTGTTGCAACAGTTTTAGCTTTTTTATCTTTGACAACTTTGTTTACGGCAAAAGCACCCCCAAGGGCTTTAAACGATTTTAAATCAAAACGATAACCCTCATCCTTATAAAAGATATTGTTTAATTTTAGAACTTCATTCAACTTATTAAGATTATGTAGAGGTGTCGATTTATAAGTTTCCCAAGATTGAATCGAGTCTATAGCCTCATCAATATATTTTTCTGGTAAGTGATTTAAAATTTGTGTTTTATTAAAATTAAAGTTTTGATTTTTTACTAATTCCGAAATTTTAAATATTTCGTTCTCTAAAACTGTTGTCATTAATTAACAATCTAGAGTATTAATTTGTTCCCAAGTTGTAATTGGTTTTTTCTTATTAAAGTTATTTTTTCTTTTAAATTCTCTAAGTTCAGAGGTTTTAAGTTTTATATAGCTATTGATTACAGATTTTCCAAACGCATCACTTAAAGATTTATTTTTTTGTAATAAGCTTAATGCTTGAGGTAAATCGTTCGGCAATTTAGGCAAATTTTTATATTTCTTATAATCTGTGTACATATTGCAGTGCAAAGGTTTTCCAGGATTTATCTTTTTATCCATTCCTTCTAATCCTGCTGCGAGAACACCAGCTTGTAATAAATATGGATTTGCAGCGCCATCCATTAATCTTAATTCAAATCTACCTTGATCAGGTACTCTAATCATATGAGTTCTATTGTTTCCGGTATAGGAAACACTGCTTGGAGACCAAGTTGCACCTGATTTTGTTGGAGGTGCATTAATTCTTCTGTAACTATTTACAGTTGGATTAAAAAAAGCAGATAGGGCTTGAGCATTTTTCATTATTCCACCCAAAAAACTATAAGCAGTTTTACTTAATCCTAATTCATCTTTTTTATCTAAAAATACATTTGTTTTACCTTTCCAAACTGAAATATGGGCATGGCAACCATTTCCTGTTAAATTAGTAAATGGCTTTGGCATAAAGGTTGCTCTTAAACCATGTTTTTCAGCTAAATTTTTAACCATAAATTTAAAAAATACATGACGATCTGCTGTTACTAAAGAATCTGTATAATCCCAATTCATTTCAAATTGTCCGTTCGCATCTTCATGATCATTTTGGTATGGTTTCCAACCTAGTTCAATCATGCTATCACAAATTTCTTTAATCAGATCATATCGTCTCATCAATGCTGATTGATCATAGCAAGGTTTTGGCTGGATATCTTTTTTATCTGCAATTGAGTTACCGTCTTCAGATATCAAAAAGTATTCACACTCCACACCAGATTTCATTTGTAAATTTTTTTTTGCTAATTTTTTTATTTGAGCTTTAAGCATAACTCTTGGTGAAGCTTCTACAGGTTTGCCATCCATATATAAATCAGATGCAAGCCAACCAATTTCTTTATTCCATGGTAATTGAATTAAACTATCAGGATCAGGAATTGCAAACATATCACTATCTGCAGGTGTCATATCTAACCATGTTGCAAACCCAGCAAACCCAGCACCATTTTTTTGCATTTCTGCAATTGCTTGAGCAGGTACAAGTTTAGATCTTAGGATACCGAATAAATCGACAAAACTAATTAAGAAATATTTTATTTTTTTTTGTTTAGCTATCTGGGATAAGTTTTTAGGCATATTTTATCCTACTTGTTATGTTGTTAATTATCAATTATTTTTTTATTCCTGGAATCCAATCAGTACCTGCTAACGGAACTCTAGCCATAGCAGCAGCTTCAACAGTTAATGCAGCTAAATCTTCTGGCTCTAGATTTCTAACGTCTGATTTTCCATTAGCTCTTGCTAGTGTTTGCAACTCTAAAGTTAAAGTTGCCAAATAATTTTTAATTCTTTTTCCACCTTCAACTGGATTTAATCTTTCTTCAAGTTTTGGATCTTGTGTTGCAACTCCAACGGGACATCTACCTGTATGACAGTGATGACAATATCCAGGTTCTGTTCCTAGTTTTTTATAATCATCAACATAAAGTTCTGCATTACAATTTAAAGCCATCATTGCTGCTGATCCTATAGATACAGCATCTGCACCCATAGCTATAGCTTTTGCAACATCTGCACCACTTCTAATACCTCCGGAAATAATTAGTTGAACTTTTCTATGCATGTTTAATTCTTTTAAAGCATCCACAGCTTCTCTGAGTGCACCTAAAGTTGGAATACCAACGTGTTCAATAAAAACATCTTGGGTTGCAGCGGTCCCACCTTGCATACCGTCTAAAACAACCACATCTGCTCCTGCTTTAACAGCTAGAGTCGTATCATAATAAGGTCTTGCAGCTCCAACTTTAACATAAATTGGTTTTTCCCAATTAGTAATTTCTCTTAGTTCTTGTATTTTTATTTCTAAATCATCTGGACCAGTCCAATCGGGATGTCTACAAGCACTTCTTTGATCAATACCTTCTGGCAATGTTCTCATAGCCGCTACTCTTTTATTTATTTTTTGGCCTAGTAACATTCCACCACCACCAGGTTTTGCACCTTGACCAACAACAACTTCAATTGCATCTGCTTTTCGAAGATCATCAGGATTCATTCCATATCTAGATGGTAAAAGTTGATAAACTAAATATTTTGAAGATCCTCTTTCTTCTTTAGTCATACCACCATCACCTGTAGTAGTTGAGGTTCCCATTGCAGAAGCTCCTCTTCCCAATGCTTCTTTAGCATTTGCACCTAAAGCACCAAAACTCATTCCAGCAATTGTTATTGGTATATCTAAGTGTAAAGGTTTTTTTGCAAATCGATCACCAAGAATAACAGAAGTATTACATTTTTCCCTATATCCTTCTAGTGGGTATCTTGACATTGAAGCTCCCAAAAAAACTAGATCATCAAAATCAGGAACTTTTCTTTTAGCTCCCAAACCTCTAATTTGGTAAATACCTTCTCGAGCAGCTCTTTGAATTTCTTTAATGGTTGCTGATGGAAAAGTTTTAAATTCTTTTAGATCTTTTTTCATATTTAATACGAGCTTACATTATCAATTTTAAAATTATATAAATTTCTTGCTGAACCATATCTTTTAAAATTTTTTGCATCTTCAGATATATTCAATTCTTTAAAAATTTTATTCAACTCATCTATATTTTTTTTATCCATTTTTTTTTCTATACAATCAGCACCTAAACTTTTCACTTTACCTTTAACGAAAATTTTAGCTTCATAAATAGAGTCGCCTAGATCAGATTCTGCATCACCCATTACAATAAGGTTACCTTTTTGAGCCATAAACGCTGACATATGACCAACAGAGCCTTTAACAACAATGTTAATTCCTTTCATAGAAATACCACATCTTGAACTAGCATCTCCTTCAATAATTAGCGTTCCACCATGTCCTGTTGCACCAGCTGATTGAGAGGCATTCCCTTTTACCACTACTTTTCCTGACATCATATTTTCAGCTACTCCAGTTCCAACATTGCCATGAACTGTAATATTTGCTTTTTGGTTCATCCCAGCACAATAATATCCAGTATGACCTTTAATAGTTACATCGATATCATCTTTTAATCCTGCACAAATTGCATGTTGTCCTTGAGGATTTAAAATTTCAAATTTTCTTTTATTGTCTTTTCTGTCTATATTTTGGAGATAGTTATTAACTTCTCTTAGCTTTTTTTTATTTAGATCAAAATTCATAGATTACCAGTGGTAGACAATACCAGGCTTAGGTTCAAAAATTTTTGCACTATTAACATTAGGTAGATGGGCCATCGCTTGAAACTCAGAAGCAACCGCAACATAATCTTTTGTTTCAGCAACTACCGCAGGTTTACATGCAATTTCATCTCGCAAAAGAGCAAAGCCATTTTTAGTACCTGCAATAAAAGTATAAAAACCATCTAAATCTTTTAAACTTTGTTTTAAAGTTTTTTCTAAGTTTTTACCTTTAGATATTTCATTCGAGATATATCCAGCGGCAACCTCGGTATCATTTTCCGAATTAAATTTTTGACCATCTTTAATTAGAGATCGTCTTACATTGTTGTGGTTAGACAATGAGCCATTGTGAACTAAACATTCATCTTCAGCAGTTGAGTAGGGGTGTGATCCTTGTGTTGTAATTGCACTCTCGGTAGCCATTCTAGTATGACCAATTCCGTGTGTACCTGAGAAAGATGCTAGTTTAAACTTTTTAACGACATCTTTTGGATTACCAGTTTGTTTAAAAATATTAATACTTTTTCCATAACCCACTAATGAAACCTCTTTAATTTCATTTTCCAAAATTGACATTACTTTTTTTGGAAGTTCTTTTGTTTCTAGAACAACATGATCTGAATAATCTTTTAGTTTTGATTGTTTAAATAGTTTTGAAATTTTTTTTTTAAAATCGATTAAAGACATTTTATTTAAGCAAATAGAATACTTATAAAAATTCTTATTTTCTTTAGAATAGATTGCAAATCCTGCACTATCTGGTCCTCGGGTTGCCATACCGTCAAGCATACCTGATAAAAATTTACCTAACTGTTTTTCGTATTTTTTTGTTTTAAGATAGATCCCAACAATTCCACACATATGTTTATTTAATTAGAGTTAATAGTGCATCCTTATAGTAAAGAATATTAACAATTACAATAATGATGATAGCAGCTATCACTCCATATTTAGCTTTTGGAAATGCTACACCTCTCATTTTAGAGGGTCTTAAATTTTCGTTATCGTTCTCTGACATTTATTAGAATTGTATAAAAAAAGGGCGCCACTTTAAGTTGTGGCGCCCAAATCTTAATTTTAATTACCAATCTGTAAGATTGGTAATTAAAATTAAGATTTGGGCGCCACAACTTAAAGTGGCGCCCTTTTTTTTATACAATTCTAATAAATGTCAGAGAACGATAACGAAAATTTAAGACCCTCTAAAATGAGAGGTGTAGCATTTCCAAAAGCTAAATATGGAGTGATAGCTGCTATCATCATTATTGTAATTGTTAATATTCTTTACTATAAGGATGCACTATTAACTCTAATTAAATAAACATATGTGTGGAATTGTTGGGATCTATCTTAAAACAAAAAAATACGAAAAACAGTTAGGTAAATTTTTATCAGGTATGCTTGACGGTATGGCAACCCGAGGACCAGATAGTGCAGGATTTGCAATCTATTCTAAAGAAAATAAGAATTTTTATAAGTATTCTATTTGCTTAAATAAAATGTCTTTAATCGATTTTAAAAAAAAAATTTCAAAACTATTTAAACAATCAAAACTAAAAGATTATTCAGATCATGTTGTTCTAGAAACAAAAGAACTTCCAAAAAAAGTAATGTCAATTTTGGAAAATGAAATTAAAGAGGTTTCATTAGTGGGTTATGGAAAAAGTATTAATATTTTTAAACAAACTGGTAATCCAAAAGATGTCGTTAAAAAGTTTAAACTAGCATCTTTCTCAGGTACACACGGAATTGGTCATACTAGAATGGCTACCGAGAGTGCAATTACAACACAAGGATCACA
>CBDEAP010000001.1:0-331812 GCA_965236125.1 Candidatus Pelagibacterales bacterium | reverse complement strand
TGAAATTGATGAAGTTGTAATGGTTGGCGGTATGACTAGGATGCCAAAAGTTATAGCTGAGGTAAAAAACTTTTTTGGAAAGGAACCAAATAAAAGTGTTAATCCAGATGAAGTGGTTGCAATGGGTGCCGCAATTCAAGCTGGAGTTCTACAAGGAGATGTTAAGGATGTATTGTTATTAGATGTTACTCCTCTATCTCTTGGAATAGAAACTTTAGGTGGTGTTTCTACAAAATTAATTGAAAAAAATACAACAATTCCTACAAAAAAAAGCCAAGTATTTTCAACTGCTGAAGATAGTCAGCCTGCTGTATCAATTCGAGTTTTACAAGGTGAAAGAGAGATGGCAGCTGATAATAAATTATTAGGAAATTTTGAACTAGTTGGTATTGCTCCAGCTCCAAGAGGTGTGCCTCAAATTGAAGTAACTTTTGATATTGACGCAAATGGGATAGTTAACGTCTCTGCAAAAGATAAAGGAACTGGTAAAGAGCAAAAAATTCAAATTCAAGCCTCAGGTGGCTTAAGTGATGAGGAAATTGAAAAAATGGTTAAAGAAGCTGAAGCTAATAAAGAAGCTGACAAAAAGAAAAGAGAATCTGTTGATGCAAGAAACCAGGCTGATACTTTAATTCATTCTACAGAAAAAAATTTGAAAGAACATGGTGCAAAAATTTCTGATGCTGAGAAGAAAGCAATTGAAGACGCATCAACTGCTTTAAAAGAAGCTCTTAAAGGTGATAATGTTGAAGATATAAAGAAAAAAACTGAAACTTTAGTTCAGGCTTCAATGAAACTTGGAGAAGCTATTTACAAGTCACAACAAAATACAAAACCAGATTCAGGAAATGATGATGGTAAAGATAATAAGGATAAAAAAGACGATAATGTTGTTGATGCAGACTTTGAAGAAGTAAAAGACGAGAATAAAGAAAAAAGCGCTTAAACAAACATCTGATTGTCTAGGGTAAATTCATGGCCAAAAGAGATTTTTATGATGTCCTGGGCATTAACAAAAGTGCTAGTCCTGAAGAGATAAAATCTGCTTATAGAAAATTAGCTGTCAAATATCATCCAGATAAAAATCCTGGTGATAAAGCTGCAGAGGATAAATTTAAAGAGGCTAGTGAAGCATATGGCATTCTTTCTGATAAAACCAAAAAAGATAATTATGATAATTTTGGACATGCTGCCTTTGAAAACGGTGGTGGTGGTCAAGGTGGTTTTGGAGGATTTGGAGGTTTTAATGGAACAGATTTCTCAGATATATTTGAAGACTTCTTTGGTGATTTTGGAGGAGGAGGTAGAAGAAGTAACAAAAGAAGTTCTAGCAACAGAGGATCAGATTTAAGATATGATTTATCAATAAGCTTAGAAGAAGCTTATTTGGGAAAAAAACAAAATATTCAATTTTCCTCATCAGAAAAATGTATAACATGTAAAGGGAGTGGTTCAAAAGTAGGTCACTCAGCTGATAGATGTACTTATTGTGGTGGGAATGGCAGAGTTAGAACTAATCAAGGATTTTTTACTGTTCAACAAACTTGCCCTCAATGTGCTGGTAGTGGTGAAGAAATAACTCACCCATGTTCAGATTGTAATGGCCAAGGCATCAAACAGACTTCAAAAAAAATAGCAGTATCAATTCCAAAAGGAGTTGATGATGGAACAAGAATTAGATTGGCTGGGAAAGGTGAGGCTGGAACAAGAGGTGGAGCTACGGGAGATTTATATTTGTTCATTAATGTAAAATCACACGAACTCTTTAAAAGATCAGATGAAAATCTTTTTTTTGAATGCCCAATTTCTATTGCAGATGCAGCGCTAGGAACTACTATTGATATTCCAACGATAGATGGAGGGAAAGCAAAAATTAAAATTCCAGAGGGTACGCAAAGTGGAAAACAATTTAGATTAAGGGGTAAAGGAATGCCTTACATGCGAGGAAGTGGTAATGGGGACTTGTATGTACAAATTAATACGGAAGTGCCAATTTCTTTAAATAAAGAACAAAAAGAATTACTTGAGAAATTTAGGGAAATTGAAAATGAAAAATCTAATCCAAGTATAAAAAAATTCTTTGAAAAAGCTAAAAGTTTCTGGAAAAACTAATTCATAGTGTTAAGTTTATCTTAATAATAAACTATTTAAATTAAGGAGATAAAATGGCTACATATGAATGTTCAAAGTGTGGGATGTCGGTAAATGCAACTTGTGGAAAGTGTAATGATCCTCTTATAAATGATAGCTTGAAACTTGAAGATGGTTCTGAAGTACAGATATCAAAATGCCCTAATGACCATGGCAAAATAAAATCTCCTCTTTGCTGCGGACAAGATATGGTTTGTTCAAGTTAAATATTTTTTAGCCAATAATGACCAAAATTAATTTAGCAATATCAGGTTGCATGGGAAGAATGGGTCAGCAGCTAATTAAATCATCACGAAAAGATAGAAATTTTAAATTAGTTTCTTTAACAGAAAATAGATTAATTAATAAAAAATTTAATGGTATCAAACCTCAGCTAAATTCTGAAAATGCTTTTAAAAAAGCAAATGTCATTATTGATTTTACAATTCCAAAATGTACATTCGAAATACTTAAAATTGCTTCAAAATTAAAAAAAAAAGTTGTAATTGGTACAACCGGTTTTACAAAAAAAGAAGAGGATTTAATAAAAAAATTCTCTAAAAAAATCCCAATATTAAAAGCTGGAAATATGAGCTTAGGTATAAATCTATTAATGTATTTAACTGAAATAGCTTCAGCTTCTTTAGGAGACAAATATTTAAGTAAGATTTTTGAAGTTCATCACAAATATAAAAAAGACTATCCTTCTGGGACAGCTTTGATGTTGGGAAAAGGGATTGCTGTTGGCAAAAATAAAGATTTTTACAAACTTGTTGGAAAAAAATTTTTAAATAAAAAAAATTTTCCTTATGGAAATAAAATTAATTTTAATTCAATAAGAAAAGGAGAAATTATTGGAGAACATGAAGTTAAATTTTCAAATGGTAAAGAGATTATAACTTTAAATCATGAAGCATTTGATAGATCTTTGTATTCAGAAGGAGCGTTAACAGCAGCTAAATGGCTTAATACAAAAAAACCCGGATTATATTCAATGCGTGACTTGATGAATTTCAAATCAATGAATGAGATCCAAAGAGCTAAAATTGTATTAAAAATACTAAATAAAATTTATCCAACCACAACAATACCTCTAGATCATAAAAATATATTCACACTTTTAATTTCAGTTCTACTTTCGGCGCAATGTACTGATATCAATGTTAACAACGTTACAAAAAATATTTATCCAAAATACTATAAACCAGAACATTTTGTAAAACTTGGCAAAAAAAAAATTGAAACTTTAATCAAAAAAATTGGATTATTTCGTGTAAAAGCAAAAAATGTTTATAATTTATCAAAAATTTTAATTAATAAATATGATGGTAAAGTTCCAAAAACTTTTGAAGAATTAGAAAAATTGCCAGGTGTTGGACATAAAACTGCAAGTGTAGTTATGTCCCAAGGATTTGGTTTTCCAGCATTTCCTGTGGATACCCATATTCACAGATTGGCTCAAAGATGGGGTCTGACTAATGGTAAAAATGTAATACAAACTGAGAGGGATTTAAAAAAATTATTTCCAATAAAATTTTGGAACAAGCTTCATTTACAAATTATTTATTATGGAAGAGAGTATTGTAAGGCAAGAGAATGTTATGGAATTAGTTGTAAAATATGCAAGACTTGTTATCCTAATAGAACAAAACCAGTAATCACTAAGAAAGCATAAATGAAAATATTGGGAATAGGTAATGCAATTGTAGATGTTTTGTGTAAAGTGAGTGATGAATTTCTTGAAAAAAATTCATTAACAAAAAGTACTATGAAATTAGTTGATGAAACAGAATTCAAAAATTTATTATCATCAATTAACATAGAAGAAACAATTTCTGGAGGATCTGTTGCAAACTCTATAGTTGGTTTATCACAATTAGGAAATGACGTTGGATTTATTGGTAAAATAAACAATGACCCTTTAGGAGTAAAATATGAAGAAGGGCTACTTAGAGAGAATGTAAAATATCTTTATAAAAAAAAGGATGAAGTTTTACCAACTGGAACGTGTTTAATTTTAATTACCCCAGATTCTGAAAGAACAATGTGTACTTTTTTAGGGACAGCAGGAAAAATTAATGAGGGTGATGTAGATAACCAAATTATAAAAAACAGTGAAATAATTTTTTTAGAAGGATATCTCTGGGATGAAGGAGGTCCTAAAAAAGCTTTTAATAAGGCTATATCATGTGCTCAAAAAGTAGCGATGTCTTTATCTGATTTATTTTGTGTGGAAAGACATAAAAAAGATTTCTTAGATTTAGTAAAAAATAAACTAGATATTCTCTTTGCTAATGAACAGGAAATTTTATCATTAATTGATGGTAATTCTTTTGATGAAGCAATTTCTTTTTCAAAAGAAATAAAAAAAACAATAGTTATTACCAGAGGTAGTAAAGGGGCAGTATCTATAAGCAATAATGAGATAACGGAATGCTCAGCGAGAGCAAATCTTAATATAATTGATCTTACAGGAGCAGGTGACTTGTTTGCAGCTGGCTATCTTCATGGTTATATCAATAATTTAAGTTCTAAGGATTGTCTGTTGAAGGGTACTGATCTTTCGGCGCAAATTATACAAAAAATTGGTGCAAGAATTTAAATTTTTTTCAATCTTTTAAAGCTTCCTTTTCCTTTTTTTGCTTTTACTATTTTTTGTTTATATTTTTTTGTAAAAAGATCTTTAGCAAAAATATTTTTTTTAATCAATTTGGTAGCCACTATCTGTACTTTTTATAAATTCCGTATCGTTAAATTTTTTTAATATTTTTTTTCTCAGTCGATAAATATGGGTCTCTACAGTATGTGTTTCTAAATCAGTTTGGTATCCCCAAACCTTTTGTTGTAATTCTCGAACATTTACAGGTTTTTTCATGTTGAATAAATAAATAATCGAATCAATTTCTTTTTCAGTTAATTTTAACTTGTGATTTTGATAAATCATTTCTCTAGAATTAAAATCAAATGTATAAATACTAATTTTAACATTAGATTGTTTGTTAAATTCAAATCTTAAGAACTCAATATTTAATTTTTCAATAAATTTAAAAATATTTAATGGTAACTTATTTAAAATAATTTGATTACTAATATTGGGTATTTTTTTTTCAGTAATGAATAAAAAACTATTATTTTTAAATGTGTTAAATTTTATTAAATCTTTTTTTTTTAATTTAATTATGGAAAACTGAAGTTGATCTGCTATTTCATAAAAAACATCATATAATATGTCATTCTCATATATAATTAAATTTTGATTATTCATATATAACTAAGATATGACAATTTTATTAAAAAATAAACACACTGTTAAGTTTGATGACTTTGAATTTAAGTGTTGTATCGGTAAAAATGGATTAACTAAATTCAAAAAAGAAGGAGATGGCAAAACTCCTAAAGGAATTTTTAAAATTGAACACTTATATTTCAGAAAAGATAGAATTAAAAAACCATTAACTAAACTCAAATGTATTGAAATAAAAAGAAATATGGGCTGGTGTGATGATGTTAAAAATAAAAAATATAATAAATTAATTAAAATAAATAAAAATTGTTCTCATGAAAAACTTTTTAGAAAAGATAAGAAATATGATTTATTAATACCTATTAAATATAATTTTAACAAAATTATTCCTGGGAAAGGAAGTTGTATCTTTATTCATCTAACATCAGATTACAAGCCGACTGCTGGATGCATTGCATTAAAAAAAAAAGATTTATTAATTTTATTAAAGTTAATAAATAAAAATAGTAAAATAATAATAAACTAACTTCGTTCTCCAAAAATTTTAGAACCTATCCTTAAATAGGTAGCTCCACATTGCGCTGCATCAAGATAATCATTGGACATACCCATACTTAGTTCTTTTAAATTTATTTTAAATGAAATTTCTTTTAATAATTTAAAATACTTTGTGGGATCGCTTGAGGATGGTGGCAAACACATTAAGCCAACAATATTAAGATTAAACTCATTGACACAAGTTAAATAAAACTGTTCTAAATCTTCAATATTAATTCCACTTTTTTGAGGTTCATTGCCAATATTTATCTGAACAAATATTTTTAGTTTTTTATTTTTTTTTTTTTCTTCTAAAGAAATTTTTTCAGCTATCTTAAGGCTGTCCAAAGAATGTAAATAATCAAAAAGGGGTAGCAAAAACTTTACTTTATTTGATTGAATTTTTCCCAACATATGCAATTTAATATTAGGAAAATTTTCTTTAATTTTTGGCCATTTCTCTAAAGCTTCTTGTATTTTATTTTCTCCAAAGTGTCTCATGACCATATTCCACTAAAGGCATAACATCCTTGGTAGAGAATGTTTTGCTTACAGCAATAACTTTTGGGGAATGATTATTCTTAAACTTTAATTGCTTTAATTTATCTTTAATACCCTCTAAATTATCTATAATTTTATGCATAATTTTTTTAATAAATATTATTGTTTTATTGATAAATATCAAAGTGAATTAATTGGAGTTCTTCCTAAAAATACAACTATAATTTTTAGAGATTATAAAAATAGTTATAACCTTCAAACTTTAATTAAATTAAAAAATATTTGTAAAAAAAAAAATTTTTATTTTTTTTTAAGCAACAATGTAAAACTTGCAATTAAATTGAACTTAAATGGTGCTTATATTCCATCTTTTAATAAGGATTTTACACATAATTCATTTAATTTAAAAAAAAATTTTAAATTAATTGGTTCAGCTCATAATTTAAAAGAAATTAGGATTAAAGAAAAACAAAATGTAAGTTCTATATTTTTATCCCCATTATTTAAAACTATGAAATATAGAAATTATTTGGGTATTTATAAATTTTTAAAGTTAACTACATTTACTAAAAAAGATATAGTGGCTTTAGGAGGAGTTAACATAAAAAATCTAAATAAAGTTAAGATGATGAATATCAGCAAAATTGCTTCAATTTCAATGTTTAAAAATTTACTTGACCATGATTAATAATAATATTCGTTACCTTGAGAAAGAAGTTGAAAAAATTAAAACTCTCTATTTAAACAAAAAATTTGACCAAGTAATAAAAAAAACTAAAGCTCTGTTAAAAAAAAACCCCAATCAACCAATGTTCTACAATTTAATTGGGCTATCGTATCTCGAGCTAGATAACTTCGATATGGCGCTCAATATTCTTTTATTAGGAAAGAATAAATTTCCAAAAGAACCTTCAATTTTATGCAATATTGGCATAGCCTATAAAGCGAAGTGGGATTTTCCTGAAGCAAAAGAAAATTTTCTCTTGGCATTAAAAAATAACCCAAAACATGTACAATCTTATGTAAATTTAGGGCATCTAGAAACAGCCTTAAATAATAATGAAGCAGCTTTAAACTATTATTTAGAGGCTTATAAAATTAACAATAATATAGAAGGTGTTTTAACATATCTTGTGCTTGGTTATTCGGCGAATGGTGATTTTGTTAATGCTAAGAAAATCATAAAAGAAATAAATACTAAATTTCCTAATAATTCAAAATCTTTTCAACTTTATAGCAAAATTCATACTTATGAAGAAGAAGATGATCATCAAAAAATAATGTTAGATAGAATTAAAGATCAAAATTTAGATAATGAAAATTTGGCTAACTTTTATTTTGCTTTAGCAAAATCTTTTTTTGATCAAAAAAATATTGAAAAATCTGCTGAATTTACTCTTAAAGCCAATGAAACTAAGTTTAAAACATTTAGTGATTATAATTTTAATTTGGAAATTCAAAAATTTGAAAGAATGAAATTTTATTTTAAAGATTATAATTTCGATAAATCTCTATCCGATTACGGGGAAAATCTTATATTCATTCTAGGCTTACCTAGATCAGGCACTACTTTGATGCATCAAATTATTGGATCTCATTCCAAAGTTATAGGTGTAGAAGAAAGTGATTTTTTAAATAAATCTTTGGAAAAAAAGTTTAAAGAAGAAAATGATTTTAAAAATTTTTTTAAAAATACAATTTATAATAAAAATGAAATATTAAAAATATCAGAAGATATTTTATCAAAATATAAAATGTACCATGAAAATAAAATTATTGTTGATAAAAATCCATTTAATTTTAGATGGATTGGTTTTATTAAGATATTATTTCCTAACGCAAAAATTATTCATAGCAACAGAAATATAATTGATAGTGCATTTTCAATTTATAGAAATATATTTGATAGTCCACTAGGTTGGACTTATCATCAAGATTATTTGGTACAATACATAAAACATTATAAAATTTTGATGAATTTTTGGAATGAAAAGTTAAGAAATTTTATTTACGACTATAAATATGAATATCTGGTTAATAACCAAATCGAAGAGACTAAAAATATTTTAAATTTCTGTAAATTAGATTTTGAAGAAAACTGTATTGATTATACCAAAAACAAAATATCTGTAAGAACTGTAAGTGTGGCTCAGGCAAGGCAAAAAATTTATAAAAGTTCTGTAAAGTTTAGTGAAAACTATATTGATTATTTCTCTTTTTTAAAATCTTTATAAAAAAAAGGCCCCAAAAAGGGGCCTTTTATAATTAGAATTAATTATATCAATTAAAATGCAAATGATACTCTTATTTCAGTTTTCTCAGATGTTGCACCTACTACGTTTCTAACATTATCACCTTGAGAGTTTTGAGCTGCTACAGTAATTCCACCCATAGCTGTAAGCTGCTTGGATTGAATCAATTTCTTGGTCAGTCGCACCATCTGCTGTAGTTTCATGTCTACCATATGAAATAGATAGGTTTTCATTTACCAAGTATGATACACCAATTATGTTAGTCTCTAAATCTAGAGGACTAGCTGCTGCAGTATCATCTTCAGTGTTTCTTTGAGCACCAAATGTTAAAGGTCCCATTGCAAATTTGAAACCGATAGTGTCATGATCTATATCATTTCCATCAGCTTGACCTTCTGTTCCGATACCACCATAGATAGTGAAATCCACTGTCACCTACTGGGTAGGTAACTCCAATTGAGTGAGATACACCATTATCAGTACCACCTGTACTGTACATTGACCTTCATCAACGTTAGCTGATCTGCTGAAAGGTTGTCTGAATACTGTACACTTACAGTAGCTCCAGCAAATGTGTTAGTGTAAGTAAAACCAGCACCAGTTGCCATACCAGCTTGTCTTTCGCCATTCACACCATCAGTAGCTTCTTCGTAAGCAGTTGGAGTAATGTCATCTAGAGCATGTAATCCACCACCAATGTCATTGATCTGAATAACTTAAAACACCACCATCACCAAAGTCTAATGATAAAGTTGATGTATGAATTAGAATCTCCAGTAGCAGTCTAAAGCGTGAGATATAGATACTACCCATCCATTATCAAGTTCGCCTGATCCTGATGCAGTTATTCCTTGAGTTACACCCCAATTAGAAGTAGCATTTCTTAATGTTGTAGTTGGTGTTGTAGCTGTAGCTTCATTACCACTCCAATCTGAGTAAGAAATATCTGCGTTACCACTAAGTGTCAATTCACCTGCAAATGCAGATGTTGCAACTAATGAACCCGCAAGGGCTGTAAGCCCAATTTTTTTTATGTTCATATTTTTCCTTTTGTTATATTATTATTAATTAATAATGTTGGTTTAATATCAAAATAACTCCATTAAAATTAAAATTTTTTAATTAAATCTTTAAAAATTTAAGAAAGTGTTGCATAAATATCACTATTATTATTCATTTTACCAATAGATTAACTATGATACTAAAACCCTTAAATTATGACAATTTTTAAATCATTATTTAAATTAAACTTAATTTTATTTAATCTTTTTTGGATTTTTTTTAAGTTCATGCGGTATCTATAGACCTGTGGATGCAAGAAAAATACCTCCAAATGCAAAAGATAGACAAGAAAAAAATATAAGGGAAGGAAGAGGCTATACATTATTTTCTAATAAATCGAGGGGAGGAAATTTTGATTTTGCATCCTCAAATGAAATGTGGCGAGCCTCTATTGAGTTGTTAGATTTTACTCCATTGAGCAACATAGACTATTCTGGAGGGATAATCATTACTGACTGGTTTTCAGATAAAAACACAAATGAAAATGAATATTTAAAAATTACTATAAAATTTTTATCAAATGAGATTAGAGCTGATGGGTTAGATGTAATTATTCACAAAAAAGTATGCGATGTTCAAAATAAATGTAGTACTGAAAAAATAGACTCCTCAGTTAATAATGAAATCAAAGTAGCTATCTTAAAAAAAGCTGCAGAACTTCGAGATAATGCTCCTTTGGTAAATCCAAATTTCAAAATGAAAAAATAAAAAAAATATTTTTTTATTAGCCTTAAGAAATGGAAAAATATAATTTTAAAGTTATCGAAAGTAAGTGGCAAAGATATTGGGAATTAAATAAATCTTTTTCTACAAAAATTGATCATACTAAAAAAAAATTTTATTGTCTTGAAATGTTTCCTTATCCCTCAGGAAAAATTCATATGGGGCATGTTCGAAACTATACCATTGGTGATATTTTAGCGAGATTTAAAAAACTTCAAGGTTTTAATGTATTACACCCAATGGGTTGGGACTCTTTTGGTATGCCTGCTGAAAATGCTGCAAGACAAAATAAATTAGATCCAAAAACCTGGACTGAAAAAAATATTGCAAACATGAAATCTCAATTAAAAAAATTAGGCCTATCTATCGATTGGGATAGAGAAATTTCAACCTGTTCAGAGGATTATTATAAACACCAACAAGAATTTTTCTTAGAGTTATATGATAAAGGTTTAGTTTACCGAAAAGAAAACTATGTTAATTGGGATCCTGTTGACCAAACAGTTCTTGCAAATGAACAAGTTATAGACGGTAAGGGCTGGAGGTCTGGTGCTACCGTTGAAAGAAAAAAATTAAATCAATGGTTTTTTAATATTACGAAATTCTCAGAGGAATTGCTCAAAGGTCTAGATGATCTTAATGAGTGGCCAAATAAAGTTAAAATTATGCAAAAGAATTGGATTGGAAAATCTTATGGATGTGAAGTAAAATTTAAGATTGAGAATTCAGAAAAAATTAATGAGATAGAATGTTATACCACAAGACCTGATACGCTATTTGGAATGTCTTTTTTAGCACTATCAATTGATCATCCAATTGCAAAATACTATGAACAAAATGATGATTTTTTAAAATTTAAAGATATTTGCTCAAAAACTGGTACAACAGAAGAATCATTGGCAAGTGCAGAAAAAATAGGCTTTAAAACAAATTTATTAGCAGTAAATCCACTTGATAAAAATATAAAAGTGCCAGTATATTTTGCTAACTTTGTACTAATGGATTATGGATTAGGTGCAGTTTTTGGATGCCCGGCTCATGATCAAAGAGATTTAGATTTTGCAAAAAAATATAAACTTAAAATCACAACTGTAGTAACTCCAGACAAAAATCATCAAGACTTTATTGTAACAGATAAGGCTTATACAGATTCTGGATATATTTTTAACTCATCTTTTTTAAATGGCTTAAAATGCCCAAATGAGTCTATAGAATATACTATTAATTATTTGGAAAAACACAAATTAGGTAAAAAAAAAATTAATTTTAGACTTAAAGATTGGGGAATATCTCGTCAGAGATATTGGGGATGCCCAATACCAATCATATATGATGAAAATGGCCAACCACAAAAAGCTCCAAAAGAGTTATTACCTGTAAAACTTCCTGAAATAAAAGAACTTCAAGCGACTGGAAATCCACTAGATAATATTAAAAATTGGAAAGAAATTAATATTTCTGGAAAAAAGTATTTTAGAGAAACTGATACTCTTGATACTTTTGTCGACTCCTCCTGGTATTTTCTAAGATTCTGCTCGCCTAATAAAAAAAATTATGGTTTTGATTATGATGAAATAAAATATTGGATGCCAGTTGATCAATATATAGGTGGAGTGGAGCATGCAATATTGCATTTATTATACTCTAGATTTTTTACAAAAGCACTTTCATATAAAAATGAAAAAATAAATATAGGTGAACCATTCAAAGGACTTTTCACTCAAGGTATGGTTTGTCATGAAACATATAAAGACAAAGACAATAACTGGGTTAGTCCTGAGGAAATTATTGAATTAGATGGAAAAAAATATTTAAAAAATGATCCCTCACAAAAAGTAACAATCGGACCTTCAGAATCCATGTCAAAATCAAAAAAAAACACGATAGATCCAGAGAAAATTATCCAAGATTATGGGGCAGACTCTGTTCGATTATTTATAATTTCTGATAGCCCTCCAGAAAAAGATGTACAATGGTCAGAGGAAGGGATTGCGGCTTCATTTAAGTTTATTCAAAAATTATGGAACTTAAATTTTGATATACACAATCAAATAAAACTTAATCATTCTTCAAACACTAGTAATAATTTAGAAAAAATAACAAATATTTTTATTGATAGTGTAACAAAAAATTTAACAAATTTTAGTTACAATAAAATTGTTGCTAACTTCCATGAGCTACATTCAGCTTTAACTAAAGAGATAAAAAATGAATATACAAAATCTTCATTACTAGAGAATTATTCAAAAATTCTTATTACAATGAGCCCAATTATTCCTCATTTTGCTAATGAATCTCTTGAGATGCTGGGAAATAAAAACAACTACAGATGGCCAGTCAGCAAACAAGAGTTGTTAATTGAAAATTCAATAAATTTTGTAGTCCAAATAAATGGAAAAAAAAGAGCAGTCATAAGCTCTAATCGGAACACTAGTGAAAATGATTTATTTGAGCTAATAAAAAACAATCCAGCAACTAAAAAATATATTGAAAATAAAGTAATTAAAAAAAATATTTTTATACCAAATAAATTAATTAATATAATACTATAATCTAATGTTAAAAAAATTATTTATAATTTTAATTCTTTTAAATGTTTTACAAGGATGTGGTTACTCTCCAATGTACAGTGTCAATAATAAATTAATGATAAATATAGAAGAAATTAATTCAGATGGAGATTGGGAGTTAAATAATTATATCAAAAGTTCTTTAAGAAGACATTCATCTGATAATAAAACAGAAAAATTTAAAATAAAATTAGATACAATTTATAATAAAAACTCTATTGAAAAAGATTCAGCAGGTAACACAACAAAATATCTTTTTGAAATAGAAGCCAATGTAAATATAAATTCAACAAAAATTAATAAAAATTTCCTATTCAAAGAGAAATTCACAATGGAATAATTTTGAAGATAGCTTAGTTGAAAAAAACTATGAAAGTTCAAACAAAAAAAATATTGCCAATCTTATTGTAGATAAACTAATTGTACAACTAGCAAATCTTGAATGATTGTAAAAGCATTTGAATTAAGTAAAATTAATATAAATAATTACAATCTGTATCTACTTCATGGCAAGAATGAAGGTTTAAAAAAAGCGACAATATCTAAAATTACCTCAAGTTATGAAAATATAGAGATTCAAAAATTTGATGAAAAACAGATACTAGAGAATCAAGAATTGTTTATGGACGAAATATTGTCTAGTTCACTTTTTTATGCAGAAAAACTTGTCATAATCAATCAAACAACTGATAAACTATTAAAAAACATAGAATATATTTACAATAAAAAAATTAATGGATTAATACTAATCATTAATTCAGACTTTTTAGAAAAAAAATCAAAACTAAGAAATTTTTTTGAAAAAGAAAAAGAGTTAATCAGTGTACCGTTTTATCCAGATACAACACAAACGTTATCTTTTTTAGCTAACAAATTTTTTAAAGAAAAAAAAATTTCTATATCTCAATCAAATATAAATTTGATAATCAATAAATGTAATGGTGATAGAGAGTTTTTAGAAAATGAACTAAGTAAAATCGAATTTTTTTTATATAATAAAAAAAGTATTGAAACTCACGAGTTATCAAAACTAATAAATTTGATAGAAAACCACAGTATTTCTGATCTTCTAGATAATTGTTTAATTAACAACGCAAGAAAGGTCTTAATAATCCTTAACGAAAACAACTTTAATAATGAAGATTGTATAATTATTATAAAAACTTTTTTAGCAAAAACCAAAAAAATCCTTAAATTAGCAAATAATTACGCAAAAAATAATAACTTGGAAATGACCATCTCAGAATCTAAGCCCCCTATTTTTTGGAAAGAGAAAGATGCAGTTAAGCAACAACTTCAAAAGTGGAAGCCAGATATGCTTAAAAAACTCATAGCAAATATTAACCAAGTAGAATTAGAGTTAAAAAAAAATTCTCAATCCTCTTTAAGTATTTTAATGAACTTTATATTTGAACAAATTTCAATTAAAGCCTAATAATTATTTTTAATTATATCAATAATTTTATTTAATTGATCCAGTTCTTTATACTCAATTATTATCTTTCCTTTATTATTTTTTTTATTTTTTATTAAAACATTTAATCCAATTTTGTTAGTAATAGAATCCTCAAGGTAGCTTAAATTTGGATCTTTTTGCTTAGAATAGTTTATTTTTTTTTTAAATATTTTAACAAAACTTTCTGCTTGTCTAACTGAAAGTTTTTTATCTACAATCTTATTTGCAACAAAACTAGCATTGTCTAATCCAACTAAAATTTTTGCATGTCCACTGGTAAGTTTTTTATCTTCAATTAATTTTAAAACCTCATCAGGTAAAGATAATATTCTTAAACAATTAGTTACATGACTTCTGCTTTTTCCAATAAATTTTGAAACTTTTTCTTGATCATATGAAAACTCATTAATTAACCTTTGATATCCCTGAGCTTCTTCTAAAGGGTTAAGATCATGTCTTTGAACATTTTCAACAATTGCAAATTCTAAACTTTTTAAATCATCTGCTTCAGTGATAACAACTGGGACTTCATGAAGACCAGCTTTTTGTGCAGCAAGCCACCTTCTCTCCCCTGCTATTATTTCATATTTTGAAATTTGATCTTCTGATTTTCTAACTATGATTGGCTGAATAATTCCTCTCTCTCTAATTGAGTTAACAAGATCATTTAAATTTTCTTCATCAAAGTTTTTTCGGGGCTGATATTTATTTGGAACTATTTCGCTAATTCCTAATTTATTTTTTTGAGACTCAATTTTAGTCTCTCCTATTAAAGAAGATAATCCTCTACCTAAACCTTTTTTAATTTTATTTGCATCCATTATGCTACACCTCCCATGTTGGTCTCTTGATTAATAAATTCATCTGTAAAATTAAAATATGATTTGCTTCCTGGACATAATTTATCATACATTAAAACTGGCATGCCGTGAGAAGGTGCTTCTGACAGCCTAACATTTCTTGGGATCACGGTAGAGTAAACTTTTTCATTAAAATAATCTCTCGCTTCTTTTTCAACCTGAGATGAAAGCTTGTTTCGTTTATCGTACATTGTTAAAAGTATCCCTCTAATATTAAGTTCGGGATTTAAGCTAATTTTTATTCTTTCAATTGTTTTCATAAGCTGTGTAAGTCCCTCTAAAGCAAAAAATTCAGTCTGCAAAGGTACAACCAATGAGTTTGAAGACACCAAAGCCATCACTGTAAGCAAGCTCAGAGAAGGAGGGCAGTCAATCAGTATATAATCATATGATCCTCTAGAATCATTTAAATATGCGGTTAATTTAAGCTTTAAAATAAATGCCCTATTACTATCACCAGCTGTTTCAACTTCTAGCCCAGATAAATCAACATTTGAAGTTACTATATCTAAGTTTTTAAATTCTGTTTTTTTAATTACCTCTGAAATCTGTTTTGTACCATTTAGTACTCCATAAATTGTATCCTCTGAAGTTCCTAAATTTGAAAGTCCAAGTCCTGTGGTGGCATTTCCTTGAGGATCTAAGTCTATAACTAATATTTTTTTATCTTGTTGAGATAATCCAGCCGCAAGATTTATAACTGTTGTTGTTTTTCCTACCCCACCCTTTTGATTTATTACAGAAATTATTTGCATCTTAATTTTTTTTAATTTTTTTTTTAATTTTTTTAATGTTCAATAAAAATGAATCTTCGTTAGTTAAACTTTTTTTTTCTGAGAATTCTAAATCCCAATCATTTAGAGTTTCTTTAAAAATTTTTTTTCCATTGGCTCCCATAAAAAAAATTAAATTTTTAAAATCAGAAAAATTTTTATAAACTAAATCTAAAACTATTGGCATTGGTTTAAATGCTCGTGACATTATAGTTCCGGTTTTCAAATTATTTAATTCAAAAATATTTTTTTGGAAAACTTCTGTTTTTAAATTTAATTTTTTTGATACCTCTCTCAAAAAATGGCTTTTATGGTGACTTTTTTCATATAAATTAATTTTTATATTTTTTTTCATATTTTTTAACATTATTGCTATAATTATCCCTGGCATTCCACTCCCACTACCTAAATCTGTTATAGAAATACTATTTAAATCAATAAAATCAATAATTTGTGCTGAATCAATAACATGTCTCTCTCTTATTTCAATATTTTCACCTGTTTTTTTACTAATTAAGTTAATTTCTTTATTTTTTTTATTAACCAAAGATATAAATTCTTCAAAGTCTAAAAATGTTTCACGTGAAACATTTAGATCTTTAATTTTAGAATATAAATTTATTATTTCTTGATCCATTAAGCTATATGCTTAATAGACTTTCTTTTTACATGTGACAACAAAATATATACAGCTGCTGGAGTAATTCCATCAATTCTTAGTGCTTGTCCCATTGTTTTTGGCTTTATAAGCTTAAATTTCGATTTTACTTCTTTTGAAAGACCAGCCAAACTATCATAATCAATTTTATCTGGAATTATCATATTTTCATCTCTCTTAAATGCCAAAATATCAGCATTCTGTTTCTTTAAATAACCTCTATAATGAGAGTTTATTTCAATTTGCTCATCTATTTCTTTTTCAAATAATGGTATTTCACTCCATATTTCTCTTATTTTATTCATATTAACTTCTTTTTGAGTTAATATTTCATTTGCAGATCTTAAAACACCATCTTTAGCTATTTTTATTCCAAAATAATTAGCTTTTGTTGGAGAAATATAAGATTTAGACATAATTTTTGATATTTTATCAATTTTTTCTTGTTTTATCTCTATATATATTTTTTCTCTCAATACCAACTAATCCAATAAAAATTCCCTTTTCAGTTAATCTTTGGTCAGCATTATCTGCTCTAAGAGTTAATCTATATTCGGCTCTTGATGTAAACATTCTGTATGGTTCAGCCACACCTTTAGTAACAAGATCATCTATCATAACACCAATATATGCGTCTGATCTGTCCAATATAAAAGGTTCAAGTTTTTTAAAAGATAAAGCTGCATTAACTCCAGCTATAAGACCTTGAGCAGCTGCTTCTTCATATCCAGTGGTTCCATTAATCTGTCCAGCCAAATAAAGATTAGCAATTTTCTTAGTTTCAAGAGTTAAAAATAGCTCTCTAGGGTCTATATAGTCATATTCTATAGCATATCCTGGTCTTATAATAGTAACATTTTCTAAACCATTGATATTATTACATATTTCTTGTTGTACATTAGCTGGCAAAGATGTAGATATACCATTTGGGTAAATTGTGTGATCATTTAAGCCTTCTGGTTCCAAAAATATCTGATGACGCATCTTATCTGCAAACTTTACAATCTTATCTTCAATAGATGGACAATATCTTGGGCCAACACCCTTTATACTTCCAGAGTACATGGCGCTCTTAGATAAATTTTTTTCTATTATCTTATGAACCTTCTCGTTCGTATAGGTCATACGACATGAAACTTGTTTGTTAATATTTTTTTTGGTTAAGAAAGAAAAAAAATAAGGATCATCATCTGCGAACTGTTCTTCTAGGTTTTGATAATTAATTGTTCTTGAATCTAATCTTGGTGGTGTTCCAGTTTTTAATCTTCCAATTTTAAAATTATATTTTGCTAATTGTTCGGTTAAACCTGTCGAAGGTTTTTCCTCATAACGTCCCGCAGGAATTTTCTCATCACCAATATGTATTAAACCATTAAGAAAAGTACCTGTAGTTAAAATTAATTTTGAGCATAATACTTTTTTTCCAGCTTTTAGTTTCAAAACCACTTATAGAATTTTTATTAAAAATAAACTTTATTACAGGATCAGAAAAAATACTTAAATTACAATAGTTTAGCAATTTTTCTTGCATATATTTACGATATAATGATCTATCTGATTGAGTTCTAGGTCCTCTGACAGCTGGTCCTCTACTTCTGTTTAATAATCTAAATTGTATTCCTGATTTATCTGCAACATCTCCCATTACACCATCGAGAGCATCTATCTCTCTAACTAAATGACCTTTGCCTAAACCACCTATAGCTGGATTACATGACATCTCACCTATAGTTTCTATTTTGTGAGTGAATAGGGCAGTGTTTACACCTAATCTGGCTGATGCTGCCGCAGCTTCACATCCAGCGTGACCACCACCAATTACAACAACATCAAATGATAAATCATTCTTCATAAGCTAAATTTATAACCGATTATTAAATTTACAAGTTATGTATGCTTAGCAAAAAAGAATAATTAAATTATGAATTTTAAGGTAAAAATTGAAAAAAGTGTTGAGAATACTAGCTTATTTACCTATGCAAAAATCTTTAAAAATACTACCTAAAATTTCTTCAACATCTACTTTGCCCACGATCATCCCAAGATGTCTCGTGGCCAACCTAAGATCCTCTGCCGCTTTATCAAAATCTTCAGTATCATTTTTGTCATTAAAATTATTAAGATGTTCCAGGCACTGCATGAGGTGTTGTCTGTGCCTTTCTCTTGTAATTAAAATGTCTTCACTTGAGATAAATTTATTTTTTAAATTATTTTTTATTTTTAAAATTAATTTATCTAAATTCTTATTTTCTTTAATTGAAATTAAAACATGATCAAATGTTTTTAATTCTTCTCCCAAATCTTTAAATATAAGATCAGATTTATTTAAAACTAAGATAGCATCCTGATCTAACAAATCCTTTAAAATACTAGTAAAATCAACAGTTTTGGCATCTACCACAACCAATTTAAGATCAGCCTCTACTGCTTTTTTTAAAGATAGTTTAATTCCCTTTTGTTCAATTTCATTTTTTGATTCTCTTATGCCAGCAGTATCAGAAATTATAACTGGATAACCATCTATATTTAAATGAGTTTCAATTACATCCCTAGTTGTTCCTGCAGTTTCAGAAACTATGGCAACATCTCTATTTGCAAAATAATTTATTAAACTTGATTTACCTGCATTGACTGGTCCAACAATTGCAATTTTAAAACCTTCTCGAATTCTCTCACCAACTTTTTGATCATCTAAAATTTTTTTAATTTTATTTATAACTTCATCCGAATTTTTTTTAATTTGTTCCAAAATATTTTCAGGCAAATCTTCATCTGGAAAATCTATTTTTGCTTCAACATAAGATAAAATTTTTAATAACTTATCTCTTAAAAAATTAAACTCATCAGCTGTCTTGCCACTCATTACTCGAATAGCTTGTTGCCTTTGAATTTCTGTTTCAGAAGAAATTAAATCAGCAATACTTTCTGCTTTGAGTAGATTTATTTTCCCATTTTGAAATGCTAATTTTGTAAATTCACCTGGTTCCGCTAAACGACAATTTTTAATTTCTGAAAGAGAGGTGTGTATAGCGTCAATTACTGCTTTGCTGCCATGTACCTGGATTTCTGCCATATCCTCACCTGTATAGCTCTCAGGGGCAGGAAACCACAATATTATACCTTCATCAATTAGCTCAGAAGTATTGATTTTATTAATTTTTCTTAGTGTTGCAGTTCTAGGTTTTGGCAAATTTTTTCCGGTCAATAGCTGTATAATTCTGGATGTTTCTGCTCCAGAAATTCTTATAATCGCAATGCCTGAAATTCCAGGACCACTTGATAAAGCATAAATAGTCATAAATAGATTATAGCTTCAATTCATAAAATTGGGTAAAACTTTATCATGATTGTTTGGTTAGCTTCTTTTCCTAAAAGTGGAAATACGTGGGTGAGAGCGATGATATCTTCTCTAATTTATTCAGATAATGGGGTTTTTAATTTTGAAATAATAAAAAAAATTCAACAATTCCCAAATAAAAAACATTTTGAAAAGTTTACAGACAAATACCAAAATGTCCACGAACTCAAAAAATTTTGGATTGCAGCGCAAGAACAAGTTAACCTAGACAAAAAAATAAAATTTTTGAAAACCCACCACATAAATTGTAAAATTGATGAATACGCCTTCACTAATAAAAATAATACTTTAGCAACCATCTATGTAATTAGAGATCCGAGGAGCTTAGTAGAGTCCTTTTCAAACTATTATAAAATTAATAAAGATGCAGCAATAAAGAACATAACTTCTAAGGAATTGGTCAGTGGAGCAGGTTTTATAAAAAATAAACAAAATAATGTATTTACTATAATTGGATCGTGGAATGATCATTATAATTCTTGGACAAAAGCAAATGCTAATCTATTAATTTTAAAATATGAAGACTTGCTTATCGATCCTCTTAAAGAATTAAATAAAATAATTGTTTTTTTAAAAAAATTTATAGATTTTGATTATAATGATTTTAAAATTCAAAATATAATAAGCTCAACTTCTTTTGAAAATTTAGAAAAAATGGAAAAAGAAATAGGTTTTTTTGAAGTAGCCGATATCGAAAATAATCAAAATAAAATAAAATTTTTTAACAAGGGAAAGCAAAATGATTGGCGAAAATATCTTAATGAAAATGAAATTGAATACATTTCAAGTAAATTTAATTACGAAATGAAGGAATTAGGTTATATTTAGATATTACGCTGGTTTATTCATTGAGTTAAAAAACTCAGCATTATTTTTTGTGTCTTTTAATTTCGAACTAATAAATTCGATAGCATCCATTGTTCCCATTGGAGCTATTATTCTTCTTAACACATTCATTTTTTGAAGATCATTTTTATCAAAAAGTAATTCTTCTCTTCTAGTTCCAGATTTTGTTATATCAATTGCTGGATAAATTCTTTTGTCTGCAATTTTTCTATCAAGAACAGTTTCACTGTTTCCTGTGCCCTTAAATTCTTCAAAAATAACTTCGTCCATTCTGCTGCCAGTGTCGATTAATGCTGTAGAAATAATTGTTAGTGAACCACCTTCTTCAATATTTCTTGCGGCACCAAAAAATCTTTTAGGTCTTTGAAGTGCGTTAGCATCAACACCTCCAGTTAAAACTTTTCCAGAGCTTGGTATTACTGCATTATATGCTCGTCCTAATCTTGTTATAGAATCTAAAAGGATGACCACATCTTTTTTGTGCTCAGTAAGTCTTTTTGCTTTTTCAATAACCATTTCTGCAACCGCTACATGGCGCTGAGCAGGCTCATCAAAAGTAGAACTAATAACTTCACCTTTAACAGTTCTCTGCATGTCCGTTACTTCTTCAGGACGTTCATCAATTAATAATACTATTAAATAACATTCAGGATAATTTTTTGCTATTGAGTTTGCTATACTTTGCAAAATCATAGTCTTACCGGCTTTTGGTGGTGAGATAATTATTGATCTCTGTCCTTTTCCAATCGGACTCACTAAATCAATCAATCTAGGTGTTAAATCTTGTTTTTTGTCTGGTTTAGCCGACTCAATTTCCATGACCAGTTGTTTATCAGGGTAGAGTGGGGTTAAGTTATCAAATGCAATTTTGTGCCTAGATTTTTCTGGATCCTCAAAATTTATTTTACTTACCTGTAAAAGTGCAAAATATCTTTCACCTTCTTTTGGTGCTCTAACAGGACCCTCAACCGTATCACCAGTTCTTAAACCAAATTTTCTAATCTGACTTGGACTTACATAGATATCATCTGGTCCAGGTAAATAATTTGACTCCATTGCTCTTAAAAAACCAAATCCATCTTGAAGCAACTGCAAAACACCTGCGCCAGTAATTTCTTCTTTCTCAGCAACTTTTTTTAGTATTGCAAAAAGAATTTCTTGTTTTCTTAAAGTGCTAGCATTTTCAATGCCAAGTTCTTCGGCTTGGGTAATAAGTTGTTCAGATGATTTTAATTTTAATTCTTGGATGTTCATTTTTTTGAGATTTATTTAAGGCTTGTTAGATCTTCATAATATAAGATCTTTTTAAGTTTTTTCAACCGAAGATTGGTTTAAAAATAACAATAAATACTATCAAAATTAATAAAATAGTTGGGATTTCATTAATCCATCGAAAAAATTTAGAGGAATTTTTATTAATACCTAGCTTAAATTCATGTAAAATTTTACCAAGGTAAAAATGATAAATAGTTAATAATATTACAAATATTATTTTAAGTTTTAACCAACCTAAGCCCAAACTTTCAAATCCAATAATTGAAATTAATATTAATCCAAAAAACCAACTTAAAAACATAGCTGGCATCATAATGTAATAATAAAGTTTTCTTTCCATGGTTTTAAAAACAGAACTCATATCAAAATTTTTTAGACTCTCTGAATGATAAACAAAAATTCTTGGCAAGTATAACAGGCCAGCCATCCAAGAAATTACAGAAATTAAGTGTAGGCTTTTAAATAATAAATAACTATTCATTTTATAAACATGGACATTTTTTAAAATTATTTGGACATCGAATTTTAGGTGGGTAAAGTTTATTATCAAAGTTATAATCTTCTTTATTTATAATAAGATTGGATAAAGATTTTATAAAATCTTCATTAATACCAAGCGCTGGGACTCTTGTATAATTTTCACACCCATTTTTATCAGCTAACTCTTTATACTCAATATCAAGTTCAACTAAAGTTTCTGAATGCTCAGAGACAAATGCAATTGGCACTAAAACAATATGTTTTTTTAATTTAGAATTTTCAATAATGATATCTTCGGTTGATGGGCCAATCCATTTCAAAGGACCAACTCTACTTTGATAGCTTAATATCCAATCTAAATTTTCTATATTTAATTTTTTAACAATATTATTAACCGATTGTTCTACTTGCCATTGATAGGGATCACCATTTTTAATATTTTTTTCGGGTAATCCGTGTGCTGAAAAAATTAATTTAAAATTTTGAAGATTTTTTATTTTTTTTAAAATTTCTCTGGTGTGTGCATTAACGAAATTACTATCTGTAGGATAACAACAAATCGTATTTGTTTTGTAATTAATTTTATTTTTATTACAAACATCATGCCATTCCTTAATTGAAGAACCAGAAGTTGCAGCAGAGTATTGAGGGTACAGTGGTAATAATATTACTTCATCTGGGTTATACTTTTTAACATCGAAAACGACCTTTGTAGCTCTTGGATGCCAGCATCTCATCACAATAAAACACTTATATTCATGTTTAGAGTCATTTTCATTTAAGCTTTTTTCTAAATTAAAAGATTGTTCTTCAGTTAACTTTAAAATAGGAGAGGAACCACCAAGCTCTTCATAAATTTTTTTTGCAGTAGGAGCGCGCCTATTCGCAATTAATTTAGCAAGAGGGTATCTTAAAATAGATGGTAAGTTTAAAATTGCTGGGTCATTAAATAAATTAAATAAAAATGGTTCAACATTTTCTAATTTATCCGGACCACCTAAATTGAATAAAATTATAGCCTTTTTCATTTATAATCTTTTACAATGTTAACCAAATATTCAACCATTTCAGGATTTGTTTCAGGTAAAACTCCGTGTCCCAAGTTAAAGATATATGGATGATCTTTAAATATTTCCAAATACTTGTTCGCTTCTTTTTTTAAATTATCTTTATCGGTAAGTAATATTTTGGGATCTAATCCACCTTGAATGGGTATTTTTATTAATTTTTGCATTTCATGTGGATCAACATCATAATCTATATTTACGGCATTAGGTTTTACAATTTCACAATAATTTTTATAATCTTTAATACCTCTTGGAAAACAGATAACTGGAACTTTTAACGTTTTAACATAATCCACTAGTTCTAAAGTAGGTTTGTAGATATATTTATCATAATCATTTTTTTCTAATAGACCTGCCCAACTATCAAATATTTGTATTAAATTAGCTCCTGAATCAACTTGGTTTTTAATATGTATTTTTGTAAATTTTATTAAAAGATCTAAAATATTTTTTACTAATAAATCATCATTAAAAAAATCTTTATCTATATTTTTTTTAGGAGATTGTTTATTTATTACATAGACCAACAAAGTCCAAGGGGCACCAACAAAACCAATTGTATTTTTTTCTTTTAATAATTCATTTCTACTTACTAAATTAATTGCATTGTAAACTGGTTTTAATGTATTAAAAAAATTTTCTTCTGTAATTTTTGATGATTTATTAAAATTAAAGTTTTCTAAAATTGGGCCAAAATTTTTTTTAAACTCAACTTTTTGATTTAAAGCATATGGTATCATTAAAATATCAGAAAAAATTATAGCAGCATCTAATCTAAATCTTTTAAGAGGCTGTAATGTAATTTCTGAGGAAAGATTTTCATTTAAACATAATTTAATAAAATCAGGATTTTTTTTTCTAATATCTCTAAATTCTGGTAAATATCTTCCTGCTTGTCTCATTATCCATATCGGAGGATTAGATGTTTTATTATTTATTATTGTTTGGTGAATTGGAGACATAATAATAATTAAATATATAAGTATTGTATTAGTATTATAGAGTGTGAATTATGGTGATTAATTTTTAATAACATTTTATAAACAACTTATTAACATTTAAATGTTTAAAAAAGTTAATTAAATAAGGCAAATTAACACTATTTTATCTATTTATTCCTTTAATAAATAACTTAATTCACATTTAAAATTTTGTTAATAAAAGCTAGATTTTACAAGATTAAAAACAAAATATTTAAATTGTGTAAATAAGCAAAAATAATACAAAGTTATTAACAATTTGTTTAATGATTAATACATATCAAATTTATTTAATTTCTGACTCTACAGGAGAAACTCTTGATAGAATCTTTTTAGCTCTTAAAGCACAGTTTATTAATATAGACTATAAAGTTCATTCATATTCTTTTACCAGAACTGAAAATCAAATATTAAAAATTTTGGACGAAGCTAAAAAAAAAAATAATTCAGTAATTTTATATACAATCGTTGATAATAATTTGGCAAAATATCTTGCTAACAAAAGTGATGAAAAAAAAATTCCATGCTTTGGTATTTTAGGAAACTTAATATTAAGCTTTTCTAAACTTCTTAATCAAAAAGCTTCGCACCAACCAAGTGGTCAACACGCTCTTAATGATGAGTATTATAAGAGGATAGAAGCAATCCAATTTACAATGAGTCATGATGATGGAAATTTAGTAAATGAAGTTGAAAAATCTGATATAATTTTACTAGGTGTAAGCAGGACAAGCAAAACCCCAACCTCAATTTATTTGGCCAACAAAGGATATAAAACTTCAAATATTCCATTGGTAAATGAAAGGTCTATTCCAGAAAAATTAAAAAAAACTCCGAATATTAATTGTATTGTGGGTTTAACGGCAGAGCCAGAGAGATTAGTTGATATTAGAAAAAATAGATTAACTTCGCTAAAAGAAACTGAAAACACCAAATATATAGACATCGAAACAATAAGAAATGAAATTGAGGAAGCTAAAAAAACATTTAAAAAATACAAATGGCCAATGATAGATGTAACAAGAAAGTCAGTTGAAGAAACTGCTGCGTCAATAATAAAAATTTACGAAATTTATAATGCTAAATGAAATTATTCTTGCTTCAAAAAGTGAAGTTAGAAAACAAATTTTAAATAAACACGGAATTAACTGCCAGGTTGAACCATCAAATGTAGATGAAGAACCAGTAAAACAAAGTTTAATTAGAGAGGGTGCCACACCTGAAACAATCTCTAAGAATTTAGCAGAATTAAAGGCAATTAAAGTTAGTCTTAAAAAAAAAGACAAAATAGTTCTTGGTGCCGATAGTGTAATTGATTTAGAGGGCAAAATTATTTCAAAGCCAGAAAATAGAGAAGAAGCTTTAGAAATATTAAAAAAACTCAATGGCAAGCATCATTTTTTAATCAGTTCTGTGTGTTTATCAAAAAATGGTAAAATGATCTGGCATTATTCAGATAAAGCAAAACTGACCATGAAAAACTTTGAAATTGCAGAACTAAAGAATTATTTGAAAAAAATAACAGACAAAGCTTTATATGCTTATAATGTTTATCAAATTGAAGGGGTTGGCAAAGATTTGTTTTTAAAAATAGAGGGAAATGAAAACACTATAATGGGCTTACCCATTGAAAAAATTAAAGAATATTTAAGAAATTTATAGAATGAAAAAACACCTAATTATAGGAAATCCAATATCACACTCGTTGTCTCCTAAATTACATAATTATTGGTTTAAGCAAAATAATATAGATGCAATTTATGAAAAAGCTCAACCAGAAGAAGAGGAAATTGGAAAAATTTTACAACAAGTAAAATCGAATAATATATGGGGAATGAATGTGACAGTTCCATTCAAAAAAAAAGTAATACCATTTATTGAAAAGCTTTCAGAAACTGCAAAAGAAACTACTTCAGTTAATACAATTTTTAAAAAAGAAAATATGATTTACGGTGATAACACTGATGTTCAAGGATTTGAATTATCTTTGAAATGTGAAAATTGCGAACTTACAGATAAAAATGCTTTTATATTGGGCGCAGGTGGAGTTGTGCCCTCAATAATCAAAGCTTTAAAAAATTTGGGGTTAAAAAAAATTTTTTTATCAAACAGAACAAAAAAAAATTCTGATTATATTTTAAAACTATTTCCAGAAATAATTCTAATAGAGTGGGGGCAAATACCTGATTTTGATATTGTAATTAATGCAACAAGTCTTGGATTAAAAAAAGATGACTATATCAATTTAGATTTTAAAAAAATAAATGAGTCTAAAATTTTTTATGATTTAATTTACAATCCTTCGGTTACTAATTTTTTAGATCAAGCTAAAAAATCTGGACATAAAATTATAAACGGTAAAATGATGTTATTGTTTCAAGCACAAAAGGCTTTTGAAATTTGGCACGGCTTTTTGCCTAAAATCGATGATAATTTGATTAAATTTTTAGATAATGATTAGAATAGCTATTGTTGGAGATATTGGAAGTGGTAAATCATTTATCTCAAATTTATTTAATCAACCAGTATTTAATGCAGATCTTGAAGTTGCCGATATCTATAAAAAAGATAAAAATTGTTTTGCAAAAATAAAAAAAGCAATTCCAAATTATTTTTCAAAATTTCCATTAAAAAAAAACGAATTAATTGAGTCTATTATAGCAGATAAAAATAACCTAAAAAAAATTTCTAATATTGTTCACCCTATTGTGCGAAGAAGATTAGATAATTTTTTAAAAAAAAATAAAAATAAAAAAATAGTAATATTAGATATACCGCTTTATTTTGAAAATAAGCTAAATAAGAAAAAAGATATTGTTATTTATATTGAAGCAACAAAAGAAAAAATATTATATCATCTCAAAAAAAGAAATAATTTTAATTTATCCCTTATTAATCAATTTAGATCCTTACAATATCCATTAAAATATAAAAAAAAAAAATCTGATTTTATTATTAAAAATGATTATAAAATTAGTACTGTAAAAAAAAATGTTAAAACAATTTTAAAAAAACTTAAATAATGAAAGAAGTAGTTTTAGATACAGAAACAACTGGTATTTCAGTAAGAGATGGGCATAGAATAGTTGAAATTGGCTGTATAGAACTAGAAAATTTAGTTTCCACAAAAAAAACTTTTCACTGTTATTTAAATCCTGAAACAAAAGTTTCAGAAAAAGCGCTCGAAGTTCATGGTTACACCGATGAATTTTTGTCTAAACAGGTTAAGTTTATTGATGTGGTTGATAAATTTTTAGATTTTATAGATGGTAAAAGGTTAGTTATTCATAATGCTGAATTTGATTTAAGCCATTTAAATAATGAGTTAAATTTATTAGGAAAAAGTAAGATAAAAAATGAAGTTATTGATACTTTGGCTTTGGCTAGAGATAAATTTCCTGGTTCTCCAATTAGTTTAGATGCCCTTTGTAAAAGGTACAATATTGACAATACAAAAAGGACCAAACATACTGCTTTAATAGACTGTGATCTATTGGCAAAAGTTTATATTAATCTATTAGATCAAAAGGAACCAAGATTAGATTTTAAAAATTATGAAAATCTTATTCAAGATAAAAGTGAAAAGAATATTTTATACTTTAAAAAAGTTATCAAACCAAGTGATGATGAGTTAAAAAAACACAAAGAGTATCTTAATAGTTTTTTAAAAAAAAATTATTTTAATTAAATCTTTGATTATATAAATTTTCAAAATCTATTTTTTTTTCAAACTTAATATCTGGATACCCAGAGTTGTGCAAAAGATTTAAAAAAGATTTTTCAAGATCAGGATAAATTTTTGTTTGCACATCACATAATATTATTTTTTCTAATTCATTCTTTTCAGTAATTTCTTCATTAATCTTAATTATTGTTACAAATATTATTTCAAAATAAGATTTTTTTTTACTTTCAGTTTTGTCATCAAATTTTAGAGTTGTACTTACCTCGATCATTTTATTTTTTAATGCTTTTGATGTAATATCAATATTGAGTTGATATTTTGAAATATAATCTTTTACATATAGATATGTCTCAATATCAGGAGTTTCACTGGATAAATCTCGAATATAATTAGCTAAAATTTTAAACTTTTCTGTCATTATCATCCTCTATATCTTCAAATTCGCCATCAATAAAATTATTTTTTTTAACATTTTTTTTTGAAATTTTTTTAGAAAATTGACTTAATAAAACTCTTCTAGTAAATGGAATAATCAATAGAAACCCCACAAAGTCTGTAGCAAAACCAGGAATGATTAATAGTAGTGCAGCAAAAGCAATTGCTGCACCTGAAATTAATTCATAAGCTGGCATTTCATTTTTTAACAACTGAGCAAAACCACTTTTAAATGTGTTTAACCCTTCATATTTTGCATAGTAAATACCTACTATTGCAGTAATAAATATAAGTGAAATGGTATTAAATGCTCCTATTTGTGAGCCAATTTTTATAAAAAGATAAATTTCAATAACTGGGATTAAAATTATTGATAATAAAATTGGATTCATTTTTTTAGTCTAAATTGCCCATTGAAATTAATCAACTTAGTAATTACAATTAAAGGATGAATTATAGTTTTGAGTACATTGATATCATTTTGCTGGCAATGATCGCTGGTTTTATTTTTTTGAGATTAAGGGGAATATTAGGAAAAAGAACTGGCTTTGATGGAAAATCTGCACCTCAGTTTGAAGAAATTTTAAAAAATGTAAATATTGAAAAAAAAATCAAATCTGAATGAAATTTTTGATGATGCAGCGCAAAAAGAATTTTTAAAAGGTGCAAAAATTGCCTATGAAACAATTATAACTGATTTTAGTGATAATGATAATAAGCTGACTACTAGTAAGCCCTTATTAAGTAAAAAAATATTAGATCAATTTAATAGCGCTTTGTTAGAAAGAAATCAAAAACAACATTCAGCTGAAATTACTTTTATAGGTGTGGAGTCTGCAATTATTAAAGAACATAAACAAATAGATAAAATTTTAGAAGTTACTGTTGATTTTGTGGCTGAAATAATAACTTGTATCAGAGATAAAGATAAAAAAATTATTTCTGGAGATCCTGAAAAAGTTAAAAAAATTTATGATACTTGGGTTTTTTCAAGAAATATAAATTCTAAAAATCCTAATTGGCAATTAGTAGACACATTAACATAATTGAACGATAAAATTTCAGAAAAAGATAAAAAAGATTGGGAAAATTTTATATCCAATAAAGAAAAACTTGAAAATAAAGATATTAATTTAAAAAAAATTCATAGACAAAAAGTTAGATCTATAGATCTTACATGGGTATACATTAGATCAAGCCAATAAAAAAATAAGCAGACTTTATAAATCAAAAGTTATTTAGCTAGGAGTAAACAAGTTAATTGTAGTGACTGGTAAAGGTTTGCATTCAGAAAATGAGAAAAATCCATATGTCTCTAAAGATCTAAGTATCTTAAAATACTCTGTTCCAGAATATATAAAAAATAATAAAAGTTTAATGAACAAAATATATGAATTTGGGGAGGCTAAAATTGAAGATGGTGGATCGGGAGCTTTTTATATTTTTTTAAAAAAACCTAAATAATTTACAAAATAAATTTAGATAAATCTGAGTTCTTTGTAAGATCTTTTAAATTGCTATTAATATACTCTTTATTGATAGTGATTTTTTCACCCGCTCTATCAGTAGCAGTGAAGCTTATATCATCCAAAATTTTTTCAATTATTGTGTGCAATCTTCTTGCACCTATATTTTCAACAGTGGCATTAACTTCCGAAGCAATATTGGCAATTGTGTCTATCCCATCTTCTGAAAATTCAAGTTCAACATTTTCAGTTTTTAATAGAGCCACATATTGTTTAATTAAACTAAAATCAGGTTCTTTTAAAATTCTTTTAAAATCATCACTTGTTAAAGCTTCCAGCTCAACTCTAATAGGCAATCTTCCTTGTAGTTCTGGCAATAGATCTGATGGTTTTGCAAGTTGGAATGCACCTGAAGCTATGAATAGGATATGATCAGTTTTAATTGGTCCATATTTAGTGCTTACTGTGGTTCCTTCAATTAAAGGTAACAAATCTCTTTGAACGCCTTCTCTAGAAACATCACCACCAATCCTGTCTGTTCTTGCAGAAATTTTATCAATCTCATCGAGAAAAACTATGCCATTATTTTCAGTTGATGATTTTGCTGCTTTAATTATTTTATCTTGTTCTATTAGTTTATCAGACTCTTCGTTGATTAAAATTTCATGAGACTCTTTAACACTCATTTTTTTCTTTTTTTCTTTATTACCCATTGATTTACCAAGCATATCCCCAATATTAATCATACCAATATTGGCTCCAGGCATTCCAGGAATTTCAAAAGAAGCTCCACTATTTCCACTTTCACTTACAGAAATTTCAATTTCATTATCATCTAAATCTCCGTTTCGTAGTCTCTTTCTAAAACTTTCTCTTGTAGCTAAACTTGCCTTTGCGCCAACTAAGGCATCTAGAACTTTTTCTTCAGCAAGTTTTTGTGCTTTTGCATAAACTTCTTTTCTTTTTTTTACTTTCTCCATTGAAATAGCAATCTCAACTAAATCTCTTATGATTTGTTCAACGTCTCTTCCAACATACCCGACTTCAGTAAATCTTGTTGCTTCAACTTTTACAAAAGGTGCTTCTGCTAATTTTGAAAGTCTTCTTGATATTTCTGTTTTTCCAACTCCTGTAGGGCCAATCATTAAAATATTTTTAGGTAAAACTTCATTTTTCATTTCTCCTTTTAATGCTTGTCTTCTCCATCTATTTCTCAAAGCTATTGCTACAGCTCTTTTAGCCTGGTTTTGTCCTACCACAAACCTGTCTAACTCAGACACAATCTCTCTTGGAGATAAAGAGCTTACCAAAGAATTTTCTTCATTTTTTTTATCTTTTGGTACCAAAGGTGTAACGTTTGAATTTTCCATTATATTTTTTCTATTCTCACATTGTTGTTTGTAAAAACACAAATTTCTGAAGCAATCTTAATTGCTTTTCTTGCTATCTCTTCTGCACTTAAATCTGTTTCCAGTAAAACTTTACCAGCAGCCAAAGCATAATTTCCACCCGAACCAATACCAATTACGTCTCCTTCAGGTTCTAAAACATCACCTGTTCCAGAAATGATGTAGCTATTATTTTTATCACCAATAGCCATCAATGCTTCAAGTCTTCTTAAATATTTATCTGTTCGCCAATCTTTAGCTAGCTCTACCGCTGCTCTAGATAGATTACCCGCATGTTTTTCTATTTTTGCTTCAAGCCTCTCAAAGAGAGTTAAAGCATCTGCAGTTGATCCTGCAAAACCTGCAACCACATCTCTTTTTTCAATTTTTCTAACTTTGGAAGCTGTGCTTTTAACTACAGTGTTGCCCATACTTACTTGACCATCACCAGCCACTACAACTTCATTATTTTTTCTTACCAATACTATTGTTGTCATAATTTATAAATGGCTATTAATTTTTATTCTTCAAGTAGTAATTACTAATATTGATATCATTGAATAATCTATATATACCTTTCGAATATATGGCTAGAAAAGGAAAAGTCTCAAGAAAAACAAAAGAAACCAGCATTAGTGTTGAAGTTAATATTGATGGAAAAGGTCAATATAAAATTGATACTGGAATAGGTTTTTTAGATCATATGCTGGAACAACTTTCTAAACATTCTTTGATTGATTTAAAAGTTAAAGCAAAAGGAGATACCCACATTGACTTGCACCACACAACAGAAGATACAGGTATAGCAATTGGAGAAGCTTTAAAAAAAGCTGCAAAAAAATTTATTGGAATAAAAAGATATGCACATGCAATTATTCCTATGGATGAAACCTTAACACGAGTAGCAATAGATGTATCAAACAGACCTTATTTAATTTGGAGAGTAAAGTTAAAAGTTGAAAAACTTGGAGAAATGGATACCGAATTATTTAAAGAATGGTTTCAAGCATTTTCACAAGCTGCTGGTATTACACTACATGTTGAAAATATCTATGGAGATAATAGCCATCATATTATTGAATCTTGTTATAAGGGTTTAGCAAAGTCATTAAGAGCAGCTTTAGAGATGGATCCTAGAAGTAAGAAAAGTATTCCATCAACTAAAGGTTCATTATAAGTTTAATGAATGTCACAATTGTTGATTATAATTCAGGAAATATCAGTTCTGTAATAAATTCATTTCAAGAAGTCGCTAAAGATAAAGTTAATATTAAAGTAACTTCGGATTTAAATAAGATTAAACTAAGTGACAAATTAGTTTTGCCGGGGCAGGGATCGTTTAAGAGCTGTATTGAAGCATTAAATGACATAGAAGGCCTAGTTGAGACACTCAATGAGTTTGCGGTCACTAACAAAAAACCTCTTCTTGGAATTTGTGTTGGTTTACAAATGTTTGCTGATGTAGGTTATGAAGAAATAGAAACAAAAGGACTGGGCTGGATATCTGGAAAGGTATCAAAAATTGATAATCAAAATGGAGCGTACAAGCTTCCTCATATTGGTTGGAATCAAATTAATATTGTCAAGGATAGTAGAATTTTTAAAGATATAGAAAATAATTCTCATATGTATTTTGTTCATAGCTATGAATTTATTCCAGAGAATAAGGATGTAATTTCTGCCACAACAGATTATTCCTCAAAAATAGTTTGTTCAGTTGAAAAAGAAAATATTTTTGGAACCCAATTCCACCCTGAGAAAAGTGATAAAATTGGATTAAAAATAATTGAAAATTTTATAAATTTATAAAATGAAAATTTTTCCAGCTATTGATATTAAAGATAAGAAATGTGTAAGGTTAGTCAAAGGAAACTTTGATAAGAAAACGGAATATGAAATGTCTCCGGTAGATCAGGCCAATAAGTATAAAGATTATGGTTTTAAAAATTTACATATTGTTGATCTTGATGGGGCTTTAACAGGTGAGACTATTAATCTAGATGCAATTCAGGAAATAGTTCGCAAATTTGATCTAAAAATTGAAGTAGGTGGTGGTGTAAGAAACATTGATAGTATTAAAAAGTATGTCGATTCGGGTGTAGAAAAAGTTATTTTAGGCAGTGCTGCTATAAAAAATAAAAATTTTTTAAAAGAAGCCTGTGAAAAATTTTCTAATAAAATTGCTCTAGGCTTAGATGCTAAGGATGGATATTTATCTATTTCTGGCTGGAAAGAAAATTCAAATCAATTAACTTTAGATTATCTTAAAGAGGTAAATGATTATGGGGTAAGTAGATTAATCTATACCGATATTAATAGAGACGGAATGAAGCAAAGCCCAAATTTTGAAGAAACTTCTAAAGTAGCAGATGTATCAAATTGCCCTGTAATTATATCTGGTGGGGTATCCTCAATTGAGGATGTTAAAAAAGCAAAACGTTTAAATAAAAACATTGAAGGTATAATAGTTGGAAAAGCCATTTATGATGGCGACATTAAACTCGAGGAATTAGCAAGGGAAATTGATGCTTAAAAATCGAATAATACCCTGTTTAGATGTCAAGAATGGACGCGTAGTAAAGGGTATCAACTTTGTTGATTTAAAAGATGCAGGAGATCCTGTTGAACAAGCCAAAATTTATAGTGATGGCGGTGCTGATGAAATTTGTTTTTTAGATATTACTGCTTCAAATGAAAATAGAGATACAATTTATGATGTTGTTGAAAGAACCTCTAAAAAATGTTTTGTACCTTTAACGGTTGGAGGTGGTGTAAGAAATGTTGATGATATTAGTAAATTATTAAATTGTGGTGCTGATAAAGTATCAATAAATACTGCAGCAGTAAAAAATCCTGAAGTGATTGTTGAGAGTTCAAAAAAATTTGGATCTCAATGCATAGTAGTTGCAATCGATGCAAAAAAAAATAAAGATAAGTGGGAAATTTTTACTCATGGTGGAAGAAATCACACTGGTATTGATGCGATAGAATTTGCAAAAAAAATGGAGGATAGTGGAGCAGGAGAATTGCTAGTTACCTCTATGGATAGAGATGGAACTAAAATAGGCTATGATATTGAGTTAATGTCTAATATTTCTTCAAGAGTTAATATACCAATCATTGCATCTGGAGGTGTCGGTAAATCTTGATCACTTAGTTGATGGAATTAAGTTGGGCAATGCCAGCGCAGTACTCGCAGCATCGATTTTTCACTATGGAACATATACTATAATGCAAGCGAAGGAATATTTGGATTTAAAAGGAATTCCTGTTAGAATTTAATATGCTAAATACTTTAGAAAATTTAATAAAACTTGCTAGAGAAAGAAAAAAAATACCTATCGAATGGTTCTTACACAAATCAGCTTTTATCTGATAAATCATTAAGTAAGGCAAAGGTATTAGAAGAAATTGACGAATTGATTGAAGCTGTAGAAGAAAATTCTAATAAAATTCATGAGGCTGCTGATGTTTTTTATCATTTGTTAATTTATTTAGAAGCAAATGAAATAAAAATTGAAGATGTTATGACTGAATTAGAAAAAAGAAAGAAATGAGTTACGATAATAATAATATTTTTGCCAAAATATTAAGAGGAGAGATACCTTGTAAAAAAATTTACGAAGATGATTTTGTCTTATCATTTCACGATATTAATCCTCAAAAAAAAATTCACGCTTTAGTCATTCCTAAGGGAAAATATATTGATCTAGATGACTTTAGCTTTAAATGCATCACTCTGAAGAGATGGTGGGCTTACTTGAAAGGTATTAATATAGTGGCAAAAAAGCTAGGTATTTCAACAGAAGTAGGCAATGGTTATAGGGCACTAACAAATATAAATAATCATGGTGGCCAAGAGGTTCCCCACCTTCATTTTCATCTATTTGGCGGTGAAAGAGTTGGTAAAATGGTTGAGTGAAAAAAGAAATCAAAAGAAATTATTTAGAAATAAAGTCATTGAATGAATTGGCAGAGGTTTCAAAGTCATCTAGATGTCTACAGTGTAAATTTTTTAGATCCACCAAATTTTCAGTTAAATAAATTCTTTTATAAAAATATTGGTAAAGATCATCATTGGGTCGACAGATTAGTTTGGAGTGAAAAAGAGTGGATTGATTATGTTATGTAATGAAAAAGTAAGTACTTATATACTAAGAAAAGATGAGAGATGTATGTGGATACTTTGAGCTCATTTTTCATAAAGATAAAAATGAATTTGAGATAGCTTATTTTGGATTATTGAAGGAATACCATAATAAAAAATTAGGTTCCTTTTTATTATCTTTTGCGATTAAAAAATGTTTTGAAAAAAACATTAATAGAGTTTGGGTGCATACTTGCTCACTTGATCATGACAATGCATTAAAGAATTATTTATCGAGAGGAATGAAAATCTATAAACGAGAAACTGTTTTTATTTAAAAATTTATGGATTGGGTAAGTTAAATATTTTTTGATCTATATTTTGATTTTTTTTTAAATTCGAAATAAATGTCATATTTAAGTTTTGGTAAATATCTGAAGTTTGCCAGCCAACCAAATTAAAATTTTTTTTATCAAAAAAAATATTTATTTCATAATTATTTTCTAAAATTGTATAGTTTATGTAATTTTCATCAACAATTCTTTCATCTAAATTAGTAATTTTACTTATTAAAAAATCTTTATTTAAAATGAGATTTAAAGGAGTTTGGTCTAATGGATATCTGTAGTAACTTCCTTTATTATCAGTTTTAATAACTAGTGACTTGCCATTTGATATAAGTATTTTGTTATTAGATTTATAATATTCACAAAATATTTTTTTTGGGTACTCAATTGTACAATTTCCTTTTTCTTCTTTTTCATTTATTCTTTGTTCAAACTCAAAAGTTAAATTATTTAACTTTTTTAAGTCATTAATTATTTGTTCTTTAAATGATGCATTAGTTTTAGAAAAAAAAAATAATAAAAAAATAATAAAAATTTTTTTTATCATTAGAGAACATCTCTCTTACCAACATGGTTTGCCTTACTAACAATTCCGTCTGCTTCCATCATGTCAATAATTCTAGCCGCTCTATTATATCCAATTTGCAGTTTTCTTTGTAAAAAGGAAGTTGAAGCTTTTCCTTCAGATCTAATTATTTCAAGGGCAGATTGATACAATTCATCTTTATCTCCTTGATTTTCAGAATTTGATCCTAATTCCTTTTCATCAACAAAATTAAGTATTTCATCTATATAATCTGGTTCAGCTTGAGATCTAAGAAAATTATTAATTTTTTCTATTTCATTCTCAGAGACAAAGGGTGCGTGAATTCTAACTATTCTATTAGCAGATGACATATAAAGCATATCTCCTTTTCCCAATAATTGCTCAGCACCCTGTTCTCCTAAGATTGTTCTGCTATCAATTTTGGATGTTACTTGAAAAGAAATTCTAGTTGGAAAATTGGCTTTAATTGTACCGGTTATCACATCAACACTAGGTCTTTGAGTTGCCATAATAATATGAATTCCAGCAGCTCTAGCCATTTGAGATAATTTTTGGATATAATTTTCAATTTCTTTTCCAGCAACTAACATCAAATCAGACATCTCATCAACAACAACGACAATATAAGGCATCGGAAGTGAATGTTTAGCATTGTAGCCATCTATATTTCTAACTCCCTCTTTAGTCATTAGTCGATATCGACTTTCCATTTCTTTTACTACCCATCCTAAAACAGATGCAGCTTTTTTTGCTTCTGTAATTACGGGGCAAAGTAAGTGAGGGATCCCTTCATAAGTAGATAATTCTAACATCTTTGGATCAATTAAAATAAATTTACATTTTTCAGGAGTATGTCGATAAAGAAGAGATAAAATAATTGTATTAATGCAAACAGACTTACCTGATCCCGTTGTACCAGCTATCAGAAGATGTGGCATCGAAGCAAGATCTCCCACTATTGGTACTCCAGAGATATTTTTTCCAAGTGCAATTGGAAGTTTTATGTCTTTCTTTTTAAAATCAGAACTATTTAATATTTCACTTAAGTAAACATTTTCTCTTGATAAATTTGGTAGTTCAATACCTACTGTATTGCTACCAGGTATAGTTGCAATTCTTGCTGATTCAGAACTAGTATTTCTTGCAATATCATCAGATAGGTTAATTATTTTAGAAACCTTGACTCCCGCCGCAGGCTCAAATTCATTAAGAGTAACCACTGGTCCATGACTAACTTTTTTAATATTTCCGCTTACACCAAAGTCTAAAAGTATTTTTTCTAAAAAATCAGGGTCATTAGAGTCATCATTATTATTTTTTTCACGTTCTTGTTTACTAGGAGATTTTAATAAATCGAGAGTTGGTAACCTAAACTTCAGTTTAGATGAGGGAGGTATTTTCTCTGCTTTTATAAAAGGTAAATCCTCTTGAATTAGATTTTTAATTTCCTCTTGAGGTATATATTCGCTGATTAGTTCACTTTTGTCAGTGTAATTTTTTTCATTACTTTTAAAAATTAATTTTATAATTTTTTTAAGATTTAAATAAAAATTTTTAGGATTAAAGTTAATACTTAATAGAAAGAAAAAAATTATTAAGATTAACAAAATATAATAAAATATATTTTCATTAATCATAATTAAAGCGTTCAGAAAAGTTTGATCTAAATAAACCCCAACAAAACCTCCATTGCCATTAATATATAAGGTGTAAGCTTCTTTATAAAAATGATTTAAAAATAAAACAGCAAATATTAAATATAAAATTGAATAGAAAAAATTTTCAATTAGAAGAAAAATTTCTTTTTTTATTATTATACTGATACCAGTAAAAAAAAAAGTGAGTGGTAAGAGATATGCTCGCTAAACCAAAAGATTGAAATAAAAGATCTGAGGTAAAACTACCCTGAAATCCTAAAAGATTTTTGATTTCTGTGTTATCTGGAAATATAAAATTTGGATCATCTGCAGAATATGTAAATAAAGCTAAAAATATTAAAATTCCTGCAATTGACACTAAAATACCGGCAATTTCTATCAATCTATTGATTGCAAAATTAAATGAATTTTTTGCTATTTTTTTTATTTCCATAAATGATGAATCGGTTTAATCACTTTGTATCATCTAAATTTTACGGTTAAAATTAAAAATTATTATGAAAATATGTATATTGGGAGATGGTTTAACCAGTTTAGTGCTCGCAAAAATATTAGTTAATAAAAAGATCTGTGTAGATATTTTGTGTGACGATAATGCAATTAATTATTCTCATTCAAGAACATTTGGAATTACAAAAAACAATTATGATTTTTTTTCTAAAGAAGTCTTAAATCTGAAAAAAATTTCCTGGAAATTAGATAATATTGAAGTTTACACTGAAAATTTACCTAATCAAAAAATTTTAGAATTTAAAAAAAATAATTCTGAGATTTTTTCCATCATACGGAATCAGCAACTTTACAAAAATTTAAATACTGAATTAAAAAAAAATAAATTTTTTAACAAAAAATTATTTGAAAATAATGACCTTACAATTCTTAACCAATATAATTTAATATTTAATTGTAATAAAAAACATTTAATAACAAAAAAATTTTTCTCAAAAAAAATAGAGAAAAAATATGATAGTGTTGCTTATACAGCTATTATTAAGCACAAAAAAATAGATAACAAAAGTGCAGTTCAAATTTTTACAAAAATTGGACCAATAGCGTTTTTGCCCATATCGAATTGTGAAACATCAATTGTTTATTCTGTTAATACTAGTGCATCGGTAGATTTAGAAACCTTAATTAATAAATATAATACTAAATATTCAATTTTAAAAATTTTAGATAAAAATTCATTTGAATTAGGATCTTTAAATTTAAGAAACTACTTTTATAAAAATATTTTATGTTTTGGTGATTTAATACACAAAATTCACCCCCTTGCTGGTCAGGGATTTAATATGACTATTCGCGATATTATTGTTTTATCAAATATTATTGATGAAAAAATTGAATTAGGTTTAGAATTAAATTCTTCTATTTTTGAAGAATTTGAAAAAAAAACAAAACATAGAAATTTTATTTTTAGTCAAGGAATAGATTTAATTTATAATTTTTTTGATCAAGAAAGAAAAATTAATGGAAAGTTAATAAGTAACTCACTTAAATATTTTGGAAAAAATAAATATTTTAAAGAAATTTTTTCTAAAATTGCAGATGAAGGTCTTCCTTTATAAAATTATTGAATTGTTGTGTTATTAAAGTTGTCATAGGAATAAGTACTTAGTATTTCAGCTATTTTTGTTTTTCGAATACTTAAATTTTTAGTCTCAAGCAATATTTGTTTTTCCTCTAATGAAAATGGTGATGCCATTGCCAATGCATTTATAGTTTCATCAAGACTTTGTTTTTCTAGAGCATTCCAGTTAATTACATAACCTTTTTTTTCAAATAAATTTTTTAGATCTTTAAAGATTAATTCCAAATCTGAAAATTTTATTTCTTCTTTTTGATTATCTAAATCATGATAATAATTTTTGAAATTAATCTCACATTCTCTATATTTTTTATTGCTCAAAACTTCTTTTGTTATTTCAAATCTAATTATTCCCTTTAATTCGATTAAATAGCGACCATCATCTGTTTCTTGAAAAACAGTTATTTTGCCCATGCAGCCAATTTGATGAAGCTCTGGCACTGTATTGCTCTGTTTTTTCAGTATTTTGGGCTGTATCATTCCAATTAGCTTATTACTTTTCATGCTGTCATTAATCATGTCAACATATCTTGGTTCAAAAATATTTAATGGCACAGTAGTTTTGGGGAAAATTATAAAATTACTAAGTGGAAAAACAGGTATTTTTTTTGGTAAGTCTTCTATTTTCATATTAGTTAGAGTAATTATATCATATTGTAATTAATATTGCTTGAATTAAAAAAAACGTCTAACTATACTTAATTTTAAATTGCGGGCATAGCTCAGTGGTAGAGCGTCTCGTTGCCAACGAGAAGGTCGAGGGTTCGACCCCCTTTGCCCGCTCCAAAACCTAAATTAAATGAATGATCTTTTAAATAAAAAATGCGTTCCTTGTGAAGGAGGAGCTATTCCTTTTGATGTGTCTGAAATTCATAAATATCAAAAAAAAGTTGATGGTTGGGATATTGTTCAAAATGAAAATAAAATATATTTTTTAGAAAAAAAATTTAACTTTAATAATTTTCTAGAAAGTCAAAAATTTGTAAATCATGTTGGCAAAATTTCAGAACAGGAAGGGCACCATCCTGATATAAATTTTGGTTGGGGTTATGCTAACATAAAAATTACTACACACGCTATAGATGGTTTATCAGAAAATGATTTTATCTTAGCTGCTAAAATTGATCAAATTACTAATGTCTAAAATGTCTTGTTTTAGAAAAAACTAATATTGTATTAGTTTCATTTGCAAATTTTATTATTTCTTTATCTCTTATGGAGCCAGCTGGCTGTATGACAGCTGAAACGCCAGATTGAACTAATTTTTCAATTCCATCTACAAATGGAAAAAAGGCATCTGATGCTGCAACAATATTATCTTTTGGATTAATAAACTTTTTCATTTTATCAATTGCAATTTGACAACTATCTAATCTACTTGGTTGACCAGAGCCAATGCCAACCGTTGTTTCGTCTGAAGCTAACACAATCGCATTAGATTTCACATATCGACATACATTCATAGCAAAAATTAAATTATTTCAATTGATTTTTATTTGGTTTCTTTTTTGAAACAATTTTAAAATTATTAATATTAAATTTTGTTAAGTCTTCTGATTGAGTTAAAATTGCCTCATTTATTGAATTAAATTTTAAAATTTCATTAATTTTAAAATTATTAGCATCAATAATTCTTAGATTTTTTTTAGATTTAAGAATTTTTAGAGCATCATTTTCAAAACCATTTGCAATCACTACCTCTAGAAAAATCTTATTTAATTCTAAAGCTAATTTTTTTTTTATTTTGAAATTGCATGAAACTATTCCTCCAAACGCACTTGTTGGATCACAAGAGAGAGCTGATTTATAACTTTCCAGGTCATTTTTTTTTATTGATACACCGCACGGATTAGCATGTTTGACGATAACTGTGCCACAATTTAAGGGCAAAGATTTAGAGATAGTTAAAGCTGCAAAAATATCATTATAATTGTTATAACTTAATTGTTTGCCATGAATTTGATTAATGCTTAAACTTTTATATTTGGAATAAATTGCACTTTCTTGATGAGGATTTTCACCATATCTTAATTTTTCAACAAGATTTCCATAGAATAATTTTTTTTTAGGAAAATTGGTATTTGATAATTTATTAAAGTAATCTGAAATTACTGCATCGTAGTAAGCCGTTTCAGTAAAAGCAATTTGTGACATTTTTTGCCTAAATTCAATAGTAGTAGAGCCATTGTTCTTTTCTAGTTGATCAATTAGTTCTTCATATTGGTTAGGGGAGGTTATAACAGTAACATCATCATAATTTTTAGCTGCAGCCCTCACCATTGTTGGACCACCAACATCAATATTTTCAATAATTTTTTTATGATCTTTTGTACTATTAAGAGTTTTTTCAAATGGATAAAAATTCACAATTACTAAATCAATATTTTCAAAATTATTTATTCTTAGATCTTTTTGATGACCCTTATTTTTTCTTTTATTAAGAATTCCAGCATGAATTTTTGGATGAAGAGTTTTTACTCTACCTTCTAAAATTTCAGGTGAGTTAGTAAATTCTGATACTTCTATACAATTAAATTTAAGTTTTTTAATTTCTTTAAAAGTTCCTCCAGAACTAATTATTTCTATCTTATTTTTTTTTAGACATTGAAGTAGTGGTTTAAGATTTTGTTTATCTGATAAAGATATAAGTGCTCTTCTAATTTTGTTCATCTTAATTTGGTTAATTCCCATTTAATAGTTTCAATTTCACTGGCTGCAAAACCAGTAATAAAAATATTTTGATTTTCAGTATATGAATTTTTATTACCGAAATATAAGCCATTATCAATGTTTATATCAAAGTTATCGCATGTAAATTTCCAACCCTCATCCTCTAAATCAATCAAAATTGCTTTTTTATCTTGAGTTTTCATAACTTTTAAATTGGGCTCTAAATGAAAACGAATATCAAATTTAAGTTTTTTATCTGAGCTTTTTTTGATAATTTTATCATTGCCAACAAACTTAAATTGTTCAGGATAAAATTCAATTTCTCTTTCATGAATAGAGTTAAATTGTTTTAAATAACCATCATGAGCTGCATTAATTTTCCAATAATTTTTTTCATGCACAATATTTTTTTTTAGAATTTTTAAACCTTTTTCAACCTCAAATTTTGATTTTTTATTTTTTGAAAACTTACAAGATGAATAATCTTCAATTATAAGAGTGCTATGAGTGGCTGTTGATCTTGATAGTTCATTTAGTTTAATATTATTTCCATTGTAATAACCACAATTGGAAATTAATTTTTTATTATTTGAAATAATTTCAAAAGATAAGGCTCCAGACTGATACTCTTTAGAAAAATCTTTGTTTGGACTAGGTCCAATATCCATTATGAAGGATATTTTTTTATTTTTTAAAATCGCATAACCACTAAAATCATTACTCTGGTTAGAAAATTTATATCCTAATCTTTTTAGGTATTGATCAAATTCAATGTTGTTTGATTGATTGTTGCCATTAAATAAAAGGTCATTACCTATATTTTGCCACATAAAAGCGTAACCTTGACCCAAGTAATAAATTGTTTCATCAATAAACTCAGGAATTAGATTTTGTGACTCCTTAATCCACTCTCTTATTAAAATGAAATATTTTAGATAAAATATTAACTGTTTAAAACTTCTTGATTTTGGAAACCCTTGGTTATCAATTGAAGTGTTGGTTACTTTCTTTAAAGCATCCAAACCATAAGAAAGATAATTTTTTTCGTCTTGATAGCAAAGACCAACCAATATTATAGATGCACAACCAATAATCTTATCTTCAATCGATTTTGACTTGTTTATTTCTTGAATTAAATGGTTAGCTTGTTTTTGAATTATACCATTAAAATCATCCTGGTATGCTTTATCACTATTTTCATAAGTTAGATGATAATTAGAAAGTAAGGCTATTATTCTCTTAGCAGTAATATCGAACTCCCAACTTTTAGAATTATATTTATAATTATTTTTGATCCAGTTATGAACAATAGTTTGTGTTGTATTTTTTGAAGATTTTAAATCTAGACTAAAAAACCAAAAAAAATTATTTAATTTCCTGAATTCTTTATTCATTAATATTTTTTTGACTCCACAATGTTTCAGGTGTGAGGTCATCAACTTTAAATTTTTTAGCCTGATATTTAATTAATGAAGAAAGTAGATAGGGACTAGGTTTATATTCAAGTTTATCATTATGTATTTTTGAAATTTTTCGGTCATAAATATTTGAATTTAAGTAAATACTTCTAAATTGATTTAAAAAATTATTATAAAATTGATTGAGATACTTTAAAGGATTTTTAAAAATCATTAATTTATTCTGTTTTTAATAAATCAATATTCTTTTTAATGTCCCCGTTATTACTTTTAAAAATTGTAGTACCAGAAACAAGAATATTTGCTCCTGCCTCAATAGCTAATTTGTAATTCTCAAAATTTATTCCGCCATCAATTTCAATATCAAAATCGATATTTTTTTCTGATTGGATTTTTTTTAATTCTTTGATTTTAGACAAAACCTCAGGCATAAATTTTTGTCCTCCAAATCCTGGATTAACACTCATTATTAAAACTAAATCAATTTTATCTAAATGATCTAAAATTAAATCTATTTTAGTTTCAGGGTTTAATGAAACTCCAACTTTTTTTTTTAATTCCTTAATTCTTAAAATAGATTTTTCTAAATCTTCTGTTGCTTCTGGATGAATGGTAATAATATCTGCCCCAGCATCTGCATAAGCATCTATATATTTATGAACAGGTGAGATCATTAAATGAACATCAAATTTTAATGAGCAATGATTTCGAAGAGCTTTAATAACTGGAGGTCCTATGGTTAAATTAGGTACAAAATGACCATCCATAACATCAACATGAATCATATCAGCACCACCTTCTTCTAATCTTTTAATTTCATTACCAAGCTGACTAAAATCTGCTGATAATATTGAAGGTGAAATTTGAATTTTTTTCATTGAATGTATAACCTACTACTACCAATTATAATTTGAATTTGAATTAATTTTTACCAAAAATTCGATAAATTTCTTGAGCTATTTCACTTTCTAAAGGAAAAGATAGCATACCCATTACAGAGTAACCTAAAAAGTAAGGCATTGCATAAAATCTGAATAAATAAAAAAACCAAGCCACATACAAAGGTATAAAGATTGGAATAAGAAAACTTGGAGTAATAAACTTAAATAAATTTATTATTGGGTTTGTTAATTTTACAAAAATTTTCATAAAAAAGAATTCAGAGTCTTCTCTTTGAAATAAATTCATTGCGGATCTGCCAATCAAAGTCCACATGATTAAACCTAAGATGTAATCAATAATAAGAATATATATTGGCATAATTTTTAAGAGGTATTTTATTAAAAGGGGCGGATTATACCGCCCCTTCAAATTAATTATTTAGTGTTACTTACCACTAAGGATAGTTTTACCACTTGGTATACGAACTTCGTCGACCATAGCTTGAGTAGCTTTATCTGGTGCGTCAGTCATTAAACTAACAACTACCATAGCTATTAAGCTAACTGGTGCACCAATGATACCAAAACGTAAGTTATCAATACCTAACCAAGGTGTTTGAGCCATAAATGCTGGACCAACATAGATTAGATAAGCTGTTCCCGCACCAAGACCTAGAACCATACCTGCGATAGCACCTGCTCTGTTTGCTCTCTTCCACCATACTCCTAAAACAAGTGGGAAGAACAATCCAGACATAGCAAAGTCGAATGCCCAAGCAACTGCACCAAGGATACTAGTGATCCTCATTGAGGCAATGTATGCTCCAGCAGCACCGATTAATACTAGAAGTACTCGAGCTACGATTAGTCTTTTTGCAACGTCTGCTTTAGGGTCAATGATTTTGAAATATAAATCATGAGATAAAGCATTCGCGATTGCAAGAACTAAACCATCCGCAGTTGACATAGCAGCAGCCATTCCACCCGCAGCAACAAGTCCAGAGATTACATATGGTAATCCAGCAACTTCAGGAGTTGCTAACACCACAACGTCACCTCTCATAAACCATTCATTTAACTGAAGAACACCGTCTCCGTTAAAGTCAGCTATGAATACTTGTTTAGCAGCAGTCCAGTTTTGTACCCATGTGAGTGCTTGTACATCAGCTATTGATTTACCAATAATACTGGTAGGTAATGTTGGATCTATCAATGATATTTTAGATAATGTCGCTAACATTGGTGCAGATGAATATAGCAAGAAGATAAAGAACAGTGACCAAGCCACTGATTTTCTTGCTGACTTCACTGATGGAGTTGTAAAGTATCTCATTAGAATGTGTGGTAAAGAAGCAGTTCCTACCATCATACAAATTGCTAATGAAATAAATTTCCAAGCAGCCATTCCACCCGCAGGTACCGCAGAGTGGGCAACTGAAATAGATGCTAATCCACCTGGTACACCCGCAGCTTTAATTGCGTCGGCACTATTTTTAACTAAACCAAACTCAGCTTCAAGCGCAGCTATACGAGCAACTTCAGGTCCTAATTGTAAATGAGGAAATATACCGTATCCCCACTTATTGCTCATCCAGAAAATTGGAAGCAAGTATGCAATGATCAATACGATGTACTGAGCTACTTGAGTCCAAGTAACCGCTCTCATACCACCTAACATTGAACATAACAAAATACTGATCAATCCAACCCAGACACCTAACTCAAATGGTATTCCAAGTGCTCTAGAAGCAATTGTTCCTGTTGCGTTAATTTGAGCTGTCACATATGTGAAAGAAGCTATTACCAAAACAACTACAGCACAGAATCTAGCTAAAGAACCACCGTATCTTGTTCCAATAAAATCTGGCACAGTATAACAACCAAACTTACGTAAATATGGTGCTAAAAGTGATGATACTAAAATGTATCCCCCAGTCCAACCGACTAAGAAAGCCATATAAGTGTAACCACCAAAATAAATTCCACCAGCCATTGCTACAAACGAAGCACCTGACATCCAGTCAGCCGCAGTCGCCATACCATTGAATACTGTTGGAACTTGACGTCCAGCAACATAGTACGCGTCAACCTGAACAGTTCTTGATAACCAGCCAATCAAGGCATATATCAAAACGGTAAAGGCAACAAAAAATATACCGATAGTCTTAGCGGTCATACCCATTTGTTCAGCAATCGCCATCAAGATGATGAATGCTAAAAAGCCTCCAGTGTATATTCCGTAGATTTTCGGTAAGTTATCTATGAATTTTCCTTTAATCATTATTCGTCCTCCTTCTCGGCAAAACCAAACTCTTCGTCAATAGCCTCTTGTTTGTTTGCAAACCAAAAAAGTAGCACGACGAAAGCGATTAGAGATCCTTGAGCACACATATAATATGCTAATGGATACCCCAAAAAGCTTGCAGAGTTTATGCTTTCTCCAAACATAAAAACGACGTAACCAAAAAAGAACCAGATGGCTAATGTTATCCACATCAGTCCCCTGGTTTTTTCCCAGTGCTTTTCTTTGTTACTCATTTTTTTTCCTCCCTATAGGTTTAAAGAATTAAGATTACCCATAATTAAATAGAAATAAACAGTAAAAAATAATCATTTTGGGCAGTTTTTAGTGTAAAAACAACTATAACAAGAAAAATGTCTTTATTTAAATTTAAGCTAAGTGATTTAAAGTATTTTGGTGAATTTTTTGCACCAGTTTTAAAAAGTTTAAAACCCAAAAAAAAAATTACAAATGTTGATGATTTAAAAGATTTTATTCAAAAAAAATCTGCTTGGACCACTCAAACCACGCTTTATGGATATCTTAAAACTAGAATGGGTGCAAAGTATGTATTGATGTTCAATGATGAAATATTTTTGACTTCAGTGAATAAAGCTAAATGGAATATTTATGTAGATGCTATTCAAGATTTGAATTTATATTGTTTGTCTTATCTCAAAGCTCATCAGATATTTGATGCGACCTCAAAAGCTAATGAAATTTTTAATAAAATTTTACAAGAAGAATTAAATAATGAACTACCAATTGAAATTAAAGAAAGAGCTGAAAAAAGTTTTTTAGAAAAATTACAAAAAATCAATTGGGAAACTCATTTTAGAAATTTACCATTTAATGATAGTGCACTATCTCTGTATCATTGGTCTCCAATTGCAGATGAACTGAAAACATTGGATCGAAAAATAGTTTTAAATTCTATGATTTTAAAATGGGATAATATTAAAAAAGAATTTGAAGATTTAATTAATTTTTAAATATTTTTTCTATTTTCAACTAAACTTTTCACAACACTAGGATCTGCTAATGTAGTTGTGTCGCCTAATTGGTCATGCTCATTAGCTGCAATTTTTCTTAAAATTCTTCTCATAATTTTACCAGATCTTGTTTTAGGTAATCCTGGAGTAAAGTGAATTAAATCTGGTGTAGCTAGTGGGCCAATTTGTTTTCTAACCCAAAGTTTTAAATCTCTTTCAAGATCTCCATTTTCTTTTTCGCCAGCATTTAAAGTTACATAGCAGTAAAGACCATTTCCTTTAATATCATGAGGGTAGCCAACAACTGCTGCTTCAGCAACTTTAGGATGAGCTACAAAAGCACTTTCAATTTCTGCTGTACCCAAATTATGTCCTGATACAATAATTACATCGTCCACTCTTCCTGTGATCCAATAATATCCATCTTTATCTCTTCTACAGCCATCACCTGTAAAATATTTTCCATCAAATTGTGAAAAATAGGTATCTATAAATCTTTGATGATCACCATAAACGGTTCTCATTTGTCCTGGCCAAGATTGAGCAATGCACAGTCTTCCTTCACCAGCACCCTTAATTTCATTGCCTTTTTGATCTACTAAAACTGGTTTAATGCCATAAAACGGTTTTGTTGCAGAGCCTGGTTTTAAATGCATGGCTCCTGTTTGAGGAGCAATCATAATTCCTCCAGTTTCTGTTTGCCACCATGTATCAACTATTGGGCATTTCGAATTTCCAACTGTTTTATAATACCACATCCAAGCTTCAGGATTGATTGGCTCACCTACAGTGCCTAAAAGTTTCAAAGATTTTCTAGACGTTTTTTTAACTGGTTTATCACCCTCACGCATCAAAGCTCTGATTGCGGTAGGTGCTGTGTAAAAAATATTTACTTTAAATTTATCAATGATTTGCCACCATCGTGAAGTGTCAGGATAGTTAGGTATTCCTTCGAACATAAGAGTCGTTGCTCCATTCGCTAAAGGTCCATAAATAATATAGCTATGTCCCGTAACCCAACCAATATCTGCAGTGCACCAATAAATATCTTTTTGTTTATAGTTAAAAATATACTGATGTGTCATGGATGCATAAACCATATAACCACCCGTAGTATGTAAAACTCCTTTAGGTTTTCCAGTTGATCCAGATGTATATAAAATAAATAATGGATCTTCCGCATTCATTTCTTCAGGCTCACAATTATTTGAAACATCTTTAATTAGATCATGATACCAAACATCTCGATCATCATCCCAGTCTATTGGATTACCTGTTCTTTTAACCACAATACATTTCTTAACATCGGGACATTTTCTCAAAGCTTCATCAGTAGTTGCTTTAAGTGGAATTGTTTTACCACCTCTAACACCTTCATCAGCTGTAATAATATATTCAGACTCACAATCATTAACTCTTCCTGAAATAGAGTCTGCTGAAAAACCTCCAAAAATAATTGAATGAACTGCACCTATTCTTGCACAAGCTAACATTAAGATGGCTAGCTCTGGGATCATAGTTAAATAAATTGTAACTCGATCTCCTTTTTTAATTCCTAATTTTTTAAGACCGTTTGCAGCCTTTGAAACTTTTTGATGAAGCTGTTTGTAGGTAATAGTTTGTGTATCTTTAGGATCATCACCAACCCAAATAATTGCAGTTTTATCTTTTTTATCTTTTAAGTGTCTATCAATACAATTTGCAGAGGCATTTAAAGTTCCATCTTCAAACCACTTAATATTAACTTCCTTTTTACTATACTTAACATTTTTAATTTTTTTATAAGGTTTTATCCAAGTAATTCTTTTTCCTTCTTTTTTCCAAAATTCATCATTATTTTTAATCGATTCAGAATATTTTTTTTCATATTGATCCTTGTTTGCTAAACTAGCTTTCACCCATTCAGGTTTAGTTTTAATTATAAGCTCCTGATCTTTTGAAATATTTTGATTTTTTATTTTTTTAGAAGTTTTTTTTACTTTCTTTGAAATATTTTTTTTTGTTTTAGTTTTTTTTTTTAAGGGCATAGGAATTTTTTATATTTAAATTTTACTCATGTTATTTATAATTTTCCAGCTTATAGAGTCTATAGGCATAACGGATAATCTGCTTTGTCTAATTAAGGATAAATGGCTTAATTTCTTATTATTTTTAATACTTTCGAGTGTTACCGGTTTATCTAATTTTTTATTGAACTTTACTGTAACAGCAACAAATCTATTTGATTTGTCTGTTTCATCCAAATAAGCCTCTTTAATTACCTCAACAATACCAACAATTTCTTTTCCAATATTGGAATGGTAGAAAAAACAAAGATCCCCTTTTTTCATGCTTTTCAAATTTTTTGCTGCTTGGTAATTTCTTACTCCATCCCAAGGCGTTCCTTTAACACCAGCTTTTTTTTGTTGGTCAATCGACCATACATCTGGCTCTGATTTCATTAACCAATATTGCATTATAATTCAACTCCAGCACCTTTTAAAAACAATGCCTTCTCATCAAGTGGCCATCTAGGTTTTGCGGGATGGTCTAGATTATCAAATTGTTTTAATTTAAATTTTTCAAGTCCAACCATAGCTATCATGGCAGCATTATCACCACATAATTCCAATGGCGGAAAAATATATTCATAAGATTGTTCTTCACAAAGTTTAATCAACATATTTCTAATATTTTTGTTAGCTGCCACACCTCCAGCTACTACAAATTTTTTATGATTAATACCATTTATTTTTTCAAATTCTTTAAAAGCTATTTTTGTTTTTTTATATAAAATTTCTTCAATTGTATTTTGAAATGACGCGGCAAGATCAAATTTATCTTGATCAGTTTTAATAGTTTTAGAAATTTTTAATACTGCAGTTTTAAGTCCTGCAAAAGATAAATTACATCCACCTTTATTAAAAATTGGTTTAGGTAAATCAAATTTTTTAGGATTTCCTTTTTTGGCCAAAATTTCAATTTGTGGACCTCCAGGAAACTCTATTCCAAGAAGTTTCGCAGTTTTATCAAAAGCTTCTCCCAGTGCATCATCTATAGTAGTTCCTAATCTTTTATAATCTCCTAAATTTTTAACATTTAAATATTGTGAATGGCCACCAGAGATTAAAAGTAGCAAGTAAGGATAATCAAGATTTGAATTTAATTTAGGACTAAGTGCATGACCTTCTAAGTGATTTACCGCTATAAAAGGTTTGTTGAGTGTTGATGCTAAAGCTTTTCCAAAACTTAAACCCACTGATAAACAAACAATTAATCCTGGTCCAGCTGTTGATGCTATTGCATCTATATCTTGAATATTAATTTGACTATCTTTTATTGCTTTATCCACTATCCAATCAATTTTTTCCATATGAGATCTTGCGGCAAGCTCAGGCACAACTCCCCCAAACTCTTTATGGACATCAACTTGACTTGAAACAATGTTTGATAAAACTATTGGTAATCCTTGTTCATTTTCACTAATTATCGCTGCAGCAGTTTCGTCACAGCTAGATTCTATTCCAAGAATTAATGGTTTTTTACTCATTCAAATAGTTTCTATTAATTGTACAATCTCATTACAAGAAGGAAATATAAATTAATTAATGAATAAAAGAAAAATAGTTATTGGATCTAGAGGCAGCAAGTTAGCTTTAATTTATGCAAATAGAGCAAAGTTAGCAATAACTGAACATGCTAAAATAGAAAATATTGAAATAGAGATTAAAGAAATTGTAACTAAGGGCGATCAAGTTCAAGACAAAAGATTATCTGAGGTAGGTGGCAAAGGATTATTTTCAAAAAATATTGAAAATGAACTTTTAAATGAAGAAATAGACATTGCTGTTCACGCTCTTAAAGACATGCCGGCAACTGAAAATATCGATTTATATACGAACTGTTTTTTATCCAGAAATGATCCAAGAGAAATTTTGATTTCTAATAATAAACTAAAACTAAATGAATTAAAAAAAAATGCAGTTATTGGAACCTCATCTTTTAGGAGAGAGTTTCAAATTAAAAAAATAAGAGATGATTTAATTTGTAAACTTATAAGAGGAAATGTTGATACGAGAATTCAAAAATTAGAAGATGGACTATACGATGCTATAATCTTATCTTTTGCAGGAATTAAATCTATGAATTTAGAAAATAAAATAACACAAATATTTTCAACTGAGGAAATTATTCCAAGTGTTGGGCAAGGCGTCATTGCACTGCAATGTAGAAAAAATGATAATGAAATAATTTCACTTTTAAATAAAATAAATGATCAAAAAACTTACTTCGGTGTTCTTGCAGAAAGAAATATATTGAAGGTTTTAGAGGGAGATTGTGAGACAGCTGTTGGAGCATACGCCACTATAAATAATAAAGAAATCTTTTTAGAGGCAGAATTATTTTCCTTAGACGGATCTCAAAGATTTTATCATAAAGACAATGATTTAATAGAAAATGCTGAAACTTTAGGTATTAAAATGGGCAAGTATTTAAAAAAAATATCCAATAATTCTTACAAAAAATAATATGCATATTTTATTAACAAGACCACTAGAAGATAGTCAAGAAATGATAGTTAATTTTAGTAATCTTGGACACCAAGTTTCTCATTTGCCACTCTTGAGTGTAGAGCCAATTGAATATGATCAAAGCCTTATAAAAAATTATAAGGCAATTATTTTTACAAGTGCAAATGCAATTAAGTATTTGAGTTATAAAGATTTGGATAAAAATTGTTTTTGTTTTTGTGTAGGTTCTGCAACAGAAAAAAAAGCAAGGAGTTTTGGATTTCAAAATGTAATTGCAGCAGAAGGCAATGTAAGAAACTTAAGAGAATTAATTTTAAGAAATTTTAATCAAAATAATGGAAAAATTTTATATATCAGTGGGGAACAGATATCAGTCGATCTAGACCAACAACTAATCAATGATGGATATGTTGTTGAAAGAATAATTAATTACAGAACTAATCATATAGAGTTTTTTGATGAAAAATTTGTTAATCAATTAAAGTTAAAAATGCCCGATATTACTTATATTTATTCTCAAAATAGCGCAGTTAGTTTTTTGAATTTTATTAAAAGATATCAATTAGAGAGTCTTTGGATGAATACTAATTTAATGTGTATTGGTGAGAAAACCTCGTCTATATTGAATGAAATCAAGTGGAAAAAAATATTTCTTTTTAATCCTGGAGAAGAAGAATTTTTGTTATATAAAATTTAATTATGGAACTAATTAATAACTTTTCTGAGGTTTTCTTATCTGTATGGAAGCAAGGAATTTTAGGAGTAGATATTTTTGAAATTTTAATTGGTATTGGAATATTTTTTATATTTTTAATATTCAGAGGAATAATCAGTAAAATAATAATAAAAAAATTAGAATTAATTACAAAAAAAAGCACTAATAAATTAGATGATACATTTGTAAGTTCTTTAACTGGTCCAGCTAGATTTTTGCCAATTGTTTTGGGTTTTTTTATTGCAAGTTACTACATGTCTTTTTCTGCTGACGGCAGGGAAGTAATAGATACAATTAATCGAACTTTAATTACAATATTAATCTTTTGGATCATTCATCAAATAGTAGAACCAGTTTCTTATATATTAAGTGGTTTAGATCAATTGCTAACAAGAGAATTAATTGGTTGGATAATTAAATCTCTTAAAATATTAATTTTTATTCTTGGTCTAGCAGCAGTATTAGAATTATGGGGCATTAAAATTGGACCAATTATTGCAGGACTTGGTTTGTTTGGTGTGGCAGTAGCTTTAGGGGCGCAAGATTTATTTAAAAATTTAATTTCTGGAATTTTAGTTTTAGTGGAGAAAAGATTTAAAATTGGAGATTGGATTTTGGTTGAGGGAGTTATTGAAGGTATTGTAGAGAAAATTGGCTTTAGATCTACTTCTGTTAGAAAATTTGATAAGTCTTTAGCTATTATTCCTAACTTCCAATTTGCTGAAAATGCAGTAGTGAATGTAAGTGAAACCTCAAATTGGAGAATTAGATGGGTAATTACACTTCAATACAACACAACAATTGATCAGTTAAAAAAAGTAAGAGATGAGATCGAAAAATATATAAATAATAGTAAAGATTTTAACCATGCAGCAGGTGTTGCTGTAAGAATAGAAAAGTTTTCAGATAGCTCAATTGATTTATTAGTTAGATGTTTTACAGCATCTAACAGTTGGAATGATTGGTTAGAAGTTAAAGAAAGATTAGCAATTGCAACTAAGGAAATAGTTGAAGCTAATGGTGCATCTTTTGCTTTTCCAAGTCAGTCAATTTATATCGAAAAGAAATGATTGCTATTTTTTATTTAGCTTTACAAATTTTAAAAATTTACAGCTATGTGGTGATTGCAAATGTTGTCATTAGTTGGTTGATAGCTTTTAATATACTCAATACCCAAAATAGATTTGTATATTCAGTTTTAGAGATGACATATCGTTTAACTGATCCATTTTTAAATAAAATAAGACGATTTTTACCCAATTTAGGTTCTTTAGATATCTCACCTGTAATATTGCTATTATTGATTTGGTTTGTAGAAATGTGTATGAAGCTCTACGTTGCACCTTTAATATTTTAAAAAATTATGATTTTGATTGATGGAAAAAAAGCTGCTGCTGATCTTAGAGAAGATTTAAAAAAAGAAGTAGCAGAATTAAAAACTAAATATAATAAAGTTCCTGGTTTAACCGTAATTTTAATTGGAGATATGGCTCCAAGTCAAATTTATGTTCGTAATAAAGAGAAATCTGCTATTGAGGTTGGTTTAAAATCTGAAGTTATTAGATACCCCGACAGTGTTGAAGAAAAAGTAGTTTTAGAAAAAATAAAAGAACTAAATCAAGATGACAGTGTTTCAGGTATATTGGTACAACTGCCATTACCAAACCATATTGATAAACAAAAAGTTATTGAAACAATTGATCCTTCAAAAGATGTGGATGGTTTTCATCCAATGAATGTTGGAAATCTTTCATCAGGTTATGAAAGCTCGGTACCGTGTACACCTCTTGGATGTTATTTATTAATTAAAAAAATTGAACCTAATTTAAGTGGTAAAAAAGCTGTGGTTGTGGGTAGATCTAATTTAAATGGTAAACCAATGACACAACTTCTTTTAAAAGAAAATTGTACTGTGACTATCACTCACTCTAAAACAAAAGATTTAAAAGCTGAATGTTTGGAAGCAGATATTATTGTTGCCGCAGTCGGTATTCCAGAACTAGTTAAAGGAGACTGGGTTAAAGAAGGAACTATTGTTATTGATGTGGGTATTAATAAAACTGACAAAGGTATTGTTGGTGATGTTGATTTTGATCAAGTATCTAAAGTTGCAAAAGCATTAACTCCAGTTCCAGGTGGTGTAGGACCAATGACAATTGCCTGTTTATTAAAAAATACCATTGATTGTTTTAAAAGATCACAAAAATAGAAATATTTAATTAATTGCTTAAGTTTCTAATTTTTTTCTTTCTAATATTTACGTATAACTCTTTAGTAATTGCTATGGATAAAAAACCTTATCATCACCTACCAGATGGAACTTTTAGAAATCCAGAAGGATCACCGGTAAGAATAGGTCAGGGTAAGTTTTCATATACTCAATTTGTTAAATTAAAAAAAAAGATAGACATGACTGTTCCAAAAGAACATCTTGTAAATAAAGAAAAAGTTTTATCTGATTTAGAAAAATATAATAAAGAAGATTATATTGCTTGGATTGGACACGCCACTTACTTAATTAAGTTGGGAAATACAACAATTATAACTGATCCAGTATTTTCAAAAAATGCAGGTCCTTTAATATTTGGCCCAGATAGATTTACAGATCCTGCCTTAAATTTAAATGAAATTCCAAAGACTGATCTTTTATTGTTAACACACAATCATTATGATCACCAAGATATGGGCACTATTAGAAAGTTTCCATTTAAAGATACGAAAGTTTTAGTGCCACTAAATCTTGGAAAATATTTTACAAGAAATAAATTTAAAGATGTAAATGAAATGGATTGGTATGAAGAAATTAGAGTTAATAGTGATTTAAAAGTAACGTTACTCCCCGCCGTTCATTGGTCTAAAAGAAGTTTAACAGATATGAATAAAACACTCTGGGGAAATTTTTTAATTGAATATAAAGGAAAAAAAATACTTTTTGCATGTGATACTGGATATGGAGAAATTTATAAAGATCTAGGTGAAAAATATGGTCCAATTGATCTAACAATGATTAATATTGGAGCTTATGACTTTAAACCCATGTTTGAAAAATCAATTTATCATACTACTCCTGAAGAAGCTTTAAAAGTAGCAAAAGATTTAAAAAGTAAAAAAGTTATGGGAACACATTATCGTTAGAACCAATTATGGAGCCACCAGCAAGATTTAAAGAAAGTGCTGAAGACTATGGTTTTGATAAAGAGGATGTAATTGTATTTAAAATTGGAGAAATACAACCAATGGATAAATTTTTACAAAATAAATAGTAATTTATTATCAAGATAATTTGACCCACAATTAATACTATTTTATCAGTTACCTTTTGATAAAGTTGAGTATGAAAAAACCTCCATACCCTTATAGAATTGTAATAATACTACTTATTCTTACAGTAATACCCATTGGTGCAACTCAGCTAGGTTGGTATTTTTATAATAAACAAGTTGGATTTGATTATGGGATGATAGCTGGTACTTTTTCAGTTATACTTGCTGGATATTTAATGTATCAAAAAGGTTGGAGAGATGAGGATGAAGATTAATTTATGGAAAAAGTAATTTTTTTTGCACTGGTTATTCCAATTTTGATATTTGTTTTTTATATGGGTGGCTCTGCAATTATGACTGGCTTTAAAGCAAAAATGCAAAATAAGAATGAAGAAGAGGAAATTGTAGAAGAAAATGAAATTAAAAATCACAATAGCAGTATAAGTGATGAACTTACCAAACTTAATGAGTTAAAGAATAAAGGCGTCTTAACTCAAGAGGAATTTGAAAAGGCAAAAAATAAAATTTTATAAGATTAATTTTTTTCCATTACCCATAAACTATCTCCGCCTAAAAAATAAATTTTGCCATTAATAGGATGAACTTTGATATCTCTAATTCTACCAATTTTATCTTTGAAAATTATTTCCTCTTTAATATCTGACAAATTATCAAAATTAAGTTTCCTTAAAGATTGATCTTTAAGTGTTGTAATTAAAGCATAGCCATTCCATTCACTAAACTCATCACCATCATAAATTGTTATTGCACTTACTGCAATTGAAGGTGTCCAATAATGAACCGCTTTAGTAAACCCGGGCTCCCATTTAGGTCCAATTGGTATACCAGAATAATTTTTTCCTCCCCAACCTAAAATTTTCCAGCCATAGTTTTCACCTTTCTTAATTTCTCCAAACCAATCCCCACCCATTGCACCATGATTACTGGCATAAATTTTTTGATCAAAATTAGAGAGGGTTAAACCTTGAGGATTTCGAACTCCCAACTGATAGATTTCTGGTAGCCATTCAGATTTACCCTCAAACTTAGGATTATCATTAGGGATACTTCCATCCAAATGGATTCTAATAATTTTACCAATATGGTTGGTAGGATCTTGAGCAATCATTCCACCGCCTCGCTCACCAGATGTAGCAAATAAATAATCATCCTTAATGGCAAGCCTTGAACCAAAATGATAACCAGATTTTATAGGAGGATTTGCTTGAAATATATTTTCAAAATTTATTTTTATTTTATTAAATTTACCTTTTGCAATTGAAGTACTGCTTTTACCACCACCTCTATTTTCTGAATAAGATATCCAAACATGATTTTCTTTATAAATGACATCTAGTAAACCTCCTTGCCCATCTACAATAAAATTAATATTATGTTGAATTTCAGTAATTAAATTATTTGATAAATTAATTAATTTTATTTTACCAAATTTTTCTGTGATTAATAATTCTTCGTTATTTATAAAAGTTGATCCCCATGGATTTTCTAAATCTAAAATTTTTACTAATCTAAAATTTTCGGAATATGCTTTAAAATTAAAAAAAAATAAAAAAAGAATAAATAAAAATTTTTTCACTTTATGATAATTTTGATCGACCTCCATCAACAGCAATAATTTGTCCCGTAATCCAAGAACTTTCGTCACTTAATAAAAACTTAGCTAGCGAAGCCGAGTCTTTACCTTCCCCAAGTCTTTTTAATGGGTGAGCTTTAGCTATTCCTTCAGCAAGAACCTTATTTTTTAACATAGGTTCAGCAATTTTAGAATTTGTGAGACTTGGAGCAATACAATTAACTCTAATATTAGGAGCAAATTCTGCTGCTAAAGAAACAGTTAAACCCTCTAATGCTGCTTTAACCGAAGCAATTACACTATGATTAGTAAACCCTCTTTGTGCTGCAACTGTTGAAAAAAGTACAATAGACCCTTTATTCTTTTTTAAACTATCCTGATAACTTTTAATCACTTCTACAGCTGGATAAAAATTTAACTTCATACATTTGTTAAAATCTTCTTCACTCACCATTCTAAAAGGTTTTAAATCTATAGAACCTACACAATAAGCAATTCCTTTTATCTCATTTACATCATTTTTAACTTTATCAACAAAGCCACTTTCCAAAACATCAGTCACAGTAAAACTACAATCTAATTGATCTGATAGTTTTTTTACTTCATCATGATTTCTTCCTACTAAATGAATATCATTCCCAGATTTTTTTAGTAGTTCAGCTAAGCTTGATCCTATTGATCCAGTAGCACCGATAATTAAATATTTTTCTGACATAAAACTTTATATTCGTTATATTTACTTATGAAGTTATTTTTTATACTTGGCAACCAGTTATTTCCATTAAAATATGTTGATCGCTTCAAAAAGGACCACCTCTTTTTTATGGCTGAAGATCAAGGTTTGTGCACTTATGAAAAGCATCATAAGCACAAAATTTTATTATTTTTGTCGTCGATGAGATCCTATGCTGATGAACTTTATAAAAACAAATACAATCTTAAATATTATAAAATCGAAGAAAAAGAATTTAATGATGATTATTTAATAAAAATTAAAAAAGTCATTTCCTCAAACAAGGTAACTGAAATTTCTAGTTTTGAAATAGAAGACAAATTATTTGAAAAAAAAATATATGATTTTTTAAAAAAAGAAAAAATTATTTGGAATATTATACCGACACCTATGTTTTTAAATTCTAGAGCAGAATTTAAAGATTATTTAAAAAAATCAAAAAAACCCTTTATGGCAAATTTTTATAAAGAAGTTCGTAGAAAATCAGGAATACTGATGGGTGACGATCAAAATCCAATAGGGGGTAAATGGAGTTTTGATGAGGATAATAGAAATAAATTACCCAAAGGAATTAAGGTGCCCAAATTTCCAATAATTTCGGAAACATCACATACAAAAAAATTAAAACCAATTATTGAGAAGTTATTTAAAAATCACCCCGGAAGTACAAATAATTTTTGGTTTGCTACCAATTATAATGATGTGATTAAACTCACAGACTTTTTCATAAAAAACAAATTAAATCTTTTTGGAGATTATGAAGATGCGGTTGATCAGGGCAATAATATTTTATTTCATAGTAGTTTAAGTCCCTACATTAACCTAGGCTTAATTACGCCAGAGCATATTAATAAAAAAAGTTCTAGATTTTCATAAAAAAGAAAAAATCAGACTTAATTCTCTTGAAGGTTATATCCGCCAAGTTATTGGTTGGAGAGAGTTTATGAGAGGAATTTATCAAAATTTTTCAAAAGAAATGGAAGAAAAAAATTTTTTTAATCACAAAAGAAAAATGAAAAAATCTTGGTATGAGGGCAACACAGGATTACCACCATTAGATCATGCTATACAAAATGCTAAAAATTATGGCTGGTCTCATCATATTGAAAGGTTGATGATTTTATCAAATATTATGAATTTATGTGAGATTAAACCTGTTATTGTTTACAAATGGTTTATGGAAATGTTCGTAGACTCGTCTGAGTGGGTCATGGTGCCCAATGTATATGGGATGGGATTATTTAGTGATGGCGGAATTTTTGCAACCAAACCTTATATTTGTGGATCGAGTTATTTTATGAAAATGATGGATTTCAAAAAAGGAGATTGGTGTAACACTATGGATGGTTTGTATTGGAGATTTATTGATAAAAACCGATCTTTTTTCTTAAAAAACCCAAGATTATCAATGATGGTAAGAGTTTTTGATAAAATGAAGTTAGACCGAAAAAAAATGATACTTGCTGAAGCGGAAAAGTTTATAAAAGAGCAGACACTTTAAAATGTTAAGAAGTTTATTTATAATATTTTTTTTTCAGCTTCTAGGAGAAGCTATTCAAAAATTTTTTGAAATTAATATACCTGGACCAGTTATTGGATTAATACTTTTATTATTGGTTTTTATTTTTTTTATAAAAAATGCTTTACCATTTAGAAAAATAAAAAAAGAAATTTCAGAAACTAGTCATCAAATCATAAACTATTTATCATTACTATTTGTTCCTATTGGAGTTGGTGTGGTAATGCACATTAATTATTTAGGTGATAATTTATTTAAAATTTTAGCAATAATAATTATTGGTACTTTGAGCACTTTAGTTTTTGTTGCCTACGTAATGGAAAAAATAATTAATTTAGAAAAGAATAATGCTAAAAGAAGATAAACTTTATAAAATTTGGGTATATCTACAGGCAGAACCATTATTCTGGATTACTCTAACTTTAGGAGCTTATCTAGTTGGTGATTACCTTTATAAAAAATCTAAACTTAATCCTCTTGTTAACCCTGTTGCAATAAGCATTTTAATAGTTTCTTCAGCATTATTGATGTTGGATGTTTCTTATGATCGATATTTTAATGGAGCTAAATTTATTCATTTTATGTTAGGACCAGCAACTGTAGCACTGGCAATACCAATATATGAGAGAAAGAATTTAATTTTAAAAGAAATAAAACCAATAATTTTTTCAATATTTTTAGGAATACCGTTTGCAATATTAGTTACTTTCTATTTGGCAAAATTTTTTAATCTTAATCAAGATATAATACTAACAATGATCCCAAGAAATGTGACTGCTCCTATAGCGATGGGTATTTCGGAATTAATTGGAGGCATACCATCGTTGACAGCTATTATTACAATAATAACAGGGATAATAGGTGCATCTCTTGGAACTTTTGCACTCAACATATTTAAAATTAAAGATATGAGTGCTCGAGGTTTTGGCTTTGGTTTAGCAAGTCACGGTATTGGAACTGCAAGAGCAATGAGTAAAAATAAAACAGCTGGTGTGTTTGCTGCTTTAGCAATGGGTTTAAGTGGCATTGCAACTTCAATATTTGTTTTAATTATTATTAAATTTATTTTTTAGTTTGTGAAAAAAGAAAATCTTCCATCAAAACTTTGTCCAGTTTGCAAAAGGCCTTTTGTTTGGCGAAAAAAATGGAAATTACATTGGGAGAAAGTGAAGTATTGTTCAAAAAGATGTTCTAAAATAAGCTAAAGTTAATGAATATTATAGTATTACAACATATTAAAATTGAAGATCCAGGTTACATAAAAGATTTAATGTTAGAAGATGGGTTTAAACTGACAACCATCGAACTTGATGAGGGTGAAAAAATTCCAAAAAATCTTAATGAATTTGATGGAATGTTTTGCATGGGAGGACCAATGGATACTTATATGGAAAAAGATTATCCATGGTTAATTGAAGAAAAAAAAAGAATTAAGGAATTTGTAAAAGAATTAAAAAAACCATATTTAGGATTTTGTTTAGGTTGCCAATTGCTTGGTGAGGTAATTGGAGGGAAGGTAGTAAGGTCTAATCCTGCAGAAATTGGAATAATGGATATCAATTTTACTAAAGAAAAAGCTTCAGATAAGCTGTTTTCAGAGTTTCCAGATAAAATCAAAAGTTTACAATGGCATTCTTTTGAAGTTAAAGAAATTGAAGATAATAATGAAGTAACTTTGTTAGCTTCTTCACCAATTACTAAATATCAAATATTTAAATATCAAAATCATGCATATGGAATTCAATTTCATATAGAAATAAAAGATACCACTGTTAATGAGTGGGGATGTGTGCCAGAATATAAAAAAGCTTTAGAAGATCAACTTGGAGAGGGAGCTTTAGAAAAATTTGATCACTCTGCAAAAGAAAATATGAAAGTAATGAATAATTATTCGAAAATTCTTTATAACAATTTTAAAAAAATTTTATGAAATTAAAAGTTTATGAATAATAAATTTTTTGAATGGGCAGGTGTTATTACTGCAATAATGTATTCATTATTTGTAGCATTAAATATTGGAATAGAGTTTTTTGGTTTTTGTTTATTACTTATATCTGCAATATTAATTGGAATTTGGGCATATAGGGGAGGTCATAAAGGAATTTTATTGCTACAATTTTTTTATGCAACTGCTGGAATTATTGGGATGATAAGATGGTTTTAATTAAAAGTTGAAATTATTTTTGGAATATAATTTTTAAAATTAAAAAAACCTTTATTACAATATTGCCAAGAATTTTGATCAAGTTTTCTATATAAAAATTTAATATTTTTTTTGTTATTTTTATTTATCCAATCTAAATTTTCACCTACCGTTGGATACAAGCAAAAAATCTCTTCACTTATATCTTTAACCTTGTTTATATTGATAACTTCACAATCAATTGATTTTTCCATCAATCTTTGTTTTTGATCTTCAATTAATTGAGATTTAAAAGTTAAAACTTTTTCACTGAGTTTTATAAATCTATCTTTGTTTTCAACTAATATAATTTTTTTAAATCTTTTATTTACAAAATCAGAGTATTCAAAGGAAAGATTATTATCAAAAATTAATAAATTTTTTTCTTCAAAAGTTTCTGGGTTACTCAATTCTTTTTTAATAACAGGATAAGTTTTTTCAGACACTATGGGTAATGCATTTTCATTTAATTTGATTTTGTTAAATCTGTTATTGGTAAATTTTTTAATATTCCATTCAGTTGCAAGATAATGTTTGCCATATGTTTGAACTCCAGCAACCCAGCGCCAGCCAAGGGTATTCGATGCAGGATCACCATCATAAAGATGTTGCATAAAAAATTCAGCTCCAAGCTGCCAAGGTAAATTTAAAGTAAAAATCCAGATACTGGCAAACCACATTCTTGTATGATTATGCAAATAGTTATAGTTTTTCAGCTCATTAACCCATTCATTAAAGCATTCTATATTTGTTTTTCCTTCAATAGCTTCTAGGTAATTTGTTTTATTTTCAAAATCCTTTCTTAGTTTTAATAATTCAGCTAAATAGTCTGTCCACACATTGGGTCTTAATTCCAACCATCCTTTCCAATACGTTCGCCACAATACTTCTTGAATGAATTTTTCATTTTTTGAAAATGAATATTTTTTAAGTGCCTTATTAATCACTTCAGTTTCATTAATGACTCCATGGGTGATAAAGGGTGACAAACAAGAGGTGTTCATTCTATTTTGAGGCCCATAGTCAAAATTTCTTAGTTTTGAATATTCAGAAAGATGATTATCTATATAATAATCTAATTTTTTAATAACTTTTGATCTTGAATTTTCAAATATCATAAAGCTCTAGTTTAAATTGGTTTTAATAATTTTTTCCAATTCGATTGAATTTTGAGCACCTGATACAAAATCTTTTCCTATTTCAAAGTAAGGCACACCAAATACTTGTTTATCTTTTGCAAATTTAACTTTTTGATTAATTTTATTAATATTTTCTTGAGTAATAAACTTTTCGAATGTTTCTTTTTTTATAGAAGTCTCTTCGGCAATATTAGATAAAATATTTTTATCTCCTATATCTAACCCATCTACAAAATAAGATTGATATATTTTTTCTTTTATCACATTTTCTAAATTATATTGTTCACTTAAAATAATAAGTAGATGAGATAATATAGTATTCGGAGTTTTCTTAATTTTATCTAAATTTAAAATTATTCCAGACTCTTTAGCTTTAATTCTCATATTTTCATACATAGGCGCAGCATTATCTCTTCCACCAAATTTAATATCTAAATATTTTTCTCTTAAAATACCTTCTGCAGGCATATCAGGATTTAATTGGAAGGGTATATGTTTAATCTTAAATTTAATTTTTGGAAATTTTTTAAGAGCGTTATTAAGATTTCTGTGACCTATAAAACACCAGCCACAAATAGTGTCAGCAAAAAAATTTATATTCATTAACTATGAACGTAATTTTTTTTTATGAAAATTTATAAATCTTTCAACGTTTGATTTATTAAATGTTTTATTTTCTTCAAAAGAAACTTTTTTCATCGAATATGCAGAACTTTTTGTACGTCGAGACATTATAATTACATTGCCCTTATAAAGTTTTAATTGAACTGATCCATTTACTTTGTTTCGATTTTTATCGACGATTTTTTGGAGTTTAAATCTTTCATTAGAATACCAATAACCATTATAAATTAATTCTGCGTACCTTGGCATAACTTGATCTTTTTTATGCATAGTTTCTTTATCAAGAGTTACAGATTCAATTGCTCGGTGAGCATTAATTAATAAGGTTCCACCTGGCGTTTCGTATACCCCTCTAGATTTTATCCCAATAAATCTATTCTCTACTAAATCAACTCTACCAATGCCGTTTTTCCCGGCTAATACATTTAATTTTTCCAAGAGTTTAGAGGGTGATAATTTTTTTCCATTTATTCCTATGGGGTCACCATTTTTAAAATCTATAGTTACCATTGAAGGTTTGTTAGGGGCTTTCTCTGGAGAGACGGTTCTTTGAAAAATAAACTCAGGTGCTGAATTTTTAGGATCCTCTAACACTTTACCTTCGGTAGAAGTATGAAATAAATTATCGTCTACTGAAAAAGGTGGTGCTCCTTTTTTATCCTTTGGAATTGTTATGCTATGTTTTTTTGCGTAATTAATTAAATCTGTTCGAGACCTTAATTTCCATATTCTCCAAGGAGCTATGATTTTAATTTCAGGTCCAAAATAATGATACCCTAATTCAAATCTTACTTGATCATTTCCTTTTCCTGTGGCCCCATGTGACACAGCATAAGCTTTAAATTTTTTAGCAACTCTGATTTGATCTTTTGCAATTAATGGTCTTGCAATTGAAGTGCCTAATAAATATACACCTTCGTAAATCGCATGACCTCTAATCATTGGATAAACATAGTCTTTTACAAACACATCTTTTAAATCTTTAATAATTATATTTTTCACACCAAATTTTTTGGCATTAGTGATAATTTTTTTTCTATCAATTTCTTGACCAACATCTGCAGTATAACAAATTACTTCAGCATTATAATTTTCTTGAAGCCATTTTAAGATAATTGAAGTATCTAAACCTCCAGAATAAGCTAAAACAATCTTTTTTTTTGATTTCATGGAATTAACTGCAGGCAGTTTTTGCAGCGTTATAAGCTTTGGTAAATCCTAAAAGAGAGTAATGATCAATTGTTTGTGAACCTTTTTCGTTATAGCCGGTTACCATTATTCTTGATCCTTTTTTCATTCTATCAACCATGTTATTTTCAATTTTGTTGTCAGCAATCCATGCAAAACCTTGGCTCTTAACATCAAATTTAAAATTATCTGCTCCAGATGCGGCTGTTACTGAATTGTTTTTGTTAAATTCATAGCCAGCAGTAATACTTATTTCATTACTCACATTTTCACTAGGTCTAAAAGTAACAAATAGTCTTGCATCTCTTGGATTTGATTTTGGTGCTTGAAGCACAGGTGCTGATTGGGCAAAACATACATTTCCAGATTGATCAACCAATACCATTGTTTCCCAATCTTTAAATTTTCCAATTTTCTTAATTTCTTCAGCTGAACTTACATTCATTAAGTTAATTGAAATTATAAATGCTAGCGCAGTTATTTTTTTAATTATGGACATGGATTTGGATAAACTTTTTGTACTTCATTAATTTCGTTAATAACCTCATCAGTCAATTTAATATTTACACTTTCTATATTTGTTTGCAACTGCTCCATAGTTGTTGCGCCGATTATAACCGTTGTCATGAATGGTTGGATCTCACAAAATTTAAGAGACATTTGGGCAAAATTTAAATTGTATTTTTTAGATATCTCATAGTAGGCATCCACAGCTTGAGTGGTGTTAGGTTTATTATATCTTGTCCAAAAATCACCGTCTCTTTCAATTCTAGAGTTTTTTGGTAGCTGATTATTTCTGTATTTTCCAGTTAAGTAACCACTTGCTAGGGGTGAATAAGCCAACAGCCCAATTTCATCTCTGATTGATATTTCAGCAAGTCCAACTTCATAAGTTCTATTCAATAAGCTATAAGGATTTTGAACAGACATCATTCTTGGCAATCCTTTTTCTTTAGAAAGCTCTAAACATTTAGTAACTCCCCATGGTGTTTCATTGGACAAACCTATTTGTCTTATTTTTCCTTCTTTTATAAATTTTTGTAAATTACCCAATACATCCTCAAACTTATTCCATTCATTTTCTTTATGTTCGTAGCCTAGACGACCAAACATATTTGTATTTCTCTCTGGCCAGTGTAATTGATACAAATCTATATAGTCTGTTTGTAATCTTTTGAGGCTATCGTTGATGGCCTGGCTCATTTTTTCTATTCCGTAATTATTTCCGCCACCTCTCAAATATGCTCTCATTGGTCCAGCAACTTTTGATGCTAAGATTACTTTGTCTCTCTTTTTATTTTCTTTAAACCAATTACCAATTATGATTTCAGTATGACCATAAGTTTCAGCCTTTGGTGGAACAGAGTATAATTCTGCAGTATCCCAAAAATTTACTCCTTGATCTAACGCATAATCCATTTGTTGAAATGCTTCTTCTTGAGTGTTTTGCTCACCCCATGTCATGGTTCCGAGACAAATTGTACTCACATCTATGTCTGTATTGCCTAATTTTCTATAATTCATGTATTTTTATGATTAATTTAATATTTACCTTTTATGGCATCTTGAATAATTAGTAAAAGACTATTATATATTTCGCATATGGAACTAAATAGAAACAATATTTTAAATAAAGTCAAAGAAGCTCAACAATCAACAATCGTAATGGATGAGGGCCTAAGAGCCTACATGCTTAAAGTTTATAATTTTATGGCTTCAGGCATTTTGCTAACTGGGTTAGTGTCATTATTATTCTTTAAACTTTCTGTAGTAACAGATTCAAATGGATCTATCGTTGCACTAACAAGTATTGGAAATACAATTTTCCTATCAGGATTTAAATGGGTTGTAATGTTGGCTCCTTTAGGTGTTGTATTTTATATGAGTGCGAGAATGGGAAAGATGAGTGTTTCTTCAGCACAAACTACATTTTGGGTTTTTGCTGCATTAATGGGATTATCTTTATCTTCAATATTCCTAGCATATACTGGAGCTAGTATTTCAAGAGTTTTCTTTATTACCTCAATTACTTTTGGAGCTATGAGTTTATATGGCTACACAACTAAGAGAGATTTAACAAAATTTGGTTCATTTTTAATGATGGGCTTAATAGGAATTATTATCGCATCATTAGTTAATTTATTTATGAAATCTTCAATGATGGATTTTGTAATTTCAATTTTAGGAGTATTAATTTTTGTTGGATTAACAGCTTATGATACTCAAAAAATTAAAAACATGTATGTTTCTAGCGATAGCGGCGAGATGATGGGTAAAAAAGCTGTCATGGGAGCTTTAACTCTTTACCTAGACTTCATTAATTTATTTATAATGTTGCTTAGATTATTTGGTCAAAGAAGATAATATAAATAAATCAAGCTTATAAATTAAATAAATATTTTTGTTGGAATAATTATAACTTTTTCCAATTAGTATTTTTTAAAAGCGATTTAAGATCAAAAGAGTTTTTAAGTATTTTACCAGTAGTATCTGTTATTAAATATTTAAGATTTTTGTTTTTAGGTTTAAAGTTCTTGCAGATTTTATACAAGGCATTTTCTGCTGCATTTCTAAACACACTAAAGCTAACCTGTTTGCTAGATATGCTTAAACCATAATCCTTCCAAGATCCTTCAGAAACCATTTTTGCATAAAGGTCCAAGATAACCTGAAGCTCTTCTTTTTCAAAAAAATGTTTCTCTTCTATTTGTTTATGAGGATTATTAACTACTAATCTTAAATTATTGCGCATCAATCTTATGTTTGTTTATTATTGGAATTTGAAAACCTGTAAAAACTATTGTTATTGGTAGCATTCCCCAGACCTTAAAGTTAACCCAAAATTCTTCAGTTTGAGTTCTCCAAATAAATTCATTCAACAAAGCAAGGCCAAAGAAAAAAAGCATCCATCTCTTATTTAAAATTTCCCAGCCAGTATCTGTTAAAGGAATTGATTTACCCATTATTTTTTTAAGAATAGGTTCATTGGTGAAATATTTCCCAAAAAATAACGCTAAAGCAAACACAATGTTGATGATTGTGGGTTTTACATAGATGAATATTGGGTCATTAAAGTAGATAGTGAGACCACCAAAAAATGTAATTAAAATTCCACTTAAAAGAGGCATTGGGGGAATTTTTTTTTCAAAAAACCAAACAACTCCCAAAGCAATTAAAGTTGCAACTATCAGTGGAGGAATTGCAACTGCTAAATTTTTATCATTATTATAATAGTAGAAAAAAAAAATTGCTAATGGACCAAAGTCTGTAACAAATTTTAAAAAAGATTTATTCACTAAAAGATATTAACATAATAACCACAACACAAAACATTATTATTTTTGTTATTGATTTTAAATTTAAAATCCCCATACTAAGTATATGGCAATTCAAAAAGCTAAGTTCTCAATAGGTGATATTGTTAAACATAAACACTTTGAATTTAGAGGTGTAATTTATGATGTTGATTTTGAATTCAATAATTCCGAAGAATGGTATCAATCAATACCAAAAAATGTACGACCTAGAAAAGATCAGCCATTTTATCATTTATTAGCAGAAAATGATGAAATTACTTATGAAGCTTATGTTTCTGAACAAAATCTTTTAATGGATGATTCAGATGAGCCAATTAAACACCCGTTAATTGAAGAAATTTTTTCGGGCAAAAAAGGCTCTAGTTATTTCAAGCAATCAAATTAAGACTTCATTTTTTTAACACAATTTCCTCAAAACTTGGACATATCGTTTAGTTATTTATTCATTATTGTCTGATCAAGAGTGTTAAAAACGTTTACCCCTCTTAATTATTATCTCCCTCTACATTCTTGATCAGAAATATGTTTCAAATTAAAAACCTCTAGATTAAAAAACATCTTATAAAATTATGTTTAAATATTTTGAACCAAATAAAATTTTTTCAATTACCTCTAGAGCTCCTAAGTATGTTTTGCTCATATTTGTTTTAGTAATCTCTATTGGCTTAACAGAGGCGTTAATATTATCTCCAGAAGATTATAAGCAAAGTCATGCTGTAAGAATTATGTATGTTCACGTTCCTTCTGCTTGGATATGTTTGGGAATTTTTTCAGCAATCACCATTCTATCAATCACAGGTTATATATTTAAAAACACACATTTTTTTTTGATTGCAAAAAGTTTGGCACCTTCTGGATTTGTTTTTAATATTATTGCTCTAGTTACAGGTTCGATATGGGGAAAGCCTACTTGGGGGACGTGGTGGGCTTGGGATGCAAGAATAACTTCAATGTTAATTTTAGCTTTATTTTATGGAATGTATTTATTGTCATGGAGAATTTATGAAAATAAAGAACAAGTTTATAAAATTACAACCATCATAACTATTTTAGGTGTAATCAATTTACCAATTATAAAATATTCAGTAGACTGGTGGAATACGCTTCATCAGCCAGCATCTATTAATATTTTAGAAAAATCTTCAATTCATAGCTCCATGCTGTTTCCATTATTAATAATGACTGCGGCATTTGCTCTATTTTCGTTGCTTATTTTTTTAATGAAATATAATACAGAACTGATAAAAATTAAAAATAAAGGTTTAGATAGATTATGATTAATGAAATATTACACATGAATGGTTACGGAATTTATGTTTGGTCAGCTTTTAGCTTTACGTTATTAAGTTTTACTTCTCTTTATGTAATTACAAAAATTCAGTTCATTAAAGAGCAGAAAAAATTTGTTACTAAGTTTGGTACTTTAAGCTCTGAGAAAGCTGCTTCTGCTAAATTACAAAATATTAACAAAGATATTTTATCAAACGCTAGCAAAATTTAATCTTTAAACCATGTATGGTAAAAAGGTTAAGTTAAGATTTTTTTTTGTAATATTAATCTTAACAACATTAGTTTTAAGTGTTTTTTTAATCCTAAAATCTCTAGAAGAAAACGTAGTTTATTTTCAATCTCCATCTGAGATTCAAGAATTGACAGAAATCAATAATAAGAAAATTCGAGTGGGGGGAATGGTTAAAAAAGATTCAATTGTAATAACTTCAAATGAAGTAAATTTTATTATTACTGACTTTAAAAATGAATTAAATGTCACTTACTCTGGTTCAATTCCTAACCTTTTTGCAGAAGAAAAAGGTGTTGTAGCTGAGGGATATATTAAAGATAGAAGTTTTTTTGTTGCTTCTAAAATTTTAGCAAAACATGATGAAAATTATATGCCACCTGAAGTCAAGGAAGCATTAGGGGAGAAATAAATTGTTACCAAGTATTATAGGTTATTATTCCCTAATATTAGGATTCCTCTGTTCTTTTTTATTAATATTTTTTTCAATTAGAAATTTTAGCCAAGCAATAAAATTAGACACAAAAATTTTATCTATATCTTTTCTTCAACTAATGTTTGTAGTGATAAGTTTTTTTGGATTAGTTTTCTCTTTTGTTATCTCAGATTTTAGTAATGAAACAGTTTTTAATAATTCGCATACTGCAAAGCCTCTTTTTTATAAAATAACTGGAACGTGGGGAAATCATGAAGGAAGTCTTTTACTGTGGTTGTTGGTTTTAACTTTATTTATTTTCTTGTTTTTATTGAGAACAAAAAATCAGTCTAAGCAATACAGAATTTTAACATTATTATTTCAGCAAATTATAATTATTGGTTTTTTTGTTTTTTTATTAAAAACCTCAAATCCCTTTAACTATGTTTATCCCATTCCTAATGAAGGTTTGGGATTAAATCCAATCTTGCAAGACCCAGCTTTAGCAATTCATCCACCGATTTTGTATTTAGGATATGTGGGTACTTCAATTATTTTTTCTGCTGCTTTATCTGCCACAGTGCTTAACTATATTTCAAAAAAATGGGCATCCCATATAAAGAAATGGGTATTAATATCATGGGTATTTTTAACTTTTGGAATTTTGCTGGGATCCATTTGGGCCTATTATGAATTAGGCTGGGGAGGATTTTGGTTTTGGGATCCTGTAGAAAATGTTTCTCTTATGCCATGGTTTGCATTAACAACTCTTTTGCATTGTATATTGGTTTTAGAGCGAAGACTAATTTTAACTTCATGGGTTGTAGTTTTGTCAATCGCAACATTTACCTTGAGTATGTGTGGAACATTTCTAGTGAGATCTGGTATTCTTAATTCAGTTCATACCTTTGCAAATGATCCGGAAAGAGGAATATTTATTCTCGTTTTTTTATTTTCTTTAATATTTCTTTCTTTATTTATTTTTATTTTTTTTCATAAGCCCGATAACAAAAGTCCAATTAATTTTTCATGGCTAAGTAAAGAATCATCTATTTTATTTAATAATTGGTTGATGATGTATTTTCTTTCGGTTGTATTAATTGGTACAGTTTATCCAATTTTTTTAGATGTCATTTCTTCAGAACAAATTTCTGTTGGTCCGCCATTTTATCATCGATTAATAATACCTTTTCTAATTCCTTTTTTACTAATTATGGCAATAGGGCCTAAATTAGACTGGATAAGTGCTACTCTTAAACAGAAATTTAATTTGATAGTTTTTTTATTAATCTCATTTTTTTTAGCAGGCTTTATAGTTGTAAATTTAAATGTTGAGTTTTTAGTTAATACAATTCTTATTGGAAGTAGCTTGTATTTATTTTTTTTAACTCTATCTGATTTATTTAAAAATAAGCTTCTTAATATTTCTCAAAATATTTCTCATTTTGGTTTTAGTGTTTTAATTTTAAGTATTTTATTTAACAATATTTTTTCTTCAGAAATTATAACTAATATGAAGATTGGAGAAGTTTATAAAAAAGATCAAATTGAAATAAGTTTTCAAAATATTGAACAAAAAAAAGAGAAAAACTTTAATTCAATTATTGGAACTTTTAATATCACTGACTCGGAAAATAAAAGCATAATTCTTAAACCTCAGTTAAGAATTTTTAATCAACCAAATATTATTACAAGTGAAGCAGATATTAAAACAACTTTATTTTCAGATAAATTTATGGTTATGAATGTAGTCCAGAACCAAGAGTACTTTAATGTAAGGTATCAAATTAAACCTTTTATGGTTTGGATATGGATTTCAGTGATTATTATTTCTCTGGGTGGTTTAGTTAGTTTTTATAGAAAAATATGAAAAATAAATTTTCAATTTTACTAATAGTATTTTTTACCTTTATTTTTATTATTTTTTATAAAGGTTTAAATAACTCCAATATATATGTTCCAAATACTCAAGTTGAAAAGGATGTGCCTGATTTAAAAATTAAAATATTTAAATCTGAAAGTGAAATTGACTTAAAAAGTTTATTTAAAGAAAATGAATTTTATCTTTTAAATATTTGGTCTTCTTGGTGTGGTCCTTGTAGAGAAGAACACCCCTTGTTGATGAGTTTAAAAAATGAAAAAAATATTAAAATTGTAGGATTAAATTATAAAGATAATGAAAAGAACGCAGAAAATTTTTTAACTGAACTTGGTAATCCTTATTATGAAATTTTAGAGGATAGCAATGGTTCTAAGTCAATTGAATTAGGTGCTTACGGTGTTCCCGAAAGTTTTTTAGTTCATCAAAATAAAATTATCAGAAAGTATATTGGTCCACTAAATCAAAATTTATTTACTGAAATAAAAAATCTTATTAAATGAAGTATTTTAAATATTTAATTATTATTTTTTTTATAATGTCGTCAATTAACTTAAGAGCTGAAAGTAGTGATTTAAGTTATAAAATTACAAAGAACTTGAGATGTTTAATTTGTCAAGGGCAGTCAGTTTATGACTCTGACTCTGAGTTTGCAATTAGCCTCAAATTAGTTGTTGATGAAAAATTAAACGAAGGTTTGTCAGAAATAGAGATATATGATTTCCTTAAAGATAAATATGGCCAATGGATACTCTATGATCCTGGCCTTAATAAAAGCACTTATTTATTGTGGTTATTGCCCTTATTGTTGTTTCTAATTGGAGGTGCAATTATATTTAAAAAATTTATAATTAGAAAAAATTAAGTATATTGCAACGTATGAATTTAGATAAATTATTACTTTTTTTCATAATTTTTATAACTGCGTTTTCTTTGAATGCAGATGAAATGAAGTCAGATATTAAAAATACAGAGTTTAATGTTTATACCGGGATGTTTGATTTTAGTGATGATGGTAAGAGAGCCACACTAATTGGTTTTCAACATCAAAATGAAAATTTAAATAGGGATACTTTTTTAGGTAATTTGTCACCTATTACTGGTGGTATGATAACCGCTGATAGTGCCTCTTATATTTATACAGGTGTACAGGCCCAATATAAGTTAGGTGCAATTAATTTTACTCCAAGTTTTACTCCTGGATTATATTTTGAAGGTGATGGAAAAGACTTGGGTCATATCATTGAGTTTAAAAGTGAATTACAATTTTCATTAAATCTTTTTCAAAATAGTGAATTAGGATTATCTTATAACCATATATCTAATGCTAGTTTAGGAGATAAAAATCCTGGGGCAAATAGCTATATGTTTAATTTCCTTAAAAAATTTTAAAATAACATTATGAATTTAAAAAATTGTCACAATTTTAGTGACTTTAGAAAATTAGCAAAAAAAAACCTTCCTTCACCAATTTTTCATTATATTGATGGTGGGGCTGATGATGAAACTACTTTAAAGAGAAACACAGACTCATTTAATGACTGCGATTTAATTCCTAATGTTTTAGCGAGTGTAGGAAAGCCAGATTTATCGACGACAATTTTTGGAAAAAAAATTAAAATGCCAATATTTTTATCACCAACAGCTATGCAAAGATTATACCATCATGATGGTGATAAAGCGTCTGCTCGAGCAGCAGAAAAGTTTGGCACTTTTTATAGTATGTCAACTATGGCAAACAATACTATTGAGGAAATAGCAGAAATTTCAAATGGTCCAAAATTGTTTCAATTATATGTTCATAAAGACCAATCGATCACTGATGATTTAATTGATAGATGTAGAATTGCTGGATACGATGGCATGTGTTTAACCGTAGATACTCTTGTTGCGGGCAATAGAGAAAGAGATCATCGTACTGGGTTTACAACACCACCAAAATTAACTTTGCAAAGTTTATTTAGTTTTGCAATGCATCCAAAATGGGTTTTTAATTATTTTACACATGAAAAATTCCAACTAGCAAATGTTGCAACCAAGACAGACAAGGGTACTAATATTGCAAAATCAGTAATCGAATATATTAATGAGCAATATGATCCTGCTATGAACTGGAAGGATGCTGAATACTGTGTGAAAAAATGGAATGGTCCATTTGCTTTAAAAGGCGTGATGTCAGTAGAGGATGCTAAAAGAGCAATTGATATTGGCTGTACTGCGATTATGATTTCAAACCATGGCGGTAGACAATTAGATGGGTCTAGATCTCCATTTGATCAGGTGAAAGAAATATCCGACGCAGTGGGTGATAAATTAGAAATTATTTTAGATGGTGGGGTCAGAAGAGGAACTCATGTTTTAAAAGCTCTGGCAGCAGGTGCTAAAGCCTGCAGTTTTGGTAAAATGTTTCTTTTTGCATTAAGCGCTGGTGGCCAAGCTGGAGTTGAAAAATTACTTCAAAACATGCATGATGAAATAAATAGAAATATGGTTTTAATGGGTTGTAAAAATTTAAGTGAATTAAATAGATCAAAACTTATTTATAGGAAATAATTATGAAATTAGCGAAAAGTCTTGAAAGATTGGGAACAGAGTCAGCTTTTAGTGTTTTAGCTGAAGCAAAAAAACTAGAAGCACAAGGTAAACCAATGATCCATCTGGGATTAGGACAGCCTGACTTTAAAACTCCAAAACATATTGTTGAGGCTGCAAAAAAAGCTTTAGACGATGGTCATCATGGTTATGTGTTGTCTAACGGAATATTAGAATGCAGACAATCAGTAACAAGAAAAATTAAAAAACTTTATAATCAAGATATTGATCCAGAAAGAATTATAATCATGCCAGGTGGAAAACCAACGATGCATTATGCAATTCAATGTTTTGGTGAACCTGGTGTAGAAATAATTCACCCAACTCCAGCATTTCCAATTTATGAATCTATGATCAATTATACGGGTTCAACGGCAGTGCCATATGATTTAACAGAAGATAAGGATTTGAAATTTAGTGCAGATAAAATTTTATCTTTAATTACTGATAAAACTAGATTGCTAATATTAATCAATCCCAATAACCCCACAGGAAGTTTTGTTGAAAAATCAGAGATAGATAAATTAGCAGAGGGTTTAAAAAAATTCCCTCATGTAACAATTTTAAGTGATGAAATTTATAGTAGACAAATTTTTGATGGAAAAGAAATGCCAACTTTTTTCAACTACCCCGAACTAAGAGACAGACTGATAGTTCTAGAGGGATGGAGCAAGGCTTATTCAATGACTGGTTGGAGATTAGGCTGGAGTTTTTGGCCTGAAGAACTTATTGGACATATTAATAAGTTATTAATTAATAGTGTTTCTTGTGTTAATGCTGCTGCACAATTTGCAGGGATTGCAGCTTTAGATGGCTCGGATGACTCCATTCACGAAATGATGGAAAAATTTACACAAAGAAGAAAATTAATTCATGAAGGTTTAAATAGTTTACCTGGTGTTGAATGTAGCTTACCAGGAGGAGCTTTTTATGCTTTTCCAAAAGTTATTGGAACTGGAATGGATGGTTCAGAATTTTGTAAGAGAGCAATGCATGAGGCTGGAGTAGCAATAGTTCCAGGTTCTGCATTTGGTAAAACTTCTAAAAATTATGTAAGATTTAGCTTTGCAGCATCTCAAGATAATATTTCTAAGGCATTAGAAAATTTAAAAAAAATGTTAGGTTAAAATGAGTGAATTAGCGTTACCAAAAATAGATAGATCTATTCTTAATAACAAGGATTTAATTGTAAAAAAATTATCTAACTTAATAAATCCAGAAAATGTTTTAAGTCACGCTGATGAGATTAAACCATATGAAACTGATGCTTTAGCCGCTTATACGCAAACTCCACTAGCCGTAGTGCTACCTGAAAATACTGAAGAAGTTAGTAAAATTTTGAAGTATTGCTATGAAGAAAATATTAAAGTTGTGCCAAGAGGAGCTGGGACCGGTTTATCAGGAGGAGCTTTACCATTGCAAGATGCAGTTCTTTTAGGTCTTGGAAAGTTTAATAAAATTTTAGAAATAGATTTTGAAAATAAGTGTGTAGTTACACAACCTGGTGTTACTAATTTAGGAATTACTCATGCCGTACAGCACAAAGGTTTTTATTATGCACCTGATCCTTCTAGTCAACTTGCATGTTCAATAGGTGGTAACGTTGCTGAAAATTCTGGTGGGGTTCATTCTTTAAAATATGGAACAACCACAAATAATATTTTGGGTGTAGAGATGGTTATGATGGATGGAACAGTTTGCAGAATAGGTGGCAAAACTTTAGATCAAGAAGGCTATGATATTATGGGATTAATTTGTGGCTCTGAAGGTTTATTAGGAGTAATTACAGAGGTAACTGTAAAAATTTTAAAGAAACCACAAGTGGTTAAAGCAGCATTAATTGGTTTTCCCTCTATAAAAGAAGGTGGAGATGCAGCTTCAGAAATTATTTCAAGTGGAATTGTCCCTGCCGGAATGGAAATTATGGACAAAGCTTTAATTGAAGCAACGGATAATTTTAGTAAAGCAGGTTATCCAAGAGATGCAGAACTTTTATTAATCGTTGAGCTTGATGGAACAGAGTCAGAAGTAAATGAATTATTAAAAAAAGTAAGCGATATATGCAAGAAGAATAATTGTTCTAGTCTTAAATTAAGTAAAAATGAAAAAGAAAGACTTTCATTTTGGGCTGGAAGAAAAGCTGCTTTTCCAGCTTGCGGAGCAATGGCGCCAGATTATTATTGTATGGATGGATCTATTCCAAGAGGAAAATTAGCTGAAGCTTTATTAGAAATAAAAAAACTTTCTGAAAAATATAATTTACTAGTTGCAAATTGTTTTCATGCTGGTGACGGTAACTTACATCCACTTATAATGTTTGATGGTAGTGATAAAGAACAATTAAGAAAAACAGAAGAATTTGGAGCTGAAATTTTAAAAACATGTGTAAGATTAGGTGGGGTGATAACTGGTGAGCATGGGGTAGGTGTTGAAAAGCGAGAACTAATGTGTGAAATGTTTAATGATAACGATATTCAACAACAACTAGACATTAAAAAAGCATTAGATGAAAAAAACTTACTAAATCCAGGAAAAGTTTATCCAATACTTAGAAAATGTGCAGAGGAAGGAAGGGTTCATGTCCACAAAAGTAAAAATAAATTCCCAGATCTTCCAAGATTCTAACAATATTTTTTACCCTAAAAATGAACGGGAAGTTTCAGATTTAATAAAAGAATTATATAAAAAAAATTCTTCTACAGAGCTGATAGGCACAAACTCTAAAAGTTTCATTGGAAACAAAACTCAATCAGCTAATACATTATCTATGTCTAAAATCTCTGGTATCATTGAATATTTGCCAGAAGAACTTTATATAAAAGTTAAAGCTTGTACCCCAATTGAAGAAATCGAAAAAGCATTGGATAAAAATAATCAAGAGTTAGCATTCGAACCAATTGACTTTGGTTTTTTAGAAAATGGAAAATCGAATAAAGGAACAATAGCAGGTTATTTATCATGTAATTTTGCTGGTTCTAGAAGGTTTAAGGTTGGTAGTGTTAGAGACCACATACTAGGATTTAAGGGTGTTAATGGCAAAGGAGATATAATTAAGTCTGGAGGAACTGTTGTTAAAAATGTAACAGGTTATGATTTATCTAAACTTATAGCAGGATCATTTGGTACATTGGTTGCATTAACCGAAGTTACTCTAAAGGTTCTGCCTAAAAAAAAATTATCAAACACTATAGCAATATATGTTGATGATAAAAAAACAGTTTTCGAATTATTTAATCAAATGTCAAGTTCAAGCAGTGAAATTTCAGGAGCTGTTTATATCCCATTAGAGCCTAATGAAGATGATTTTCAAAAAAATAGGGATGTAGTATTTAAATTTAACGATTTAAAATACGAAGGCTCTTTTTTAGCAATAAGGGTGGAGGGTGATAAGATTTCAATTAATGAAAAAATCAAAGCACTGACCAAAGAATTAAACTTAGAAAAATATAAAACTACAGTACTTGATGTTTACCAATCCGTACCTTTCTGGAAAAAAATAAATAACCTTGAACTTTTTTCTAAAACAAAAAATAATTTAATTCGATTGGTGATTACTCCTTCAAATGGAGTTAAAATGATGCAATTTTTGGGAAATAAATTTAAGTATTATATTGATTGGTGTGGCTCCTTATTTTGGGTAGAAGTACCAGCAAAGAAAAATATGAAAATTAAAGAACTTAAAAAGATTTCGCAAGATTATGGCGGATATTTAACTATTGTTAAAACTTCAGACGAATATGATTATGAAGAAACTTTATTTACCATCAATGATGTACGACTTTTAATATCTGAAAAAATTAAAAAAAGTTTTGATCCAAAAAGGATATTTAATCCTGGAAAGATGTATAGAGGAATCTGATGCAGACTAATTTTTCTTCAAAACAATTAAAAGACTCAGATAATCGATCTACAGAAAAAATTTTTAAGCAATGTGTTCATTGTGGAATGTGCAATGCTACTTGTCCAACTCATCAAATATTAGGGGATGAGCTTGATGGCCCAAGAGGTAGAATTTATCTTATTAAAGACATGTTGGAGAACAATAAAAAACCAACCCCAAAAGTTGTTAAACATATTGATCGATGTCTATCCTGTTATAGTTGTATGACCACGTGCCCTGCTGGGGTAAATTATATGCATGTCATTGATCATGGCAGAAAATATATAGAGCAAAATTATGAGAGACCATTTTTTGATCGATTAACAAGAAATTTTTTATCTACTATTTTGGTAAATCGAAATTATTTCAGACTATCCAGTTTACTAGTAAAAATTGCAAAACCTTTTCAATTTTTATTGCCTAATAAAATAAAAGATATGATGAATTTAATGCCAAATAATTTCCCTAAAAAAACCTTAAAAGAAAAAGAGCTTTATGAAGTTAAGGGTAAGAAAAAAATTGCAAGAGTTGCGTTATTAACGGGTTGTGTCCAAAAAGAAATTTCACCTCAAATTAACGAGTCTACAATAAGATTATTAAATAGACATGGGGTTGAGGTAATTGTTCCAAAAAAAATTCGTTGTTGTGGATCTTTAACTCATCATTTAGGTAAAGAGCAAGAAGCCCATCAAGACTTTAAAAATAATATAAATATTTGGTATGAAGAGTATAAAAAAGGAAACTTAGATGCAATTTTATCAAATACGTCTGGTTGCGGAACGACCATGAAAGATTATGGTTTTATTTTTAAGGATGATAAAGAATTTAGTAAAAAAGCTAAAAAAATATCTGAATTAACAAAAGATGTTTCTGAATATATTTATGAGAGTTTAAAATTAGATATTAAAACAAAATCAAAAAAATATAAAATTGCATATCATTCTGCTTGTTCAATGCAGCATGGTCAAAAAGTTCATAGTCAACCAATAGATTTATTAAATAAAACAGAAAATGAAGTGATGGAAATTCCAGAAGGACATATTTGTTGTGGGTCTGCTGGAACTTATAATATTTTACAAACAAAAATTGCAAAACAACTTTTAGAAAAAAAAGTAAAAAATATAGAGAGTTTAAAACCTGATTTTATTTCAACCGGAAATATTGGTTGCATAACTCAAATATCTCATGGTACTAAAACACCTATTTTGCATACAATTGAATTATTAGATTGGTATACAGGGGGACCAAAACCAAAAGCACTACAAGGGAATTAATTATGAAGAAAATTTTAATTACTAGAAAATTATTAAAAGCATCCGAAGAAAAAGCTGCTGAATTATTTGAAACAAAATTTAATAATAATGATGAACTATATTCACAATCAAAATTAATAGAATTAAGTCAAGGTTGTGATGCAGTTTTAACATCGCTAACAGATAAAATGGATGCCGAAACAATTAATAAATTACCAGATACAGTTAAAGTCATATCTAATTTTGCAGTTGGTTTTGGAAATATTGATTTAGAAGCAGCAAAAAAAAGAGGTATTGCTGTCACCAATACCCCTGAGGTTTTAACTGATGCAACTGCTGAAATTGGAATTTTATTAATCTTAGGAGCATGTAGAAGGGTCTCAGAAGGAATTGAAGCTGCTAGAGAAAGTAGTTGGAAATGGTCTGCTGATTATTTAATTGGAAAACAATTAACAGGTTCAAGATTAGGTATTTTAGGTATGGGAAGAATTGGTCAAAAAATTGCTAAAATAGCTAAATCCCTAGGAATGATTATTCATTATCACAACAGATCAAAGTTAAGTGAAGATAAAGAGCAAGGAGCTATTTATCATGACAGTTTAAAAAGTTTATTTTCAGTTTCTGATGTTTTGTCAATTTGTTGTCCTGCAACTAAAGAGACAGTAAATTTAATCAATAAAGAAACAGTTGAATATTTCCCAACAGGTGCTGTGATTACTAATGTAGCTCGTGGAGATATAGTTGATGATGAAGCTTTAATTGATGCATTACACCGAAGAAAAATTTATGCAGCAGGATTAGATGTTTATAAAGGAGAACCTAATTTGAATCCTGGATATTTAAAAATTAAAAGTGTGTTTATTTTGCCCCACCTTGGAAGTGCCACAAAACATACAAGAACAGCAATGGCCAATTTAGCGATAGATAATATTGATGAATTTTTTAAGACAGGCGATTGTACCAACAAAGTAAATTAACATAACTAATTCAGCTTAAATTTACTCAATTAAAAGTTGTAAATTAATTTATTCTATTGAAATGTAGTTTAAAATCATTCAAGATTAAACTTTTAAAACTAAGAGGAGAATAATAAATGAAAAAAATAACTTCGTTATTAATTACTTCTGTTTTTTTATCTTTTTTTTCTACTGTAGCTTTCAGTGATGAGAATGTAAAAAAATTAAGTAATTTTCAAAAAACAGGTACTGAGCCTGGTATTGTAATCCCTCAAGACACTAAATTTGCGGAAAATATTAAGAAAAATATTTTACCAAAAATTAAAATGCCTCCAGGATTCAAAATTAGTTTATTTGCTGTAGTGCCTGATGCAAGACATATGGCAGTCGCTAGAAATAAAACTACTGTATGGATTGGAACAAGAAAAGATAAAGTTTGGCAAGCAACAGACAGAGATATGGATGATATCGCAGACACAGTTGAGCAATTTAGTCCAAGTGTGAAGTTTGATATTCCAAATGGTGTTTGCTTCAGTGATGATGGACATTTATATGTAGCAGAAAGAAACAGAGTATTATGGTTCCCAGCTGCTGAGTTCTTTATGGAAAGTCCAGACACAGTTGCAATACCTATCATTGATCAAGGCGGATTAATTCCACCTGAAGAAGAGTCATACAATCACACTGCAAGAGTTTGTGCAGTTAACAAAGCTGACAACAAGCTTTATGTAAGTATGGGTCAACCTTTTAACGTTGCAGGACCAGACAAATATCCATTTTATGATCAAGTTGGTATCGGAGGAATTATTAGATTTAATAGATTCCCAGGAGAACTTGAAAGAGAAGTAGTTGCAATTGGAGTGAGAAACTCAGTTGGACATGCTTTCAATCCTAAAGATGGAACATTATGGTTCACTGACAACCAAGTTGATGGTATGGGAGATGAGACACCTCCAGGAGAAATCAACAAAGTTTGTAAGTTAGGAGCTGATGTTTGGTATGGTCACCCTTACTATGGTGGTGGTGATGTTAGAACTAATGAATATAAAGGACAAGAAATTCCAAAAAAATATGCTGACAACTATTGTAAGCCACAAATTGAAACAATAGCTCACGCTGCTGACCTTGGAATGATGTTCTATACTGGAAAGCAGTTTCCTAAACAGTACCATAATGCAATCTTTAGTGCACAACATGGTTCATGGAATGCTGTAAAACCTAGAGGTGCTAGAGTAATGGTTACATATCTTGATAACAAAGGTAATGCAGTTAAGCACGAGCCTTTTGCAGAAGGATGGATGACTGAAATGGGTACTTACTTAGGTAGACCAGTTGATGTTCAACAATACTTTGATGGTTCTATATTAGTTTCAGACGATAAAGCTGGAGTTATTTATAGAATATCTTACGAAGGTTAATAAATAAATTTAAAAGGGACCGTCAATCAACGGTCCCTTTTTTAATGAAAAATTACAAAACAAAAGAGAATAAACAATGAAAAAAATTTTACTTTTAGTTACTTTCATATTTCTAAGCAGCTTTGCGGTAAATGCTGCAAGCGATGGTGAACAAAAAATTTGTAGTGGACTTGCTAATTGGACTGAGGATGGAGAATTTAAGCAAGTAAGAGACAGCAAATGTATGACGGAAGCAGAATATCAAGCGTACTTAAATTCCCCGGATTACCTGTGTAAGTACTATCAAAATTCAATCTGGAAAGAGTCTGAAAGAGAGTATGGAAAAAAACAATACAAATACACTCAAGCAGACCTTGATAAGATTAAAGTTCTTAAAGACGAAGGTAAAGCTTTATGTGACGCTGGAAAATTAAAAGAGGGTGAAGCAAAACTCGTAGAAGCTATAAAGATTATAAGTCATACTAGAATGTATTAATGAAAATTATTTTAGTTTTATTTATTACTTTATTTTCTTTTTTTTCAACGTTGACCTATGCTGATACCCAAGCTGAAACTGGTTCAGTAGCTGCAACAGTAGCATCTAATTTAACAGATGAAATTAAAATAGGAAAAGAAAAAGCTCAAACTATATGTTCTGCATGCCATGGTTTAGATGGGGTGGCAGCCTCTGGTGGGAATTCTGTTATTATTCCTAACTTAACTGCACAACATAAAGATTATTTAATAGCTAAACTTCAGGATTATAAAACCAACAGACTTGCTCACCCTCAAATGTCAATTATTGCTCAAATGTTGACTGATGAAGAGATAGTGGCTGTATCTGAATGGTATTCTAGAATAAAAATTACTATATTTGATCCAAACTTAATTTTAGCAAAACCAAGTAAATAATAATTTAAATAGTCTTAGTGTAGCATTTGCCAACACCTATTTGACCACCACCTTGCTCATCAAAATACATATTAGAGTATTTTGCATATAGAGTTGTTTTGTTAAAGGTAAATATATTTATCATTCTGTTATTTAAGAAATATCCTACTAAAGCTCTTTCATCATTTTGTATTACTTCAAATGACTGTAAAAATCGGTTTGTTTGTTTATCTAAAATTTTAATTTCTGATTCACCAGAGATAAATAAATCATAATCAATAATTTTTTGACTCCATTCATTTTTATCTGTTTCATAGAACTTAGTATCTAATTTGCAATTTTATAGGAGGATTTGCTTGAAATATATTTTCAAAATTTATTTTTATTTTATTAAATTTACCTTTTGCAATTGAAGTACTGCTTTTACCACCACCTCTATTTTCTGAATAAGATATCCAAACATGATTATCTTTATAAATGACATCTAGTAAACCTCCTTGCCCATCTACAATAAAATTAATATTATGTTGAATTTCAGTAATTAAATTATTTGATAAATTAATTAATTTTATTTTACCAAATTTTTCTGTGATTAATAATTCTTCGTTATTTATAAAAGTTGATCCCCATGGATTTTCTAAATCTAAAATTTTTACTAATCTAAAATTTTCGGAATATGCTTTAAAATTAAAAAAAAATAAAAAAAGAATAAATAAAAATTTTTTCACTTTATGATAATTTTGATCGACCTCCATCAACAGCAATAATTTGTCCCGTAATCCAAGAACTTTCGTCACTTAATAAAAACTTAGCTAGCGAAGCCGAGTCTTTACCTTCCCCAAGTCTTTTTAATGGGTGAGCTTTAGCTATTCCTTCAGCAAGAACCTTATTTTTTAACATAGGTTCAGCAATTTTAGAATTTGTGAGACTTGGAGCAATACAATTAACTCTAATATTAGGAGCAAATTCTGCTGCTAAAGAAACAGTTAAACCCTCTAATGCTGCTTTAACCGAAGCAATTACACTATGATTAGTAAACCCTCTTTGTGCTGCAACTGTTGAAAAAAGTACAATAGACCCTTTATTCTTTTTTAAACTATCCTGATAACTTTTAATCACTTCTACAGCTGGATAAAAATTTAACTTCATACATTTGTTAAAATCTTCTTCACTCACCATTCTAAAAGGTTTTAAATCTATAGAACCTACACAATAAGCAATTCCTTTTATCTCATTTACATCATTTTTAACTTTATCAACAAAGCCACTTTCCAAAACATCAGTCACAGTAAAACTACAATCTAATTGATCTGATAGTTTTTTTACTTCATCATGATTTCTTCCTACTAAATGAATATCATTCCCAGATTTTTTTAGTAGTTCAGCTAAGCTTGATCCTATTGATCCAGTAGCACCGATAATTAAATATTTTTCTGACATAAAACTTTATATTCGTTATATTTACTTATGAAGTTATTTTTTATACTTGGCAACCAGTTATTTCCATTAAAATATGTTGATCGCTTCAAAAAGGACCACCTCTTTTTTATGGCTGAAGATCAAGGTTTGTGCACTTATGAAAAGCATCATAAGCACAAAATTTTATTATTTTTGTCGTCGATGAGATCCTATGCTGATGAACTTTATAAAAACAAATACAATCTTAAATATTATAAAATCGAAGAAAAAGAATTTAATGATGATTATTTAATAAAAATTAAAAAAGTCATTTCCTCAAACAAGGTAACTGAAATTTCTAGTTTTGAAATAGAAGACAAATTATTTGAAAAAAAAATATATGATTTTTTAAAAAAAGAAAAAATTATTTGGAATATTATACCGACACCTATGTTTTTAAATTCTAGAGCAGAATTTAAAGATTATTTAAAAAAATCAAAAAAACCCTTTATGGCAAATTTTTATAAAGAAGTTCGTAGAAAATCAGGAATACTGATGGGTGACGATCAAAATCCAATAGGGGGTAAATGGAGTTTTGATGAGGATAATAGAAATAAATTACCCAAAGGAATTAAGGTGCCTAAATTTCCAATAATTTCGGAAACATCACATACAAAAAAATTAAAACCAATTATTGAGAAGTTATTTAAAAATCACCCCGGAAGTACAAATAATTTTTGGTTTGCTACCAATTATAATGATGTGATTAAACTCACAGACTTTTTCATAAAAAACAAATTAAATCTTTTTGGAGATTATGAAGATGCGGTTGATCAGGGCAATAATATTTTATTTCATAGTAGTTTAAGTCCCTACATTAACCTAGGCTTGATTACGCCAGAGCATATTAATAAAAAAAGTTCTAGATTTTCATAAAAAAGAAAAAATCAGACTTAATTCTCTTGAAGGTTATATCCGCCAAGTTATTGGTTGGAGAGAGTTTATGAGAGGAATTTATCAAAATTTTTCAAAAGAAATGGAAGAAAAAAATTTTTTTAATCACAAAAGAAAAATGAAAAAATCTTGGTATGAGGGCAATACAGGATTACCACCATTAGATCATGCTATACAAAATGCTAAAAATTATGGCTGGTCTCATCATATTGAAAGGTTGATGATTTTATCAAATATTATGAATTTATGTGAGATTAAACCTGTTATTGTTTACAAATGGTTTATGGAAATGTTCGTAGACTCGTCTGAGTGGGTCATGGTGCCCAATGTATATGGGATGGGATTATTTAGTGATGGCGGAATTTTTGCAACCAAACCTTATATTTGTGGGTCGAGTTATTTTATGAAAATGATGGATTTCAAAAAAGGAGATTGGTGTAACACTATGGATGGTTTGTATTGGAGATTTATTGATAAAAACCGATCTTTTTTCTTAAAAAACCCAAGATTATCAATGATGGTAAGAGTTTTTGATAAAATGAAGTTAGACCGAAAAAAAATGATACTTGCTGAAGCGGAAAAGTTTATAAAAGAGCAGACACTTTAAAATGTTAAGAAGTTTATTTATAATATTTTTTTTTCAGCTTCTAGGAGAAGCTATTCAAAAATTTTTTGAAATTAATATACCTGGACCAGTTATTGGATTAATACTGTTATTATTGGTTTTTATTTTTTTTATAAAAAATGCTTTACCATTTAGAAAAATAAAAAAAGAAATTTCAGAAACTAGTCATCAAATCATAAACTATTTATCATTACTATTTGTTCCTATTGGAGTTGGTGTGGTAATGCACATTAATTATTTAGGTGATAATTTATTTAAAATTTTAGCAATAATAATTATTGGTACTTTGAGCACTTTAGTTTTTGTTGCCTACGTAATGGAAAAAATAATTAATTTAGAAAAGAATAATGCTAAAAGAAGATAAACTTTATAAAATTTGGGTATATCTACAGGCAGAACCATTATTCTGGATTACTCTAACTTTAGGAGCTTATCTAGTTGGTGATTACCTTTATAAAAAATCTAAACTTAATCCTCTTGTTAACCCTGTTGCAATAAGCATTTTAATAGTTTCTTCAGCATTATTGATGCTAGATGTTTCTTATGATCGATATTTTAATGGAGCTAAATTTATTCATTTTATGTTAGGACCAGCAACTGTAGCACTGGCAATACCAATATATGAGAGAAAGAATTTAATTTTAAAAGAAATAAAACCAATAATTTTTTCAATATTTTTAGGAATACCGTTTGCAATATTAGTTACTTTCTATTTGGCAAAATTTTTTAATCTTAATCAAGATATAATACTAACAATGATCCCAAGAAATGTGACTGCTCCTATAGCGATGGGTATTTCGGAATTAATTGGAGGCATACCATCGTTGACAGCTATTATTACAATAATAACAGGGATAATAGGTGCATCTCTTGGAACTTTTGCACTCAACATATTTAAAATTAAAGATATGAGTGCTCGAGGTTTTGGCTTTGGTTTAGCAAGTCACGGTATTGGAACTGCAAGAGCAATGAGTAAAAATAAAACAGCCGGTGTGTTTGCTGCTTTAGCAATGGGTTTAAGTGGCATTGCAACTTCAATATTTGTTTTAATTATTATTAAATTTATTTTTTAGTTTGTGAAAAAAGAAAATCTTCCATCAAAACTTTGTCCAGTTTGCAAAAGGCCTTTTGTTTGGCGAAAAAAATGGAAATTACATTGGGAGAAAGTGAAGTATTGTTCAAAAAGATGTTCTAAAATAAGCTAAAGTTAATGAATATTATAGTATTACAACATATTAAAATTGAAGATCCAGGTTACATAAAAGATTTAATGTTAGAAGATGGGTTTAAACTGACAACCATCGAACTTGATGAGGGTGAAAAAATTCCAAAAAATCTTAATGAATTTGATGGAATGTTTTGCATGGGAGGACCAATGGATACTTATATGGAAAAAGATTATCCATGGTTAATTGAAGAAAAAAAAAGAATTAAGGAATTTGTAAAAGAATTAAAAAAACCATATTTAGGATTTTGTTTAGGTTGCCAATTGCTTGGTGAGGTAATTGGAGGGAAGGTAGTAAGGTCTAATCCTGCAGAAATTGGAATAATGGATATCAATTTTACTAAAGAAAAAGCTTCAGATAAGCTGTTTTCAGAGTTTCCAGATAAAATCAAAAGTTTACAATGGCATTCTTTTGAAGTTAAAGAAATTGAAGATAATAATGAAGTAACTTTGTTAGCTTCTTCACCAATTACTAAATATCAAATATTTAAATATCAAAATCATGCATATGGAATTCAATTTCATATAGAAATAAAAGATACCACTGTTAATGAGTGGGGATGTGTGCCAGAATATAAAAAAGCTTTAGAAGATCAACTTGGAGAGGGAGCTTTAGAAAAATTTGATCACTCTGCAAAAGAAAATATGAAAGTAATGAATAATTATTCGAAAATTCTTTATAACAATTTTAAAAAAATTTTATGAAATTAAAAGTTTATGAATAATAAATTTTTTGAATGGGCAGGTGTTATTACTGCAATAATGTATTCATTATTTGTAGCATTAAATATTGGAATAGAGTTTTTTGGTTTTTGTTTATTACTTATATCTGCAATATTAATTGGAATTTGGGCATATAGGGGAGGTCATAAAGGAATTTTATTGCTACAATTTTTTTATGCAACTGCTGGAATTATTGGGATGATAAGATGGTTTTAATTAAAAGTTGAAATTATTTTTGGAATATAATTTTTAAAATTAAAAAAACCTTTATTACAATATTGCCAAGAATTTTGATCAAGTTTTCTATATAAAAATTTAATATTTTTTTTGTTATTTTTATTTATCCAATCTAAATTTTCACCTACCGTTGGATACAAGCAAAAAATCTCTTCACTTATATCTTTAACCTTGTTTATATTGATAACTTCACAATCAATTGATTTTTCCATCAATCTTTGTTTTTGATCTTCAATTAATTGAGATTTAAAAGTTAAAACTTTTTCACTGAGTTTTATAAATCTATCTTTGTTTTCAACTAATATAATTTTTTTAAATCTTTTATTTACAAAATCAGAGTATTCAAAGGAAAGATTATTATCAAAAATTAATAAATTTTTTTCTTCAAAAGTTTCTGGGTTACTCAATTCTTTTTTAATAACAGGATAAGTTTTTTCAGACACTATGGGTAATGCATTTTCATTTAATTTGATTTTGTTAAATCTGTTATTGGTAAATTTTTTAATATTCCATTCAGTTGCAAGATAATGTTTGCCATATGTTTGAACTCCAGCAACCCAGCGCCAGCCAAGGGTATTCGATGCAGGATCACCATCATAAAGATGTTGCATAAAAAATTCAGCTCCAAGCTGCCAAGGTAAATTTAAAGTAAAAATCCAGATACTGGCAAACCACATTCTTGTATGATTATGCAAATAGTTATAGTTTTTCAGCTCATTAACCCATTCATTAAAGCATTCTATATTTGTTTTTCCTTCAATAGCTTCTAGGTAATTTGTTTTATTTTCAAAATCCTTTCTTAGTTTTAATAATTCAGCTAAATAGTCTGTCCACACATTGGGTCTTAATTCCAACCAGCCTTTCCAATACGTTCGCCACAATACTTCTTGAATGAATTTTTCATTTTTTGAAAATGAATATTTTTTAAGTGACTTTATTAATCACTTCAGTTTCATTAATGACTCCATGGGTGATAAAGGGTGACAAACAAGAGGTGTTCATTCTATTTTGAGGCCCATAGTCAAAATTTCTTAGTTTTGAATATTCAGAAAGATGATTATCTATATAATAATCTAATTTTTTAATAACTTTTGATCTTGAATTTTCAAATATCATAAAGCTCTAGTTTAAATTGGTTTTAATAATTTTTTCCAATTCGATTGAATTTTGAGCACCTGATACAAAATCTTTTCCTATTTCAAAGTAAGGCACACCAAATACTTGTTTATCTTTTGCAAATTTAACTTTTTGATTAATTTTATTAATATTTTCTTGAGTAATAAACTTTTCGAATGTTTCTTTTTTTATAGAAGTCTCTTCGGCAATATTAGATAAAATATTTTTATCTCCTATATCTAACCCATCTACAAAATAAGATTGATATATTTTTTCTTTTATCACATTTTCTAAATTATATTGTTCACTTAAAATAATAAGTAGATGAGATAATATAGTATTCGGAGTTTTCTTAATTTTATCTAAATTTAAAATAATTCCAGACTCTTTAGCTTTAATTCTCATATTTTCATACATAGGCGCAGCATTATCTCTTCCACCAAATTTAATATCTAAATATTTTTCTCTTAAAATACCTTCTGCAGGCATATCAGGATTTAATTGGAAGGGTATATGTTTAATCTTAAATTTAATTTTTGGAAATTTTTTAAGAGCGTTATTAAGATTTCTGTGACCTATAAAACACCAGCCACAAATAGTGTCAGCAAAAAAATTTATATTCATTAACTATGAACGTAATTTTTTTTTATGAAAATTTATAAATCTTTCAACGTTTGATTTATTAAATGTTTTATTTTCTTCAAAAGAAACTTTTTTCATCGAATATGCAGAACTTTTTGTACGTCGAGACATTATAATTACATTGCCCTTATAAAGTTTTAATTGAACTGATCCATTTACTTTGTTTCGATTTTTATCGACGATTTTTTGGAGTTTAAATCTTTCATTAGAATACCAATAACCATTATAAATTAATTCTGCGTACCTTGGCATAACTTGATCTTTTTTATGCATAGTTTCTTTATCAAGAGTTACAGATTCAATTGCTCGGTGAGCATTAATTAATAAGGTTCCACCTGGCGTTTCGTATACCCCTCTAGATTTTATCCCAATAAATCTATTCTCTACTAAATCAACTCTACCAATGCCGTTTTTACCGGCTAATACATTTAATTTTTCCAAGAGTTTAGAGGGTGATAATTTTTTTCCATTTATTCCTATGGGGTCACCATTTTTAAAATCTATAGTTACCATTGAAGGTTTGTTAGGGGCTTTCTCTGGAGAGACGGTTCTTTGAAAAATAAACTCAGGTGCTGAATTTTTAGGATCCTCTAACACTTTACCTTCGGTAGAAGTATGAAATAAATTATCGTCTACTGAAAAAGGTGGTGCTCCTTTTTTATCCTTTGGAATTGTTATGCTATGTTTTTTTGCGTAATTAATTAAATCTGTTCGAGACCTTAATTTCCATATTCTCCAAGGAGCTATGATTTTAATTTCAGGCCCAAAATAATGATATCCTAATTCAAATCTTACTTGATCATTTCCTTTTCCTGTGGCCCCATGTGACACAGCATAAGCTTTAAATTTTTTAGCAACTCTGATTTGATCTTTTGCAATTAATGGTCTTGCAATTGAAGTGCCTAATAAATATACACCTTCGTAAATCGCATGACCTCTAATCATTGGATAAACATAGTCTTTTACAAACACATCTTTTAAATCTTTAATAATTATATTTTTCACACCAAATTTTTTGGCATTAGTGATAATTTTTTTTCTATCAATTTCTTGACCAACATCTGCAGTATAACAAATTACTTCAGCATTATAATTTTCTTGAAGCCATTTTAAGATAATTGAAGTATCTAAACCTCCAGAATAAGCTAAAACAATCTTTTTTTTTGATTTCATGGAATTAACTGCAGGCAGTTTTTGCAGCGTTATAAGCTTTGGTAAATCCTAAAAGAGAGTAATGATCAATTGTTTGTGAACCTTTTTCGTTATAGCCGGTTACCATTATTCTTGATCCTTTTTTCATTCTATCAACCATGTTATTTTCAATTTTGTTGTCAGCAATCCATGCAAAACCTTGGCTCTTAACATCAAATTTAAAATTATCTGCTCCAGATGCGGCTGTTACTGAATTGTTTTTGTTAAATTCATAGCCAGCAGTAATACTTATTTCATTACTCACATTTTCACTAGGTCTAAAAGTAACAAATAGTCTTGCATCTCTTGGATTTGATTTTGGTGCTTGAAGCACAGGTGCTGATTGGGCAAAACATACATTTCCAGATTGATCAACCAATACCATTGTTTCCCAATCTTTAAATTTTCCAATTTTCTTAATTTCTTCAGCTGAACTTACATTCATTAAGTTAATTGAAATTATAAATGCTAGCGCAGTTATTTTTTTAATTATGGACATGGATTTGGATAAACTTTTTGTACTTCATTAATTTCGTTAATAACCTCATCAGTCAATTTAATATTTACACTTTCTATATTTGTTTGCAACTGCTCCATAGTTGTTGCGCCGATTATAACCGTTGTCATGAATGGTTGGATCTCACAAAATTTAAGAGACATTTGGGCAAAATTTAAATTGTATTTTTTAGATATCTCATAGTAGGCATCCACAGCTTGAGTGGTGTTAGGTTTATTATATCTTGTCCAAAAATCACCGTCTCTTTCAATTCTAGAGTTTTTTGGTAGCTGATTATTTCTGTATTTTCCAGTTAAGTAACCACTTGCTAGGGGTGAATAAGCCAACAGCCCAATTTCATCTCTGATTGATATTTCAGCAAGTCCAACTTCATAAGTTCTATTCAATAAGCTATAAGGATTTTGAACAGACATCATTCTTGGCAATCCTTTTTCTTTAGAAAGCTCTAAACATTTAGTAACTCCCCATGGTGTTTCATTGGACAAACCTATTTGTCTTATTTTTCCTTCTTTTATAAATTTTTGTAAATTACCCAATACATCCTCAAACTTATTCCATTCATTTTCTTTATGTTCGTAGCCTAGACGACCAAACATATTTGTATTTCTCTCTGGCCAGTGTAATTGATACAAATCTATATAGTCTGTTTGTAATCTTTTGAGGCTATCGTTGATGGCCTGGCTCATTTTTTCTATTCCGTAATTATTTCCGCCACCTCTCAAATATGCTCTCATTGGTCCAGCAACTTTTGATGCTAAGATTACTTTGTCTCTCTTTTTATTTTCTTTAAACCAATTACCAATTATGATTTCAGTATGACCATAAGTTTCAGCCTTTGGTGGAACAGAGTATAATTCTGCAGTATCCCAAAAATTTACTCCTTGATCTAACGCATAATCCATTTGTTGAAATGCTTCTTCTTGAGTGTTTTGCTCACCCCATGTCATGGTTCCGAGACAAATTGTACTCACATCTATGTCTGTATTGCCTAATTTTCTATAATTCATGTATTTTTATGATTAATTTAATATTTACCTTTTATGGCATCTTGAATAATTAGTAAAAGACTATTATATATTTCGCATATGGAACTAAATAGAAACAATATTTTAAATAAAGTCAAAGAAGCTCAACAATCAACAATCGTAATGGATGAGGGCCTAAGAGCCTACATGCTTAAAGTTTATAATTTTATGGCTTCAGGCATTTTGCTAACTGGGTTAGTGTCATTATTATTCTTTAAACTTTCTGTAGTAACAGATTCAAATGGATCTATCGTTGCACTAACAAGTATTGGAAATACAATTTTCCTATCAGGATTTAAATGGGTTGTAATGTTGGCTCCTTTAGGTGTTGTATTTTATATGAGTGCGAGAATGGGAAAGATGAGTGTTTCTTCAGCACAAACTACATTTTGGGTTTTTGCTGCATTAATGGGATTATCTTTATCTTCAATATTCCTAGCATATACTGGAGCTAGTATTTCAAGAGTTTTCTTTATTACCTCAATTACTTTTGGAGCTATGAGTTTATATGGCTACACAACTAAGAGAGATTTAACAAAATTTGGTTCATTTTTAATGATGGGCTTAATAGGAATTATTATCGCATCATTAGTTAATTTATTTATGAAATCTTCAATGATGGATTTTGTAATTTCAATTTTAGGAGTATTAATTTTTGTTGGATTAACAGCTTATGATACTCAAAAAATTAAAAACATGTATGTTTCTAGCGATAGCGGCGAGATGATGGGTAAAAAAGCTGTCATGGGAGCTTTAACTCTTTACCTAGACTTCATTAATTTATTTATAATGTTGCTTAGATTATTTGGTCAAAGAAGATAATATAAATAAATCAAGCTTATAAATTAAATAAATATTTTTGTTGGAATAATTATAACTTTTTCCAATTAGTATTTTTTAAAAGCGATTTAAGATCAAAAGAGTTTTTAAGTATTTTACCAGTAGTATCTGTTATTAAATATTTAAGATTTTTGTTTTTAGGTTTAAAGTTCTTGCAGATTTTATACAAGGCATTTTCTGCTGCATTTCTAAACACACTAAAGCTAACCTGTTTGCTAGATATGCTTAAACCATAATCCTTCCAAGATCCTTCAGAAACCATTTTTGCATAAAGGTCCAAGATAACCTGAAGCTCTTCTTTTTCAAAAAAATGTTTCTCTTCTATTTGTTTATGAGGATTATTAACTACTAATCTTAAATTATTGCGCATCAATCTTATGTTTGTTTATTATTGGAATTTGAAAACCTGTAAAAACTATTGTTATTGGTAGCATTCCCCAGACCTTAAAGTTAACCCAAAATTCTTCAGTTTGAGTTCTCCAAATAAATTCATTCAACAAAGCAAGGCCAAAGAAAAAAAGCATCCATCTCTTATTTAAAATTTCCCAGCCAGTATCTGTTAAAGGAATTGATTTACCCATTATTTTTTTAAGAATAGGTTCATTGGTGAAATATTTCCCAAAAAATAACGCTAAAGCAAACACAATGTTGATGATTGTGGGTTTTACATAGATGAATATTGGGTCATTAAAGTAGATAGTGAGACCACCAAAAAATGTAATTAAAATTCCACTTAAAAGAGGCATTGGGGGAATTTTTTTTTCAAAAAACCAAACAACTCCCAAAGCAATTAAAGTTGCAACTATCAGTGGAGGAATTGCAACTGCTAAATTTTTATCATTATTATAATAGTAGAAAAAAAAAATTGCTAATGGACCAAAGTCTGTAACAAATTTTAAAAAAGATTTATTCACTAAAAGATATTAACATAATAACCACAACACAAAACATTATTATTTTTGTTATTGATTTTAAATTTAAAATCCCCATACTAAGTATATGGCAATTCAAAAAGCTAAGTTCTCAATAGGTGATATTGTTAAACATAAACACTTTGAATTTAGAGGTGTAATTTATGATGTTGATTTTGAATTCAATAATTCCGAAGAATGGTATCAATCAATACCAAAAAATGTACGACCTAGAAAAGATCAGCCATTTTATCATTTATTAGCAGAAAATGATGAAATTACTTATGAAGCTTATGTTTCTGAACAAAATCTTTTAATGGATGATTCAGATGAGCCAATTAAACACCCGTTAATTGAAGAAATTTTTTCGGGCAAAAAAGGCTCTAGTTATTTCAAGCAATCAAATTAAGACTTCATTTTTTTAACACAATTTCCTCAAAACTTGGACATATCGTTTAGTTATTTATTCATTATTGTCTGATCAAGAGTGTTAAAAACGTTACCCCTCTTAATTATTATCTCCCTCTACATTCTTGATCAGAAATATGTTTCAAATTAAAAACCTCTAGATTAAAAAACATCTTATAAAATTATGTTTAAATATTTTGAACCAAATAAAATTTTTTCAATTACCTCTAGAGCTCCTAAGTATGTTTTGCTCATATTTGTTTTAGTAATCTCTATTGGCTTAACAGAGGCGTTAATATTATCTCCAGAAGATTATAAGCAAAGTCATGCTGTAAGAATTATGTATGTTCACGTTCCTTCTGCTTGGATATGTTTGGGAATTTTTTCAGCAATCACCATTCTATCAATCACAGGTTATATATTTAAAAACACACATTTTTTTTTGATTGCAAAAAGTTTGGCACCTTCTGGATTTGTTTTTAATATTATTGCTCTAGTTACAGGTTCGATATGGGGAAAGCCTACTTGGGGGACGTGGTGGGCTTGGGATGCAAGAATAACTTCAATGTTAATTTTAGCTTTATTTTATGGAATGTATTTATTGTCATGGAGAATTTATGAAAATAAAGAACAAGTTTATAAAATTACAACCATCATAACTATTTTAGGTGTAATCAATTTACCAATTATAAAATATTCAGTAGACTGGTGGAATACGCTTCATCAGCCAGCATCTATTAATATTTTAGAAAAATCTTCAATTCATAGCTCCATGCTGTTTCCATTATTAATAATGACTGCGGCATTTGCTCTATTTTCGTTGCTTATTTTTTTAATGAAATATAATACAGAACTGATAAAAATTAAAAATAAAGGTTTAGATAGATTATGATTAATGAAATATTACACATGAATGGTTACGGAATTTATGTTTGGTCAGCTTTTAGCTTTACGTTATTAAGTTTTACTTCTCTTTATGTAATTACAAAAATTCAGTTCATTAAAGAGCAGAAAAAATTTGTTACTAAGTTTGGTACTTTAAGCTCTGAGAAAGCTGCTTCTGCTAAATTACAAAATATTAACAAAGATATTTTATCAAACGCTAGCAAAATTTAATCTTTAAACCATGTATGGTAAAAAGGTTAAGTTAAGATTTTTTTTTGTAATATTAATCTTAACAACATTAGTTTTAAGTGTTTTTTTAATCCTAAAATCTCTAGAAGAAAACGTAGTTTATTTTCAATCTCCATCTGAGATTCAAGAATTGACAGAAATCAATAATAAGAAAATTCGAGTGGGGGGAATGGTTAAAAAAGATTCAATTGTAATAACTTCAAATGAAGTAAATTTTATTATTACTGACTTTAAAAATGAATTAAATGTCACTTACTCTGGTTCAATTCCTAACCTTTTTGCAGAAGAAAAAGGTGTTGTAGCTGAGGGATATATTAAAGATAGAAGTTTTTTTGTTGCTTCTAAAATTTTAGCAAAACATGATGAAAATTATATGCCACCTGAAGTCAAGGAAGCATTAGGGGAGAAATAAATTGTTACCAAGTATTATAGGTTATTATTCCCTAATATTAGGATTCCTCTGTTCTTTTTTATTAATATTTTTTTCAATTAGAAATTTTAGCCAAGCAATAAAATTAGACACAAAAATTTTATCTATATCTTTTCTTCAACTAATGTTTGTAGTGATAAGTTTTTTTGGATTAGTTTTCTCTTTTGTTATCTCAGATTTTAGTAATGAAACAGTTTTTAATAATTCGCATACTGCAAAGCCTCTTTTTTATAAAATAACTGGAACGTGGGGAAATCATGAAGGAAGTCTTTTACTGTGGTTGTTGGTTTTAACTTTATTTATTTTCTTGTTTTTATTGAGAACAAAAAATCAGTCTAAGCAATACAGAATTTTAACATTATTATTTCAGCAAATTATAATTATTGGTTTTTTTGTTTTTTTATTAAAAACCTCAAATCCCTTTAACTATGTTTATCCCATTCCTAATGAAGGTTTGGGATTAAATCCAATCTTGCAAGACCCAGCTTTAGCAATTCATCCACCGATTTTGTATTTAGGATACGTGGGTACTTCAATTATTTTTTCTGCTGCTTTATCTGCCACAGTGCTTAACTATATTTCAAAAAAATGGGCATCCCATATAAAGAAATGGGTATTAATATCATGGGTATTTTTAACTTTTGGAATTTTGCTGGGATCCATTTGGGCCTATTATGAATTAGGCTGGGGAGGATTTTGGTTTTGGGATCCTGTAGAAAATGTTTCTCTTATGCCATGGTTTGCATTAACAACTCTTTTGCATTGTATATTGGTTTTAGAGCGAAGACTAATTTTAACTTCATGGGTTGTAGTTTTGTCAATCGCAACATTTACCTTGAGTATGTGTGGAACATTTCTAGTGAGATCTGGTATTCTTAATTCAGTTCATACCTTTGCAAATGATCCGGAAAGAGGAATATTTATTCTCGTTTTTTTATTTTCTTTAATATTTCTTTCTTTATTTATTTTTATTTTTTTTCATAAGCCCGATAACAAAAGTCCAATTAATTTTTCATGGCTAAGTAAAGAATCATCTATTTTATTTAATAATTGGTTGATGATGTATTTTCTTTCGGTTGTATTAATTGGTACAGTTTATCCAATTTTTTTAGATGTCATTTCTTCAGAACAAATTTCTGTTGGTCCGCCATTTTATCATCGATTAATAATACCTTTTCTAATTCCTTTTTTACTAATTATGGCAATAGGGCCTAAATTAGACTGGATAAGTGCTACTCTTAAACAGAAATTTAATTTGATAGTTTTTTTATTAATCTCATTTTTTTTAGCAGGCTTTATAGTTGTAAATTTAAATGTTGAGTTTTTAGTTAATACAATTCTTATTGGAAGTAGCTTGTATTTATTTTTTTTAACTCTATCTGATTTATTTAAAAATAAGCTTCTTAATATTTCTCAAAATATTTCTCATTTTGGTTTTAGTGTTTTAATTTTAAGTATTTTATTTAACAATATTTTTTCTTCAGAAATTATAACTAATATGAAGATTGGAGAAGTTTATAAAAAAGATCAAATTGAAATAAGTTTTCAAAATATTGAACAAAAAAAAGAGAAAAACTTTAATTCAATTATTGGAACTTTTAATATCACTGACTCAGAAAATAAAAGCATAATTCTTAAACCTCAGTTAAGAATTTTTAATCAACCAAATATTATTACAAGTGAAGCAGATATTAAAACAACTTTATTTTCAGATAAATTTATGGTTATGAATGTAGTCCAGAACCAAGAGTACTTTAATGTAAGGTATCAAATTAAACCTTTTATGGTTTGGATATGGATTTCAGTGATTATTATTTCTCTGGGTGGTTTAGTTAGTTTTTATAGAAAAATATGAAAAATAAATTTTCAATTTTACTAATAGTATTTTTTACCTTTATTTTTATTATTTTTTATAAAGGTTTAAATAACTCCAATATATATGTTCCAAATACTCAAGTTGAAAAAGATGTGCCAGATTTAAAAATTAAAATTTTTAAATCTCAAAGTGAAATTGACTTAAAAAGTTTATTTAAAGAAAATGAATTTTATCTTTTAAATATTTGGTCTTCTTGGTGTGGTCCTTGTAGAGAAGAACACCCCTTGTTGATGAGTTTAAAAAATGAAAAAAATATAAAAATTATAGGATTAAATTATAAAGATAATGAAAAGAATGCAGAAAATTTTTTAATTGAACTTGGTAATCCTTATTATGAAATTTTAGAGGATAGTAATGGTTCTAAGTCAATTGAATTAGGTGCTTACGGTGTTCCCGAAAGTTTTTTAGTTCATCAAAATAAAATTATCAGAAAGTATATTGGTCCACTAAATCAAAATTTATTTACTGAAATAAAAAATCTTATTAAATGAAGTATTTTAAATATTTAATTATTATTTTTTTTATAATGTCGTCAATTAACTTAAGAGCTGAAAGTAGTGATTTAAGTTATAAAATTACAAAGAACTTGAGATGTTTAATTTGTCAAGGGCAGTCAGTTTATGACTCTGACTCTGAGTTTGCAATTAGCCTCAAATTAGTTGTTGATGAAAAATTAAACGAAGGTTTATCAGAAATAGAGATATATGATTTCCTTAAAGATAAATATGGCCAATGGATACTCTATGATCCTGGTCTTAATAAAAGCACTTATTTATTGTGGTTATTGCCCTTATTGTTGTTTCTAATTGGAGGTGCAATTATATTTAAAAAATTTATAATTAGAAAAAATTAAGTATATTGCAACGTATGAATTTAGATAAATTATTACTTTTTTTCATAATTTTTATAACTGCGTTTTCTTTGAATGCAGATGAAATGAAGTCAGATATTAAAAATACAGAGTTTAATGTTTATACCGGGATGTTTGATTTTAGTGATGACGGTAAGAGAGCCACACTAATTGGTTTTCAACATCAAAATGAAAATTTAAATAGGGATACTTTTTTAGGTAATTTGTCACCTATTACTGGTGGTATGATAACCGCTGATAGTGCCTCTTATATTTATACAGGTGTACAGGCCCAATATAAGTTAGGTGCAATTAATTTTACTCCAAGTTTTACTCCTGGATTATATTTTGAAGGTGATGGAAAAGACTTGGGTCATATCATTGAGTTTAAAAGTGAATTACAATTTTCATTAAATCTTTTTCAAAATAGTGAATTAGGATTATCTTATAACCATATATCTAATGCTAGTTTAGGAGATAAAAATCCTGGGGCAAATAGCTATATGTTTAATTTCCTTAAAAAATTTTAAAATAACATTATGAATTTAAAAAATTGTCACAATTTTAGTGACTTTAGAAAATTAGCTAAAAAAAACCTTCCTTCACCAATTTTTCATTATATTGATGGTGGGGCTGATGACGAAACTACTTTAAAGAGAAACACAGACTCATTTAATGACTGCGATTTAATTCCTAATGTTTTAGCGAGTGTAGGAAAGCCAGATTTATCGACGACAATTTTTGGAAAAAAAATTAAAATGCCAATATTTTTATCACCAACAGCTATGCAAAGATTATACCATCATGATGGTGATAAAGCGTCTGCTCGAGCAGCAGAAAAGTTTGGCACTTTTTATAGTATGTCAACTATGGCAAACAATACTATTGAGGAAATAGCAGAAATTTCAAATGGTCCAAAATTGTTTCAATTATATGTTCATAAAGACCAATCGATCACTGATGATTTAATTGATAGATGCAGGATTGCCGGATACGATGGAATGTGTTTAACCGTAGATACTCTTGTTGCGGGCAATAGAGAAAGAGATCATCGTACTGGGTTTACAACACCACCAAAATTAACTTTGCAAAGTTTATTTAGTTTTGCAATGCATCCAAAATGGGTTTTTAATTATTTTACACATGAAAAATTCCAACTAGCAAATGTTGCAACCAAGACAGACAAGGGTACTAATATTGCAAAATCAGTAATCGAATATATTAATGAGCAATATGATCCTGCTATGAACTGGAAGGATGCTGAATACTGTGTGAAAAAATGGAATGGTCCATTTGCTTTAAAAGGCGTGATGTCAGTAGAGGATGCTAAAAGAGCAATTGATATTGGCTGTACTGCGATTATGATTTCAAACCATGGCGGTAGACAATTAGATGGGTCTAGATCTCCATTTGATCAGGTGAAAGAAATATCCGACGCAGTGGGTGATAAATTAGAAATTATTTTAGATGGTGGGGTCAGAAGAGGAACTCATGTTTTAAAAGCTCTGGCAGCAGGTGCTAAAGCCTGCAGTTTTGGTAAAATGTTTCTTTTTGCATTAAGCGCTGGTGGCCAAGCTGGAGTTGAAAAATTACTTCAAAACATGCATGATGAAATAAATAGAAATATGGTTTTAATGGGTTGTAAAAATTTAAGTGAATTAAATAGATCAAAACTTATTTATAGGAAATAATTATGAAATTAGCGAAAAGTCTTGAAAGATTGGGAACAGAGTCAGCTTTTAGTGTTTTAGCTGAAGCAAAAAAACTAGAAGCACAAGGTAAACCAATGATCCATCTGGGATTAGGACAGCCTGACTTTAAAACTCCAAAACATATTGTTGAGGCTGCAAAAAAAGCTTTAGACGATGGTCATCATGGTTATGTGTTGTCTAACGGAATATTAGAATGCAGACAATCAGTAACAAGAAAAATTAAAAAACTTTATAATCAAGATATTGATCCAGAAAGAATTATAATCATGCCAGGTGGAAAGCCAACTATGCATTATGCAATTCAATGTTTTGGTGAACCTGGTGTAGAAATAATTCACCCAACTCCAGCATTTCCAATTTATGAATCTATGATCAATTATACGGGTTCAACGGCAGTGCCTTATGATTTAACAGAAGATAAGGATTTGAAATTTAGTGCAGATAAAATTTTATCTTTAATTACTGATAAAACTAGATTGCTAATATTAATCAATCCTAATAACCCCACAGGAAGTTTTGTTGAAAAATCAGAGATAGATAAATTAGCAGAGGGTTTAAAAAAATTCCCTCATGTAACAATTTTAAGTGATGAAATTTATAGTAGACAAATTTTTGATGGAAAAGAAATGCCAACTTTTTTCAACTACCCCGAACTAAGAGACAGACTGATAGTTCTAGAGGGATGGAGCAAGGCTTATTCAATGACTGGTTGGAGATTAGGCTGGAGTTTTTGGCCTGAAGAACTTATTGGACATATTAATAAGTTATTAATTAATAGTGTTTCTTGTGTTAATGCTGCTGCACAATTTGCAGGTATTGCAGCTTTAGATGGCTCGGATGACTCCATTCACGAAATGATGGAAAAATTTACACAAAGAAGAAAATTAATTCATGAAGGTTTAAATAGTTTACCTGGTGTTGAATGTAGCTTACCAGGAGGAGCTTTTTATGCTTTTCCAAAAGTTATTGGAACTGGAATGGATGGTTCAGAATTTTGTAAGAGAGCAATGCATGAGGCTGGAGTAGCAATAGTTCCAGGTTCTGCATTTGGTAAAACTTCTAAAAATTATGTAAGATTTAGCTTTGCAGCATCTCAAGATAATATTTCTAAGGCATTAGAAAATTTAAAAAAAATGTTAGGTTAAAATGAGTGAATTAGCGTTACCAAAAATAGATAGATCTATTCTTAATAACAAGGATTTAATTGTAAAAAAATTATCTAACTTAATAAATCCAGAAAATGTTTTAAGTCACGCTGATGAGATTAAACCATATGAAACTGATGCTTTAGCCGCTTATACGCAAACTCCACTAGCCGTAGTGCTACCTGAAAATACTGAAGAAGTTAGTAAAATTTTGAAGTATTGCTATGAAGAAAATATTAAAGTTGTGCCAAGAGGAGCTGGGACCGGTTTATCAGGAGGAGCTTTACCATTGCAAGATGCAGTTCTTTTAGGTCTTGGAAAGTTTAATAAAATTTTAGAAATAGATTTTGAAAATAAGTGTGTAGTTACACAACCTGGTGTTACTAATTTAGGAATTACTCATGCCGTACAACACAAAGGTTTTTATTATGCACCTGATCCTTCTAGTCAACTTGCATGTTCAATAGGTGGTAACGTTGCTGAAAATTCTGGTGGGGTTCATTCTTTAAAATATGGAACAACCACAAATAATATTTTGGGTGTAGAGATGGTTATGATGGATGGAACAGTTTGCAGAATAGGTGGCAAAACTTTAGATCAAGAAGGCTATGATATTATGGGATTAATTTGTGGCTCTGAAGGTTTATTAGGAGTAATTACAGAGGTAACTGTAAAAATTTTAAAGAAACCACAAGTGGTTAAAGCAGCATTAATTGGTTTTCCCTCTATAAAAGAAGGTGGAGATGCAGCTTCAGAAATTATTTCAAGTGGAATTGTCCCTGCCGGAATGGAAATTATGGACAAAGCTTTAATTGAAGCAACGGATAATTTTAGTAAAGCAGGTTATCCAAGAGATGCAGAACTTTTATTAATCGTTGAGCTTGATGGAACAGAGTCAGAAGTAAATGAATTATTAAAAAAAGTAAGTGATATATGCAAGAAGAATAATTGTTCTAGTCTTAAATTAAGTAAAAATGAAAAAGAAAGACTTTCATTTTGGGCTGGCAGAAAAGCTGCTTTTCCAGCTTGCGGAGCAATGGCGCCAGATTATTATTGTATGGATGGATCTATTCCAAGAGGAAAATTAGCTGAAGCTTTATTAGAAATAAAAAAACTTTCTGAAAAATATAATTTACTAGTTGCAAATTGTTTTCATGCTGGTGACGGTAACTTACATCCACTTATAATGTTTGATGGTAGTGATAAAGAACAATTAAGAAAAACAGAAGAATTTGGAGCTGAAATTTTAAAAACATGTGTAAGATTAGGTGGGGTGATAACTGGTGAGCATGGGGTAGGTGTTGAAAAGCGAGAACTAATGTGTGAAATGTTTAATGATAACGATATTCAACAACAACTAGACATTAAAAAAGCATTAGATGAAAAAAACTTACTAAATCCAGGAAAAGTTTATCCAATACTTAGAAAATGTGCAGAGGAAGGAAGGGTTCATGTCCACAAAAGTAAAAATAAATTCCCAGATCTTCCAAGATTCTAACAATATTTTTTACCCTAAAAATGAACGGGAAGTTTCAGATTTAATAAAAGAATTATATAAAAAAAATTCTTCTACAGAGCTGATAGGCACAAACTCTAAAAGTTTCATTGGAAACAAAACTCAATCAGCTAATACATTATCTATGTCTAAAATCTCTGGTATCATTGAATATTTGCCAGAAGAACTTTATATAAAAGTTAAAGCTTGTACCCCAATTGAAGAAATCGAAAAAGCATTGGATAAAAATAATCAAGAGTTAGCATTCGAACCAATTGACTTTGGTTTTTTAGAAAATGGAAAATCGAATAAAGGAACAATAGCAGGTTATTTATCATGTAATTTTGCTGGTTCTAGAAGGTTTAAGGTTGGTAGTGTTAGAGACCACATACTAGGATTTAAGGGTGTTAATGGCAAAGGAGATATAATTAAGTCTGGAGGAACTGTTGTTAAAAATGTAACAGGTTATGATTTATCTAAACTTATAGCAGGATCATTTGGTACATTGGTTGCATTAACCGAAGTTACTCTAAAGGTTCTGCCTAAAAAAAAATTATCAAACACTATAGCAATATATGTTGATGATAAAAAAACAGTTTTCGAATTATTTAATCAAATGTCAAGTTCAAGCAGTGAAATTTCAGGAGCTGTTTATATCCCATTAGAGCCTAATGAAGATGATTTTCAAAAAAATAGGGATGTAGTATTTAAATTTAACGATTTAAAATACGAAGGCTCTTTTTTAGCAATAAGGGTGGAGGGTGATAAGATTTCAATTAATGAAAAAATCAAAGCACTGACCAAAGAATTAAACTTAGAAAAATATAAAACTACAGTACTTGATGTTTACCAATCCGTACCTTTCTGGAAAAAAATAAATAACCTTGAACTTTTTTCTAAAACAAAAAATAATTTAATTCGATTGGTGATTACTCCTTCAAATGGAGTTAAAATGATGCAATTTTTGGGAAATAAATTTAAGTATTATATTGATTGGTGTGGCTCCTTATTTTGGGTAGAAGTACCAGCAAAGAAAAATATGAAAATTAAAGAACTTAAAAAGATTTCGCAAGATTATGGCGGATATTTAACTATTGTTAAAACTTCAGACGAATATGATTATGAAGAAACTTTATTTACCATCAATGATGTACGACTTTTAATATCTGAAAAAATTAAAAAAAGTTTTGATCCAAAAAGGATATTTAATCCTGGAAAGATGTATAGAGGAATCTGATGCAGACTAATTTTTCTTCAAAACAATTAAAAGACTCAGATAATCGATCTACAGAAAAAATTTTTAAGCAATGTGTTCATTGTGGAATGTGCAATGCTACTTGTCCAACTCATCAAATATTAGGGGATGAGCTTGATGGCCCAAGAGGTAGAATTTATCTTATTAAAGACATGTTGGAGAACAATAAAAAACCAACCCCAAAAGTTGTTAAACATATTGATCGATGTCTATCCTGTTATAGTTGTATGACCACGTGCCCTGCTGGGGTAAATTATATGCATGTCATTGACCATGGCAGAAAATATATAGAGCAAAATTATGAGAGACCATTTTTTGATCGATTAACAAGAAATTTTTTATCTACTATTTTGGTAAATCGAAATTATTTCAGACTATCCAGTTTACTAGTAAAAATTGCAAAACCTTTTCAATTTTTATTGCCTAATAAAATAAAAGATATGATGAATTTAATGCCAAATAATTTCCCTAAAAAAACCTTAAAAGAAAAAGAGCTTTATGAAGTTAAGGGTAAGAAAAAAATTGCAAGAGTTGCGTTATTAACGGGTTGTGTCCAAAAAGAAATTTCACCTCAAATTAACGAGTCTACAATAAGATTATTAAATAGACATGGGGTTGAGGTAATTGTTCCAAAAAAAATTCGTTGTTGTGGATCTTTAACTCATCATTTAGGTAAAGAGCAAGAAGCCCATCAAGACTTTAAAAATAATATAAATATTTGGTATGAAGAGTATAAAAAAGGAAACTTAGATGCAATTTTATCAAATACGTCTGGTTGCGGAACGACCATGAAAGATTATGGTTTTATTTTTAAGGATGATAAAGAATTTAGTAAAAAAGCTAAAAAAATATCTGAATTAACAAAAGATGTTTCTGAATATATTTATGAGAGTTTAAAATTAGATATTAAAACAAAATCAAAAAAATATAAAATTGCATATCATTCTGCTTGTTCAATGCAGCATGGTCAAAAAGTTCATAGTCAACCAATAGATTTATTAAATAAAACAGAAAATGAAGTGATGGAAATTCCAGAAGGACATATTTGTTGTGGGTCTGCTGGAACTTATAATATTTTACAAACAAAAATTGCAAAACAACTTTTAGAAAAAAAAGTAAAAAATATAGAGAGTTTAAAACCTGATTTTATTTCAACTGGAAATATTGGTTGCATAACTCAAATATCTCATGGTACTAAAACACCTATTTTGCATACAATTGAATTATTAGATTGGTATACAGGGGGACCAAAACCAAAAGCACTACAAGGGAATTAATTATGAAGAAAATTTTAATTACTAGAAAATTATTAAAAGCATCCGAAGAAAAAGCTGCTGAATTATTTGAAACAAAATTTAATAATAATGATGAACTATATTCACAATCAAAATTAATAGAATTAAGTCAAGGTTGTGATGCAGTTTTAACATCGCTAACAGATAAAATGGATGCCGAAACAATTAATAAATTACCAGATACAGTTAAAGTCATATCTAATTTTGCAGTTGGTTTTGGAAATATTGATTTAGAAGCAGCAAAAAAAAGAGGTATTGCTGTCACCAATACCCCTGAGGTTTTAACTGATGCAACTGCTGAAATTGGAATTTTATTAATCTTAGGAGCATGTAGAAGGGTCTCAGAAGGAATTGAAGCTGCTAGAGAAAGTAGTTGGAAATGGTCTGCTGATTATTTAATTGGAAAACAATTAACAGGTTCAAGATTAGGTATTTTAGGTATGGGAAGAATTGGTCAAAAAATTGCTAAAATAGCTAAATCCCTAGGAATGATTATTCATTATCACAACAGATCAAAGTTAAGTGAAGATAAAGAGCAAGGAGCTATTTATCATGACAGTTTAAAAAGTTTATTTTCAGTTTCTGATGTTTTGTCAATTTGTTGTCCTGCAACTAAAGAGACAGTAAATTTAATCAATAAAGAAACAGTTGAATATTTTCCAACAGGTGCTGTGATTACTAATGTAGCTCGTGGAGATATAGTTGATGATGAAGCTTTAATTGATGCATTACACCGAAGAAAAATTTATGCAGCAGGATTAGATGTTTATAAAGGAGAACCTAATTTGAATCCTGGATATTTAAAAATTAAAAGTGTGTTTATTTTGCCCCACCTTGGAAGTGCCACAAAACATACAAGAACAGCAATGGCCAATTTAGCGATAGATAATATTGATGAATTTTTTAAGACAGGCGATTGTACCAACAAAGTAAATTAACATAACTAATTCAGCTTAAATTTACTCAATTAAAAGTTGTAAATTAATTTATTCTATTGAAATGTAGTTTAAAATCATTCAAGATTAAATTTTAAAACTAAGAGGAGAATAATAAATGAAAAAAATAACTTCGTTATTAATTACTTCTGTTTTTTTATCTTTTTTTTCTACTGTAGCTTTCAGTGATGAGAATGTAAAAAAATTAAGTAATTTTCAAAAAACAGGTACTGAGCCTGGTATTGTAATCCCTCAAGACACTAAATTTGCGGAAAATATTAAGAAAAATATTTTACCAAAAATTAAAATGCCTCCAGGATTCAAAATTAGTTTATTTGCTGTAGTGCCTGATGCAAGACATATGGCAGTCGCTAGAAATAAAACTACTGTATGGATTGGAACAAGAAAAGATAAAGTTTGGCAAGCAACAGACAGAGATATGGATGATATCGCAGACACAGTTGAGCAATTTAGTCCAAGTGTGAAGTTTGATATTCCAAATGGTGTTTGCTTCAGTGATGATGGACATTTATATGTAGCAGAAAGAAACAGAGTATTATGGTTCCCAGCTGCTGAGTATCTTTATGGAAAGTCCAGACACAGTTGCAATACCTATCATTGATCAAGGCGGATTAATTCCACCTGAAGAAGAGTCATACAATCACACTGCAAGAGTTTGTGCAGTTAATAAAGCTGACAACAAGCTTTATGTAAGTATGGGTCAACCTTTTAACGTTGCAGGACCAGACAAATATCCATTTTATGATCAAGTTGGTATCGGAGGAATTATTAGATTTAATAGATTCCCAGGAGAACTTGAATAGAGAAGTAGTTGCAATTGGAGTGAGAAACTCAGTTGGACATGCTTTCAATCCTAAAGATGGAACATTATGGTTCACTGACAACCAAGTTGATGGTATGGGAGATGAAACACCTCCAGGAGAAATCAACAAAGTTTGTAGAGTTAGCGAGCTGATGTTTGGTATGGTCACCCTTACTATGGTGGTGGTGATGTTAGAACTAATGAATATAAAGGACAAGAAATTCCAAAAAAATATGCTGACAACTATTGTAAAGCCACAAATTGAAACAATAGCTCACGCTGCTGACCTTGGATATGATGTTCTATACTGGAAAACATGTTTCCTAAACAGTACCATAATGCAATCTTTAGTGCACAACATGGTTCATGGAATGCTGTGAAACCTACGAGGTGCTAGAGTAATGGTTACATATCTAGATAACAAAGGTAATGCAGTAAAGCACTGAGCCTTTTGCAGAAGGATGGATGACTGAAATGGGTACTTATCTTAGGAAGACCAGTTGATGTTCAACAATACTTTGATGGTTCTATATTAGTTTCAGACGATAAAGCTGGAGTTATTTATAGAATATCTTACGAAGGTTAATAAATAAATTTAAAAGGGACCGTTAATCAACGGTCCCTTTTTTAATGAAAAATTTACAAAACAAAAGAGAATAAACAATGAAAAAAATTTTACTTTTAGTTACTTTCATATTTCTAAGCAGCTTTGCGGTAAATGCTGCAAGCGATGGTGAACAAAAAATTTGTAGTGGACTTGCTAATTGGACTGAGGATGGAGAATTTAAGCAAGTAAGAGACAGCAAATGTATGACGGAAGCAGAATATCAAGCGTACTTAAATTCCCCGGATTACCTGTGTAAGTACTATCAAAATTCAATCTGGAAAGAGTCTGAAAGAGAGTATGGAAAAAAACAATACAAATACACTCAAGCAGACCTTGATAAGATTAAAGTTCTTAAAGACGAAGGTAAAGCTTTATGTGACGCTGGAAAATTAAAAGAGGGTGAAGCAAAACTCGTAGAAGCTATAAAGATTATAAGTCATACTAGAATGTATTAATGAAAATTATTTTAGTTTTATTTATTACTTTATTTTCTTTTTTTTCAACGTTGACCTATGCTGATACCCAAGCTGAAACTGGTTCAGTAGCTGCAACAGTAGCATCTAATTTAACAGATGAAATTAAAATAGGAAAAGAAAAAGCTCAAACTATATGTTCTGCATGCCATGGTTTAGATGGGGTGGCAGCCTCTGGTGGGAATTCTGTTATTATTCCTAACTTAACTGCACAACATAAAGATTATTTAATAGCTAAACTTCAGGATTATAAAACCAACAGACTTGCTCACCCTCAAATGTCAATTATTGCTCAAATGTTGACTGATGAAGAGATAGTGGCTGTATCTGAATGGTATTCTAGAATAAAAATTACTATATTTGATCCAAACTTAATTTTAGCAAAACCAAGTAAATAATAATTTAAATAGTCTTAGTGTAGCATTTGCCAACACCTATTTGACCACCACCTTGCTCATCAAAATACATATTAGAGTATTTTGCATATAGAGTTGTTTTGTTAAAGGTAAATATATTTATCATTCTGTTATTTAAGAAATATCCTACTAAAGCTCTTTCATCATTTTGTATTACTTCAAATGACTGTAAAAATCGGTTTGTTTGTTTATCTAAAATTTTAATTTCTGATTCACCAGAGATAAATAAATCATAATCAATAATTTTTTGACTCCATTCATTTTTATCTGTTTCATAGAACTTAGTATCTAATTTGCATAAATAAAGCTCTTCATTTGCAAAAGAATTGACTGAGAAAAAAACAAAAAAAATAGATGAGATTAAAAATTTCATACTAAATTATATATGCATTTTAAAAAAATAATCTTCCAAAAAACCAATACAGACCAACAATTGAGATTAAAAGAGAAATAGGTTTAGTTACTTTTCTAGAATACCAGTGCATTTTATAAAAAGGTAATTTTATAAAGAGATAAGCTAAAACAATTACCGAAATTTGTCCTAATTCAACACCAATATTAAATGAAATAAGGCTTGAAACAAAAAGTTCTTTAACAACGCCAATATCATTTAGAACTCCTGCAAATCCAAGACCATGAAGCAATCCAAATAGAAAAACGATAATAGTCCTACTTTTACTTAATTTATTTTTAAATAAATTTTCAATTCCAACATAGGCAATAGAAAGAGCAATAATAGGCTCAACTATATAAGAGGAAATTTTTATTACATTAAAAACACCTAAGAATAAAGTGATTGTATGAGCAATTGTGAAAATAGAAATTTGTAAAATCAATGTTTTAAAATTTGATGAAAGTAAAAATAAAGCTAATACAAATAGTATATGATCAAGGCCCTTTGGGAGTATGTGCTCATAACCTAGAATTAAGTAGTTAAAAAAATTTTTAAAAAAATTATTTTTATTTTCTTCGATCGTTATATTTGATGAATAGCCGTTGTTTTTAATAAGTTCAGTGTGTAGCTCGCCAAACTCCATAGAATTAACTCTTAAAATAATAGGGCCAAAATTTTCGCTCCAAAAAAATCTGAATTGATCACTTTCGATATCTTTAAAATTTATATTTATTATCGAATCTCGGATTAATTCTAAATCCTCTATTTGAGGAACATCTATTGAATTAATTATTGGATTGTATTTATTTTTTTTTGTTTCTAAAAATATATAATTTTCAATATTTTTAAACTTATTTTCAAATTCTCTTAATAATTGTTTGGGATCTAATTTTCTAAGATCATCATATAAATCTGATTGTTCTGACTCTTTAGAATTTTTATGTTTTGGATTTATACCGGCTATAATTGACTCTAAATTAACCCTTAAAGATAAATTGGCATTAAATGTTTTTTCGTTTTTTATTATTTCTAAATTTGCTATTGTTGGACGTAATTCATGAGCACAAATATTGGTTATGAATAATAAAGATAAAATGAATATTTTAAAAAACATAATTCTAATAAAATTTTTAACTTTTGTATTCTTTACAACTTTTATTAACAATAAGCTATATGCTCATGAGTTATGGTTAGAACCAGATTATAATAATAAAAATAATTATATTCATATTATGATTGGTCAAAATTTTAATGGCACACCTTTTGGCTTTTCAAATTCGGAGGTGAAACAACTTTTTTTAGAAAACAAAAATGATTTACAAAAAATTAATCAAAGAGATGGTAATTTTCCAGCTATACAAATTGATATAGATGCTAACAAATTTAATATCATCAATTATGAGACTAATTATAGTTTTTTAGAATATGATACTTATGATGATTTTGAGAAATTTATCAAAGAGCAAAATTTCAGTCATTTAATAGAAAATATTGATAAAAAAAAAATTCCAACAGAAAATTATAAAAGGTTTTCAAAAATTTTAATTTCAAATTCGAATGACTTTTTTCTACAAAAAAATAATTTAGACTACGAAGTTGTTGCTTTAAATTCGCCATTCGATCAACGAAATGAATATTTTGAGTTTCGAGTGATGGAAGGAAATAAACCTCTAAAGAATTTTCAGGTTACTATTTTTAGCAAAGATAATGATAATTTTTATAAGGACTATGTCAAAACGAACCCAAATGGAGAAGGAAAAATAAGGCTTTTTGAAAACAGATCGTATCTTATTAGTGCGGTTACAGTTAAGAAGACTTCTCTTTTAGAAAAACTAAAACTGAAGTCAGATTGGATAAGTCACTGGGCAAGTATGACTTTTTATTTAAATTACAATTAATAGTTGTATTTCTATTTATATATTAATTGTTTTTCAAGCTTATGAGACCTTTTTAATCATTAATAGTTTAGACTCTTTATAATGTTTATGATTATATGTCCCTCGGTTAATTAACTAAAATAAATAGGAGAAATAATGATTAAAGAAAAAAAATCGTTGAAGAATGAAACTTCTTCAAGACGTAAGTTCTTTAAGACTGCTGCTAAAGCCGGTGCTGTAGCTGCAGCAACAGTTGCAATGCCAAATATTGCTTCTGCTGGTTCTCATGCAAAAGTATTAAAAATGCAAGCTGCATGGCCAAGTGGAGGAGACATATTCTTTGAAATGGCGGGTGACTATTGCCGAATGGTAGACGAAATGTCAGGAGGATCACTAAAAATTGATCTTCAGCCAGTTGGAGCAGTTGTAAAAACTTCAGAAATTGGACAAGCGGTAAGTTCAGGCGTAGTTGATATGGGTCACTGGGTGACTGCATATTGGTATGGTAAAAACGCAGCTGCTTCTCTTTTTGGAACAGGTCCTTCATACGGAATGTCATCTCAAGAAGTAATGGGATGGATGGAGTATGGTGGAGGTAGAAAACTATATGAAGAAACACTTGCAAAAGTAGGTTTCGATTATGTTGGATTCTTCCATATGCCAATGCCTGCTCAACCTTTTGGTTGGTTCAAAAAGAACGTAACTCAAGTATCTGATGTAAAAGGTATGAAGTATAGAACAGTTGGTCTTGCTACTAACGTTCTTACTGCAATGGGAATGGTCGTTAGACAATTACCAGGTGGTGAAATTCAGCCAGCGATGAAAACTGGTTTGATTGATGCTGCTGAGTTTAACAACCCAACATCTGACTCAAATTTTGGTATGCAAGATGTTTCTAAGCACTATCACTTAGGAAGCTTCCACCAATCTCAAGAGATGTTTGAAATACCTGTAAACAAAAATACTTATAATAGTTTATCACCTGCACACCAAGCAATATTGAAAAATGCTGCTTATGCTGCAAACAGTGATAACTATTTTAAAGCTCTTGTTAGATATTCAGACAGTTTATCTAGCCTTATGAACGAGCATAAAGTAAATGTTTACCAAACTTCAGACGCAATCCTTGCAGAACAACTAAAAGGTTGGGATGCAGTAATTAAAGACTTTAGTGATAAAGATCCTTTCTTTAAAACGATTGTAGATTCTCAAAAAGCATACGCTAAGAAAGTAATGAAATACTTGCTGATGAATCAGCCGAATTACAGACTAGCTTATGAAAATGAGTTTGGACCTGTAGATAAGGTTAAAATCTAATAATAGATAATTTATAAAAGAGGGGGCTAAATGCCCCCTTTTTTTTATTTATTTGATTAATCTAACCAATTCTTTAATAATATTCTCATTATGATGAAAGCATATATTAAATTTGCTGACAATTTAAGCACCTCAATGGGAAAAGCATTTTCTTGGTGTATCGTAATTTTGATGGGTGGCACTTGCTATGAAGTTTTTATGGCTTATGTATTGAACGCACCCACACTATGGAATTTTGATTTTAGTCTTCAGATGTATGGAGCTATTTTTATGATGGCTGGTGCATATACTTTATCTACTGAAGCACATGTAAGAGGTGATGTAATTTATCGATTATTTAGTCAAAGAACTCAAGGGTATATTGACCTTGTGCTTTATTTTATTTTTTTCTTTCCGGGTGTTGTAGCTTTGGCATTTTATGGTTTTGATTATGCTGCGTTAGCTTGGAAGATAAAAGAGACTAGCTGGAATAGTCCTGCACAAATTCAAATTTATATGGCAAAAGCTTTAATACCTCTTTCAGGTATTTTATTAATTATTCAAGGTATCAGTGAAGTTTTCAGATCAATTATATGCATTAAAACTGGACAGTGGCCTGCAAGATTGGTTGTTGCTGAAGAAACAGAAAAAATTTTAATGAGATCAGCTCAGGAAGGAAAAGACGTCGATGTTATTTAGTTTAACTAATCCAGAAATTGCAATTTTAATGATGGGTTTATTTTTATTTGCAGTTCTATTAGGTTTTCCAATTGCATTTACATTAATGGCAATGGGTCTTGGATTTGGTTATTACGCATATTTTGATCCAACCAAAATGGAACATCTATTTGATAATAGAATATTCCAACTTTTTGTTCAAAACACTTATACGGTAATGGATAATAACGTCCTCACCGCCGTCCCACTCTTTTTGTTCATGGGGTATCTTGTTGAAAGAGCAGGTATTGTTGCAAAATTATTTTTTGCAATAAGATTAGCTTCTCATAAACTACCTGCCTCAATGGCTGTTGCTGCGCTTAGTAACTTGCACTTTATTCTCTACTGCTACAGGAATTATTGGAGCAGTTGTTACTTTAATGGGATTACTTGCTTGGCCAGCGATGATTAAAGCTGGTTATGATAAAAAATTTGCTTCAGGAATTATTTGTGCTGGGGGATGTTTAGGAATTTTAATTCCACCTAGTATTATGCTAATTGTATATGCGGTAATTGCTCAACTTTCACCATTAAGATTATTTGCTGCTGCAATATTTCCAGGATTAATGTTAGCTGGATTATATATAGTTTATGCTGTTACTTTAGCTTATTTTAATCCATCTATAGCTCCAAAGCCTCGTGCAGAAGAGATACCACCTAGAGCTCAAATTCTAAAAGAAGTTTTAATTTCATTTTTACCTTTATTTTCATTAATTATGTTGGTGTTAGGAACAATTTTAGCTGGGATAGCTACACCAGCAGAAGCTGCTGCAGTAGGTGCTTTAGGTGCAATTGTCCTTTCATATTTTTACAAAACATTAAAATGGAAAAATTTTAAAGAGTCAGTGTTTTTAACAGCAAAAACAACTGCGATGATTATGTGGTTGTTTATTGGTTCTTGGACTTTTGCTTCAGTGTTTTCATATTTAGGAGGTCACGAAGTTTTTGAACATTTCTTTAAATCTCTAGATCTAGAACCTTGGCAGTTCTTAGTTATAACTCAAATAATAATATTTCTTTTAGGATGGCCACTAGAATGGACTGAAATATTAATTATTTTTGTTCCTATATTTTTACCACTTGTAGAATTTTTTGGAGTAAACCCTTATTTCTTTGCAATGTTGATTGCATTAAATTTACAAACTTCATTTTTAACACCACCGATGGCGATGTCAGCATATTATTTAAAAGGTGTTCAATCTAAGAATGTGGAATTGATGGATATCTTTAGAGGAATTATGCCATTCTTAGGAATTGTTATATTGGCTATGGTGTTAATGTATATTTTCCCAGGTATAGCTTTATGGTTACCAGAAGTTTTATTCGCAAATTAAATTAATAAAATAAAAAATGACCGATATTTTTTCGCTAAGCTTAGAAGAATTAGTTACCAAAATAAAGGATGCTCAAATTACTTCTGTAGAAGTTTGCAATCAATATATTGAGAGAATAAATAAATTTGAAAAAGATGTTAAGGCCTGGGTTCATTTTGATAAAAAAATTTTATTAGACAAAGCTGCAGCCTCAGATGAATATAGAAGATCAGGAAAACCTTTAGGACCTCTTCATGGGATACCCATTGCAATAAAGGATATTATTGGTACAGCAGATATGCCTACTGAGTGTGGAACGGTGATTAGAAAAAGAAAGTCTTATTCTCAAAATGCTGAAATAGTAAATTTGCTTCTTGCAGCAGGAGCAATAATTATGGGTAAAACAGCTACTTCAGAGTTGGCATATCTTGGGCCACCAAATACTACCAATCCGCATGACTATTCGAGGACACCTGGTGGATCCTCAAGTGGTTCAGCTGCTGCAATAGCATCATTCATGGCTCCATTGTCAATTGGATCACAAACCGGAGGCTCTGTCATTAGACCTGCATCTTATTGTGGTGTTGTTGGCTATAAACCAAGTTATGGTTTAATTTCAAGAAGCGGTGTTCTTAGAACGTCTTACAACTTAGATCACATTGGAATGTTTGGAAGATCTGTTGAAGATGTTGCTTTACTTGCCAAAGTTTTAATTAAAAAAGATCCTAATGACTCTGCTACAATCTATTATTCTTCAGAAAACATGCTGGCAGAAACTAAAAAAGGTCCGTTATTTGAGCCAAAATTTATTTTTTATAAAACTGATCATTGGAAAATAATTGATAAAAAATCAAGAGAGTCTTTTGAATATTTTATTAAATCTTTTTCAAAAAATATTGAAGTCTTTGATACACCTTCATATTTTAAAGATATTCATAAGTATCATCAAATTATCCACGAAACTGATTTAGCAAATAATTTTTCAGAATATTATAAAAAATTTAAAAATAAACTTTCAAAATATATGCAAACTGCAATTGCAAATGGCAATAAACATTCTGCAAAAGAGTACGCTGAAGCAATTGATTTTATGAAAAGAAGTTATGAGTCTTATAAAGAGGTATTTGAGGATTATCATGGCGTTCTTTCACCTTCTAGCCCAGGAGTTGCACCTAAAGGGCTTAAAAGCACAGGTACTGCAGAATTTAACAGAGTTTGGTCTTATTTAGGAACACCGTGTATATCTCTTCCTTTACTTGAGGGAGAAAATAATTTACCATTAGGTGTTCAATTAATTGGTGATCGTTATGATGATCATAGATTTTTAGGGGTTGCCAACTGGTTAGAAAAGGAATGTCAGGAATAAAATGAGTAAAATTACGACAATTATTGGTTTATCTTTTGCAATATATTTTCTAGTTGGTTTAGCAACAACACTAACTCGATCAATGATGATAGGCTTTGTAGATGTACTACCTGTTTATATCTTAATGGTAGTTGCCATCGTAATGATGATCTATGAAGCTTTTTTCGATAAAAGCTAAAAATTTATAAATTGACTGATCACAATAAAAGTTCTTGGTCATTCTTATTATTATTTATTCAGCCAATATTTATGGCTAGTAATTTAATCGTAGCAAGAGGAGGTGTAGAATATGTTCCTCCAATCTCTTTAGCCTTTTGGCGATGGACTGTGGTTTTTCTAATTTTGTTACCGTTTACTTATTTATCTTTAAGGAAAAATTATACATCTGTTAAGAATGAATATAAAAAATTATTTGTTTTAGGAGCCTTGGGGTGTGGGGTTTGTGGAGCGTTTCCATTCTTGGCAGGGCAGACAACAACAGTTGCCAATATGGGAATTATTTATACTTCATCTCCTGTATTTATAATTTTAATTTCAAGTATCTTTTTTAAAGAAAAAATAAATTTTATCAAAGTTATAGGTTTAATCGCTTGTTTAGTTGGAGTCTTTGCAATTATTATAAAAGGAGACATCAATTTATTGATAAATTTAAAGTTTACCTTAGGAGATTTATGGATGTTAGGGGCTGCTATAGGTTGGGCACTGTATTCAATCTATTTATTTTATTGGAAGACTAATTTACAAATTTTTCAAAGATTTACTTTGGTTGCATTATTTGGTGCCATAAGTTTATTACCATTTTATATTGTTGAAGAAGTTTTTATTGAAAGAACTTTCTTCGATTCAGATTTTTTTGCATGGGTTATTTTTGCAGCAATTAGCCCAGGTATTATTGCTTTTACACTTTATACTGTAGCCCAAAAAAAACTCGGAGCATCTCTTACTGGTTTTACCCTATATATCTTTACTATTTATGCAGCAATTTATGGCTATTTTTTATTCGATGAAAAATTAGAGGGCTACCATTTAATAGGGACTATTTTGGTATTCTTTGGAATTTATCTTGCTAGAAAAAATAATGTTAAAAAAACCTAGGAATATTTTTTTGCAATTAATCAGTCTAATTATATTGGTTTATTTGTTTGTAATAATATTCTTATTTTTTTATCAACGCAGCTTGTTGTATCATCCTAATGAAAACAATTATTCAGGAAATAATTTAAGTGCCGAGATACAGAAAGTTAAAATAAAAACATCAGACAATTTAGAATTACTTGGTTGGTTTCATGAAAAAGATTTAGAAAAATTTAAAACTATTATTTTTTTTCATGGAAACGCCGGGACTTTAGAAAATAGAATTTACAAACTAAATCGTTTAAAAGATCTGGATGTTAATTTTTTAATTATTGCCTGGAGAGGTTTTAGTGGAAACCAAGGCAAACCTACTGAAAATAATTTGTATGAAGATGGAAGAAGTGCAGTTAGGTGGATAAAAAATTATGGAGTTGAGGATGAAAATATTGTTTTATATGGAGAATCTTTAGGTACTGGTATAGCAACAGAGATTGCTCAGAATAATAATTTTGCTGGTGTAATTTTAGAGACACCCTTTACATCAATGGTAGATGCTGCAAAAAAATTTTACCCATACATACCAGTTAAATTACTATTAAGAGATAAATATGAAAATATTAAAAAAATTAAAAACATTAGATCTCCAATATTAGTTATGCATGGTGAAGCTGATCAGATAGTCCCTTTTGCAATGGGTCAAAAAATTTTTCAAGAGGCCAATAATCCAAAGTTTTCATATTTTACTAAAAATGATGATCATATGATGGAATTTGATGAAAAATTAATAGGTCAATTAAATTTATTTTTAAAGAGTTTAAATTAGGCCACATTCCAAACAAATATATTACAAACTTTTTTTCTAAAAATAGTTATGAAAAAAGTTCTATTAGTATTTTTATTAAGCTTATTTTTACAAAATAATTTATTTTCTAGCGAAGAAAATTTTTCTGCTGACGATTTATTTTATATTGATCAAATGAATTCTCATAATAAAAATTTTGCTCTTTACTTTAAAACTAGAGAAAAAGCTATTTTAGCCAAAGGGGAAAATTCAAATTATATAAGTGATTATCCAAAAGATCTTTACATTCATAACTATGAAACTAATTCTTCTGATCCTTTAATTTCATATGAATGGTTTCCCTCTCAAGCAAGATATTTGCTTCAAGAGTATGACTTCCCTGTTTTTCCAGATGATTTTGCCTATTATCTTCTAAAAGATGATACCACTTTAGTTATGGTTAGTGCAATTAAGAATATTAATGCAAATTTTAAATTTGATATTCACAGTAAAAAACTTGAACTTTATCCTGCAAATGGAAAACTTGATTTTATTATCTCATCAATTGCTAAAAAATGTGGTCATTACCAATTTGAGGAAAATTACAAGTGTAGTTATTATAAGCCTCTTATATCTAGTAATTTAATTAATTAGTTTGAATAAAAGCATCTGCAAATTTTTCAGCTTCAAAAATTTGTAAATCATCCTCTTTTTCTCCCAACCCTAAAGCAATAATTGGTAATTTGTATTTTTTAGCTACCGCAAGGAGAATCCCCCCTTTGGCAGTGCCATCTAATTTAGTCATAATTATTCCAGTGATTGGTATAATTTTATTAAATTCTTCAACTTGATTTAAAACATTTTGGCCTGAGGTAGCATCTAAAATTAAAATTACATCATGAGGTGCTTCAATATCAATTTTTTTTGTAACATTGGCAATTTTTTTGTATTCCTCCATTAAATTTTTTTTATTTTGTAATCTTCCAGCGGTATCAATTAAAACTTGGTCAAAGTTATTTTTTAAGGCTTCATCTATTGCTTTGTAGGCAACTGATGCTGGGTCTGAACCTTGAGTTGATTTTGTAATTTCAACTCCAACTTTATTTGCCCAATTTTCTAATTGTTCTATTGCTGCTGCTCTAAAAGTATCTGAAGCAGCAAGCATTATTTTATTACCGTTATTTTTTAAAATTTTGCTTATTTTACCAATGGTAGTTGTTTTACCAACTCCATTGACGCCCGAGATTAATATTGCATTTAGTTTGTCTTTTTTTTTAAAAAATTCTTGGTTCTCGAGAGGTTGCATTATAGAAATGATATATTCTTTTAAGATTAAATTAACCTCATCATTAATATTTTTTTTTGGGTCAATTTTCTTTTCTGAAATTATTTTTTTTATATCTTCAGCAGCTAGCACTCCTACATCAGATCGAATTAAATATTCTTCAATTTGATCTAAAGTTTTATCATCAATTTCTTTTTTGATGATTATTTCTTTTAAACCAGAGGTAAATGCAGAGGCGCTTTTTTTAAAACCAATTTTAAATTTGTCAAAAAATCCCATTATAATTTAATTTCAATATCTTGAATATTTGAAACTGGACCTTTCATATGAATCATATTTTGATCATCAATTGATATGTTTAATATTCCTGATTTAAACTGAATATCAACTTTATCCTCTGTAAGATTGTTTAATTTCCCTGCCATTGCAGTTGCGCAAGCAGCTGTCCCACATGCTTTAGTAAGACCTGCTCCTCTTTCCCAAACTTTGACTTTAATTAAATTTTTATTAACAACTTCTGCTATAGTCACATTGCACTTTTCTGGAAAAAATTCATGCACTTCTAATTGAGGACCAATTTTTTCAATATTAAATTTTTCAAGATTTTTGATAAAAAATATTAAATGAGGGTTTCCCACATTAATTGCCATGCCACCGAAAAACTCTTTATTATCACTATCTAAAATTTTTATATTTAAATTTTTAGTGTCTAAATTTTTAGATAAAGGAATTTCGTGCCATTCTGTTCTTGCAACTCCAATTTGTGTTGTTACCATGTTGTTACCCAAGATCTTTGAATTTAGGTTGCCTGACTCTGTGGTAACAGTAATTGAATTTTTCTTTTTTTCTTTTGATAATAAATCAGCCACGCATCTGGTTCCATTGCCACAAGCCCCAGAAGGACTTCCATCTGAATTAAAAAACTCAACGGATGCATCTGTTTCACTGTTGTCTTTAATGATAATTAATTGATCACATCCAATAAATTCTCTATTACAGATTTTTACTATCTGTTCATTTGAAAGATGAATTTGGTTACTTCTGTTATCAATAATAACAAAATCATTGCCTAAACCATCCATTTTAAATGCTTTTATATCCATATATAGTTATTTAACTTATTTATTGACTTTTTGAACCTCTATTATAGTTTGACCCCGTTTCCGCAAAAACGTTAAATTTGCGGTGTCTTTGGAAACAAAGAGATCGACACTAGTCAGCGAGGGTTCGCCCACTAGTGCGGTTACTGCTGTGCGTAATAAATATGTTTGAAAATTTAACAAATAAATTCGAAGAAATTTTTTCTTCTTTAAAAAAGGCACCATCTCTTGATGAAAAACAAGTAGATGAAGGGTTGCGGGGAATTAGGCAAGCTTTATTAGAAGCTGATGTTTCACTGGATGTTGCAAAAGAATTTATCGAAAAAGTAAAACCTAAGGCTTTGGGTCAAGAAATCATTAGATCTACCTCTCCAGGAGATATGGTTGTTAAGATTGTTTATGATGAGCTTGTAAATCTTCTTGGTGAAAAAAATGATGAAATTAATCTAAACGCTGTTCCACCAGTACCAATGATGCTAGTTGGGCTTCAAGGTTCTGGTAAAACAACTACTACTGCGAAATTAGCCAAATACCTAGAAAATCAAAAAAAGAAAAAAGTGATGATGGTCAGTTTAGATATCTATAGACCAGCTGCGCAAGAGCAATTAAGGGCTCTAGGAGAACAAAATGGTATTTTAACCCTTCCAATAATTAATGGGCAACAGCCAGTGGATATCTGTCGAAGAGCTGTAAGTGCTGCTAATCTTAATGGTGCTGAAATCATATTATTTGATACCGCGGGTAGAACTCAAATAGATTTACAAATGATGAGTGAAATTAAGCAGATAGAAAGTGTTATAAATCCTACAGAAACTTTCTTAGTAGCAGACTCTTTAACAGGGCAAGTTGCTGCTTCAGTAGCCAAGGAATTTAAGAATACAGTAAATTTATCTGGAATTATCTTAACTAGAGCAGATGGTGATGCAAGAGGTGGCGCTGCTGTAAGTATGAAATATATTTCTCAAGTACCAATTAAATTTTTAGGAATTGGAGAAAAGATTGATAATTTTGAGGTATTTCACCCTGATCGAATAGCTAATAGAATTTTAGGTATGGGAGATATCGTATCTCTTGTTGAAAAAGCTGCTCAGGATCTCGGTGAAGAAAATATTAAAAAGACTGAAGAAAACTTAAAAAAAGGTGAGTTTTCTATGGAAGATTACTTAACACAGTTAAGACAAATGAAAAAAATGGGAGGCATAGAAGGGATAATGTCATTTATGCCAGGTGTTTCAAAAATTAAATCCCAAATGGAGTCTGCTGGTATTGATGAAAGTATAATAACAAAAAATGAAGCTATTATTTTGTCTATGACAAAAAAGGAAAGAGAGAACCCAAAAATAATTAATGGTTCTAGAAAAAAAAGAATTGCTAATGGTTCAGGAACAGATTCTGCCACTATCAATAAATTGTTAAAACAATTTAAAATGATGTCTGAAATGATGAAAAAGATGTCCAAAGGAAATCTGAAGGGTATGTCTGACAAAGGAATACCACCAGAGTTATTCAATCAACTAAAATAAAAAAAGGAGAGTAAATGTTAAAGTTAAGGTTATCAAGAGGTGGAACAAAGAAAAGACCTGTTTACAAAGTTGTTGTTGCAGACAGTCGTTTTGCAAGAGATGGTAGATTTATAGAAAAACTTGGATTTTTTAATCCTCTTTTGCCAAAAGATAAAAAAGAAAGAATTGGTCTTGAGGCTGAAAGAATTAAGTATTGGTTAAGCCAAGGTGCACAACCAACAACAAGAGTTGCTAGAATATTGGGTGAACAAGAAATTATGCCAATGCCTGCAAATGGGAACAATCCTCATAAAGCTATTCCTAAAAAAGATAGAAAAAAAGAAGGTGAGGAAGCTCCTAAGACTGAAGCTCCAAAAGCGGCAGCTCCAGCAGCAGAATTAGCTCCAGCAGCAGAAGCACCAGCAGCAGAAGCGGCTCCAGCAGAGGAAAAATAATATATTTTCTAATTATGTGGAGAGCTCAAGTTTTTACACTTTATCCTGAAGTGTTTCCAGGACCTCTAGACAAAGGTCTTTATGGAAAGGCCTTAATAAAAAAACTTTGGGATTTAAAAGTTGTAAATATTAGAGATGCTGCAGAAGATAAGCACAAAACTGTTGACGATACTCCTTATGGAGGAGGCTCTGGAATGTTGTTAAAACCTGATGTGTTAGCAAAATCTTTGGATCTTAATAAAATTGAAGGTGAAAGGATTTTTTATTTGTCTCCAAAAGGTAAAAAATTCGATCAAAATTATGCTCAAGATCTTGCTAATGAAAAATCAATATCTTTAATCTGTGGACACTTTGAGGGTGTTGATGAAAGAGTTTTAGAGACTAGAAATATTGAAGAAATTAGTATTGGAGACTTTGTTTTATCTGGCGGAGAAACAGCAGCATTAGTCGTTATCGATAGTATTTTAAGATTATTACCTGGAGTATTAGGCAACGAAAAATCTACTAGTGATGAGACTTTCCAAAATGGATTGTTAGAATATCCTCAATACACAAAACCGCAAATTTGGGAGCAAAAAAGTGTACCAGATGTGCTATTATCGGGAGATCACAACAAAATTAAAGACTGGCGTTTATCTCAATCTGAGGCTATAACACGCGTCCGAAGACCAGATTTGTGGGAAAAATATAAGAGAAACTAATTTGTTAAATACTATGAAAAATATAGAAGAAATTAATCAACATAACGTTAAGAAAATTTTATCAGAAAAGAAAATACCTGAATTCCATCCTGGTGATGTAATTAAAGTTGGTGTTAGAATTACAGAAGGTAAAAAAGAAAGAATTCAATATTTTGAAGGTGTTTGTATAGCAAAAAAGAATAGAGATATAAATTCTTCATTCACAGTAAGAAAAATTTCTTTTGGAGAAGGTGTTGAGAGAACTTTCCCTTTGTATGGTCCAGTAATTGATTCAATTAAAGTAATCAGATCTGGAAAAGTTAGAAGAGCAAAGCTTTATTATTTAAGAGACAGAACTGGTAAGTCAGCTAGAATTGCAGAAAAAATTAGAAAGAAAATTGGTATTGATATAGATGCAAAACCTGAAACTGTAACTGAAGAAAATTTAGCTCCTGTTACTCAAGAAGCAGAAAATGCTAATGAGGTAAAATCAGAAGCTTCTGCAGAGCAGAAACCAGAAAGCACTTCAGAAAAAAAATAATTTTTTTTTCAATGTCTACAACACTTTACGATAAAATTTGGAATGATCATTTAGTTGATCAACAAGAAGATGGAACTGCATTACTTTTTGTAGATAGACATTTAGTGCATGAGGTAACAAGTCCACAGGCATTTGAGGGTTTAAGGAACTCAAATAGAAAAGTTAGGCATCCAAATCTTACTTTAGCTGTTGCTGATCACAATGTTCCAACTACAGACAGATCAAAAGGGATTGCAGACAAAGAGTCAAAAATACAAGTAGACACTTTGGAGGCAAACTGCAAAGAGTTTGGTGTCCAACTATTTGGTATGGATGATAAAAGACAAGGTATTGTACATATCATCGGACCAGAACAAGGATTTACACAACCTGGAACAGTTATAGTTTGTGGCGATAGTCATACCGCTACCCATGGAGCCTTTGGTGCACTGGCTTTTGGAATTGGGACATCAGAAGTTGAACATGTTTTAGCAACACAAACTTTGGTTCAAAAAAAAGCTAAAAATTTTAGAATAAATGTAAATGGAAAATTACCATTAGGAGTTACTTCTAAAGATGTAATTCTTCAAATTATTGGAAAAATAGGAACAGCAGGTGGCACAGGATGCGTGGTTGAATATGCTGGAGACCTGATCAGATCTTTAAGTGTTGAGCAAAGAATGACAATTTGCAATATGACTATTGAAGGAGGTGCTAGAGCAGGTTTGATAGCCCCAGATGAAAAAATATTTGAATACTTAAAAAATAAACCAATGTCACCAAAAGGAGATAATTGGAATAAGGCACTAGAATATTGGAAAACACTTAAAACTGATGATGGTGCTAAGTTTGATAAAGAGATTAGTTTAAATGCAAATGAAATTTTACCTATGATTACTTGGGGAACTTCTCCACAAGATGTAATTACAATTGATGGCACCGTTCCTAATCCAGCTAATGAACAAGACGAAGATCGAAAAAATTCTATTGAAAGAGCTTTAAAATATATGGGTTTAAAACCAGATATGGCAGCAAAAGATATTAAAATTGATAAAGTTTTTATTGGTAGTTGTACTAATGGAAGAATTGAAGATTTAAGAGAAGCCGCAAAAATATTAAAAGATAAGAAAAAAGCTAATCACGTTCATGCAATGGTGGTTCCAGGCTCAGGCTTAGTAAAAGAACAGGCAGAGCAAGAAGGATTAGATAAAATATTTATCAATTCAGGATTTGAATGGAGAGAGCCTGGTTGCTCAATGTGTTTAGCAATGAATGCTGACAAATTAAAACCAGAAGAAAGATGTGCTTCAACCTCTAATCGAAACTTTGAAGGAAGACAGGGAAGAGGTGGCAGAACACATTTAGTAAGTCCAGGAATGGCAGCTGCTGCTGCTATAGCTGGAAGTTTAGATGATGTAAGAAAGTATCAAAATTAAATGCAAAAATTTAGCAAATTAAAAAGTATCCCAGCATATTTACCAATAGTAAATATTGATACTGATATGATTATTCCTAAACAGTTTTTAAAGACTATCAAGAGAACTGGACTCGGTAAAAATTTATTTTATGAAATGAGATATGATGATCAAGGACAAGTAATTGAAGATTTTATTTTAAACAAAGACCCTCATAATTCTTCAAAAATTTTAATTGCAGGTAAAAATTTTGGATGTGGCTCTTCAAGAGAACATGCTCCATGGGCACTTTTAGATTTTGGTATTACTTGCGTAATAAGCTCTAGCTATGCAGATATATTCTATAATAATTGCTTTAAAAATGGAATTTTACCAATTATTCTAGAAGAAGATAAAATTAAAGAGTTATCAGAGTACTCTAATAGAAAAGAAGAAATTTCAATAGATCTAAATGATGAAAAAATAATTTATGGAAATAGTGAAATTAGTTTTGAAATTGATCCATTTAAGAAGAAGTGTCTGCTTGAAGGTTTAGATGACATCGCACTATCTTTAAAAAAATCAGATAAAATTGAAATATTTGAAAACAATTTAAAAAACCAGAAGCCTTGGATATTCAATGATTAAAGTAAAAAAAAGAAAAATATTACTATTACCTGGTGATGGTATAGGTCCAGAGGTAATGGGAGAAGTAAAAAAAATTATTAATTGGTTTAATGATAATAAGTCTTTAGACTTTGAAATTGATGAAGATTTAGCAGGTGGTTGTTCATACGATAAACATGGAACACCTATTACTGATGAAGTTTTTTACAAAGCTTTGGAAAGCGCTGTTGTTATGCTTGGGGCTGTAGGAGGTCCTAAATGGGATTCTGTAGAATTTTCAAAAAAACCTGAAAGAGCATTATTAAAATTAAGAAAAGAGTTAAAATTATTTGCAAATTTAAGACCAGCTATTTGTTTTGAACAGTTAGTTGATGCATCAACGTTAAAACCAGAAATAGTTTCAGGATTAGATATTATGATTGTAAGAGAGCTTACAGGCGGAATTTATTTTGGAGAGCCTAGAGGTATTAAGCCAATTGAAAATGGTGAAAGAAAAGGAATTAACACTCATACTTATACCAGCAGTGAGATTATAAGAGTTGCTAGAGTAGCTTTTGATCTTGCAAAAAAAAGATCTAATAAAGTTACGTCATGTGAAAAGTCTAATGTTATGGAGGCTGGCTTACTTTGGAGAGAAGAGGTGCAGGCTTTACATGATAGCGAATATAAAGATGTCGAATTGAGTCATATGTTAGCAGATAATTGTGCAATGCAGCTTTTAAGAAATCCAAAACAATTTGATGTAATTGTAACTGATAATTTATTTGGGGACATGCTTTCTGATCAAGCCTCTATGCTTACTGGGTCTTTAGGACTTCTACCTTCGGCTTCTCTAGGAGCTAAAAATAAAGATGGCGAAATGCGTGCTATGTATGAGCCAATTCATGGTTCTGCCCCTGATATCGCAGGAAAAGGTATAGCAAATCCAATTGCTAGTATTTTAAGTTTTGCAATGGCTCTTAGATATTCTTTAGATCTAGATAATGAGGCAGATTCTTTGGAAAAAGCTGTTCAAGATGTTTTAAATGATGGATTAAGAACCAAGGATATTTTATCTGACGGCAAAAAAGAAGTATCAACTTCTCAAATGGGTGATGCAATTATTTCGAAATTGCAATAATTTCTAATTTAACCTAAACTCTCCTAATGCCAAGCTATACTGCTCCATTAGAAGATATGATGTTTCTTTTTGAAAAACTAAGAAACAATAAAAATTATAATGATTTAGAAAAATATAAAGAAGTCACACCAGATCTAGTAAAAGACATTTTACAAGAAGCAGCAAAGATAAATGAAAACTTAATACTACCTCTTGCAAAAATGGGAGATGAAAATCCAGCAATATTAGAGAATGGAGTAGTTAGAACTCCACCTGGCTATAAAGAAGCTTATCAAAAATATATAGAAGATGGTTGGATTTCACTATCTTGTGATCCAAAATATGGAGGACAAGGTATGCCAAAAACTGTAAGTGCTTTTTTTGATGAGATGCTATCCTCAGCAAGTTTATCTTTTAAATTGTATAGCGAATTAACTATTGGTGCTTACAATTGTATCAATCATCACGCTTCAGATGAAATTAAACAAATGTATTTGCCTAAACTGGTAGAAGGAAGGTGGAGTGGCACAATGTGTTTAACAGAACCAGTTTGTGGTACTGATTTAGGATTGTTAAAAACCAAAGCTGAAAATCAAAATGATGGCTCTTATAAAATAAGTGGACAAAAAATTTTTATAACGTCAGGAGACCATGATTTAACTGAAAATATTATTCATTTAGTTTTAGCGAGAGTTTCTGGTGCTCCTGCAGGAACTAGAGGTATTAGTTTATTTTTGGTACCCAAATACAAAGTAAACAATGATGGCTCAGTTGGTGAAAGAAATGGAGTATCAACAGGTTCAGTTGAGGATAAGATGGGTATCAAAGGATCAGCAACATGTGTTTTAAATTTTGATGAAGCAACAGGCTACATGATAGGTGAAAAAGATAGAGGCCTAAATGCCATGTTTACTATGATGAATTTAGAGAGAATTGTTGTTGGTATACAAGGATTAGGTATATCAGAGATAGCTTATCAAAATTCACTTTTATATGCAAAAGAGAGAAAACAAGGAAAAACAAACAGTTCAAAATCAAATAATGGAGCCGATTATATAATTGAACATGCTGATATTAGAAGATCATTGTTAAATATGAAGTCAATTATTGAAGGTGAAAGAGCATTATGCTTTTGGTTGTCTCAACAAACTGAAGTAAGTCTCTATCATCTAGATCCAAAAATAAAACAAGAAGCATCTGATTTTGTTTCCTTGTTAACACCTGTTGTAAAATCTTTATTTACAGATTTAGGTATGGAAATAACTAGTGAAGCGATGCAAATTCATGGGGGCTATGGATATACAAAAGACCAAGGAATTGAACAACTTTATAGAGATAATAGAATTACCCCAATATATGAGGGAACCAATTCAGTCCAAGCTGCCGACTTAGTTTTTCGTAAACTAAATAATAAAAATGGAAATATAATCAGTAGATATTTAGAAAATATAAAAAATGATTGCAATATTCAGAATGAAAAGATGGATCCATTCTTAAAAGTATTTAATTACCATTTGGATATTTTGGCAAATTTTAATGATTGGACTACCCAAAAAATTAAAGACAATAAGGATGATGTGAGTGCTGCTGCGAATGATTATCTTAAAACACTTGGATATGTATCGGTAGGATACGCATGGATTAAAGTGCTTGAAGTTTGTTTTAATGAATATGATAAAAACAAAAGCTTCTATTCTGATAAAATTGATACTGCAAAGTTTTATTTTGATCGGGTTTTACCTCGTGCAGAGTTACATTATAAATCTGCAATATCAGGTAGTTCTAATATTATGAATTTTAAATTTAATTAGTATGAACCATTACGATACAAATTTAGATAAAAATAAAGCAAACTATGTTCCTTTAACTCCTTTGTCTTTTTTAGAGAGAGCAAAAGATGTTTATCCTAATTATGAAGCGATTGTTTATGAAGACCGAAGTTATACTTGGTTGGAGGTTTATAAAAGAGCTATTAAGTTTGCAAGTGCTTTAGAGAAAATTGGAATTAAAAAAGGAGATACTGTTTCATTTTTAGCTTTCAATACGCCTGAAATATTTGAAGCTCACTATTCAGTACCTATGACTGGTGCAGTTTTAAATACAATTAATATTAGATTGGATGCTAATACCATATCTTATATTCTTAAACATAGTGACGCAAAGGTCTTGGTGGTTGATCGTCAATTACATCAAGAGGTTAAAAAAGCACTTTCACAATTAGACAAAGAGATTATTGTTATTGATATTCATGATCAATTTGCAGACCAATCTAAATTAGAAAAAATTGGTGATTTAGAATACGAAAAATTTTTAGATACTGGAGATGAAAATTATGTATGGAAAATGCCAGAGGATGAATGGCAGGCAATTTCATTGAGTTATACTTCTGGAACTACGGGAAATCCAAAAGGAGTAGTGTATCATCATAGAGGATCATATTTAATGGCAACTGGTAGTGCAGTAGCTTGGAATATGCCAAACAGACTAAATTTTTTAACTATTGTGCCAATGTTTCATTGCAATGGTTGGTGTTACCCTTGGACGATACCAATGTTAAATGGCAGAACAATATGTCTTAGGAATATTGATGTTAAAAAAATTTTTGAAGTTATTGATAAATATGAAGTAACTCATTTTGGTGGAGCCCCAATAGTATTAAACATGATAACAGGTGCACCAGAAGAGCATCAAAAAAAATTAAAACAAAAAGTTTACGTTCTAACTGCTGGAGCTCCCCCACCTAGTATAATTTTTCAAAAAATGAAAAAACTTGGTTTTGAGGTAATGCATGTTTATGGTTTAACAGAAACCTACGGTCATGTGACTCAATGTGCATGGAATGAAGAATGGGACTCTTTTTCTGAGGATAAGCAAAATGAAATTAAGGCAAGGCAAGGTGTTAGATATCCAAACACAGAAGGAGTTACTGTAATGGATCCAGAGACTATGATTGATGTTCCAAGAGATGGTAAAACAATTGGTGAGATTATGATTAGAGGTAACGTAGTAATGAAGGGATATTTTAAAGATAAAGAAGCTACTGATAAAGCAATGTCTGGTGGCTGGTTCCATACAGGAGATTTAGCAGTCATGCACCCAGATGGTTATGTTAAAATTCAAGATAGATCAAAAGATATAATTATTTCAGGCGGCGAAAATATTTCATCTATAGAAATTGAAAATACGTTAGCTAAACACCCTTCAGTTTCAATCGCAGCTGTTGTTGCTAAACCAGATGAAAAATGGGGAGAAGTTCCTTGTGCTTTTATTGAAATAGTTCAAGGAAAAACTGTTACAGAAAAAGAATTGATTGAATTTTGTAGAGAGACATTAGCTGGCTTTAAAGTTCCAAAAAAAATTGAATTTTGTGAATTGCCTAAGACCTCAACAGGAAAAATTCAAAAGTTTGAATTAAGAAAGAAAGCTAAGGAATTGGCTTGATTTTCAAAGTTAACAATAAAAAAATTTATGCATCTGATGCTGGTAAAGGCATTGATCCTAAAAAAGAAACCGTAGTTCTTTTACATGGTAGCGGTCTATCTCATATAGTTTGGTCACTTACTGAGCAGTATTTATCTAACCATAGTTTTAATGTGATTTCTTTAGATTTACCAGGACATGGAAATTCAGAAGGTAAATGTTTAACAACCATTGAGGATATTGCAGATTGGCTTGAAAATGTGTTTCAAGAATTAAACTTAGAAAAATTAAATCTAGTAGGTCACTCCCAAGGATGTTTAGAGATTCTTGAATATTCTTCTAGATACCCAAACAGAATAAATAAATTAATCTTTGTGGGTGGATCTTACAAAATGCCTGTAAATCAAGATCTAATTGATCTTGCTGAGAGTGGAAATGCAGATTCTGTAAAATTAATGATGAAATGGGGATATAAAGATTCAAATAAATTTATTGGAGGCAACCCAGTCCAAAGAATAATAAATTCTTCAAGAGCTATAAGTGAGATTTTAGCTGTTGATCTAAAAGCTTGTAATAATTATTCAAATGGAAAAATGTCTGCAACTAAAATTATTTGTCCAAGCCTTTTTATTTTTGGTGAGTCGGACAAGATGGTTAACTTAGAAAAAGGAAAAGTATTTTCAAATTTAGTAAAAAACTCCATTACTCATGTAATTGCAGAATGTGGACACATGATAATGATTGAAAAAGCATTTGAAATGCGAGAAAAGATACTAGAATTTTTAAAAAAATGACAAACTTTTCAATAGCAAAATCTAGAAGAGTAAGAAGTACTCCATACACTTCAAGAATAGAAAAACAAGGTGTAACAGCCTACACGGTTTATAATCATATGTTACTACCAGCTGCTTTTGGATCTTTGGAAGACTCTTATCATCATTTGAAAGAGCATGTTCAAATTTGGGATGTTGCTGGTGAAAGGCAAGTAGAGATTACAGGAAAAGATTCTGCAAAACTAGTTCAGCTAATGACATGTAGAGATTTATCTAAATCCAAAGATGGAAGATGTTATTATTGTCCAATAATAGATGATCAAGCTGGCTTAATTAATGATCCAGTAGTATTGAGAATAAGCCACGATAAATGGTGGATATCTATTGCGGACTCAGATGTAATTTTATTTGCAAAAGGTCTCGCTATTGGAAATAAATTTGATGTATCTATTCGAGAGCCTAATGTTGATATTATAGCTGTACAAGGACCAAAATCATTTAAATTAATGGAAAAAATATTTGGAGCTGAAATAACAAAATTAAAATTTTTTGGTTTTGATTATTTTGATTTTAAAGGAGTTAAACATTTAATTGCTCAATCTGGATGGTCAAAACAGGGAGGTTATGAAATTTATGTTGAAAACACAAAATCAGGTTTAGAGTTGTATGATGATCTATTCGAACAAGGTAAAGAATTTAATGTTAAACCCGGATGTCCAAATTTGATAGAAAGAATTGAAAGTGCTCTACTATCATATGGGAATGATATGGATAGCAACGATAATCCTTTGGAATGTGGTTTTGATAAATTTGTAAATTTAGACTCTGATGTAGTTTTTTTAGGAAAAGAAAAATTAAAACAAATTAAAAAAGATGGAATTAAAAAAAAATTAATGGGAATTCAGCTTGATATTAAAAGCTTAAGCTTGACATCTTCATTAGATATAAAAAATGAAAAAGGAGAAATTATTGGCGAACTACGCTCCGCTTGTTATTCGCCTCATTTTGACAAAGTTATTGGTATTGCTATGATGAAAAAACCCTTTTGGGATGTTTCTTTACCAGTAAAAATTGAAGTAAATTCGAACATTTGTAGCGGAAACATTTGCGATTTACCTTTCATCTAGTATAAAGCACAACATAATCATGAATATCGCAATAGTTGGTGCCACTGGAAACGTTGGCAGAAAAATTTTAGAAGTTCTTGAAAAAAAAGAACTTAAATTTGATAATTTATATCTTCTTGCCTCATCTAAAAGCGCAGGAACTAAAATTTTATTTTCAGGAAAAGAATATATAGTATCGGATCTTGAGACCTTTGATTTTTCTAAAGCAAAAATAACTTTTTTTGCTGCTGGAGGAAAAATTTCTGAAAAATTTGCTGAAAAAGCTGCAAAACACTCTTTGGTTATTGATAATTCAAGCCATTATAGAATGGATCCAGATGTTCCATTAATAGTGCCTCAAGTAAATTCTCATCACTTAAAAGAAATAAAAAAAAATATTATTGCTAACCCGAACTGTTCTACAGCTCAATTAGTTTTAGTTTTAAAACCACTGCATGACCTGTTTAAAATTAAAAGAGTGGTTGTATCAACTTATCAATCTGTTTCAGGTGGTGGCAAGGCCCCAATGGATGAATTAATTGAACAAACAAAATTATTTTTAGAAGGTAAAGAAATTTCTTCTAAAAATTTTACTAAACAAATTGCTTTCAATATCATTCCTCATATCGATGTTTTTTCAGAGGGTGGGTATACTAAAGAAGAACTTAAAATGACCAATGAAACAAAAAAAATTCTTGATCCTAAAATTGAATTGTCCGCAACTTGTGTAAGAATTCCAGTTTTGGTATCTCATTCAGAGTCAGTAAATATAGAGTTTGAAAAACCATTTACTCTTGATCAAATTAGAAACTCACTATCTGTTGCAGAGGGTTGTAAGCTAATTGATGAAAGACAAAATGGTGGTTATGCTACACCGTTAGAAGCAACGGGAAAAGATGAAACTTTTATTTCAAGAATTAGAGAAGATAAAACAATTCAAAATGGACTCAATTTGTGGATAGTATCCGATAATCTTTTGAGAGGTGCTGCTTTAAATGCAGTAGAGATTGCCGAAACATTAATAAATAATAATTTTTATGGAAAATAAAAATCCTTTATCACCCCATATTCAAATTTATAAATGGCATGTGTCGTCACTTGTTTCAATAACTCATAGAATTACAGGTATTATAAATATTTTAGCTGTTACTCTAATTTGTGTTTGGGTTTCTTTTTTATTTTTAGGAGAAAATAATTATTTGATTATAGAAAAATTTTTAAATTCTTTTTTAGGAAAATTTTTGATCCTAGGTTTTACTTGGTCTTTTAGTTTTCAAATATTAAGTGAAATCAGACATTTAATTATGGACTTAGGATTTGGATTTGAATTAAAAACAACCAAAATAACTGGTAGTATTGTAATCGTAGGATCGGTGATTTTAACAGTTATATTTTATTGGTTAGGGAGAAATATTATTTAATGAATATAGCTACAAGAAAATGGATTTTTTTAAAAATAGCATCCGTTATTTTATTACCTTTGATGCTCTGGTTTATAATAAATCTAATATCTATTTATGACCGAAGCTATTTAGAAGTTGTAGGTTTTTTTTCTAATCAGTTATTCAAATTTTTATTTAGTTTTTTTGTTGTATTTTCTTATTTTTTTTCAGCTTTAAGTATAAGTGAGGTATTTGAGGATTATATCACTGATCATAAACTCAAAAATGTCGCAAACAGGCTATTATTTATATCTGCTATATTAATCCCAATAATTACAATAATATTTTTATTTAAATTAAGCATATGAGTTCTTATAAAATAATTGATCATGAATATGATGTGGTTGTACTTGGAGCTGGTGGTTCTGGTTTAAGAGCTGCTGTTGGTCTAAGTGAGGCTGGTCTAAAAACTGCATGTATTTCAAAAGTATTTCCTACAAGAAGTCATACTTCGGCTGCGCAAGGTGGAATTTCTGCAGCATTGGGAAACATGGGTGAAGATGATTGGCGATGGCACATGTATGATACTGTCAAAGGTGCGGATTGGTTAGGTGATCAAGATAGTATTGAGTATCTATGTAAAGAGGCTCCCAAAGCTGTAGTCGAGTTAGAAAAATATGGAGTTCCTTTCAGTCGAACTGATGATGGTAAAATTTATCAAAGACCATTTGGAGGCATGACTAAAAATTATGGAAATGGAATAGTTCAAAGAACTTGTGCGGCAGCAGATAGAACTGGTCATGCAATTCTTCATACTCTTTATGGTCAAGCTTTAAAACATAATACAGAATTTTTTATTGAGTACTTTGCTTTGGATTTATTGATGAAAGATGGTGAGTGCAAAGGATTAATAGCATGGAACCTAAACGATGGAACTATTCATAGATTTAGAGCACATATGGTAATTATTGCAACAGGTGGATATGGTAAAGCATACTATTCTGCTACTTCTGCCCATACGTGCACAGGAGATGGAAACGCAATGGTCCTGAGAGCTGGCTTACCATTACAGGATATGGAATTTGTTCAATTTCATCCAACAGGTATTTATGGACATGGTACATTGATTACAGAAGGAGCAAGAGGAGAAGGTGGATATCTGACTAACTCTAAAGGCGAGAGATTTATGGAAAGATATGCTCCTAAAGCAAAAGATTTGGCTTCAAGAGATGTTGTTAGTCGCTCTATGTCAATTGAAATTAATGAAGGTAGAGGTGTTGGAAAAGAAAAAGACCATGTTTTTTTAAACTTAAGTCATTTAGATAAAGATATAATTGAGAGCAGACTACCCGGTATAACTGATGCAGCAAGATTGTTTGCAAATGTGGATGTCACAAAAGAACCAATTCCTGTTGTGCCTACAGTTCATTATAATATGGGTGGAATTCCAACAAATTATAAGGCTGAAGTATTAACCGTAAACGGTTCAGATAAAGTTGTTCCAGGATTAATGGCTATAGGAGAAGCAGCTTGTGTATCTGTTCATGGAGCAAATAGATTAGGATCTAACTCATTAATAGATTTAGTTGTATTTGGTAGAGCAGCAGCAAAGAGAGCTGCAGAAATCATTAAGCCAGGAATGCCACATCAAGAAATAGGAAATTCTGAAACTGAAAAATGTTTAGATAGATTTGATAAATTGAGGAATGCTAATGGAGATAATGCAACATCAGAACTAAGATTATCAATGCAAAAAACAATGCAATCCAAATGCGCAGTTTTTAGAACTGAAAAAACCTTAAAAGAAGGTGTAGAAGAAATAAGAAAAACTTACGATGGAATGGGTTCCATTTCAGTTCAAGACAGATCTTTAATATTTAATACTGACTTAGTTGAAACGTTAGAGTTTGATAATTTAATAAGACAAGCCCTAGTAACAGTTGACTCTGCTTATAATAGAAAAGAAAGTAGAGGAGCACATGCTAGAGAAGACTTCCCAAAAAGAGATGATGAGAAATTTATGCAACATACACTAGCATGGTGTGATGGAAAAAATACTAAGATTAATTATAGACCAGTAACAAAATCTACATTAACTAATGATGTTCAATATTTTCCACCTCAGGAAAGAGTTTATTAATGGTTCAAATTAATTTACCTGAAAATTCTAAAATTCAAAAAGGAAAATTTTTTAAAGATAAAACTGGCTCAAAAAATTTAAAGACAGTTAATGTGTACAGATGGGATCCTTCTTCAGGTGAAAATCCAAGAGTTGATAGTTATGAAGTTGATATGGACAATTGTTCATCCAAAGTTTTAGATATTTTAAATAAAATTAAAAATGAAATCGACCCAACTTTGGCTTATAGAAGATCGTGCGCTCATGGTGTTTGTGGTTCTTGTGCAATGAATATGGGAGGTAAAAATGGGTTAGCCTGTACGACACCTCATTCTGAAATTAAAGGAGAGCTAAATATTTATCCATTACCTCATTTAAAAGTTAAAAGAGATTTAATTGGAGACCTAGATGGTTTGTATAAACAGTATCAATCAATTGAACCATGGTTAAAAACTAGTTCAAAAAATGAGACTAATGAGATTAAACAATCAAAAGAAGATAGAGCAAAACTTGATGGAGCTTATGAATGTATCATGTGTGCATGTTGTTCCACCTCATGTCCAAGTTATTGGTGGAATGGAGATAAATATTTAGGTCCAGCAGTTTTATTACAGGCATATAGATGGATTATGGATAGTAGAGATGAAGAGAGAGAAGCGAGATTGAAAAAAGTAGGAGATGAATTAAAACTTTATAGATGCCATACTATTCTTAACTGCACAAGCGCATGTCCAAAAGGATTAAATCCAGCCAAAGCAATCGCAGAAATAAAAAAAATGTTAGCTACAGCTAATATTTAAACATTAGACTAAAACGATATTTTGATTTAAAAGGTCATATTCATGAAATTAATTGAGCATTTTGTTGGTGGAAAAACCATTTCAGGCACATCTGATAAAAAAGGTAAAGTCTTTAACCCTGCAACAGGCGAACAAGAGTCTGAGGTGAGACTTGCTTCAAAATCTGATTTAGATCAAGCAGTTGAAGTTGCTAAAAAAGCATTTGAAACGTGGTCTTTAAAACCTGCTCTCCAGAGAGCAAGAGTGATGTTTAAATTTAAAGAATTAATAGAAAAAAATTCAGATGAATTAACAAAGTTAATTGTATCAGAGCATGGTAAAGTTTATGAGGATGCTAAAGGCTCCCTAACTAGAGGTTTAGAAGTTGTTGAGTTTGCTTGTGGTATACCGCATTTACTGAAAGGTGAATTTTCAGAAAATGTTGGAACTAATGTAGACAGCTGGTCAATGAGACAACCATTAGGAGTAGTTGCTGGAATCACACCTTTTAATTTTCCAGCCATGGTTCCAATGTGGATGTTTCCTATTGCAATTGCATGTGGAAATACTTTTATTTTAAAACCTTCTGAAAAAGACCCATCTTGTCCAATAAGATTAGCGGAACTTTTGAAGGAAGCTGGACTACCAGATGGAGTTTTTAATGTTGTTAATGGAGACAAAGAATCTGTTGATGCAATTTTAACTAACCCAGATATTAAAGCAGTCAGTTTTGTTGGTTCTACTCCCATTGCAAAATATATTTATGAAAATTCAGCAAAAAATGAAAAAAGAGTTCAAGCACTAGGAGGTGCTAAGAATCATTTAGTAGTAATGCCAGACTGTGATTTGGATGGTGCAGTTAATGGATTAATGGGTGCTGCATATGGTTCAGCGGGCGAAAGATGCATGGCACAATCTGTAGCTGTTGCAGTGGGCGATATTGGAGATGAATTAGTTTCAAGATTATCAAAAAAAGCTGAAGCATTAAAAGTAGGCCCTGGAATGGATTTGACATCAGAAATGGGCCCATTAGTTACCAAAGAACATCTTGAAAAAGTTAAAAGCTATGTTGATTTAGGGGTTAAAGAAGGTGCAAAACTAGTAGTTGATGGAAGAAATTTGAAATTACAAGGTTATGAAAATGGTTTTTATATTGGTGGATGTTTATTTGATCACGTTAATAAAGATATGAGAATTTATAAAGAAGAAATTTTTGGACCAGTTTTATCAGTAGTTCGAGTTAAAACTTTTGAAGATGCTGCTAAATTAATAAATGATCATGAGTATGGAAATGGGGTGAGTATCTACACAAGAGATGGAGATGCTGGAAGAACATTTGCAAGTAAAATTCAAGTAGGAATGGTAGGAATTAACGTTCCTATTCCTGTGCCTATGGCATTTCATAGTTTTGGTGGATGGAAGAGATCATTATTTGGAGATAGTGCAATGCATGGTATGGAAGGTATTAAATTTTATACAAAATTAAAAACAGTAACATCTAGATGGCCCTCAGGAATTCGTTCAAATGCAGAATTTGTGATGCCAACAATGAAATAACCTAAAAGGCAAATCATGAAGAAAATATCGTTGATAGGAGCAGGGCAAATTGGTGGCACCTTAGCTCACTTAATTGGAATTAAAGAACTGGTTGATGAAGTTGTGTTATTTGATGTCGCAAGTGGAATTGCAAAAGGAAAAGCATTAGATATTGCTCAATCATCTTCTGTTGATGGATTTAATGTTAAATTTAGTGGAACTGATGACTATAAAGATATCAAAGATTCAGATGTAATTATTATTACCGCTGGTGTTCCAAGAAAACCTGGAATGAGCAGAGATGACTTATTGGGTATTAATCTTAAAATAATTAAACAAGTTGCTGAAGGCGTTAAGCAGAATGCGCCTAATGCTTTTGTAATATGTATTACTAATCCTCTTGATGTAATGGTGATGGCATTTCAAAAATATTCAGGACTGCCAACAAATAAGGTAGTTGGTATGGCAGGAATACTTGATAGCTCAAGATTCAAATTATTTTTGTCCTTAGAATTTAATGTTCCGGTTAGAGAAATTGAAGCAATGGTAATGGGCGGTCATGGAGATACAATGGTACCACTCCCAAGATTTACTAAAGTTTCAGGTAAGCCATTGTTGGAAATGGTTAAAGAAGGAAAAATTTCTTCTGAAAGATTAGAAAGTATCAATCAAAGAACCAGAGATGGAGGTGCAGAAATAGTTAAATATCTTGAAAAAGGTTCTGCATTTTATGCACCCGCTGCTTCAGGTGTAGAAATGGCTAAAGCTTATTTGAATGATGAAAAAAAAATGGTTCCTTGTGCAGCGTTTATGAATGGTGAGTATGGCGTTAATAACATTTATGCTGGGGTTCCAATAATTATTGGTAAAGGTGGAGTTGAAAAAATTGAAGTTATTGATTTAGATGAAAAAGAGAAATCGGAATTTATGAATTCAGTGGATGCTGTAAAAAAATTATGGGAAGCAGCATCAGCGATTGATCCAGATTTAGCTAAGTAATAATGAATATCCACGAACATCAAGCTAAAGCAATTCTAAAAAAATATGGTGCTGTTGTACCAGAGGGGATTTTTGCAACTACAGTTGATGATCTAGTTAAAAAAGCAAAATCATTAACAACAGATAAATTTGTTCTGAAGGCACAAATCCATGCTGGAGGCAGAGGTAAAGCTGGAGGGGTTAAGATCCTTAATACAATTGAGGAGCTAGAGGTATCAGCAAAAGAATTGTTAGGTAAAAAATTAATAACCCACCAAACGGGTCCTGAGGGCAGGGAAGTAAAAAGACTGTATGTCGAGGTTTCATCGAATATTGATAAAGAGTTTTATTTATCATGTTTAGTTGACAGAGCTAGTTCTAAGATAGCATTTATTTCTAGCGACCAAGGTGGAATGGATATTGAAGAAGTAGCTGAAAAAACACCTAATAAAATAATTACTACAAAAGTAGACTTTAAAGAAGAAATTAGCGAAGAAGATTGTGAAAAAATTATTAATATTTTTTCTTTAAGCGGATCAGCAAAAATTGAAGCTATTAACTTAATTAAATCAATTTATAAAATGTTTGTAAGCACAGATGCTAATATGGTTGAGATAAATCCATTAATTCTAACCAAAGAAGAAAAAATTATATGTCTTGATGCTAAAGTTAATTTTGATGACAACGCATTGTTTAGACATCCTGAAATTTTAGAATTAAGAGATTTAAATGAAGAAGATCCTGCAGAAATTGAAGCAAGTAAATATGATTTAGCATACATTAAATTAGATGGAAGTATTGGTTGTATGGTTAATGGAGCTGGGTTGGCTATGGCTACTATGGATATCATTAAACTTTATGGAGAAGAACCAGCTAATTTTCTAGATGTTGGAGGTGGCGCTTCTAAAGAAAAGGTTTCGGCAGCATTTAAAATAATTTTATCTGATAAAAATGTAAAAGGAATTTTGATAAATATTTTTGGAGGCATTATGCGTTGTGATGTGCTTGCTCAAGGAGTGGTTGATGCAGCTAAAGAAATCAATATTAATGTCCCATTAGTAGTAAGGCTTGCAGGTACAAATTTTATAGAAGGAAAAGAAATATTAGACAACTCAGGATTAAAATTAATTTCAGCAGAAAATTTGGATGATGCTGCTAAAAAAATTGTTGAAGCAATAAAATAGATGTCAGTACTTGTTAATAAAAATACAAAAGTCATTTGCCAAGGATTTACAGGAGCCCATGGAACATTTCATTCTGAACAAGCTATTAAATATGGAACAAATTTAGTTGGAGGTGTTACCCCTAAAAAGGGAGGTCAAAAACATTTGGAAAGACCAGTTTTTAATACAGTTGCGGAAGCTAAAAAAGAAGTTGGTGCAGATGCAACCATGATTTATGTGCCAGCTAAATTTGCAGCTGCAGCTATTATAGAGGCGATCGATGCCTCAATAGAATTAATTGTCTGCATCACAGAAGGCATTCCAATTCAAGATATGCTTAAAGTTAAACAAAAACTTATAAATTCAAAAAGTCGATTAATAGGTCCAAATTGTCCAGGTATAATTACTCCTGATGAATGCAAAATTGGAATTATGCCTGGCAGTATTCACAAAAGAGGGTCTGTAGGTATTGTGTCTAGATCTGGAACTTTAACTTATGAAGCGGTTGCTCAAACTACAGAAAATGGATTAGGCCAATCAACTTGCATAGGAATTGGAGGTGATCCAATAAACGGCACGAACTTTATTGATTGTTTGGATTTGTTTTTAAATGATCCAGAGACCGAGTCTATACTTATGATTGGAGAAATTGGTGGTAACGCTGAAGAGGAAGCTGCAGAGTTTGTAAAAAATCACAAGATTAAAAAACCAATGGTTGGATTTATTGCAGGTATTACTGCTCCTCCAGGAAGAAGAATGGGTCATGCTGGCGCTATAATTTCTGGCGGTAAAGGTGGAGCAGATGATAAAATTAAAAAGATGGAAGAGTGCGGAATAACTATTGCAAAATCACCATCAATAATTGGAAAAACTCTTTTTGATAAATTGTCTAATTGAAAATTGTTAATCCAGGATTATAATTCTAAAAATAAATGTCTTTAAATAAGAATCTAGAGTTCGAAAAAACATCCTTTTTAAATAAATCAAACAGTACGTTTATTGAAGAAATGTATATCCGGTACATTAATAAAGATCCAGATTTACCAAAAAGTTGGAAAGAATATTTTGATGATTTAGGTGAGGAAATAGAAGTTGTAGCTAAAGAAATAAAAGGACCTTCATGGACTCCATTAAAAAAAATTAAAATAAAAGATATTTCTGAAAATATTCATGAAAAAAACAATGGCCATTCAGAAAAAAATAATGGTGTGTTGCTTGGATCAGATGAAATAATAAAAAGCAACACAGACTCAATCAGAGCGGTTGCCTTAATTAGAGCTTACAGACAAAGAGGACATCTTTTAGCAAAGCTAGATCCTTTAGGAATGATGAAAACAGAGTATTTGGACGAGTTGCACCCTGAATATTATGGTTTTAAAGGGTCTGATTATAAAAAAGAAATCTATTTAGATGGAGTCATAAATAAAAAAAAATCAAATGTTAGAGAAATATTAGATTTTTTAAACAAAGTTTATTGTGGCCCGATTGGTTACGAATATATGCATATTTCAAATCCTGAGGAGAGAAAGTGGTTAAGAGATAGAATAGAATTAGATGATAGTGCTCTTGAATTTACGGAAAATGGTAAAGAGGCAATTTTAAATAAATTAATCCAAGCTGAAGGTTTTGAAAAATTTTTACATACAAAATATGTTGGCACAAAACGTTTTGGTCTAGATGGAGGTGAAAGCTTAATTCCAGCATTAGAACAAATAATTAAAATTGGAGGGCAATCAAATGTTTTAGAGGTTAAAATTGGTATGTCTCACAGAGGAAGACTAAACGTTTTAGCAAATGTTTTGCAAAAGTCTTATAAAAGAATATTTAATGAGTTTGCAGGAGATATTCATGCGCCTACTAAAGATGGTGCAGGAGATGTTAAATACCATTTAGGAGCTTCATCTGACAGAAAATTTGATGGAAATTCTGTACACGTCAGTTTAACAGATAACCCATCTCATTTAGAGGCTGTAAATCCAGTTGTTCTTGGTCAAACAAGGGCCAAACAATATTTTCACAAAGACAAACAAAGAAATAAAGTAATACCTATTTTAATACATGGTGATGCAGCTTTTGCTGGGCAAGGAATTGTTGCTGAATGTTTTGCAATGTCTGGTCTACCTGGACATAATACTGGAGGAACTATTCACATAATAATCAACAATCAAATTGGTTTTACTACTAGTCCAAGGTTTGCAAGATCTTCTCCTTATCCATCAGATGTAGCTAAGATGGTTGAAGCACCAATATTCCATGTAAATGGTGATGATCCTGAAGCCGTGGTTTATGCAACCAGGATTGCTACAGAATTTAGACTTAAATTTAATAGAGATGTGGTCATTGATTTAATTTGTTACAGAAGATTTGGTCATAATGAGGGAGATGAACCTTCATTTACACAGCCATTAATGTATAAAAAAATAAGGTCACATCCAACAGTGACTAATTTTTATGGCAAGAAATTAATTCAAGAAGGATTATTTACTGAAAAATCATTAAAAGAAAAAATAGATAATTTTAAAAATTTATTAGATGATCAATTTAAAAATGCAAAAGATTACAAACCTCAAATCGAATGGTTTGAAGGCAGTTGGTCTAGATACAAGCCAGAAAAAGGAAAAGATAAACGAGGTATAAGTGGCGTCGATGAAAAAATTTTAAAAGAAATTTCAAATAAAATTAATGTTATCCCTGCTGAAGTTAATGCACATAAAACAATAATTAAAATTTTTGAGTCTAGAAAAAAATCAATTGATGAAGGAAAAAATATAGATTGGGCAACTGCTGAAGCTTTAGCATTTGGTTCTTTAGTTGAACAAGGTTTCCCAGTAAGATTAGTAGGCCAAGACTCTGGAAGAGGAACTTTTAGTCAAAGGCATTCAGTATTAAGAAATCAAATAGATAACAAAAGATATATTCCATTAAATAATATTTCAAAAAATCAAAAACAATTCGAAATTGTAGACAGTTTTTTATCTGAGTTAGCAGTTTTAGGATTTGAATATGGTTATAGCTTAGTAGAGCCTAATACACTTACATTATGGGAGGCACAATTTGGAGATTTTGCTAATGGAGCACAGGTTATTATTGATCAATTCATTTCATCAGGTGAAAGAAAATGGTCTAGAGCGTCAGGATTGGTAATGTTATTACCTCATGGCTATGAAGGACAAGGCCCAGAACATTCTTCTGCTCGACTTGAGAGATTTCTTCAACTTTGTTCTAACGATAACATGCAAGTAATGAATTGCACAACACCTGCAAATTATTTTCATGCTTTAAGAAGACAGATGAATAGAGATTTTAGAAAACCGCTAGTTATTATGACGCCAAAATCTTTATTAAGAAATAAATATTGTGTATCAAATTTAGTTGATTTTAATAAAAAAAATTCTTTCCACAGGGTTATGTGGGATCATGCTATTGATCCTGCTTATAATGGTTTTATTAAACTTAAACCAAGTTCAAAAATTAGAAAAGTAATCTTATGTTCAGGTAAAGTTTACTTTGATTTATTAGAAGCAAGAGAAAAATTAAAGGTTGATGATGTTGTTTTATTTAGAATTGAGCAACTATATCCATTCCCAGCAAAAAGTTTAGTAAAAGAGATTAAACCATATGCAAAATCTGCTAAGTTTTATTGGTGTCAGGAAGAACCCAAGAATATGGGTGCTTGGTTTTCAGTGAGAGACTATATCCAATGGACATTAGATAATATTAAGGCTAATAATAAAGAAATTTCTTATATTGGAAGAAGCCCAGATGCATCCCCAGCAACAGGTTATGCGAAAAGGCATATTTCTCAGCAACAAGAAATTATTAAAAAAGTTTTTGAATAGTAATTATGAGTGAAAAAATAGTAGTCCCAGTTTTAGGTGAAAGTATATCGGAGGCTACAGTAGCTAAATGGCTAAAGAAAGAAGGGGATTCTGTTGAAGCAGACGAGCCAATTGTAGAATTAGAAACCGATAAAGTTAATCTAGAAGTTCCATCTCCTATAACAGGCACGCTAATAGAGATTAATTCTAAAGATGGATCTACGGTTGAAGTGGGAGCCTTACTAGGCTCAGTTAGTGAAAACGGTAGTGCGGTAAATAAAATTAAAGAAATTAAAAAACTAGCACCACAACCTAAAGAGAATAACGTAATACCTTTAGAGGTTACAAAAAAAGAACCTAAAATTTTTGAAGAAACCGAGGAAAAAGAAGACACTGATGAATCACCTCTTATTCTTACAAATGAGATTAAAGAAGAAGCTCCACAAATAGAAAAAATAAAAAATACAACATTGTCACCAGCAGTACGAAAAATTGTAGTTGAAAATAAAATTGACGTACAAGCAATTAAAGGTACTGGCAAGGATGGTAGAATTTTAAAAGGAGATTTAATCAGTTTAATGGGCGCTAATCCTCAACCTGCAGAAAGAAAAATTCAGTATGGTCAGGAGGAAAGAATAAAAATGACCAGGTTAAGACAAACTATTGCAAAAAGATTAAAACAGGCACAAGAAAATGCAGCTTTATTGACAACATTTAATGAAGTTGACATGTCAAGCATAATGGAAATGAGAAAAGAAAATCAAGAAGATTTCCAAAATAGATATGGAATTAAACTAGGTTTTATGTCTTTTTTTGTAAAAGCTTGTGTATTGGCTTTAAAAGCTTTTCCAGCAGTAAATGCTGAAATAGATGGTGACGAAATAATTTATAAAAATTATTATAATATAAGCTTTGCAGTTGGTACGGATAAAGGCTTAGTCGTGCCAGTATTAAGAAATGCTGATGAATTATCATTTGCAGATATAGAAAAAAATATTAAAGAAATTTCAGAAAAAGCAAGAGATGGCAAACTTACAATCGAAGATCTGCAAGGTGGGACATTTACCATTAGCAATGGAGGTGTTTATGGATCAATGTTATCAACACCAATACTAAATCTTCCTCAATCAGGAGTATTGGGGATGCATAATATTGTTGAAAGACCAGTTGCAGTTAATGGAGAAGTTAAAATTAGACCAATAATGTATTTAGCTCTTTCATATGATCACAGAATTATCGATGGAAAAGAGTCTGTTTCATTTTTAAAAATGATTAAAGAAAATTTAGAAGACCCTAGAAGGTTATTTTTAGGTATTTAATGTCTGAAAAATTTCAAGCTGTAGTAATTGGTGGTGGACCGGGTGGTTATGTTTGCGCAATTAGACTGGCTCAACTAGGACTTAAAACAGCATGTATTGAATCAAGAGGCGCTTTAGGTGGTACCTGTTTAAATGTTGGATGTATACCGTCTAAAAGTTTACTAAATTTATCAGAAGAATTTCATAAAGCTCAAAATTTATCTAATAAAGGAATAGAGGTTGGTGAGGTTAAATTAAATTTGAGTAAAATGATGAAAAATAAAGATAAAGCAGTCACTGTTTTGACTAAGGGTGTAGAATTTCTCTTAAAAAAAAATAAAGTTTCTTATTTTAAAGGTTCAGGAAGTTTTAAAAATAATAATGAAATTGCAATCTTAGATGAAAAGGGTGCAGAGACCATAATTCATTCAGAAAAAACAATAATTGCAACTGGATCAGTCCCCGTTTCACTGCCAGGAATTGAAATTGATGAAAAAACAATAGTTTCTTCAACAGGTGCTCTTAAATTAGATAAAGTCCCTACAAAAATGGTGGTAGTTGGAGGAGGATATATAGGATTAGAAATGGGATCAGTATGGTCTAGATTAGGTGCAGAAGTACATGTTGTTGAGTTTTTAGACCACATCACACCAGGCATGGATAGAGAGATATCCAATGAATTTATGAAAATTTTAAAAAAACAGGGAATCCAATTTCATATGCAGAATAAAGTTGAATCTATCTCTAAGACCGATTCAGGAGCAACTGTAATTACCACTGATAAAGATGGAAATAAAAATGAATTTGAGTGTGAGGTAGTTTTAATTTCAGTAGGCAGAAAACCAAATACTCAGGGTTTAAATTTGGAGACAATTGGTGTGCAACTTGATGATAAAAAAAGAATCAAAGTTGATCATTCTTATAAAACAAATGTACAAAATATTTATGCTATTGGTGATGTAATAGCAGGACCTATGTTAGCACATAAAGCTGAAGATGAGGGTATTGCGGTTGCAGAAAATATTGTAGGTCAATCTGGTCATGTCAATTACGATACTATTCCCGGAGTTGTTTATACAACACCTGAAGTAGCTTCTATAGGCAAAACAGAAGAACAACTTAAAGAGTCAAATACCGAATATAAAATTGGAAAATTTTCATTCATGGCTAATTCGCGGGCAAAAGCAATTGACGATGCAGAAGGTTTTGTAAAAATATTAGCTGATAAAAATACTGATAGAGTTCTAGGAGCACACATCATTGGACCACATGCAGGAGAATTAATTGCAGAAATTGGTGTTGCTATGGAATTTGGTGCAAGCTCAGAAGATATAGCGAGAACATGTCATGCACACCCAACCTTCTCAGAAGCAGTTAAAGAGGCAGCATTATCAGTTGATAAAAGAGCAATACACTCTTAGTTTTTTCTCTTAATATAAAAGGATGAAAGTTCCGATTCTATTACCCAACATTTTTAATCATCCATTTACATACGAGTCAGATCAAAGTTTAGAAATCGGAGACTATGTTTTAGTTCCTTTTGGTAAGTCTAAAATTACTGGTGTAGTTTGGGATGATTTTGAAAAAAAAAATAATAAAAATTTTCAAATTAAAAAAATAATAAGAAAATTAGAAGTCCCAAGAATAAAAAAAAATACTATCAAATTTTTAAACTGGTTTTCAGAATATAATATTATTCCTAAAGGTATGTCATTAAAACTTATGTTATTGAGTGGTAATGCTATCGAGAAATTTTCAAATATAGATTTTCAAAAATTTGAATTTATAGAAAAAAATAATTCCTTTAAACTTTCTGAAGAGCAAAAAAATTCGCTAATAAAAATGAATGAGCTTAATGATAAATTTAGAGTACATGTTCTTCAAGGTACTACGGGCTCGGGTAAGACAATGGTATATTTCGAGGCTTTAAAAGATAGAATTTTAAAGGGATTTCAAGGGTTAATCTTACTTCCAGAAATTGGATTAACAGGTCAATTTGAAAGTAAGTTCATTGAATTTTTTGGATTTCAACCTGCAATTTGGCATTCTGGAGTTTCTAAAAAAAATAAAGAAATTATTTGGAGTGGAATAGCTAATGGAAAAATAAAAGTAGTAATAGGTGCTAGATCATCTTTATTTTTGCCTTTTAAAAATTTAGGATTAATTGTTGTTGATGAGGAGCATGATCAATCATTCAAACAAGATGAGGGTGTGACTTATAATGCAAGAGATATGGCTATCTCGAGAGCTTCATTTGAAAATATACCAATAAATTTAATTACAGCTGTACCCTCAATTGAAACTTTTGAAAATATTAAAAAAGGAAAATATTCTTCATCTAAAATTGAAAATCGGTTTCAAAATGCCTCTTTACCTGAGTATGAAATAATTAATTTAAATAAAACAAAATTAGACAAACAATCATGGCTTTCAAAAGAAATTATAGATAAAGTTAAATTTCATTTAAATAGAAAAGATCAAGTATTATTTTTTTTAAATCGAAGAGGATTTTCCCCACATGTTTTGTGCAATAAGTGTTTTAATAGCTACACCTGTCCAAACTGTTCTATTAATTTAGTTTATCATAAAAATAAAAATAATTTATTATGTCACTATTGTGGTTTTAAAGGCTCACTGAATAGAGACTGTGTTAAAGATGGAAAATGTGAAAATATCTTTAGTGGCCCTGGAGTGGAAAGAATTTCAGATGAAGTAAAAAAAAATTTTCCTACCAAAAAAATTGAAATTTTTTCTAGTGATACTATGAATAAAAAAGACTCTTCCATAAAACTTGAAAAAATAATTAATAATGAAACTCAAATTTTAATTGGTACTCAATTAATATCAAAAGGTTTTCATTTTCCTAATCTTAATTGTATTGTAGTTGTAGATATTGACTTATCTTCACAGGGACATGATTTGAGAGGTGCAGAAAAAAACCTTCAACTTTATCATCAATTATCTGGAAGGGCTGGTAGAGCGGGCAAGCCTGCTATGGTGTATTTTCAAACCTACAGCAACAATCCTAAAATGATTTTGGATATTACAAATAAAAATCCTGAAATTTTTTTAGAAAAAGAATTAGATTTGAGAAAAATAAATAAACTTCCACCTTTTCAAAGATTTATATCTTTAATTTTGACAGGTGAAAATGAGGACAAATTAGAGAGAGAAGCATTCAAATTTAAAGATTTTTTAGAAGGAAAAATAATTGGAAAAATTTTAGGACCAGTAAGTGCACCAATTTTTAGATTAAAAAAAAAATATAGAGTTAGATTCTTAATAAGAGGGCCTAAGTCAATGAATATGCAAAACTCAATTGCAAATATTGTTCCAAATTATAAATTTCCCAATGGAATAAAACTGTCGGTTGATGTTGACCCAATAAACTTCAATTAATACTGAAAAAAAAGGCATTTTTAGCTAATGTGCTACTTGAAGACATTGGGGTCATATGTTAATTAAACCGTGTTTTTAAATTAATCTTCATTAATTTTAGAGGTAATAAATTGAGTAAAAATACAGGATTTTCTAGTACTTCAGCTAATAGGTACTCATTAGCACTTTATGAGCTTGCGTCCGAGAGCAACCTAGTATCCCAAATTGAAGAACAGGCAATAGCCTTAATAAATTTAATCAAATCAAGTAATGATTTTAATAATCTTATTAAAGACCCAACTTCAAATAAAGATAATTTAATTACCGTAATTTCAAAAATATCAGAACAAAATAAGTTAGATAATTTATTTAAGAATTTTCTAAATTTTTTAATTACCAAAAGAAGATTTTTCTTTGTTGAACAAATTTTAAAAAGTTTTGTAGAGACTTGCTCTAAAAAAAGAGGAGAGCTTAAAGCTGAGCTAAAATCAGCTAAAGAACTTTCTAATGAAGAAATTCAAAATATTACAAATGAACTTACTCAAAATTTTAGTTCTAAAATAAAATTAAACTATAAACATGATAAGAGTTTAATTGGAGGTTTGATCGTACAAGTGGGTAGTACAATGGTCGATACTTCCATTAAAAATAAATTACAACAAATCGAAAATAGAATGATAGAGGCATAAATGGAAATAAATCCTTCAGAAGTAACAAAAATATTAAAAGAACAAATTAAAAATTTTGGTGACAAAGCAGAAGTCACAGAAGTAGGACAAGTTTTATCTGTTGGAGATGGTATTGCAAGGATCTATGGACTTGACAATGTTCAGGCTGGAGAAATGGTTGAATTTTCGGATGGATCAAAAGGAATGGCTCTTAACTTAGAGACTGAAAATGTTGGAGTTGTAATTTTTGGAGATGATAGAAAAATCAAAGAGGGAGATATTGTAAAAAGAACTGGTAACATTGTAGATACTCCTGTTGGAAAAGAGTTGTTAGGAAGAGTAGTTGATGGATTAGGTAATCCCATTGATGGTAAAGGAGCATTAGATAAAGGAATTCAAAAAAGTCGAGTTGAAGTAAAAGCTCCTGGTATTATTCCAAGACAATCTGTTAGTGAGCCAATGCAAACAGGATTAAAATCAATTGATAGTCTTGTTCCAATTGGAAGAGGCCAAAGGGAATTAATTATTGGAGATAGACAAACTGGAAAAACAGCAGTTGCAATAGATGCAATAATTAACCAGAAAAAAATAAATGAATCTGGTGATGAGAAACAAAAGCTTTATTGCATTTACGTTGCAATTGGGCAAAAAAGATCAACAGTAAGACAAATTCAAAAAACTTTAGAGGAAGCTGGTGCAATGGAATACACTACTATTGTAGCTGCAACAGCATCAGACTCAGCGCCTTTACAATTTTTAGCTCCGTATACAGGATGTACGATGGGAGAATATTTTAGAGATAATGGCATGCATGCTTTGATAATTTATGATGACTTATCAAAACAAGCTGTAGCTTACAGACAAATGTCTTTATTGTTAAGAAGACCCCCAGGAAGAGAAGCTTACCCAGGAGATGTATTTTATTTACATAGTAGATTGCTTGAAAGAGCTGCTAAATTAAGTGATGAACATGGAGGAGGTTCTTTAACAGCACTTCCTATCATTGAAACTCAGGGAGGGGACGTTTCAGCGTTCATTCCGACTAACGTAATTTCAATTACAGATGGTCAGATTTTTTTAGAAACTGAACTTTTTAACCAAGGTATTAGACCTGCAATTAACGTTGGATTGTCAGTATCAAGGGTTGGATCTGCCGCTCAAACTAAAGCGATGAAAAAAGTTTCAGGATCTATGAAGTTAGAGTTAGCTCAATATAGAGAGATGGCTGCTTTTGCACAATTTGGTTCCGATTTAGATGCTTCTACACAACAGCTTTTGAATAGAGGATCAAAACTAACTGAACTTTTAAAGCAAAAACAATATTCGCCGATGACAGTTGCTGAACAAGTTATTTCTGTATTTTGTGGTGTTAAAGGTTACCTAGATAATGTTGAGCTTAAAGATATTGCAGAGTTTGAGAAAAAAATTATTGATAAATGCAAATCTGATAAGCCTGAAATTATAAATTCAATTTTGAGTACTGGAAAATTAGAGGAAGATACTGAAAAAATGTTGGTTGAAGTAATTACTCAACTTAAACAAAATTTCAAATCTTAAGATAAAGTATGGCAAGTTTAGACGACCTAAAAAAAAGAATAGCTAGCGTTAAATCTACACAAAAAATAACAAAAGCTATGAAAATGGTTGCGGCAGCTAAATTGAGAAAAGCTCAAGAAAGTGCCGAAAGGGGAAGACCTTATTCAGAAAAAATGAATAATGTTATTCTAAACTTATCCAACGGAATTTCTGATAAAGAAAATGCGCCAAAATTATTATCTGGCACTGGAAAAGATAAAGTTCATCTTTGTGTTGTAATGACATCAGATAGAGGTTTGTGTGGAGGTTTTAACTCTAATATTATTAAAAAAGCAAAACTATTCTTTAATAAGTTAGCTGAAGAAGGCAAGGAGTTAAAAATTATTACCGTAGGATCAAAAGGAAATGACCAGTTAAAAAGAGTATATGGAAAACAGATTATTGAAAAAATATCATTCAAAAATTCAAAAAATGCTAATTATTTTGATGCTGAAAAAGTAAGTAAAATAATAATAGAAAAATTTGAAAAAGAAGAGTTTGATGTTTGTACAATTTTTTACAATCAATTTAAAAATGTTATTACTCAAATTCCACAAGCTCAACAAATCATACCACTAAAAACTGATAATGAAGAAGTAGCCAAATCAGATGATAGTTATGAGTTTGAGCCTGATGAAGATGAGATTTTGAGCAATTTGTTGCCTAAAAATATTTCAACACAAATATTTAAAGCAATGTTAGAGAATTCAGCTAGCGAACAGGGTTCAAGAATGAGTGCAATGGACAATGCAACCCGAAACGCAGGTGAAATGGTTGACAAACTTACTATTGAGTATAATAGAAGTCGTCAAGCAGCAATTACTAAAGAACTAATAGAAATTATATCAGGAGCAGAAAGTTTATAATTATGAGCAAAGGAATTATCACACAAGTTATTGGGGCAGTAGTCGATGTTAAATTTGAAGGAGATCTTCCAGAAATCCTTACAGCATTAGAATGTAAAAATGGCGGTAATAGACTAGTTTTAGAGGTTGCCCAACATTTGGGAGAGTCAACAGTAAGAACTATTGCAATGGATGCTACTGAAGGATTGAAAAGAGGTGATGAAGTTACTAATACAAATGCTCCGATACAGGTGCCGGTTGGACCAGAAACTCTAGGAAGAATTATAAATGTTATTGGGGAACCAATTGATGAAAGAGGTGAAGTAAAAACAAAAGAAACTTGGCCTATACATAGAGCGGCTCCAGAATTTAATGATCAATCAACTGAAACTGAAATACTAGTAACAGGAATTAAAGTTATTGATTTATTAGCACCATATGCAAAAGGTGGTAAAATTGGTTTATTTGGTGGAGCTGGAGTAGGTAAAACAGTTTTAATTATGGAGTTAATTAATAACGTTGCAAAAGCTCATGGTGGATTTTCAGTATTTGCAGGTGTTGGAGAAAGAACTCGTGAAGGAAATGATCTTTACCATGAAATGATAGAGTCAGGTGTAATTAAAAAAGAAGGACCAGGTTCTAAAGCAGCACTAGTATACGGACAAATGAATGAACCTCCTGGAGCAAGAGCTAGAGTTGCATTGACAGGTTTGACTGTTGCTGAATATTTTAGAGATCAAGAAGGTCAAGACGTACTTTTCTTTGTTGATAATATTTTTAGATTTACCCAAGCTGGTTCAGAGGTTTCAGCTTTATTAGGAAGAATTCCATCTGCTGTGGGATATCAACCGACGCTAGCAACGGATATGGGTAATCTTCAAGAAAGAATTACAACTACAAACAAGGGTTCAATTACATCTGTTCAAGCAATTTATGTACCTGCAGATGATTTAACTGACCCTGCGCCAGCAACTTCATTTGCTCACTTAGATGCTACAACAGTTTTATCTAGACAAATTGCAGAAATTGGAATTTATCCAGCTGTAGACCCACTAGACTCAACTTCTAGAATATTAGATCCAAGAATTGTTGGAGACGAACATTATAGAGTTGCCAGAGAAGTTCAAAAAGTTTTACAAACTTACAAATCACTTCAAGATATTATTGCGATTTTAGGTATGGATGAATTATCTGAAGAGGACAAATTAATAGTAGCTAGAGCAAGAAAAATTCAAAGATTTTTATCTCAGCCATTCTTTGTTGCAGAAGTATTTACAGGATCTCCTGGAAAATTAGTTGATCTTGAGTCAACAATTAAAGGTTTTGCAGCAATCTGTAATGGAGACTATGATCATTTACCAGAAGCAGCATTTTATATGGTAGGAACTATTGAAGAAGCTATAGAAAAAGCTGAAAAAATGGCCAAAGATGCAGCTGCATAATGAGTGACGAATTTAAAATAGAAATAGTAAACCCAGAAAAATCTTTTCTTCTAAAAGAAGATGTTACTGAAGTAGTTGTTCCTGCTTATGAAGGTGAAATAGGTATACTCAAAGATCATATTTCAATAATATCATTTTTAAAACCAGGGGTAATTAAGGTTATATCAAAATCTGTAGAAGAGAAATTTTATGTTGATGATGGAATTATAGAATTTAAAGATAACAACTTATCTATTTTAACTAGTTCTATTATTAATCTTAAAGATTTAGACAAAAATAAAATTGATGAATTGCTAAAACAAGCTGAAGAAGTAAATTCGAAAGCTGATATTAGTGACCAAATAAAATATTTAGCTGATCAAAAAACTGAAGTTCTAAAGTCAATTAATTAATTATTTTTTTAATTTTTTCTTTTAGTAATTGATAAACATGTAGTTTGAAGTCTACTACAACATTTGTAATTTCATCTAATTCAATCCATTTCCAATCTAAAAATTCAGGGTTTTTTGTTTTAATATTAATATCTTCATCTTTACCAAGGTATCTCATTAAAAACCATTTTTGCTTTTGTCCTCTAAATTTACCTTTCCATATGATTCCAAGTAAATTATTTGGAAGCTCATAAGAAATCATTTCGTCAATTTCTTTGATAAGCTTTACATTTTTAATTGAAGTTTCTTCCTCTAATTCCCTAAAAGCAGCTGCTAGAAAATCTTCACCTTCATCAACACCGCCCTGAGGCATTTGCCAATAGTCTTTTGGATTATCTATTCTTTTTGCTACAAAAATTTTATTATCTTTATTTAAAACAATAATACCCACACCACTTCGGAGTGGTAAATTTTTATATTTTTCTTGCATATTAGCCGTTTAATAATTTTATAGCGTAACTTAACTGATTGTCAGTTTCTGTTTTAATTCTAAACTCATCAGAGTCTTCAGTTATTTCTATATCAGGAGTAACACCAACTTCGGAAATTGATTTTCCAGATGGCAAATAATATTTTGCAACTGTCAATCTAATAGCACCTCTATTTTTTAAAGGTATGATCGACTGCACTGATCCTTTGCCATAACTTCTTTCCCCTAAAATTATAGCCCGTTTGTGATCTTTTAATGCTCCAGCAACAATTTCCGAGGCAGATGCAGAGCCATAATTTATTAATACAATTAAAGTTTTGCCTTTAGTAATGTCTCCTTTTTTAGCAAACCATTTTCTGTTTTCAGATGCTTTTCGACTTTTAGTAGAAACTATTTCTCCATTATCTAAAAAAAAATCTGAAATTTTAATCGCTTGTGAAAGTAGGCCACCTGGGTTGTTTCTTAGATCTAAAATATAGGAATTTACATTCTCATTTTTATTTAATTCTTCAATTTTATTTTCTATTTGTTCTCCACTATTGTCATTGAAAGAAGTTAGCCTTATGTAACCTATATTATTTTCTAATAAGTCAGATTTTACAGATTGGACTTCGATTATTTCTCTTATAATGTTAAATGTAAGAGCTTTTTTTTCACCTCTTCTCCTAACAGTGAGTTCAATAGATGAACCAACTGGTCCTCTCATTAAATCAACTGCTTCACTTAAAGATTTTCCTTGTACCTGAGTATCATTTATTTTTACAATATAATCACCAGCTTTTAATCCAGCTTTGTCAGCAGGTGTTCCATCCATTGGTGTGATAACTTTTACAACTCCTGCTTCCATTCCTACTTCAATACCAAGTCCACCAAATTCACCACTTGTCTCGGTTTGCATTTCTTCGAAAATTTCAGGCGACATATATGCAGAGTAAGGATCAAGTGATTGTAAAAGACCATTTATTGCAGAGTCCATACTTTCTGATTGATTAATTTCATCAACATATTCTTTATTGATTTTTTCTAGCACTTCTCCAAACAAATCTATTTTTTTATAAATTTCATTTTCTACTGAATGAGAAAATTGAAAAAAACTAAAATTTATAGTTAAAAAAAGTATTATTATTTTTAGTTTTTTCATATCATTACTTTTTCTTTTGGGATTAATTCAGACCATATTTTTTCTAATTCATAAAATTTTCTTTTTTCGGGATGAAAGATATGAACTATTAAATCTATCCCATCAACCAACTTCCATTCAGAGCTATCTTTACCTTCAATTTTAGAATTTTGAACTCCATTGTCCTTTAATTTTTCTAAAACTTGTTCAGATAAAGATTGAATATGTCTTGAAGAGGTTCCGCTTGCAATTATCATATAATCTGCCATCGAGCTTTTATCTTTAAGATCTATCGTGACAATATCCAAAGCCTTGTTAGAGTCTAAAGTTTTTATGATAATTTCTTTAAGATCTGAAATTTTATCCATTAATTAAATAAACAGTATCAAATTTTTCTCAATTGAGAAGATGAAATGTTGACTTTATCAAATTTAATAAAAGTTACACTTTTGCTACCAAGAGTTTTAAATGCCTTTGATTTTAATGATTTTTTTTTATACCCATGTCTATCAAAAACAACAATATTACAATTTTTTGATATCAATTTCCACTTATGCCATTTGTGAAAATTAATTAAGTTATCAGCACCCATTAAAAAATAAATTTCATTCTTTTTATTTTTTTTAAAATGATTTATTAAGTCAATTGTTTTATTAGACTTAATTACATCCTCATAAAATTTAACTTTAATAAATTTATTCAATCCAATAGTTTTTTTACAATCTTTGAGTCGTTCTTTGAGGTTTTGTGGATTATTCTTTTTAAATGGATTTTGTCTCGTTATCGCCCAAACTACATATTTAAGTTTAAATATTTTTTTAGCTTCTTTAGAAATTACCAAGTGTCCTTTATGGGCCGGATCAAAAGAACCACCTAATACTCCAATTTTAGTTTTTTTAATATTCAAACTACTTCCTTATTTGTCCTTTACTTGTAACTTTATATTTATAAGAAACTAATTGATTTAAACCCACAGGCCCTCGTGGAGGCAGAGTATTCGTGGATATTCCAACTTCACCACCAAATCCAAATTCTCCACCATCAGCAAATTGCGTAGATGTATTATGCATTGCAATTGAGCTTTTGACATTTTTTAGAAATTTATCAGCAGCATTTTTATTTTGAGTTATAATTGCATCAGTATGCATAGTGCCATAAATATTTATATGTTTCACAGCTTCTTCTAGATTTTCAACTGCTTTAACGGATACTGCAGGAGATAGGTATTCTTTAGACCAGTCTTTTTCGGAAGCTTTAACTGAAATTCCTTTGTATTTTTTTTTAATAATTGGGTCTGCAATAATTTTACAGTTACTATCTGCTAATTTTTTAAGAATTGGATTTAAAAATTTATTAAGAGTTTTTTTATGAAATAAAATAGTTTCCGTTGCCCCACAAATTGCAGTGTTTCTAAGTTTTGCATTATAAACAATTTTTGTTGCCATATTTAAATTTGCATCTTTATCAATATATGTATGGCAAATTCCTTCCAAATGACCAATGATTGGAATGTTAGAATATTCTTGTACTTTTTTAACTAAACTCTTACCGCCTCTAGGAATTATAAGGTCAATATAACTCTTCATTTTAGTCAGCAAATAATCAACCACACTTCTATCTTTTGTTTCAATTAATTGAATAAAATTTTCATTTATTCGATTTTGTTTCAAAGCAGTTCTAAAAAATTTAGATAATATTTTATTTGAGTTTAAAGCTTCAGAACCACCCTTTAAAATTACTGGATTTCCTGATTTAAAACATAAAGCCGCAACATCACATGTAACATTAGGTCTACTTTCATAGATAACACCTATTACACCTATTGGAATTGTAACTTTAGATATACTAAGACCGTTCGGTCTTGTCCATTTTTCAAGAATTAAATCTGTTGGATCTTTAAGTTTAATGATTTCATTTAAAGATTTAACTATATCTAATATTTTTTTTTCATTAAGAATTAATCTATTTATTAAATTTTCTGCTAAATTTTTTTTAACAGCTAGGCCTATATCTTTTGAGTTTTCTTTGATTATTAATTCTTTATTTTTTAATATAATTTTACAGTAATCGCTTAAGACTCTATTTTTTTCTTTCGCACTAATTTCTATACTTGCTGCTTTTTTTGCATTTTTACCAATATAGATTAATTTTTTCATTTAATTTTTACCATATCATCTTTATGTACAACTTCAGACTTAGATATATATCCTAAAATTTTTTCAATATCTTTTGAATGTCGGCCTAAAATTTTATTTATTTCTTCAGAAGAAAAAGAACTTAATCCTCTTGCAAATTCTTTATTATTTTTATCAATGATTTTAATATGATCACCTTTTTTAAATTTTCCAGAAACGTTCTTTATTCCTGCAGCTAATAAACTTTTACCATTTTTGAGGGCTTTCTTGGCACCATCATCAATTATCAACTCTCCTTTAGGGGAGATAGAGCTAATAATCCATTTCTTTCGAGCATCCAATTTAGATACTTTAGGCAAAAACCAAGTACAATTATTTTTTTTAATTATTTCTGTAATTGGATTTAAATATAATCCATTAGCTATTACCATCGAGCATCCTGATAGTTGACAAATTTTTGCAGCTTCTATTTTTGTAAGCATGCCCCCACTGCCATATTCGTTAACACCTTTAATATCTATTTTTTTTAAGTGATTATTTAAATCATTAATTTTTTTAATAAGTTTAGCATCTTTGTGGATTTTAGGATTTTTATCATATAGACCATTTACGTCTGATAATAATACCAAAGTATCAGCATTAGTTATTTGAGCAACTCTAGATGCTAATCTATCGTTATCTCCATATTTGATCTCACTAGTTGCTATTGTGTCATTTTCGTTAACGATAGGAATAAAATTTAAATCAAAAAGATTTTCAAAAGTTCTTTTAGCATTAAGAGATCTTCTTCTTTCTTCTGTATCCTCAAGGGTAAGTAGTATTTGTGAAATATTTAGATTGTGTTTTTCAAAAGTTTGGGAAAATAAATTCATTAGTTCAATCTGTCCAATTGATGCAATTGCTTGACTTTTATCTAATTTTAGATTTTTTTTGCTAATATTCATTTTTATACATCCAAGAGCAATAGCTCCAGAACTAACAATTATTACTTTTTGATTTTTTGATTTAAGTTTTTGGATATCTTCTGCAAAACTTGATAGCCATTTTTTTCTAATTATTTTATTTTCATCAACTAATAATGACGAACCAATTTTTATTACTGTAATTTTAGAGTCTTTAAGCTGCATATGAAATCAATTTGGATTTAATTTTAGACACAGAATCTTTGTCAAATGTTGTTAAAGTTATAATCTCTACATTTTTATCTTTTGAAAATTCCTCAATAATTTCTTGGACCATTTCTTCATCTACTAGGTCAATTTTATTTAACACAATTAATTCTTTTTTTTTTAAAAGATCTGGGCTGTAGTTGCTTAGCTCAGTTTTTACTTGATTATATGAATTATTTAAATCTTCATTTGTTATATCTATTAAATGTAGCAAAGACTTACACCTTTCGATATGTTTTAAGAATTGAATTCCCAAGCCAACACCTTCATGAGCACCCTCAACTAGCCCAGGTATATCTGCAAGCGTGATTTCTTTATCATCATAAGATGCAACACCAAGATTTGGATTAAGTGTTGTAAATTTATAATTTGCTATTTTAGGGCTTGCATTAGTAATCGCAGCTAACAAACTAGATTTTCCTGCATTTGGTAAACCAATTATTCCAATATCTGCAATAGTTTTTAATTGTAACCAAATTATAAACTCTTCTCCTTTAGAACCTTTGGTAAATTTTTTTGGAGCTCTATTAGTTGAGCTTTTAAATCTTGTATTTCCTAAACCACCTTTACCACCAGCAGCTGCTACAAATTCTTCACCAACTTTATTAAAATCATAGATTAGAGTTTTATTATCTTCTTCAAATACTTGTGTACCAATAGGTACTTTTAAAATTAGATCCTCTCCACCTTTTCCAGTTCTATTTTGACCAGATCCATTTTCACCTCGTCCTGCCTTATGATGTTGCTGATATCTATAATCGATTAATGTATTAAGATTTTGTTCAGATCTTAAAATTACTGAACCACCTTTGCCTCCATCCCCACCATCTGGGCCACCATATTCAATAAATTTTTCTCTTCTAAAGCTTGGAGAGCCATCTCCACCATTTCCGGCTTTAATATAAATTTTGACTTGATCTAAGAATTTCATAATACAACAACAACTTTTAAGTTGTACTATTAATTGGGTTTTACTGAAACGAAAGTTCTATCTGATTTAGATTTTTTAAATACTACTTTGCCTTTTACTACTGAAAAAATTGAGTGATCTTTTCCCATCCCAACATTTTCTCCAGGGAAAATTTTTGTTCCTCTTTGTCTAACTATTATATTTCCAGGAATTACAGTTTCTCCACCGTATTTTTTTACACCAAGTCTTCTACCAGCACTATCTCGGCCGTTTCTAGATGATCCACCTGCTTTTTTTGTTGCCATAAGTTACCTAGTTATTTTCCTGCTACTTCTTTTGTTTCTTCAGCTTTAGCCGGCTTAGAAATTTTTTCTGCTTCAGAAAGTAGCTTTCCATCTTTTGCAAAAATTTTACTAATTCTTATTAAAGAATATTCTTGTCTATGACCATTTTTTCTTCTTGAGTTTTGTCTTCTTCTTTTCTTAAAGATTAAAATAGTTCTATTTTTACTATTTTTTATTAAATCTGCCTCAACTTTTGCTCCTTCTACAGTTGGAGCTCCAATCTCTATAGTTTTGTCATCACCATAAGCTAAGATTTCTTTGAATTCTACTTTTGTATCAGGCTTTGAGTCTGCTAATTTTTCAATCTTAAGGATTTCTCCAGATTTTACTTTATACTGCTTTCCACCTGTTTGTATTACTGCGTATGACATAATGATATTCTTAAATTTTGTAACAGCAATATAGTCCGAGTAAGGTTTTAGTCAAGCCGAATAAGTTAGAAATTATCCTTTAAATCTCGCAATTTTGAGAAATTTTCTAAGTCTTTTGCTTTTAGAAATATATTGCACTCCAACTCATCTTTTATAGTCGAAGGAAGCGTAGGAAGGTTTTTATTTAATCTAGATTTAATCTCAATAATCTTTTTTTTAAGCAACAAATTATCTGGATCATATTTCAAACAAAATTCTGAATTTTTTAAAGTGTATTCATGACCACAGTAAATTTTAATTTCTTGTGGCAATTTTTTTAATTTATTTAGAGAGTTAAACATTTGATTATAAGTTCCTTCAAATATTCTTCCACAACCTAATGAAAATAAAGTATCACCAGTAAAAATAATTTTTTCGTTAAAAAAATAATAGCAAATATGGCCACTTGTATGTCCAGGTATATGAATAATTTTTGATTGAAAGTTGTCTGACTTCCAAATTTCATTATCATCAACCATAATATCTATTTCTGGAATTCTATTTTTATCACCTCTGAATCCTATAATTTTACAATTATATTTTTTTTTTAATTCGTTATTTCCTCCAACATGATCATAATGATGATGAGTATTTAAAATATATTTTAGTTTGATATTATTTTGGTCAATAAAGTTTGATATTGGTTGTGACTCACTTGGATCAACAGCACAAGCTATTTTTTGATTTTCATCTATTATTAAGTAGCTATAATTATCTTGTAAACATGAAATGATCTCAACTTTCATTTTTATTTTTCTATAATAAATATTCCAAGATCAGCAACAAAATTTTTAAAATTTAAATTTGAAGTTTTGATTATTGACACCTCTTCTTTACTAAGGGCTAAGGAATTTTTTATTTTAAAATTTTTTTCTTTAGAAAAATTAAAAAAATCTTTGATAGTGCACATATGTAAATTAGCAGTATTGTACCATTGATCTGGCAGTGTTTCTGTTATTGGCATTGTTCCTCTAAAAAGTAAATGAAATCTTACTTTCCAGTACCCAAAGTTTGGAATAGTGACTATGGCTTTCTTACCAACTCTTAAAAGTTCATTAATTACAATTTCAGGATTTAGAAAAGCTTGTAGAGTTTGACTTAAGATAGCATAATCAAATGAATGATTGGGAAACTGTTGCAAATCACTTTCTGCATTCCCTTCAATTACAGTTAAGCCTTTTGATATGCATTTTTGAACTTTTTCTTTTGAAAGCTCTAAACCTCTAACATCTATATTTTTATTTTTTTTTAGGAAATCCATTAAAACTCCATCACCACATCCCACATCAATCACTCTACTATTGTTTTCAATTAAGTCAGCGATAATTTTAAATTCATGTTTCATTTTAATAGGATTTTTCTATAAAATTTTTTAATGCTTTTAAAAACTCAGGGACATCTAATAAAAATGAGTCGTGACCTTTATCTGATTCAATTTCAACAAATCCAACATCTGCTCCAATTGCATTTAAGGCAATTACAATCTCTTTGTTTTCTTGAGTGGGGTAAAGCCAATCTGAAGTAAACGAAATTATAAAAAATTTTGTTTTAGTATTCTTAAAAGCTTTCGATAAATTTCCTTCAAAATTCCTTGATAGATCAAAGTAATCCATTGCCCTGGTAATGTATAAATAGCTATTAGCATCAAATCTATCCACAAATACTGAACCTTGATATCTTAAATAACTTTCTATTTGAAAATCAGCATCAAAACCAAATTTTAAATCATCTCGCTCCTGCAATTTTCTTCCAAATTTTTCTTGTAACCCTTTTTTTGATAAGTAAGTAATATGAGCTGCCATTCTAGCGACTGCTAAACCTTTATTGGGGTTTGAATTTTTAGAAATATAATTACCATCACACCAATTTGAGTCTGATGCTATAGCTTGTCTACCTAGCTCATTAAAAGCTATATTTTGAGCTGAGTGACTAGACGTGCAGGCTATTGGTATAGCAGTTTTAGACTTATCGGGAAAATTACTTACAAATTGCAAAACTTGCATACCTCCCATTGAACCACCAATAACAGAAAAAAGTTTTTCTATCCCAAAATAATCGACTAAATTAATTTGAGCATTTACCATGTCATTAATAGTAATAACTGGAAAATCAGTTCCATAAATTTGATTAGTACCAGGATCTATTTCGCTTGGTCCAAAAGATCCCATGCACCCACCAATTACATTAGCACAAATTATAAAGAATTTATCAGTATCAATAGCTTTGCCTGGACCAACTGCGAAATTCCACCAACCATCTTTATTAGTTACAGGATTAATTCCTGCCACAAATTGATCACCAGTTAAAGCATGAAATATCAAAATAGCATTATCTTTATTTTCATTAAGCGTGCCATAAGTTTCATAAGCTAATGGAAAATTACTAATTGTTTTACCACAATCTAATTTTAATGGTTTTTCTATTAACAGACTTTTAATATTCTTTTTAATATTCATAACTAATAGGCTGTGATTTGAATTGTGAGAAAAAAAACTTATTTAGCGGTTTTTTTATAGCGCTCGCAATTCAGATAAATCAGCGCATAAATTTTGTACTAGAAGTTATTTAGTATGTCAATTTTTTTTAAAGAATATACATATTCAGTATAAATAAATAATAATTTATTTATAAAGATTAAAAATATAAAAATGCCAATACCAAAATTTAAACAGTTTTCAATCGAACCTTATAAGCCTGGCAAATCTAAAATTAATAAGATTAAAAATGTTATAAAGTTGTCTGCAAATGAGTCTGCTTTAGGAACCAGCAATAGAGTTAAAAAACTTTTATTAACTAAAAAACTAGAACTTTCTAGATATCCAGATAGCAAATCCATTGATTTAAGAAAACAAATTGCAAAAGCTTATAATTGTAATTTTAATAAAATTATATGTGGAGCCGGTTCTGATGAAGTTATTCAAATGATTTGTAATTTATATTTAAATAACAAAGATGAAGTAATTGTTCCAGAGTTTAGCTTTTTAATGTATCGAATTTATGCACAAATTGTTGGTGCAAAAGTTATTTTTTCAAAGGAAAATAATTTCAAGGTTTCAATTTCTGAAATTCTAAAAAAAGTTACTAAAAAAACAAAAATTGTGTTTATTGCTAATCCCAATAATCCAACTGGTACTTATTTGACAAAATCTGAATTAATAAATTTAAGAAATAAATTAAATCAAAATATTTTACTAGTAATTGATGATGCTTATCATGAATATACGACATCATCAGATTATATTTCAGCACTTGATTTATTTAAAAATAAAGAAAATGTCTTTATCTTGAGAACTTTCTCTAAAATTTATGGTCTAGCTTCACTTAGAGTAGGGTGGGGCTATGGTTCAATAAAAATAATTAATGCTTTAAATTCAATTAAACCTCCATTCAATGTTAGTCAAATAGCACAAGCAGCAGCAATTGAAGCTTTAAAAGATAAAAAATTTATAGCTAAATCTATAAAATTTAATTTAATTAATGGGAAAAAAATTAAAAAATTTTTAGAGCAATACCAAATTTTTTCAAATGAAATTAATACTAATTTTTTATTACTTAGTTTTAAAAAATGTAAAATTTCTGCAAAACAATTTTATGAAAAATTGAAACAAAAAGGTATAATAATTAGATCTACAGAAGAAGGGTATAAAATAAAAAATCATTTAAGATTAAGTATAGGTTCTCAAAAAGAAAATTTAAGTTTTTTAAAATCAGTAAAAGATATATTTAGATAAAAAAATGAAAAATATTTTTATTATTGGATGTGGTTTATTAGGTTCATCTTTACTTAGAGCCTTAGTGAAAAAAAATATATCAAAAAAAATTTTTGTTTATGAAAAATCTAAATCAAATTTAAATAAAATAAAAAAACTTAAACTATCTTGTGAAGTTGTTGATGATTTTAAGTTTGCAGTTACAAATTCTGATCTCATCATTTTATGTACCCCTATGAGTGAATATAAAAAAATAGTTTTAAAAATGAATAAATATTTAACTGCTAAAAATTTAATTACTGATGTTGGTTCATCAAAACTAGAGTCCTCTAAAATTGTAAAAAAATATTTAAAAAAAAGTGCCAATTGGCTTTCCAGCCATCCTATAGCAGGCTCTGAAGTGAGTGGCCCTGAACATGGAAAAGCAGATCTATTTATGGATAGATGGGCGATTTTAATCAAAGATAAAAATTCAAAATTAGAGCATTTAAAATTATTAGATAACTTCTGGAAAAAACTTGGATCAAAAGTAGCGATAATGACGTCTGAAAAACATGATAAAATATTTTCAATCACTAGTCATTTACCACATCTAATTGCTTATAATCTTGTAAAATCAGCTCAAGATTTTGAAAAAAAACAAAAATATAGTTTAATCAAATTTAGTGCTGGTGGTTTAAGGGATTTTTCTAGAATTGCTGCATCAAATGAAATTATGTGGAGAGATATTTTTTTCAATAATAAAGATAATGTTATTAAAGCAATAGATTTGTTTATAAAAAATTTAAATGAATTTAAAAATGATATTAAAATAAAAAATAATAATTCTATATTGAAAAAACTTAAGCAAACTAAAAGTGTAAGAAAAAAGATAATTAAACTTAAACAAGATATAAATAAACCTGATTTTGGAAGAAGTTAGTAAGAATAAATATTACTGACTTTTTTTATTTCTAGTTTTGCGGTTTTTTCTATTAATTTAATTGTCTTTTGGGTAGGCATAATCAATACTTTTTTTCTTGGACCATAAGCATGAATAAAATTTTTATTATTAATGCATATTCCAACATGTCCCTTCCAAAAAATAATATCTCCTTTTTTTAATTCATCTCTATTATTTTTTCTACAATACCTAATTTGATCCTTGGTATCCCGTGGAAAAAATTTATTATTAAATTTAAAGTATATTTGTAAAAGAGCAGAACAATCAATTCCATCACATGATTTACCTCCCCATAGATATTTTGTATTTAAAAATTGTTTAAAAATTTTTATAAAGTTTTCATCCTTAAAGTTTATTTGCTTTGTATCTTTTTTTTTTATCCACTGATTTTTTTCAAATTCAAAATAATTTTCGCTTTCATTTAAAATTGAAATACCACTACTAAAAAATAAATACTTGCCAGTTTTTAAAAATTTATTTTTACTTTTTTTATATACATGTGATTTGATTTTAAATATTTTGTATTTAGGACTAAATTTATCTTGAAATTTATCTAGCTTAATAAATCCAATATAATTATCGTATAATGCTTTTATTTTGATCCAGTTTTTTATTTTTTTTATAACTAAAAATTTTTCACCATATAGAATTTGTGAAATGACCTCAGACTTAGATGAAGGTTTAGAGTGTATATTCGCTAAACTTTTATTAAAATAAAAATTATTTTTCACTTAATTTTAACTTATTTTTTATTACCCATAAAATAATCAATGATGGAATAACCATTATAGCAGTTAAGATAAAAAATATCCCCCAATCCCCATTTAGCCAGTCTACCAATGCACCAGAAGATGAAGCTAGTGTAGTTCTTCCTGCAGTTCCGATTGAAGCCAAAAGTGCATACTGGGTAGCAGTATATGCTCTATCAACTAATAATGAAATAAAAGCAACAAAAGCAACCGTTGCAAATGCTGCGGCTATATCATCAAATATAACAGCTATTGCAAAAAGTATTTCTGATTTATCACTCCATGCTAATAGTGTGAACAATAAGTTGGTGCTTGCCATCAGTATGCCAGCAAGAAACATTGCCTTTAAAACACCCGATCTAATTACAAATAATCCACCAAGTAATGTGAATATTACTGTAGTAACCCATCCAAGGGTTTTTGAATAAATAGCTATATCACTTTTGCTAAAACCAATCTCTTTATAAAAAATTATAGACATTCTTCCTAAAAATGCCTCACCAACTTTAAAAAGAAACACAAATCCTAAAATTGCTAATGCAATTTTAAAACCATTCTTTTTAAAAAAACTAACTATAGGACCACTTACAGTGCCACCAATCCATGTAAGTAAATCTGTAAATATATTTTTAGAATTAAATTTATTTGAAATTAGCATGTCGTCTTCTTTTTGTTTCTTTTTTCTTTCTTCGGAGCCGCCTTCTGAAATAAACATTAAACCAATATTCATTAGTATTACTAGAACACCAAGTATTAAAAAAGTAAGTTGCCAATAATTTTCAAACCCTAAATTTTGAAGATATTCTGCTGAAAATAATGAAATGACACCTCCTAATTTATAACCACTCCACCAGCCGACTACAGCCATAGCAGCACCTGCTGCCATTGATTTTCCTTCATGCTCACCAATCTGTTCAATTCTTAATGCATCAACAGTTATATCTTGTGTTGCTGAGGCAATTGCAATGAACAATCCAACAGTGATCACCATAGCTAAATTTTGTGTTGGGTTAAGAATACTCCAAAGAACAAGACAAATTAAAATTAAAGATTGCATTAAAACAATCCAAGCTCTTCGATGTCCAATTTTTTTGGTAAGTATAGGAATTTGTATTCTATCTATTAATGGTGCCCATAAGTAGTTAAATGCATAAACACCAAATATTAATCCTGCCCATCCAATAGTTGATCTACTTAAACCATCTTCCTTTAACCACAAACTAAGACTACTTCCAATAAGAACCCAAGGGAACCCCGATATAGCACCAAGCAATAGAATTTTTAACATTCTAATATCAAAATATATTGAAAAGGTTTCTGATAAGGATTGTTTTTTTATTTCAATCAAACTAATTTCTCCAAAATGATGGTAAAAATAATACTAAAATAGCAAACAACTCAAGTCTACCTAAAATCATTCCAAGGGTTAGTATCCATTTAGAAATATCAGGCAAAGTTGAAAAATTTCCATTTGGACCAATTATGTTACCCAATCCAGGACCAACATTCGAAATTGAGGTCGCAGCACCAGAAATGGCTGTTACAAAATCTAGACCAGTTAAAGATAATAATGCTGCTAAAATAAAAAATATTACAAAATAAAGATATATGAATGAAATTATTGAGGAAATAAATTTGTTATCAATAACATTTTTGTCATATTTCATAACAAATACTCCTTTAGGATAAATAATTTTTTTAAGTTGGTTGGAGATAAAAAGGTATAATATTTGAATTCTAAATATTTTTATTCCACAAGTTGTAGATCCTGCACATCCTCCAATAAACATTAAAGCTAAAAATAACACTAAAGCAAAACTACCCCAACCATCAAATTCTGCATTTACGTATCCCGTACCTGTAAGAATTGAAATAACATTAAAAAAAATAGATCTTAAATTAAATTTTGTTCCATCGTAAAAAATTAAATAAATCGATAAAATAGTAATAGCTATTAAAATAATTTTTATAAATGTTCTAATTTGAATGTCTGAGGTAAATATTTTTTTATTACCATTTATAAATTTAATGTAGACAATGAAAGGTAAGCTACCGAGGATTATAAATAACATAGAGGAAATTTCAATTGGGATACTATTAAAATAACCAATAGACTCGTTATAGTTAGAAAATCCACCTGTAGCTATTGTTGTCATAGAGTGAGTTAAACTATCAAAAATACTCATTCCAAAAATCCAATAGGTTAAGGCACACAAGATTGTTAGTGATGAGTAAATATAAATTAGTCTTAGGGCAATCTCTTTAGATTTTGGAAGAATTTTTTCAGAGGAGTCGTTGCTAGATATTTTAAATAATTGCATACCTCCGACGTTCATTATTGGCATTAAAGTGATGGCCATTACAATAATTCCAATTCCCCCAAGCCACTGGAGTATTGCACGCCAAAGTAATATACTTTTTGGTGTTATTTCTAAATTAGACAATATAGTTGAGCCTGTAGTTGTGATCCCAGACATACTTTCAAAAAAAGAGTCTGTGAATGATAAATTTAGATTTGAAAAAATAAAAGGCAATGATCCAAAAATTGCAATACTCAACCAGGATAAAGCAGTTAATAAAAAAGCTTGCTGTAAATTTAACTTTTTATCATGATCTAAATTAGATAAAAAAAATAAAGTTCCAAAAATAATTGTAATGATTGATGCACCAAAAAAAGAGGAGTCTATTTCTGAATAAATTAGTTGTATAATTATTGGGAGAAACATGGAGGCCCCCAAAATAATTTGCAAAATACCCAGTGTAAAAAAAACTGTTTTATAATTAGACATTTTGAAAGAACATTATTTTATGGTAAATAAATTTCAACTCTATAAGAATTAATAAAATCATTAATTTAAGATTTTTTAGAAGTTATTCATGATTAAAAAAGAAAATTTAGACAAAACAAGTGCCTGGCCTTTTGTAGAAGCAAAAAAAATGCTTCGTGAGAGAAAATCTTTTATAGAAAAAAAAGGTAAAATAACTCTACAGACCGGTTATGGACCAAGTGGTTTACCTCATATTGGTACCTTTGGAGAAGTTGCAAGAACTTCTATGATGGTAAATGCATTAAATCAATTAACCGATCTTCCAACAGAAATAATTACATTTTCAGATGATATGGATGGATTGAGGAAAGTGCCCGACAATGTTCCTAATCAGGAATTATTAAATGCCAACTTACACAAACCATTAACTCAGGTTCCTGATCCATTTAATAAATATAATAGTTTTGGTGAGCACAATAACGAAATGTTGAAAAATTTTTTGAATAGTTTTAACTTTAGATATAATTTTAAAAGCTCAACCTCATTATATAAAAGTGGTTATTTTAATCCTACACTTCAAATTATTTTAGAAAATTATGATGGGGTTATGAACATAATACTACCAACTCTTGGAAAAGATAGACAAAGAACTTATAGCCCCTTTTTACCAATATGCCCTGAAACAGGACATGTATTAGAAATTCCAGTATTAGAGATTGATAAAAATAATTCAAAAGTAGTTTTTGATAATAATGGAAAAAAATTAGAAGCAAGCATTTTAGATGGTCACTGTAAATTACAATGGAAAGTAGATTGGGCAATGAGATGGTATGCACTGGATGTAGATTTTGAAATGTATGGAAAAGACTTAATTGAAAGTGCAATTTTATCTTCAAAAATAATTAATTTGATAGGAAAAAAAAATCCTTCTGGTTTTGCTTATGAGCTTTTTTTAGATGAAAAGGGTGAAAAAATATCCAAATCAAAAGGAAATGGCATAACTATAGATCAATGGTTAACCTATGCATCACCCGAAAGTCTTTCTCTATATATGTATCAAAATCCAAAAAGGGCCAAGAAACTTTATAAAGAAATTGTACCCAAAGCAGTAGATGAGTATTTGGATTGTATTGAAAAAGCAAAAAAGCAAGATGAATTGCAATTGTTAATGAATCCAGTCTGGCATGTTCACAACGGACAGATCCCACAAGAAGACTCTATAATGACCTTCTCTATGTTGTTAAACCTTGTTGAAACTAGCAATGCTGATAGCAAAGAACTGTTATGGAAATTTGTGAAAAAATATAACCCTAATATTTCTGAAAAGAATTCCCCAATTTTTGATGCACTAGTTGGTTATGCTATTAAATATTTTAATGACGTAATAAAATCTCAAAAAAAATATAAAATGCCAGATGAACAAGAGAGAAAAGCTTTAGCCGCATTAGTTAATACTCTCAATACATGTAATGAACAAATGAGCCCAGAGGAAATTCAAACATTAATATATTCGACTGGTAAAGAAAATGGTTATGCTGAAAATTTAAGAGATTGGTTTAAGTTGATTTATGAAGTTGTATTTGGTGATGAAAATGGACCTCGAATGGGATTTTTTATAAGTTTTTTTGGAGTAAATGAAACAAAGGAATTAATTCTAAGTAAGCTTAAATAATGTTTTCAAAACTTAGACCACTTATTTTCAAATTTGACCCTGAAACAGCACATAATCTTGCAATTAAATCTCTTAAACTAAATCTAATATCAAATGTTTTTGATACTAATAAAAATGATCCAATTTTTAAAACAGAGCTTTTTAAAAAAGAAATTGAAAATCCAATTGGTATAGCTGCTGGTTTTGATAAGAATGCTGAAGTTTATAATCCTTTATTTAAAATTGGATTTGGTTTTGTTGAAGTTGGTACAATAACACCATTAGAACAATATGGTAATCCAAAACCCAGAGTATTTAGGTTAGTCGATGATAAAGCACTGATTAATAGACTAGGATTTAATAATCAAGGTACAAAAAATGTTTTAAATAGAATTAAGAGTAATCCTAAACAAGGACTTCTTGGTATAAATATTGGTCCCAACAAAGATACTAAAGATAGAATTAATGATTATTTAATTGGATTGAATACTTTTCATGAATATGCTGACTATATCACAATTAATATTTCATCACCTAATACGGAAAACCTAAGAAATTTACATGAGCAAACAAAGTTAAATGATTTACTTAAATCTATAATTTTGGAGAAACAAAAACTTAAATCAAAAATTCCAATAGCAGTAAAAATTTCACCTGATGTAAATGACAACCAGATAAATGAAATTTCTGGTATTCTTTTAGAAAATAATATTGATGCTGCTGTAATTTCTAATACTTCAGACTCAACTAGAGAAAATTTAATAGATATTCAAAAACATCAAAAAGGTGGTCTATCAGGTAAGCCCATAGAAAAGAAATCTAATTTAGTTATTAATAAATTCTATAATTTGCTAAAGGGTAAAATTAAAATTATTGGAGTAGGCGGTATTGACTCTGGTAAAAGTGCATATGATAAATTATTAGCTGGTGCCGATTATCTCCAACTTTATACTGGGATGGTTTATCAAGGTCCAAATATAGTGAGTATTATAAAAAAAGAGCTCAAAGAATTATTAATTAAAGATGGGGTTAAGAATTTTAGAGAAATTGTTGGAAATAATAGGTCATCATAAATCTATTAAACTTGACGCAATCAATATCTAACCTTATATAGGCACTGTTATTATGTCTAAAAAATGTGAATTAACCGGAAAAATCCCTATGAAGGGTCATAATGTCAGTCATGCTAATAACAAGACTAAAAGAAGATTTTTACCAAATTTAAAAAAAGTAAAATTTACAAGTGAACTTTTGAAAAGAAGTCTAAAACTAAAAGTTAGTAATGCTGGTGTTCGTTCTGTAGATAAAAAAGGTAGTTTTGATGAGTTTTTAAAAACAGTAAAAAATAAAAATTTATCTCCAAGATTAAAGAAACTAAAAAAAAGTATATTAATTAAATCTCCATTTAAAAAAGTAGCGTCAACTAAATCTGCGTAATGAATAAATTATTGATTACCCTGTCATTTATGATGGGTGTGGTTGTTTTAGCTTCAAACTATCTAGTTCAGTTTCCAATTAATCATTATGGATTGAATGAAATACTTACCTATGGTGCATTTAGTTACCCAATTGCATTTTTAATAACAGATTTAGCTAACAGGTCATTTGGTAAAATTATTGCAAAAAAAATTGTTTATTTAGGTTTCACAATAGGGATTTTATTTACACTAATTTTTTCAACAAATTTTGGAGATTTGATATCAATAAGAATTGCTATAGGTTCTGGTATAGCTTTTATAACTGCTCAGTTATTAGATGTACAAATTTTTGATCAGCTAAGAAAAAAGGAGTGGTTTATTGCTCCGTTAACATCTTCATTAATTGGCTCAATAGTTGATACGTTTATTTTCTTTTCAATCGCATTTTATGGAACAGGGGTGCCTTGGGTAACACTATCTTTAGGTGATCTAGCTGTAAAATTTATTGTTGCTTTGGTGATGTTAATTCCTTTTAGAATTTTATTAAATTTTATTAAACCAATTAAAGCTTAATATAAAAATTTATAAGATAAAATTTTATAAGCTAATTTTGCTACTAAAAAGTTATAAGAGTCGAAACCTTTTATTGGAGATAGCTCATTAATATCAGCTCCAACTATTTTTGAATTTTTTGCAGCAATTCTAATTATATTTAATGTTTCATCCCAAAGTAATCCTCCTGGCTCAGGAGTTCCGGTTGCAGGCATAATACTTGAGTCTAAACCATCTACATCAAAAGTAAGATAAACAGTTTTATTTTTAATCATTTTTTTGAATTTTTTTAAATCCCATTTGGCTTTATCTTTTGCCCAAAATATTTCTATTCTTGAAGAGTTTTTCTTTAAAAAGGGAATTTCACTTTCTGATATATTTCTTATACCAAATGAAATTACAGAAACATTTGGAAAATCAAGGCATCTTTTAATTGCTGAAGCATGAGAAAATTTTTCCCCATTATAGCTCTCTCTTAGATCTGCATGTGCATCAAAATGCAATAAGCATAGATCTTTATATTTATTTGCAAACGGTCTAATGCACCCTGGTGTTATTGAGTGCTCACCACCAAAAGTTAAAGGAAAAAGTTTTTTATTAAGAATTTCTTCATTAATATTAGACATTTTGTTTAAAGCTTTGTTGATATTTTTATCAATTTTAAAAGGTTTTAAAGTTTTAATCCCAATTTTTTTGTAAGGCTCACAATTTAATTCTTCATCATAAAGTTCAACCTGATGAGATGCTTTAATAATTTCTTTAGGACCATTTCTGGTTCCACCACCATAACTGACAGTCTTTTCTAAGCCAAAAGGTACTACAACAACTTTTTCTTTGAAATCGACATCATTGTCAATTCCGAGAAATCCATTTTTATTTGAAAGATAATTCAATTTTTACCTGAAAATTTTAGCAAAATTTTTTCTAGATCTATTTTTCCATTCACCTTTGTGATAAGCGTCACTAGCAATTAAAGGTAAAACACTTGTAGCTTCAGCAAAAACCATTTGTTCTTTAGTTACATCCACTTTTCCCCAAGAACTAGCCTCCTTTAAAGTTGAACTACTACACGCACCATCTCTTGAGTCGGCCACAGTAATTTGAACTGCATATTTATGCATTTCTACATCTTTACCAAGAAGTTCTGCACAAATAACTGTATCCTGAATAAAGTTTTTTGGAACACCACCACCGATCATGAAAAGACCTGAGCCCTTAGATTGCATTTTAATTTCTGTAAGTTCTCTAAATTCTCTTATTGAATCTATCGTCATATGATTTTTTGGGTTTTTTTCTTGGTGCATAACTAAACCAAACCCAGCACTTGAGTCTGTAAAAGCAGGACAAAAAATTGGAACATTGTTATCATAAGCCGTTTCAATCAAAGAATCTTTCTTTTTAGAATTTTCTTTTAGATATTTTCCCATTTCCCAAATAAATTCTCTTGAGGTATAGCTTCTAGGTTCTAGGGTATCAGCTATGTCACATATTTTTTTATCACACATTTGTAATTCATCTTCATCGATATAAGTGTCATATATTCTATCAATATAATTTTTTCTAAGTTCTGTATCATCCTGAAATTGTGACCCTTGATAATGTTTAAAACCTAGCGCTTCAAAAAAATCCATATCCACTATAGATGCTCCAGTTGCTACAATAGCATCTACCATATTGTATTTAACTAAATCTTTATAAATATTCATGCAGCCCGCTGCTGAAGTTGAGCCTGCAAGAGTTAAAAAAATAGTACACTCTTTATCTTTTAGCATCTCATTATAAATACTTGCGGCATTAGCAGTTTCCCTAGATACAAAAGACATTTTTTCCATTGCTGAAATAATCGTTCTTGAATCAAATGATGTGATATCTATGTGTTCTACAGGATTTTTGAGAAAATCTTTTTTACTGTTGTGACCTAAGTTTTTATTTTCAGACATTAAGCGACCAAGATTGCTTTATTAATGTCTTTATCATACATGGTCATAATAGGTTGATCTTCTACCTCAAAAATTTCATCAGAATAGAAACCATTAAATTGAGTTCTAAAAGTTAAACCATAAGCTCCTAGTTGACCTAATTCAATGTAATCATTTTCTTTAATATTATTTGGAAGTAAAAAAGGACCTTTCATGTAGTCCATACTGTCACAAGTTGGTCCATAAAAATCAAATGCAGTTAATTTTTTTGAAATTATTTTGTTTGAACTATCTTTGATCATTCTAGATGGAAAAACAATATTAGGTGCTCCTGCATCAAACAAAGTTCCATATGTTCCATCATTAATATAAAGCTTTTGTTTTTTTCTTAAATTAATTCTTACTATTGTTGAGCCACTTTCAGCAACTAAAGCTCTTCCAGGCTCACAAATTACTTCAGGCATTTTTTCTAATTTTAAATTATCTAATCCATTTTTAATTTCAGAAAAATAATTTTCTAATGCTTGTGGTACAAGGTCAGGATAGATTGCAGGAAAACCACCACCAACATTTATGTAATCTGGTATAATTTTTGTTTTTTTAATTATGTTGCCAATTTCATTTATGCCTTTAGCGTAAGAAATTGGATGCATACATTGTGAACCAACATGAAAGCTTAAGCCAACTTTGCTCGCATACTGTTTTGCTAATCTTAATAATCCTAATGCTTCAGAATTTTGTGCACCAAATTTTTTTGATAAATCTATTTCTGCATGCTCATTTGATACCGCTAATCTAACAAATAATTCTAAATCATTAGCATTATTTGTTGATTGAATTATTTTGATTAATTCATCTTTTGTATCAAGTGAAAATGTTTTGATACCATAATTGAAATATGCTTCAGCAATACTTTCTCTACTTTTTACAGTATGCATATAGCTACATTTAACTGTTGAACTAAATTGTTTTACTAATTTTATTTCATTAATTGATGCTACATCAAATTGATCAATGCCACTTTTAATTATTGTTTGAATGACATCAGGATGAGAATTCGTTTTTACAGCGTATAAAATCTTACCTGGAAAATTTTTTTTAAAGTGATGTACAGCTGTTTGAATAGAATTTTTTCTTATACAGTAAACTGGTTTTTCAGGTTTCAGTTGATTTATTAGTTCTTCAACCGATTTAAATTTTTGCACTAATAATGCCTCCAAAAAAAAATTTAATAAAAAAAGCTTTTTAAAACTTGTAAAAAACTTTCAATTTTTCATGCAATTAAGCCAATAGAATACCAATGTAAAGTAAATAATAACGGTTGAATAATTTAAATTCATGACCATATGTGAATAACATGAAAGACCAAGCGACACTTAAAAACATCAATGATTTTGATAATAAATCATTGCTTATTGTAGATGATGACAATCCATTTAGAGAGAGACTTGCAAGAGCGATGGAAAAAAAAGGTTTTGAAGTTTTTCAAGCTGAGGGTGTACAAAAAGGAATCGAATCAGTTAAATCAAAGAGCCCAGGATTCGCTGTTGTAGATTTAAGACTTGGAGATGGAAACGGACTAGAGGTTGTAAAAGAAATACAATCTTCCAATGCAACCAGCAGAATAATTATGCTAACTGGTTATGGAAACATCCCAACTGCTGTTGCAGCTATTAAAGAAGGAGCGATAGATTATTTAGCTAAACCTGCTGATGCAGATGATGTTGAAAAAGCGCTTCTAGCTGATCCTTCCAAAAAGGCAGCACCACCTGAAAACCCAATGTCAGCTGATAGAGTTAAATGGGAACATATTCATAGGGTTTTTGAGCTATGTAACAGAAATGTTTCTGAGACAGCAAGAAGACTAAAAATGCATAGAAGAACTCTTCAAAGAATTCTATCTAAAAGATCTCCTAAATAAATTTTCTAAATTTAATTATTTTTTTGGTGATTATTGCTAATAAAATAATTTTAAAACTCTCTGCTAAAAGAAAGGGTACAACACCTAATTGAATAATTGGTTTATCCCATCCAATAAGAGTTCCTAGCCACAATACTCCAAGGATATAAATAGTTGATACTGATAGAATAAGTTTAGCTAATATTTTTAAAAAATTATCATTAAAATTTATTTTTGATGAAAAATAACATGCAGTTAAAAAACCAATTAAATAACCCATTGTTGGTCCCATAAAATATGTAAGACCAACTCCTTTTTCAGGTGAGTTAGAAAATACAGGTAAACCTGCTATTCCCTCAATAAGATAAAGAGATATAGTTGCCAAACCCATTTTATAACCAAATGCTATACCAATAAACATTACCATAAATGTTTGCATTGTCATTGGTACAGGGTAAAAGGGAATTTTTATTTTTGCTGAAATTGTTAGTGCAATTGTTCCAATAAAAATTAATGCTAAATTTTTAAATATTTTTATTTGTGAATTTTGTTTAATAAGCTCCATAACTAATAATACTCTTATTTTTTGTGATAATCTAGTTTTATATTAATTGAATTAAGTATGGTATATTTTAAGAAGTATAGATGTTAATACCTAAATAGTATTTAAATTATTTCATGACTAATATTAAAAAAACTGATCATTTTTATTTAATTGATGGTTCAGGATATATTTTTAGAGCATATTATGCATTGCCCCCTCTAACTAGAAAAAGTGATGGTCTTCCTACTGGAGCGGTAAGTGGGTTCTGTAGCATGTTGTTCAAATTGTTAGAGGACTCTAAATCTAACGAGAATTTACAAAAACCCACTCATTTTGCTGTAATTTTTGACTCAGCTAGAAAAACTTTTAGAAATGAAATTTATAGTGACTATAAGGCTAATCGTTCCGAGGCCCCAGATGATCTGGCCCCACAATTTGAATATATAAGAAAGTCAGTTTTAGCATTTAACTTACCTTCGGTAGAGTTAATCAATTATGAAGCAGATGATTTAATAGCCACTTATGTTGATGAAATTTTAACCCTTGGCGCCAAGGTAACAATTGTTTCTTCCGATAAAGATTTAATGCAATTATATAAAAAAAATGTTCGGATTTTTGATCCGATGAAGAATAAATTTATTCATGAAGACGACATTCATAATAAATTTGGAGTGGATGCAAGCAAGGTTATTGATGTACAGGCTTTAGCAGGCGATAGTAGTGATAATGTTCCTGGAGTGCCAGGAATAGGAGTAAAAACAGCAGCAGAACTTATCAATAAATATGGAACTTTAGAAAAACTTTTAAAATCAGCCCATGAAATTAAACAGAATAAAAGAAGAGAAACTCTTATTGAAAATAAAGATAAAGCTTTAATTAGTAAGCAGCTAGTGACCTTAAAACATGATGCTCCAATAAATCAAAAATTAGAAGATTTTAGATTAAAAGAAATTGATAAAGATAAACTTTATAAATTTTTAAGAGAAATGGAATTTAATAGATTATTAAGTTCTGCTATCTCTGCATATGGTGAACCTAATCTTTTAAGCTCAAAAATTGAAGTTCAAGAAAAACAAAAACAGATTACAAAAAAAAATTATTCTTTAATAAGTGAAATTGATGAATTAGATGAATGGATTAAAGAAGCAGAGGAAGTTGGTGAAGTTGCGATTGATACCGAAACAAGTTCAGTTGATCCCAATCAGGCTTATTTGGTAGGAATTTCTTTAAGTTCAAAAATAGGTAAAGCTTGCTATATCCCTGTAGGACATAAATCTAATAAAAATTTAGATAAAAAAAAAGTATTAGAAAAATTAAAACCTTTATTAGAAGATCCAAGTATAAAGAAAATCGGTCAAAATATAAAATTTGATTTTATTATTTTATATAGAGAAGGAATTACAATTTCTCCAATGGAAGATACTATGTTGATGTCCTATGTTTTGGATGCAGGAAAAAATAGGCATAACATGGACACCTTATCTGAAATCCATTTAGGACATAAAACTATTGCATTCAAAGATTTGGTGGGTTCTGGAAAAAAAGAAATAAATTTTAGTGATGTAGAACTTGATAAAGCTAAAGATTATGCTGCAGAAGATGCTGATATTACCTTTAGGTTATATAAAAAATTCATTAAAAATTTAAAATTAGAAAAAATGATTAATATTTATGAAATTTTTGAAAAGCCTATGATTGAAATTCTAGCTTTTATGGAAATGAGAGGAATAAAAATTGATAGTAATTTCTTAAAATCTTTATCTTTAAAATTTGAAAAAAAAATTGAAAAACTGGAAAAAGAAATTTTTAAAATTGCCAAAAAAGATTTTAACATAGGATCCCCAAAACAACTGGGAGATATCATATATAATGATTTAAAAATAGCAGGACTGAAAAAAACTAAAAAAGGAGGATTTGCTACTAGTGCAAGTGTTTTAGAGGATTTGGCATTTAAGGGTCACAAATTTCCTCAATTAGTTTTAGACTGGAGACAGGTGTCTAAATTAAAAAATACATATTCTGATGCACTCCCAGAACATGTAAATCCCTTAACTAAAAGAGTTCACACTTCTTTTTTATTGGCCGCAACGACTACTGGAAGATTAGCATCAAGTGATCCAAATTTACAAAATATTCCCATTAAATCTGAAGATGGCAAAGATATTAGGAAAGCATTTATAGCAGAAAAAAATCATACTTTAATATCTGCAGATTATAATCAAATTGAAATGAGAATTTTAGCTGATTTAGCTGGAGTTAAAGAATTAAAAAAAGCATTTAAAAATAATGAAGATATTCATTCTTTAACGGCTAGCCAAATATTTAATATAGATATTAAAAAAGTTGATCAGGATCAAAGACGTAAAGCAAAAGCAATTAATTTTGGAATTATATATGGAATTTCACAATATGGTTTAGCTAAACAAATTAATGTATCTAATTATGAGGCAGAGGAATTTTTAAATGCATATTTTGCAAAATTTCCAGAAATTAAAATTTATATGGATGAAACAATTAAATTTTGTAGAAAATCTGGCTATGTAAATAATATTTTTGGTAGAAGATCTCATTTTAATGCAATTAATGATAAAAACTTTAATGTAAGAAATTTCCAAGAAAGAGCAGCAATTAATGCTCCGATACAAGGTTCTGCTTCAGAAATAATGCGTCTTGCAATGATTAGGTTACAAAAAAACTTAAATCAAAATAATAAATTAAAATCAAAAATGTTACTTCAAATCCACGATGAGTTGATATTTGAGGTTCCTAAAAATGAAGTAGATGAGATGACAAAGATTATTAAGAAAGAGATGACCAGCGTAAGTGAAAGTGAGCATCATTCATTCTCAACACCTTTAACTGTTGACATAAATATCGGTGATAATTGGGGTACCCTTCACTAGTTTTAATGATGTTGCCCAATTTAGAACATTTTAGTATTTTTATATAACATGATGAACAAACAAACTATTGCCTTAGTAGATGATGATAGAAATATACTTACTAGTTTAAGTATAGCTCTAGAAAAAGAAGGATTTAAAGTTCAAACATATATTGATGGAGAAAGTGCTCTAATTGGTTTAAGCAGAACTCCACCTGACTTAGCAGTTATAGATATAAAAATGCCTAAAATGGATGGAGAAGAATTACTTAAAAAACTTAGAAAAAAAACTGCCCTACCGGTAATTTTTTTAACTTCAAAAGATGATGAAATTGATGAATTACTTGGTTTAAAACTTGGTGCAGATGATTTTGTAAAAAAATCAGGAGGCTTTTCAATTAAAGTATTAATCGAAAGAATTAGAGTTCAATTAAGAAAAAAAGATTCGAATAATATTATTGAGGAAAACAAAAGTATAATTTCTCATGGAAAATTAAAATTAGACCCATCTCAACTTGAATGTGAGTGGAATGGAAAACAATTACCTGACAAGTTAACGACAACAGAGTTTTTAATTGTAAAAGAACTGGCTAAAAGACCTGGAATAATCAAAGAAAGAGCTCAATTAATGGATATAGCTTACAGAGAAGATACAGATATTGAGGATCGTACAATTGACAGCCATGTAAAAAGAATTAGAAAAAAATTTAAAAAAGTTGATCCTGATTTTTCAGCTATTGAAACTAGATACGGTAGTGGATATAGATGGAATGTTAGTTGATGTTAAGTAAATTTTTAAAAAATCTTTCTATATTAAAAAAATTTTTATTTATAAATTTTATTTTCTTTACAGTTATTGGTTTATTTACTGCTCTTTATTTAAAGGAGGTGCAACCAAATTTAATAAAAAAAAAATCAGCAAATCATATCAATGTTATCAATAATACTATTGATAATATTTTAAGATTAAATGTTTCATTTAATGAAGACGATGTAAGAAAATTTTTATTTTCAACACGATTTATATTTCAAAACTTAGACAGAGTAATATTTTTTGATAACGATTTAAATTTATTGGGTGATACCGATACTCTAGATCTTGATCCAAGATCTTTTTCAACAAGATTGAATATTATTGAACTTGAAATTCTAAATGAACAAAAAAATCAAGAAACAGTTGAAAAAAAAGATATAAATATTGATGAAAAAGAACCAGTTTCATTGAAGGATATTTTGAGAATTTATTTAAACTCAAAAGACTTTGGAAAACCATTTACTTTTACTCAAGATAATTTTAACCAATTTAAGTTAACAACTATTAAAAATGTAATGCGCGATGGGTCAAATGTTGGCTTTATTGCAATTACAGAAAATGCCAATGACATAAAAGCTGCAATTGATGAGAGAGAAACTTTTATTTTAAGAACTGCGATTGCTGTTGGATTTGTAATTCTGATTTTCTCTTTTGTTTTGAATAGATATTTTTTAAAACCTATACAAAACTTAGTTAGCTATACCAAAAAAATTAAAGATAAAAGTAGAGAGAAAACTAGTATTGAAAATTTAAAAAATAGAAATGATGAATTAGGTTTATTGTCAAATTCATTAGATGATATGACAAATGAACTACAAAAACGTATTACTCATGCAGAAAATTTCTCAACAGATCTTGTTCATGAAATTAGAAATCCATTAGCTTCTCTTAAAGGGGCCTCAGAGATTTTAAAAGATACAACTGACTCTTCTCAAAGAAATAAATTAGTTGATATATTAAGTCACGATGTATTAAGAATTGAAAGACTGATTACAGATTACTCTCAAATGCTCAAAGATGAAGTTGCTTTGAGTAAAGAAAAAATGAAAAAAATTGATATTCAGCCAATTATTCAATCAGTAGTAGATGATTATAATAGTATTTATAATATCAAAAGAAACATAGAGATCTCATTTGAAAATGATAAAAATAAAAATTATTTTATCAATGGCATTGAGAATAGAATTGAGCAAATAATTGCGAATTTGTTAGATAATTCAATATCTTTTAGTAACGATAATAAAAAAATTTTAGTAAAAATTTCTAAAAATCAAAATAAAAAAGTTGTTGTGCAAATTGTAGATGAAGGAGAAGGGTTTAAAGAAAAGGATATGAGTAAAATTTTTAATAGGTTTTATAGCAATAGACCTGATAAATTTGGTGAACATTCAGGGCTGGGGTTAAATATTGTTAAAAACCTGGTAGATGTCCATGATGGAAAAATTAAAGCTAGTAATAGATCCGATAATAAGGGTGCTATAATTGAAATTACTTTCCCTGAGCTTTAAACTTTTATTGATTAATTAACTCTTTGTTGTTAGAAAGCCTGCGATGGATGATTTTAAAGTAAAAGATATATCGTTAGCCGATTTTGGAAGAAAAGAAATCTCAATAGCTGAGAGTGAAATGCCTGGCCTAATGGCATTAAGAGAAGAATATGCCGGAAAAAAACCTTTAAAAGGTGCCAAGATAATTGGTTGTCTTCACATGACTATCCAAACTGCAGTATTAATTGAAACTCTAGTGGATTTAGGTGCTGATGTTAGATGGTCATCTTGTAATATTTTCTCAACACAAGATCATGCTGCTTCAGCAATAGCAAAAGCTGGAATACCTGTTTATGCTTGGAAGGGCGAAACAGAGGAAGAGTATTTATGGTGTATCAAACAAACTATTATTGGAAAACCTGATTGGAAACCTAATATGTTATTAGATGATGGTGGAGATCTTACAGCTATCATGCATAAAGAATATAAAGAGTTATTAAAAGAGGTGAGAGGTGTTTCAGAAGAAACAACGACTGGAATTAAAGCATTGAACAAAATGCAAAAAGATAAGTCTTTAATGATACCTGCTATAAATGTTAATGACTCTGTTACTAAATCAAAATTTGATAACCTGTATGGATGTAGAGAAAGTTTGGTAGATGGAATTAGAAGAGCAACTGATGTAATGATGTCTGGTAAAATAGCTATCGTAGCAGGATTTGGTGATGTAGGCAAAGGTAGTGCGGCATCTTTAAGACAAAGTGGAGCAAGAGTTTTAGTTACAGAAGCAGACCCTATATGTGCATTACAAGCAGCTATGGAAGGCTACGAAGTTGTTTTAATGGAGGAAGCTATTAGTAGAGCGGATATAGTTGTAACTGCTACAGGAAATAAAGATATTGTTACAGCAGACCATATGAGGGACATGAAAGATAGAGCAATTTTATGTAACATTGGTCATTTTGATAATGAAATTCAAGTTGAGGCGTTAAGAAATTATAAATGGACAGAAGTAAAACCACAAGTTCATGAAATAGAGCTTCCAAGTGGAAAAAGAATTATCCTTTTAGCTGAGGGAAGACTAGTAAATTTAGGATGTGCAACAGGTCATCCAAGCTTTGTAATGAGTGCTTCTTTTACAAATCAAGTTATAGCCCAAATAGAACTTTGGAATAATCATAAAAATTATGAAAATAAAGTTTATGTACTACCAAAACATTTAGATGAAAAAGTTGCAACATTACACCTAAAAAAAGTAGGAGCTAAACTCACTAAACTATCAAAAGAACAAGCGGATTATATAAGTGTTGATGTAGAGGGTCCATTTAAGCCAGATGCCTATCGCTACTAATAGTGGCATAATTGATATTTCCACTGAAATACTTACCAAAGATATAGCTGAAAAAATCTCAACTCAATTAAAAAAAAACCAAATAATATTTTTATATGGTGAAATTGGAGTCGGAAAAACAACATTCGTTAGATATTTAATCAATAAATTACAAAAAGATAAAAACATTAATATTACGGAAGTTACCAGTCCTACATTTAATATATTAAATGAATATCAAATAGGAGATTTAACAATTAAACATTATGATCTTTTCAGGATCAAATTAAAAGAAGAGCTAATAAATTTAAATATTTTTGAAGATAATTTGAACTCAATTTCATTAATTGAATGGCCACAAATAATAGATACAAAATCTAATAAACATGTGGAACTATTTTTTAATTATGATGAAAATTTAGACAAAAGATCATTAGTAATTAAAGGGTTAAATATTTAATCAATGATTGATTTAAAAAATACAAAAAAGATAAAAGGGGATGCATCATTTAGAACTTTTTTTAGAAAAACTAAAAATAATAGATCCTCTATAATTGTTTTTGCTAATAAAGAAAAAAGAAAAAACTTACTAATCTACGATGGGATAAATAAGATTCTATTAAAAAACAATATTGTTGCACCAAAACTTCTTTTTGAAAAATATTCTAAAGGGCTTATAGAAATTGATGATCTTGGAAAAAAAACTGTTTTTGAAATATTAAAAATAAAAAAAAAAAATCATCAAATTATTTTTAAAAAAACTATCCAACTTTTAATTAAAATTCAAAAAATTAAAGATAAAAAAGTTAGGACATTTAAAAATCAAGATTATCATTTAGAAAAATATTCTAAAAAAATTTTATTAAAAGAAGCATTATTATTTTGTAATTGGTATACCCCAAAAGCATTGAATAAAAAAAATTTGTTAAATACAAATTTAAATTTAAAAAAACAAATTAAGTTATTAATTGATTCATTAAAGTTTAAAAATGACACCTTTGTTCATAGAGACTTTCATGTATCTAACATAATGTATGATAAAAATGAGTTTGGTTTAATTGATACACAAGATGCATTAATAGGTAACATTGCTTATGATCTAGCTTCATTAGTAGATGATGTAAGATTTAAAACATCGCTTGATCAAAAAAATAGAATGATTAGATTATTATTTAAAATTAAACCCTAAAATTAGATGTAGAGAAATTTAAAAATGATTTTGCCATTTTATCAGTACTTAGAAATCTTAAAATTATAGGCATATTTACAAGATTATCAGTTAGAGACAAAAAAAATAATTATTTAAAATTAATTCCTTATGCCTGGCAATTAATAAATTTAAGAATTAATCAAAATAAGATTTTTCAAAAATTAAAAGAAATTTTAAAATTTAATTTTCCAAAACAAATAAAATAAAAAATGAAAATAAATACAGCTTTAATTCTTTGTGCGGGATATGGAAAAAGATTAAATCCAATCACACTTGATGTTCCGAAACCATTGTTAAAAATTGATAATGTTTCAGTTTTAGAAAAATGCATTAATCTAATTAAAAAACTAGGTATTGAAAATATTTTATTAAATACTTTTTATTTAAAGGAAAAAATTACGGATTATATAAAAACTAATCATTCTGATCTTAATATTAAAGTTATTGATGATGGAAAAAAAATATTAAATACTGGTGGAGGAATTTTGCATATGATGAGCCATTCAGATGATGAAAATTTTTTAATTTTTAATCCTGATACAATTTGGAATATGGATTATTTAGAGGAAATTAAAAATATGGAAAAAATTTTCTTTTTAAAAAAATTAGATAATTTACTTTTTCTTGTAAACAAAAAATTAAGTTTCGATAAAAACTTAAAAGGAGATTTTACTTTAAGAGATAGTAAAATTTATAAAGAAGCTGATAATCATTTTATTTATACAGGCTGTCAAATTTTGAATAAAAAATTATTCAAAAGCTTTAGTATTGAAAATTTTTCTATATCAAAAGTTTGGGATGATTTAATGAAATTAGAGAAACTAAATGGCTTAGAAAGCCAAAAAAAGTTTTATCATCTTACCAATTTAGAAATATTTAAAAAACTACAAGACTTTTAGCTCTACTCTCATCGAGATATTTACATTCTTGAATTTGTTTATCTTTATTTAAATTTATTAGTAATGGATTTCCTGTGGGAATTTCTAATTGAGAAATTTGGTCATTATTTAATTTAAAAAGATATTTACATAATGCTCTTATAGAATTTCCATGAGCAGAAATAAGAATATTGTTATTTAAAAGATTTTTTTCTATTTCTTCCATATAATATTTCACAACTCTTTCATAAGTATCTTTTAAAGACTCTGTGTCTGGAATATTTTCTTTTGGAACTTCATTATAAATTCCAATATTTAATGGATGGTAAGGACTATTTTTATTCAATTCATCAGGCCTTAAATCCCAAGACCTCCTAAATTGATAAACTTTATCTTCACCAATTTTTTCTTTCATTTCCTCTTTGTTTAATCCAGTTAATGCTCCGTAATGCCTTTCATTTAATTGCCAGGCTCTTTTAAATTTTTTTTTATCTTTGAGCACTTCTTGTATTAATTTTAGGGTGTTATTTGCCCTTAACTGAAGAGAAGAATAATAAAGATCAATTGTAATTTTGTTATTTTTAATTAATTCACCAGCCTTTTTAGCCTCTAATTTTCCTTGATCTGTAAGGTCAACATCTACCCATCCAGTAAATTTTTTTTCTAAATTCCAGGTACTTTGTCCGTGTCTGGTTAAAATTAATAAACTCATTTTTTGATTTTTAAGATTATAATGTTTATATCAATTAATGCCTAATATATTTTCTAAAAATAAATTTATTTTATTAGTTTTTTTTATTTTTACTTCTTGTTCATCAATTCCAAGTAACACCTCTAATAGCTGCACTATTTTTGATGAGAGATATTTTTGGTACAAACATGTAAAAAGCACTGAAGAAAAGTGGGGAACTCCAGCACACATTCAGTTAGCAATAATTAAAATGGAGTCAGATTTTGATCGTTTAGCAAAGCCTCCAAGACAAAAATTATTTAAAGTCATTCCTTACAAAAGACCCTCCAGTTCTTTTGGATATTCTCAAGCTATAAAGGGCACATGGCAACAATATAAAAATGAGACTGGTAATAAATATGCTACAAGGGCTAGATTTAAAGATAGTGTTGATTTTATAGGTTGGTACACAAATAAAACAGAGTCTATTTTAAAAATACCAAAAACCGATGCCTTTAATCAATATGTTGCTTATCATGAGGGTTGGGGAAATTATAAAAATTATAAAAAAAATAAAAAAATTATTCGCTTAGCGAAGCGCGTTGAAAAGCAAGCAAATCTATATAAGAAGCAGCTTATTCAATGTAGTAATTCTCTATCTACAAATAAATATATTATTTTTTAGTAAGTTCTTGCTTGAGCTCTAAATCAATTGCATCAATTCTTTTTGTATTTCTGGCTAATGTCAAATACATAGTTGGCGTTACATAAAGAGTAAAGAAAGTTGAAATAATCATACCTCCTAAAATTGTTGATCCAACAGCTAGTCGCGAAGCTTCACCTGCACCAGGCCCAATATTACCAATTACTAATGGGATCATTGCAATCATAGTACTTATAGAAGTCATAATGATAGGTCTAATTCTCAACTTACAAGCTTCTATAACAGCATCTTCAATTTTTTTACCTGTTGTTCTAATTTGGTTAGCGTAGTCCACAATCAAAATACTATTTTTTGTTGAAACCCCAATTAAAATTACTAGTGCAATTTGAGAAAAAATATTAATTGAGCTATTCAAAAATAAAATAAACACAAGTCCGCCAAAAATAGCCAATGGTACTGTTAAAATTATTATAAAAGGGTGAATAAAAGAATTAAATGTTGCAGCCATTACTAAATAAGCAGTTAAAAGAGCAAGTGCAAAAATGATAAAAATTTCATTTGTAGTTTCTTTAAGCTCTTCAGACTCTCCTTTCCAAGTAATTTGATTTGTCGGTGCAACTTCCTCCATTACATTTTCCAGGTATTTTATTGCTTCAGCCAATGAATAATTTTCTTCTATATTTGCTGAAATTGTCACCGCTCTTTGCCTATTATATCTTGATAAAGCTTCAGCTGTTCCTTCTTCTTTTAGATCTACTAGACTAACAATTGAAACTAATTTACCTGTAGTATTTGATCTTACATAAATTTTTGATAGATCTTCTTTATTTCTTCTATCAGATAAGTATTGCTGTAAAATAATTGGATATTCTCTCCCTAAATTATTAAATGTGGTTACTCTTTTTCCTCCATATAAAGTTTCAAGAGTTTTCCCAATACTTTCAGTAGAAACACCTAAATCATTAGCTCTAACTTTATTTGTAATTAATTTAACTTCCGGTTTATTCCTTGTATAATCTGTTTCTATTCTTGATAGATTCGAATTACTTCTGAGTTTATTAATTACTGCATTAGATATAGCTTCTAATTCTTCATAACTTGTTCCATAAATTACCATTTGAACAGGTTTATTATAACTTGAAACCCTTATCGATTGTGGAGAAATTGGAAAAGCTAGCGTCTCAGGTAAAGATACTATTTTGCCTATAGCTTCTCTCATCACAGTTTGACTATCCTTTTTTCTATTTTTCCAATCATCTAATAAAGCAATAATAATAAAGCTGTTATAAGTAGTGCTTGATCTACCAAATCCTGGAACTCTCATGATTAATCTTTCATAAGGACTATCTTCAGCTTCAAGCAATGGAATTAGTCTATTCTCAATTTGTTGAGCTTTATCTTTTGTATATTCAAATGAGCTTCCTTCATCAGTTTGTCCAATGATTAGATATGAACCTCTATCTTCATCAGGCAAAAGTTCTTTAGTTGTGTAGTTAAATAAAAAAAATGATGCTGCTAAAATAAATATTATAAAAAAAGAAATAGTTTTTTTTTTATTTATCCAAAATTTTAAAGTTTCTAAATAGAAGTCTGAAAAATTTTTAAAAGCTTTATCAAATCCAACAACTATAAAATTATTTTTTGGTTTTTTTACTAAATATTTGCTAGCTAGCATAGGCGACAAGGTTAAAGCTACAAATGAAGAAACAACTATCGAAAAAGAAAGGGCAATAGCTGTTTCTTTAAATAACGTACCAGCTATACCTTTAATGAAAACTAATGGTAAAAATACTGCTACTAGAATTAATGTAGTGGCAACAATTGCAAAGGTGATTTGTTTAGATCCTTTGTAGGCAGCAACTAGCGGGGTTTCACCATTTTCAATTCTTGTATAGATAGCATCTGTCATAATTACTGAGTCATCAGTAATTATTCCAATTGCTAGTATAAAACTTAGTAAGACAAAGATATTAATTGATAATCCAAATAAATATAAACCAAGAAACGAACCTATCAAACTAACTGGTAAAGCAACTGCAGGAACTATTACTGCTTTAAAGGTTCCTAAAAACAGATAAATAATTGCTACTACTAGTACAAATGCAATAGCCAAAGTTTTATAGACTTCTTCAATTGCGGTACCAACATAAGTTGCTCTATCAAAAGCAATCTCTAGTTTTAAACCTTCAGGTAAATTTTTATTAACTTCTAAAATTTTTTTTTTAACTTGTTTTGAAAGCTCTACTGTTGAAGCACCACTTTTTGCATATATCCCTATTCCAACAGTTTTAAGATTTAATGCATTTTTTCTTTGAGCTGTAAAAAGAGTTTTTTCAGATACAGGACCAAATTCTATATTAGCAACATCTGATAATAAAATTACTTTTTCTTTTGTTTTTTTAATTGGTAGCTGTTTAATGGTTTCAATATTTGAATAAGATTTATCTATGTTTAAATTTAAATCTTTATTGGTTGCCTCCAATGTACCTGCTGGTAAATTTACATTTTCATTTCTTAAAGCGCCTTCAACTTCCTGTATGGTAAGATTATTTGCAGCAAGTTTTATTGGATCAATCCAAACCCTAACGCTTAATTCTCTTAGACCTCCTACTAAAATTCTTCCTACATTAGGAATAGATGAAAAAACATCAACCAAGTACCTTTCAGCATAATCACCTAAATCTAGGTCATTCCAGGTTGGCGAAGAAAGAGCAACCCACATGGTTGTCGTAAAACCTGCAGATTGTTTTAAAATTTGAGGTGCGTCTGCTTCACTGGGAAGATTATCAACTACTCTTGAAACTCTTTCTCGAATATCATTAGCGGCATCATCTAGATCTATGTCAGTGTTAAATTGGATATCAATTCTACTTCTGCCATTAAGAGAAGTAGAGTCAATATTTTTAATTCCTTCAGCTCCTCCAATTACATCTTCGATTTTTTGAGTAATTTCTTGATCAATAATTTCTGCAGATGCAGACTTATAGTCTACTTGTACTTGGACTACAGGAGGCTGTATACCATCTGGTAATTCTCTTACAGGAAGCTCCCAAAAAACATATCCGCCAAATATTATTAAAATTAATGACATTACCCATGCAACAACTGGCCTTCGGATACTAACATCAGTAATAAACATATAATTATTTAATAATTGGTTTTATTTCAGAATTTGGTCTAACTTTTTTTAGCCCTTCGGAGACCACCTTCTCACCTGTATTTAACCCTTCGTAAATTTCCATAAAACCTTCTAGACGATCTCCAGTTTTAATTTCAATCTTTTGAGTTTTATTGTCATCTGAAACTTTAAAAATATAAGATTTTTCACCTTCGACCAATATTGACGTATCTGGAATTCCAAGTGATTTTCTTTCATTATATTTTATTGAAAATTCCAGAAGTGATCCTGGTAAAATTTCAAAATTTGAATTATCAATTTTAATTCTTGTTTGAAGTGATCTTGTATCTTCACTTATTCTGCTTGCAACAGAGTCAATTGATCCTTTGAATATTTTATCTTTATATCCAGAAAATTTTACATCAACAGGTAGACCCTCTTTTACATAAGGAGCAAATATTTCTGGTATGTTGACATCTGAATAAATTATAGATGCATCATCAAAATTTATTAATATAGATGTTTTAGAAACTTCCAAATCCTCTGAAAAATCTCTTTTTCCTACAACTCCATCAAATGGAGCAATAATATTTCTATTTTTTAATTGAGCAATTACATCACCTTTTTTTAATTTTTTATTAAACTCTATTGGTGACAAAATTTCATACTTTTCTACTTTATAAGATTTAGTTTGAGAAGGAGTAGCTGTACCAAAAGTGTTTATTTTATTTGCAAATTCCCTTTCACTTACAACGCTTACAATAATACCAGGAGGTGGTCTCTTGCTAAATTTCTTTTTAAAATGATTTCCAATCATTGTTCTTGCAACGATTACTGAAATAATAATTAAGAAAAAAATTAATATAATGCTTGTTATTTTAGTAGATCTTTTCATTTTTAGATTTTTCCGTATTCAGCCCATGAGCCGTCATAAATATTTGGCATATAATTATCATTTATTAAGGAATAAGCTAGAGCCAAAACGCAAGCAGTAACCCCTGATCCACATGAAAAAACAACATTAGAACTATTTATCTCAATTAAATTTGATTTAAAAATCTGCGAAATCTCTAATTTGGTCTTAAAAGTATGATCTTCATTTATTAGCTCATTAAAAGGAATGCAAGTTGATTTAGGAATGGATCCACTTCTAAGCCCCTGTCTTGGTTCTGGAACTTTTCCACTAAATCTTTCTCTACTTCTTGCATCTATTACTTTAAATTTTTCAGTAGAAATATTTTTATCTATAAAGTTTTTATCTTTAACTAGGCTAATGTTTTCTTCTGCTTTGTAGTTTGATTTTATTATTTTGCTTATTTGATTTGTTGTTATTTTTTTTTCATTATTCCATTTTTTAAATCCACCATCCAACACGTGAACTAGCTTAGGATTGTGTCCAAAATAAATAAAATTATACCAACATCTACAAGAACTAATTACATCAGAGTTATCATAAATGATAATTTCATCATCATTTTGTATACCCATTTCAGATACTATCTCTTCCCAACTCTTTTTATTAACTAACATGTGAGGCAAATCAGTATCTATTTTTGAATTCTTATCTAGATCAAAAAAAATTGCATTTGGAATATGATTTAATTTATATTCTTCAAAACCATTACGTTTAGTTTGAGGCATATGCCATGAGCAATCTATAATTTTAACCTTATTTATATTTTGTTCTAAATAACTGGTATCAACTAATATCATTCTAATTTTTTTCTAAATATTTTTGATGATATTCTTCTGCTCTACAATAATTTGTTGTTGGAGATATTTTAGTAACTACTTTACCAGATAATTTTTTATTAAATTCTTCAAAAACTTTTTTTGCAATTTTTTTTTGATTATCGTCATTATAAAAAATTTCACTTCTATATTGTGTTCCAAAATCAGGTCCTTGTGAATTTAAAGTAGTTGGATTATGTAAATTAAAAAATTTATTTAATATTTCCTCATAGGTGATCTGCTTTGGATCAAATGTTAATTTAACAACCTCAGCATGATTAGTTGTTCCTGAACAGACCTCTTTATATGTGGTAATAGAACTATTACCTCCACAGTAACCAACTTCTGTTTCAATAATTCCTGGAATTTTACTGAATTTAATTTCAGGACCCCAAAAACATCCAAGTGCAAGTATAGCTATTTCCATTGATTAAACTTTTATTTAATTTAAAGATTATTCTCATGCTTAACAGAAATCAATTAGGCCTTTTGTACATGTTTATGTCTGTATGTGCATTTTCTATTATGGATTTACTTGTTAAATGGTCCCAAGACTATCCCACAGGCGAAGTTTTATTTTTTAGGGGGTTCTTTGGTTTGCTTCTTACATATTTTCTAATTCCAAAAGACAAGCTTAAGTCTTTCTATAAAACAGATCGTAAATTAGAACATTTTTTTAGATGTTTTGCTGGCATAATTGCTTTAATTGCAATTGTAGTAGCGTTAAGGGAACTCCCTCTTGCGGTTGTGGTTAGTTTATCTTATGCGGCTCCACTATTTATAACTGTCTTATCAATTTTTTTATTAGGCGAAAAAGTTGGTATTTTTAGATGGATAGCAGTTTTAATTGGTTTTGTTGGAGTGCTAGTTATTTCTGAACCAGGATTTAATGAAGTAAACTATTTATATATTCTTCCAATCATTTTCTGCATTGGAATGGCTTTTGTTACTATTACTATTCGTAAATTATCTACTTCAGAGCCAGTATGGTTAATTTCAATTTTTTTTACTTTAACCATTACATTTGTATCTTTATTTACAATACCTTTTGGTTGGGTATTGCCCAATTTTAAAGATTTTATTTTGTTAGCGTTAATTGGAGTAACCGGTGGAGGTGCTAATTTATTATTAACACAATCTTACAAATTGTCAGAAGTTTCATTGGTGGCACCTTTAAAATATTTATCACTGATATTTGCAATTTTATTTGGATATTTAATTTGGGATGAAATTCCAAGCTATAAAAATTTAGTAGGAGCAGCACTGGTTATTACAGCCTCTTTAATAATATTGAGAAGAGAAATTTATTATAATAAGAAAATTCCATCTACATTAAGACATGACTAAAATACCAAAATATTGGAACACAGCAAAAAAATATTTATCTAAAAAAGATAAAATAATGGCAAAATTAATTCTTAAATATAAAAGTCCCTCAGAAACCGTTCTTACCTCTAGAAAAGATATTTTTTTCTCATTATGCAAAAGCATAATTGGTCAACAAATAAGTGTTGCTGCTGCAAATTCAGTTTTTTTAAAATTCAAAAAAAAATGTAATAATAGAATTAATGCTAAAACTGTAAAAAAATTGACTTTTATGCAATTAAAAAGTTGTGGTTTAAGTAAACAAAAAGTAAGGGGTATAAAAAGTTTGGCAAATCAAATCTTAGATAAATCTTTTAACCCAAAACTTATAGATAAAATGTCTGATGAAGAGGCAATTGTTTATCTTTCACAATTAAGACAAATAGGAAGATGGTCAGCAGAAATGATTTTACTATTTACGTACAATAGATCTAATATATGGCCTATTCAAGATATTGGTCTTTTAAGAGCAATATCTAATAATTATAAAAAAAAATATTTTCCACCTAGTAGTTTTGTGAATTTACTTAATAAAAAATTTACACCTTATTGCTCTGTTGCTACTTGGTATTTGTGGAGATCAATCGACAATGAGCCTATTCAATATTGAATCCTTCTACTATTTGAAAGTGTCTTTCTGTTGTATTTTTTGCTAAATCCCAACCCTCTTGATAATCTTTAGAATTGAGACATTCTTCAGCTTTTTCAAAGCTAGGAAATTCCCAAATTACTGTTCTTGAAAATTCTTCACCTGAGTAGACTTTATATTTACCACCTCTAACTAGCGGAACACCTCCATAACTTCTAATTATTGGAGTTACTTTTTCTGCATATTTTTTCAAGTTATCTGGATTATCTACTTTGGTATATAAGGCTACAAAATATCCTTTCATTTATTCTCCTTTTGTAATTTTTTTTTATGTGATAATAAATTTTATGGCAGACAAATTAATTATCAGTTTTGATGAGTATACTAAAATTGTTGAGAAATTAGCTATACAAATTCATCAAAATTATAAACCAACAGTTCTAGTTGGAATTATGAGAGGTGCAGCTCCTATTATTGATATTCTGTCCAGAATATTAAAATTACCAATCGCCTATATTGTTATTCAAAGTTATTCAGGTGAAGGAATGGAAGATAAGCAAGGTCAATTGATGTTTGCAAGAGATATCAGCTCTCTTGCAGAAGATAAAGATTTTGATCGAGTTTTATTAATTGATGATTTATCGGATACAGGACTAACGTTAAATAAAAGTATTGAATGGTTAAAAAATTATGGTCCGACAAAAAATTTTATTAATCAGGTAAAAACAGCTTGTCTTTGGAAAAAAAAATCTTCCACATTTGAACCAGATTTTTGTCCTGTTAGATTAGACTATGATCCATGGATTGTTCAACCTACTGAACATTACGAAGAATTGTCTATAGAAGAAATTATTAAAAGAAATCAATAGGGCTAGCTCTTAAACTAGCCCTATTTAATATTTTTTAAATTACTGCGAAACTAACCACACTTAATATTGCAATAATCCAAATCGCTGGTGAAGTACTTGAAAATTTACCAGTGAAGATTTTGATTAAAGCATAAGAAATGAATGCTAGAGCTATACCATAACTAATACTATATGTTAAAGGCATTGCTATCATTGCTAAAACTGCAGGTGCGGACTCGGCAATGTCATCCCATTCTATGTCTGTAATGTTTCTAACAAATAAGACTGCAACATATAGAAGTGCAGCCCCATCAATTTCTTTTGGTAAACTTGTTGCAAGAGGTGATAAAAATAAGCAAGCTAAAAATAAAACACCAATGACCAATGAAGTCATTCCTGTTCTTCCACCAGCTTTTACTCCAGCACCAGATTCTACATAACTTGTTACGGTCGTAGTTCCCATCATTGCACCAGCAACTGTTGCAACACTGTCTGACATCATGGCTTTATCAATATCTTGTACTTTTCCATTTTTATCTACTTTACCAGCAACATTTGCAACTGAAGTTAATGTTCCTGCGGTATCAAAGAAATCAATAAATAATAATGTAAAGATTACAGTAGACATCCCTGCCGTAAATGCTGCAGATAAATCAAAATCCATTAGATAGGTCATTGGAGGAATACTACCAACAACACCATTAAATTTTGCAAGACCTGAAACCCAAGCAATAATACTGAATACTATAATTCCAATTATAATATTTCCTTTGATATTTAATTTTTCCATTACAATCATAGAAACAAAAGCTAAACAGCCTAAAATAATTAGTGGATTTTTAATATCTCCTAATGTTACCAGTGTTACTGGATGATCAGCAACTACACCCATAATTTCAAGACCAATAATTGCTAAAAATAATCCAATACCTGCTCCTATTCCAAGTTTTAAACTTTTTGGAATTGAATTAATTAACCAAGCTCTAATCGGTGTTAAAGATATTATTAAGAATAGCACACCAGCAACTAATACTGCTCCTAAAGCAGCTTGTGGTGTGTAGCCCATGCCAGCAACAACTCCAAATGCAACAAATGCATTAATTCCCATCCCTGGCGCAAGACCTATTGGCCATGTTTTTCCGTAGAATGCCATAATAAAGCAAGCTAATGCAGTAGCAACAATAGTTGCTGTGAATACAGCTCCAAAATCAAAAAATCCTTTTTCAGGACCAGCAAATTCCCCAGATAGTATGAACGGATTTAAAAACATAATGTAAGCCATAGTTAAAAAAGTTGTAACTCCAGCTATTACTTCAGTTTTAAAATCTGTTTTGTGTTTTTTATAATCAAAATATTTTTCAAGCATTTTTCCTCCTAATGAGGAATAAGTAATCGATTCTATTGTTAATTACTCTTTCAATCTGGGGTTTATTCACAATATTCAACTAATAAGTTTATATTTATGCCATAATTGGATTGTTAATATACTTTTATGCAAAAAATAAAATTTTTTTTAATTACCACTTTATTGTTAGTAACGCTAAATGGTTGTCAAACAATTAAACAAAAAACAGATGCTATAGTTGAAAAGGAAAATGAAAAATTAAGCAAATTTATTGGAAAATCTTCAGATGACTTAAGAATGGATTTAGGAAAACCAGATGAAGATTTTAAAAATGCCAAAGGAAATTTAGAATTAATTTATAATACAAAAAAATATGGCATCCCTTGTGAGAGAAGATTTGAAATAGACTCAAACTCTATAGTTATAGGTTTTGTATCTAATGGATGTTTTTAATTAGTACTTGCGGAGATTTATTCTCCGCAAGCAAGGCTCAATTTATTTTATTTCGATAAGTTTTTTCTTTTTATGCTCTGGTATAATTCTTTCGCAAGAAATAGTTAACAGACCATCTTTCAACTCTGCTCCATTAACCTTTACATCATCTGCAATAGTGAATGATCTTGCAAATTGTCTTTGAGAGATACCTCTGTGAATTATCTCACCATCAGCATTCTTATCTTCTGATTTATCAACTTGTTTTGTTCTAACAGTTAATAAATTATCTTCAAACTCTACCTCGACATCTTTTTTATTAAAACCAGCTAAAGCAACTTCAATTGCATAGTTATCTTTTCCAGTTTTTCTAATGTTGTAAGGTGGGTAATTTGACTGCATAGTCAAATTTCCATTTCCTAACATATTCTCAAATTGATCAAACATATCGTCAAAACCAATTGAAAAAGGTCTTAGTGAGTTAAATATAGATAAATCCTTACTTGTCATAATTTCCTCCTTTTTTAAAGCAAGTTAGTTTTTGTAAATCCCATTAGGCGACTTACATAACTTATTTAGGAATTAGAGAATATTTTTCAAGGCCACTATCTTTGGAAAAAAAAATCTTCCACATTTGAACCAGATTTTTGTCCTGTTAGATTAGACCATGATCCATGGATTGTTCAACCCACTGAACATTACGAAGAATTGTCTATAGAAGAAATTATTAAAAGAAATCAATAGGGCTAGCTCTTAAACTAGCCCTATTTAATATTTTTTAAATTACTGCGAAACTAACCACACTTAATATTGCAATAATCCAAATCGCTGGTGAAGTACTTGAAAATTTACCAGTGAAGATTTTGATTAAAGCATAAGAAATGAATGCTAGAGCTATACCATAACTAATACTATATGTTAAAGGCATTGCTATCATTGCTAAAACTGCAGGTGCGGACTCGGCAATGTCATCCCATTCTATGTCTGTAATGTTTCTAACAAATAAGACTGCAACATATAGAAGTGCAGCCCCATCAATTTCTTTTGGTAAACTTGTTGCAAGAGGTGATAAAAATAAGCAAGCTAAAAATAAAACACCAATGACCAATGAAGTCATTCCTGTTCTTCCACCAGCTTTTACTCCAGCACCAGATTCTACATAACTTGTTACGGTCGTAGTTCCCATCATTGCACCAGCAACTGTTGCAACACTGTCTGACATCATGGCTTTATCAATATCTTGTACTTTTCCATTTTTATCTACTTTACCAGCAACATTTGCAACTGAAGTTAATGTTCCTGCGGTATCAAAGAAATCAATAAATAATAATGTAAAGATTACAGTAGACATCCCTGCCGTAAATGCTGCAGATAAATCAAAATCCATTAGATAGGTCATTGGAGGAATACTACCAACAACACCATTAAATTTTGCAAGACCTGAAACCCAAGCAATAATACTGAATACTATAATTCCAATTATAATATTTCCTTTGATATTTAATTTTTCCATTACAATCATAGAAACGAAAGCTAAACAGCCTAAAATAATTAGTGGATTTTTAATATCTCCTAATGTTACCAGTGTTACTGGATGATCAGCAACTACACCCATAATTTCAAGACCAATAATTGCTAAAAATAATCCAATACCTGCTCCTATTCCAAGTTTTAAACTTTTTGGAATTGAATTAATTAACCAAGCTCTAATCGGTGTTAAAGATATTATTAAGAATAGCACACCAGCAACTAATACTGCTCCTAAAGCAGCTTGTGGTGTGTAGCCCATGCCAGCAACAACTCCAAATGCAACAAATGCATTAATTCCCATCCCTGGCGCAAGACCTATTGGCCATGTTTTTCCGTAGAATGCCATAATAAAGCAAGCTAATGCAGTAGCAACAATAGTTGCTGTGAATACAGCTCCAAAATCAAAAAATCCTTTTTCAGGACCAGCAAATTCCCCAGATAGTATGAACGGATTTAAAAACATAATGTAAGCCATAGTTAAAAAAGTTGTAACTCCAGCTATTACTTCAGTTTTAAAATCTGTTTTGTGTTTTTTATAATCAAAATATTTTTCAAGCATTTTTCCTCCTAATGAGGAATAAGTAATCGATTCTATTGTTAATTACTCTTTCAATCTGGGGTTTATTCACAATATTCAACTAATAAGTTTATATTTATGCCATAATTGGATTGTTAATATACTTTTATGCAAAAAATAAAAATTTTTTTAATTACCACTTTATTGTTAGTAACGCTAAATGGTTGTCAAACAATTAAACAAAAAACAGATGCTATAGTTGAAAAGGAAAATGAAAAATTAAGCAAATTTATTGGAAAATCTTCAGATGACTTAAGAATGGATTTAGGAAAACCAGATGAAGATTTTAAAAATGCCAAAGGAAATTTAGAATTAATTTATAATACAAAAAAATATGGCATCCCTTGTGAGAGAAGATTTGAAATAGACTCAAACTCTATAGTTATAGGTTTTGTATCTAATGGATGTTTTTAATTAGTACTTGCGGAGATTTATTCTCCGCAAGCAAGGCTCAATTTATTTTATTTCGATAAGTTTTTTCTTTTTATGCTCTGGTATAATTCTTTCGCAAGAAATAGTTAACAGACCATCTTTCAACTCTGCTCCATTAACCTTTACATCATCTGCAATAGTGAATGATCTTGCAAATTGTCTTTGAGAGATACCTCTGTGAATTATCTCACCATCAGCATTCTTATCTTCTGATTTATCAACTTGTTTTGTTCTAACAGTTAATAAATTATCTTCAAACTCTACCTCGACATCTTTTTTATTAAAACCAGCTAAAGCAACTTCAATTGCATAGTTATCTTTTCCAGTTTTTCTAATGTTGTAAGGTGGGTAATTTGACTGCATAGTCAAATTTCCATTTCCTAACATATTCTCAAATTGATCAAACATATCGTCAAAACCAATTGAAAAAGGTCTTAGTGAGTTAAATATAGATAAATCCTTACTTGTCATAATTTCCTCCTTTTTTAAAGCAAGTTAGTTTTTGTAAATCCCATTAGGCGACTTACATAACTTATTTAGGAATTAGAGAATATTTTTCAAGGCCACTATCTAAATTTTTTTAGAAATTTTTAGAGCAAAAGCATAATCTAAAGCTATTTCTTCAATAGCACCATCTCTTCCAGATTTTCCACCATGTCCTGCATTCATTTCAGTTTTTAAAAGTAATAGATTATTATCAGTTTTATACTCTCTTAACTTTGCAGTAAATTTTGCTGGCTCATCAAAAAGGACTCTATTGTCACTTAAACTCGTAGTAATTAAAATATTAGGGTAATCCATTTTTTTAATATTGTTATAAGGAGCATAAGAATAAATATATTCAAAATGTTCTTTGTTATCTTTTGCATTTCCAAACTCATCAAATTCTCCAATAGTTAATGGCAAGGAATGGTCTAAGTTGGTTGTTAAAGAATCTACAAATGGAACAGCCATTATTATTCCTAAAAATAATTCAGGTGCTTTATTAACTACAGCCCCCATTAATAAGCCTCCTGCAGAGCCACCCATTCCAATAATTTTTCCTTTAGATGTGTAATTATTATTTATTAAAAATTTTGCGGCATAAATATAATCTTCAAATGTATTTTTTTTATTCGTAAGCTTTCCTTCTTTCCACCATTTCATTCCTTTTTCCATTCCACCTCTAATATGTGCGGTTGCCCATATAATGTCTCGATTAATTAAACTTAATCTTGTAGATGAAAAACTTGGACTCATTGAATTTCCATAAGATCCATACCCATATAATAGTAAGTTTGCAGATCCATCTAGTTTTGTATTTTTATGTCTTGTAATAGTAAGTGGAACTAGTCTTTTATCATGGGACTCAAATTCAACTCTTTCTACAATGTAGTCATCAGGATTATGACCAGAAGGGATTTCTTGCTCCTTAACTAATTTTTTATTTTTAGTGGATAGATTGTATAAATAAACTCTAGAAGGTGTTTTTGGAGAAGAATAGCTAAGATATACCTCGTCTGTATTTCTATCTTTTTGATTTAAAGAAACTCCAGGAACATAGACTTTTTCATCAGAAAAGATTAATTCCTCTTCAACATTATTTTTTATATTTCTTACAAAAAGTTTATCTAAAGCATTAGAAGTTTCTGATCTAATAATCCAATTTTCTAAAAAAGTGCAACCACCAATTAATGTCTCTTCTTTTGGAGCTATAAAAGGTTTCCAATTTTGATTAATCAAACTATCAGATACATCAATTTTAAAATCCTCAGCATTTTCGTTAGTATGATTATAAAACTTATTTTTCCAAGAATTAACTGAGTATAAAATTCCTTTACTTCTTTTTTTGATAAGTTTTGGGTTTGGTTTTAGTTCATTTACTTCAAAGTAATATTGTTCAGAGGTATTATGATCAGAGGTATTAATAAAATAATATTTTTCATCTGAACTTAAACCAATGCTAACAGTAAAAGCCTCACTTTTTTCCTCAAAAATTAATTCATCTTCTTTTTCAAATTCACCAATTTTATGTCTATAGATTTTTCTCGCTCTATGATGATCATCTAATTTACAATAGAAAATATAATTATCATCAAGACTAAACATAATACTGCCGGATGTATCAGTTATCTCTTTTGTGATAATTTTTTTAGAAACAATATCTCTGATATAAATTGTGTAATATTCAGATCCTTTAATATCGAGTGAATAACCTAAATATTTATCATTATTACTGACTTCTAAATCACCAACACCAAAATATTCAACACATAAGCTTCTCTTTTTCTTTATCACCATTCCATATCTCTTCAATTATATTTGAATTTATTTTCTTTCTAAGCTTTATGGAATAATTTCCAATAGCTGTAGTTTTGTTCCAATATTCATAAGTATGATCTTTATAACGTAAAGATTCATCATCTAACTTAATTCTACTTTTAATCTCTTCAAAAAGTTTTTTTTGTAAATCTTTTGTGTCTACTAAGTGGAAATTAGTATAATCATTTTCATCTTCAAGGTATTTTCTAACTTCTGGATCTAGCTTATTTTTATCTTTTAAAACCTCTAAAATATTTTTTTGATGTATCCAGCTATAATGATCCTCCCATGTTACATTATGACAAGATTTTATTTCTAATTTTTTTTTTAATTGTGGTATTTTCATAATGAAGGAATTATATGAATATAATAATTTATACAGTGATTACATTAGTCATTTTGTATTTTCTTTTAAAAATATTTAGCAATTTACCCTCAAGAAAAATAAGTAATAACTTAAGATATATTTTGATTATAGTGCTTAGTATTAATGGCTATTTTAATGGCATTTGCAGGTAGATATATATTTACGTTTACCGTTAACATTTTTATCAATTTGGCGTTATCTAAAATTAAAAGGCTTTCAATTTTTCAAATAATTTCCTTATTTAGATTAATTCAAACTTTAAGAAGTAGTCGGAAGATTTTCATTTAATCAAAATCAATAAATTTACAAATTCAAATAATGATTTCTTTATCAGAAGCCTATAAAATACTTAAATTTAGATATTAATAAAAAAATTACTAAAGAAGAGGTAAACAAAGCTTATATTAAAATTCAAAAAAAAATACATCCAGATGTTTCTCCTGAGACAGCAAGATTATCATCAATTGTTAATGAAGCTAAAGATTTAATTTTGAAAAATATAGCTTAATTTAAAATATTTTTTAATTTATCTAAAATTTTATTTGGATTAATTTTATCTTTTCCTAAAGTATTATTGACTTAACACCGTCTGGAATAATTGGATGCATTTTAGAACTATAACTTCCGTACATGTAATGGGGTATCTGCCATAAGTGTAATAGTTTCAATTCCAAGTGCAGATGATAAATGACTAAAACTTGTATCATTACAAATAGATACATCACAGTTTTTAATAATAGGTAAAGTTTCTCTAATTGATAAATTGTCTAAACTAATTAATTTATCTTTAAAATTTGAATTTATTAATTCATTTAAAATAATTTGCTCCTCTAAACTTTTTCCTGTTGCTAAAAAAAATTTACAATCTTTTATTTTAAGAATTTCTTCAATTACTTTTAAAAAAGTTTTTGCAGGAATTCTCTTAGTTGGCCCGGAACCCCCAATATCCTAAGTAAGATGTTAACTTGTTTTTTATTAATTTTAAAAGTTATAGCTGCATTATTAATTAAATTTTTACTCTATATAAATTTCAGGATTTTCTTCAACATTTAATGATAATTCTTTTTTAATTAAATTTTTAGCTTCATTGATTAAATTTTGATTTTTTTTTTTAAATAAAGGATATTGATAAATCTTTTTAATCCCAGCCATTCTCGATATTATTTTATATCTTAAGGAAGAATTGAAAATAAATACAACATCAAAACTATATTTGCTCAATTCTTTAATTAAGTTTATTGAACCCATCAAACCATCATGGTGTCCATTTTTATTATCTCTTTCTAAAGTTATTATTTGGTCTATATAGTTTGTTTGATATAGAAATTCTTCTGCCTTTGAAGTTTTTTTAACCAGAATACTTACTGGAGTATTATAGTGTTTTGAAATAGCCTTAATAAACGGAAGAAAAATTACTGTATCACCAATACCCATTCTGTTTTGAATTGCTAATATTTTCATTTATTATTTATAAACTTTACTAATTAAAAATTTTTACATAAATTTCAAATATGAGCAAAATTAAAGGTATATATGCGGCCTCTGTATCAATTTTAGATGATAATTTGAACCTAAATATTAAAAAAACAATCAATCATATGGAAAATCTTATTGATGATGGTTGTCATGGAGTTGCAGTATTTGGCAGCACGGGTCAAGCTCAATTAATTCCAATTTCTGAAAAAATACAATTATTAAATAGTTTAGCTTCAAGTAAATATAAGGAAAAATATTTAATTGGTACTGGCTTAAATTCTTTAGGTGAAACAATTAATTTAATGAAGATTGCATTTATCATTAAATTTTAAGAACTTTTCTGATTATGCCGCCAGCTTTCTATAAATATCATGACGATGAAGTTATAGATTTTTATTCAAAATTAATAGAAGCAAATCCTGAGTGTGAAATTATATTATATAACTTTGAAAAATTATCTGGTTATAAATTTAGTGTTGAATGTATTTATAAATTAGTAGAAAAATTTCCTAAGCAAATTGTTGGAATAAAAGATAGCTCCTATAACATTTTTGAAAATCTAAAATTAAATAATTTTTCTATCTTACCTGGCTCAGAGCTAAAATTATTAAAGGGATTAGAATTAGGTTGTTCTGGGATAATTACAGCAACTTGCAATGTAACTGCTCAATTATCTAGAAAGGTATATGATGATTTTTTAAATGGTACAGAACAGACTGTTAATAAAAAATTATGTGATGTGACGAATTGCTTTTGAAAAATACAACCTAATTTCAGGTCTTCATGCTTATCTATCTAAAAATGATTTATCATTTAAAAATATTTTACCTCCACTTAGGTTGCTAAACGAAGAAGAACAAAAAAAATTATTCGAAAGTTTAGAAATTATAAATTTTTCATATAAATCCAAAATGGTTGCTTAAAATGCAATTAGCTAGATTTCTAAATAAAGTTTTTAAAAAAGATGGTTTTATTTTGATTGATGCAAATTCCAAAAAATATATTATTGGTTCACCAACATCAGAAAATCCAATTCAAGATTAAAATATTAGATAAGCAACTTCACTTTAAGTTATTAATTCAGCCAGATCTATATTTGGGCGAAGCATATACTGAGGGAAAAATTGTAATTGAAAATGGAACACTTACAGATTTTTTAGATTTAGCTTTAATGAATATAGGAAGAAAAGAGTATAAATATAATAAGTTACCTTATTAATAAATTTAGAGGATCTTATAGATATCTTACTAATTTTAATTTTATAAAAAAATCTAAAATGAATGTATCCCACCATTATGACATTTCAGATGATCTCTATGATTTATTTTTAGATCCTAAAAGACAATATTCTTGTGCTTATTTTAAAAATGAAAATGATAGTTTGGAAACAGCACAAAATAATAAAATTCAGCATATAATTAAAAAACTCAATATAAAACCTAATCAAAAAGTTTTAGATATAGGTTGTGGCTGGGGATCTTTAGCTATTGATGTCGCAAAATCTGCTCAATGTGAAGTTACGGGTATCACTTTATCAGAAAATCAGTTTAAGTATTGCACTCAAGAAAGCAAAAGAACTTAATTTAGAAAATCAATTAACCTTTAAATTAATGGATTATAGAGAGCTAAATGATAAATTTGATAGAATTGTAAGTGTTGGAATGTTTGAGCATGTGGGAAGAAAATTCTATAATAAATTTTTTAAACAGATTGATAATTTATTAGATAAAGATGGGGTTTCTTTAATACATACAATTGGATCTGTAAATCCACCTCGTGATCCACACCCATGGATAACAAAATATATATTTCCAGGAGGTTATACGCCGAGTTTAAGTGAAGTTACTACACCAATTGAAAAAGCAGGATTAATTGTATCTGATATTGAAGTGTTAAGATTACATTATGCTCATACTTTAAGGCATTGGAAAGAAAATTGTATTAAAAATAAGGAAAAAATAATTAGCATGTTTGATGAAAAGTTCTTCCGCATGTGGGAATTTTATTTGGCAGGATGTGAAATGGCATTTAAATGGGGAGATCAAGTTGTATATCAATTTCAACTAACAAAAAACTATACCTCAACTCCAGTTACAAGAGACTATATTTATCAATAAATAATTGATAGAATCTTGCTCTCTTGAAAATGAAAAAAAAAATAAAAAAATTTTTGTAAAATCAAAGAATAAAATTAAAAAATCTTTAAAATCAAAAAAAATTAAAACAAAAACAATTATAAAGTCAAATCAGGTAACTAAAAAATCTAGTAAATCTTTAAAAATAAAAAAAAAACAAAAAAAGTTAAAATCTACCGACTTAAAGCAAGATAGTTTTATTTCCAAAATAGTAAAATTTCAATTTTCTTTAAAACCAAAAATTAATTTTACAATAAATTTTAGCTTAGAGAAATATATCCAAGCATTTTTTGATAAAATTGCAAATTCAATTTCACAATATAAATTTTTAAAAGAAGAGCAAAAAAGAAGAATTAAACTTGAAGAGATTGAAAGAGAAACAAAAGAAAAAATAGAATTAGAAAAACAAAAACAAAGAGAAGAAGCGCTTAAATTAAAGCTAAAAGAGAGTGCTTTAAGAGAAGAAATTAAAATTGAGAAACAAAGAACTAAGGATATCAAGCTATTTTTAAGAAAAGAACAGGCAATTCTAAGAATTGAACAAGCTGAAAAGCAAAAACAATTTTTACAGCAACTTAAATTAGAAAAACAAATTGAAAAATTTAGAATTAGAGAGGTCAAAGAGTTAGAAAAATTAGAAAAAATATCCTTACAGGAAAAAAGGGATGATTATGCTGGTCTTCAACAAAGAATCGAAAAATTAAAAGAGAAATATAGAATAATAAGAGATCAAAAAATTAGAGAAAGGGTAGAGGCATTAGGAGTTAAAATTCGAGGGGATGAGGATAGAGAAACTTTATTAAGGAAAGAAAAAGAATATACAATAGCGAGACAAAAAATTGAATTTGCACTTGAAAGTTTTTATAGAAGTGCCAGTAGTCTAGTTTTTCAATTAAATAAAAGGCATATAACAAGACATATGTCGATATTGAGATGTATCGACAGAAGATTTGAAACTGGAGAAATTTTCGTTAAATGGGATGAGTCTGAGGATGAAGATTGGTTATTACTTATTTATATAAAAAATAATTCACCAGATGAAGGAATAGTTATTGAAGATAAAACTAATCCAGAAAAAAATGTTTCTCATGAGTTTAAAAATAATGAAATTTTCAAGGCCTCAGATACGATGGTCGACTCATTAACTCAGCTTATAGGAAGAATGAGATCAAAAGCTGATTAGATTAAATCGTTTGGTTTTTAATTATTTCTTCTAATTCAGGGATTAGTTTGTTACCCCTTATTATTGGATGAATTTTTTTTGCTTTTTTTAAACTATCTAAAGCTCTTTCATATTCTTTTAGTTCTATGAATATTTGTGCTTGTCCTGATAAGGCACCAAAATGTCTGGGTTCTAAATTTAAAACTACCTCAATATCTTTAAGAGAGTCTTGAAAATTTTTCATAAAAAAAAATAATGTAGCTCTTTTATTCCATGCTTCAGACCATTTTGGATCTGTTACAATTACATTATTAAAAACTTTTAACGCATAATCATAATCTCCATCATACATGAGGCGAGTTCCAAGTTCTAATTTTGCCGTTAATTGGTAATCATCTGGATGCCAATTCCATATAGCCCAGATTTCTTTTTCTAGTTTATCTGCTCTATCTTCACTTTTAGTTTCGGATAGTTCTAAAAAAAGTTTATCTAAGTTTCTAATTTCATTGGAATGACTATTAAAAATTGGAAATATAATAAAAAAAAAAGATATAATTAATGTTAACTTTTTCACTATATGAAAATATAATTTATCTAAAAAATGATCTCAAGTTTAATTATACTTATATTATTATATTTACTTTTTAAGTACGTAATTTCTTGGATAAATTATTATAACCAAAGTGATAAGAGATTTGGTAATTCAACTTGGAGGTGGTCTTATGATTACCCGGTTATTGGCAAAAGAGATATATCAGATCTTGATGATAAGTTTTTTGTAAGATTAAGAAGAAAAAGAAATAGAGTTATTACTATAATGTATCTTTTAGTTTTTTTATTTTTTATAGTTTTAATGTCTTTTTTTAGTAACTTATTATTAATTATTCTTAATTAATTTTTTTAAGATGTTTTGTATTTTTTAAATATAAGAAATAAGCGATAACCTCATAAGAAACGTTAAATATGCTAAATATTATTGGTAATTTTAAAATCCTATATAAAAATCTATATTTTGGCATATTTTTCCATAACACTAAAAAAGCTTCTGCCCCACCAATAATTTTACCATTTTCCTCAACATGCAATCTTCTAAGCAATGTTTGGGATTTTTTACCAGTATTTTTAGTAACTGAAGAACCATCTGTGATATCTACCCATTGAATTTCATCAATTTTTTGTTTTTTATAGAAATCAATTTCTGTCTTGCAAATTTTACATGAATTATTGTAGTAAACTTTCATAATCATTAGTTAATAACATAATTAATCAATAACCAAATCTATTTATATGCGTTAAATACAACGATTGAAAATATAAATAAAATAACTAGTTATTGTCTATGTCAAATTTTTTCGAAAAAAGTGATTTATCTAGAAAAGATGCTGAAAATATAATTTCAGAAACTTTAGTTAATTGTGATGACGGTGAGTTGTATTTAGAGGATTCAAAATCAGAGTCAATTGTTCTTGATGATAATAAAATCAAAAGCTCTAATTATAGTGCTGATTTAGGTTTTGGATTAAGAGGTATTACAAATGAAGTTATTGCATATTCTCATTCTAATGAAATATCAAAAGACTCTTTAAAAAAATCTGCAGAGAGTTTAAAATCAACTTTTAAGTCAACTAAAGGCGTCTATAATCACGCTATACCAAAATCAAATGAAAAATATTATCAGGATATTAATCCTATAGATCAAAAAACATTAGATTCAAAAATAGAATTATTAAATAAAGTAAATGAGTATCTAAGATCTAAAGATAGTTTTGTTAAACAAGTCACTGCTAGCTTCAGCGGTGAACAAAAATCAATAGAAATTATTAGATCTGGAGGAGAGGCCATAACAGATATTCGTCCATTAATAAGATTTAATGTTTCGGTAATGCTTGAGAAGAATGGAAGAAAAGAAACAGGAGTATATGGAATTGGAGGAAGGCAATCCTATGATGATTATCTTACAAATGATAATTGGAAAAATGTTTGCGAAGAAGCTTTAAGAATAGCAACAGTCAATCTAGATAGTAAACCTGCGCCAGCTGGAGAAATGAAAGTTGTTTTAGGTCCTGGTTGGCCTGCAATATTAATTCATGAGGCAATCGGGCATGGACTAGAAGGAGATTTTAATAGAAAAAAAACCTCAGCTTTTCATAATTTAATGGGACAAAAAGTTGCAAGTGAGGGAGTTACAATAATTGATGATGGTACAATACATAATCGAAGAGGAAGTTTGACAATCGATGATGAAGGAACGCCCACAGAAAAAACTGTTTTAATTGAAAATGGAATTTTAAAAAATTTTATGCAAGATCGATTAAATGCTAGATTGATGAATACTAGATCTACTGGTAGTGGAAGAAGAGAGAGCTACAAACATATTGTGCTCCCAAGAATGAGAAATACAATCATGCTAAATGGCAGAACAAACTCAAGATGAAATGATCAAATCTGTTGATAAAGGCATATTTGCAGTGAGTTTTGGTGGAGGTCAAGTAGATATTACTTCTGGAAAATTTGTTTTTAATTGTACAGAAGCATATGAAATAAATAATGGAAAAATTGGCGCTCCAATTAAAGGTGCTACATTAATTGGTGATGGCCCATCAATTCTAAAGGAAGTATCTATGGTTGGGAATGACATGATGTTAGATCCAGGAATTGGAACTTGTGGTAAAGCAGGACAAGGCGTACCGGTAGGTGTTGGTCAACCATCAATTTTGATAAATAAAATGACCGTTGGTGGAACTCAGCTTTAAGCATGGTAAAAGATCAAGAGTATTTAAAATCAAAGGCACAATACTGTTTAGAACTTGCAAAAAAAATTGGCGCAACTGATGCTAGTATAACAGTTGCAAATTCAATATCAGAAACTGTAAGTTTTAGAAATAAGCTCTTAGATGAATCTAATAGATCAGATAGTCTAGCAATTAGCATTACAACTTATATTGATAAAAAAAAATCTTCAATCTCATCATCTAACTTATTAGATAATAATTTAAAAACCTTAGTTGAGAAATGTGTTGAAACAACCAAAATTACTCCAGAGGATGAAAATAACTCTTTACCTGATAAAGATCTGTTAGCTCAAGAGGTTAAAGATCTGAGTTTATATGATGATAGTCACATAGAAAATAGTAAAAAAATAGAGTATCTCAAAGAACTCGAAGATACCGCATCACAAAATCAAAAAATAATTAATACAGAATCTGGATTTTCAGAGAATAAATCAAATTTTATTTTAGCAAACACACTTGGATTCTGTAGTGGTTATAAAACTTCCTCATTTTCAGCATCGTGTGTAACAGTTGCAAAAGATGGAAATAATATGGAAAGAGATTATGAGTTTACCAGCAAATGCTATTTAGGCGATATAAAAAAGCCATCTGAACTTGGAAAAATCACTGCTGAAAAAACAATAAAAAAACTCAACCCACAAAAAATTGGTAGTGAAAAAATAAATATAATTTTTGATAAAAGAATTGCTAAAGGTTTTTTGAGTGCATTTGCAAGCGCTATCTCTTCTTCAGCAATTGCAAGAGGAACTTCATTTTTAAAAGATAAACTTGGACAACAGGTTTTTTCAAATTCATTAAATGTTTTTGATAAACCTGATTTACCTAAAGGTATGGGCTCACAATCATTTGACTCTGAGGGGGTAAAATCAGAAACATTAAAATTAATCGACAATGGATATTTAAAAGATTATTTAGTTGATACCTATAACGGTAAAAAACTCAACCTAAGATCTAATGGAAGAAATAGTGGTTCGACTAATTTATACTTTGAAAATGGAACAATAGGTTTTGAAGATTTATTAAAACTAAGTCCCAAAAATCTTTATATTACAGAGACAATTGGGCATGGCAGCAATTTAGTAACAGGAGATTATTCAGTTGGTGCTGCTGGTTATTTAATTGAAAATGGTGAATTTAAATATCCTATAAGTGAAATAACAATTGCTGGTAATTTTAATGAAATGTTTAAAAATATAACCTTAGCTAATGATCTAGACTTTGAATACTCGACAAACTCTCCAACCATGATGATTGAGGGTATGGTTGTAGCTGGTAAATGAGTGAATATTGTATAATCGGATCTGGAATTTCTGGATCAACAATAGCAAATCTTTTAAATAAAAAAAATTCAGTAAAGGTTTTTGATAAAGCTCGAGGACCAGGTGGAAGATCTTCATTTAAAAGATTAAATAAAAACCAAGGATTTGACCATGGCATGCAATATATATCTCCAAAAAGTTTTAAATTTAAAAAATTTATTAATAGTTTGATTAAAAAGAATGTTTTAAAAAAATGGGAGGGTGAACATATTTATTTAAAAAAAGGAGAAAAAAAAAATCATGTCAAGATTATCGGAAAAAAAGGTAATAATGATCTTTGTAAATTTCTTTTAAAAAAAATAAATATTTCTTTTCAATCAGAAGTTAAAAAAATTGAATACAAAAATAAATTTTGGAACCTTAAATTTGCAAATGGTGAAATAAAAAATTTCAAAAAATTAATATTAACCTGTCCATTTCCTCAACTTGTTAAATTATCAAAAAAATTTATTCCTCATCCATTTATTAAAAGAAAATTAAAAATGGATGCAAATATTACAGTAATGATAGCTATAAAAAAAAATAAACAAAAACCGAGTAGCTATTTATTTAACGATAAGATTTTAGGATGGGCTGCAAATGAAAATAGTAAACAAAGATTTTCAAGTAAGTTTGATTTATGGACACTTCAAAGTACTTATAACTGGGCAAATAAAAAAATTAACAAAAATAAAGTTAATAAAGAAATTAATTCTAAAATTTTAATTGATAAATTTTTTGAGCTCACAGGTTTCAAATATGAAAAACCAGAGTTTATATTAAATCATGGTTGGAAATATTCTTCACATTCAAAAAAACTTAGTATTTTGAGTTACTGGGATCCTAAAATTAATTTAGGAATTTGTGCTGATTGGTTTATAGGACCAAGATTTGAAGCAGGATGGATTAGTGCAAATGATTTATATAAAAAAATAAATAACTAGTTTTACTCAATATTTTTAACTCTATATTCCCAATTACCCATTCTTGAATATGTTACTTTTCTAATAATATTATTTTCTTTATCGTACCAAATTTCAAATTCTAACCTTTTATCTTTTGGTAGGCTCATATCCTTAGAGTTTAATTTAAATCGTTCAGTGTCATAGGTTTTGCCATAAAGATCTATTTTTTCTTTTCTAATAAATGTAACCACCTGTTCCTTAACGCTGCCAGAAATAGGACTAATTTGGCTCTCAGTTGTTAAAATATTATGGCTCCACCAATTTCCAACTATGTTATTTAAACTTGCTTCACCGTTATAAGAGGACCCTAAAATATCAAATTTATTTGTTTTTCTGTTTAATTTTAAATTTACAAATTTTTCTTTGTCATTTTGAAGGGTTTTTGAGTTGAAAGAAATTAACTGATCATCAATATATTTTTCCTCCCCATATCCCTCTATCTCGAAAATAGTTGCTCCAAATAATTTTACAGTAAATTTGATCTGATTTGTGACCAGAGTTTCATTGCCATCTCTTTTAAAAAAATAATAATTATAGCCTATCACTTCTCCATCTCTTAAAATTTCCATTTCTATTTTATTGTAATTGTTATAATGAGCTATATGCGCATTTGAATTAGAAGAGATAAATAAAAAGATTAATAAAAATAAAAATTTTTTCATTGTAAAATTACAATAATAGAATTTTAATTTAATAGAAGCGATTAATTAAAAATGTTTTTAAAGATTAAAAATATACCTATTGTATCTTGGAGTTCTGAAAAGCCATATAATTTTAAACCAAAATTTTTAACATTTTTTTATTTATGTTTTGGTTTAACATTATTTGGATTGGGAGAAGGGTTGTTAATAGTATCTTCTTCTGGTGCGTCCCCTTGGAGCGTGTTAGCTCAGGGTATTTCTCTCAATATCAATCTTTCAATTGGCACAATAACTTTTTTAATTAGTGTTGGAGTTTTGTTTTTATGGATTTTTCTTAAACAGAAACCAGGTATGGGCACAATTCTAAATGCAGTAATTATTTCTATCATGATAGATTTATGTATAAAATATGTACCAGCTCCTGAAAATTATTTAAATCAAATCTTGTTAGCAATTATTTCTGTCATAACGGTTGGAATTGGTGGGGGAATATATTTAGTATCTAATCTTGGAGCTGGACCAAGAGATGGTCTGATGATTGGTTTACAAAAAAAGACTAATTTACCAATTGCTTTTGTTAGAGTAAGTTTAGAAATAACCGTTGTTTCTATTGGTTGGTATTTGGGGGGAACAGTTGGGATAGGGACACTTTTATTCGCTTTTGGAATCGGACCTTGCGTAGCACTCGGATTATTTTTAGTTGATAAAATTTTTAACTAGGCTGCTGCACCAGATTTCTCACTTCTTTTTCTTTCATGAGGATCTAAAATTGCTTTTCTTAATCTACAAGAAGTAGGAGTGATTTCTAATGCTTCATCTGTATTCAGCATACTCAATTGTTCTGCTATAGACATTTTTCTAACAGGAGTTAACACCACGTTTTCATCAGTTCCTTGAGTTCTCATGTTAGTTAATTTTTTACCTTTCATAACATTTATAATCATATCACCTGGTTTTGGAGCTAGCCCAACTATCATTCCAGGGTAGACAGGGTCGTTATGAGTTACAAACATTTCTCCACGTGCTTGCAAATTAAATATAGCAAACGCAACAGCTTTACCTTGTTCCATTGCAATTAATGCACCATTTCTTCTTCCTTCCATTTCACCTTCAAACGCTCCATAAGAGTGAAAAATTCTATTTATAACTCCATTGCCTTTAGTTAAAGTTAAAAATCTACTTGTGTAACCCATCAGCCCTCTTGTTGGAGCATGGAAGATTAATCTTTTTTTGTTTTTACCAGTATCTTTTAAATCAATCAGTCTTCCTTTTCTTCTATTCATAGAGTCTATGACTTTTGATGAATATTCCTCATCTAAATCCATAGTAATTTCTTCAATTGGCTCCAATTTGTTTCCATTTTCATCTTTTTTATATAAAACTTTTGGAGGGCTTACAGTAAGTTCAAATCCTTCTCTTCGCATTTGAGTTAATAAAATTTCTAACATTAACTCCCCACGTCCACTAATTACAAAAGAATCGTTACCTTCATTTTCAGAAAAAGTAATTCCAACATTATTCTGAGCTTCTTGAACTAATCTATCTCTAATTTGTGTACTGGTAAGTTTTTTACCTTCAGTTCCAGCTAAGGGAGAAGTATTTACTGTTATAGTAATTGACATAGTAGGAGGGTCAATTGGAGTTGCAGGTATTGGATCCATAACTTCTAAATCACAAATGGTATCTGCAACATTTGCTTTTTCTAATCCAGCCACAACAACTATATCTCCAGCTTCACCAACTTCAATTGGAACTTTTTTAGTTCCTTCATACCTAAATATTTTAGTTAGTTTACCTTCATCAACTTTTTCACCTTTTAAATTTATTGCTTTGATTGCCTGATTAGCTTTTGCTGTACCTTGAGCAATTCTTCCAACTAAACTTCTTCCTAAAAAACTGTCTGCATATAAAAGTGTAGACAGCATTGCAAACGGTTTTGTTTTATCTAATTTTGCTGGTTCTACATGTTCAACTATCATGTCTAGCAGAGGGTTTAAATTTTCTCTTGGACCATCAACTTCTTTATCAGCCCAACCCGATCTACCACTTGCATATAAAACTGGGAAATCTAACTGTTCTTCGTTTGCATCTAAGCTTACAAATAAATCAAATGTTTCATCAAGAACTTCATTTGCTCTTTGATCTGCTTTATCTAATTTATTAATTACTACAATTGGTTTTAATCCTTGTTTTAAAGCTTTTGATAATACAAATTTTGTTTGAGGCATTACACCTTCAGCTGAGTCAATTAAAAGTAATGCACCATCAGCCATACTTAAAACTCGCTCTACTTCTGCAGCAAAGTCTCGGTGACCAGGAGTGTCTATAATATTAATTCTTGAATTTTTCCAATTTATTGACGCTGGTTTAGCTAAAATTGTAATTCCTCTTTCTTTTTCAAGCTCTCCAGAGTCCATCAATCTTTCATCAACAATTTCATTTTCTCTAAATGAACCACTTTGTTTCATTAAGTTATCAATCAAAGTAGTTTTGCCATGATCGACATGGGCTATAATTGTGATGTTTCGAATATTATTGGTCATAAAATGTGGCTCTTATACATTAATTAAGTAATTTGAAAACTTAAAAAAACTCTTAAAAATCAATTAATCTAGCTAATTTAGCCTAATTCATTTGTTGTGATTAACTTAAAAAGGTTTAGACATCCCTTTGCAAACAAAATTTAAAAAAATTATTCGTCTTACAAATATAACCTCCCCTTTATAAAATGGAAAACTTTGAGTCATTAAAAATTGAAGAAGCTTTGAAGCATTCTTTGAGCAAAATGCAATTTACTAAACCGACACCAATTCAGGGAATGGCTATTCCAGTTGCATTAACGGGAAAAGATATTTTAGGTACTGCTCAAACTGGTACAGGAAAAACTCTAGCTTTTATAATTCCTTTAATTAATAAGTTAATTCTTGATAAAGAAGCCATGGCATTAGTGATGTGTCCTACAAGAGAATTAGCATCTCAAGTTATGGATGCAATTAAAAGTCTTTTAAGTGATAAAATAAATATTAAATCAGCTTTATTGATTGGTGGTGAGTCAATGCAGCGACAACTTAGACAGCTAAATAATAGATCAAGAATAATTGTAGGAACTCCTGGCAGAATTAATGATCATCTTAAAAGAAAGAGTTTAAATCTTAAGGCGACAAAATATTTAGTTTTAGACGAAACAGACAGAATGCTTGATATGGGTTTTACACCTCAAATTGAAATGGTTCTTAATTTTATACCAAAAGAACATCAAACTTTATTATTTTCAGCTACTTTGCCAGGAAATATTTTAAAAATATCTGAAAGATATTTAAATCAACCAGAAAGAATTTCAGCAGGCTCAACTTCTGTTCCGATAGCAAAAATAAAACAAGAGACCCTAGAAGTATTTAAGGAAAATAAATATGATGAATTAGTAAATCAGTTGCTAGCAAGAAAAGGGTCAATTTTAGTATTTGTTAAAACTAAAAGAAATGCTGATAGAATGGTCAAACGATTAAAGGAAGAAGGACATTCAGCTGATGCTATTCATGGAGATTTAAGACAAAGTAAAAGAGATAGAGTTATTAATGGTTTTAGAAAAGGAATTAAAAGGATTTTAATTGCAACCGATGTAGCGGCAAGAGGGTTAGACATACCATTAATAGAGCATGTGATTAATTTTGATTTACCACAGGTACCAGAAGATTATGTACATAGAATAGGTCGAACTGCAAGAGCTGGTTCAAATGGCTCAGCATTAACTTTTCTAACGAGGGACGATAGGTCAATGTGGAACTCCATTAGTAAATTAATTGATCCAAATTTTAAATCTTCACAAAATAACTTCAAAAATAATTCATCTAAAAATAATAGAAATAGAAACTCTTTTGATAAAAAAAGAAATTTCAGAGATAAGAAAAAGTTCTTTAAAAAAGATGACTCTAGAAGCTCAAGTTTTGGGGATAAGAAAAAGTTCTTTAAAAAAGATGACTCTAGAAGCTCAAGTTTTGGGGATAAGAAAAAATATTCTGGATATACAAATAATCCGAATTATTTTGGTAAAAAGCCTGTAGAAAACTCTTCATCAATTAATGAAAAAAAAGATTTTGGTTTTAAAAAAAAGAAGAAGTTTAAGAATAGAAGTAGTCGACCAAAAAATTTTACCTTTAAAAAACATAGTCAAAAAAGAAAAGAATTTTAAGATTTTTTAGCTTTTTCTTTTTTTAATTGTCTTTTTTCTTTAAGACTAAGTTTAGGTTTTTTAGCAACGCTAGAATCTTTAAATGATTTTCCACTGTATCTTTTAGACATACTTAACTTATATAGGCTTAATAAAAAAAAAGACCATCTAAAAGATAGTCTTTTAAATTTATTTTATTTATTAGTAGGGGGATTACATTCTTTTTAAGTAGTTCAATAATTATTGATTTACTTATCTTTTCTCAAAATTGTTCATCACTGTTCATCACTTTTAGTAAGCAATTCAAAAGGAACTCAAAAGATGAAATAGTAAAATTAATAAAATCTTTTCATAAAGTTTTTTTGAGTTCAATAATTTAAATTTGATATAAATGTTGTTAGTTTTTTAATTTAGAAACTATTAAAATTATAACTAAGTTTGATTATTAACGAGCATGACAAATAATTATGAAAAAGCAAACGAATTGTGGAAACAAGGATTAAATAATTTACAATGTAAAAATTATGATGCTGCTGAGGTGAATTTTTTAGAATGTTTGAAGTTAGCACCTAATGAAATTTCAATAATACAAAATTTAATTGGTATATATATTGCTACGGAACAAAAAAAAAAATTAAAAGAAATATTAAATTCTCACAAACATTTAATTAATGAACACGAAATACAATATGGTTTTGCTTTTGATCAATACTTTGATAAAAATTATTCTAAGTCAATTGAAATCTGTAACAAATTATTAACTTTTGATAAATTTAAAGACTCTATTACTGATCTATTAGCGTCAAACTTCATAAAGCAAAAATTATTTTTACAATCTTTAAAGATATATAAAAAAAAATTAAAAGAAAAAAAGGATTATTTAATTTATTATAATATTGGTACTCTTTTTTTTGAATTAGGTCGAATTAATAAAGCAATATATTATTTTAAAAAAAGTGAAGAATTAAAAAAAATTGATAACTCAAATTTATATAATTTATCATTATGTTATCTAACCTTAGGAAATTTAGACAAAGGATTTGAGTTATATGAGTATAGATGGTTAAAAAAATTTAACAAACCAATAAAAAAATTTGAGAACATCAAAACTCCGTTAAATACAAAGGAGATCATTAATAGAAATATTTTAATATCTGATGAACAAGGGTTAGGAGATACTATACAGTTTTCTAGGTTTGTAATTGAATTATTAAGATATACAAAGAAAATTACTTTTGTTGTTAATTCTAAACTTGTAAAATTATTATCAAATTTAGACAAGGATATTAACGTTGTTGAATATAAAGATTTAAAAACAAATGATTTTGATTTTCACTTATCATTATGTAGTTTGCCTTTATTTCTTAGAATTAAAGATGTAAATGATATCAATTATTATTCTCTAAATTTTAATAATAACAATAAAATAAATTTTGATAAAAATAATATTAATATCGGTTTATCATGGTCAGGTAATCCAAATTTTCCCTCAGATGAGTATAGATCTATACCATTTAAAAATTTTAAAGAAATTTTAAATATTAAAAAAATAAATTTCTTTAAGTTATCTCAAAATGTTAGAAATCAGGAGTTTTTGGATTATCATTCATTTTCAAATTTGTTTGATTATGGTGATAAATCTCTTTTTGAAATATCTGAAGTTATGAAGGAACTTGATTTAGTTATTTCCGTCAGATACATCAATTATTCATTTGGCAGGAATATTAAATATTAAATCTATTTTATTATTAAATTATAATTCAGATTGGAGATGGTTTCAGGATAAAAAAAAAACTGTTTGGTATCCATCTGTTGAAATTATTAAACAAAAAACTTTTAATTCATGGGATTATGTTTTTTATAAATTAAAACAAAGAATAGAAAAATTAACTTACAAATAAAAACCCCCAGAAATTTCTTTCTGAGGGTTTCTAATTTGTTTAACTTTTGTATTTAGAGTGTTCTGGTCGGGGAACCGTATTACATTCTTTTTAAGTAGTTCAATAATTATTGATTTACTTATCTTTTCTTAAAATTGTTCATCACTGTTCATCACTTTTAGGGTCAAATTCAAAAGGAACTCAAAAGGTGATTTTAAATAATCAATATTCAATCTAGTAATTTAGTGATAATTAGCGTCATGAACCAAAAAGATTTTTTTAATGTTGATTGGACAAAAATTCCTGAACCAAAATTAGATGTTAATCTACTTCATTTAAACAATTTTAAAATTAGTGATATTGAATTAAATTCAACAGATAACAAAATTGTTAATATTTCTAAACTAAAAGAAATCACAGTTATATACATTTATCCTATGACAGGTGTTCCTGGAAAAGCACTACCTGAAGGTTGGGATGAAATTCCAGGAGCAAGAGGGTGTACACCCCAATCTTGTACTTTTAGAGATAATTTTTCTAAATTAAAAGAATTGGGAGTTAAAAATATATTCGGATTATCTACTCAAAATACAGAATATCAAAAAGAATTAGCAGATAGATTACATCTACCATATCCAATTTTATCTGATGAAAAACTTGAATTTGCTAAAAAATTAAAACTTCCATTATTCAAAGTTGAAGGTATGGATTTAATTAAAAGAATTACCTTAATTTTAAAAGACAATGAAATTGTAAAATATTTTTATCCAATTTTTCCTCCAACAAAAAATGTTGAGGATGTAATAGAGTACTTCCAAAAATAAAAAACCCCCAGAAATTTCTTTCTGAGGGTTTCTAATTTTGTTTAGCTGTATGTATTTATGAGTGTTCTCTAAACGGTCGGGGAACCGTATTACATGCCCACATCTTTCACCTTCCATTTCACTTGGAATACTTCCAAATGCTTTTTTTCCACCATTAGTTTCACAATCATATCTAAGAGCATCATCTGATCTTCTTATCATAACTGTTTCAGGTAAATTTGCGCTCCAAGATACTCTTTTATTACTTAATTTACACTTACCTTCATGCCATCAGCAAATGATAGAGATACAGGAACATTGGCATCATTTACAATTGTGGCACATCCTGAAAGAAGAAATGCTGAAATCATTATTGAAATTTTTTTCATTAATCCTAATAGTATCTTCGAACTTTCACATTTGATCAGTTAAGTAAAGAAAAAACTATATTTTACCTTCTGTAAATTAAGGTGAATACAGCGAAGCAAGAGACATTGAACAGACATTGTAAAGACATTGAATATAAAAATAAAAAAAACCCCCAGAAATGTTCTTTCTGAGGCGTTTCTAATTTGTTTAACTTTTGTATTTAGAGTGTTCTGGTCGGGGAACCGTATTACATGCCCATTCCGCCCATACCACCCATGCCGCCCATGCCGCCCATTCCACCAGGCATTCCACCAGCACCAGCATCTTTGTCATCAGGTTTATCAGCAATCATTGCTTCAGTCGTAACTAATAGACCAGCAATTGAAGCTGCATCCTGTAAAGCTGTTCTGACAACTTTAACTGGATCGATAATACCTTTTGCAAACATGTCACAATACTCTTCATTTTGAGCATCATAACCTTGGTTCTTTTTATTTTGTTCTAACAATTTACCAACAACTACTGAACCATCTATTCCAGCATTTTTAGTAATTTGTCTGATAGGAGCTTCAAGTGCTTTTCTAACTAAATCTACACCAGCTTTTTGATCATCACCTTTTACTTTTACTTTATCAAGATCTTGAGCAGCATATAATAGAGCACATCCACCACCAGCTACTATACCTTCTTCAACAGCAGCTCTTGTAGCATTTAAAGCATCTTCAACTCTATCTTTTCTCTCTTTAACTTCAACTTCAGTAGCTCCACCAACTTTGATAATAGCTACTCCACCCGCTAATTTAGCAAGTCTTTCTTGAAGTTTCTCTTTATCATAGTCAGATGTAGTCTCATCAATTTGTTGCTTAATTGAAGAACATCTAGCTTCGATATCAGATTTTTTACCGCTACCGTTGACAATTGTACTGTTGTCTTTGTCTACTTTGATTTTTTTACAAGATCCAAGATCTGTAAGTTTTACGTTTTCAAGTTTAATTCCTAGATCTTCAGAAATCACCTGTCCACCAGTAAGAATTGCTATATCTTCAAGCATAGCCTTTCTTCTGTCACCAAAACCTGGAGCTTTAACAGCTACAACTTTTAGACCACCTCTTAATTTGTTAACTACTAGTGTAGCAAGAGCTTCACCTTCAACATCTTCAGAAATAATCATTAATGGTCTTCCTGCTTGAACAACTGCTTCAAGAAGTGGCACCATTGGTTGTAAGTTAGTTAATTTTTTCTCATGTAATAAAATGAATGGATTGTCAAGTTCAGCAATCATTTTGTCAGCATTGGTTATAAAGTAAGGAGATAAATATCCTCTGTCAAATTGCATACCTTCAACAACATCTAACTCAGTGTCGATTCCTTTTGCTTCTTCAACAGTAATTACTCCTTCATTACCAACTTTTTGCATTGCTTTTGCAATCATGCTTCCGATTTCTTTATCACCGTTAGCTGAAATTGTTCCAACTTGAGCAATCTCATCACTATCTTTAACTTTTTTTGCAGAAGCAATTAGGTTAGCTTTTACATGTTCTACTGCTGTATCAATTCCTCTTTTAACATCCATAGGATTCATACCTGCAGTTACATACTTAACACCTTCTTTAACGATTGCTTGAGCTAAAATAGTTGCAGTAGTTGTACCGTCACCAGCCTCTTCATTAGTTTTGCTAGCAACTTCCTTAACCATCTGCGCACCCATGTTTTCAAATTTATCTTCAAGATCAATTTCTTTAGCTACAGAAACACCATCTTTAGTTATTCTAGGAGCACCATAAGATTTATCCATCACCACGTTTCTACCTTTTGGTCCTAAAGTAACTTTTACAGTGTCAGCCAAGATATTAACACCTCTTAGCATTGCTGCTCTAGCTTCAGCATCAAATTTAATAATTTTTGCCATTGTACTTTCTCCTTTAAATTAAATTATTTACTTGAAATACCCATAATGTCTGACTCTTTCATTATGCTGTATTCTTTACCATCGATTTTGACTTCAGTTCCTGACCATTTGCCAAACAAAACTTTGTCACCAACTTTAACGTCCATTGGAATGATTTTTCCATCTTCAGTTTTTGCTCCACCACCAACTGCAACAACTTTACCTTCTTGAGGTTTTTCTTGTGCTGTATCAGGTATGATTATTCCACCAGCAGTTTTTTCGCTGCTATCTAAAACTTCAATTAAAACTCTATCGTGTAACGGTTTAAATTTCATAAAATTCTCCTTTATAAATATGACCCTCATATAGATACTGGCCGAGGTATTTCAAGGTAATCTCCTAAATAAGTTTGTAAAAAAGCTAGGAATTTACAGATTTTATGGTTTATACCTTAATTTTATGACCAAAAATTTAGATAATGATGGGCTTCAGTCAATTGTTAACAATTATGACCTATTTTATATAGATTTATGGGGTGTGGTCCATAATGGAATTCAGCTTCATACTGAGGCGATTAATGTTTTAAAAAAATTATCTGATTTTAAAAAAAATTACATACTACTGACTAATGCTCCTAGACCAAATTCAATAGTCAAAAATTTTCTAGAAAAAATGGGAATGGATGAAAATATTAGAAATCATGTTTTTACCTCTGGAGAGGCCGCTCTTAATTATCTAAAAAATAATTATTCTAAAGAAAAATTCTTTCATATTGGCCCCCCAAGAGATTTTGATTTATTTCTAAGCTTTAAAGATAATAAATGTATGAATATTAATGATGCAGAATATATTCTTGTGCACAGGATTATTTGAAGATCATGATGAAGATCTTAAATTTTATAAGAATTATTTAGAAAATAATTTAAAAAAAAAAATGATTTGTACCAATCCAGATCTTATTGTTGATCGAGGAGAAAAAAGAGAATTATGTGCCGGATCAGTTGCAATGGTTTTTGAAAAAATGGGTGGAGAGGTTTTATATTTTGGAAAACCTTATCCAGAAGTTTATAACCAATCTATTGATAACAAGAATAAAAAAATTTTATGTATTGGGGATAATTTAAATACAGATATTAAAGGAGCCAATTTATTAAACTATGACAGTTTAATAATTTCAAATGGAATTCATAAAAAAGAAATCAATGATGAAGGTATAGAAAAAACTTCAAAAAAATATGAAGCAGTAGTAAATTTTATTCAATCAGAATTAAAATGGTAAAAAAACTCAAATTATATAAAGATTTTAACGTAGAGACAAAACATAAAAATTCAATTTTACTAATCGGTAATTTTGACGGTGTTCATCTTGGACATCAAAAATTATTTAAATTAGCCACAAAATATAAAAAAAAATTTAAATTAAATATTGGTGTTGTCACTTTTGAACCAATGCCAAAGATGTTTTTTAATCCATCTTTTAAAAATTTTAGAATATCAAATTTAAAACAAAAAACTGAACATTTAAAAACTTTAAATGTAGATTTTATTATAACAAAGAAATTTGATAAATTTTTTTCAAAAACAAAATCTTTAGATTTCATAAAAAAAATTTTATTTAAAAAATTAAGCGCAAAATATATTTTTGTAAGTAATAATTTTAGATTTGGTAAAAATAGAGAGGGTGATGTTAAACAATTAATAGATAATGAAAAAAACTATAATTTTAAAATAGTTGAACCTAAGCCTCTGCTAATTCAAAACAAAATTGTTTCATCTTCTTCTATTAGAAAATATTTAGAAAATGGTAATCTGAAAAAAGCTAACCAATATTTAAACAGAAATTGGACCATTGAAGGTTATGTTCAAAAAGGAAGACAGCTTGGAAAAAAAATTGGTTTTCCAACATGTAATATTGATTTAGGTGATTATGTAATAGCTAAACCAGGAGTTTATGCAGTTAAAGTTTTAGCAAATAATAAGTCAAATTATATAAAAGGTATTGCAAACTTAGGCTATAGACCAACTTTTAATCAAAAAAAAATATTATTAGAAGTACATTTGTTTAATTTTTCTGGAAATCTTTACAATAAGTATTTATCAGTAGAATTCTTAAAATTTATTAGAAAAGAAAAAAAATTTAAAAATATTGAACAGTTAAAAAAACAAATAAAAATTGATCTAAATATTGCAAAGAAAGTCAAATGAGTAATTCACAGATAAATCTCCCTAAAACTGCTTTTTCTATGAAGGCAAATTTACCTGTCAGAGAACCAGAAATTTTAGAATATTGGAAAAAAATTAATCTTTATCAAGAATTAAGAAAATCTAGTAAAGGAAAAGAAAAATTTGTTCTGCATGATGGACCTCCATATGCAAATGGTAACATTCACATGGGAACTGCTTTAAATAAAATTTTAAAAGACATCATTGTAAAATTTCATCAGATGGATGATAAAGACTCAATTTATGTACCTGGTTGGGATTGTCATGGCTTACCAATTGAATGGAAAATTGAAGAGCAATATAAAAAAAATAAAAAGAATAAAAATGAAGTTCCAATTGTAGAATTTAGAAAAGAATGCAGAGCTTTTGCAGAAAAATGGATAGAAGTTCATAAAGAACAATTCAAAAGATTAGGAGTAATAGGAGATTGGGAAAATTATTATTCTACAATGAGTTTTGATGCAGAGGCACAAATTGTAAGAGAGCTTGGAAAGTTTTTAAAGGAAGGAAGTTTGTATAGAGGTTTTAAGCCTGTATTATGGTCTACTGTTGAAAAAACGGCTTTAGCAGATGCTGAAGTTGAATATCAAGATCATAAATCTGATACTATATATACATCTTTTCCTGTTAAAAACTCAAACTTAGAAGATTTAAATGATAGTGAGATTATTATTTGGACAACAACCCCTTGGACAATACCAGCAAACAAAGCTTTAGCTTATAATGAAAGTTTAGATTATCTATTAATTCAAATTGATGATGATGGAGATTTTAAAGATAAAAAAATAATTATTGCAGAAGCATTGTTAGAATCAGTAATTACTGAATGTGAAATTAAAAAGTATACGAATATAAAAAAGTTTAAAGGAAAGGAATTTAAAGGAACTATTTGCAAACATCCTTTTTATGAATTGGGTTACACGCATGATATCCCAATGTTAGAAGCTAGATTTGTAACAACTGAGCAGGGAACAGGAATTGTTCATTGTGCACCAAGCCATGGCCCTGACGATTTTAATTTATGTTTAAATCATGGAATCAAAGCCATTGAGACAGTTGATGGAGATGGAAAATATACTGAAAATGTTAAATTATTTGAGGGTCTTCATATATTTAAATCCAATCCAATTGTTATTGAAAAATTAAAAGAACAAAAAAAATTATTATTTAGTGGAAGTTTAGTTCATTCGTACCCACATTCATGGAGATCAAAAGCTCCATTGGTTCATAGGGCTACCCCTCAATGGTTTATTTCCATGGAAAGTCATAAACTAAGAGATAAAGCACTAAAAGCTATTGATGAAACTAAATTTTATCCAAGCAAAGGAAAAGAAAGATTAAAAGCTATGATAGAAACTCGTCCTGATTGGTGTGTTTCTAGACAAAGAGTATGGGGTGTTCCGTTACCAATATTTATTAATAAAAAAACTAATGAAATTTTAGTTGACGATGAAGTTAACGAAAATATTGCAAGTATATATGAAAAAGAGGGATCTGATTGTTGGTTTTCTGATGATCCTCAAAAATTTTTGGGAAAAAAATATAAAGCAGAAGATTTTGAAAAATTAAGTGATATAGTAGAAGTTTGGTTTGATAGTGGTTCGACACATTCATTTGTTTTAGAAAAAAGAGAAGATCTTGAAATGGCCAGCATCAATGTATTTAGAAGGTTCAGATCAACATAGAGGATGGTTTCATTCATCATTATTAGAGTCATGTGGAACTAGAGGACGAGCACCATTTGAGTCAATTTTATCCCATGGATTTGTAGTAGATGGAAAAGGGTTAAAGATGTCAAAATCTTTAGGTAATGTCATAGCACCAGAGGAGATTTTAAAGAAATATGGTGCAGATATTTTAAGGATTTGGGTTGCATCTTCAAATTATGCAGAGGATTTAAGAATTGATTATGGAATTTTAGATCAACATGCAGATTCTTACAGAAAAATTAGAAATACTTTTAGATATTTGCTTGGAAATCTAAATGATAAATTTAAAGAGATAGATTTAGAATGAATTAAAAATAGATGAGTTACCAGAACTTGGAGCAATTTATGCTACATAAAATTTTTACATTAAATCAAAATTTTAATAGATATTTTAAAAATTATGATTTTCACAATCTCTATAAAGAACTTTTAAATTTTTGTACTGTAGATTTATCAGCGTTCTATTTTGATATAAGAAAAGATACTCTTATATTGTGATCCTATTAAACTCAACTAAAAGACAATCAACAATAATTTTATTAAATATAATTTTAGATGTGTTTATTAAAATGGTTTGCTCCTATACTTTCATTTACTACTGAGGAAATTTATAAATTAATATCAGAAAATAATAAAAGTATTCATCTCACAAAAATTTTTGAAAATTCCCAGATAATTTTCAAAATCATGAATTAAATAAAAAATGGATTGAGCTTTTAAAAATTAGAAATATTTGCAATATTCAGTATTGAAGAAAAAAGAGCTATCAAAAGAAATAGGCTCAAGTCTTGAAGCTGATCTAAAAATAAATTTAAATTCAAAATTTAGAGAATACTATTAACAATATTAGATTTAGCAGAAATATGTATTACATCTAAAGCTGACAATTAGCTTTTGGATGAGCAATCAAGATATAACAGTAGACAACTAACAAAGGCATTAGGTGAAAAATGTCCAGTGTGCTGGAAAATTAGTGAAAAAGATTGTGTTAGACATTCTTAGATGATTTTAAAAGAAATATTTTAATAAAAAATTTTATTTAAATTTATCAATATGTTTTAATTATTTTTTTTTTAGACAGAATAACAAAAAAAATATGTAATCAATCTTAATCAAGAATAATTTTGGTCAACAAATATTTTCATCAGAATATCTCAATATAAGTTTAGTTTGGAATCAAGGTATAGCTTTTGGTCTTATTTTCATTTAATGAAAATTATATTATATAATTTTTTAACTGCGTTTAATTGCATTAGTTATCTTTTATAATATTATTCATGATATTAAAAAATGATGGTTTCAAAAGATATTTCTTTACTAATGATTATGGGTGGAGCTTTAGGTAATTTGTATGATAGAATATTTTTTTCAGCAGTCCCAGATTTTTTTGATTTTCATGTAGGTAATTTTCACTGGTTTATTTTTAATGTGGCAGATATTTTTATTACTATTGGTGTAATTTTTATGATATTATTTGAATTTACTGATAATAATAAAGAAAACTAAATGAAAAAAATTAAAATCTTGTACTTTAACTTATTTTATTATTAATTTCTTTAGCAGGTTGTCAATCTATACAAAAATCACTTGTTCCACAAAAAAAAACAGGTGCCACATGAATTTTTAGTTAGAAAAAAAATCTCCATTAGTTATGCCCCCAAGTTATGGCGAATTGCCGATCCCTAAATCACAAGAAACAAAGGCTGAAGACAATTGAGGCAAATTAGATATTAAATCTCTAATAACATCAAATGAAGAACTAAATATACTACAACACAAAATAATGAAATAAATCAAAATTCTAGAAAGTTCTATTTTAAAAAAAATTAAAAATAATTAATGATTTTTTCTAATATTGATTTTAAAAATTTTAAAATTAAAAAAAAAAATATCTAAAATTAAAAAAATACTTCAAATTAATTTTAAAAAATAAAGATGAGGTAATTATCTTCATTTGGAAACTGATTATAAGTTAAGTTTTAATCAAAAAAAAATTCAAAGATATAAAAAGTTTTCAAATTATAGATTAATTGGAATGGGTGGCTCTATCTTTAGGCGCCCAAGCAATATATGAATTTTTTAAAAAAAAAAATTAAAAAAAAATTTTATTTTATTGATAATCTTGAAACTAAATAATTTTGAAAATAATAAAAAAAAATTTTTAAATTTGATTATTTCAAAATCAGGCAATACTATTGAGACAATTAGTAAATGCAAATATTTTAATAAAAAAAAAAGATGAGAATATTTTTATTACAGAAAATAAAAATAATTATTTAACATCTTTTAGCTCAGAAAATTAAAATCTGAAGTTATTCATCATAATAATTTTATTGGTGGAAGATATTCTGTTTTATCAGAAGTAGGGATGGTTACCAGCTGATTTGATGGGTTTAAATATTAAAAAATTTAAACAATTAAATAACTTAATAAAAAATAAAAATTTTATTAAATTCTTTGGTCTCAAATGTTGCTTCTACTAATTTTTTATTTAAAAAAAAAAAAATTTAATTCAGTAATAATTAATTATGATCCAAAGTTCTAGATAATTTGCTCAATTGGTATCAACAATTGTTAGCTGAGAGTTTAGGTAAAAAAAGTAAAGGAATACTACCTATTAATTTCAAATATGCCAAAAGATAATCATAGTGTTATGCAACTTATATTTAGATGGATTTAAAAATAATTTTTTTACATTTTTTTATGTCAAATGAATCACAGATCTCTAAATATATTGATAATCATAAAATATTTAGCTTAACTCATAATTATTTTAAAAAATAAAAATATCGATCAAATTTTACTATGCTCAAAAAAAATGCTACAGAAAATGTGTTTCAAAAAAAAGAACATACCCTTTAGAAGTTTTGAAATTAAAAAAAGAAATGAAAAGACAATTAGGTGAATTATTTTGTTTTTTTATGCTTGAAACAATTTTATTAGCCACATGCATTAAAATTAAATCCTTATGATCAACCTGCTGTTGAATTAATAAAAAAAGAAACAAAAAAAATACTTAATTTAAATTGTAGCAAATATAATTTTTGCTATTCCATATTTTTTTTCTTCTATAATTTTGAGATTTACTCGGAAATTTATCTATTTCTTTTTTATGTCTATGAATAATGATTATTCCATTATTGATATAAGTATTTTACTATCAATTATTTTATTGTAATATGATTTGATAAATTTTTATCTTTATAAGGTGGATCTAAAAAAATTAAATCAAATTTTTGATCTAAAGAGATTAAAATTAAGATCATTTAATAATATCTTTTTCTAATTACTTTATAATTATTAATATATTTTAAATTATTTAAATTTTTTTTTAATATTGGAAGTACTTCTTTATAATTTTCTATAAAAGTTACAAATTTTGCTCCTCTTGATAATACATTCTAATCCAAATGAGCCAACTCCAGAAAATAAATCTAAAATGTGATGATTTTTCTAAGATCAATATTAAATTTATTGGAATGTTTAATTACATTAAATATTGACTCTTTTGTTAAATCTTTTAAGTGGTCTTGTAAATTTATCTAGAGGTTGTAAATATTTTTTTACCTCTAAAAGTACCTGATATAATTCTCATTAATCAATAACTTTAAAACCAATATCTTTTCTAAAATATCCATTTTTCCAATTAAGATTTTCTAAATTTTTATGAATTTTTTTTCTGGCTTTAAAAAAATTATCTAGAAAGAGAAACAAAATTTAAAACTCTACCACCTTTAGAAAAAATTTGATTATCAATTTTTTTAGTTCCTGCATGAAATAAATAATCATTTTTCATCTAAATTTAATAGAATTAAAATTTTTTATAAGTAACATTTTTTTTAAATGTTATCTGGATAACCTTTTGAACATAACACTACACATAAACTTTTTTTATTATTCCATTTAATATTAATATCTGTTAAGTTTTTCATTACAACAAGCTATAAAATATATCTAATAGATCTGTTTCTAATTTAGGAATTATTGTTTGACACTCTGGATCACCCATTCTTACATTGTACTCAATTAAGATAAGGCTCGCCTTTAACAATCATTAGTCCTGCATATAAAAAACCTTTATATTTTGAGCCATAATTTTTTAATACCTTTTAATAGTAGGTATTAATAATTTTATTAATTATTTTTTTATCTAAATCATTATTGATTAATCTTGATGGTGAATATGCACCCATACCACCTGTATTTTTTCCTAAATCTCCTTCAAGAACACGTTTATGATCCTGTGCAGTACCAAATTTTTTTATAGTTTTACCATCAGTAACTAATAAAGTAGCTCATTTCTTCACCTATCAAGAAATTCTTCTATTAATATATTTTCTGCTGTTCCAAATTTACCATCAAAAATTTCTTTTACAGCATTGTAAGCTTCATTGATGATTTGCACAAATATATACACCTTTACCTGAAGCTAAATTGTCAGCTTTTACAACTGTTGGATATTTGTATTTTAGTCTAAAAATTTTTTAGATGTATTAAAATTTTTAAAAATACCAAACTTTAGCTGTGGGGATATTATATTTTTCACATAATTTTTTTAGTAAAAATTTTTGAACCTTCTAGTTGAGCAGCAAATTTATTTGGTCCAAAAACTTTAATATTGATTTTTTTCTAAAAAATCAACTATTCCATCAACAAGTGGTTTTTCAGGTCCAACAATAATTAAATCAATACTTCTTGTTTAGTAATAAATTCTTTTAATTCATTAAAATTATTCCAAATTTAAATCAATATTTTCTGCTATTTCCTCAGCTGTACCTGCATTACCTGGAAAACAGTAAATTTTTTCTAATTTTTTTAGATTTATTTAAGTGAATGGCAAATTGCATGTTCTCTTCCACCACTTCCTATAATTCCAACTTTCATGTATAGATATATAAACTAAAAATGATATAAAAAATTAGCAAAAATAAAATATTTACCAAATAATTTTAAGATAATTGAACCACGGAGACCATGTTATTTGTGCTAGTTTCAGGCAAACCAATAAGTTTAGAAAATCTTAAATTATTGGAACGTAGATTTACAGGAAGCCATATTATTCATACAAAGAAGCTTTTCAAAAAAAAGAAGAGCTTAGATAAAAAATAATTATTTATTTCCATCTATTGTGTGACCAAATCCACTGACCTGGTTTAATTAATATCATTTTTTCGAGTAGATTATTTAATTTTTCAGTTATTTCTTTTTCAGTAGTTATATTTTGAAAAATAAATTGGTTTTTGAATTGTAATTTTAAATTTTATATCTTCAATATCTTTCAATAAATAAAGGAACAATAGGATAGTTGTATTTTTTTACTAATTGAGCAGGAATAGTGGTTGTAAAAGCTTGTTGATTAAAAAAATTTGATTTTATTCCTTGAGATACTCTTTGATCAATCATTAAAGCTGTGGAAAAGCCACTTTTGGTTTAATTTAATAATTTCTCTAAGTCCACCTAATTCCTTTTTTAATTTGATATTTGCAAATATGATTTTTTTCTTATTCTTTCCATTAAAATATTTAAAAAGATGATTATTTAAAGGTCTATAAATAGCAGCTAATTTAATTCCAAATTTTTCTATTGTCATTGCCATAAGTTCAAAATTACTTAAATGGCCCGATATAAAGATTACTGGTTTATTATTTTTTTTTATATTCTTTTAAAATTTCTTGCCCTCTTAATAGTTATGTGTGATATTAAATAGATTATTTCTATAATTTTTTATGAACATATATTCAGAAAAAACTCTTCCATAGTTATTCCACATTTGTTTGGTGATTTTTTTAGTATCTTTTGAACTTAAATTCTAGGAAAAGCTTTTTTTATATTAGAATGAATTAATTTTTTCAGATCTAAATAATGGACCTATTATTTCAAATAACTTGCCTCCTAAAAAAGAAGCTAATATTTAATCCTAATTAATTTAAAAAATAAAAATAAAGGAACAATTAATATAAATTGAATGAAGTATTTAAAGTTACTCATTTAATTTTAATATATCATTAATAGCTTTTCTTCATTCTAGTATTAATATAGTTCTGCATTTAATAAATCTTCATCTTCTCTATTTAACAAATTTTATTTTATTGAAATTTTCATTATCTATTCTTACAAAAGTCTTTTTCAGTAGTGATAATATTACAATTTAGTCTCTTTAGATTTTGAAATAATTTTATCAAGATCTTGTTTAGTGTAGTTATAATGATCAGGAAATTCTATATTCATGAATAATATTAAATTTATTGTTTTTTAACATTGATCAACAAATGTTTGATGGTTACCTATACCTGAAAATACAAGATATTTTTCAGATAATTCTAAATTCATTAATATTTGTAGGTATATACATCCCTAATAAATATCTGAGATTGTTGGATTTATATTTATTTATTGTATTTTTTATATTATCTAAATTTTCCAAATTTCCATTAATAAATATATATTTATAATTTTTAATTTTATTTAAATTTTCTCTTAAAGGTCCAGCTGGTATCACTATGACCATTGCCTACCCAATTAATGATTATTAAAACATAAAATTTTTAAATCATAATTATATTGAATAGTCTTGTAAGTCCATCATCAAAAATTCCAATTTCATAATTTTCTTTAATTGCCTCTTTTAAACAATCTAATTCTGTTATTTGACTAAAAATACTTTTCCATGTTTTTTCTAATAGTTTTACTTCATCAATTTGATTAGAATAAAACTTTTTTAAAAAGCATGTTTTAATATTTTTATTTTTTAATATTTGATTTATTTTAATCGCAAGCGAGGTTTTTCCTGTACCCCCAATATAAATATTGCCTATGCAAATTGTTTTAATATTAAAAAATTTTTTTTTTTTCTTAATTCTAAGCAAAGATATTATTTCAATTATTTTTGATAGGGGCCATAAAAGATAAGAATATAAGGAAGGTTTTTTTAAATCCCAAAATTCTAGGTTTTTTAATTTGCATTATTAATTAATTTATCAAGCTCATTTGTAGTTTTTTTAAAAATTTTACCACCTAATTTATTGATATCTGAATTTTTTTTTATTTAATAATCCAAAGTTTATTGATGAAGCAAGTTGTTGATGGCTATTGATAGACTTTGAAAATTTTAACTTTTTTAAATATAAATATATATCCTCAAAATTATTAATATATTTACCATGTATAATTTTTGCTCCATACCTAGCAGCTTCCAAAGGATTCTGTCCGCCATGATTAATTAAAGATCCACCTAAAAAAACTGTTTTTGTAATTTCGTAAAATTTTTTAGACTCACCATATGTATCCACAAGATAAATATCTGTATCATTCAGTTTTTTTTTTTGAGAACTATGACAAACAGTATTTAGATTTAAATTATTAATTTTAGTTAAAATTTCATTAGTGCGATTAATATGTCTTGGAATTATTATTGTAATTAAATTCTTTATTTTTCTTTTTAAAATTTTATGTGCCTTTGCACATATAATCTCCTCATCTCTATGAGTGCTTGCAGCCACCCATATTTTATACTTAGAAAATAAATTTTTTAATTTAGTGTTAGAATTGAGCTGTTTATCATAGGGACTTTCAATAAATTTTAAATTCCCAATATATTTAATTTTTTTTACACTTAATTTCTTTAAATATTTAATTGTTTCAATATTTTGAGGGTAACTAATAAGTATACTTCTAAATACTGAATGAGCAAAATTTTTGAGTAATAGACCATCTATTATAGGATTTCTTTGTTAACCTGGCATTAAGCAGTATCAGTGGAATTTTTTTTTTATTTAATGTTTTAATACATTGAAGGCCATATTTCAGACTCTACAAAAATTGCAGTCGCTGGATTCCAATATTTTAAAAATTTTTTTGATATAAGTAAAAAGTCAATTGGAAAAAACTGATGGATAGTTTTTTTAAATTTATATTTCTTGAGAATGTTAGATGAGCTCAATGTACTGGAAGTAATTAGAATCTGCTGAACTGATTTATTATTTTCATAGTAATATATAAGTGGAATTATACTCATTATTTCTCCAACACTAGATCCATGAAACCAAATAAGTTTACCTTTTTTTCTAAATTTTGAATTTATGGAAAATTTTTCTAAAAATCTTTTCTTATCTTCTTTATGTTTTAAAATTCTTACGGAATATGATTATTGGTGAAATCAAAATTATAGAAAAAATAATTATTTGATAAAAAAAAAACATAACTATTTTTGAATTTGTTTATCATAGAAGTTTTTATAAACCTCAGATTTTTTCATTAGTTCATCATGTTTTCCATCTGCAACAACTTTTCCTTTATCAATTACATAAATATTATTTGAATTTAAAATTGTGGAAAGTCTATGCGCGATAACAATAGTAGTTTTATTTTCTGTTAAAATTTTTAATGCATTTTGAATTTTGAATTCTGTATCAGCATCCAAGGATGAGGTAGCTTCATCTAATAATATAATAGGACTTTGTTTCATCATAGCTCTTGCTATCGATATTCTTTGTTTTTCTCCACCTGACAACCTGACTCCATTTTCACCTATTAAAGTTTCATATTTCTCTGGCATATTGTTTATAAATTCCTCACAATGAGAAAGTCTTGCAGCCGCCACAACTTCTTCGTCCGTTGCATTTAATTTTGCATACCTAATATTATTCATAATTGTGTCGTCAAATAGAGTTGTTTCTTGACTAACTAATGAAATGTTTGATCTAAGAGATTTTATTTTAGCTTTCATAAATTGATTGATCGTCAATTTTTATATCACCTGATTGAGCATCATAAAATCTTGGGATTAAATTGAGAATTGTAGATTTACCTGAGCCACTGAGTCCAACTAAAGAAGTCATTTTTCCACCTAAAAACTCTAAATTGATTCCTTTTAACACTTCACCTTCATTTTTTTCATAATAAAAACTTACATTTTTAAAAATAATTTTTCCTTCATTAACTAAGAGGCCTTTTGCATTGCTTGCATCTTGAATTAAATTTTCATTATCCACTATTGGCAAAATTCTATTTGCAGCTGATAAACCTTGACTAATAACCATATTGAGATTTGATAGTGCTCGAACCGGTTGATAAGCTAACATCATTGCAGCAAGAAAAGAAAAGAAATTATTTATCTCTAATTCATCTTGGGCCATTAGCTTGCCAGAATAAAAAATCAAAATTGCAATCATAAAGCCTGTTAGTGTTTCCATTATCGGAGACATTCTGACAAAAACGGTTTGTATTTTTTTATTTTTTTCTTTCAATTCATTCAAATGATCATGTGCTCTATTTTTTTCATATTTTTCTTTTTGAAAAATTTTGATTAACTTATGATTTTTGAATAACTCAACTAAGTAAGAAGTTAAAAAACCAGATTTTTCCTGAGCTTCTGTAGTAACCTTACCAATTCTTTTGCCTAATGTTTTTGCAAATAAACTTGCAAGAGGAATCATTACAATAGAAATTAAAGCTAATTTCCAATTTTGAAAAAACATTACAAATAATAAACCTATAAGAGTTACACTATCCTTAAAAAGATTTAATATTCCATTGCTCAGCAAATTGGTTATATGTGTTACATCATAAATAAGATTAGAAATAAATTTCCCAGAGTGTTTTTTGTCTATAATTTGAGTATCAGCTTGAATTAAAGACTCTATCATATCAAATTGAAGTTTTTTCTTTACTTCCTCAGCAACGCTAATCATATATGATTTTGCTAAATATAAAGAGACGCCCTTTGTTGCAAAGGCAAAAATTATCATTAATGGGATAAATATTATTAAAGTTTGATCTTTATCAATAAATAATTTTTTAATTGCTGGATCTAACAACCAAGCTATTGCAGACGTGCTACCAGCAACCAACACGGAAAAAAAAGCTGATAAAAGTATTTTATCTAAAAATTTCTTAGAATAATCATGATAAAGTCTTTTATATATTTTTGTCCTTTCCATTAAAAGTTTTTACCAATTAAAATATTAATAAGTACTATCAATCCAAACATATTATTACTCTTAAATACATTAAGACAATCGGACGGTTTTTTTGAATCAAAAGTTTTTATTTGATAGAAAAATAAGTGAAAAAAGGGAATTGTTAAAAAAAAATAATAATATTTATTAAAATCCATCATAAATCCAATCAATATTAGAGTAAAAATTAAGATAAAATAACATGATAATAAAAATTGTTTTGCTTTGTTTTTAAATTTTATTGATGTTGATTTAAGCCCTATTATTTCATCATCTTTAATATCTTGATACCCATAAATGGTGTCATATCCCAATGTCCAAAATATGGCTCCTATATATAAAATTAAATGGAATTAAATCTATTTGGCTAAAAATAGATGTCCAACCTAATATTAATCCATAGTTAAATGTAATTCCTAAAAATAATTGTGGCCAATAAGTAAATCTTTTCATCAGTGGGTATGTGAAAGCTAATGGCATAGATCCCAAAGCTAAAATTATTGTAAAATAATTAAAATTTAATAAGACTAATAATGCTAATAAGCATAAAATACATGAGTAGAATAATTGCAACATTTACATTGTAATTCTTCCAGAGGCTATTGGCCTATTTTTTGTTCTTAAAACTTTTTTATCAAAATCTTTATCAAAAATATCATTTACTATGCATCCGGCAGATCTCATCAATACTGAGCCAAGAAAAAAAAGAACAATATAAAAAAAATATAAATCTAATACTGTTCTGAAAATTATATGCTATGGTTAAACCCCATGCACAAGGCCAAAACAAAAGCATAAAACCAATTGGTTTTTTTAATCTGATTAATTCAATAAATAGAGCTTAGCTGTTTCATAATATTTTACTTGTAAATAACAAAGGCTAGTTTCATAATCAAATTGATTCGTATGAATATTGATTACACAGTAACTGCTTTAATGTTTCCTGCAATACCACTTTTAATGAGTGTATATAGCAATAGATTTCATTCTTTGAGCATTCTAATTAGACAACTTCATGATGAGCATGTATATGAAAAACATATTCCTCCAGAGTGGAAAAAACAGTTTATTAATTTAAGTGGTAGGATTACTCTTTTGAGGTGGACAATTCTTTTTGCCTCATTTGGCTTTTTGTTTAATATGCTTAACAGTATTTGCACTATATTTAGATGAAGTTTTTTTAGCGAGATTAATTTTTGGATCTTGTTGTTTATCGATGATTGTTTCTATATTTATTTTTTATAAGAGAAATTCATATATCAACGAATGCATTAAAGTTGCACATGTCTGATATGGATGTTGATGTTGATTAAGGAACTATTACAGCAGGTCCAGTAAGGATTCGTGACTCTAGATCTGTATGGGCTTTAGCAATATCTTTTAATGAATATTTTTTTGAAATTTTTATTTTAACTTTTCCGCTAGATACCATTTCAAATACTTTATTTGTTGCTTCTTCTAGTTCTTCTCGAGTAGTTGTATATTGCATTATACTTGGTCTTGTTAAATATAGGCCCTTTGGTTGAATTGATTTAGCTACATTTACAAGATCTAGAGGTCCTGATGCATTACCAAAAGAAACAAGCATACCTCTAAGTTTTAAACACTCTATTGAGCCATCAAAAGTATTTTTTCCAACCCCATCGTAGACAACTGATAAACCTTTGCCATTTGTAATTTCTTTAACTTTCTCTGCAAAATTATCTTTGTTATAATTTATCACATGGTCATAACCATTTTGTTTTGCAATCTCGATTTTTTCATCTGAGCCAACAGTTCCAATTACATTACATCCTAAGCTTTTAGCCCATTGACCAAATATTTGACCAACACCTCCAGCCGCAGCATGAAACAAAATATCTTCGCCAGATTTTACAGGATAAGTTTTATGTAAAAGATAAAAAGTAGTAATTCCCTTAGTCATTAAAGTTGCTGCAGTTTCTAATTCAACTCCTTCAGGAACCTTAACAAGACTTTTTGTTGGATAATTTCTGTGTGTTGAATATGCACCAACTGGTGCAGCACAGTAGGCTACTTTATCTCCAACTTTAAAATTTTTTACTTCAGATCCAATTTTTATTATTTCTCCTGCACCTTCTAAACCAATAGAAGAGGGAAGACTTAATGGGTAAAGGCCTGAACGATGATAAGTATCGATATAATTTAATCCTATTGCATGATTTTTAATTGTTACTTCATCAGCCTTAGGTTCTTCAAGTTTTAATTCTTTATATTCTAAAACTTCTGGACCACCTGGTTTTGAAATAATTACTGTATTCATAAATTTATTTTACAAATGTACCATTATGATAATCTTGCACTGCTTGCAAGATCTCAGCTTTAGTATTCATTACAAATGGACCACCTCTTGCAATTTGTTCATTGATTGGTTTACCAGAGATAACTAAAAATTTAGCATTACTAATTGCTTTTACGCTAAGTTTATTTCCTTGAGTTAAAAGTATTAAAGTGCTGTTTGTTACTTCCTCATGATCTTTGCTACCAATTTTTATTTCACCATTAATTAGATAAATAAAAGAGTTGTGCGTTTCAGGTAATTCATAAGTAAAATCTTTATCTTTTTTCAACTCAACATCAAAATAAACTGGTTCAACATTGTGTCCTTTAACTGGACCCTCAGCATTTTCAAACTTTCCAGCAATAACTTTAACCTGTTTATCTTTATCTTTGTGAACACTCATTTTATCTGAATCGATATAAATGTATTCAGGCTTACTCATCTTTAATTTGGCTGGCATGTTAATCCACAACTGAAACCCATGAAGCTTACCTTCTTTCATAGCCGGCATTTCAGAATGAATAATTCCACTTCCAGTTCTCATCCATTGTACATCCCCTGCGGTCATTCTACCTTTTCCACCTGTGCTATCTTCATGCTCGAAGTCTCCAGCTAACATATAGGTTACAGTTTCTATCCCTCTATGAGGATGTGGCGGAAAACCTGCAATATAATCTTCACTATTTTCAGAACCAAACTCATCTAACATTAAGAAAGGATCAAAATAATTTGGTTCAACACCAATACTTCTTTTTAATTTTACTCCAGCACCATCTGATGCAGGAATTGGATCAATAATTTTGCTAACTTCAATATTTTTCATAGTTGTAACTTAATTAGTAAATATTTTTAATCAACTGACTTATTCACTTTTAGTGTGAGAACCGTCACAAAATGGCTGATTATTTGTTTGCTTACATGTGCAAAAAAACATTTTTTTTGTTTCCTCAGCTTTAAAAACCTGTGGACTAAATTCAGACCCTTTGTGAGATCCATCACAAAATGGTTGTTTTGAGCTTTTTCCACAAGAGCACCAGTAATAAGATTTCCCTTGTTCAACTTCAATTGCAATTGGTTTGTCCCCAGCTTTTTGTCCTTTAGTCATTTATTTCCTTGTATAGTTAAATTTTGATTAGATATGGTGGTTACTTATTTAAATACAAGTAACTAATTTTATTTCAATTAAATATAAAGCAAAAGGTATTTTGACACTTTTATGTCATTAAATTAGAAATAAATGAAATTAAGATTAAAAGAAAATGAATTCACGAATTGATGAAATTTTAAATTTTTGGTTTGAAAAAACAACCCCAGAACAAAGATTTAAAAAAGACGAAGATTTAGATCATGAAATTAAAAATAATTTTTTAATTGATTATGAGAATGCTAGTTTAAATATATACGATGATTGGCAAGACACTCCTGAAGGTTGTTTAGCTTTAGTTATTCTTCTAGATCAATTTTCTCGAAACATGTTTAGAGGAAGTAAGAAATCTTTTGAACAAGACTCAAAAGCAAGATTGATAGTCAATTATGCTTTAAAATCTGGGTATTTAGAACTCCTTAATCAAGATCAAAGACTTTTTATGTTGTTACCTCTTATTCACAGTGAAGAATTATTTGATCATGAAATGGCATATTTTTTTTTAGATAGATACCTTAGTGATCACCCTGGATTAAATGATATTAAAAAATCCTGGAAGGATCATACTAAAGCTATAAAAAGATTTAACAGATACCCACATAGAAATGAAATCCTTGATAGAAAGTCAACTGAAGAAGAGATTGAGTTTTTAAAAGATCCAAATTCCTCTTGGTAGTTAGATAATATTTGTTAACTCTTTCAAATTGTTAATTTCATAAGATGGTTGATAATCCAGAGCATCAAAAATATTGTTATTTCTATTTACCCAAATAGCATTGTATCCATAGTTACCAGCTCCAGAAACATCCCATGTATTAGAGCTTAAAAATGCAACTTCATTTTTTTTAATTTGATATTTTTTTATTGGTATATCGTAAACTTTACTATCAGGCTTATAAACACCCACTTGTTCTATCGAAAACAGGTCGTCAAAAATATTTTCTAAATTATTACTTTTTATTAATTCTTCTAACAATTCAGGAGTGCCATTAGACAGTATGGCTAATTTATTATTTTTTTGTTTTAAATTATTTAGCACTTCGTGAACTTCTGCAAAGGGCGATAAAACTTTATAGAGATCTAATAATTCATCTCGCATAGACAGATCAATACTGAATGCTTTCATAGATTTATCTAAACTATCCTCAGTAATTTGCCAAAAATTTTTATGTTTACCCATCATACTTCTTAGCCAAGTGTACTCTAGTTGAGTAGTTCGCCAATAGTTTGCGAATCCTTCCCACTTATTGCCAATTTTTTCTTTACATTTTTTTGCAGCTGAATTGACATCAAATAGAGTGCCGTAAGCATCAAAAATTATTGCTTTAATATTTTTCATAAACTAACTTAACACAAATGAGCAATATTCGATTATTCTTTTTAGAAAATCTTTCTGTAAATTTAAATGGTAAACTTGATAAATCTCAATCACATTATTTAACAAAAGTAATGCGACTTAAAATTGGAGATAATTTTTCATTGTTTAATAAAAATGGTGAATGGGAAGCAAATATTTTGAATATTTCAAAATTCATTGTTGAGTTTATAGTTACCAAACAACTTAGACAAAAAGAGAATATAAAAGAACTTTGGTTAGCTTTCTCTCCGATTAAATCTAATTATTTTAATTTTATGATTCAAAAAGCAACAGAACTTGGAGTTACAAAATTTTTACCGATTATTTTTGATAGAACTGTTGTTAGAAAAATCAATAAAGAAAGATTAAGTAAAGTAATTATAGAATCATCAGAACAATCTAATAGATTGGTAATACCAACTATTGAAGATCCAAAAACTTTAGATAAATTTTTAAATTTAAATAATTTTGAATTAATTTTTACTGACCTAAATTCAAAAAACACAAAAATAAATTCATCCATAATGTCTGACAAGCCAGTCTGTATCATCGTCGGTCCTGAAGGTGATTTTTCAGAGAGCGAAAGACAAAAGATTCTCTCTTATAAAGATGTTCAGGCAATAAAAATTAATGAAAATATATTAAGATCAGAAACTGCAGTTATTTCAGCAATTTCAATCGTAAATTACGCAATTTTTTGATAAATTGTCGCGAAAACAAAAGTGTAATTTTTTAAAAAGAGCTTTATATACATCTTTAATGAAAAAATATTTTTTAACTATTACAGCGTTATTATTTGCAACAGAGGTTTTTGCTAATCAGCCAAAAAATTGGCAATTATCTTTTCAAGACGCTGCATCTCAGTCTATGAGAGAAATAGTGAATTTTCATGATAAGCTTTTACTACCGATCATAATTGCCATTAGTGCATTTGTTCTATTTTTGATGGTTTATGCTTGCATAAGATTTAGCGCAGCAAGAAATCCAAACCCTTCAAAGAGAACACATAATGTAGCAGTCGAAGTTTTGTGGACATTAATACCTTGTTTAATTTTAATAGTGATGGCTGTTCCATCTTTTAAAATTTTATACAAACAAGATGCAATTCCAAAAGCTGATGTAACGGTTAAAGCTATTGGGTACCAATGGTACTGGGGATATGAATATCCTGACGAAAATATAATTTTTGAATCTTACATGGTGGCAGACAAAGACCTTAAAGAAAATCAACCAAGATTACTAGCTGTTGATAATGAAGTAGTTGTTCCAGTAAATAAAGTTGTTAAAGTATTGATCACTGCAAATGATGTTCTTCACGCTTGGGCACTTCCTTCTTTTGGAGTTAAAAGAGATGCGGTTCCAGGTAGAATAAATGAGACTTGGTTTAAGGCAGAAAAAGTTGGAACATATTATGGTCAATGTTCTGAACTTTGTGGAATTAAGCACGCTTTCATGCCTATCACTGTTAGAGTGGTTTCAGAAGAGGATTACCAAGCATGGTTAATGGATGCAAAAATAAAATTTGCAAAAGAAACATTAGAAGAAGATCAATTTAAAAAACTAGCGAGTAAATAAATATGTATACACAAACAGCATCACACGACGATCATCATACACCAACTGGTTGGAAAAGATGGGCATATTCTACTAACCATAAAGACATAGGAACTATGTATTTAATTTTTGCAATTGTTGCAGGAATTATTGGAACAACTTTCTCTATTTTGATGAGAATTGAGTTGATGCATCCTGGTGATGGTATTTTAGGTGGTAACTATCATCTTTATAATGTTTTAGTTACTGGTCATGGTTTAATTATGATTTTCTTTATGGTCATGCCAGCAATGATAGGTGGCTTTGGAAATTGGTTTGTTCCAATTATGATAGGTGCACCAGATATGGCATTCCCAAGAATGAATAATATATCTTTTTGGTTATTACCAGTTTCACTTTTATTATTAATTTTATCTATTTTTGTGGATGGCCCTCCAGGTGCTCAAGGAGTGGGTGGTGGTTGGACTATTTATCCTCCTTTATCATCTAAAGCTGGACAACCAGGTCCTGCTATGGATTTAGCTATTTTAAGTTTGCACTTAGCTGGAGCTTCATCAATTTTAGGAGCGGTTAATTTTATTACTACAATTTTAAATATGAGAACTCCTGGAATGACTTTGCATAAAATGCCTTTATTTGCTTGGTCAATTCTTGTAACAGCTTTCTTATTATTGTTATCTTTACCAGTGCTTGCTGGAGCTATAACAATGCTTTTAACTGATAGAAATTTTGGTACTGCATTTTTTGATGCACAAACTGGTGGAGATCCAGTTTTATTTCAACATTTGTTTTGGTTTTTTGGTCACCCAGAGGTTTATATTTTAATTTTACCTGGCTTTGGAATGATCAGTCATATTGTTTCAACATTCTCTAAGAAACCAGTTTTTGGTTATTTAGGAATGGCATATGCGATGGTTGCAATTGGTGTAGTAGGCTTTGTTGTTTGGGCTCACCATATGTACACTGTAGGGTTAAGCACTGATACAAAAGCATATTTTTTAGCAGCTACAATGATTATTGCGGTTCCAACAGGAATAAAAATATTTTCTTGGATAGCAACGATGTGGGGTGGATCAATTTCATTTAAAACCCCAATGGTATGGGCTTTAGGTTTTATATTTTTATTTACTGTAGGTGGTGTTACAGGAGTAGTATTGGCAAACGCAGGTGTCGACACAGCTATGCATGATACTTATTATGTTGTTGCACACTTTCATTATGTCCTTTCATTAGGTGCAGTGTTTGCAATATTTGCAGGGTTTTATTATTGGTTTGGTAAAATGTCTGGGTATGAATATTCAGAGTGGATGGGTCAATTACATTTCTGGTTAACTTTCATTGGGGTGAATTTAGTATTCTTCCCTCAACATTTTTTAGGATTAGCAGGTATGCCAAGAAGATATGCGGATTATCCAGATGCATTTGCTGGATGGAACTATGTTTCATCAATAGGTTCATATATAGCGGTTGCTGGATTAGCAGTATTTTTTGCAAATCTAATTTATTCATTTTCAAAAAAGAAAGCAGCAGCTCAAAATCCATGGGGAGAAGGTGCAACAACATTAGAGTGGACTGTGCCATCACCACCAAACTTTCATACTTTTGATGAACTGCCAAAATTTGAAGATAATGAGGGTATAGAAAAATCTCATAGCTAAAAGTTTAAGCATCAAGAATAATGGTAAATTTTAGGTCAAAGACTAAAAACTTAAGTCAGGAAGATTTGTTTAATTTTTCTGAACTCTTTAAGTTAATGAAACCAAGAGTAATGTCTCTTGTAATATTTACTTGTGCAGTTGGATTATTGACAGCGCCAAATGTTATTCCAAATAAAGATGCGATAATTGGAATTCTATTAGTATCCCTTGGTGCTGGTGCAGCAGGAGCTTTAAATATGTGGTATGAGTCTGATCTTGATGCGCTTATGACCAGAACTTGTTTAAGACCTATTCCAGCTGGAAAAGTGAATAAAAACCAAGCACTAATATTAGGAGTTACTTTATCTATAGTCTCAGTAATTACACTAGACTATTTTGCTAATAGAATTTCAGCTGCCTTGTTACTTTTTACAATTTTATTTTATGTTTTTGTTTATACAATTTGGCTAAAGAGAAAAACTCCACAAAACATTGTAATAGGCGGAATAGCAGGTGCATTACCACCTGTTATAGGTTGGACAATAGCAACCAATTCAATTTCTATTGAACCACTAACGTTTTTTTTAATTATTTTTTTTTGGACTCCCTCACATTTCTGGGCATTAAGTTTGTACAAGTCAGATGATTATAAAAAAGCCAAAATACCAATGCTGCCTTTGACAAATGGAATTGAAAGTACCAAAATAAATATTTTTGTTTATTCACTTTTAATGTTGCCTGTTATCATTTTTCCTTATGTAATAAATTTTGTTGGTTTGATTTTTTTAATTCCATCTTTAATTCTTACTTTGTATTACAATTATTTATGCTATGAACTTTATAAATTTAAAAAGAATAAATTTGATGCTAAAAAAGCTAAATCAATCTTTGGATATTCAATACTATATCTTTTTTTAGTATTTGTGCTTTTTTTGATAGATAAAATTTTATGATAACTCCAGATAAAAAGACAAGAAGAAAAAATATTTTAACAGCCATAGCTATTTTAGCATTTATGGTTTTTTTATTTTTATTTACTCTTTATAATGTTGGGGTTTTTGATAGACCTTTATGATTAAAAATAAAACATTAACACCTGTATTACTTGCTGGAATTTTCTTTTTAATGCTTGGACTTTCATTTGCAGCTGTGCCTTTGTATGATATTTTTTGTAGAGTGACTGGCTTTGGTGGTACTACTCAAGTCTCAAAACAAGCTCCATCAATTGTATTAGATAAAATTGTAAGTGTAAGATTTGATACAAATGTAAATAATCTTCCTTGGGAGTTTAAAGCTAAAACAAATGTGATGGATGTTAAAGTGGGTCAGGTGAACAAAATAGAATTTATAGTAGAGAATTATAGCAATGAAACTACATCTGGGGTAGCTAGCTTCAATGTTTCACCAGCTAGCTTTGGTAAATATTACAATAAGCTTGGCTGTTTTTGTTTTGAGAAACAAGAATTAAAAGCTGGTGAAAAAGCCACTTATGTTATGACTTTTTATTTGGATCCAGAGATGGTAAATGATGCTACAACCAAAAATTTAGAAGATGTTACTATGTCATATACTTTTTTCTCGACAGATTATTATAAACAATCATAATTAGAAATATGTCAGCAGAAAAAAAACATGATTATCATTTAGTAGACCCAAGTCCTTGGCCGATCTATGTATCTTTTTCATGTTTAGTTTTAGCGCTAGGCACAGTTTATTATTTTCATAGTGAAGTTTCATGGGGCATGTATTTAGGTCTTGCTTTACTTATTTATGGAGCCTACATGTGGTTTAGAGATGTAGTTATTGAAGCTGAACACCAGGGCCATCATACACCTGTAGTGCAAATTCACCATCGATATGGAATGACTTTATTCATTGCTTCAGAAGTAATGTTTTTTGTAGCATGGTTTTGGGCTTACTTTGATATTAGCCTATTTCCAAATGAGTTTGTTGGAAATGTATGGCCACCTAAAGATATCGAAACTTTTGATCCATGGGATATTCCTCTAATAAATACTTTAGTATTACTACTATCAGGTACTACAGTTACTTGGGCACATCATGCTTTATTAGAAGATGATAGAAAAGGCTTTATTCAAGGACTAACACTCACAGTAATATTGGGTATTTGTTTTACTGCGTTACAAGCTTATGAATATCATCATGCAACATTTGATTATTCTGGTCATATTTATGGCGCTGTCTTTTATATGGCCACAGGTTTTCATGGTTTTCACGTTATAGTTGGAACAATATTTCTTGCAGTCTGTTTATGGAGAGGAAGATTAGGTCATTTTACTAAAGATCATCACTTTGGATTTGAGGCTGCTGCATGGTATTGGCATTTTGTTGATGTGGTTTGGTTATTCCTATTTGCAGCAATTTATATTTGGGGCAGTTAAGAAATAACTTTTGAAATATAAGTTTTTATTTTCTGTTTTTGTTTTCTTTTTTATTTTTATTTTTCTATCATTAGGCGCTTGGCAAATTGTTAGATTAAATTGGAAATTAGATTTAATTAATCAAATTAATACATCTTTAAAAAATGAAGCTGTTTTTTTATCTCAAAGTAAAAAAAAAAATTATTTAAAAATTAAAACTTCTGGGAAGATTGATTTTGAAAAACAAATTTACCTATACAATCTTAATCAAGAAGGCAAACCAGGCTTTGAAGTATTAAATCCCATCTTAGTTAATGAAGAAAATTATTTAATCAATAGAGGTTGGATACCTTTTGAAATGAAGAATGTTTCTGAAATTAATAAAATCAACCAAGAAGAAATTACTGGTATTTTAAAAATGCAAAATAAAGCAAATTATTTCAAACCAGAAAATGATATTGAAGGTAATTATTGGTTTACATTAAATAGAGATGATATTTTTAAATTTACAGGTAAATCATTTTCAAAATATATTATATATTTAACTGGTGATTATAAAAATCCACTACCAGTAAAAATTTCAGCTGATATTTCTAACAACCATAAAAAGTATGCAATTACCTGGTTTTCATTAGCGATTTCAATCCTTTTAATATATTTATATTTTAGAAAAAAAAATTATTAGATGAGATACGTTAGCACTAGAAATAATAATAAAGACTATAGTTTTAAAGAGGTTTTCTTAAAAGGGCTGGCAGATGATGGTGGTTTATTTATTCCAAAATCATTGTTCAAATTTAGTGATAAAGAATTAAATTCATTAAAAGAGCTTAATTATCAAGATTTGGCAAAAGAAATTATACAACCTTTTGTTAAAGATTTTATTAATCAAAGTGATTTATCTCAAATCATTAATAAATCATATTCTGCTTTTAGAAAAAAAAATGTTATCGATTTAATTCAAATAGGGGACAGAAAAATTCTTGAATTATTTCATGGTCCTACATTAGCGTTCAAGGATGTTGCTATGCAACTTCTAGGTAATTTTTATGAATATTATTTAGAAAGTGAAAACAAAAAAATTAATATAGTAGTGGCTACTTCTGGGGATACAGGTGCTGCTGCAATTGAAGCAATAAAAGGAAAAAAAAATATAAATATTTTTGTACTTCATCCACAAGACAGAGTTTCGTCAGTCCAAAGAAAACTAATGACTACGGTAAAGGAAAAAAATGTATTTAATTTAGCTATAAAGGGAAATTTTGATGATTGTCAAAATTTGGTTAAATCAATGTTTGCAGATCAAGATTTTTCAAATTCAATTAATATGTCAGGTGTAAACTCTATTAATTGGGCAAGAATTATTGCTCAAGCAGTTTATTATTTTTACACTTATTTTTTATTAGACTCAAAAGACCAAAATATAAATTTTTCTGTTCCTACTGGAAATTTTGGAGATGTTTATGCAGGATATTTAGCAAAAAAAATGGGTTTACCTATAAATAAATTGATAGTTGCAACCAATGAAAATGATATTTTGCATAGGGCTATTTCTAAAGGCAGTTATGAAGCTCATAAGGTTTCAGAGACAAATTCACCTAGTATGGATATTCAAATTGCAAGTAATTTTGAAAGATTAATTTATGATATTAATGAGTCAAATGATTTAATTACAAATAAAATAATGAAAGGCATCAAAGAGACTGGTAAATATCAAATTGGCGAGTCAGAGTTGAATAAAATCAAATTAAATTTTTTATCATCAAGTATAAATCAGGAAGAGGTTTTAAAAATAATTAAAAATGTTTATGATAATTATAAAATAATGTTAGATCCTCATACAGCTATTGGTTATGGAGCTTTTGAAAAAGTAAATATAGATGGAGTTAATGTTGTATTAGCTACTGCACATCCTTGTAAGTTTCCAAAAGCTATTTTAGAAGCAACAGGAGTTAACGAGGAACTTCCAGAAGAACTCAAGTTTATTTTGGATGAACAAGAAAATTATGATATAATTGAAAATAACCTTTATAAAGTAAAACAACACATAAAAGAGAGAATTTAATGAAGTTAAAAGAGAATGAAATTGTACCTAATTCCGAGGTATTTATTATTGAAAACAGTAATCCAGTTCAAAAAAAAATTGAGGAATTTCTCAAAAATAAAAAAGTTATAATTTTTGGCCTACCAGGCGCTTACACTTCTGTTTGTTCAGCGAAACATTTACCTGGATATATAAAAAACTACGAAAAAATAAGAGAAAAAGGTATAGATCTTGTGATTTGTATTTCTGTTAATGATCCTTTTGTCATGAATGCCTGGGGTAAGGAAAATAATGTTGGTGATAAAATTTTAATGGTAGGAGATCCTTTTCTAAATTTTACAAAGGCAATTGGTGCTGAGGTAGATAAAAGTGCTAGAGGTCTTGGAATAAGATCTAATAGATACACTATGTTAGTTGACAATTTAAAAGTTATTAAATTACAGGAAGAAGAAGATACAGGGGCCTGTGAAATTTCTGCAGCAGAAAACTTTTTAGAATTGATCTAGTTAGATTGGGCCGCCTTCTTTGCTAAAAAATCTACCTCTTCATTGAGTAAATTACCTGCATGAGCTTTAACCCATTGCCATTCTACGTCTAGAGAATTTGTAATTTCATATAATTGAATCCATAATTCTTTATTTTTTACATCTTCTTTTTTTGAAGTTTGCCAATTGTTTTTGATCCACTTGTGTATCCATTCAGTTATGCCAAGCTTGACATATTTGGAGTCAGTAAAAATTTGTATTTTTTTATTTTTATTTATAGTTTTTAATGCCTCTATGGTTGCCATTAATTCCATTTTATTATTTGTAGTGTTTTTTTCACTCCCACTTATTTTTTTGATATTACCCTCATCATTAATTATTGCAGCCCATCCTCCATTTCCAGGATTATTAATACAAGATCCATCAGTGTAAATTTTTATCATTAATTAATATAATCCCTAAAAGAGTTTAATTTATTATGGATTTGAAGTTTTTGGTAATATTCTTTAGGATCTTTTATCTTAATTAATGCTGTCTTAGGCGTATTAATAAAATCATATACTCGTGTCAAAAGATACCTCAACGCTGCACCTCTGCATAAAATATTTAAAGAATTTTTTTCTTTATCAGAAATTTTTTTTATTGTTTCGTAACCATTAATTAAATTGGTAACTTTTTTTTTATTTAATATAAATTTTTTATTCTTTTCATCAAAACATAAAGCATTCACACAAATTGCAATTTCATACATAAAAAAATCATTTGCTGAAAAATAAAAATCAATAAATCCTGAAAACTTTTTTTTATTAAAAAAGATGTTATCTATAAATAAATCTCCATGTATTATGCCAGAAGGCAATTTTTGTGGCCAATTTTTTTTGATTTGAAAATAATTTGAACTTATAAAATTTTTGAAGTTTTTATCTAGATTTATTAATTTAAAGTTAGTATTTTTAATCAAGCTTCCTAAATTATTAATGCCCATTGAATTTTTCCGATAAAGTTTGGCTTTACTGGTATTTTGGTGCATTTTTGCTATGTGCTTTCCAACTATATAACAGTCATTATTGTTTAAACTTTTTTTATCCTTTCCTTCTAAAAATGAGACAATACAAGCAGATTTTTTATTAATAAGAGTTAGGTATTTATTGCCATGATGCTTCAGTGGCTTTGGACAAATCACTTTAGACTTATTTAAAAAATCCATTAATTTCATGAAAAATGGAATATCTTTTTTAATAACTCTTTTTTCAAAAATTGTTAAAATAAATTTTTGTTTTTTTGATTTAAGTAAATAATTTGTGTTTTCTATACCTTTTTTTATTCCTGAGAAGGTGTCTATATTTCCCAGAGAATACTTTTTAGATAAAGCTAAAATATCTTCTTTATAAATTTTTGTATAAACTGCCATTTAATTAAGTTTTTTTGGGATATTAAATACTATATTTTCTTTAATTATCTCTACTTCTTCAATTTTAAAAGATATTTTTTTTCTTAATTCATTAATGAAATTTTTAACCAATATCTCTGGAGCAGATGCACCAGAAGATATTCCGATAGTTTTGGCTTTTTGAATTGCATCAAACGGAATTATACTTTCTGAATGAATTAAAAAAGAATTTTCACATCCTGATTTTTTAGCTACCTCGACTAATCGTACTGAGTTAGATGAATTACGACTACCAATTACAAAAAACATATCACACATACTTGCAATATTTTTAACAGCTTTTTGTCTATTTGTTGTTGCATAACAAATGTCTTCTTTAATAGGTTCTTTCAAATTAGGAATTTTTTTTTTTAAAATTTGAATTATGTTTATGGTATCATCAACCGAAAGGGTAGTTTGAGTTACATAAGCAAGCTTTTGTTTTTTTGTTGTATTATATTTTTCAGCTTCTTCTTCATTTTGCACAAGATCAATAGAACCCTCTGGGTAGTTGTCCCATAGTACCAATAACTTCAGGATGATTATTATGACCAATTAAAATTAAATGATATCCAGCTTTATGTAAATTTTCAGCTTCCCTATGCACCTTGGAAACTAAAGGACAAGTTGCATCAATATAATTTATGTTAAGGTTTTTAGCATTTTCGGGAACACTTTTTGGGACACCATGCGCAGAAAAAATGACGGGTCGAGACAAATCATCTATTTCATCTAATTCTTCTATAAAAACAGCCCCTTTAGTTTTTAAGCTATCTACAACAAATTTATTATGAACAATTTCGTGTCTTACAAATACAGGTGCTCCATATTTTTCAATTGTTTTTTCTACAATCTCTATAGCTCTTTCTACACCAGCACAAAATCCTCTGGGAGCCGCCAATAATACTTTTATTTCATTATTTTTCATTTTTTTCTAAAAGATATTCCAGCAATATATGTGGAAAGGTTAAAGACGCCAAACCTATAAATATAATTTTTAAAATTGCATCATTAATTTCGAAATAATTATATGTAATAATAAGCGCCAAAATAAATAAAATTACCGTTACAATCGCTAGAGTGGATGCTTTTTTGATAAATTCTTTTAAGCCATCATAAAAATTTCTATTATTAACTTCATTTGCAATAGCAATGATATGTCTAATAGAATGAAGAAAACAAAAATATATAGTAAATGCGACTAGTGGTGATAAGAAATAGTTTAATATTAATATTGAAACAAAATCTAATAATAAAGTTAAATTTGAAATCTTGAAATTGATCAATTGTTAATAAAATATTTACTAAAAAACTTAAGCTGATTAAAGTTATTAAAATATTTTTAGACTCGATCCAATCAAGATATCTATAAAAATTTTCATTTTCTATTAAAAGAAGTTTAAATATATTTATAGTTTCTACAAAATTAAAATAAAGTGGGGCAGTTACTACAAGCAATCCTTTAAACACAAAAAAGATTGAATAAGTAATTGACCTCTTCTTTAATAAAAATTGAGAATCTTCTTTTCCAAAATGAAAACTTGCAAAAATTAAAAAAATTAATAATGAAATTGAGGGTGTCACAAACCAAGTAAAGATAACAATTAAACCAACTAAAATATAACTTAGATAAAATATAAAAATATTATTAATGTTATAAATTTTTAGTAAAGATCTGCCTTTGATGTGATCATAGGCACCATGTGAGACGCCAATAATAAGTATTAAAAAAAAGCACATCAAAGGTGATAGCTGCATTAATTTGAATTTATATACAGAAATAGAATAAATAGTGGCTGCTAAAAAAAAAATTAAAGAATGAATTGAGTTAATTTTATTTATAAAATTATTCATTATTTAAATAGATTTTTTAAAAAAATTAATTTTGGTAATTTCCAAATAATAGATAAATCCTCAAAAAAGGAACTTTTATTAGATAAAAAATTAATAATAGTTTTAGGTGGAGCTTTAAATAGTTTAAAAAAAATATTTGGCATTTTTTCAGGATGATTAGATAATACATTTAAAAATATATTATCTAATAAATTATACTTTTTATTAATTTTGAATATTTCAACATTATTAATATTATCAATATTTTCTCTTATGTATTTGCTTTGATCTTGAATATTTAAAAAAGTATACCCTGTGCTCAGTCTGGTCATTCCTCCAGCAGTGCCTATATACATTTCATTCGCCCTTTTAATATTTTTTTGCTGGAAAAGAGGTATTGCTCCTTTTTCAGAATAAATGATTTTATATTTTTTTATATTCAAATTGTTATTTACGTAATCTTTAAGTTGCTCTTCATAATTTAAAAGTTCATTTCTATTTAATTTTGAAAGCCATGTAGTTTCAACTAAAGCTCTAGTTTTAGAAAAAGGTAGTGTATAAAAAAAATGAACCGCTCCGTTCTGCTCACAGTTAAAATCCATCAAATTAAATATTTCTTCATCAAAAAAATTTTTAGATGTTTCAATTTCAAAGCCCATAAAATGTTGCCATAATTGACTTTTGGAATGGTTTGTGGTTGAAACGCTATTAAATATAAATCCATTTTCCATGTTAATTTCGTTAACATTTTTAAAAAATTGAATGTTTTTATTTAGTCTCAATTTATTAATTATTTTTTTATAAAAAAGACCACTATCTATTGATTGATAGGGAGTTTGATCACATCTCACAAACTTTGTTTTTTGGGGAAAATTAATTGAGAAATCTTTCCAACTTTTGATGACACAATCCTCAAAGTTATGATTAGTAAATTTCCAAAAAGACCAAGTTTTGTCTCTTTCATAATTTTTTCTTGGATCAATTATTGCTAATGTTTTATTTTTTAATTTATCATGTAAATCGAGCTCATATGCAAGAGACAATCCTGCACAGCCACCACCTATAATAACATAGTCAAATTCTTTCATTTATAAATAATTCTTCATTAATTAAATCTAGATCTTTATCAATAGTATAGTTATTTTTCTTAACAAAGTTAAGTTTCAATAAATCAATAATTGACATTATAGTTTCATAAATTTTTTCTATTTTGGTCACATAAATTTTTTTAGCAGATTGATACTCAGCTAAGTTGTTTTTTTTTGATATTTTGTGACCAATTCTTTTATAAACTCTACGAGCCACAAGTATTGAAAATCTAAATGAAAGTGGAATTTCTTTTATGGCCCAAAAAGAAATATCATAAAAAATATTTGATAAGTTTATAGTTGATTTAATAACATCAAAATCCTCAACTATATAAAATCTATTATTCATCTTATCCTCAACTACATCTCTACAAATATTTGTGAGCTGCATTGCAATACCGAGGTTTATAGCTGATTTTAAGGCATCTTTATTTTTTACTTTTAAGACTTTAGCCATCATTAAACCTACTGTGCCCGCCACTCGATATGAATAAATCAATAAGTCTTTTTTATTATCTAAAACTACTTTTTCTTTAATATCACTTTCTATTCCATCGAATAAGTCATTTATAATTATTAAAGAAATTTTAAATTCATCAATTAATTTCCACATATTACCAATAACAGGATTGGCAAAATTTTTATTATTAAATTCAGATTTAAATTTTAAAAAATTATTTTTTTTAGTCACAAGAGAACTGTTTTCATCAGCTATGTTATCTACTGTTCTGCAAAAGTCATATAAGGCTGAACATTTTACGTATGTCTTTTTTGGTAAAAAAAATCCTGCCCAATTAAATGATTTTGCGTATGTTGAAAGATAATTTTTGGTTAACATTATAATAATTTATCAAGAACTTTTGCAGAAGAAAGTACTCCAGGCACTCCAGCACCAGGATGACTTCCAGCACCCACGAAGTATAGTCCATTATAAATTTCTGATTTATTGTGAAATCTAAAATAAGCAGATTGAGTAAATTTTGGCTGGATTGAGAATCCTGAGCCATATTTAGTATTTAGTTCTTTTTCAAAATAATCAGGCGTTAAGTAAAATTCTTCTACAATGTTACTTCTTAGATTTGGCATTAGATGTGTTTCCATTTTATCAATTACAAGATTTTTAATTTTTTCACCTTCAGAAACCCAATCAATTTTTGATTGATTATTGGGAACTGGAACCAAAACATAAAAACAGTCATGCCCTTCAGGTGCCATAGAAGTATCTGTGGCTGTTGGTCGATGAAGATAATAACTTATATCGTTGTTTAGTTTTTTATTATTAAATATATCATCTAGATGTTCTTTGTATTTATCACCAAATTTAATAGTGTGATGTTTGATATTTTCATATTTTTTTTTTGTACCAAAATAATAAACAAATAAACCCATAGAATATTCCATTCTTTTCGTTTTCCATTTGAATAGGGGACTATAATTTTTATTGTCTAGTAATTTTTCATATACTGCTGGAGGATCAGCATTACAGACCACATTATTTGCATCTATTATTTCATTATTATCAAGCTCAATTCCATTGATAATATTTTTAGATGTTAATATTTTTTTCACTTCTTTGCCTTTGATAATATTTATTCCAACTTCATTCATCAACTTTTCAAGTCCATTGATTATATTCCCAGTTCCACCCATTGAATAATGAATACCCCATTTTTTTTCTAAATACAGAATTAACCCATAAATTGAAGTAGTGGTAAAAGGATTACCCCCTACTAAAAGTGGATGCATACTCAACATACGTCTTAATTTTTCATTTTTAATATAAGATGATACTAATGCGTATACGGATTTATAACTTTTAAGTTTCAATAAAGAGGGCAATTGTTTCAACATAGTTATTGGATTATTAAAAGGGATGTCAGCAAGCTCTAAAAAACCAACATCAAAAATTTTTTTAGTAAATTTTACTAATTCTTCATATCCTTTAACATCTTCTTCTTGTATTTTACTGATCTGAAGTTTCATTTCATTTTCATTTCCGGAATAATCAAATTTTGATCCATCTTCAAAAACAAATCGATACCAAATATCTAATGGTTTAAGTTCTATATAATCTTGAGCTCTTTTATTAAATAATTCAAATAGTTCATTAATTAGATAAGGTGCAGTTATGACTGTAGGTCCCGCATCAAAAGTAAATCCATTTTTTTTGAATATTCTTGCTCTACCTCCTAGATCAGGATGTTTTTCAATTAGTGTAACTTTATGATTTTTAGCTTTTAATCGTAATGCAGCAGCAATACCACCAAATCCAGAACCAATAACTATAGAATTCATTTTTACAATCTATAGTTTTTTTGAAAAATTGTAAGGGGATTATGAGTTAATTTTTTTTAATTGCTCTTTAGTTTCTTCAAGATTTTTTTGAAATAGACTGTCTAATTTTGAAGCATCAACCGAAGTGGTAATAATTTTTTTAACAGAGTCTACAGCAATCTTAATTGAAGCATCTTTAATTTCTTTTATTGCCGCATCTTTCATTTGATCAATTTTATTTTCTGCTAGATTCTTTTTAATTTCAGATGACTTATGAAATTTATCATTCATTTCAATTATTAATTTATCACTTTCTTTTTTTGCTTCCTCAAGAATTTCATTACTAACTTTTTCAGCTGTATCTAGCTTGTTTTGAGCATTATCTAATAAATTTTTTGCTTCGGATCTTAGTTTTTCACTTTCATCGATTTCATTTTTTATATCTAAAATTAATTTATTTAAAAGTTCATTAACTTTTTGAGGAATTTTTAAATAAATTAATCCACCAAAAAAAATAATGAAGGATATAGCTACCCAGAAAGTTGCATCAATTGCCATAATATTTATTTCCACCTCTTCTCGATAAATCATCAACTATTGCTGAAATACTGCTGCTATTCACCTCTGCACCAATAAGTTTTCGGATTAGCTCAGACGAAGTTTCAATCGCAATTTTGTTTATTTTATCAGGAGCTCCTTCTCTTAAAACCTTGATTTCTTCTTCCGCTTTTTGGATCTCTTCATCTATTTGCTTATCTAATACTTCTCTTTTAGCATTTATATCTTTTATTGCTTTTTCCCTTGCTTGATTGAAGATATTTTTTGATTCAACTTTTGCCTTTAAAATGATGTCATTGAACTCTTTTATTTTATTTTCACTCTCTTCTCTCTGTCTCTCTGCAGCCTCAATGTTCTCAAGTATTTGAGATTTTCTAGACTCTAAATTATTGCTAATTTTTGGAAGTATCAATTTTGCCAAAGCAAAATATAATATACCAAAAGTTATTGATAACCAGAATATTTGTGAAATCCAAAATTCAGGATTTAATTGAGGCATGCCACCGCTTTCAGCCGTAAAAGCTTCTTTGAATAAAAAGAAGCTAAAAAATAAAGACTGAAAAATTATTTTTTTAATCATTTAATTTAAAACGCAAATAAAATAATTAATGCTACAACTAATCCAAACAATCCTGTTGCTTCAGCTAATGCAAATCCTAAAAGCAAATTTGGGAATTGTTTTTGTGCTGCAGAAGGGTTTCTCATAGCTCCTGATAAATAATTACCAAAAATTATTCCGATACCAACACCGGCACCAGCTAATGCTATTGCCGCTAGACCTGCTCCGATCATTTTTGCTGCTTCTAATTCCATTATATCCTCCTATGTTAATTAATGGTGTAAATTTAATGCATCATTTAAATAGATACATGTTAAAATTGCAAAAACGTATGCTTGAAGAAAAGCAACTAAGATCTCCAAGCCAGTCAGTGCAACTGAAAAACTCAGTGGAAGCCATCCACCAACTATTCCAAGACTTATAACAAAGCCTCCGAAAACTTTCATCATTGTGTGACCTGCCATCATATTTGCAAATAATCTTACTGATAAACTTATCGGTCTACTTAAGTAAGAAATTATTTCGATTACTACAATAAGTGGTAGTAGTACAGCAGGTACTCCACTTGGCACAAATAATTTTAAATATCCCACACCATGTTTCATAAAACCAATTATTGTTACCCCAATAAAAATAAATGCTGCTAAAACAAATGTTACAATTATATGGCTAGTGACCGTGAAGGTATAAGGTATCATTCCGAACATGTTGCAAAATAAAACAAACATGAAAAGTGAAAAAATAAATGCGAAATATGGTTTCGCTTTTGAACCAGCTGTATCGCTAATCATTTTTGATACAAACGTATAACTAAGCTCGGCTAGTAACTGTAACTTATTTGGTAAAATAGAATTTTTTTTTGATCCAAGGTTAAAAATTATTAAAATAGCTAAAGAACTTATAACCATAAACAAACTTGCATTTGTAAAGGATATATCGAAAGCTCCTAATTTAATCTCTGGACCAATTCTATAAACTTCGAATTGGTTCATTGGGTTTGTAGCCATATTTTAAATCTATTTTTGCATATTTTTTGCAGATCTGATCACATTCATTATCCCAGCAACCACACCAACAAAAAAAAATATTAATATTAACCAGGGCTTAGTATCAAAGGTCGTGTCTAAAATAAACCCAATAATTGTCCCAACAACAACTGCGGAAACTAATTCTGTACTTAACTTAAAAGCAGTCCCAAATGATGAAGAATTCTCATTTTTATTAAATAATTGCCGCTTAGACACCTTGTTTTTTGCAATCTCTAAGCGAGTTTTAAACGGATCTTTCGACATTATTTTGGTCTATGCAACCATACTTTCAGCTTTTTGTAAATCAACAGCTACAAGCTGACTTATTCCTTTTTCAGGCATTGTGACCCCATAAAGTCTATTCATTTTAGACATAGTTAGAGCGTGGTGGGTCACAATTATAAATTTAGTGTTTGTTATTTTAGTCAGTTCTTCCAGAAGATTACAAAATCTAGTTACATTAGCATCATCTAAAGGAGCATCAACTTCATCTAAAACACAAATAGGTGATGGGTTTGATAAAAAAACTGCAAAAATAAGAGATAGCGCTGTTAGTGCTTGCTCTCCCCCTGATAATAGAGTTATAGATTGTAATCTTTTACCTGGAGGACTAACTAACATCTCTAATCCAGCCTCAAGTGGGTCATCAGAGTCTACAAGTTCAAGTTTAGCATTTCCACCATTAAAAAGTTTAGTGTAAACTTCATTAAATTTTCTATTAACCCTCTCAAATGCCTCGATTAATCTCTCCCTACCTTTTTGATTTAACTCATTAATACTTTCTTTTAATTTAACAATTGCTGTAACCAAGTCCATTCTGTCTTGTTCCATTTTTTTTATTTCAATTTCATATTTACTTGTCTCTTCATCAGCTCTTAAATTGACAGATCCCAATTTTTCTCTTTCTTGTTTTTTTTTATCCAATAAATCTTCTTGTATTACCGCATCTGGTAGATCTTCCACGCCATTTAAATTTGAGTTTTCAAGAATATTATCTTCTGTTAAATCCAATTCTGAGTCAATTCTATCAAGCAAATCACCTTTTCTTTTTTTAAGCCCATCAATTGTAGCTCCTGAACTTGCTTTTCGCTCTCTAATTTGAATAGATTGTTCTTGTATTTCATTTAACTGTGATCTTAAATTTTCTATTTTTTCATCTGTTTCAAATATAATTTTTTCATTTTCAATTTTTTCTTTTTCCGAAATTCTTAAGCTCTCAGATATTTGACCTTTTTTTTCAGCTTGAAGCTTGGGCTGATTATCTAGTTTGTTTAATTGAGAACTAAGTTTATTTTTTCTTTCTGTTAATTCTGCAACCATTTTTTCAGAATTAGTTAATAGATTTCTCCAACTGTCGATTTCAGTTTCAATAGTTTTTATTCTTTGATTTCTTTTGATAGACTCATTTTTTATTGATTGGTTTTTACTATATGAATCTGCATATTTCTCTTGAAGTACTTTTATACTTTGACTCTTTTCATTGACGCTTAGTAATTCATTTCTATTTCTATCATTTTTTAATTCATTTAAAAAACTTTCGAGCTCCATAGTGCATCTGTCAAGTAATGCACTTGCTTGGTTTAGTTCGTTTGCTTCGATTAATTCTTTAATTTTTATTATTGTATTTTTTACGTTTTTAATTGGCCCAACGCTGATATTAATAGCTCCATCAGCTAAATTATTAACAACTTCATCAACAGATTTTTGCTCATCACTTAAGGCTTTTTTTGCTCTCTCAAGATCTTCGTTGGATAGTCTTTCTGTTTCAAAGTATTTTGAATCTGTTTCAATTAATTCATTTTTTTCTTCCTTAAGCCTTTTTTCATTTGAATTTGCATCAATTATTATGCCTCGTTCTCTTGTGATATCTTCCTCAATAGTTTGAAGAGATATCTTTAATGTTTCTATTTCAGTCTGGGTTCTAGTATTTTCCTCATCTAATCCTTGCAATTCTAGATTAAGCCTTTGTATTTTAGATAAATTTTCTATATTTTTAGATCTTAATGGTGAAACTTTATCTGTTTCCTGTTTTATTAACTTTTCAAGCTCTGCAATTTTATTATTATAACCTGCTACTTCTCCCTCAGCTTCATTGTTAATTTCGTTTTCAACCCTAATTTCATTATCAATCTCAATAAGTTTTAAATAATATAGTCCTGCTTCAATTTTTTTAATTTCTTCAGAAATCATTTTATATTTTGTTGCTTCTTCAGCTTGTTTTTGAAGATTAGCTAATTGTTTTTCTTGTTGTCTTCTAAGTTCATCTGCTCTTTTTAAATTGTTTTCAGCAGCTCCCAATCTCAATTCTGCCTCATGTCTTCTTACATGCAAACCAGATATTCCTGCAGCCTCTTCTAAAATTGCTCGTCTATCAGTTGGTTTTGCGGTGACTAATGCACCAATTCTTCCTTGACTGATCATTGAAGGGGAATGAGCTCCAGTTGATAAGTCTGCAAAAAACATTTGAGCATCTCTTGCTCTTACTTCTTTGTCATTTATATAAAATTTTGAACCTTTATCTTTTTCAATTTTTCTTCTTACATTTATTTCTTTAAATTCTCGATATTGTAATGGCCCTTCATTATTTTCATTGGCTACACTTATTGATACTTCAGCTATATTTTTTGAGGCCTTGTTTGAAGTTCCTGAAAAAATTACATCTTCCATACCAGAGCCACGCATACTTTTTGCAGAAGTTTCACCCATCACCCAACGTAATGACTCTACAATATTTGATTTTCCACATCCATTTGGTCCAACAATACCTGTTAGGCCATCCTCAATTAAGAAATTGGTTTTTTCAGCAAAAGATTTAAATCCATTAAGTTGGATTTTTTTAAACTCCATGAGCTAACTTATATCAGCTTTTCTAGAGTTTTTTTCAAATTTTTATAATTAAGTGATTTTTCAAACTTTTTATTGTTAATAATGATCGTAGGAGTAGCATTAACATTGTAGTTTTTTACTCCTTCGATTCGATCATTTAAAACGAAATCTTCAATTTGTTTATCTGAGATACATTTTTCAAATTCTACATTAAAACCTTCGTCAGTTAGAAATTTTTGCAAATTTTTGTTTGCTTCTTCTACCGAACTGCCCTTTACCCATTTTTGCTGATTTGCAAATAAGCTATTATAGATTTCTGTCTCACCATCATTTCTACACTGAGCAATCTTTGAAGCATTAAAAGCCGCTAAATCTAAAGGAAAATGTCGAAATTCAATTTTTGCTAGCCCGGTATCCAAAAAATCTTTTTTTAATTGTGGATATACGTCTTTATGAAAATTTGCACAGTGACTGCAGGTTAAAGACTCATAAGCAATAATTGTGATTTTTGCATCAGGGTTACCAACTAGCATTCTGTTGATATTTTTATCTTCAGCATTACTTTTTATAACTGGATAAAATAATATTAAGAGTATTGTTATGAGTTTTTTCATTTTTCTTTAAAAACCTTTGTTAGTTCAATTAGAGATTTTTTAATTTTTTCGTTCTTTACAGCATTAATCTTATTTTGAAATTTATTTATTGTCACGCTTTGATCTTCATTATTCTCTTTATTTAATTTGATTTGTTCATTATCAAAACTTATAAATTTTAGTTTTTCGACTACAGAGTAACCAAAAAAACTATTCATTTTATCAATTATCTCTTTTTTTGAATATTCGAGATCAACCTCATGCCCTCTTTTAACCATTACTTGTAACGTGCTTACCCCAAACCTGTTAGAGTTTTTAAATGATTTTGGATAGCATACGGCAAACAACTCACTCCCCACAATGTATTTCCAGTTATTTAATGTCTCAGAATATATATGACCTTTTTTATTTATTATTTTTTTTATATTTTTTGGCAAAGTGTCTTTGAATGATCTTAATCCTTGTATGGTAAAGTTTCTGTGCTTAGTATTATTTTTTAAAGGCATATGAAAGAAACAATAATAACAAATAAAATACTTAATTGGTATGATATTCATAAGAGATCCTTACCTTGGCGAAGTAGAACATCTTCAAAAAAAAAACAATATTACACTTTAGTGAGTGAATTCATGCTGCAACAAACTCAAGTTGCAACAGTTATACCTTATTTTAATAGATTTATTAAAAATATACCTGATCTAGAAACTTTGGCTAGTTATGATGATGGAAAACTAATTAAACTTTGGGAAGGACTTGGTTATTATTCAAGAGTTAAAAATTTAAAAAAAACTGCCCAGGTCATAATTAAAAGTTATAAAAAAAAAATACCTAATAATTTTTTAGATTTAAAATCTCTACCAGGTATTGGGGATTACACTGCAAGTGCTATATCAGCCATTGCATTCAATAAACCTATTATACCACTAGATGGTAATATTGAGAGAGTTTTGAAAAGATATTTATATTTAAAGAGTGAAAGTCAAATTCAAAAAAAAAATTTAATTAAAAGTAAAAAAGTTTTAGGAACTTCAAGTAGATCTAGTGATTATGCCCAAGCCTTAATGGAATTAGGTGCTCTTGTCTGCAAACCCAATAACCCAGTATGTGAAAAATGTCCAATTTCAAAAACCTGTAAATCTTTTATCAAAAAAGATTTTGTTTTATCGAAAATAAAAAAAAACAAGAAAGATAAATATTTTTTACTAAAAGTTTATAAAAAAAATAATAAATATTTATTAATTAAAAATTTAAAGTTTAATTTCTTGAAAAATCTAAGTATTTTTCCTATGCAGGAATTAATTAAGCCTAAAAATTTTAATCAAAATCTAAATTTTAAAATGTCTAATATGAATATGAATATTAAAATCCAAAATGATAAGATAATAAAACCAATGCCTTTTTCTAATTGGATAGATCCAAAAAAATTAAAAAATTATACTTTACCAACTTTTACAAAAAAAATTTTTAAATATTTGGAAAAACATAAATGAAGAAAATAGCAATAATAGGAGCAGGAATTTCAGGTTTATTTATTGCAAACTTATTTAAAAAATATCCTGATTATCAAATAACAATTTATGAAAAAAATACTTTAATAAATTTAGATGAAGGATATGGAGTACAGTTATCAATTAACAGTATTAAACTTCTTAATAAAATTGGATTTAATACTTTGGAAATCAAGGATAAATTTAACCCTGAGAAAATTGATTTTTATAAAATTAAAAAAGAAAACAAAATATGTGATCTAAATATTTCAGAATTTAATTCTGAAGATTGCAAGTATACAACAATAAAAAGATCTAAATTAGTTGAATTTTTAAAATATAGATTAAACGATGATATAATTAAATATGATCATAATATTGAAAAAATTACAAAAAATAATGATCAAATACATTTAACTTTTAATAAAAATGTAAGAGTAATTTGTGATTATTTAATTATTTCTGATGGTGTTTTCTCAAAAGGTAAATCATTAATATCTAATAACAGAATTAAACCTATCTATAATAATTCGATTGCAATCAGGGCTAATATTCAAAGAAATAAAGTTCAAAACTTAAATTTAAATAATATTTCTTTATTTATGGGTCATAATTTTCATTATGTCATTTATCCAGTCAATCAAGAGAATGAAGAATTAAATTTTATAGGAGTTTTAGAACATCATCTTACTGCAAATGAGCTGGACAATTACAGCCTTTTTAAAGAAAAACCTTTCATTCAGGGGATAAAAGACAAATTACGAAATATACTTCCAACAGCTATTCTAGATAATATGGATAACATTAAATGCTTTCCAGTTTTTGTTAGCAAAGGTTATCTAAAACCAGGTAAGAATATTTTTTTATTAGGAGATGCTTTTTTTGCTTTCCCTCCCTCATTTGCTCAAGGAGCATCACAATCCATTGAGAGTGCATCAGAATTATTTGACAATATTATAAACAATAAAAATCATTTTTATGATTACAGAGTAGCAAAAGTAAAAATGATTAATAATAGATCAAAATTAAATCATTTTGCATTTCACGCATCTAATCCTCTTATAGTTTTTTTTAGAGATATAAGTTTGAAGTTATTAACAAAAAATAAGAAATTTTTAGAAAATTATTTAGGAAAAATTTATAAGAATTAATTATTTGAAATTAATCTTTGTCTTAGATAATCGATTGGATGTATTCTTCCATTAATATCACAGTGCCAGTAAGTCCAACCATTACAACTCTCAGCACCTAAAATTGTTGCTGCAACTTTATGAATAGACCCTTCAGTTTGTTCATGCTTAATACTACCATCTGCCATAATTCTTGCTGAAATTTTTTTCTTATTATCAAAAATATTAGTGCCTGGTTTAATTATGCCAAGCTCAACAAGAGAACCGAAAGGTATTCTTGGTTTAGATCTATTATTTTTAAGAGTATCTAAAAAATCATCTTCAATAGGTTTTGTATTTTTTAGTCTTTGTTCTGCAGCTTTAAAATAAGCTTTTTCTTTTTCTATTCCAAAATAATTTCTACCTAATTTTTTTGCAACAGTGACTGTAGTTCCAGAGCCCAGAAATGGATCTAAGATCATATCCCCTTTATTCGATGATGCTAATAATACTCTATGAAGTAGAGACTCTGGTTTTTGAGTTGAATGTATTTTTTTACCATTTTTTTTAAGCCTTTCTGCTCCATTACAAATTGGTAAATTCCAATTGGATCTCATTTGAAGATCATCATTTAAACATTTTAAAGATTGGTAATTGAAAGTGTATTTTGATTTTTCACTTTTTGATGCCCAAATTAAAGTTTCGTGCGCATTGGTAAAACGTGTACCTCTAAAATTAGGCATGGGATTATTTTTGTTCCAAATAACGTCGTTTAGAATCCAAAAACCAAGATTTTGTATTGCTGTTCCAACCCTAAATATATTATGGTAACTTCCAATAACCCAAATTGCTCCATCTTTTTTTAGAATTCTTTTACATTCTGTTAACCATTGATATGTAAATTCATCATATTTTTTAAAATTTTCGAATTGATCCCACTTATCATTTACAGCACTGACTTTAGATCTGTCAGGTCTAGTTAGCTCACCTTTTAATTGTAAATTGTATGGTGGATCTGCAAAAATTAGATCAAAAGTTTCACTTGGAATTTTTTTTAATTCTTGGAGACTGTCTCCATTAATAATTTTATTTTTAAATTCAGTAATCATTTGTAAAAATTAATTAGACTCCAGATGGATTCTGCGGTCAACCTAGGATTGAATTATTTGGATTCGATTTGTGTTTAATAAGGAGATGACAACTATATATTGTGTGTCTTCAATACTGATACAGGATAAAAAGTTTTTCTATGATGTTTATTAACACCATATTTTTTGATTGCTCTTAAATGTTGTTTGGTTCCATAGCCAAAATTTTGATCCCAACCATATCCTTTATTATTTTTTGCCAGTCTAGTTATAAATCTATCTCTAGAAACTTTAGCAATTATTGACGCAGCGGATATGGAAGGTATTTTTTGATCACCCTTAATCACAGCTTTTAATTTATAATTTTTTAAATCAGGAATTTTATTTCCATCAATCAAAATATGAGATGGTTTTTTTTTAAGTTTTTTAATTGCTCTTTTCATTGCAAGTAAACTTGCTTGCAATATATTTATCTCGTCTATCTCTTTGACAGAAGCTTTACCAATCGCCCAAATAGAATTTTTTTTGATGTAATTAGATAATAGTTTTCTTTTATTTTTGGCAACTAACTTTGAATCTTTTAAAAATTTTATTTTAATAGATTTTTTTAGGATTACAGCAGCAGCATATACAGGACCTATTAAGCTTCCCCTCCCAACTTCATCAACACCAGCTATGATTTTCATTTAGATTTTTAATTTTAAATCTTCGATTTTTTTTCTTAATTTTTTTAAATCCTCCCATGAATGTTTTTTATTTTCAGGAAATCTAATTAAATATGAAGGATTAAAAGTTATAATTAATGGGTAGGTTTTATTTTCAATAATTATTTCTTTCCAATTTCCTCTTTCTGATGAAATTTTATTAGTTATACTAGTAACTGCTTCCATAGCAGTGCTTCCCATTAATATAACTATTTTAGGATCTATGATTGAAATATGCTCTTTTACATATCTAGAATACCTTTTAATTTCTTGAGAGGTAGGCTTCCTATCTTCAGGAGGTCTAAAATTAATTGCATAACTTAAATAAATATTCTGTCGTTGGATATTTATTGCACCTAGCATCTTGTCGAGAAGATCACCTGTTTCGCCTTTGAAAGACTTTCCTGATGTGTCCTCTTCAGGTCCCGGGGCCTCACCAATTAACATAATTGAACTATTTAAGTTACCATCACCTAAAATTAAATTTTTAGAATTTTGTTTAAGTACACAATCCTCAATTGAATTGAGTTTATTTCTTAATTGAATTATCTGTTCTTTTTTATCCAAAATTTGATTATTTTTTGGATTTTCAATAACTTTAAATCGATTTAAGGGGCTGCTACTGAAAATAAATTTTGATTCAACTGTATTAATTAATTCCTTTTTATATTTTGAATTTTGATTTATCATTTTTTTAGTCATAGAATGATTATATGTACTTTAAAATTTTAAGATTAATAATTATTCTTTTATTATCCTACCAGACCTCAGTATTTTCTAAAAGTAATAGTTTTGATGATTTTGATAGAGAGGATTTATCCAATTATTTTTCCGGTATCGTTGCCTTTGAAAATAAAAATATTTCAGAAGCTTTTAATTTTTTTAAATCCTCGAAGGGTTTAATTAATGATCATGATCTATTTTTGCAAAGATATGCAAATTCAATGATTTTAGATAACAATGTTGCGCAAGCAATTAATATAATTAAGAAAAATGAAAATCAGGATAATTCAAAGTTTTTCGAGGCTTATATTTTATTAGCTTTAGATAGTCTAAAAAAAAATAATTTTGATCAAGTCGATCGCTATCTAGATAAATCATTACCATTCGCTAACAACGATGGTTTTAAATTAGTAATTTTTGAAACTTTAAAACAGTTTGTTTATGTTTTTAAAGAGGGCAAAATACAATCTCAAAAAAAAAATTATGGTAATTTAACATATATCTCTGAAATATTTCAAAGATGTTATTTAAATGATGAAAAAACAGGTTCCCTTTTTTTTAATTTAATTAATAACAGTGAGGGAGATTATTCAAGGTATATACATTTTTATTTAAATTATTTGATTTCGATTGGCAATTTTAAAGAAGCAGAAAATATTGCTAGTGATTTAAATATTATCAACACACCAATTTTACTTAGTCAAACAAAATTGTGGATTGAAAATAAAAATTTCGATGAATTTGAAAAAATTTTTTCTTGTAAAAATTCTAATGACTTAGTCGGTGAGTTTTTATTTTTGATTTCAAATTTATATTCTTCGCAGAATGATTTTCAAAATTCAAATATTTATCTTAACTTATCTAACTATTTAAATCCTAAATTTAAATTCAATTTATCTTTAGTTGCTGAAAACTATTATTTAAATAATGATTTTGATAATGCCAAGAATATTCTAAAAAATTTTGAGGAAAAATATCAATTTTATTATTGGTTTAGAATAAAAAAAGAAGCTCAAATTTTAATAAAACAAGGTAAAGAAAAACAAGCTCTAAATCATATAAATGAAAAATTTACAAAAATTAAAAATCCAAATATCAAATTTGTATTTGAAATGGGTGATTTTAATAAAAATTTAAAAGAGTATGAGTCTGCCATTAAATATTACACTACAGTTATGGAGTCTTTAGATCCCAATTCTGATGTAATGTCTGATCTTTTATATAGAAGAGGGGGTAGTTATGAAAGATTAGGTGATTATGTAAGCTCAGATCAAGATTTGTTAGAAGCTTTGAAAATTAATCCAGATGATGCTTACACTCTAAATTATCTTGCTTATTCATGGCTTGAAAGAAATTTTAAAATATCTGAAGCAATAGAGATGCTCGAAAGAGCCTATGCTTCAAAAAGAAATGATCCATACATAATCGACTCAATTGGATGGGCATATTATTTAACTGATGATTATTCAAAAGCAGAGCCACTTCTTAGAGAAGCAGTAGAATTAATGCCAGACGATCCAACAGTTAATGATCATTATGGGGACGTGTTGTGGAAATTAGATAGAAAAATTCAAGCAAGATATTTTTGGAATAGTGTTTTAAATTTCGAAGATACGGATGCTGATATGAAAAAAAAAATTAGTATTAAACTTAGTCAAGGTATGAGTAACTCATAGAAATGGCATTTAAGATATTAAAATCTTTTGCTAAAATTAATCTAGCCCTGAATGTTATTAAAAAAACTTCCAATTTACACAAAATTGAAAGTCTAATAGCTTTCATAGATTTAAATGATTTAATTTATATTAAAAAAATTAATTCAGACAAACATCAAATTGAATTCAATGGAATGTTTTGTAATGGGATTAATAAAAAAAATACTATTTCTAATTTACTCAAGGTACTTGAAGATAAAAAAATTTTAAAAAATGAAAAATTTAAGATACGTATAGAAAAAAATATTCCTCATAAAGCAGGCTTAGGAGGAGGCTCAATGAATGCTGCAACTATCTTAAAATATTTTATTGATAAAAGAATGATTAAAATTAATCAAAAACAATTGTTGGAAATTACTAAATTAATAGGTTCAGATGTTATTTTGGGAATTAATAAATGTAATACAATTTTAAACTCAAAAAATTTAATTAAAAGATATAAAAATTGTAAAAAAATTTTTACACTAGTTGTTAAACCTAATTTTGGATGTTCTACTAAAGATATCTACTCTGGTGTTAAAAAATTTACAAAATCACAATTTGATAGGGCTCAAAAGAAAATGTTTGATATAAATTATTTAAAAAATTTAAATAATGATTTAGAAAATGTAGCTTTTAAAAAATATCCAAAATTAAAATTAATCAAAAGATTTATATCTGAAAAATGTAATCCTATTTTTACCAGAATGACTGGATCCGGATCTGCAATTGTAGCTTATTATTCCTCAAAAAAAGCTTGTGAAAAAGCAAAAATAATTTTTAGTAAAAAATTTAAAAATTACTGGTGTATATCCTCAAAAACTATATAAATTTTATTTTTTTGTGCTATACGAAACTAATATTGGGGCTTAGCCAAGCGGTAAGGCACGGGTTTTTGGTACCTGCATCCTAGGTTCGAATCCTAGAGCCCCAGCCAAATATGAATAATTTTTTAAATAAACTTTTTTTTAGATCAAAAAATCAAAATTATATTTCCTCTAAGATTTTAGAACTTAGTGAGGACGTTTCTTTAAAAAAAGTTTTTTCAATAATAAATAATTTTTCTGAAAATAGTGAAATTAGATATGTTGGTGGCTGTATTCGTAAAATTATTAATAAAGAAACAATTGACGACATAGATTTAGCAACCAATTTAAAACCAGATGAGGTTTGTAGCGCATTAAAGAGTAATAATATCAATTATTATGAAAGTGGGATTGAACATGGAACCATAACTGCAGTAATTGATAATAAAAAATTTGAGATAACTTCTTTAAGAAAAGATATTTTGACTGATGGGCGTCATGCGAAAGTAGAATTTTCTTTAGATTGGAAAGAAGATGCATCAAGAAGAGATTTTACAATAAATGCAATCTATGCCGATAGAGAAGGAAATATCTTTGATCCATTCAATGGAAAAAAAGATCTTGAAGATGGAGTTATAAGTTTCATAGGTGATGCTGAAAATAGAATTAAAGAAGATTACTTAAGAATACTTAGATATATAAGATTTTACCTCAGTTATTCAAAAAAAACTCATGATTTAAAAATTATTAAAATCATAAGAAGAAATTTGCAGGGTGTTGTTAATTTATCTTCAGAAAGATTGCTTGATGAGTTTAAAAAATTAACAACTTTAGCTAATTTTCAAAAATTATTACAAGATCAAGATTGCCTTGAAATAATTCAGCTTATATTTCCACAATTTAAAAAATTTCATATTTTTAAAAACCCAAATCTCTATATAAAAAAAAATTTCTCTAAAAGTGATTTTATTTTTATTCTCTCGCTATTGGTAAGTGATGAAACGGATAATGCAGATTATTTTTTATATAAATTTAAATTATCAAAAAAAGATCAAAAAAGACTAAAATTTTTAAACAATTTTTATAAAGAAAAAATTACTATTAAATTTTTTACAGAAAAAAATTTAAATAAATTATTTTACTTTCAAGGCAAACAATCAGTTATTGATGTAATTAATTTTTATCTTTTTAATTCAAGAAAAGTAGATAAAAAACTAATAAAGTTTATAGAAATTTATAGCAATAAAACTATCCCCACTTTACCAATTGGTGCGAGTTTATTAATGTCAAAATATAATTTACCAGAGGGAAAAGGGTTAGGTGAAAAACTAAAAAAAATTGAAGCGATATGGGCTGATAATAATTTTAATATATCTGAAAAACAAATCCAAAATATTGTTAAGTCTTAGATATATTTGACATCCTTAATTTCAAAGTTTTTAACTCCTGCTGGAGTTATAATTTCTACTAAGTCACTCTTATTTTTTCCTATCAGTCCTCTGCCAATTGGTGACTGAAAGTAAATAAGTTTTTGTTTCAAATCAGCTTCATCTTTTCCTACTATTTTATAATTTATTTTTTCCCCAGTATCTAAATTTTCCAAATAAACTGTTGAGCCAAAAATTACTTTTCCGTCATTAGTCATTTTGGTTATATCGATTACATTTGCTCTAGCAATGATATCATTAATTTCATTAATTCTTCCTTCATTGTGCGATTGCTCTTCTTTGGCTGCATGATACTCTGCATTTTCTTTTAAATCTCCATGTGACCTTGCTTCTGATATTGCTGCAACAATTTCGGGTCTTTTTTTCTCTTTTAAATAAACTAATTCTTCTTTTAATTTATTAAGTCCATTTAAGGTAATAGGTTCTTTTTCCATTTTATTTCCATTTTGCTAAAGGTGGCAATGACATCAATATTGCCTCAACATTTCCACCTGTTTGAAGTCCAAATTTAGTTCCTCTATCATAGAGGAGATTGAACTCAGCATACCTTCCTCTTTTAATATATTGTATTTCCTTATCTTTATTAGTCCATTTTTTTTTTATTTTTTTTTCAATAATTGAATTAAATAGCATTTGAAATGTTACACCAACATCTCTAACAAATTTGAAATCTTTTTCAAAATTTTCTTTTTTATAATCAAAAAAAATTCCACCAATTCCTCTAGCTTCTTTTCTATGAGGTAAATAAAAGTATTCATCACACCATTTTTTATATTTTTTATAATAATTTTTATTATGACGATCACACATTTTTTTAAGGGTTAAATGAAAATTTTTTTTTTCATTTTTATCTTCAATACAAGGTGTTACATCCATACCTCCCCCAAACCATTCATAAGTTGTAGAAATATATCTTGTATTAAAATGCATTGCAGGAATATGTGGATTTTTCATATGCATAACAACTGAAATACCTGATGCCCAAAATCTTGGATCTTTAGCTGCACCAGGAATATTTTTTTGAAATTCTTTTGGAAATTTTCCGTATACTTTAGAAAAATTTACACCAACTTTTTCAAAAATTTTTCCATTTTTTAAAATTCTATATTCTCCACCACCTTCATCCTTAATTTTACTTCTTTGCCAAGTGTTAGATGTAAATTGTATTTTATTGCCTTCAAGATTGGCAATGTCATAACAAATTGCCTCCTGAAGAGTTTTAAACCAATTACTTGTTAAGTCTTTTTTAATGCCTAAGTCCATTTATATTAAATTAGTTTGTTTTAAACTTTCAGCCAATATTATAGCCACGGATGATGCTAAATTTAAAGACCTTTTGTTACTTATCATTGGTATTTTTAGTCTATGATTGACCGTTTCATGAATTTTATCAGGAACACCAGCACTTTCTCTTCCAAATAAAATTGTATCATTCAATTCAAATTTAAATTTTGAGTAATTCATTGAACCTTTAGTGGTCATTAAAATGATTCTTTCATTTTTTTTTGAATTAAAAAAATGCTCTGAACTTTGATAAAATTCTATTGTTTTTTCATCCATATAATCCATCACAACTCTTTTAAATCTTTTGTCACTAAATAAAAATCCACACGGCTCAATAATCTCGAGTTTAGCACCTAAACACGCACACGTTCTGATGATGGCAGCTGTGTTTTGAGGAATATCTGGTTCATATAAAGCTATTTTAGGTCTTTGATTCATTGTTAATGTGTCATTCTTTCAGTAGAAAAAATACTTTTTTATTATAAGAAATCATATATTAAATGAGTTTTAACTTAAAATTTATAGATGTCAGATAAAAAACCAGAAAGAAGAGATTTTTTGTTTACAGCTTCGTATGCTGTAGGAGCAGTTGGAGTTGGAGCTGTAGTTTGGCCTTTAATTGATCAAATGAATCCAGATGCTTCGGTAAAAGCCTTAGCAAGCACAGAAGTAGATGTAAGTTCAGTTAAGCCTGGAAATACGATTACAGTACTATGGAGAGGTAAGCCAGTATTCATAAGAAGAAGAACGCAAGAGGAAATTGCAGAAGCTAGAGCTGTAAAAATGGAAGATTTAAAACATCCAGAAAAAGATGAGGATAGAGCAAAAGACCCTGAATGGCTTGTGATGGTTGGTGTTTGTACTCACCTTGGATGTGTACCATTAAATGATAAGGGTGATTATAAAGGTTGGTTTTGTCCTTGCCATGGATCTCATTATGATACTTCAGGGAGAATTAGAAAAGGCCCAGCCCCATTAAATATGGAAGTCCCTAAATACGAATTTACTGACTCAAACATAATAAAAATTGGATAAAAATATTTATGAGTGACCATGATTACACACCTAAATCTAAAGTTGGAAAATGGTTTAATGATAGACTGCCTTTATTAACTCTTGCAAATCATCTAACTGATTATCCAACTCCAAAAAACCTAAACTATTGGTGGACTTTTGGAGGAATACTTACATTTTGTTTAATCACTCAAATTGTTACAGGTTTAACTTTAGCGATGCATTACATAGCTCATGCAGATATGGCATTTGAGAGTGTTGAACACATTATGCGTGATGTAAATTATGGATGGTTAATTAGATATATTCATGCAAATGGTGCATCAATGTTCTTTCTTGCAGTTTATATTCATATTTTTAGATCTTTATTTTATGGTTCTTACAAAGCACCAAGAGAGATAATTTGGATTATTGGAATAGTAATTTATCTGTTAATGATGGCTGCAGCATTTATGGGTTATGTTCTTCCATGGGGCCAAATGAGTTTTTGGGGAGCAACAGTTATTACAAATTTATTTAGTGCAATTCCTTTAGTTGGTGAAGGTATCGTTACATGGTTGTGGGGCGGTTATTCAGTTGACAACCCAACTTTAACAAGATTTTTTACATTACATTACTTGATACCTTTTTTAATTTTAGGTTTAGTAGTACTTCACATTTGGGCATTACATGTACCGGGAAATAATAATCCGGTTGGAATTGACATTAAAAAACCATCAAAAGATACTGTCCCATTTCACCCGTATATAGTTATTAAAGACGGTTTTGCTTTGTTGATGTTCATGATTGTTTTCGCATTTTTTGTTTTTTATAGTCCTAATATCTTAGGTCATGCTGATAACTATATTGAAGCAAATCCTCTCGTAACACCTGCTCATATTGTGCCAGAATGGTATTTATTACCTTTTTATGCAATTTTAAGATCAGTTCCCGACAAGCTTTTAGGAGTTGTCGCAATGTTGTCAGCGATTTTGATATTAGCTGCATTACCATGGCTAGATACATCTAAAATTAGATCAGCAGTATTCAGACCTTTGTATAAACAGTTTTACTGGATACTAGTAGCAGACGTATTAATACTTGGATATGTTGGAGCAATGCCAGCAGAGGGATTATATTTGCTAGTTGCAAGAGTTGCCACAGCTTATTATTTTTTACATTTTTTAGTTATTTTACCAGTGTTAGGCTTTAAGGAAAAAACCTTGCCAGTTCCACTGAGTATCACCGAACCAGTTCTTGGTGGTTCCCCAAATCTTTCTACAGCAAGAAATAAAGAGGAAAGTTTAAATAACTAAAATGAAAAATTTTAAAAGATCTATATTTTTTTTAATTATTTTTATTTCTAGCTCATTTCAGATCAATGCTGCAGAAAATGTTGATTATTTGAAAACAGATTGGACATTCAAAGGCCTATTTGGAAAATTTGACAGAGCTCAACTTCAAAGAGGATATAAAGTATACAAGGAAGTTTGTGCCTCATGTCATTCAATGAAATATGTGAGTTTTAGAAATTTAGCAGAAAAGGGTGGTCCTGAATTTAGTGAAGAAGCAGTAAAAGCTATTGCAGCTTCTTATGATGTAAATGATGGTCCGAATGCAGATGGTGAAATGTTTACCAGACCTGGAAAATTATCTGATAAATTTGTCAAACCGTATGAAAATGTCAAAGCTGCTCAAGCAGCTAATGGTGGGGCTTATCCTCCAGACATGTCAGTTTTAATTAAAGCAAGAAGTGGTGGAGCAGATTATATATTTTCTTTATTGCAAGGATATGAAGAAGCACCTGAAGGTATAACTTTAGATGACGGTGTTTATTATAACAAATACATGTATGGAAATAAAATAAGAATGGCAAAACCATTATCAGATGGAATTATTGAGTATGATGATGGTACTGAGGCATCTGAAATTCAGATGTCCAAAGATGTTACGGCTTTTTTAATGTGGGCAGCAGAACCCCACTTAGAGTCAAGACATCAAATGGGATTTAAAGCTATAGTGTATTTAATTATTTTAACTGTTTTGGTTTACTTCAGTATGAAAAAAATATGGTCACGTGTTGAAACGGAAGTTTAATATGTCACCATCTTTAACTATATAATCTTTACCTTCTAATCTCATTTTACCATTAGTTTTAGAACCAACCCATCCATTATTATTTATAAAATCGTCATACGAGACAGTTTCAGCTCGAATAAAGCCTTTTTCAAAATCTGAGTGAATTTCTCCAGCTGCTTTTGGTGCAATACAGTTTTTTTGAATTGTCCAGGCTCTTGTTTCCTCTGGACCAGAAGTAAAATATGTTTCTAGCTCCAAAATTTGATAACCTTTTTGGATCAGTAAATTTAAACCAGTCTGTTTTAAACCAATCATTTCCATATAATTTTTTTTTTCAGTTATTTCGAGTTCATTAATTTGATTTTCTATATCTGCTGAGACAATGATTGTATTTTCTTCACCAAACTTTTCTATGAACTTTTTAGTATAATCATTTCCATTTTGAACACTTTGTTCATCGACGTTGCAGACGTATATTTTAGGTTTAATAGATAGTAAGCCGCTTTGATTAAGTTGTTTCGCTTCAAATTGGTTTTTAAGTATGCCGATGTCTTTGTCATTGTTTATACAATCTTGTGCTATTTCCAAAATTTTTAACTGTATTTCATCAACATTTTTTTTGTTACTCTTTTCAAGCCTTTTCTGAATTGACTCTAAATCAGCCAGCATCATTTCAGTTTCAATAATCTCTAAATCTCTTATAGGATCTACAGTAGGATTTACATTTTGGATGTCATCAGAATCGAAGCATCTTATCATGTGAATAATTGCATCAACTTCTCTTATATGGGATAGAAATTTATTTCCTAAGCCTTCACCTTTTGATGCACCTTTAACTAGGCCAGCAATATCAACAAAGGAAATAGTGGTATTGATAATTTTTTTTGATTGTGAAATTTTAGCAAGATTTTCTAATCTAGTATCTGGAACAGGAACCACGCCAACATTAGGATCAATTGTACAAAATGGAAAATTGGCTGCTTGTGCTTTGCTTGAATTTGTGAGTGCATTGAAGAGTGTAGATTTACCAACGTTAGGTAAGCCAACAATCCCACACTTAAAACTCATTATTTATTATTTACGGTACTTGAAAATAGATCTAATTTTTTTTTGATTAAAATTGAAATAGAGTCAGTAATGTTTTTAGATATTTTCTCTAATCCTAATATTTCATCTTCATCAAAATCTTTCAAAACATAGTCTGCAACTTCAATATTATCTTTAGGTTTTCCAATACCTATTCTAACTCTGGAATAATCTTTGCCAATAAATTTATCAATAGATTCTATTCCATTGTGACCTGCACTAGATCCACCAAATTTAGCTTTAATTTTACCAAACTCGATATCTAGATCGTCATGAAAAACGATAACATCTTCCGCATCAATTTTAAAATATTCAATCAATTCTCTAATGCAAATTCCTGAATTATTCATAAATGTAAGAGGTTTGATTGCATAAACTTTTTCATTTTCAACATTTCCAGTTGTTAAAAGTCCTTTAAATTTTGGTTTTTGTTTTGAAAGACCAAATTTTTTATTTATTGCATCAATAATTTTAAAACCCACATTATGTCTATTATTTTCACTGTCTGGTGTTGGATTACCTAAACCTACAAATAATAGCATAATTTTTTTTGGAAAAAGATTTTAAATTCTAATTGATTATTTTTTTTCTTCTGCAGCTTTTTTATCTTCGCTCTCAGCACCTTCAGCTTTTTCACCTTCTGCAGCGGCATCAGTTCCAGCAGCAGCTTCTGCTTCGGCTGGTTTTTCTGGCTCTTTCATGACTGTTGGAGCTGCTAGTGTTGCAATTACAAAGTCTCTTCCTTGAATTGTGGGAACAACATCTTGCTCTAATTTAACAGAGGAAATTTTAAAACTTTCACCAATGTCAATTCCATCTAAATCTAAAGTTAAGCTTGCTGGTATCTTTTCACTTGGACATTTTAATTCTACTTTACGTCTAACGATGTTTAAAACTCCACCTCTTTTTAACCCTGGAGATTTATCATGATTGATAAAGATAACTGGAACTTCTATTCTAATTTTTACTCCTGGAACAACTCTTAAAAAGTCAACATGGATTGGTTCATCTGTTAACACATCATATGTAATTTCTCTTGGTAAAACATTTTGTGGCTGTCCATTGACATTCAATGTAACTATATTTGATAAGAAATTTTCTTTTTCTATTAAAGTTTTAAGTAATTTTTTTGATATAGAGACTTTTACATTCTCTTCTTTACCACCATAAACGATGGCTGGGACATTTCCATTTAACCTTAGAGCATTTAACTCTCCTTTGGTAACGTCTGATCTAATCTGTGCTTCTAATGAATTCATAAAAATCAAGGGTTTTTAGCCCAAGTTCCTAAATAACTCAAGGTAATTATTTAAACAAATCTGAAACAGATGTGGAATTAGAAATTCTTTTAATAGCTTCACCCATTAGTGCTGAAATAGACAAAACCTCAATGTTTTTAGCGCTTTTTATTTTTTCACTATTATCGATAGTGTCTGTGATGACTAAGTTCTTGATAACTGAATTTTTTATTTTTTTTACTGCTTCACCACTTAGTACACCATGAGTAATATATACAAAAACCTCTTTAGCCCCTCTATCTTTTAAGGCTTGGGCTGCATTCACAATCGTTCCACCTGAGTCAATAATGTCATCGACGATAATACAAGTTTTATCTTTTACATTCCCAATTACGTTCATAACTTGTGATTGGCCAGGCTTTGGTCTTCTTTTATCAACTATTGCTAAGCCAACATTTAAAAGTTTTCCTAAAGATCGTGCTCTTTCAGTTCCACCAACATCTGGCGCAACACATATAATATTTTTACTTTTAATTCGCTTTTTAACATGTCTTGCAAAAATGGGTGTTGCAAATAAATTATCAACCGGGATATCAAAAAAACCTTGTATCTGACCTGCATGTAAATCAACTGTCACAACTCTATCAGCTCCAGCTTTTGTTATTAAATTAGAAACTAATTTTGCAGATATTGATGTTCTTGGTACAACTTTTCTATCCTGTCTTGCATACCCAAAATAAGGAATTACTGCAGTGATATTTTTTGCAGATGATCTTTTTAGAGCATCTATACAAAGTAGTAGCTCCATTAAATTATCATTTGCAGGTGATGATACTGATTGAATTATAAAAATGCTATTACCTCTAATATTTTCATTTATTTCAATGTAAATTTCACCATCAGAGAATTTTTTTATACTAGAATTAACTAATTTACTTTTTAAATATTTAGCAATATTTTTGCTAAGAGGTTTATTGCTATTTCCTGATAATAATTTCATTAGATATCCTAATTAATCATAATTATTGAAATATTTCTACCATAATCATTTTGATTTAGACTTAAAGCTCTTCTTGCACTAAAAAAATTATTTTTAACATTAAAAGTATCTTTATTAATAACATCTATATCTTTTATTTTATTATCTTTTAACTGTTTGAGTATATAGTTTGAAAGGCTAAAATATATTCTTTCTTTTGACTCTTTAAAAAAAACTTTGTTTTTTTTATCTTTTTTTAAAAATTTATTTTTGAAATCTTTTTTTACCTCATAGCTTTGAAAGCTTATTGAGGGCCCAATCACGGCAGTTATATTTTTTGTTACACTTCCTTTTTTTTGCATAAATTTTATAACTTTATTTATTATACCTTTATAAGCTCCTTTCCATCCAGCATGGATAGCAGCAATAATTTTTTTCTCATTATCGCAAAGTAATACGGGTGCGCAATCTGCAGTTAAAACTGCAATAGGTAATTTTTTTTGATTTGTAATAATTGCATCAGCTTTTGGTTTTATTTTTGAGAACTTATAGTTTTCATCAATATATACTAATTTATTACTGTGAATTTGGTGAAGTAAAAAAATATCTTTTTGGGGACTACCAATCTTTTTTTTAACAATTTTTAAATTATTTCTAACAGAAATTGGCTGATCCTTAGAACCAGGTCCACAATTTAAACTTTTATAAATACCTTTTGATTTTCCTCCAGCAGAATTAAAAAAACCATGTTGAATATTCTTTAATTTGGAAAGTTTTTTTGAGCTAAGCAATTAAAATCCAGTTTTAAATTTGTTATTTTTTTTTTTTATTAACATAACTTTAAAAAGATTACCCATCTCATTTTCATCGATTAATCTTTTTATTCTATAAAAAATATCGGCTTTTTTTGAAAAAGTTTCTTTTTTACTAATAATCTCTGCTCTTTTTAAAATACCCATATTAGTTAGAAATTTTCTTTGATTTGTAATTATTGTATTTAAGTTTTCTAAATTATTTATCATTTGTTTAATTAATTTAAAATTTAAATTATAAGTAATATCTGCTTTTCCAACATTCTCTAAAATATTAACATGCTTATGTTTTGAAATTGCTTGCAAAGTATTTCTCATTTTCAAATCATTATACCCATAATCAATAATTAATAATCCACCATTATTTTTTTTAATTATATTAGAGATTAATTTTAGATATTTTATTGCACTAGGAGAATATTCAATAATTTTTTGATTATTTGAAATATTAAATTTGTTTTTCTTTTCAAAATTTTTCATATCAAATTTTTTATCAATAAATTCAAAACTTTCACTATTCTTGAATCCAACATACCTTTCAAACCACTCATCTTTTTTTTTAAAAAATTGTTTTATAGGTAACGCGTCAAAAAATTCATTAGCAATAAAGATAGATGGTGATTTATTTATTTTTTTTAAATCTTTTATCCAAATTATTTTTTTAAAATTTAATTTTTTTTTTTGGACCTTAATTAAATGGTTACTCTTTTCATGTATCTTAATTTCACATGAATTAAAAAAATCAGGAAAATTTTTAAAAGTTTCAATCATAATTTTCATCATTTCACCATTGCCAGCACCCAGCTCAATTAGATTAAATTTTTTTGGGCTTCCAATACTTTGCCAAAATGTAATTACCCATATGCCTATAATCTCAGAGAAAAGTCTCGATATTGTAGGTGCAGTTACAAAATCTCCCTTACTTCCAAAAGGATTATGACTCATGTAGTAACCTATCTCTTTGTCATAAAGAGCATAATTAATGAATCTATCTAGAGGGATACTACCTTGATTGAACAATTTCATTTTTAAATGCTATCAAAACCAATCCAATTATTATGAAGATAATGCTAATTATTTGACCCATAGTTAAACCTAATATCAAATACCCTAGCTGGGTATCTGGAGCTCTGAAGAATTCTAACGAGAATCTAAATATAGAGTAAAAAAATAAAAAAAATCCTGAAATCTTACCAGGTTTCATTAAATATTTTTTTTTATAAAAGTATAAAAGAATTATAAATAATACTATACCTTCAAAAAAAGCTTCATAGAGTTGAGATGGGTGCCTATTAAGATTATCAATTTGAATAAATTTTACTGACCAAGGAACAGCAGTTGTGTTGCCATAAAGCTCTGAATTCAAAAAATTTGCTATTCTTCCAAAAAAGATACCTATTGGTGCCACTAATGCAACTATATCCATATAGTAAAAGGAGTTGTGTTTATTTAATTTGCCAAATAGCAAACTTGAAATAATGATTCCTAGAACGGCACCATGAAAAGACATGCCACCTTGCCATATTTTAATTATTTCAATAGGATGATTTATATAATAATCAAAATTGTATATAAATACATATCCCAACCTTCCACCAATAATTATTCCTAAAATTAAATAGGTGATATAATCATCAAATTTTTCCTTTACCTTGATATCAGAAATAAATATTTTTTTGCCCAAAACCCAGCCAATTAAAATACCAACGATATAAGCAAGAGAATACCATCGTATCTCAAATGAAAAAAATTGGAAAGCAACTGGGTCAAAATTATTAATGAACATTTTAAATAATACTTATAAAGTATATGAAGTTTATAAATAAATATATGAAAAACTCTAAATTTGTAATTGATAAACTCGCTAGATTAGTTGAGCAAGGATTAATGTCCTCTAAAGATGTAGGCACCGAATTGTTAAATATTCTAAAGTCTAAAAGAGATGAGATAGTATTTAAGATGAAATTAACTAGTAAAGATGAATTTGATATACTGGCTAAAAGAGTTGAAAATTTAGAAAAAATTATTGAAAAGACAAATATTAAAAAGAAAAAAGATTTTAAACGGGTAAAAAAATCTTAACACTAAGTCCATTCATCTTTGATTTTTCTAATTTTATATTTCCACCATGAGATCTTATGATATCCGAGGCAATGGATAAACCTAGACCAACGCTAGCTTTTGCATCTGCTCTACCTTTATCAATTTTATAAAATGGTTTAAATACATTGTCATATTCACTTTTAGGGATTCCAGGTCCATCATCATCTATTTTAACAAAAAGGCTGTTTTCTTTTTTCAATAATTCTATTTTAATTTTGTTTGCATACTTGATAGAATTATCTATTAGGTTATTTAAACATCTACGAATTAAATTCTTTCTTCCATTTAAATAAACTCTTGGTATTAGATTTTTTGATATATTTTTATTATTATATTTTTTAATAATTTCATCTATGAGTTCTGATAGATCAAAAATTTCATCCTTTTCCTTATAAGATGAGCTGGTAAACTGCAAATATTCATTAAGCATTTTTTCCATTTCATTAATATCTTCTGATAACTTTTTAGATATCTCATTATCCTTAACAAAAGCTAATTGAAGTTTCATCCTGGTAAGAGGAGTTCTTAGATCATGGCTAATGCCTGAAAGCATTTCAGATCTTTGATTTAAGTGTCTAATAATTCTTTTTCTCATTTTATCAAATTCATATCCTGCTTGTCTAATTTCAGATGCACCTGAAGGTTTAAATTCTTCAACTTCTTCACCTTTTCCAAATTTTTCTGCTGCGCGAGCCAGATTAGTAATTGGTCTTGTTTGGTTTTTAAGAAAAATAAGAGAAATAATGACCATTATTATTGCAGGGACTGTAATCCATAGGGCAAATATTCTTGCTGTAGAACTGGTTACCCTATCTTTATGAATTAAAAATTTAAAATAACCAGTTTGATATTGAATTCTTATATCAATAAGTTCTTTATAATTTGTGGTGCTAAACCAAAATTTTCCAACACCGAATTTTTCTTTTAATTCTCTTCTTAAACTTCTGTCTATTGGACTAAACCAACGTTCAGAATATTCATATTCAATTTTTTCATTTTCAATTAATTCAATATTTAAATCTAAGTAGGAAGAAAAAAGATTTGTCAGATCATTTTTATTAAATTTTTCTTGATCATAAACTTTAACAAATGTGCTGATTTCATTGATTAGTGCTCTGGTCATTCCTTTATTTGTTTTTATCCAAAGACTGTCAAAAAACACTACAGTGACTACTAATTGAAGAACAATTACTGGAACTGCTACAATTAATAAAGCTCTATAAAATAATCTTTTGGGAAGTAAATTTTTTATAAATTTATTCAATCCATAAAACATATCCTGCTCCTCTAATTGTTTGTAAGTACTTAGGATTTTTTGGATCTATTTCTATTTTTCTTCTTAAACGAGTAATGATCACATCAATTGATCTTTCTTTATCTAGATTAATTAACGAACCAATACTCTCTCTTGAAAAAGTAGTCCCAGGACTATTAATCATTTTTTCAAGTATAGTTTTTTCGGTGTTATTAATTTTATATTCTCTATTATTCTTAAAAATTAAAAGTTTATTGAGATCAATTTTAATATTTTCAAATTCTATTACTCTTTTCAGGTCTCTCTTTTTAGTTTTATTTAAAATATTCTTAATCCTTAGTATTAATTCTTTTGGCTCAAATGGTTTTGGTAAATAATCATCCGCACCCATTTCAAGCCCCTCAATTCTTTCTGATGCCTCACCCTTAGCTGTTAAAAGTATTATTGGTGTATCAAGTTTATTTTTATTATCTTTTATAAATTCTAAACCATTTTTACCTGGCATCATTATATCAAGAATAATTAGATCAAACTTAATTATTTTTATTTTTTCAGAGGCATTTTCTGCACTATCTGCTGTTGTAACCAGAAAATTATTTTCATTTAAATATTTTTTTACTAACCCTCTAATACCATCATCATCGTCAACAACTAAAATATGTGCAATAAATTTATTCATTGATAATTCTATTCAAAACATTATCAAAATTAATCACTTCTTCAGAACTTGATTTTAGTAAAGCATTATAAATTCTTTTCTTTTGTATTTCAAAAATTTCATTAAAAATCTTTTTTCCATTTTCATTTAAATAGACATGTTTAATTCTAGTATCTTGTTCATCTTTTTTAAAATTTAAGATCTCAAGTTTTATAAGATCTTTAAGCACCCTATTAAGACTTTGTTTTGTAACTTTGAGACGTTTTAGAAGATCAGAAATGGATATACCGTCATACATTGAAAGTAAGTGAATTACTTTATGATGAGCAATCCCAATTTTATATTTATCAAGTACTTTTTTAGAGTCTGAGAATGTCTCTCTATAACTAACAAATAATTTTTCAATTAAGTCTTTTAACTGATCATCCTTAAGATATAAAAGTTCTTTCATTATTGGTAAGTTATATTGACATATTGCAGATACAAAGATAATTTTCGATTATAATTTAAATTTTTCACACATGATACCCTACGATAAAAGATCTGGTAAAATATGGTACAACGGCGAGTTGGTCGATTGGTCAGACGTTAAGGTTCACGTTTTAAGTCATGGATTACATTATGCAAGTTGTGTTTTTGAAGGTGAAAGAGTTTATGATGGTTCTATATTTAAACTTGAAGAGCATACTTCAAGATTTTTTTATTCTGCAAAAAGAATGGGTTTTGAAATTCCATATTCAGAGGATGAAATAAATACTGCGTCTAATAAAATTATATCAACCCAAAATGTTGAAAACGGATATGTAAGACCAGTTGCTTGGAGGGGTAGTGAAATGATGGCAATTTCTGCCCAACAAACAAAAATCCATGTAGCAATTGCAACGTGGGAGTGGGGGTCATATTTTGATCCTAAATTAAAGGTAGAGGGAATAAAACTCAATATTTCAAACTGGAGAAGACCAGCGCCAAACACGATACCTTGGGATACAAAAGCTTCGGGTCTTTATATGATTTGTACACTATCAAAACATGAAGCAGAAAAACAAGGTTACACAGACTCATTAATGTTAGACCATGAAGGTAATGTTGCTGAAGCGACGGGAGCTAATATTTTTTTTAAGGATCAAAATGGAGAATTGCACACTCCAATTCCAGACTCCTTTTTAGACGGTATAACGAGAAGGACTGTTATTGGAATTGCTAGATCTAAAAATATTAAAGTTAATGAGCGAAAAATTAAACCGACAGAATTATCTAACTTTGTAGGATGTTTTTTAACAGGTACAGCAGCTGAAGTTACTCCTGTATCCATGATAGCTGAATATAAGTTTAAAGTTTGTAATACAATAATTGATCTTAATGAAAGTTATCAAGCCTTAGTGAGAAAGAAAAAAGCAGCTTAATCTTTATTGTCTTCAGAAATTGCGTGGTCAATTCCCTTACGCATATATTCATAACCTGTAAAAAGTGTTAAAGCAGCAGATAGCCATAATAATATTATTCCTATAGTCTGTGCATTGTAGTCTTGAAAATTTATTAATTTATTGCCTGTTTCCCCTGAGAGCAGAAGTGCAATAGACACCATTTGTAAAACTGTTTTTAACTTTGCTAAATTAGAAACTGGTAATCTAATCTTACCTTTTGCTAAAAATTCTCTAAGTCCAGAAATTAATATTTCTCTAGTTAAAATAATAATTGCTGCAATAACTTCATAGTGTCGGATTGTACCATCCATTACCAACAGTATTAAAGCTGTAGCAACTATGATTTTATCTGCTATTGGATCAAGTAGCTCTCCTAATTTCGACTCTTCACCAAGCATTCTAGCTAACATTCCATCTAAAAAATCAGTAAATGATGCGATAATAAAAAGTATTAAAGCAGTTAAATCACCATAGAAACCTGGCAGATAGAAAGCTAATACAAAAAAAGGCACAATTATTATTCTGCCAATAGTGAGAATATTTGGAATTTTTTTTAACATAATTATTCGTGAAAAAAGTTATATATCTTTTTTGCAACTTTTTCCTCAACACCTTCAACTGATTTTATTTCATCAAAACTAGCAGACTCAACTGCTCTAGCTGAGCCAAAATGGTTTAATAATGCTCTTTTTCTAATGGCTCCAATGCCAGATATTTGATCTAGAAGTGATTTTTTAAGACCTTTTGATCTTTTAGATCTATGAGAAGTAATAGCAAATCTATGAGCTTCATCTCTAAGTCGTTGTAAAAAAAATAAAGTAGGATCATTTCTTTCAAATTTAAAAGTTTTACCATTAAAAAAGAATGTTTCGTTGCCACTATTCCTATCTTTGCCTTTAGCAATAGCTATCATGGGTAAATCATGAAGCCCAAATTCCTCTAAGACTTCTTTTGCCGAAGAATACTGCCCTTTACCACCATCAATTAGTATTAAATCTGGTAGAGATAGATAGTTTCCACTTTCAAGCATTGCTCGTTTGAACCTTCTTGTTAGAACTTCTTTGAGCATTGCGAAATCATCTTGCTCAGCACCTTTAGTTTTTATATCAAATTTTCTATATCTTTTTTTAACAAAACCTTCTTCCCCAAAAGTTACCATTGCACCAACACTATTTGTTCCTTGAATATGACTATTATCGTACACTTCAATTAAATTTAAATTATTTTTTAGCTCAAATTTTTTAACAACACCTTCAAAGAGACTTTTATTATTATTCGTTTCATAAATTTTTCTATTTAAAGCTTCTTTTGCATTTTTTTCTGCTAATGAAACTACTTTTGCTTTAGAGCCTTTTTTTGCAATAGTGATGATAATACTGCTATTTTCTTTTTGAGTTAAAGTTTCCTCGATTAGTTTTTTATCTTTTATATCAAGATTAATGATGATTGATTTAGGAACACTTTTATTTTCATAAAACTGCATTATGAAAGAGGACATAATTTCTTCAACACTTTGATCCGGATCATGTTTTGGAAAATAAGATTGGTTTCCCCAATTTTGTTTGGCTCGATAAAAAAATACTTGAATACAAGTTTTTCCAGACTCTTTATATGCCGCTATCACATCAGCCTCAATTAGATTTGCTTCATTCACTCTTTGAGAGGATTGAATAATATTGAGTGATTTAATTCTGTCTCTAAAAATTGAAGCTTTTTCAAAATCTAATTTTTCACTCGCTTCTTCCATTTGTTTAGATAAGCTTTTTTGAATTTCTCTTGATTTTCCTGATACAAATTGAATCGCATCTTCAACAGATTTTTTATAATCAGCCTGCTCAATGTAGTTTACGCATGGAGCCGAGCATCTTTTTATTTGATAAAGAATGCATGGTCTCTCTCTGTTTTTGAAAGTGCCTTCATCACAGATTCTGAGTTGAAAAACTTTTTGTAACATTTTTATTGTCCAATTTGCAGAACCAGCGGATGCAAATGGACCAAAATAAAATCCTTCTTTTTCTTTTTTGCCTCGATGTTTTGTAACCTGAGGCCAATTATCTTTATTACTTATGAATATAAATGGAAAAGATTTGTCATCTTTAAGCAAAATATTAAACTTTGGTTTATGTTTTTTAATTAAATTAGCCTCTAAAAGTAAGGCTTCGCTCTCATTAGCAGTTGTGGTTATTTCCAGCTTGAATGTTTGTGACAACATTCTTTCAGTACGAATAATATGGTTTTTTTCAGCAACATAGCTTTTTAGTCGGTTAGGCAGGTTTTTAGCTTTGCCAACATAAAGAATATCACCCTTATGGTTTAGCATTTTATAAACACCAGGGCTTTTAGGTATTAGTGGGAGTTCTTTTTTAATTACTTCTTTTCCTAAATCAGAACTTTTCATGACTTCTTTTTTTGGTAATTTGAATACCAACAGACGCGCACTCTTTTAGTATTTCTAACTTTTCTATTTTAAGCAGAATTTTACCAATTCTTTTGTCTTTGAATAACTCATCAAATACATCTTCAGCCAGTGTTTCAAGGAAGTTGTAATGTTTTTTTTTAACCAGTTTAGTGATTAACTTCACTACTGTTCCATAATTTACTATTGATTTAATATCTTTATCATTAGTTGGTTTTTTATCTTCATAATCAATTTCAAGACTAAATTTTACTTTTTGGGGTTTCTCTTTTTCAAAATCATAATACCCAAGTTTTAGTTCTAATAATAACTCTTTAATTAGGATTTTTTTTTCATAATTAAATAAGTTTTTATCTTTTTCTATTTTAACTATTTTAAGAGAATTATTTTTTTTCATTCATTTGTTCCAATTATATCTGGAGTCTGCCAATTCAAACTTTGACCACTATCAATTGCAAGAACTTGCCCAGTAATTGATTTATTTTTTATAAAAAATTCTACAGCATTACAAATTTCTTCAACATCAACCTGTTTTTCTAATAAGGTTGCACGATATTGTTTTTTAAAATGTTTATCACTTTGTCTTTTATTTTTTAAAGTTGGACCTGGAGCAATTCCATTTACTCTGATTTTAGGTGCTAAACTCATTGCGCTAGTTTTGGTTAGTGTATAAAGGCCTGTTTTACTTATTGTATATGAAAAAAAAAATGGAGTTAATTTAAATACTCTTTGGTCAATAATATTAATTATATTATTATTTTTTCCTTTGATATTTTTTGAAAACTCTTTTGAGAGTAAAGCGGGTGTTCTTAAATTTGTTCTAAGATGATAGCCCCAACTGTCTGTAGTAAAATTTTCTAATTTGTCATTTTCAAATAATGATGCATTGTTAATCAAGCAATCAAAATAACCCATTTTTGATTTAGCAAATTTTATAAGTTTATTTACATCTGGCTCTTTACTTAAGTCTCCTTGAACTAAAAAGATTTTAGCTTTTTTATTAGTTAGTTCGTTTTTTAACTTTTCAGCAACAGATTTAGATTTAAAATAGTGAATTACAATTTCAACTCCCTCTTTAGCTAGTTTTTTGGCAATCGCAGCGCCAATTCTTGTTGCTCCTCCTGTAATAATTATTTTATTTGCTTCCATTTTTTTTTGCCTTTTTGAGCTCTTGTCCCTGGTAAGCCCATTGTTGATCTTCCTTTAGGATATACTTTATTACTTAGGTTATATTGTTTAATTTTTGGATTTAAAACAATTTCAAGATCTGTTGCTTCTAATTTTCTAATTTCATCCCTTATTTTTGCTGCTTCCTCAAATTCTAGGTTTGTTGCAGCTTCTTTCATTCGTTTGTTAAGTACTTTTAGATGTTTTTTAAGATTTCCCCCAATATTTTCGTCTGTTCCAACTTTTACATAATCTTTTTCATAAACACTTTCCAGGACATCAGAAATTTCTTTTTTGATGGTTGTAGCATCAATATTATGCTTTTTATTATAGGCTAGTTGGATTGCTCTTCTTCTATCTGTTTCTTTGATTGCATTTTTTATACTTTTGGTCTCTTTATCAGCATAGAGAATTACTTTTCCATCAATATTTCTAGCAGCTCTTCCAATGGTCTGAATTAAAGATGTTTCAGATCTTAAAAATCCCTCTTTATCAGCATCTAAGATTGCAACTAATGCACATTCTGGAATGTCTAATCCTTCCCTGAGCAAGTTAATACCAACCAATACATCAAACACTCCTAATCTTAAATCTCTCATAATTTCTATTCTTTCAAGAGTATCAATGTCAGAGTGAAGATATCTGACTTTAATGCCATTTTCGTGCAAATATTCAGTTAAATCTTCAGCCATTTTTTTGGTCAAAGTAGTAGCTAATACTCGATAATTTTTTTCAACAGTTTTTATGCACTCATGCATTAAATCATCTACTTGATTTTTTGCTGATTTAATTTCAACTGGAGGGTCAATTAATCCTGTGGGTCTAATTACTTGCTCTACAAATTTTCCATTTACTTGCTGCAATTCCCAAGGACCAGGTGTAGCAGATACAAAAACTGTTTGTGTTCGCATTGCATCCCATTCCTCAAATTTAAGAGGTCTATTATCCATGCATGAAGGTAGTCTAAAACCATATTCAGCTAGTGTACTTTTTCTTGATCTATCTCCTTTGTACATACCATTTAACTGTGGAACGGTGACATGACATTCATCAACAAAAATTAAAGTATTGTCAGGAAAATATTCAAACAGGGTGGGAGGGGGCTCGCCAGGTTTTCTTCCAGATAAAAATCTAGAATAATTTTCGATACCAGCACATGAACCAGTAGCTTCGATCATCTCTAAATCAAATTTTGTTCTTTCTTCTAGTCTTTGTGCTTCGAGTAATTTATTTTCTGAACGGTGTTTTTTTAAGGTTACTTCAAGCTCTTTTTTTATTTGGATAACAGCTTGTTCCAAAGTAGGTTTTGGAGTTATGTAATGACTATTCGCATAAACCTTAATTACATCCAATTCTTTAATTAAATCACCTGTTAGAGGATCAAACTCCTCAATAGATTCCAACTTATCTCCAAAAAGACTTAGTCGCCAAGCCCTATCTTCAAGGTGCGATGGAAAAATTTCTAAATACTCACCTCTTGCTCTAAAGGTTCCTCGATAAAAGTTTTGATCATTTCTTTTGTATTGTAAAGCAACTAATGATTTAATTAATTGTTCTCTATTATAATCATAATTTCTTTTTAGACTTAAAGTCATTTTGCTGTATGCTTCAACAGAGCCTAAGCCATAAATACAAGATACACTGGAAACAATAATTACATCATCTCTCTCTAGTAGAGATCTTGTTGCGGAGTGCCGCATACGATCTATTTGTTCATTTATGGAAGCTTCTTTTTCAATATACGTGTCTGATCTTGGCACATAAGCCTCTGGTGTGTAATAATCATAATATGAAACAAAATATTCCACAGCATTTTCAGGAAAGAATGATTTCATTTCTCCATAAAGCTGGGCTGCCAAAGTTTTATTTGGGGCAAGTATTAATGCTGGACGATTTGTTTCTTGAATAACTTTTGCCATGGTAAAAGTTTTTCCAGAACCAGTTACTCCCAATAATACTTGATTTAATTTATTGGTATTTGCTCCCTCTACCAACTGTTTAATTGCATTTGGCTGATCACCTGCAGGCTTAAAATCTGAGGCAAATTTAAATTTTTTTCCACCTTCTAGCTTAGAGTGTATTTGTGGATTTTTGCTCTGTATCTCTGTAATTAAATCTTGATATGTATTCTGCATTATCTATAAAACTAGTTTAATAAAATTATATTTCAATGAGCATTATATCTAATAACTTAAATAAAATTAAACCATCTCCAACTATAGCTGTAACCCAAAAAGCTAGAGAACTAAAAGCTGCAGGTAAAGATGTTATTGGTTTAGGAGCTGGGGAGCCTGATTTTGATACTCCAGACAATATAAAAGAAGCCGCAATCAAAGCTATTAGAGATGGGGACACAAAATATACCGCTGTAGATGGTACTCCTGCATTAAAAAAAGCAATAGTTGATAAATTCAAAAGAGAAAATAATTTGGATTATGATTTAGATCAAATTACAGTAGGAGCAGGTGGGAAGCATGTTATTTATAATGCTATGATGGCTACCTTGAATGAGGGCGATGAAGTAATCGTTCCAGCACCTTACTGGGTATCATATCCTGATATGGTCTTACTTGCAGGTGGAACTCCTATAATTTTAGAATGTGATGAAAAACAAGGTTTTAAATTAAGTGCATCAGAATTAGATAAAGCAATCACTCCAAAAACTAAATGGATTATTTTAAATTCTCCATCTAACCCAACAGGAGCATGTTATTCAGAGAGTGATATTAAAGAATTATCAAAAGTTTTAATTAAACATCCTCATGTTTATATTTTAAGTGATGATATTTATGAACATGTAGTTTATGAAGGTTTTAAATTTTTTACTGTAGCTCAAATCAAAGAATTAAAGAATAGAGTTTTAACCATGAATGGTGTGAGTAAAGCTTACTCTATGACCGGATGGAGAATAGGTTATGCAGCTGGTCCAAAAGAAATTATTAAAGCAATTGCAAAAATTCAATCTCAATCAACGACTAATCCATCGTCGATAAGTCAGGCAGCAGCAGTAGAAGCTTTAAATGGTCAACAAGATTTTATAAAAGAAAGGGCAAAATCTTTTCAAGAGAGAAGAGATTTCGTGGTGAAAGCTTTAAATCAGATTAATGGGATAGAATGTCTTAATCCTGATGGGGCATTTTATGTTTTTCCAAGCTGCAAGGGATTAATTGGCAAAAAAGATCCAAACGGCAATGTATTGAATAATGACTCTGATTTTGTAAAATCTTTATTGGAAAATTCTGGGGTAGCGGTTGTTCAAGGCTCAGCATTCGGATTGGAAGGTTTTTTTAGAATCTCTTATGCAACCTCTATGGAAAATCTTAAAAAAGCTTTAGAAAAAATATCTTCTTTTTGTAAAAGTTTAAGTTAATGAAAACAGCCTTAGTGTTTGGCTCATCTGGTTTAATAGGTGAGCATCTTCTTAATCAATTAATTAAAAATGAAAATTATAATTTAATAAAAATATTTGTTAGATCTGAAATTTTTATTAACCACCCAAAAGTTCAACTAATTAAAACTGATTTCTACAATATAGAAAATTATAAAGAGGAAATTAAAGGGGAACGATTGTTTTTTTTGTATTGGTACTACAAAAAAAAACTCACCCAAATAAAGATGAATACAAATATGTTGAATTAGAATTACCTAAAAAAATAGCTCAAATTGCTAAATTAAACTCAGTAAGCTCTTTTATATTTGTCTCTTCAGGATTTGCTAACTCAAAAAGTGCTGGTGAATATTTAAGATACAAAGGTTTGGTTGAAGAAAAATTACAAGATTTACAATTTTCTAAATTAGGAATTTTAAGGCCTTCATTTTTATTAGGGGACAGAAAAGTTTTAAGAATTGGTGAAAAGATAGGGATATTTTTTTTTAAATTAGTATCACCCATGTTAATAGGTCCATTATCAAAAATGAAACCTATTGCTGCAGACACTGTAGCAAAAGCAATGATTAAAATTGCAAATCATAACTTAGATAAAATTATATTTGAATCTAATGAGATCCAAAATATTGCTTAATTTTAGTGGGATAAAAATTTTTCAGCTTCAAGGGCTGCCATACAACCCATGCCTGCAGCTGTTACTGCTTGTCTAAATGTTTTGTCTTTAACATCGCCTGCAGCATAAACTCCTGGAATATTTGTCTCTGTAGAGTCTGGTTTAGTTAATAGATAACCTTCTTTATCCATATCTAATTGATCTTTAAATAATGCTGTTGCTGGATCATGACCAATTGCAATAAATAAGCCATCTATTTTAATTTCATCTATTTGGTTAGTTTTTAAATTTTTAATTTTAATAGCTTTTACATTTTTAGGTTCACTGTCCCCAATAACTTCTTCAACTGCACTGTCCCAAATAATTTCTATTTTATCATTTTCCATTAATTTTTTTTGAAGTAATTTTTCAGCTCTAAGAGTATCTCTTCTATGAATTAGTTTTACCTTTGAGGCAAATTTTGTAAGAAACATTGCTTCTTCAACAGCTGCATTACCACCACCAACAACTGCTACAACTTTTTCTTTAAAGAAAAAACCATCACACGTTGCACATGCCGAAACCCCAAATCCTCTATAGGCTTGCTCTGACTCTAAATTTAACCATCTGGCTTGAGCACCTGTTGAAATAATAACACTGTCAGCTGTATATTTTTGTCCACTATCACCGATAGCTGTAAATGGTTTAGATTTTAAATCTACTGATGCAATATGATCCTCAATCATCTCTGTGCCAACTGCTTTTGCTTGATCTCTCATCTGATCCATTAACCATGGGCCTTGAATTACATCTGAAAAACCAGGATAATTTTCCACATCTGTTGTTGTAGTTAATTGTCCACCAGGCTGAACTCCATAAACTAATATTGGATTAAGCATAGCTCTTGCAGCATAAACCGCCGCAGTATATCCAGCTGGACCAGATCCTATTATTAACACTTTTGTGTGTTTAGTTGGATTTTGACTCATACGAAAGGTATATAGTGATTAATGACTAAATTAAAAGGCATATTATTGACCGAGGGTATGCACGGCATGATTAGCCAAGTAGAAGGCTTAGCAAAAGCTCTAGATTTAGATTTTACTCACCACAAAGTTGAACTTAATAGTTTTTGGAAACTATTTCCTCCAAAATTTACACCTAGTTAGTCAAAATGTATTTAAAAAAATTAATGCTGAATTGAATTTGATGTAATTATTTCATGTGGAAGAAAAAGTGTCATTCCTTCAATCTTATTTAAAAAAAAATTCATCAAAAAAAATATAATTAACATTCATATTCAAGATCCAAAAGTAAGTTTAGATAATTTTAATTTTATAATTGCACCAGAACATGATGGGCTTAAAGGATCATAATGTATTATCTTTCAAAAGGTGCCATTCACTATCTTACAAAAAATGAAATTGAAGATAATAAAAATTATTTAAAAGATCAGTTGGTAGAAAATAAAGATTATTTTGCCTTAATTTTAGGTGGACCCACTAAACATTATGAGTATAGTTTAGAAAATATTAAAAATATTTTAGAAAAATTTAAAAAATTATTAATCACTAACAATCTTCAAGGAATAGTTATTCCATCAATGAGAACCCCTAAGAATATTATAAGTTTTACTAAAGAATTTTTGGGAAATCAAAATTTAGTGATCGAAAAAGTTGATAAAAAAGCTTATTTGTCTGCTTTGGGTGTTGCAAAATTTATATCAGTTACATGTGATTCAACATCAATGATTTCAGAGGCAGCTTTAACAGGAAAGCCATTATATATTGCTGAAATCCCAGCAAAAAAAAATGATTATAGATTTAAAAAATTTAGAGATTTATTTAGTAGACTTAACATAACTAAAAATTTAAATGAAAAACTTGAGACTTGGCACTATGAAAGTTTAAATGAAACGATTAGAATAGCTGAAGAAATCAAAAAAAAAATTAACTAATGTCATTTTTAAAATCAATAGAGTTTAATTCAAAACAGTTTAATGATCCATTTACTCATTGGGAGCTAAATAAGCCTTTAACAGAAGGCCAGATAAAAGAAATTATCAATGCCGATATTGATAATCCAGTTGAACATAATTTAAATTATGATGGCACAAGAGCAATTGATGGAGGTGAAGGGATTTATAGAGAAGGTCATCTCATGATGGCGGTAAAGCTTTAAAATTTAGATGTTTTATTACTAAAGAAAATTATAAAGATTTTCCAAATTTAACTAACTTTATTGAAGAACTTCAAAAAAAAGAAACTCATGAAAAAGTTTCAAGCTTGATTGGAAAAGATTTATCCAATGCATATGTTAGAGTTGAAGTAATTTGTGATCGAAAAGGGTTTTGGCTAAAACCACACTGTGATATTAAAGAAAAATTAATGTCATGTCTTTTATTTGTAAATGAATTCAATGAGAGCGAGGATCTTGGAACTGATTTTTATGATAAGGATCTAAATAAAGTAAAAACCTTACCTTATCGAAATAACTATGGATATTTTTTTACCAGTGGTCCAGACACATGGCATGGAATGGAAAAAAAAGAAATAGTTAAAGAGAGAAGATGTCTCCAAGTAAATTATGTGTCTTTCGAAACTGACTGGAAAGTAAAATAAACTAGATATCCTGAAGGGCAGTAACTTCTAATTTTTTTGATTTTAAAGATCTAATTGCTTCTAAACAAGCCTGTGCGGTTGACATATTAGTACAATAGGGAACTTTATTTTTTAATGTGGCTCTTCGAAGAGCTATGGCATCATTTAATCTGTGCTCACTATTACCACCACCTGTATTAATAACTAAAGCAATTTTTTTAGAATCTAAAACATCAACAATATGAGGAGAACCACTACTAACTTTATTAATTATTCTACAATTCATTCCATGTTTTTTTATGTATTCTGCTGTTCCTTTAGTTGCACAAAGTTTAAAGTTTAGTCGAATAAGTTCTTTAGCTAAATCTATTCCCTCTTCTTTATGGGAGTCTTTTAAAGAGATAAATGCAAGACCATCCTTAGGCAGTGAATTTGCTGCACCAATTTGACTTTTAGCAAATGCCATACCAAAATCTTTATCAAAGCCCATTACCTCTCCAGTTGATTTCATCTCAGGGCCTAAAAGCAAATCACTGTTTGGAAATTTATTAAAAGGAAATACTGCTTCTTTTACAGCATACATATTTTTTGATTTATCTTTCAAATTAAATTTAGATAATTTTTCTCCTGCCATTACTCTGGATGCAATTTTAGCTAGTGGTAAACCTTTGGCTTTTGAGACAAAGGGAACTGTTCTACTTGCTCTTGGATTAACTTCGATTACATAATATTTCATCTTTTTTAATTGCATATTGAATATTCATAAATCCCTTAACTTTAAGAGCTAAGGCCAGTTTTTTTGTTTGATTTTCTATCTCTTTAATTAAGAAAGGTTTGATAGACACAGGAGGTAAACTACATGCAGAGTCCCCTGAGTGAATTCCAGCTTCTTCAATATGTTGCATAATACCTGCTACAAAAACTTGTTTGCCATCTGATATAGCATCTACATCTACTTCCATTGCATGATCAATGAATTTATCAATTAGAATTGGATTTTCCTCTGCAGCTTTGAAAGCTTCCTCTACAAAATTTTTAAGTTGGCTTTTTTCGTGAACAATTTCCATAGCTCTACCACCAAGAACATACGAAGGTCTGACCATTAAAGGTAGACCAATTTTTTCAGCTATTTGAATGGCTTGTTTATAAGTTTTTGCAATTCCACTTTCAGCTTGTTTTAATTTTAATTTATTTAAAAGAGTTCTAAATCGATCTCTATCTTCTGCTAAATCAATCGAAGTATACTGTGTTCCTAATATTGGAAGTTTATTATCATGTAAAAATTTTGCTAACTTTATTGGAGTTTGACCACCAAACTGAGCAATAATACCTAATAGATTTCCATTTTCTTTTTCTTTTTTAATAATATTAAATACATATTCTTCTTTAAGTGGTTCAAAATAAAGTCTGTCACTGGTATCATAGTCTGTAGAAACTGTTTCGGGATTACAATTAATCATAATTGTTTCAAATCCAGCATCTTTTAGAGCAAAACTTGCCTGACAGCAGCAGTAATCAAACTCTATTCCTTGTCCAATTCTATTTGGACCTCCACCTAAAATGATAATTTTTTTTCTATTTGAGGGTTCAGCTTCACACTCAGTATTTAAAGAGAGATTTCTTTGATATGTAGAATACATATAAGGCGTAAACGATTTAAATTCAGCAGCGCAGGTATCTACTTTTTTATAAACTGGCAGTACTTTTAGGGCAGTTCTTTTTTTTCTAACTATTTCTTCAGAGGTTTTAGTTAATTCAGATAATTTTTTATCTGAAAATCCAATAGATTTTATTCGGTTAAATTCTTGAAAATCTTTAGGTAATCCTTCACGTTTTATCTTATTTTCATTATCTACAATCTCTTTTATTTGCTCTAAAAACCATGGATCAATCTTACATAAACTATATATTTTTTTGATATTAATTTTTTTTCTAAACGCCTCTGCTACTAATAATATTTTATTTGGAATATTTTCTTTAAGTTTCTTTTCAAGTTGTTTTTTATTTAAATCAAATATTCTATCTAAACCTGAAAAACCTGTTTCAAGTGAAACAAGCGCTTTTTGAAGAGACTCTTTAAAATTTCTACCAATTGACATTGCTTCTCCTACAGATTTCATGGATGTACCAAGGGTTGCGGGTGAAGTAGAAAATTTTTCAAAAGTAAATCTTGGAATTTTAGTAACTACATAATCAATACTTGGTTCAAATGATGCTGGGGTTACTTTTGTGATTTCATTTTTTAATTCATCTAAGGTGTAGCCAACTGCAAGTTTAGCTGCAACTTTAGCTATTGGGAACCCTGTTGCTTTAGAGGCAAGTGCCGATGATCTTGAAACTCTTGGATTCATTTCAATAACTACCATTCGACCATTTTTAGGGTTTATTGCAAACTGAACATTAGATCCTCCAGTTTCAACTCCAATTTTTCTTAGACAAGCAATCGATGCATTTCTCATTACTTGATACTCTTTATCGGTAAGTGTTAGGGCTGGCGCTACAGTAACCGAGTCTCCAGTGTGGATACCCATAGGGTCAATATTTTCAATAGAACAAACTATAATACAGTTATCCTTTTTATCTCTAACCACTTCCATTTCAAATTCTTTCCAACCCTCAAGACATTCTTCAACTAACACCTGGCTAACAGGAGATTCATGAAGCCCACTTTTGATTATTTTGAAATAGTCCTTTTTATTTTTTGCAATTCCACCACCAAGACCTCCTAATGTAAAAGCAGGTCTTATAATTGCTGGAAGTCCTATTTGATTTAAAACTTTATTGGCTTGGTTGATATTGTTTACAATTTTTGATTTAGGTAAATCTAAACCTATATCAAGCATATTTTTTCTGAATTTTTTTCTATCTTCTGCATTGGAAATTGCTTTTGAATTAGCTCCTATCAATTCAATTTTATATTTTTTTAAAATTCCTTTTTTTTCTGCTTCCATTGCAAGGTTTAAAGCAGTTTGACCTCCCATAGTTGGTAAGATCGCATCTGGTTTTTCTTTTATGATAATTTTTTCTAGAACTTCTAAAGTTATCGGTTCAATATATGTTTTATCTGCAACATCTGGATCAGTCATGATGGTTGCAGGATTTGAGTTGATTAAAATAACTTTAAATCCTTCATCTCTTAAAGCTTTACATGCCTGTGTTCCTGAATAATCAAATTCACAAGCTTGGCCAATAATAATAGGACCTGCGCCAACGACTAATATTTTTTTAAGATCTTTTCTTTTTGGCATTTTTTTTCATGTTGTTAATAAATTCTTGAAATAAGTAGACACTATCTTGCGGTCCTGGATTAGACTCTGGGTGATACTGCACTGAAAATACAGGTTTATTTTTAAGTCTTATTCCTTCAATACAATTATCAAATAGTGATTGATGTGTAATTTCTATATTCTTTGGTAAACTTTTTCTTATAATTTCAAAGCCATGATTTTGACTAGTAATTTCTACATTGTCATGAATCAAATTTTTAACAGGATGATTAGCACCTCTATGGCCTAATTTCATTTTTTGGGTCTTTGCTCCTAAAGCTAAGGCTAATATTTGATGACCAAGACAAATTCCAAAAATTGGTAGTCCATGTTTAATTAATTCTTTAATTGTTGGTATTGCATATTTTCCTGTTGCAGCTGGATCCCCAGGTCCGTTTGATAGAAATATCCCATTAGGTTTTATTGATAAAATTTCTTGAGCACTAGCTTTGCAAGAAACCACTGTAACTTTGCAATTAAAGTCAGAAAAATATCTTAGGATGTTTTTCTTTATCCCATAATCAATAGCAACAACATGGAAGCTAGTTTTTTTATTTTTTTGATAACCTGTATTTTTTTTCCAGGTTTTTAAACCTTTCCAAATATAAGATTTTTTTGTACTTACTGTTTCAGCAAGATCTAAATTTTTTAAACCGCTCCATTTAATTGTATTTGAAGTTAACTTGTTAACATTAAATTTCCCAGAATTTGAATAGGCAATGGTTCCTTTAGGGGCACCTTTATCTCTTATGAAGTTAGTTAAGCTTCGAGTATCTAATCCAGTAATACCAACAATTTTATTTTTTTTTAACCAAGCATCAAGATTTTGAAAAGATCGATAGTTTGATGGAGAGGTTATTTCAGAGTTAAAAATAACACCTTTGGTCCATATTTTATCTGACTCATGGTCTTCCATGTTTGTTCCAACATTACCTATATGGGGAAAAGTAAAATTAATAATTTGTCCTGCATAAGAAGGATCTGAAATAATTTCTTGGTAACCTGTTAAAGACGTATTAAAACAAACTTCTCCAGTTGCTTCTCCTTGATAGCCCAAACCTATTCCTCTAAAAATTCTTTTATTTTCAAGAACTAGAACGCCTGTATCAATTTTTGATTTTTTTGAGTTAGTTTTTTTTGGTTTTTTGATCAATTACAACTCATGAGTTAAAGGTTAATACAATAATTGCTTTATTATCGCAACAGAGATGTATTATAAAATTGTAAAAAAACAATTTTTCTTTTGAAGAATTTTTGCTTTGCAGTAGATTAAAAAAATTATGTCATTAAAAGAAACCATCGAAACAGAATATAAAAACGCTTTAAAATCAAAAGATAAAACAAAAATATCAACCTACAGGTTAATTTTATCTTCCATCAAGGATCTCGATATCACTAATCGATCAGGCCCAAATAAAAAAGACACTGATGATGAAGATATTAAAAAATTATTAAAGAAAATGGTTAAACAAAGAGCCGAATCAATTGATATCTATAAAAAAAATAATCGAACTGATTTATTAGAGGTTGAGCAAAATGAATATGATCTTTTAACTAATTTTTTGCCAAAACAATTAAGTGACGAAGATACAAAAAAAATATGTGAAGATACTATAAAAAAAATGGGTGCCACTTCCATCAAAGATATGGGTAAAGTCATGGGATCATTAAAAGGACAATATTCTGATGAATTAGACTTTGCTAAAGCGGGATCATTTCTAAAGGAATTATTAAATCAATAATGAAATATCCAAAAGAATATCTAGATGAAATTAAAACTAGATTAAAGGTTTCAACTGTTGTTTCAAAATCAGTTAGTTTAAAAAAAAGAGGTAAAGAGTTTGTAGGTTTATCTCCATTTAAAACTGAAAAAACACCTTCTTTTACCGTTAATGATGAAAAAGAATTTTATCACTGTTTTGCTACTTCAGAGCACGGCAACATATTTGATTTTGTGATGAAAACACAAAATCTAAAGTTTGGTGAAGCAGTTAAATACCTTGCTAATTTAGCTGGAATGCAGCCATTTATGTTTTCAAAACAAGATGAAGAAAGAGAAAAGAAATGGAAAGAATATTTATCAATCTTTAAACGTTATGTTGATTTTTATCATGATGAACTATTGAAAAATGAGTCCTTAACATATGCTAGAGATTATTTAAAAAATAGATCATTAGGAAAAGAAGAAGTTAAAAAATTCAAAATTGGTTTTATCGAAAAAAATCCAAATTTTTATGAAAAGCTTAAAGAGGAATTTAGTGAGACAAGCTTTAATTGAAACAGGTCTATTTTATTTAGATGATAAAAAAAAAACTTATGTTGAAAGATTTAGAGGCAGATTAATCTTTCCAATAAATAATATTTCAGGTCAGCCAATAGCATTAGGTGGGCGAATTATTGAGGATAATGATTACCTAGCAAAATATATTAATTCTCCAGAAACAAATTTTTTTAAAAAAGGATCTAATTTATATAATTTAGATTTAGCTAGAAAATTATCAAATAAACTTGATCATATTTATCTTGTTGAAGGTTATATGGATGTTGTTGGGTTAAGTAAAAATGGAATTGAAAATGCTGTTGCAAACCTTGGAACTTCATTAACAGATAGACAAATACTTACTTTAAATCAATTTTTTGATGATATTATTATTTGTTTTGATGGTGATGAAAGTGGATATAAGGCTGCACTAAGAGCTGCAGAAAATTCAATAAAAGAATTAAAGCCAGAAAAACAAATTTCCTTTCTTTTTTTGCCAGATAAAGAGGATCCTGATAGTTTTGTGAATAAAAATGGAAAAAATTATTTTATAGATTTTACTAAACAAAGTAAAATTTCTATTCACCAGTTCATTTTTAGTCATTATAAAAAACAAACTAACAATGATCCTTCATCTATGGCAATTCTTGAAAAAAATTTAAGAAATATTGCAAATACAATAAAAGATGATTTTATTAAAAAATATGTTTTAGAGTATTTTTTAGAAAAAATTTCAGAACTTACTCCACATTCTAATCAAGGTAGAAGAAATTTTTATGTAAAAAAAACTAAATCATTAGCCTCAACAAAAAAACATTATAATGATAGCCACTCAGTTTCTGCTGTTGAACTTAAGGAATACTCTTTAATATACTTAATAATTAATAATTTAGATTTACTTCAAGAAAATATTCATTTGTTAGAAAATATAAAATTATTTACCAAAATTAATACTCAAATTTATAATTTGATAGTTGAAAAGATGAAGTCTGGTGAAAAACTTACTATTGAAAGTTTGAATATGGACTCTCAGCTAATAGATAGGATTAATAAATTTGCTCCAATAAAATATATTCTAAAACATAAACCTAATAATGATCATCAGGTGATAGAGTTGCTAGAAGATATTGTTAGGGACTTAAATAATTACGATCTAGAGTTTAGAATTCAGGAGTTAGAATCAAAGTTTTCTAAAGATTTAAGTGAGACAACATTCAACGAACTAAAAGAGCTTAAAAAAAAGCAAAATATCAACTAATCTAACCAAATTAGTAATGGATTTTTACTAATTTGACATTATATAAGACTTCCAAACTTAAATTGCTGTGGAAAGAATTATAACAAAATCATTTGCTAGATTGATGGGTCGTGGAACTCATAGAGGTTTCATAACCTATGAAGAGTTAAGCAAATCTCTTGGAAAAAGAAATCTTTCAGATGAAAATTTATCACAAGCATTTATTCATATTTTAGATGAAGGTGTAGCTCTAGTAGAAAAAAAATCTGACTTTAAAGTTTTAAGAAAAAAAGAAAGCTCATCAAAAGAAGAGGGCAAAACTATTGAAAAAAGTGATGACCCTATAAGAATGTATCTAAGAGAAATGGGTGGAGTTGAACTTCTTTCAAGAGAAGGTGAGATTGCAATTGCAAAAAGAATTGAGGCTGGAAAAGATGTGATGCTTATTGCGTTATCACAAAGCCCAATTACAGCTCAACAGTTTTCTGAGTGGAATGAAAAATTACAAAAAGATGAAATTTTAGTTAGAGAGATAATTGATATTGACACTAACTATATGGAAGATGAGTCTACAGGACCAAGCGCCAAACAAAAAAATGCAGGTGAGGCTGATAAAGATGATAGCTCAAGTGATGATAGTGAAGATGATTTTAATCCAACGCTTGCAGCAATGGAAAGTGAAATCAAACCAAAAGTTTTAAAGACAGTTAATACTTTAACAAAAGAATATAATAAACTTATTAAATACCAAAAAGAAAAATTAGATTGTGTTTTAAATTCTCAAAACTTTTCACCAGCTAAAGAAAAAGGCTATGAAAAAATTGTAAATGATATTTTAGAAAATATTAAATCACTACAATTATCACCTTCAGTTTTAGAGGAGTTGGTTCAAAAACATTATACTGAAAATAAAAAGATTATTTCACTTGAGGGCAATCTTTTAAGATTAGCAATGGATCATCAAATCCCAAGAAATGAATTTATTAAATTTTATATAGGCAATGAAATAAACCCTAATCTTAAAAAGTTCTTAGATACCAATAATGTTTGGAAACAATTTTTTACAAAAAATAAAGATGAATTTAAAAATATTAGAGAAAGATTAATAGAAATTAGTCATAAGCTTGGAATGTCAGTTACTGATTTTAAAAAATTAGTAAGCAGAGTTCAAAAAGGTGAAAAAGAATCAAGAATTGCAAAAAAAGAAATGGTTGAAGCTAACTTAAGATTAGTTATTTCTATTGCAAAAAAATATACAAATAGAGGTCTTCAATTTTTGGATTTAATTCAAGAAGGTAATATTGGTCTTGATGAAAGCTGTAGATAAATTTGAGTATAGAAGAGGCTACAAATTTTCAACGTATGCAACTTGGTGGATTAGACAAGCAATTACAAGATCAATAGCTGACCAAGCTAGAACTATTAGAATTCCTGTACACATGATTGAAACAATCAATAAAATTGTAAGAACTCAAAGATTGATATTGAGTGAATTTGGAAGAGAAGCAACGCCTGAAGAATTGGCACAAAAATTAAGAATGCCTCTAGATAAAGTAAGAAAAGTACTAAAAATTTCAAAAGAACCTGTTTCTTTAGAAAAACCTGTTGGGGATGAAGAAGACAGTAGTTTGGGAGACTTTATTGAGGATACAAAAGCATTAGCACCATTAGAGCAAGCCATTAAATCAAACTTGGGTGAAGCGACAACTAAGATTTTATCAACACTTACACCAAGAGAAGAAAGAGTTCTTAGAATGAGATTTGGTGTTGGAATGAATACAGATCATACTTTAGAAGAAGTTGGTTTACAATTCTCAGTTACAAGAGAAAGAATAAGACAAATTGAGGCAAAAGCGCTTAGAAAGTTAAAACATCCTAGTAGATCTAAGCAGCTAAAAAGTTTCTTAGAAAGTTAATTCTACTGGGCCGTTAGCTCAATAGTAGAGTACTGCATTGACATTGCAGGGGTAGTTGGAGCGTAACCAACACGGCCCACCATTTAATTATTATCTATAATTGATAACTGTGTAAAAATGATATAACTAAGAATAAATTTTGGGCCTGTAGCTCAGTTGGTTAGAGCAGTACACTCATAATGTATTGGTCCCAGGTTCGAGTCCTGGCGGGCCCACCAAAAATTTAATTTTTTATAAATTCTTCTAAAGTCTTAAACAAAACTTTGAAGTCTCCATTATTAGAATTAATGATTGATGCAAATTCTTCTTTTTGTGTTCTGGCTAAACTTAGTCCTTCAATTATCAAATCTCTTATATAAGGACTGTTAGGATTTTTAGTATAAATTCTCCAGTCAATTTTTACCTCAGGTCTATCTGATGTTCCTTTTAAAACACTATTAACAATAGTATAGTTTTCACTAAGAACCTCTTTTGAGTTAACACTAATTTCAGGATTTGTATATTCAGCAAGTCTACTTGAAAAACTTTTTAAAAAATATTGTTCAAACAATGCTAGCATATTTACTTAATTCATCTTCATTCATATCTTTTCGATAATTACCAAGAGTATAAAATCCAATACCTTCAATATCTACAGTTTCTTTTGCAATTATTTTTAATTCTTCTATTTTATCATTTTTAGAGATATCTTTTGAAAGGATAGTTGAAGCTCTATTTACTGTAGATTGCACAAATATATCTGCTTCGATAGCTTCAACATTTATTAGGCTTAAAAAATATAAAAATACTATTAGTATTAAATTTTTTTTTTTCATCAAAATGAAATTTACTGAGACTCTATTTCTTCCCAATCACTATCGTCTTTATAAATAACTTCAATATTTCCTCTTTTGTTATTGCTAATTTTATTTTCTCTATCTTGTAATGTATAGACTTTTTACAGATGCATAAAAATCTAGTGAATTTTTTTCAAGATTATCAAGTGACTCATATGTTATTTGCTCTAAATTCAATTCCACTTAATGCTTTTGTGGCTATATAATAATTCTTCACTTAAAAATTCATTATTTCCATGTATAGATACATTATACCAAGGATCACCACCCAATACGTTTACAAAAGAACCTGCAGTATCTCTAAGTGTAGAAGGTCCCAAAACTGGAAGCACAACATAACAACCTGGACCAAATCCCCAAACACCTAAAGTTTGACCATAATCTTCTTTTTCATATTTTGGGAAACCTACTTTAGTTAGCAACATCTATAGTTCCTAAAAGTCCAACTGTTGTATTTAATGCTAATCTTGCAGTATTTATTAATGCTAATTTAATATCACCCTGCAAAACATTATTTGGAATTGTTATTAGATTAGATAAGTTTTTTAAAGCATTACTCGTACCCCTTTGAACTGGATCTGGTAATTTTCGATAACCTTTTGCAATTGGTTTAATCACAGCTTTATCTAATCCCTGGTTGAATGAAAAAGTTGCTCTGTTTAATGGTTCAAAACAATCTTTAATTTCTTTAGTCTCATTATTTTTTAAATCTATTTCACCATCAGATCCTGCACTGACATTTGATGCAAACAAAAAAGATAGAAAATATGGCAATTATTAAATATCTAATCATGGCTAGTTATATATTATAAATTTATAAGTTTTAAAATAGCATTTAATTTTAAAAGATGACTATAAAGTGTTTATATAAAGCCAAAATTAGAGCTATATTATGACGATACAAATGACCTTAATACAACTTTGCCAAATTATTCACCTAATTTTGATCTAAAAAAAAGAAAAAAAAAACAAATTAAATTTATCATTTTTCATTATACAGGAATGAAAAAAGAAATAGATGCAATCAACAAATTAATGTAGCTAAAATTCAAAAGTTAGTAGTCATTACTTTATAAAAAAAAATGGAGAAATTTTGACTATGGTGCCAGATTTATATAAAGCTTGGCATGCTGGAATTTCCGATATGGAAAAATTATAAGTCTTTAAATAAATTTTCAATTGGAATTGAAATTAGTAATCCTGGGCATGATAATAAATATAATAATTTTACAAAAAAACAAATTCATTCAATTTTAAAACTTAAGTAAATTTTTAATAAAAAAATATAATATTAAATCTAAATTTATCTTAGGTCATTCTGATATATCACCTGATAGAAAAAAAGATCCAGGAGAAAAATTTCCATGGAAATATTTATCAAAAAAAAAAATTGGATTTTGGCATAATTTAAATGAAAGAAAACTTGAAAAGTTCAGAAATCAAAAAATACTCAAAATCTGAAGAAAATATTTTTTTAAAAAACTTAATTAAAATTGGTTATTCAAAAAATTTAGTAAAAAAAAATAATCATTATAAAAAAATACTTATCAACTGCATTTCAAAGAAGATTTAGACCTAAATTAGTAAATGGTGATTATTGATAAAGAATGTTTTATAGATAAGCAAAAATCTTATATAAAATTGATAATTAATTATTCTTGAAAATTTATTAACTTGTAGTTATAGATTAATTTTTGCCAGATAAAAGATTTATCGCTTTAATTTTTTTAAAGAGGAAAGTCCGGGCTCCGCAAGGATACAGTGCCAGGTAATACCTGGCGGGGGCAACCCTAGGGATAGTGCCACAGAAAATAAACCGCCATAACATGGCAAGGGTGAAAAGGTGTGGTAAGAGCACACCGGTTCTACTGGTAACAGTGAACGCTGGAAAACCCCACTGGGAGCAAGACTAAGTAGAGATGACATTGTTGAAAAACTAAAAGCCATCCTTGGCTCGTCATCAGGGTTAGTTGCTTGAGCTTAAGAGTGATCTTGAGTCTAGACAAATGATAAGTTTAAATGACAGAACCCGGCTTATATTTTATCTGGCAAAATAATTTAAAAACTTCGATAAATTCTTAATATCATTCGTGCATAGTGAAATTGATTAAATTTTTCCAATAGTTTTAGTTAGTCATTAACTTTTAAATCAACAAATACTCTAAAAGCATGTATTTTACAAGGAGTATTTTAAATTAATTCAGTATTTGACTATAAATTAAATTACCCATATATTCCCATATATTCCCAAATTATGGAATTATATATATTAATAAACTATGTTTTTATCTACTTACGAGAACAAATTAGACAAAAAAGGGAGAGTTTCTGTGCCTGCTAGCTTTAGATCTTATTTATCTAACCTAGGTTACAATGGTATAATTTGTTATCCTTCCTTCAATAATTTATCTATCGAAGCTTGTTCTCAAGATAGAATAGAAAAAATTTCATCAGCAATTGACTCTTTAAATCCATTTGAAGAAAAAAGAGATTATTTTGCAACTTCAATTTTATCTGAAAGCAGCAATTTACAATTTGATAGTGAAGGAAGAATTACACTATCATCAAAATTATTAAATCATGCAAAAATAAAAAATAGCATGTTGTTTGTTGGTCAAGGTCAAACATTTCAAATATGGGAACCAACAAATTTTGAAAAATTTAAGGTACAAGCAAGAAAAAAAGCAAATCTAAATCGAGCAAGCCTTAAATGGGAAAAACATTTAAATAACACAGAGGGGAAATAACAGATGACAATTAACTTTAAAGCACCAGAAATAAAAGAGCTACAGCCAAGACTTCTAGTTTTAGGAGTTGGAGGAGCTGGAGGAAATGCAATTAATGAAATGATTGAAAACAATCTTCAAGGAGTAGAATTCATTGCAGTTAATACTGATGCACAAGATTTAAAGTTAAGCAAAGCTAAAACTAGAATTCAAATTGGTTTAAATTTGACTAAAGGATTAGGTGCAGGAGCAAAACATGATATTGGACAAGCTGCTGCTGATGAGTCTTTAAATGAAATTGTTAATACCTTACAAGGTGCAAATATGGTTTTTATTGCTGCTGGAATGGGTGGTGGCACAGGAACTGGAGCGGCACATGTAATAGCAAGAGCTGCAAAAGAATTAAATATTTTAACAGTTGGAGTTATTACTCTTCCCTTTTTATACGAAGGGCCTTCAAGAATGAGAAGAGCTCAACAAGGTTTAGAAGAGTTAAGAAAACATGTTGATACAATTATTGTTATTCCAAATCAAAACTTATTTAAAATTGCAAATGAACAAACAACTTTTGAGGAGTCTTTTAATCTTTCAAATAATGTTTTAATGCAAGGTGTGCAGAGTATTACAGATTTAATGGTAAGACCTGGTTTAATTAATTTAGATTTTGCTGATGTTGAAACAGTAATGGCTTCAATGGGTAAAGCTATGATGGGAACTGGTGAAGCTGAAGGTGAAGGTAGAGCTCTTAAAGCTGCAGAAATGGCAGTGAGCAATCCATTAATAGATGACTATACTTTAAAAGGTGCCAAAGGTTTATTGGTCAATATTACTGGTGGCAAAGACTTAAAATTATTTGAAGTAGATGAAGCAGTAAACAAAGTAAGAGCAGAAGTGGATCCTGATGCAGAATTAATTATTGGAGCTATTACTGATGCAGAACTAGATGGAAAAATGAGAGTATCAATTGTTGCAACTTCTCTTGATGGTAGACAACCTGAGACAAAATCTGTCATTAACATGGTTCATAGAATTCAAAACAGAAATCCGGGTTATTCTGATTTCTCACATATGGGCTCTACTGCATCATTTAGTTTTAATAATGCATCTTCTAGTCCAATTTCTCATGGAGCAAATGCTTTGAAATTAGAAAATGAAATTGCTAATGAGCATTTGGCGCAAACAGAAAATCATGTAAGTGTTAACAATCAGACATTGAACGACTCTCATATTTGCAACACAAAGTGTTGTTGAAGATAGTATCAATTAATGAATCTGAAAAATCTTTTACAGAAGAAGCATTTGAACAATCTACTGTTGAAGAAGATATTTCAAATGATCTAAAAGAATTTGGTGTTGACTCTGAAGGTCCTGATTTATTTAATTCATCTTCAGAAGACCCAAGTTCAGATTTATTGTCATCAAATGAAGATCAAGATGAAGATGATGATTTAGAAATACCCGCTTTTTTAAGAAGACAAAAGAATTAATGGTCTTCAAAAAAATAAATGGAAGCCACCATAGTATCGGATTATTCAAAAACATTATCCGGTACTGCTAAATGAATTAATTAGCATTATTACCCCTCAATATGGTGGCACATTTATTGACTGCACTTTTGGAAATGGTGGCTATTCAAAAAAAATATTAGAATATAATAATACTAAAGTAATTGCTCTTGATAGAGATATTGAGACCTTAAATAAAGCTAAAGAACTTTCATCAAAATTTGAGCAAAGATTTTTATTTAAAAATCTAAAATTTAGTCAGCTCAATAATTTAAAAATTAAAAATGAAAACATCAAAGGAGTGGTATTTGATTTAGGTTATTCATACATACAAATTAAAGATCCAAAAAAAGGATTATCATTTGATAATCATGGTGAATTAAATATGAAAATGGGTCTAAACAATTTTTCTGCTCATGACGTTATTAATAAATTAAATGAAAAAGAATTAGCAAAAATATTTAAATATTTTGGAGAAGAAAAAGAAAGTAAAAAAATAGCAAGAAATATAATTAAAGAAAGATCAAAGCAAAAAATTGATACACAACTTTTAGTTAAAATAATAGAAAAGTCTAAAAGTTTTAAAAGTTATAAAATTCATAGTGCAACAAAAGTTTTTCAAGCATTAAGAATATTTGTTAATAAAGAAATCAGTGAATTAATTAATGGGTTAATAAATGGTTTAAAAGTTTTAAAAAAAGATGGAGTGATAGCTGTTGTTACATTTCATTCTCTTGAGGATAAAATAGTTAAATATTTTTTTAAGAGTCTTTCTGAAAATAAAAGTATTTCTAGATATATGCCCTCTCAAGATCAACCAGATACCTTATTAAAATTATCTCAAAAAAAACCTATAATAGCGTCAAAAAAAGAATTGGATGAAAATTTCCCTTCGCGATCTGCAAAGTTAAGATATGCAATTAAAAAAAAAGATTTTTATGATTTTGAAACAGATATTTTTGATAAATTTCAAAGTTTATTAGAAATTGAAAATATTGGAAATCAGTTGTGAAGAAATTTTTGGTTATTATTTATAATTTTTTCTTTAATCATTTCAACAACACTAATTAAAAATTCAACTAAAAAAATTGAGGATGAGATTTTTTCTACTGAAGAAAGTTTGAGGGTATTAAATTTAAATTATAATGATGTTTTATTAGAGCATAATTATTTAAGTTCATCTGAGAGGTTATTGGAATTTCAGTCTTTATATTTTGATAATGAGTTGTCTCAAAAAAATATAAATGAAATTAAAATACTAATTAAAAAAGATAATGAAATCTTCATTAAAGATTTAGAGGTAGTACCACAGTGATAGAAGATAATAAGTCTAAAATTATTTTAGAAGATTATAAAAATGATTTTATTTATAAAAAAAATCATTCAAATTTAAATATAAATTTTAATAGAATTTCATTTATATTTTTTATTTTTTTTTTAATTTCTTTAATTTATATAATTCACTTAATTCATTTAGGTAGTAGAAAAAATTCAAATTTAGAGCAAAATTTAAGCAATACATTTAGAAAAGAGTTATATAGAGCTGACATAGTTGATAGAAATGGCAGATATCTTGCAAAGTCAGTTAGTTCTATTGATATTGGAATAAATCCAGTGGAAATTATAGATCAAAAAAAATTATTAGTTAATTTAAAGCTTATTTTTCCCAATAAAAATTTTAATGAAGTTGAGAAACTTATAAAAAAAAATAAATTTTTTTGGTTTGAAAAAAAAATTTCAGAAGAAAATTATGAAAGAATAATGAAATTAGGCGATAAATCTATTAAGCCTGAGGAAAAAATAATAAGACTTTATCCACAAAAAAATTTATTTAGTCACATCATTGGTCAAATAGATGACGACAATGTTGGAATTTCGGGTTTAGAAAAATCATTAGATAAAAAACTAAAAGAAATCAATAAACCTATAAAACTAACTGTAGATGAAGATATTCAGTATTTGATTAGAAATGAACTAATTAAATTTAATAATATATTTAGTGCTAATGGTAGTGCTGCAATTCTAATGAATGTTAATAATGGAGAAATTTTATCCTTAGTTTCTTTGCCTGATTTTGATTTAAATCTAAGACAAAAAATAGAAGATGTTAATTTTATAAATAGAGCTACCAAAGGAGTGTATGAGCTTGGTTCAGTTTTTAAAACTTTTACTTTAGCTGCAGCATTAAATGAAAAAATTGTAGAACCTGAAACAGAATTTCTAGATTTAGAAAAAAGTATACGTTGTGGTGGGAATACTATTAGTGAATATGATTTAAAAATACCATCAAATTTAACCGCAGAAGAAATTCTTGTTAGATCAGGAAATATTGGATCTGTGCGCATAGGACAAATGTTAGGATTGGAAAAATTTGTTGAATACATGAATAAATTCGATCTTTTAAATCAAATGAATTTTGATATTGAAGAAATGGGTGTTCCGCTAAATCTAAGGTGGGGAAAATGCAAACTTGCAACAGCTTCTTTTGGTCATGGTATAACAACTACACCTATTCAGTTAGCTAAAGCATATTCAATAGTTTCTAATGGAGGATATGAAATACATCCAACTTTGATTAAAAAAGATAAAATTGAAACATAAAAAAAGAATTTTAGAAGAAGAAGTTTCATTAAAAATTAATAATATTTTGAGAAAAATTGTAACGACAAAAGAGGGCACTGCCTCATTAGCGAATGTAGATGGATACGAGGTTGGAGGCAAAACTGGCACAGCACAAAAAATAATAAATGGAAATTATTCTAACAAAAAAATTAATACATTTGCTTCTATTTTTCCAATATCAAATCCTAAATTTACTTTAGTAGTAATGCTAGATGAACCTAAAACTAATAAAGATTATATTTATACTTATAGAGATGGATCTGGAAAATATAAAGGTACACCATTTAACACGGCAGGATGGACATCAGTTGAAATAGTTGGCCAAATAATTGATAAAATTGGGCCTATTTTAGCCACAAAATATATAGAAGTTGAGTAGTGTATGCTCATCGGCAATTATTTAAAAAATATAAACCAAAAATATTTAAGATATTCTTTTTCTGGAATCTCTGCAGATAGTAACAAAATAAAATCAGGAAATATTTTTTTTGCAATAAAAGGAAATGTATTTGATGGTAACAAGTTTATTAGTAATGCAATAAAAAATGGAGCAAGAATTATTATTTCAGAAAATTGTAATACTGAAGTAAAAAATAATATTTTATACATTAAATCAAATAATGTTAGAAAGTTATTTGCAGAATTTGCTTTTAAGATTTATGATAATAAATTTAAAAAATTAGTTGCTGTTACAGGAACAAATGGAAAATCTTCTATAGCTAATTTTTTTTATCAGATTTTAAAATTAAATAAAAAAAAAGTTGCAGCTATTGGCACCCTCGGTATTAAATCTAATAAATTTAATATAGAGTTAAAAAATACAACAATAGATCCATTAACTTTAAGCAAATATCTCAATATATTAAAAAAAAATAAAATCGATTATATAATTTTAGAGGCTTCAAGTCATGGTTTAAATCAAAATAGATTAGATGGATTACTTATTTGATATTGGAATATTTACAAATTTATCACATGATCATTTAGATTATCATAAAAATTTAAAAAATTATTTAGATGCTAAATTATATTTATTTAAAAAATTGATTAAAAAAAATGGAAATGTAATTGCTGATAATGAAATTGCTCAATTTAAAAAAATAGTTAAAATATCTAATAGAAATAATCTTAAGCTAAAATCCATTTCTACTAATAAATCTGATTTGCAGTTAATTTCACATCATTTTGAAAATGAAAATCAAAATTTAATCATTAAATATAAAAATAAATTTTATAAGTTTAAATTAAATCTTATTGGAAAAATTCAAGTTAAAAATATTTTAATGACAATCTTAGCAGCATTGGAATGTGGTTTAAAAATTAAAAATATTATTAAGGTAATGGAAAAAATTAGACCCATAGAAGGTAGATTGGAAAAAATAGGACAGCTAAAAAATAATTCAAAAATAATTTTGGATTATGCTCATACTCCTGAGGCATTGCTAACAGCATTGAAAAACTTAAAAGAACAATTTCCAAACACCTCTATTTCAATTGTATTTGGATGTGGAGGTAATAGAGATAAGAAAAAAAGAGCCAAAATGGGGAGAATAGCAGCAAGTTATTGTGATAAAATATATCTAACAGATGATAATCCTAGAAAAGAAAATCCAAAAAAAATACGTGATGATATAAAAAAAGGGATATTTCATACAAAATATGAAGAAATCCCAAATAGAAAGTTAGCAATTAGCTTGGCTGTAGAGCAATTAGAAACAGGACAAATCCTCTTAGTTGCCGGAAAAGGACATGAAAAAACACAAGAATTTACAAATAAAAAAATTTATTTTTCAGACAAAAAGGAAATTTTAAAATCTATAAAAATAAAAAATAACACCCTATCAAAAAATTTAAAATTAAATTTAATTAAAGATCTTTCCAAAACTAAAATTGATTTAAAAAATTTTAATTTAAATAATATTTGTATTAATTCTAAAGAGTTAAAAAAAAATGATATTTTTTTTGCAATTAAAGGAAAATATAATGATGGTTATGATTTTATTGGAGAGGTGATAAAAAAAAAAGCTTCATTAGTTGTAACTCACAAAATTAACAAAAGATTTAATTTAAAAAAACAAATTAAAGTAAATGACACTTTAAGTTTTTTAACAACTCTGTTCTCGATTATTTAGAAAAAATGTTAATAGTAAAATAATAGCAATTACTGGAAGTTGTGGGAAAACAACTTTAAAAGAATTTATTGGTAGAACACTTCAATAAATTTTATAAAACTTATTACTCCCCAAAATCATTTAATAATAAATTTGGTGTTCCATTAAGTTTATTTAATTTAAATCAAAATGACAAATTTGGAATTTTTGAAATTGGTATGGATAAAAAGGGTGAGATAGATCAATTATCTAATATTATTACAACCTGATGTTGGAATTATTACTAATATAAATTTTGCGCATGCTAAAAGTTTTAAAAATTTAAAAGGTATAGCTGAAGCTAAAGGTGAAATAATAAATAACATAAAAAAAAATGGATCAATCATTCTGAATGCTGACGATAAATTTTTTGAATTTCACAAAAAATTAGCAATCAAAAATGGATTAAAAATAATATCATTCGGAATAAAAAATAAAATAGCAAATACTAAATTGCTTAAAATATCAAAATTTAATAAAAAATATAAGTTTTTTATCAAAATTAATAATAAAAAGAATTATTTTTATATATTAAATAATAATAAAAATTATATTTTAAATTTATTAGCTCTTATATCATTGCTAAATTTATATTTGAACATTTCAAGATTAAGTAAAAATATATTTTTAGATTTAAAAAGCCCCGAAGGTAGAGGCGATATTTCTACAGTGAAAGTTTTTAATAAAAATATTAATTTAATCGATGAAAGTTATAATTCAAATCCATTGTCTCTAGAGTCTGCAATTCAAAATTTTGATCAAATTAAAAATCATGCTAATTCAAAACATATAATTTTAGGCGATATGCTTGAGCTTGGAAAATATTCAAAAAAATTACATCAAAATGTAGCTAGTAAAATCAAAAATACATCTATTGATAAAGTTCATGTACTAGGTAAGGATATTTTGTTTACTTATTCTAAAATTCCAAAAAGTAAAAGAGGCCTCATATTAAAAAATAAAATAGATATATTTAATTTGATAAAGAATAATTTAAATAATAATGATTATCTAATGATTAAAGGTTCTAATTCAACAGGATTAAATAAAATCACTGGTGAAATAAAGGAAATGATTACAAGTGTTATATAATTTTTTATTAAATTTTGTAGAGTATTTCAGTTTTTTAAATGTATTTAAATATCTAACATTTAGAACTGGACTTTCAGTATTTACCTCTCTTTTTATTGTATTAATAATAGGTAGTCCATTTATAAAATATTTTTCTACAAAGAAAATTTTAAACCCAATAAGAAGTGATGGTCCATCTGATCATATTATAAAAAAAATTGGCACACCAACTATGGGAGGCGTCATAATTTTATTTGGTTTAATCACAGCTGTAATTTTATGGGGAGATTTAAATAATATATACTTATTATTTTGTATATATATAGCACTAACTTTTGGTGCTTTAGGAGCGTATGATGATTATATAAAAATTAAATTTAATAATTCTTCTGGTATTTCCTCAAAATTAAAATTATTAATACAAATAATTTTATCAATAATTGGAATAATTGGTCTTACATATTTTTCAGATTATTCAGAATTATCTAATTTATATTTTCCATTTTTTAAAAATTTGATAATTAACCTAGGTTGGTTTTTTATACCCTTTGGTGTCTTTGTAATTGTTGGATCATCAAATGCAGTAAATTTAACAGACGGTTTAGATGGTCTAGCCACCGTTCCTGTAATACTAGTTGCAGCCTGTTTTGCATTTATAAGTTATGTGACTGGTAATATTGTTTTTTCAGAATATTTACAAATACCATACATAGAAGGAACTGGAGAAATTTCTATTTTTTGTGGAGCTGTGATTGGCTCTTGTCTCGGTTTTTTGTGGTTTAACGCTCCACCAGCAAAAATTTTTATGGGAGATACAGGTTCTTTATCTTTAGGAGGGTCCTTAGGAGCGGTAGGAATAATCACTAAACATGAAATTGTATTAGCTATAACAGGAGGTTTATTTGTTTTGGAAGCGGTGTCTGTAATGGTACAGGTTATTTCATATAAAATGACTGGTAAAAGAGTTTTTAAAATGGCTCCTATACACCATCATTTTGAAAAAAAAGGTTGGCCAGAGTCAACCGTTGTAATTAGATTTTGGATTATTTCAATTATTTTAGCAATGATTGGTTTAGCAACATTGAAGTTAAGATAATGAAAAAAAAAATTAATTTTTTTTTAAATAAAAAAATATTAATTTATGGGTTAGGCAAAAGTGGTTTAGCCTCATATAATTTTTTAAAAGATAAAAATGAAGTTTATTTTTATGATGATTTTAAGCTAGATATTAAATTAAGTAAAATTACAAATAGACAAATAGAATATAAAAAAATTTATGATTATGAATTTTGATATTATAATAATAAGTCCAGGGATCGATATTATTAATTGTAAACTTTCTCAATTTTTAAGAAAAAATAAAAATAAAATTATCACAGACTTAGATGTTTTTTATAAATCTAATCCACACAATATTTGTTTTACAATTACGGGCAGTAATGGAAAATCCACAACATGTAAAATTTTGCATAATGTTTTGTATGATCAAAAATTTGACGCAAGATTAGTAGGTAATATTGGTAATCCAATTTTAGCTGAAAAAAATATAAATAAATCAACAGTATTTGTTGTCGAAGCATCTTCTTATCAATTAGAATATAGCAAGTATTTTAGATCAAAATACTCTGTTATTTTAAATATTTCACCAGATCATTTAGAAAGACACAAAACTTTGAAGAATTATGTTAACGCAAAATTTAAATTAATAGAAAATCAATCAAAAAATGGAATAGCTTTTATTAATAATAGTAACAAATATAATAAAAAAAAAATTAATTACTGATAATTTTTTATCTAAAATAGTTAAAGTAAATTATGAAAAAGTTAGAAAATAAAATAGAAAAAATTAAAAATCCCTATTTTAAATCAGATGGTAATCAAAGAAAATTTATCATTCATTTTTTATATAGCTAATTATTTAAAATTAAATCAAAAAAAGTTCCTTTATACTTTAGAAAATTTTAAAGGGTTAAATTACAGACAGCAAATAATTTTTGACTCTAAAAATTTACAAATAATAAATGACTCAAAAGCTACAAGCTATGCTTCATCAGAAAGTATTATTAAAAAAATTTACAAATGTTTATTGGATTGTTGGTGGTATCCCTAAAGAAGGAGATAAATTCAAACTTTTAAGAAAAGATTGTTTAAATATTAAAGCTTATATTTTTGGAAAAAATTATAGAAAATTTCAAAACGATTTGAAAAATAAAATAAAGACTATTCATTGCTCAAATTTAAAAATTACTTTAGATAAAATTTTTCAAAGATCTAAAAAGTGATTATTCAAGAAAAAAAAAATATATTTTATTTAGTCCATCGGGTGCATCATTTGATAGTTTCAAAAATTTTGAAGAAAGAGGTATCTTATTTTAACAAACTAATAAAAGCTATACTTAAATGAAAGAAAAAATATCAATATATAACTTATATTATAATTGGTGGAAAAATATAGATAAGACTATATTTTTTAATAATAATATTATTATTCATAATAGGATTATTTTTTTCTTTAGTATCAACTTCATTGATTGCTTCAGATAAATTAGAACACAAACAGTTATTCTTTTTTTTTTAAACATCTAATTTATATATTCTTAGGAATGATTGATAATTATTTTATTATCAGCAATGGACTCAATTATACTGTTAAAAATTTCTTTAGTTATTTTTTTTATAATATTAATATCATTATTTTTAGTTCCTTTTATTGGTGTAGAAGTAAAAGGATCTAAAAGATGGATTGATTTCTTTATTTTACCAAGATTTCAGCCAATTGAGTTATTGAAACCTTTTTATATAGTTTTTCTATCTATATTATTAAGTACTGAAAAACAAGATTAATATTAATTTAAAATATTTATCTTTCATTTTTGATTACATTATTAATTTCAGGTTTGTTATTCATACAACCTGATATTGGCCAAACTTTATTAATTTTATTTACTTGGTCTATTTTAATTTTTACCTCAGGTGTGAGTATTATGTTTTTATCTATATTTTCAGGTTCTATCTTAATCTTTCTGCTTTATTTAGTGATGTTTGTTCCTAAATTTATTTATATTAAATCTAGAATTTTATCATTTTTTGATCGTGAAAGTGGAACACATAATTTTCAATCCGATAAAGCCTTAGATTCAATTACAAGTGGTGGTTTTTTTGGAAAAGGAATTGGTGAGGGGACTCTAAAAAATAAAGTACCTGAAGCTCATACAGATTATATTATTTCAGTAATTTCAGAAGAGTTTGGAGTAATTGCAATAATGTTGATTATAGCAATATTTTTAAGTTTTATTTATGTAATTTTTAAGAGAATTTTATCAATACACGAAGATAAATATAAATTAATTTTAGTTGGGTGTTCTAGTTTAATATTAATGCAGGCTATAATTCATATTGGGGTAAATATTAGACTTTTTCCTACAACAGGTATGACTTTACCCTTTTTAAGTTATGGTGGTTCTTCAATAGTGAGTATTTCAATCATATCAGGAATAATCTTAAATATAACAAAAAGAAAATTTAATTAACTTTAATGAAAAAAAAAATTTTAATTACTACAGGTGGTTCTGGTGGACATGTGATACCTGCTAAAATCCTTTATAGAACATTTAAAACATTCTTTTGAAGTAATTATTTCAACTGATCAACGAGGTGAAAAATTTCTAGAAAATACATCAATAAGAAAAATTAAAATCAATATGCCTAAACTAGATAATTTATATTTATTACCTTTTAATATAATTAAAATAATTATTTTAATTTTTAGATCTTTTTTTATTTTAAAAAAAAATAAAATAAATATTCTTATTTCTACTGGTGGATATATGTCGTTTCCATTATGTATAGCTGCAAAGTTACTTTTTATAAAAATCTATTTATTGGAACCCAACATGGTTATAGGAAGAGCTAATAATTTTTATTTAAAATTTAGTGAAAAAATATTTTGTTATTCTAAATCAATTAAAAATTTTCCTAATAAATTTTTAAATAAAGTAGTTATTATACAGCCACTAGTAAGAGCAATATTTTATAAAGATAAAGAAAATTTTACTAAAAATAGAAAATTTAATTTTTTAGTTATTGGAGGCAGTCAAAGTGCCAATGTATTTAATTTTGAAATTAATGAAGTCTTTGTTGAATTATCTAAAAATTTTCCAATAAAAGTAGTACATCAAACTAATGAAAAAAATATGGACAAATTAAGAGATTTTTATATAAAAAATAATATAGATTTTGAAGTTTTTACATATAGTCCGAATCTTATTAACTTTATTAAGCAAACTGATTTATGTATCACTAGAGGTGGGGCATCTACGCTAGCAGAGTTGTCATTATTAAATATCCCATTTTTTGTTGTGCCTCTACCTTCAGCAAAAGATAATCATCAATATGAAAATGCTCTATATTATAAAAAAAATAACTGTTGTTGGATAATAGAACAAAAAAATTTTAATAAAATAGAGCTAAAAAAAATTTTTTTTAATATACTTACTAACAATAATGAATATCTTGAAAAGAAAGAAAATTTAAAAAAACTGAATAATCAAAATTCGTGGAAAAATCTTAATCAAAAAATATTAGATACGTTAAATGCAAATTGAAATAGCCAAAACAGAAATTATCCATTTTGTTGGAATAGGAGGAATTGGAATGAGCGGCCTCTCGCTTATTATGAAAGGTAAGGGTTTTAAAGTACAAGGTAGTGATATTATCTCTAATAAAAATATTGATAGATTAAAATCCAATAAAATAAAAATTTTTATTGGTCATAAAAAAAATAATATTAAAAAAGCTACTATTTTAGTCATATCTTCAGCTATAAAAGAAAATAATCCTGAATTAGTTGAGGCTAAACGAAAAAAATTACCAATATATAAGCGTGGAGAAATGCTTGCTAATATCGTGTCACTAACAAAAAATATAGTTGTGGTTGGTTCACACGGAAAAACTACAACAACATCATTGATTTCTTCTATATTTCAAAAAACAAAATTAGATCCCACTATAATTAATGGGGGTGTAATTAATTCTTTAAAAAACTCTGCTAAATTAGGTAGAAGCGAGTGGTCAATATTAGAAGCTGATGAGTCAGATGGGAGTTTTGTATTTATTCCTCCAACATATGCTATAATTACAAACATAGATAGAGAACATATGGATTATTACAAATCAATGAATGATTTGAATAACCATTTTGTAAAATTTATTAAAAAAGTACCAACTTTTGGAAAATCATTTATTTGTTTAGATGATAAAAATAACAAAAAATTAATTAGTAATCTAAAAAATAAAAATTTTTATACCTATGGTACAGATCCTAATTCTAATTTTCATATAAAAAATATTAAGCTAGATAAAAAATTTTCAGAATTTGATTTAAATATCAAACTACCTAATAAAAAAAGAAATATTATTAGAAGAATAAAAATTCCTCTTTTAGGACTGCATAATATAAGAAATGCAGCCGCAGCTATAGCAGTTACACTAACTATTGGTATATCAGTTTTAAATATTAAAATTGGATTGAAATTATTTAAGGGAGTTCAAAGAAGGTTCAATAAAATATTTTCATATAGAGGCACTGAATTTTATGATGATTACGCTCATCATCCAACTGAAATTATAGGTGTACTTGAAGGCGTAAAAAATGTTTATAAAAACTTATAAAAAAATATGCATATTTCAGCCACATAGAATTTCTAGACTTAAAGATTTAAAGAAAGAATTTACATTTGCATTCAAAAATTGTGATGAAGTAATTTTGTGTCCAGTTTATTCTGCTGGAGAAAAAATCAAACTAGGATTTGATTATAAAAATTTTGCCAAACAAATTATCAAAAATTCAAAAGTAAATTTGTTTATGATTAATGATAAGTATGAATTAGTTAATTTTATAAAAAATAATATTCATGGTAAAAAAATAGTTATTGGTATGGGTGCTGGCTCGATATCAGGGTGGATGAGAGAAATGCCAAAATTGATAAAATGAAGTCTTTAGAAATTAAACATCTTGCTGATGAATTTAAAGAAAATTTAATAATTGATCATGATATAAAAAAAAAAAATTGGTTTAATATAGGCGGAAAAACAAAACTTTTCTTTAAAGCTGATACATTAAATGATCTAATAAGTTTTATTAAAAAAATAAATAAAGAAGAAAAAATTTTTGTACTTGGAGCCGGTTCAAACACCTTATTTACAGATGGTGGATATGATGGTGTAGTAATTAAGTTATCTAAAAATTTTAATAACATTTCAAAATTATCTGATGAGGTAATAATTGCTGGCAGTAGTGTAACGGACAAAAGATTATCAGAATTTGCTATGGAAAATAATTTAACAGGTTTTGAATTTTTATCATGTATCCCCGGTACTGTTGGTGGTGGAATTAAAATGAATGCTGGATGTTTTCAAAATGAGTTCAAAGATATTATAATTTCAGTTCAAGCTCTTAATAGAGATGGTCAAATAATTACAATTCCTTCATCAAAAATTGAATTTGACTATAGAAAAAATAATTTATCTAAAGATTTAATTTTTCTTAGTGCATCCTTCAAAGGAAAAAAAGGTAATAAAGATGATATTAAATTATTAATGAAAAAATACAAATTTCAAAAAGAGAGTACACAACCAACTAAAATAAAAACTAGTGGTAGTACTTTTAAGAATCCTATTAAACAAACAAATAAAAAAGTTTGGGAACTTATTAAAGAGTCAGTATCCCTTAGATACTAGTTTTGGTGATGCAGCAATCTCAGAGAAACATTGTAATTTTTTTATAAATAGAGGTAATGCTAGTTTTAATGAAATGAAAAATTTAATAAAATTTGTATCAAAAAAAGTTTATGAGAATACTGGAATTAAAATTGAAACCGAGATCGAAATTGTAGAATAAATGAAAAAAAAAATATTAATTATTTCTGGAGGAATTTCTAAAGAAAGATTAATTAGTTTAAAAACGGGATTTCAGGTAGCCAGAGAATTAAAAAAAAATAATTATATTGTTAAAATTTGTGAGCCTAACTTTAAACTATCTCAAATAATAAAAAATTTTAAGCCAGAGATTATATTTAATGCATTACATGGCCAATTTGGAGAGGATGGTTACATTCAAACAATTTTAGAAACATTTGATATTCCCTACACTCATTCAGGTGTTCTTGCTTCAGCACAGGCAATGGATAAAGAAATTTCAAAAAAAATATTTTTAAAAAATAAAATACTTACACCAAAATTTATTAAGTATTCATTTGATAAAAGTAAAAAGGAATTAATTAATATTATTAATCATAAACTTAAATTTCCTGTTGTTCTTAAGCCCATTAGCGAGGGCTCAAGTGTAAATGTTTATATATGTAATAAAAATAATTTTTTTAATAATTTACAAAAACTCAATATTTATAATCAAATTATGATTGAGGAGTTTATTCCAGGTAGAGAAATTCAAGTAGCTATCATGGGAGATAAGAAATTAGGAGCAATTGAATTGAAACCTAGAAGAAAATTTTATGATTATGAGGCAAAATATAACCCTAAAGCAAATACTGAACATATAATTCCAGTAGATCTAACAAAAAAAAATTTTAATAAAATATTAAATATAGCTTTGAAAGCACACAAAATTTTAGGATGTAAAGGCATCACAAGGTCAGACTTTAAATTTTATAAAAACAAGTTTTATTTGCTAGAAATAAACACGCAACCAGGGATGACAAGTTTATCACTTGTGCCTGAAATAGCTGCTTATTGTGGATTAAGCTTTATTCAAGTTATTAGAGTGGATTTTAAATGATGCGTCTAAAAATAGGTAAAAAAATTACAATTTATTTTTTTATTCTAATAATTTTGGGGACTTTTAATAATCAAAAATTATTAGGTATAAACCAGTTTGAAATAAAAGATGTGATAATGGAGTCTCCTGATAATTCAAATTTTTTAGATATACCAGATAAAATATCAAAATTACAAAAATCAAGTATTTTTTTAATTAGCAAGAATAATTTAAAAAAAATAATTGAAGAAAATCATTTAGTTGAAAATTACTTTATATTTAAAAATTATCCTTCAACAATAAAAATAAAAATTTTTAAAACTAAATTTTTATCAAGATTAAATATAAATGGAGAATTTTTTTTAGTAGGCACTAATGGAAAATTATCCAGAGATTTAGATAATACTATTGATCTACCCTTTATTTTTGGTAACCCATCTATAAAGCAAATATTGGATTTAAATAATTCTATTAAAAATTCAAGATTTGATTTGTACGAATTTTCTAATCTATTTTATTTTAAATCTGGTAGGTGGGATTTAGAAACTAAAGATGGAGTTATTATAAGATTACCAGCTAAAAATTTTTCAAAAAAACTTGAAGAAATTTTTGATATTGTAGAAAATGAAAATTTTACAAATAAAAGAATAATCGATGCAAGAGTCCCTGATCAAATAATTTTTTATGATTGATAATAATGATTTTATAAATTTTTTTTTTATAAAAAAAAATAGCTTTTTAATTACAAGTTTTTTAAAAACAAATCTTAAATGTTTATATAAAAACGAATTAATCTTGGATAATTCAGAAAGTAAATTGATCAATGATCAATTTAAACAATTTTTAGATTTAAATATTCATAAAATTGAAAAACTTAATAACCAATTCATAAAAGATATTAATTTGGTAATTTATAATGATAATTTTTTACCCATAAATATAGGTATTAAAAAAAATATATCGGGACATTTTAATTTTGAAAAAGAAAGATTAAATCTTTTATCAAAAATTAAAAATGAAATAGAATTGAATAATAAAGATCTATCGATTATTCACTTATTACTAGATAATATGTTAATTAATGATGAATATATTGATATTAAAAAAAATAAAGAATCATTAATTTGTAAATTTTTTTCTATTGAAGCAAAATTTATTATGCTTCCACAATCCAAAATTGTTGAATATCAAAAATTGTTTAGTGATTATCAAATCTTTATTAATAAAATTATATCTGGTGATCATGTGAAAAAAATATCTTTAGTAGACCAAGTTCAAGAAATAGACGCTGCTTTAGATATTTTTTTAGGAAATCATTCAAAAGAAGTAATTTTGCTGACAAAAAAATTGGAAAATAAAGGTTTTTTTGAAAAGTTTTTTCATTTATTTGGATAAACTGTCATATCTCGTAATATTAGTTGTTTTTAAAAATTGATCCCATCAAATTAAAAGTTAATCTAATGTCATATTTAAATCAAAAAACAGTTAACTCACCATTAAAGTTTAGCGGTATCAGTCTTCATAGTGGTAAATTTACAAATATAACAATAAACCCAGCAGAGCCTAATACAGGGATATTGTTTAAGCGTGTCGATTTAAAAGAAAATAATATTGTAGTGCCAAATTTTGCTCATGTAAGCAACACCTCTCTTAATACAACTATTGAAAATAATTATGGTGTAAAAGTTTCTACAATTGAACATTTGATGGGGGCTTTATTTGGATTGGGTATTGATAATGCATTAATAGAAATAGATAATGAGGAAGTACCAATACTTGATGGTTCGGCAAAACTATATGTTGAAAAAATTATTTTATCTGGATTTAAAACTAGTGAAGTTCCAATCAAAATCATTAAAATATTAAAAAAAATTGAATTTAAGGATAAAGATAGATTTATATATATTGAACCAACGACTTTAAATCTTAATATTAATTTTGAGTTAAGGTACAACAATAAAATTATTGGTAATCAAAAAAATACAGTTAAAGTATATGAAGATAATTTAGAGGATATTTTTAACTCGAGAACATTTTGTCTTTTTGAAGATATAGAAATGATCAAAAAAAATGGTTTGGCAAAAGGTGGTAGTTTAGAGAATGCGATAGTTGTAAAGAATGAAAAAATATTAAATGAAGAAGGTCTTCGTAATGACAAAGAATTCGTTAATCATAAAATACTTGATTGTATTGGTGATTTATTTACCTCAGGGTATAGAATAATTGGTAATGTAGTTTGCTCACAAGGTGGTCACTATATGACTAATCAATTATTAAGAAAAGTATTTAAAAATAAAGAGAATTTTTCAATAATTGAAATAAAACAAAAAAACCTTCCACATACGCTGATAAACAAGTCATTACTTAAATCTATTGCATAATTATAATAGATATTTTTAAAATTCTGATAAATTAAAGTTTATGGTTATAAAAAAATTTAACATTATTTTATTTATATTTTTAATATTATTCAATTTATCTTGTTCGAAAAAAATTGAAAAAAAATCAATTCATAGTAGAAAAAAATATGGACATGCAAATTTTAGAAGCATGGAATGAGGGTTTAAAAGAACTTGAAGTCAGGAGATGCTTTATTTGCGGCAAAAAAATTTAATGAAGTTGAAATTTTATTTCCACAATCTGAGTGGGCTCCAAAATCTACATTGATGGCAGCTTACTGCTTATTATTCTCAAGATTATTATTTAGATACGATAGAGGAAATTAAAAATATTTTTAAGAAAATATCCTGAACACAAAGATAATGATTATGCGAACTTATCTACTGGGCATGGCTTATTATGAGCAAATTGTTGATGAAAAAAAAGATTTAAATTCAATTATAATGGCAAAAATTCAATTTGAAAAAGTAATAAACAATTATCCAAATACAGATTATGCCTTAGATGCAAAATTTAAACTAGATTTAATTGAAGATATTCTAGCTTCAAAAGAAGTATATTTAGGAAGATATTATGTTGAAAAAAAAAAATGGATTCCAGCAATTAATAGATTTAAAACTGTAGTTGAAGATTACGATACAATACTATTTATGTAGAAGAGTCACTTCATAGACTTGTTGAAATATATTATATGATTGGATTAATGGAAGAGGCAAAAAAATATGCACAATTATTAGGATATAACTACCAATCGTCAAAATGGTATGAAAAAAGTTATAGTTTTTTTGATAAAGAATATGAACGTAATAAAAAAGACCAAGAACGAGAAGATAACATAGCTTATAAAAAAACTTAAATCTCTATTTGAATGAGATGAATAAAAAAGAAATTTTAAAAGAATATAAAGCAAAAATAAAACAATTAAAAAAATTTGATCTTTATTACTATGATAAGAGTAGACCTCTAGTTTCAGATCAAATTTATGATAATTTTAAAAAAGAAATATTATCTCTAGAAAAAAAAAATAATTTTTTAAAATCTAAAGACTCTCCGCAAAAACTTGTTGGATATAAGCCATCAAAAAATTTTAAAAAAATTTTGCATAAAGTGCCAATGCTTTCTTTAGCAAATGCATTTTCAGAAGAGGATTTATTTAATTTTGAAAAAAAAATATCTAATTATTTAGACAACACTAATACTAGTAATATTTTTTATACAGCAGAACCAAAAATTGATGGCATATCAGCTTCTATTAATATATAAAAATGGAGAGTTTATTATCAGGACTTTCTAGAGGTGATGGTAAAGAAGGTGAGGATATTACTGCTAATTTAAAAACTATTGAAGATATTCCTAAATTTATAAAAGCAAAAGAATTTCCAAAAGAAATAGATATTAGAGGAGAGGTATTTATTCAAAATAGTGATTTTAAAAAGTTAAACCAAAAATTTGCAAATCCACGCAATGCTGCATCAGGAAGTCTTAGACAAAAAAATCCTGAAGAAACAAAAAAAATTCCATTAAAATTTATTGCATATACTTTTGGATATGCTGATCAACTAAATGTTGATAGTCAATTTGAATATTTAAAAAAATTAAAAGAATGGGGATTTAAAACTAATCCCCAAAATAAATTAATTAGCGGTATTAAAAATTTAATGAAAAATTATTATGAGATAGAAAAAAAAAGAGCAGAATTAGATTTTGATATAGATGGAATTGTATATAAAGTTAATGATTTTAATTTACAAAAAAGATTAGGAAATGTAGCTAATTCTCCTAGATGGGCGATAGCTCATAAATTTTCAGCTGTTAATGGCTCAACTATAATAAAAGATATTGAAATTCAAATAGGAAGAACAGGAGCTTTAACACCGGTTGCAAAAGTTGAGCCTATTAATATAGGTGGAGTAGTTGTGTCTAATGCTACATTACATAATGAGGATGAGATTATTAGAAAAGATATTAGAATTGGAGATACAGTTTTAATTGAAAGAGCAGGAGATGTAATTCCACATATTATTGAAGTAGATTTTGCAAAAAGAAGCAAAAATACAAAAAGATTTATTTTTCCTAAATATTGCCCTTCATGTGGTTCAAAAACTGTTAAAGAATTTAATTCTATTTCAAAAAAAGAAGATGCAGTTAGAAGATGCACAAGTGAAGGTTATGAGTGTGAAAAAATTGCTATAGAAAAAATTAAACATTTTGTTTCAAAAGATGCATTTAATATAGATGGATTTGGTAAAAAAATTGTAGAAAGTTTTTGGAATAAAAAATTAGTAAAACTACCACAAGATATTTTTAATTTGGATTATAAAAAAATAGAAAATCTAGAGGGGTGGGGTAAACAGTCGGTATCTAATTTAAAATATTCTATAGAAGAAAAAAAAAATATTTCTTTTGAAAAATTTATATATGCTCTAGGGATAAGACATATTGGATTAGAAAATGCAAAAATTTTAGCAAAATATTTTAAAACATGTAAAAATTTTATAAATTTATCTATTCATAAAAATTTTAGTGAATTACTTGATATAGATGGAATTGGTGAAACACAAATTAACTCTTTAAAAAATTTCTTTTTAAATAAAGAAAATTTAAATGTTTTATTAACTTTGCAAAAAATATTGAATGTTAAAGATGCTGTATCAATTAAAAATGATGGATATTTGAAAAATAAAACTTTCATGATTACTGGAAAGTTAATAGGTATTAGTCGAGCAGAGTTAAAATCTTTGATTGAACAAAATTCAGGTACAATTATTAGCAGTGTATCAAAAAAACTTGATTATTTAGTAGCAGGTGAAAAACCTACTAAAAGAAAAATTGATAGTGCAAATGAATTGAATATTAAAATTATAGATCAAAATGAATTACTTAAAATGTTAAAAATGACTAGCTAGCCACTTTCTTTCATTAATTGTTAAATGTTTAGATAATTTAGAGTAAACATTTAGGTGATATGTAAACAGATATTTTTTTTCATTAGGCGTTAAAAGTTTATAATTTATTAAATCCTTATCAATTGGTGCCAGTGTTAAATTTTTAAAAGATAGATTATTATTTATTTTTTTTACATAGACTAAGTTTTCAATTCTTATTCCAAAATTTTTTTCTTTATAATATCCAGGTTCATTACTTAAAATCATTCCTTCTAAAATTTTAACATTATTTAGTTTTGAAATAGATTGAGGACCTTCATGAACATTTAGAAAAAAACCAACACCATGGCCAGTACCATGAGCATAATCTAAACCACTCATTTTCAAAAATTTTCTAGCTCTAATATCTATTTTTTTTCCAGTATTAATTTTATTAAGATTTGTATTTGCTACAGCAATATGACCTTTAAGAACTTTGGTAAAAATATTCTTTATATTATTGTTTGGCTTTGAAAAACATATTGTTCTAGTTACATCGGTTGTTCCATATTTATACTGTCCGCCAGAGTCACATAAAAAAATATCAGATTTATTAATTATTCTGCAGCTATCTTTTTTTGCTCTATAATGAACAATTGCTCCATTTGGTCCAGCTCCAGCAATTGTCTGGAAACTAGGAAATAGATATTCTTTATTATTTTTTCTAAATTTTTCTAATTTATTTTGAGCATCAACTTCTGTAATCTTTTTTTTATTAATATTTTTTATCCAATAAAGAAATTTAGTTAAGGCAGCACCATCTAAAATATGAGATTTAATCATATGATTAATTTCTTTTTTATTTTTTATTGCTTTTAATAAATATGTAGGATCTTCATCATCAATTATTTTAAATTTTGATTTAATTAATTGTTCGTAAAATAATGAACATGATTTTTTATCAATAATAAATTTTTTATCTTTTAAATTTAAAATTAAATTTTGAAAATTTTTTGGATGAATTACTTGGATTGGATTAATTTTTTTTTCTTTTATGAGAGTTTTAGCTTTATAATCATCAGCAATTAAATAAAATTTTTTAGTTTTGCTAATTATTAATCTACAATTTGGCACAGGACTGTTTGGATTATCATGACCTCTGATATTTAATATCCATGCTACATTTTCAGGCGCAGAAATAAAAATATAATCAGCTTTCTTTTTTTGAAGATAAGTTGCTATATTGGTTAATTTACTAAAATGACTTTGTCCAACAATTTTATTATCTAATGAATAAAATGGTTTATTTCTTTTTAAAGGAAATATTTTAATTTTATCAATTAAATTATTATCTATTATTTTTATTTTATTATATTTAGAAAAATAATTTTTTACTTGTGATGAAGTTAATAATTTTGAGTCAATTCCTAAAGTTAAATTTTTGAATAAATTACAATTAATAATTTTATCATAGCTTACTAAAGTGAAATTTTTTCCTGACTCAATTTTGGCTTGAAGAGTATATCTACCATCTACAAAAAGATAATTTTTTTTTTTTAAGATAACAGCAATTCCAGCAGAACCACTAAAATTTGAGATAGTTTTTATTCTATTAATTTCTGAATATTCAGAAAAATATTCATCATTTTTTGGAACAACATATCCATCTATTTGATATTTATCAAAGTTATCTCTTAATTTTTTTATTCTATCTTCTATCATTTAATTCGTTTTTGATATCTTATCCATCCTGGACTTCTTGCCCCTTCTTGAATTTCAAAATCTTGGTTAAAATCAAAATCTTCTTCATCATTAGTATTTTCATTGAAAAATGAATTTTTTTCTAGATATTTTTCAGGTAATTCATCAATAAATCTTGAGGCCATGCTATCGATCCAATCTCCTTGATAAAATCTGTTCATTGAAAATGATATTATGGCTTTTTTTTTAGCTCTAGTGATACCTACATAAGCCAATCTTCTCTCCTCTTCCAATCCATTTTGTCCTTTTTCCTCTAAAGATTTTTGATGAGGAAATAAACCCTTCTTCCCATCCAGGTAGAAAAACTACATCAAATTCAAGTCCTTTAGCGGCATGCATAGTCATCATATTAATTTTTTCACCATCCCATTCTTGATCAATAGATGTTGCTAATGCAACATGTTCTAAAAAACTCTCTAAATTATCAAATTCTTTCATAGCATTTAAAAGTTCTTTGATATTTTCAAGTCTATTTTCATTATCGATATCCTTTTTGTTTTTTAACATTGAGGAATATCCAGACTCATCTATTACTAATTGTAATAACTTTATATGACTAATACCCTTAACAATTAAATCATTTCTCCATTTTAATAATAAATCTAAAAAAATTGTTAATCCAATTTTAGTTTTTGGTTTAATTAAATTTTCTTCTAACATTTTTCTTGAAGCAGCTTCTAGACTAAGTGAATTTTCTTTAGAAAATTCATGAATTAATTTTAGGGTATTGTCACCTATTGAGCGTTTTGGATTATTAACTATTCTTTCAAAAGCTAAATCATCTTTTTCTTGATGGATTAATCTTAAGATAAGCAATACAATCCTTAATTTCAGCTCTTTCATAAAACTTAGTACCACCCAAGATTCTATAGGGCATACCAATTTTTAAAAAACGTTCTTCAAATTCTCTTGTCTGAAAAATAGCTCTTACTAAAATTGCTATATTATTATAAGAATATTTTTTTTTTAATTTTTTTTCAATTTCATCTGAAACACCAATAGCTTCATCTTTTCCATTTTTAAAACAATTCAATTTAACTAAATCACCTTCTTCCATTGTGGTAATTAACGTTTTACCGACTCTATTTTGATTGTTAGCAATTAAATTTGAAGCTACAGAAAGTATATTTTGAGAAGATCTATAGTTTTGTTCAAGTCTTATCACTTTAGTATTTTCATAAACTTGGTCAAACTCTAAAAAATTTTTAATTTCTGCTCCACGCCAACTATAAATTGATTGATCATCATCTCCAACACAGCAAATATTTTTATTTTTTTCTGAAAGTAAGTTTAACCATCTACTTTGAATATAATTTGTATCTTGATATTCATCTACTAAAATATATTTAAAATTATTAGAGTAGATTTCTCTTATATCTTTATTATTTTCAAGAATTTTGACAGTATGTAAAATTAAATCACCAAAATCACATGAATTTAAATCTACTAATTTTTGCTGATAAATTTTATATATAGGTAAGATTGTTTTTTCATAAATATCTTTATTATTTATTATTACTTCATTTGGGTAGTATCCTTTATTTTTCCACCTATCTATAATTGCCAAAATATATCTAGGTGCTAATTGTTTGACATCTATATTTTCAGCCTTACAAATATTTTTGATTAATCTTGTTTGATCATCGGTATCTATAATTGTAAAATTTGAATTTAAATTTGCTGCAGAGGCATGTTTTCTTAATAATTTTGCACAAATAGAATGGAATGTCCCTAGCCACGATAAACCAATTGCTGCAGATCCTAGAATTTTACTAACTCGATTTTGCATTTCTTTTGCCGCTTTATTTGTAAAAGTGACAGCTAGAATTTGATTTGGAAAAGCCTTCTTTTCCTTAATAATATTAGCAATTCTTGATGTTAGTACTTTAGTTTTCCCGGAACCAGCTCCAGCTACTATAAGCAACGGACCATCTAAGATATAGCACAGCTTCTTTTTGAGCTTTATTTAAATTATTTAAATAATCAGAGTTTATCATTATGAATATTTCTTTATAAGTTGCTTTGATAAATATGAAAAAACATAGTTATTTAGTTAAAATTTTAAAAAGCATTTATTTAAATATAAATCATTTTTTTGAAAAATATTTAAATAAATTAAACCTTATAGGTAATAAAAATCAAAAAACAAAAAAAAGTGTACTTAACAGACTTATTATAACATTTTTGTTCATATTTTTTTTAGGAATGAGCTATTTATCAATTCCCAATCTGTACAGTAAGTCTAAAATTAAATTAGAATTGGAGAATCAAATTTCTCAAAATTATGGATCAACTTTTCTTTTAAGTGATAATTTAAATTATAAAATTTTTCCAATTCCACACTTTGAATTTTTAAACTCAGAACTATTCTATAACAATGATAAAATAGCAGATTTAATTAATTTAAAAGTTTTTATTTCTTTTAACAATTTTTTTTCAAATAAAATCAATATTAAAAATATAATTTTAGATGGTGCAAACTTTAATATTGATAAAAATTATCTAAATTTTTTTTCTAAATTTTTAAAATTTTCTGATAATGAAAATAAGTTTACAATTAAGAATGCAAATTTTTTTTATGAAAATTCAGAAAAAGAAATTTTATTTATAAATAAAATATTGAATTATGATATTTTTTATAACATTAAAAAAAAATTAAATTTTTTAATTGGTCAAGGTGAAATATTTAATATTCCTTATCAGATAGATATTGAAAATAACAATGAAGAAAAAAAATTATATTTAAAAGTTTTATCAAAAATAATTCAAACCTCATTTGAAAATAACTTTAATTACAGTGAAGATCAAAAAATTGGTACAGTCAAACTTAATTTTGATAAAAAAATATTTTCTTCTGGATATGAACTTAAAAAAGATAGTTTTAAATTTTATAATAATAAAGATCAGGAAAAATATAAATTTAATGGAATTATAGATTTTAAACCATTTTATCTATCAGCTGATTTCAATTTAAAAGAAATTAACTTTGAAAATATATTAAGAGAAAATTCATTTGTGTTAGAATTGTTAAAAAGTGAAATTTTAAATAATGAAAATATCAATTTAGATATTGGTTTTAAAATTAATAACCTTGAACAAAAAAATGACTTTAAAAATTTAGATATAAAATTAAAGATCGAAGAAGGTTTGATTTACTTAAGAGGATCAAAATTAAACTGGTTAAATGCAGTTCAAATGGAGCTTCTAGAAAGCGCCATTTATATTGATCAAAATAATATTGGAATTAACGGCTCAATAAAGATTGATATCTCTGATTTAGATGAAGTTTATAGTTATTTTCAAACTGGTAATAAATTTAGGACTAAATTTTCTAATATTTTTTTAGATTTTAATTATGATTTTAATAAAAAACAAATTACATTTGAAAATATTTTGATTGATGAAGCTTCAGATCAAAATGTAAGTAATTTTTTTGATGATTTTAATAAAAAAAATCAATTGATTGAAAATAAAGTTTATTTCAAAAAATTAATGAATGATTTTTTTAAGATCTATGCAGGATAGATCATTTTTTTGGGATCTACAATTCTAAGATAATCTTTTTCGTTAATTAAACCTGTTTTTAAAGTTTCATGTTTTAAAGTTGTGTTATTTTTTAATGCGGTTTTTGCTATCTTGGCAGCATTATCATAGCCAATATGTGGTGCTAGAGCAGTAACTAACATTAGAGAATTATCTAAATGTTCTTGGATTTTTTTCTTATTTGCCTTGATACCTTTGACACAATAAATTGCAAAATTTTTAGTACTATCAGCAATTAAATCTATTGATTGTAAAATGTTATGAGCGATCATTGGCTTAAAAACATTTAGTTCAAAATGCCCATGGGTTCCTGCTAGGGTAATTCCATTATGATTACCAATAACTTTAACACAAACCATTGTGACGGCTTCACACTGAGTTGGGTTTACTTTACCTGGCATAATAGATGATCCTGGTTCATTTTCTGGTAATAATAATTCACCATACCCAGCCCTTGGTCCTGAACCTAAAAATCTTATATCATTCGATACTTTCATTAAAGCAACCGCACATGTATTTAATGTTCCTGAAAAGTTAACTATAGAGTCATGGGCTGCTAACTCAGCAAATTTATTTGCAGCAGGCTTAAAAGGTAATCTAGTAAATTTTGAAATTTCTTTTACAATTTTTTTATCAAAATTCTTTTTTGAATTTATTCCTGTCCCAACAGCAGTTCCGCCTTGAGCTAGAATAGTAAATTTCTTTTAAAGCATATTCAATT